>JAIXSE010000018.1 GCA_027484825.1 Rubrivivax sp. | reverse complement strand
CTCGATGCCGACGAGGCAGGGCGGCAGGTTCGCGAAGAAGGGAGCAACCTGGTCGCGCTTCAGCTGCTTGCGCAGCACAGCCTTACCGCGTTCGTTGACCCCGTGAACCTGGAACACGTTCTTGGCCAGATCAAGGCCGATCGTCGTAATCTCCATGGTGGACGCTCCTTCCGATCGAGTGGTTGCTGACATTTCCACTGTGGCACTTTGATGCCGTCTCCGGGTGGGGGCGTCCATCTCATTGCTTACGACCTTGACCGCTAAGATCATCCGGATGGAGGCGATGGGCGCCAGCCTGCTGGTCGTCTTCAATGGCCCACGCCTGCTGAAAAGCACACGCTGAGTCCCTCGCCACATGTGCCCGCAATGTGCGGGCCATCTTTTTGCACAAGAACCGCAATGAGTGTCACCAAGTCCGTCCATCGCAGCGCCAAGGTGCTCGTCGTCATCGCCGCGCTCCTCTTCTCGGGCGTGTTGCAGGCGTCGGAGGCCGACGTGAAGCGCGTCTGGCAAATCCTCGACTACCTGGCCGTCGACTACGCCGGTGCTGTCCAGGACGGCAAGGTGGTCTCACAGTCCGAGTACGACGAGATGAAGGAGTTCGCAGTAACCGCGCGAACCAAGATCACAGCGCTGGAAGCCAAGACCGAGCAGGCCGCGCTGATTGCCCAGGCGGCCGAACTTGAGGCGGCCATCGCGGCCCGCGCCGACGCGGGCAAAGTCGGCACGCTGTCAAAGGCCCTGGCCAAGCACCTCATCGCCGCGTACCCCGTGCCGCTGGCGCCCTCGACCGTCCCCGACGTCAAGCTCGGTGCAAAGGTCTACGCGCAGAACTGCGCCAGTTGCCATGGCACCGCCGGCAACGGCGACGGCCCGATGGGGAGGTCGTTGGACCCAACGCCCATCGCCTTCACCGACAAGGAACGCGCAAGCCAGCGCAGCCTCTTTGCGCTGTACCAGGCGGTGTCGCAAGGCATCGCCGGTACAGCGATGCCAGCGTTCAGCCAGCTCTCGGATGAGGACCGATGGGCAGTGGCCACGTACCTGGGCACCTTCGCGCACGATGGCGGCGAGGTCGAGCAGGGCAAGAAGGTCTGGGCAGACGGTGAGAAGGCGAAAGCCGCCATCCCCAATCTTGACCGCTTCGTGGGCCTGACGCAGAACGACCTGGCCGAGTCGCTTGGCGCCAAGGAGGCCAGTGCGGTCATGGCCTATCTGCATGCAAGCCCGGAAGTGCTGAACCAGGCACCCATAGGTGGCTTGACGCTCGCGCGCAAGCAGCTTGAGGGCAGCCTGGCGGCTTACAAGGCCGGCAACCTGAAGAAGGCCCAGGACCTGGCCCTGTCGTCCTACCTGGACGGTGTCGAGCCTTACGAGCAGGCGCTCGCGGCCAAGGACGGTTCGCTGAAGAACCAGATTGAAGTGGGGATGAGCCTCTTCCGGTCGCGCATCTCGGACAAGGCTCCCGTTGACCAAGTCGCAGCAGCCGCCGCGGATGTGGAGCGGCTATTCGCGCTGGGCGACCAAGTACTGGCGGACTCACGGGCGGACGCAATGGCCGCCTTCCTAGGCAGTCTCACCATCCTGCTGCGCGAAGGCCTTGAAGCCCTCCTGGTTGTCGTCGCCATGATCGCGTTCCTGCGCAAGGCGGAACGCCCGGATGTCCTGGCCTACGTGCACGCAGGGTGGGTGACGGCGCTCCTGGCGGGTGCGGCCACGTGGGGTGCGGCGACGTATCTCGTCACCATCAGCGGCGCGAACCGGGAAGTGACGGAAGGGCTGTCGAGCCTCTTCGCCGCGGCGGTGCTCGTGAGCGTCGGCGTCTGGATGCACCAGAAGAGCGTCGCCGGCCAGTGGCAGACCTACCTGCGTGAACGCATGTCTGCGGCCCTGAACCGCAAGTCGGCGTTCTTCATGTTCGGGCTGGCCTTCATCGCGGTGTATCGCGAGGTCTTCGAGACCATCCTGTTCTACGCGGCGCTCTGGGGCCAGGGCAACGACCACGCCATCCTGACCGGGCTGGCAACGGGCGTCGTCTGCCTGATGGCCATCACCGTCCTGCTGCTGCGATTCAGCGCCCGGCTGCCCATCGGCAAGTTCTTCTCTGCCAGTTCCTGGCTGGTTGCGGTGCTCGCCGTGGTGCTGACGGGCAAGGGCGTGGCAGCGCTGCAAGAGGCTGGCTGGATAGCGCCGAGCGTGCTGACCGCTCCTCGGTTTGAGCTGCTGGGGGTGTATCCGTCAACCATTGGGCTTGCCGCCCAGGCAGTGGTCCTCGCTGTAGTGCTCGGGTTCTTCCTTTGGCATGGCCGCGCGCAGCCTCAACAAGAGCAGCGGCGATAGACGTTCGGCCAGGAGGACTTGATCTAGGGTGTTCAGAAGGGCGGCGAGGGGGCATTTTTGTCGCCGAAGGCAGACTTCAGGTGCACAAGATCATCAAGCGCCGCGCTGACCAGATAGGCTCTGTGTCAATAGCAACTATAGGTCACATAATGCACCTTGTAGTAAACATGGACGCCGTCACCAAGGACACCGGATCCTTCCCAGACCACAAAGTTCCCCCTCCCAACCGCCCGCTCGCCGACACATCCAGCCGCTCCAGCCCACCGCCGCTCTGATCCCAAGCTCCAGCCAATCCCAACCCCTGAGGATGATGAAACCCAGTCCCATCCGGATACTCCCAGCACAACCGGGAGCCCCCATGAGACTGCCAACACTTCTCGCCGTGGCGTGCCTCGCGCTGACCGGCTGCAGCACGCCCTACAGCCCACCCGTGGTTGTCAAGGGTTCCCCCAACTTCATTGGCCTCGCCGACCTGTTGAGTCCGGACCAGCCATTGGACGTCATCCTCGTCCACGGCATGTGCACCCACGACAAAGCCTGGGCCACCGGAGCCATGACGCAGCTCGCGGCCGCCATGGATGCCAACGTCGCTGTTCAGAAGTCCGACGCCAAGTCGCTGGCCCCAATGGCAACGGGTCTGCCGAGCATCGAGCTGGTGCCTGGAAAGGCCGTCATCGCAGGAAGCGAATTGAGGATGACCGGCATCGTCTGGTCCCCTTTGACCGCAGGTCTGAAGCAGCAGCTGCTTTATGACAACACGGGCGACCCTACGGACTGCGCCACGGATGCCACTTGCAAGCCAAAGCGCGCAACGATCAACGCTGCTGCCAAGGACAAGCTGCTCAATGACTGTCTGGCCGATGCGATGGCCTACCAAGGCAAAAGCCGCGACACCATTCAAGGCGCAATGGTGGCTGCACTGGAGAAGGCGCTGAGCGACAGCCCGCCCAATTCGCGCATCGTGCTCATCAGCGACAGCTTGGGAAGCAAGATCTCTTTCGACGCGCTGTCCGCGATTCTGTTGAGCCCGAAACCCAGCGCCGCGAAGGATGCGGCCGCACGCCTTGGCCAGATCTTCATGAACGCCAACCAATTGCCCATTCTGGGATTGGCAGATCAAGTGATTACTGCAGGTCCGCCTGTCGTCGTCACAGAAAAGGCCATGCCTCCGTCATTACCCTCGGATTCATTGAAGCTGTTCCTGTCGTTGCGGTCGAAGCCAGCATCGGACTTCAAGTTCAATGCGACAGGTCCGAGTCTTGCGGTAATCGCTTTCACCGACCCCAATGATCTGCTGTCCTACCGGCTTTTGCCGTCCAGGTACGCCACTCCTGGCGTAGCACTGTCTGACGTCCTGGTGTCGAACCAAACGACATATTTCGGGCTGATCGAACGCCCCGACACGGCACATACCGAGTACATGGCCAACCCGGGCGTTGCCACTGCCATCGCATGCGGAATTCCAAAGAGCGCGCGATGCAAGTGAGGCGCGATGGAATGGCAATCCGGGCAGATTAATAGCGCTGCCACTCCCCATCCGCAGTGCTCCGCCGCCTCACGCCGGTCAGCGCGACGTCGCCGCTGCACTCAGCGGGCGCCACAGCGTCCCGCAATCGCTCCGCCGCCGTCCGCACCGCGCCGAACACCGCCGCCAGACAATCTGCATCCGCGCGTCGTCCCACCCAGTTCCCAACGCCCGTGGCACCGCCGGCCAGCACTGCCATCAGCAGCGTGCTGACCGTCGCCTTGAGCGCATGCTCCGCAACCGAGATCAGCTCAGCGGACGCCCCCGCCGCCATCGTTGTATTGGTGGCCGGGCCGGACCCATCGTCCGGCCCCTCCGTGCCCCCAGACGAACCAAGCGCATCGGACCAACCCAGCTGAGGCACCAGGCCCAGATTGATGCCCATCAGCAACGCGACCAGCGGCGTCATCACCAGCCCGGTGACAGCCCAGGTCGACGGCGCCAGCGCGCCAGTCCCCAGCCCACGTCCATACGCGGACAAGGACTGGCTCAGCGTTCTTCGCCACGGGTCCCCTGCCCCAGCGCGTTGGATCAACCCGGGGAGGTTTTCCTGCGTCAGCAGCTTGAAGTCCCGCGCCGGCCGACTGTCCAGCCACCGCCGCGTCAGCACGGCTGCGGCGCCGCCCGAGAAGAAGCCGCCGCCCGCGTCCCCCGCAAAATCCACGTGATCCCGCACCTCCCGACTGAGTCCACCCGGGAACGCCAGCCCGTACACCACGGACGGGATCACCGCCCGCAGCAGCGCATTTTTCGCAAAGGTCGCCGATGCGGAGAGGCCCGCACGCACCCCCAGCTCACGCGCCTGCGGTTGCCGCAGCTTCCCGGCCAAGGGGCTCACGGACGTCGCTGACCCCGCATAGGCCAGGGCGCGGTAAACCGCTGAGGCACCACTGCCGGCGACCGAGTCGGACCAGCCGATCATCGCCCCCGCCAGCGCTCCGAAGGCCACCGCACCGGTCACACCGCCAGCCGTGCCCAGCAGACTGGGAGCCAACGGCGGCGCAACACCCCACAGGAACGCGGCCATGCCGACGGGATAACCGACCTGCGCCAGCACGCTGGTGAACAAGGCAAGCCGCTCGTCGTGGCGGTTCACCTGATCCAGAAACGCCCTCGCCTGTTCCGGTGTGCCCAGGTCGTGATCGACCAGAATGATCGCCGCCTCCCGCAGCGCTTGCTGACTCTGCGCTTGGTGGGCGGCAGGATCCAGACCCAGGCGACGCAGGGCATCGGTCAGACCGGGGAGGAGACTCGCCACCAGCGCCCCGACCTCGGGCTCGATGGCCGCCGCCGTACGCATCGGCTTTATGCGCGGATTCGCACGCCCCTCGTTTCCCAGAAATCGGGCCCCGCCGGGCGCTGATGCCGTTGCCGTTGCCGTTGCCGTTGCCGATCCTGAAGCTGATCCGGCTACGCCTTCGCTGCCGGTGCCGACTCCGCCTCCGCCATAACGCTGCCTGACCTGCTCCACCAGCGCGTCAAACCGGATCTCTGCGTCGGCTGTGGACCGAGCCTCCCCCCCCGGCTCGTCCTCGATCTCAACACGCCAGATCGAGAGTTCCGCCTCCGTGGCGGTGGCCAGGGACTGCCGCAGGCGGTTGCCCGCGACGCAGACGGCCTGCGTCAGCCGCCGCCTTGAGCCCTCCACATCGGCGTCTCGCGCCATATCCGCCACCGCGGCAAGCAGCTGGGGCTGGAGACGGGTTGCAGCGGTCAAAGGAAGATCTGCGGGGCGCCGCGGCGAATCGGTGTCCGCCACAGCGTCGCGCAGTTGTTCTTCCAACAGCTCCAGCGCATGCGTTTCCAGAACCTGCTGAAGACGTTGCGTGTCACGTTGACGCGCCAGTCCCGCTCCCGTGCCGGCGCTCAGGTCCGCCAGCAAGACCTCAGTGGACTTCGCAACCCCCGCGAGCAAGCCGTCGCGCTGGCATTCATCGACCTTCTGCGCATGGAGCGCAGGCTTGGCTGCCACGTCCCCGATTCCGCGCCTGCCCGCCTCCACACCGGCGTCAGCGCTCGTCTCAGCGAACGCATCGGCGCACGCATCCCCGCCTGCGGCCAGGTCCGATCTCATCGAAACACGCATCACAGCCGTCTCCAAGAAGGGCACCCAGACCCTGGTCCGGATTAGTCGGCAGGCGGCGCGCGGGGTTCTCGTTAACGGCGCAGTCCGGGCTCGGGGCTTTCCTCTAAGGGCGTTCCCTTACTTCACCAGCGGCCGGATGGTCGTGAAGCCCCCATCCACCGGGATGACCTGACCCGTGATGCGGTTCGCCTGGTCGCCCAGCAGCCAGGCCAGCACCTGCGCGACTTGCGCGGCCGACTGCACGCCGCCCAGCGGATACTGCCGCCCTGCTCCTTCGCGCATGGCCGGCATGCTCAGAATGCCGGCCGTCATGGGCGTCTCGGTCATGCCCGGTGCCACGGCATTGATGCGCACCCCCTGCCCCGCATAGGTGGCGGCAGCGCTGCGCACCAGCGCCTCCACGCCGCCCTTGGCCGCCGCAATGGCCTCATGATTGGCCACCCCGATGCGGGCCACCACCGAGCTCGCAAACACCGCTGCGCCCGGCCCACCCTTGAGCGCCGCCAGCCACGCCTGCAGCATGAAGACGGCGCTGTCCAGATTGACCCGAATGAGGTCGCGATAAACCTCCGGCTTGGTGCGATGCAGGGGCGCGATCAGCGTGTTGCCGATGCAATGGGCCAGCATGACGGGTGCGGCCCCGAGCCCCTCCGCGCAGGCCTGCACGGCCAAAGCAGCGCCCTCCGGCGTGGTGACGTCCGCGGTGATGCGCAGGTCCGCCTCCACATCGGCCAGTCGCTCAGGATCCCGGCTCACTGCGGCCACCTGCAGCCCCTGGGCGCGGAGTTGACCGGCCAGTGCGCGGCCGATGCCGCCCGAAGCGCCGGTGATGAGGGCGATGGAAGTCATGATGTCTTGTCCTTGGAAGAGTCGTGTCGATGGAAGGCGACGCCATGCTCGTGCGGCGTGCCCGGGAGCGTCTCACCACGCGGGTCGTGGGCTCTGGGCGAGCAATTCATCGGCGGTGTGCAGTCCTTTCACAGCCCGTCGCCACCATTGCGAAAAGCTGTCGCAGCGCTGCGCAATCTCCGGGAACAGCGACGGCGGCGGCATCCAGTCCGCCCAGCCGCTGGCCCACGGCCGGAGGTGCTCGTCCCATTGGCCTCGCACACGGGCCGCCCGGGACAGCAACTGCTGCAGCGCAGCGGCACCGCATTGCAAGCGGATGGGCGTCAATGCGGCCATGCGCTCGTCCACGAATCGCCAGCGTGCCTCACTCCATGGCCAAGCCTCGTGAAATTCGGAGACATAAACGCCGATCACCAGCGTCTGTGGAGACAGATCATTCGGAAGCTCACCCAGGCTCCAGGGATGGACCAGCCACACCTCCCGGCCTTCGATCAAAGACGTGTCCAATGGGACTGACGCCGGAGTGGCGGGGGCGGCAGACGACGCCCGGGACAGCGTCGAAGTCGACGGCAGTGAGGGAAGCGCACCGACCAGCGGGGGCTCCTCGACGCCGCCCACCGGCGTGCCGCACTCCCTCACCGCACCCGGTTCCGCACGCTCGGAAGAAGACCGCGCCCATGCATCCAGCGCCCCGTAGGACCTATCCACCACGCTGCCGGCGCTGTGCCAGTGCGTCGGCGCATAACGCGCCACATTCTCTGCATTGAACAGATACGGTTTCGTGCTGCCGGTACCGGCCACCCATTGCCAGCTCAGATGGTTGCTCGCCAGGTCGCCATCCAGCAGATGGCCATAGAGCCAGTCGGCGCCCGCGCGCCAATGCACCTTGCGCAGATGCACCACATAACTGGCCAGCCACATGCGGGCATGGTTGTGCAGCGTGCCGGTGGCATACAGCGCCTTCACCGCTTCGTCGATGACCGGCACGCCGGTGCGCGCCTGGCGAATGTCGTCGGGCAGCGTGCGGCTGTAGGCCGCGTCCGGCAAAGGACCGTCATGCAGCGACGTCAGGATCTCATCGCCCCGGTGACGCCACACATGGCGGAAGAACGCCCGCCAGCCGAGCTCGTAGACAAACTTGTGGTCGACCGGCAGTGGCTGCCGCGCATTCACCTCGGCCAGCACCTGCGGCAACGTGAGCAGGCCATGGGTGATGTAGGGCGACAGGCCGGTCACCGCCCCATCGATCGAATTGCGGGTGCGCGCGTAAGCGGCCGGACGGACGGCGGCCAATCGCGCCTGTGCGGCAGGCAGCGTCGGAAGCGTTGGCATTAGGGACGGAAAAAGGGACGGCAAGCTCACCGTCGAGTCAGCCGACGGCGTGTCGACGCCATCAAGCAGCGGATCGGGCAGATGCTGTCTACGCATGACGCCCCTCCTCCACGCTCGCTCCCAAGCCTTTCAGTAAGGCCAGCATCACGACTGCCCGCAAGTCTTCGGTGGCGACACTTCCCATATCCGCCTTCAATCGGGCGCCCCGGTTGGTGATCGTCATATCAGAGAGCGTCCGTGGAGGCCGCCAGATCGGCGGTGACCGGCTGCTGCAAGTCCTGCACCAGCGCCATCGCCGACAGGTAAGCGCCTTCCACGCCCTCAATGCCGGTGCCGGTGAAGAGATCTCCGCACACGCCCAGTCCCAAACGCTGGTCCCACCAATGCTGCGGGGCCGGCGGCAATGGATGCGAAGGCGTGCGCCCCAGCGGCGGCAAGGCATAACGCCAGCGATGAACCACCGCATGCGCCCACCGCACCTCGTGACCCAGAAACACCTCCAGGGCGGTGCACAGCTGGTGCTTGACCCACCCCGCGTCCTGCTCCAGGTTCAATCGACTCCAGCCGGCTCTTGCATGCACCACCCAATGGGCATGCCCCGGATCCGCCACGCGACCGGGGCGCCGGTCATTGCGGATGACCCAGGCCAGCGGTCCCAACTCGGGACGGGCGAGCGTCCATTCCGATCCCTGGGCCTCATCCTCGCGCGCCACGCCCATCAGGGTCCAGCCGGGCTGCATCGGGATCAGCGATGCAAAGCGGGCCCAGTCGTCGCGCAGCCCGTTGAGCAGCGGCGCCGCTTGAGCCGGAGGGATGGCCAGCACCACCGCGTCAAATGTATCGGGATGCCTTTGCTCACCGGCCTGCAGACGCCAGCCGGCGTCCTCCCGGGTCAGGCGGTCGAGCGCAAAACTCCAGTGGGTCTGCACGCCGGCCAGCAGATGCTTGCACAGCAGCGGCATCTCCGGGCTGACCACGTAGAGCGGCACGTCCTGCTCCAGCGGCAGACTCTGCGGCGCCAGCGCCGGATGCCACGGCGTGATCAAGCCTTGGGATTGCATCTCGACGACAAAGTGCTGGAATGCAGCGCTGCGAGCGGCGAAGCCGATGGCGCCATGATCCAGCCGGGCGCGTCCCTCGCTACCGTTCTCCTGGATCCATTCAAAGCGGCGGGTGGCCAGGCGCCCGCCGGCGCCCCGGGCCTTGTCGAACACCTGCACCGCATGTCCGGCCCGGTGAAGCGCGTGTGCACAGGCTGCGCCTGCGATTCCGGCGCCGATGACAGCAATTGAAGCGGGTTTTCGATGCAACATGAGTCAATGCTAAGGGTTTTATGACTCAACAACGATTCATGTCTGCATAATGGGGGCATTATTGAATCATGATGCGATTCAAAAGGAAGACAGCATGTCCGACTCTACGCCCTCGCTCACGCCGATGACGGCTGGTGCCGAAGAAGATGTTTCGCTGCGTCGCAGCGGCGCGGTGGCCCGGATGCTTCGCATGCCGGTGGCCACGCTGCGTGTCTGGGAACGGCGGTATGCGCTGACGCCGCCGCGCTGGTCGTCCGGCGGGCAACGGCTGTACTCCGCGGAGGATGTGCGGCGTCTGGCGCTGATCAAGCAGCTGACGGAACTGGGGCATGCCATCGGCAGCCTGGCGCCGCTGGACATGACGCAGCTGGAGGCCGTTGCCGCCAACCATGTGGGCGCCTTGTCGGTGGCCACGCGCAAGGATCACGGGGCGCGGCCGCAGGGCTCGACCGGGCCGTGGCGGCTGGCGGTGATCGGCTCGGCGCTGGCTGCCCGCCTGGAGCGCCCTTCCCTGCGCCGTCGGCTGGGCCGCACGGTCGAGGTGATCGGGCCCTTTGAGTCGATGGCGCAGGCGGGCCAGGCCATGAAGCGGGACGATGCGGACGCGCTGCTCATCCACCAGCCGCATCTGCACGCGGGCTGGCTGGCGGAGCAGGAAGCGGCGGCCCCGCACCTGATCGGCCTTCCGATGGCGGTGCTCTATGTGTTCGCGGCGGACGCCGTCTGCGAGTCGCTGGCGGCGGTCGGCACGACCTTGCTGCGCGAGCCACAGCCGGATGTGGTCATTGGCCAGTGGCTGCGGCAGTTTGCGGTGGAGACGAGCGACGACCCGGAGGCCGCCGGCGACGCCAGCTCGTCCGCGTTTGCGGCCTTGCCGACCACGGGCGCCCGCCGCTGGGATGACGACACCCTGGTCGCCTTTGCCAGCCGGTCGTCGACCGTGGCCTGCGAATGCCCCAGGCATGTGACGGAGTTGCTGATGCAGCTCTCGCATTTCGAGAGCTACAGCGCCAACTGCGAAAGCCGCAGTCCGGCGGATGCGGCCCTGCACGCCTATCTGCGCCAGGTGGCAGCGGAGTCGCGTGCGCGGTTTGAAGCAGCGATTGAGCGGGTGGCCCAGCACGAGGGCTGGCCGCTTCCTCCACCTGCCGCCCCGGCGCCGGTATCCGCGCCCTCAGCGCCCGTGCCGATGCCGGGCTCCAGCGTGTTCGCGCCGCGCTGAATCAGGCCGCCGGGACGCGCGAGGCCCGGTACGCCTTGATGCGTGGCAGCAGCACCTGCCACCGGGCCTTGGCCTGCTCGGACCAGACCTCGCTGGGCGTGTAATACGCCTCGAAGGCCGGAACACCGGCAGGCAGCGTGAACCAGGGTTGCCGTGTCTCGGTGAAGATGTGGACGTCGGGCGGCAGGCGGTCGGGCTCATCCAGCGTGCCGACGCGGACGAAGCGGGTCAACGGCCCCGAGCCGGCATAGTGGCTCCACACCGCCACATGGCAGTGGGGACACCGCGCGATCTGCTGCCCGGCGCCGCTGGCCGAGGGGGTGTCCACCAGCAGCGGTGCCTCGCCCAGACTCTCGACCTGATCCGCCTCCACCATGGCATTGATGGCGAAGGCCCCGCCGGACTCGCGTTGGCACCAGCGGCAATGGCAGCAATGCACGATCAGCGGCCTCGACAGCAGCCGGTATCGCACCCGGCGGCAATCACATCCGCCTTCCAGGGCGCCGTCCATCGCGCGTGCGCCGTCCGTCGCGCCCTGCAAAGCGCTTTCCACGGGCTCCGTCATGATCACCTCTCAGCGTGTGAAGGGAAGTGCCACGCCCAGCACGCCGAACATGCCGCCGCAGGCGCGATTGAACTGCCGGCCGGTCTTCTGCAGCCAGGGCCGGATGCGGAAGGCCAGTCGCACCAGACCATATTCCACCAGGCCTTCCACCGCTGCGAAGGTGGTCGCCATGATCGCAAACTGCAGCAACAGGCTTCGGCCCGGATCAATGAACTGCGGCAGGAAGGCCCCGTAAAACAGCAGCACCTTGGGGTTGGACACCGCGGCCAGGAAGCCTTGCCGGAACAGCGTCAAGCGTGGGGCGAGGGTCTCGCTTCCCGTGCCGACGCCAGTGCCGGCGCCGGTCTGGACGGGAGTCAGCTCAATCGCCGGCGCCCGCCAGAGCTTGAAGCCTAGCCAGCACAGATACGCGCCGCCGACCACCTTGAGCGCCGTCAGCGCGCCGGACACGGTCTGCAGCAAAGCGCTGATGCCCAGCATGGACAGCCCGATCAGCAGCACGAACCCCAGCGCGCCGCCCAGCACGGTGAAGCTGGCGCGGCGATGCCCGTAGAGCGCACCATGGCTCAGCACCAGCAGGCTGTTGGGGCCGGGAGTGATGGACAGGCCGACGACGGCCAGCAGATAGATCAGCCAGGTGTGCAGTGCCATGAGCGTCCGGGATGTCAGGGGTCGACGTTGAACACGCGGAAGCGACATGCCCGCTCCTTCGCGCCTTGCGGCAGGTCCCTCGCCTTGCCGTCGGGCTACTGTGCCACAGTCCCGCTGGTCGCACGGTCATCGCCCGCTCATCTTCCGGTCGTCTCCCTTGCGCGCTGGCGCCAGAACGCCACATCAATCGACTGCCGCAGCCCGGTCCGTTCATTGATCAGCCAGAGCTGAGCGCCATCGGGAGTGATGCCCGCGACCTCGCCCACGGCCCGGCCGGCAGACACCCGTCTTCCCACCGCATTGCCTGGAAAGTCTTTCGCGGCGGCGAGTGTCAACAGCGGTGTCACCGCCCGGACGTCCTGCGCCAGCCGCTGGCGATGCACGATGGGGGCCAGCAGCGGATTGGACAGGTCGCCGCCCGACAGGAACAGCACCACCTTGGCCTGCGCCCGGCTCAGCGCCACGTTGATCAGTCGCTGCGCTTCTTCCGTCTGCAAAAAAGGCTGACGGCCGTCGGCCGGATCGAACAGCACGACCGGCGCCTCACTGCCTTGCGCCCGGTGCACCGTGCTGACCCGCACCGCATCCGGCACCCCCAGCGCCTGAAGCCGGTGACGGATCAGCGCCCGCTGGGCCCGGAACGGCGTCAGCACGATGATCTCTTCCGGCCGCCAGTCCCCGCTCTGCAGGGCGGCCCCGACCGTTGTCGCAATTGCCTCCGCCGACTCGCGACGTATCGGCCCCCGGGCCTCCGCCGACCAGCCACCATCGCGCTCTACCCGGTGCACATGCACATGCTCGGTGGCCGGGATCTCGCCGAAGACCCGTTCGCGCTCGGCGCGCCACTGCGGCGACTGCTGAGCGGCCTCGGCCACCCGCAGCGCGCCGTCATAGAACATCTGGCTCACCAAGTCGCCGATGGGTTCGGCCATGCGGGACTGCTCATCCAGCATGGCCACCGAGGGGCCTCGCCGAGGCATCTGCGAGAACGCGGACCGACCCAACCAACGGCGGGCCTCGCGATCGTTGCTGCGCAGCACCGGCGACAGTTGCTGCGGGTCGCCAGCAAACAGCCGGGCGCGGCCCAGCGGCATCAGCACCAGCGCATGCGCCAGGCTCACCTGGCTGGCTTCATCAAACACCACCAGGTCGAACGGCGGCTCGCCGTCGGCGGACAGTTCTCGCAGTGTCTTGAGGGTGAAAGCCGCCCGTGTGGTGGTCATGCTGGCCAGGCGACAGCGCCGCAGCACTTGCAGGGAAGAGGCGCGCAGATCGTCGCGCAGCCCCGCCACGCGGTCCGCCCAGGCCTTGAGCGCCAGCGCATCGCGCGAGGCTGGCCGTGCGGCTTCGGCGCGGGCCAGACGTGCAATCAGGTCATGGTCAGCCGTTGGAATCAGATGCTCCCGACCGGCATAGGCGGCGGCATCAAAACGTGTGCCCAGCCGCTGCACGGAAGAGCGCCAGTGTTCCCGCCGTCCCTTGTGCAGCGCCTTGTCGACGGCAATGGTGGCCATGTCCACCGCCTGGTTGGTCGTGGACAGCAGCAGCACCCGCGCCTGCGGATTTCGGTCCAGATACTCGGCCAGCAGCACACCCAAGGTGGTGGTCTTGCCGGTGCCCGGCGGCCCCCACAGGAACGCGCTGCTGTAGCGCACCAGGGAAAGGGCCTGCCGCTGCGCTGGGCGCAGCCAGCGAAACGGAGCGCCGGTCAAGGCTTCGGTGCCCCCTGCTGCATCCGGTTGCGCCAGGTCGGGCAGCGCGGCCAGCGCCTGTTCCGCCCAGGCGGTGTCGGACCAGGCATCGGCCACCGAATTCAGGAAGCGGGTCGGATACAGCCGGATCAGATGGTCCGGCCCGGGCGGGGGCGTCGTGGCATTTTGGAGCACCAGTTGGTCCTCTTCCGGCACGACGGCCAGCACGCTGGCGCCGCCCTTGGCTGGCAGCCCCCACCAGGCTGAGGCGCCGTCCAGGCTGTCGTCCAGCAGCGCCTGCGCCGATGCCTGGCCGGGGCGCTGGCCCTCGGCGTAGACATAACCGGGCTCCAGCGTCACCCGCCACAGCGAGCCTTCCCGCTCGGTGTGCAGTACCTTGAAATCGTAGAACTCTGGCGTGGCCGACAACTCGGCTTGCAGGGCCGCTCGGACGTCGGCAAGGGACATGGCTCAGGCAAAGGCGGAGCGCCCCTCAAGCGGGCGCACTCCTCGACAGACAAGGGGCCGCGACTATAGCGCCTTGACGTCGTCAGTTGCGGTCGTGGCGGCGGCCCAGCACAGCCGGTGTGGCCGGTGCAGCGGCACCCAGCGCGGTCGACGTCTGCCCACCTTCGGGCGGTGCGGCCGCGGATGCAGGCGCTTGAGACGCTGCGGCATTCGGCGCCGCGTCCGGACCGGCCCCAACCGTGCCCGACTGCCGCCTGCTGGGCGTAGACGACGCGGGAGACTCCGGCGGTCGTGTCTGCGCGATGGCAGCCGCGGCGACGACAGCCACAGACAGTGCAAGGGCAGCAGTGCTGAGGTGTTTCATGGCCCATCCTTGGTATGCCCTGGGTGGAGCGGCAATTGCCGCTCCTGCCTCGTCTCATGGCGCGGGCGCCCACTGGGTGATGGCGTATTGCCGGGTGGTCATGGCCTGCGCCAGCGCAGCATCATGGGTGACGAGCCACAAGGCGGCCCCCAGGTCGGCCACCTCCCGCAATAGTAGCTGCGCGGTCCGCTGCTGGGACAGCAAATCCAGCCGCGAGGTCGGCTCATCGGCGAACACGAAGGCCGGTGCGGCCAGCAACATGCGAGCAATCGCCACCCGCTGCAATTGCCCGCCAGACAGCTGATGCGGCAGGCGCGCCAGCAGCCCCGCGTCCAGATGCAGACGGTCCAGCCACTCCCGCACCTGGGCCATCGACCGGCCATGACGTCGCGCCACATCTCCCAAGGCCTGGCCCAGCGCTTGCGTGCCGGCGAAGGTGGCCAGAGGATCCTGGTAGAGCTTTTGCAAGGCATGCGGCGGCAGGCCCTCCCGGCGACGAACCCGACCCGCACTGGGGGTGCGAAGGCCCAGCATCAGGTTGCCCAAGGTGCTCTTGCCGCTGCCGCTGTCGCCAACCAGCGCGGTGCGGCTGCCGGCGTGAATCGTCAGGTCGATGTCCTGGAACAACCAGCGACCGCCGAGGTGATGACCCAGCCCCTCAGCCTGCAGGACCATCGGTGCGGCAGCGGCGCGCGGCGCTCCCCTCGGGTCGCTCCCTTCGTTCGTCACCGGGGTCCACTGTGCCGGCTCGGCCGCCAACAGCGCCCGCGTGAACGGGTGAGCGGGCCGGCTCAGCACCTGCGCCGTTTCGCCCTGTTCCACCCCCTCGCCGTCCTTGAGCACCAGCAGCTGTCCGCCCACTTGCCGAGCGACTTCCAGGTCATGAGTCACCACCACGGCGACCCCTTCTTCGCCTGCGGCCGCCAGGATGCCGCGCAGCGCTTCGTCCCGCCAATGCGCATCGAGCCCCTTGGTCGGCTCGTCGGCGAGGATGATGCGGGCGCCCCCCGCCAGTGCAATGGCGGCGGCGGCCCGCTGCGCCATGCCCCCGGACAACTGCCAGGGATGCTGCTCGCCAGCCGCTTGAAGGCCTTGCAGGCGCAAGCCCTCCCGGGTGTGTCGATCGGCCTCGATCCCCGACAGGCCGCGCACCTTGCGATGCACCTCCGACAGTTGCGGCGCCAGTCTCCGCAGCGGATCCAATGCCACCGATGGTTCCTGGGGCAGCACGGCCAGGGTGCGTCCCCACAGCGGCCGGCGGTCACGGCCCTGCGCCACCTCACTGCGGTGGCCTGCGAGTTCAATCCGGCCTCGTGCGCTCAGCTCGGGCGGGACGTCACCCAGGAGGGCCCGCATCAACAGCGACTTGCCCGCGCCGCTTTCCCCCAGGATGACCAGACGGTCGCCGGGATGCAGGCACAAATCAGGCAGTTGGAGCAGACGCTGGCCGCCGAGGTGAAGCGACAGCCCCTCGGTGCGCAGCAGTGGCGCGCGTGGTGGCGCCGTGGTGACGGGGATGGCACTCATGCCGCGTCCTCCAGGGATGCCGCGCGATGCGGGTGTCCGGCCAACGGCCTGGGGGCCGCTTCGTCGCTTGAATCTGCGGCGCCATCGGCGGCCAGCATCAATCCAAGCACCAGCATCATCAGCACCGACACCGGTGCGGCGATCAGCCATGGCGCCTCGTCATAGTGCGGCAGGTACTCGGTCAACATCAGCCCCAGCTCGGCTTGCGGCGGCTGCAGCCCGACGCCGATGAAGCCAAGCGCCGACAAGGACAGCACCGCCTGGGCCACGCTCAGCGGCAGCAGCCTGACCAGCATCGGCCCCACGGCGGGCCAGAGATGGCGACGCAGGATGAGCAAGGGGGGCAAACCCAGCAGGCGGGCGGCCTCCACCGCGGGACCGGCGAGCACCGGTCGCACCTGAGCCCGGCAGACGCGGAAGTACTCGACCCACAAGGCCAGAGACAGCCCCAGGTAGAGCGCCCACAGCTGCCCGGGCGCCAGGGCGGCCACCAGCAGCACCAGCAGCAGGCTTGGAACGGCCAGCGTGGCGTCCGCGGCCATCACCAGCAGCCGCTCGACCCAGCCTCCGCGCCAGGCGGCCAGCACGCCCAGCAAGGCGCCGGGCACGGCGGCCGACAACGTGGCCAGCAGCCCGGTGCCCAGCGACAGCCGCGCCGCATGGCCCAGGCGGGCCAGTCCATCCCGTCCCAGCAGGTCGGTGCCCAGCGGATGAGCCAGCGACGGTGCCGCCAGGCTGTTGCGCAGATCCTGAACAGCCGGGTCGGTGCCGCTGCAGCCGGGCACCAACACCGCCATCAAGGCCAGCACCGACAGGATCGCCAGCCCCGAGCGACGGCGAGGAAAATTCAGCGGCGACCTCATGACGACGCTCCCGCAGAAGATCCCGAAGACGCCTGCCGCGGATCCAGCCCCGCCTGCAGGGCATCCAGCACAAGGTTGAAGGCGATGAACAGCAGGCCCATGCACAGGGCGGCCCCCTGCACGACGGGCACATCCCGACCGAACACGCCATGCACCAGCGCATGGCCGATGCCAGGCCAGGCGAACAGCGACTCGACCACCACCGCCCCTTCCGCCAGCACCACGGCCTGAACGCCCATATAGGCCAGGATGGGCAGCGCCGCATGGCGCAGGGCATGACGCAGATCCGCCTGGGGGTCGCTCAGACCCTTCGTGCGGGCAAAGCGGTGGGACGGCAACTGCCGTGCATCCCTCAGGGCCTGCGCGCCGACGCGCGCGCACCCCGCTGCCAGCGGCAAGGCCAGGGTCAGCGCCGGCAGCAGCCAGGCGCCCTCCTGATGACTGCCGGCCGCGGGTAGCATGCCCATTTGAACGGCCGCCAGCAGCATCAGCAGCACGGCCACCAGAAACGCCGGCGTGCCGCGCAGCACCACCGTCACGGCCGTCAAGGTACGGTCGGCCCAGCCCTGGGGATGGTGGGCACTCCACCAGGCAGCGGGCAGTCCCATCAGCAGTGCCAGCGCAAGCGCAGCGCCCGTCAGGTGCAGCGTCGCACCCAGGTGGCTGGCCAGTTCCTCCCACACCGGCTCCCCAGTGACGAGCGAGCGTCCCAGGTCCAGACTCAGCAGTTGCTGCCACCAGTCCAGCAGCGCGCGGGGCCAGGCCTGGTCCAGATGCAGTTCCTGCCGCACCTGGGCGGCAGCCGCAGCGCTGACCAGGTCGTACCCATACCGGCCCGCCGCCACCCGGGTGGCCATGTCCCCCGGCAGCGAGCGCATCATCGCGAAGCTGAGCGTTCCCACCACCAGCGCCAGCGCCACCGCCTGCCCGGCGCGCCGCAGCAGCAAGGACGCCCAGCGTCCGTAGTCCTTGTTCCTCATTCCTGATCCTCGTGTGATCCTCAAAGCCCGCCAGGGCGGAGGGGCCAGCGGCGTCAGACCGCTGTCCTGCTGTCTGTCCCGCTGTTCGGCGCGCTGTCTGTCCAGCGCAATGCCGTCAACCGATAGCTGCGCTCCAGCGGGTCCAGCACCGGGCGCTGCACCCGTGGGCTCACCGCCACATGCTGGCGATACCACGCCACTGGAATGACGGGCAGTTCGCGCTGCAGGGCCTGCACCACCTGGCGTCGCCATTCAGCGGCCCGATCGGCACCTTGACCGCTGCTGAGTGCGGCCAGCGCCTGCGCGACCTCCGGCGACTGCCAGCCCATGGCCCCCCAGTCATGCCCGCCCGGGCGGAAGTCTTGCCAGAGCGACGCGGTCACGTCCGGCGTGCTCGCGTAATTGCGAGCCATCAGGGCGATCTGCAGGCTGCCGTCCCGATGACCCAGCGGGATGTCGCCTGAGTTGCCGATGGCCACGCGCACCGGCACGCCCAGTTGCCGCCACTGCTCCTGCAGCGCCGTGGCCACGATAGGCAGCTCGGGACGGTCCGGGAAGGTCCGCAGCGTCAGGGACACCGGCTGGCCGGTGCTGTCCCGCCACTGGCGGCCGTCCCCCGACCGGTGCCAGCCGGCCGCGCGCAGCAGCGCGTCCGCCTGCTCGAGATTGAAGGCCAGCGGCGGCAATGCCGGGTCGTGCCAGTCCGGCAGCGTGGGCGGCAGGAGCTGGGTGGCGGCCAGGGCCGGATCGCGGAGCACGGCCCTGGCAATGCCGTCCCGGTCAATGGCCAGGCTCAGCGCCTGCCGGACTTTCACATCAGACAGCCAGGGCGCAGCGGCATTGAGCTTGAGCGCCATCACCCGCGGCACGGTGACGCTGGCGAGCCGGTCCGGCGAGGTCTGGCGCCGCCATTTGGCCAGGCTGGCCGGGTCCAGCGCGAAGACGAGGTCCGCCTGACCGGAGGCGGCCATCAGCGCCCGGGTCTCCGCCCGTCCCACCGCCAGGTAACCCACGCGGCGGACTTCAGGCGGCGGCCGGACGGCCCTGCCCTCCTCGCCAGCCTCACTGAACCAGGCCACTTCCAGCCGCTGTGGCGGTGCCAGATGCGTGATCCGGTAAGGGCCGCTGCCCAGGATGCGGACCAGCGTCCGCCCGTCCGCCGCCCAACTGCCAGGGGCCAGCACGGCCGTGCTGAAGTGGGCCAGCAGGCTGGGCAGCGTGGCGTGGGGACGGTGCAACTGGATCTCCAGTGCTTCCCTCCCCTCCTCCGACGCCAGCACGCGCAGCCCCGCCACGGGCGCCTGACTCAGTGCGCCGGGCGCTTGCTGCGCCGCCTTCAGGGCCGCCACGACGTCGGCGGCACGCACCCGTTGCCCATCGTGGAAACGCGCCCCGGGTCGCAGCTCAAACTGCCAGCGCAAACCGTCGGCCGAGCGTGACCAGGTGGCGGCAAGTCCGGGCGCCGGCTGCCCCACCGAAGAGGCGTCCAGCAAGGTCTCGACCACCTGCAGCTTCTGATACAGGTGGCCGGACTGCGCCAGCGCCAGGCCAGACATTTCCCAGGGGCCGGCAATCTCCAGTTGCCGCTCATGACGCGGCGTATGGTCCTGCGCTGCGGCCCGGCCGGGCCATGCCGCCCCGGCGGCGGCCGTGCCGAGTGCTGACAGCCAGCGTCGTCGTGACCAGAAGGATGTCATGACGAAGTCCTCAGAACTTGTACTGCGCACCGAGACTGACGCTGCGCGCGCCCCCAGGAGCCACCCACAGCCGACTGTAGCTGCTGGTGTAGTAGCGACGGTCGAACAGATTGTCGACATCCAGGCTGAGTCGCCACTGCGGACCCACACGCCAGTAGCCCACCAGCTTTGCCACCGTGTAGGACGGCAACTGGAACTCGGGCGCCCCGTTCTGCCCCAGGCGATGGGCGTTGTACGCCAAGCCACCGCCGAGTCCGAAGCGCTGTCCGCTGGCCGTGCTGCCCTCGTGCACCGCCAGCAGGCTGGCATTGAGGCGCGGCACGTTGAGCAGCCGGCTGCCGACGGGCAGGGTCGCGTCCTTGGTGACCTCGGCATCCAGCCAGGTCAGGCTGCCGTTGACCCGCCAGGCGGCCGTCACCTGCCCCGACGCTTCCAGCTCGAAGCCCCGGCTGCGCACCTCGCCGGCGGTGATGGAGAACCCGCTGTGCGCCGGGTCCGGATCGGCGGTCAGCACGTCGCGCTTGCGAATGTCGAAGACGGCGGCGGTGACGCCCAGCCGCTGATCGGCGGTCAGCCATTTGAGTCCCGCTTCGAGGGCTTGGCTGTGTTCTGGCGCGAAAGCGGCGCCATTGGCATCGCTGCCGGGGTTGGGACGGAAGGAACGTCCGGCATTGGCATAGACGGTCCACTGCGCATCCGGCAGCCAGGACACGCCGACTCTGGGTGACAGCTCGCTGGGCTGCTGCCGCGTGGTCGCGCCAGTGCGGCGATTGAGCAGGGACTGATGCGGCTGTTCCCAGCGCAGTCCTGCCAGCACCCGCCACTGGCGGCCAAGGCTCACCGCATCCTGCCAATACACCGCTGTGTTGTGCTGGCGCTCCTCGGTATCGGTGTTGGGCAACGGCGTCGGCTGGGCCTGGCCATAGACCGGGCTGTAGATATTGATAGCGTAGGGGGTGCCCGCGCTGGGATTGAACCGCAACATGCGCTGGTCCATGCGGAAGGCGTAGTGCTCCACCCCCAGCAGCAGCTCATGGCGGGTGCCCGCGATCATGCGCACATGCTGGAGTTCCGCCTGGACGGCGGTGTCGTCGGAGTCGTAGTCGCGGAAGCGGCGCTGGCGGCGCAGCGTCCCGTCGGCGAGCAAGGCACTGGCTTCGGTCGAGAAGCCCTTGATGCGGGTGTCACGGCGCGACACCGCCACGCGGGCCTGCCACGCGTCATTCCACTCATGCCGCAGGGACAGCTGATGGTTGCCGTTGATCACCGACACATCACCGTCCGCCGGCTCACCCAGGAACCGCTCCCGCGGAATCGCATCCAGCCGGTTGTTGACCGCCACCACACCCCGGTCCAGCGGCGTCGCATGCCGCAGCCATTCGCCGCGATAGTCCAGCGTGGTGTCGGGACTGAGGCGCCAGGTCAGCGCGGGTGCGACCACGCGGCGGCTGGCGGTGACGGTGTCGCGGAAGCTGTCCCGCTCTTCAGCGGCCACATTCAAGCGGTAGGCCAGACGCTCGGTCACCGGCCCGGTGCTGTCCAGCGCCAGGCGGCGCAGCCCGTAGCTGCCGATGTAGCCTTCCATCGAATGACCGGCCGTCCACAGCGGGGCTTTGCTCACCACATTCAGGGTGCCGCCCGGCTCGCTGTTGCCATACAGCGCGGCGGCAGGTCCTTTGAGGAATTCGATGCGCTCCACAGCGGCCAGATCACGTGGCGCATTGAAGCCCCGGTTGGAGCCGAAGCCGTTGAGCAGGGTCGCCATGCCGGTGTTTTCGTTGCCGGCAAGGCCGCGGATGGCCAGGTTGTCCCACAGGCCGCCGAAACTGTTTTGACGGGAGACGCCGCCCACATAGTCCAGCAGGTCATCCATCTTGACGGCGCCCAGGTCGTCCATGGCCTGGCGCGTCATGATGCGGACCGACTGCGGCAGCTCCCGCAGGGGCAGATCGGACTTCGCTCCCGCCGCCAGCCCGGACTGATAGCGGCCTGAGTCGGACCGGCCGACCACTTCCACCGCGGGCAGGCTGTCGGGGCCCTTCGTGGGCTCACTGGTCGCCTGCGATGCAGACCTCACCGGATCCGCGTCAGCCTGGGATTGCGCATGAACCGGCGCGCTCAAGGCCGCGATGAGGGGAATCCAATACGCCGAATACGCGGCGGCAGGCCGCAGCACGGGGGATGGGGACGGGTGTGGGTGGGTGGACGGTCGCGCGGACACCGACCGCGAGCGGCCGTGGGGCGATACAAGCAGTGTGCGGCGGCTCGATGGAGCGACGGCGATGGAAGGCGAAATCAGACGCTGAGGCATGACAGACTCGAAACGGGACCGTCCCGTGTCTGCAATCAGTGCAGGCACGGGCGAGGCCAACAAGAGGGATGGAGCGGCCACGCACGGCACAGCCTGCCGGATATGGGATCAGGCGGCGGCGCGCAGCACGCCCAGGCGGGGCGGCACAACGATTGGTGGGAGGACGGCGCGGGCGTGAGACGAGTCACCGGACGAAGTCCGGCCCAAGGCCTACGGCTCTTGGCTTGGCTGGGGCTCGCGAGCCCGCGGCGTCAGGCCTGCGGCGGTCCGCGCGGCTCAGCGGCGAGCGTGCAGCGTCCCGTAGGACGGCCAGGCTCCAGGAAGATCGGCGGCGCAGAGGCTTCCTCATGCGCCAGCAGCATGACCGGCACGCCGGCAGGCGCCTGCGCCTGGCCGAGCATCAGACACCAGGCGCAGGCCGGCGGCTTGGTGGCGTCGTCCGGGCCGCCCTCCGGGCTGCCCATTGGATCGCCCATTGGATCGCCCATTGGATCGCCCGATGAGTCGCCCTGCTCGGCGCCGTGGGACGCATGCGTCGAATCCGCGCCCCACGCGCGACCGGAGGGGCCGTCCGGCGTGTCGACGCTGAACGGAACCGTCCCCGCCTGGGGCTGCCCCGTTTCCAGCGCTGCAACCGGGCCCGCCGCGTGAGCCGCTTGCCGGGCATCCAGCCACTCGTGCATCGGCCGTGCAAACAGGCAGCTGACCACAATCAGGGTCAGCCACCAGGCAGAGACGAAGCGGCGAGGCCAGCGCATGGAGGAAGCGGGAGAGACGGTCGTCGAGAAGAAGCGCTGCATTCTCGCCGAAGTGGAGACCGTTTCAGCGCTCCGCGAGTCGCATCAGTTCGTAGGGCTTGCCGTGAAAGCGTGCCGTGCGCAATTCCTCCGGCCGCATGAGGAACGGGTTCTCCTCCCACCGGGCGGTGGCCAGGACAGACTCCAGGAAGGCCCGACCCGTGTTGCCATCGAAGGGAATGGCCAGATCAAAGACTTCGCGCGGCACCCAGCGGCCCAGCCGGGCGGCAGCGTCGCGGGCAAACAGGTCCGCCTCCAGCGGATCCTCCGGCGCAGCCGGATAGACCAGGGCCAGCCGGTCCAGCACCAGCGGCAGCCAGGCCATCAGCGGCCCGGCGGTGGGTTGCACGTGCAGGGCCAGACGCGTGAGGTAGCTGAGGGCATCGTAGAGGTGGCGCGGAAAGTCGACGCCGCGGGAGATGGCATGCCCCAGATGCGTCAGCGCGCACCACAAGGGGCCGTCCACGGGGCCGCGCCAGTCGGCCCGCAGCAGTTCGAACGATCGCAGATAACGCGGGTCCGCGGTTGCGCACCAGGCGGCTTCCAAAAACGCGCCGGGCTCCGTGCGGGTATGCAGACCGTCAAAGCGCCAGACGATCCATTCGGTCAGGGCAATCGCCAGCGCCAACCGGGCGCGGGGTTCAATGCGCTGGGCCGTGCGCAGGACGGGTTGACACACAGCGTCGCCGCCCAGATCGCGCGCGCTCAGCACCGCGTCTTCCCAGCGGAAGTGCAGTCGTCCGGCGTCATGGAAGCGCACCCAGGGCGGTGTGTGAAGCATCAGGCAGAAGGCTCTCGGGCGCAACTCAGTCAGATCAACAGGGGACAAACAACGAGGGTAGCGCCCACGCCCGGCGCCCGGGAATCACGCCCGGCAACCATCGGCAACGCATGTATCCGCATGCAGGAAGCATTCAGCGCCCGCCCCTGCGGCACCGGCGCTTTGGCGCCTGTTGGGATGATAAAGGGGGCGTCTGAAGACGCCGTATGACTAAAGACCAAGACAGCGCCCGACCGACCGCCGCAGGCCTCACGTCCCCTGAACCTGGGGGCATCCCGTCACGGAACCGTCACGCCCGATGCCGAACATCCGGCGTCTTCCCTGCTGCGACTTCCCACCATGACGCGTCTCCCCCGCCCCCTGTGCGCCGCCCTGACCCTGGGCGCCCTCTGTCTGACCGTGGCCGTCAACGTCCAGGCGGCGCCCCAACTGATCGCCATCGGTTCGCTCGACGGCAATGGGGCGGACTTCTCCGGCCAGAGCGGCACCCTGGAAAACGGCGCCCGTGGCGACCTGCTGGGGGGACTGGGGTCGGGTCTGGCCTGGGCCGGCGGTAGCACCTTCCTGGCCGTGCCGGACCGCGGCCCCAATGCGGTGGCCTGGAACACCAGCCTGGACGACACCACCAGTTACACCCCCCGTTTCCACACCCTCAACCTGGCCCTGCAGGCCACCCCGGACCGCAGCACTGGCCTGCCCTGGACGCTCACGCCGAGTCTGGTGTCCACCACCCTGCTCTACGCCCGCACGCCCCTGAACTACGGCGGAACGGTCGGTGGCTTCCCGGCCGTGCCGTCGGCCAACACGGCCACCCGGTTCTACTTCAGTGGCCGCTCCGACAACTTCGCCGGCGACACCTCCTCTGCCGATGTCAATGACGCCCGCTTCGACCCGGAAGGCATCCGCCTCTCGGCCAACGGCCTGAACGTCTACATCTCCGACGAATACGGCCCCTACCTCTCCATCTTCAACCGCGCCACCGGCCAGCGCGTGCGCACGCTGCGCCTCCCGGCGGAGCTGGCAGTGGCCGTGAAGTCGGCCCGCGGCAGCACGGAGATTGCCGGCAACAGCACCGGACGTGTCGCCAACAAGGGCATGGAGGGCCTGGCGATTTCACCGGACGGCACCGTGCTGCGGGGCTTCATGCAAAGCGCGCTGGCCCAGGACGGCGGCGACGGGGCACGGGTCAACCGCATCGTGCAGGTGGAACTGGCCACCGGTCGCGTCCGTCAGTTTGCCTACGACAACCTGTTGCCCGACACCGGCAAGACCTACGGCAGCAGCGAGCTGCTGGCCCTGAACAGCCACGAACTGCTGGTGCTGGAGCGCGATGGCAAGGGGCGCGGCGATGGCTCCAAAGCCGTCGTCAAGCGCCTCTACAAGATCGACCTGGCGGGCGCCACGGACATCACCGGCCTGAGTGGTGAGAGCACCCTGCTGCCGCTGGCGGTGAAGAAGACGCTGTTCCTGGACATCGTCTCCAGCCTCAGCAGCTACGGCATGGCGGCCAAGCAGATTCCGGCCAAGCTCGAAGGCATGGCCTTCGGCCCCGACATCGTCGTGGACGGCGTGGTCAAGCACACGCTCTACATCGCCAACGACAACGACTTCCTGGCGGTGACCGCCGATGGCCTGAGCAACCCCAACCAGTGGTTCGTCTTTGCCTTCACCGACGCCGACCTCGGCGGATCCGTCTTCACTCCTCAGACCCTGCCCCAATGAAGCCCTTGACCCTCCGCATGGCCCAGGCCACCCAGGCCGCCCGGGCCACCCAGGCCATTTCCGTCCTGGCCCTGGCGGCCGGCCTGTCCACCCCCGCATTTGCCGCACTGACCGGCGACTACGGCACCGGCCACTGGACCACCACCAACACCGCAGGCGGCAATGGCAGCGTCGTGGCCACGCCGGACAGCGTGGAGATGACCTCCTCCGACTTCAGTCTGGTGGATGCACTGCCGGTGGAGTCGTGGCTCAGCCATGCCATCACGGTGACGCAGGACACTCAGCTGTCCTTCGACTGGCACTACCGCACCGACGACATGAGCAGCAGCTTTGATGTCTTCGGCTACACGATCAATGGCGTGTTCACGCAGCTCAGCCGGGACGGGCTGAGCTTTCTGGATTTGCAGAGCGGACGGCAGTCGCTGACGGTGTCGGCGGGTTCCACCTTCGCCTGGAGCCTGCGGTCGCTGGACAGCGAAGGTGGCGCTGCTGTGGTCACCCTGGACGGGTTGTCGGCGGTGGCTGCGGTGCCGGAGCCGTCGTCCTATGCCTTGATCGTGGCCGGTCTGGGCTGGCTCGGCTGGCGCAGCCGCCGCGTCGGCCGTCGTGAGGAACCGGTTGAGAAAGCGGGCTGAGAAAGCGGGCTGAGAAAGCAGGCTGAGAAAGCAGGCTGAGAAAGCAGGCTGAGAAAGCAGGCTGAGAAAGCAGGCTGAGAAAGCAGGCTCCGCTCCCGGCGCATGATGCCGCCAGCGCTGACCGCCAGCACGGCCCGTCTGAACCGGCCATCAAGCTTCACATGCCGGCGACCAGCGGCGCCGCTTCGGTGAGCACGACCTTCAGGCCTTGCTCGAGTTCTTCATCGGACAGCGGTTCCGGCATCACCCCGCCCTGCTCCGCCGCCAGCTGCTTCCGCACCACCTCCGGCAACGACTGATTGCGCGCATCCAGCGTCACGCAGCCCTCGGCCTGCACCAGGTAGTAGACCCGGGGCGTCAGCTGGGTGGCGAGCCGCTGTTGATAAAGATCATCCACGCGGCAGATCAGCGGCCGCTGCGCATACACGCTGCATTGCTGCGTGGTCGCATCCAGATGCATGCAGAGGCCGTCGCCGGCATTGAGTGCCGAATGCGCGGGAAGATGGCGGCAACAGGCGCCGCAGGAGGTGCAGGGAAAGTTCATGGTCCAAGGGCGGGGAGCACCACAGTGCGGTGCCCCCTAGTCCCTCGGACCCGGCGGGATGGTTCCCCGTCCGGCGTTCACCGGGCGGGGAATGCGCAAAAGTCGGCAGTGCCGTCAGCGCGGCAGGCCCCGCCGCCGCGCGGTCAGACGCCCAGAATCGACACCGCCTTGGTGTTGAGATAAGCCTCCAGCGCTTCCGGTCCGCCTTCGGAGCCGTAGCCGGAATCCTTGACCCCGCCAAACGGCATCTCGGCCGACGGCGTGGCCGGCTGGTTGATCCACAGCATGCCCACTTCCACCCGCTGCGACAGCAGATGCGCGTTCTTGATGGAACGGGTGAAGGCATAACCGGCCAGACCGAAGGGCAGACGGTTGGCTTCGGCGATGGCCTCTTCCAGGGTGTCGAAGCCGCGGATGGCGGCCACCGGGCCGAAGGGTTCGTCGTTGAACACGGCCGCATCCAGCGGCACATCGGCCAGCACGGTCGGCGCAAAGAAGTTGCCGGACTCCCCCACCCGCTCACCGCCGGCGGCAATGCGGGCGCCGCGCTGGCGCGCATCGGCCACGATCTTGGTCATGGCGGCCACGCGCCGCTCATTGGCCAGCGGGCCCAGGGTGGTACCTTCGGCTAGGCCGTCGCCCAGCTTCAGCCCCTGGGCATGGGCCACCAGCGCTTCGGTGAACGCCGCCTTGATGCTGTTGTGCACCAGGAACCGGGTGGGCGAAATGCACACCTGCCCTGCATTGCGGAACTTCGCGCCGCCGGCTGCCTTCACCGCCACCGCCACATCGGCGTCCTCCGCCACGATGACCGGGGCATGGCCGCCAAGCTCCATCGTCACCCGCTTCATGTGGGCGCCGGCCAGCGAGGCCAACTGCTTGCCCACCGGGGTCGAGCCGGTGAAGGTCACCTTGCGGATGATCGGATGCGGAATGAGGTAGCTGGAGATTTCGGCCGGGTCGCCAAACACCAGACCGACCGTGCCGGCCGGCACGCCGGCGTCGACGAAGGTCTTGAGCAGCGCCGCTGGCGAGGCCGGCGTTTCTTCCGGCGCCTTCACCAGGAAGGAGCAGCCGGTGGCCAGTGCCGCACCCAGCTTGCGCACGATCTGGTTGACCGGGAAATTCCACGGCGTGAACGCGGCCACCGGGCCCACCGGTTCCTTGATCACCAGCTGCTGCGCCGCCAGGTTGCGAGACGGCACGATGCGGCCATACACACGCCGACCTTCATCGGCGAACCATTCGATGATGTCGGCCCCTGCCAGCACTTCCACCTTGGCTTCCGCCAGCGGCTTGCCCTGCTCCTGCGTGAGCAGCCGGGCGATCTCCGGCGCACGCTCACGCAGCAGGGCCGCGGCGCGGCGCATGGTGGCCGCACGTTCGTGCGCTGGCACGTCACGCCAGGCCTCGAAGCCCTTGCGGGCGGCGGTCAGCGCACGGTCCAGGTCGTCCTTGCCTGCATGGGCCACGGTGCCGATCACCTGGCCGGTGGCCGGATTGCGCACGTCGATCTTGCGGCCGCTGCTGGCGTCCACCCATTCATTGGCGATCAGCAGCTGGGTGTCGGGGTAACTTGCACTCATGGTCGGTCCAGCGGATGGCCACAAGCAGGCCACCCGGTTTGTAACGAAGATGACCCCACTCTACAGCGCCGCCGCACGGCGCATCGGTGACGCGCCGGATGACGCTGTTGGCCGGGTGGGTTTCCCCGCATGTGAATCTAGGGGGGTCAGGTCATCCCAATACAAGGCATTCCGGCGAACGGTTCCTAGACTCATCCGGCCGCCGTGCGCGCCCGGCTCCGCTTGCACCGTGGGACCGGCTTCCCCTTGCAAGACCCTTGTGCAGACGGGACGCGGTGGCAGCCAATGTCACGAAACAGGGAGACAACATGACCTTCACGACCCTTTGGCGTCGCCATGCGCGCGCCTGCGCGCTCGCGGCCTCTGCCGCGCTGGCACTGTCGGCGGGCAGCAGCTTTGCCCAGCAGACCGGCCCCGACCCCACCTCCGCCAGCCTCAATGCCACCGCCGGCCCGTTTGCGGTCAGCACGTCGACGGTGACCTCGCCGGTCGGCTTTGGTGGCGGCACCATCTACTACCCCACCACCGCCGGTCAGTATGGCGTCGTGGCCCTGAGCCCGGGGTTCACCGCCACCCAAAGCAGCGTCGCCTGGCTGGGGCGCCGGATCGCCACCCACGGGTTCGTGGTGGTCACCATCAACACCAACAGCACGCTGGACCAACCGGCCAGCCGGGCGACGCAACTGATCGCCGCGCTGAACTACGTGGCCAACAACGCGAACAGCACCGTGCGCAGCCGCGTGGACCCCGCTCGCCGTGCGGTGGGCGGGCACTCGATGGGCGGCGGCGGATCCCTGATCGCCGCGCAGAACAACCCCAGCCTCAAGGCCATTCTTCCGCTGACCCCGTGGAACCTGAACACCAACTTCAGCGGCGTGCAGGTGCCCACGCTGATCGTGGGTGCTGACGGTGATGCGGTGGCGCCGGTGGCCTCGCATGCACGGCCCTTCTACGCCAGCCTGCCCAGCACCGTGCGCAAGGCCTATGGGGAGCTGAACATGGCCACCCACTCCACGCCGACCAGCGGGGTGAACACGCCCATCGGACGCTACGGCGTGACCTGGATGAAGCGCTTCGTCGACGGCGACACCCGCTACTCCACCTTCCTGTGCGGTGCGGAACATCAGGCCTATGCCACGGCCACCGTGTTCGACCGCTATAGCCAGAACTGCCCGTACTGACGGAGGTCCGCCATGCCGAATCCGCACAAGCGGGGACCCGGCTGGCGCATCTTTGGCCTGGCCCTGATCGCAGGGCTGGGCGCCGCCGGGCTGTATGCCTGGATGGCGGATGCGACCTCCCCGGAGCACGTCGTTGCCAATCAACAATTCCCGTGGGCACAGACGCCCGGCACGCCTGGCGCCACCGCAGGCGCCCAGGGCACGGCGGGGCTCTCCGCGACCGAGCTGGCAGCGATGGCCGCCACCGGTGCAGGAGACCCCGATGGGGCCGGGGGCGCGGGTGGCCCACGACCACGGGCCTTCCGGGTCAACGCGCAGGGGCAGCTCGTGACCGACCAGACCCTGAGACTGGAGCTCGAGTCGCTGCTGGCGCTGCATCAAGGCGCTGCACAGACCGCCGCCCTGGAGGCGCAACTGTCCGAGCTGCCCGCCGCAGCGGCTGCGCAGGCGCGGCAACTGCTGAGCCAGTTCGCCAGTTACCAGGAGGCGCAGCGTCAAGCCTTTCCGCCGGACCAGGCACCACTGGTGCCCGAGGAAGGGCTGGCCCAGCTCAACGCCTTGCAGTCTCTGCGCGCCACCTACCTCGGCACGGACAACGCGCGGCAGATGTTTGCGCAGGACGATGCCGTGTCCCGGCGTCTGCTGGAGCTGATGCGGGAGGACCCCTCCCCCAACCTGTCCATGTCGGACAAGGCCGTGCGGGCGCAGGCCCGTTACGACCTTGAGCGCAACGGCGCCCAGCCCTGACGGCGACAGAGGCCTCCCGTGCCGGCCTCCGCAGGCACGGGGGGTTTGTCCCGATCGGAGCTAGGGGGCACGGGGGTCTCCCAATACAAGGCATCCCGGGACGGGATTCCTAGACTGGCCGGGCCGCAGCGCAACGGGGTCAGGCGTTTCCCGCCTGCACCGATGACACGCGGCATCGTCCAACGTGACATCACAGGGAGACATCATGACCCTCACCTCGAGCTTGCGTCGTCAGACGCGCGTCGCCGCCCTGGCGGCTGCTGCGGCCCTCATCGGCTTGGCCCTTCCCGCCAGCGCCCAGCAGACCGGCCCGGACCCCACCTCTGCCGGGCTCAATGCGACCGCCGGCCCCTTTGCCGTGAGCAGCACGTCGGTGCTGGCGCCGGTGGGGTTTGGCGGCGGCACCATCTACTACCCCACAACAGCCGGCCAATATGGCGTGGTGGCGATGAGCCCCGGCTTCACCGCCACCGAGTCCAGCATCGCCTGGCTGGGCCGACGGCTGGCCACGCATGGATTCGTCGTGGTCACCATCAACACACTCACCACGCTGGACCAGCCCGCCAGCCGCGCCACCCAGCTGATGGCGGCGCTCAATCATGTGGTGAACAGTGCGAGCAGCACGGTGCGCAGCCGGGTCGATCCGAACCGGCGCGCGGTGGCCGGGCATTCGATGGGCGGCGGTGGTGCCTTGATCGCGGCGGAGAACAATCCCAGCCTCAAGGCGGCCCTGCCACTGACGCCCTGGAACCTCACCACCAACTTCAGCGATGTGCAGGTGCCGACGCTGATCGTGGGCGCCGACGGTGACACCGTTGCCCCGGCAGCAGTGCATGCGAGGCCCTTCTATGCGAGCTTGCCCAGCTCGGTCCGAAAGGCCTATGCCGAACTGAACCTCGCCACCCACTTCACGCCCAACACCACCAACACCCCGATCGGGCGCTATGGCGTGACCTGGATGAAGCGCTTTGTGGACGGGGACACGCGGTATTCGAGCTTCCTGTGCGGCGCGGAGCACAACGCGTACGCCACCGCCCTGGTGTTTGATCGTTACAGCCAGAACTGCCCCTACTGAGGCGCATTGGCCCGGCCCGCGGTGGCATCTTGATGACACCGCGGGCAACAGGGTTCCGCCTTGACGGGCCCGGCGGCGTGCCGGAGCATGCCGCCACGATGCACAAGACATTGGCGACGCCCCGCCTGGGGCTGCTGGGAGACAGCTTCATCTATGCCGGCCCCAACATCCAGGCGGATGTGTGTCGGCATTCCGTGACCCTGGCCTGCGCCATCGGCCCGGAGCCGCTCACCATCACGGTGGGCGACCAGCGATGGCGCGGGCGGCTGCTGGCCATACGCCCCTTCCTCAAACGGGCGGTGGACACCGGACGCGAGCCGGTGGCGCTGATCGATCTGGAGCCGTCCCACCCGCGCTACAACACCTTCAGCCGGCAGGGGCCGGAGGCCACCGTCACCGAGCTGGACAGCGTGCGTTTCGCCGGCCTGCTGGGTTGCGTGCAGGGCTTTGCGGACCAGCGCCTGACCGGATCGCAGCTGCGCGCGGCCGTCTGCCTGCATGTGGCGGACGTGGCGGACAGCATCGGGCCGGAAGTGCCGGTCTCGCCGCCGGTGCTGCAGATGATGGCGGCGGTGCGGATGGATCCTGCGTCCGATCTGGGGGTGCTGAGTCGCCGGGTGGGCATGCCCGCGCGGCGTGCGTCGCAGCTGTTTGTGTCGGCGCTGGGGCTGACGGTGCGGCAATACGCGCTGGCCGAGAAGATCCGGCGCGCCGCGATGTTTCTCGGCAGCAGTCGGCCCTTGACCGATATCGCGCAGCTGTGCGGCTTTGCGGACTCCGCGCATCTGGCCAAGGTCTGGCAGCGCTGCTATGGCATGTGCCCCTCGGCCTTCTTTGGCGGACGCCTGGCGGCCCCGAAGGGCAACCTGGATCTGGCGTGGCGGCAGCAGGTCAGCCTGGCGGGGTCGCTCGCCAGGCGGTGGGACAGCAGCCCGGGGGATTGATCAGTAGCCGAGCGCCAGGCCGGTATTGCGGCGTGGGTCGTTCGCGCCGTAGAAGCGGTTCTTGCCCACCGGCGCGCCGCCCAGGGTGGGCGCGCCGATCAGAATGGCCACCACATGATTGGCCGGCTGCGGCGGTCCCAGTTTCTGGCCCTTGGCCACCAGCAGCGCCTGGGTATCCGGCGACAAGCCAAACGGCTCGACGTTGGTCACGTCCGGCAGCCACTGCTGGTGGAACCGGGGCGCGTCGACCGCTTCCTGCACCGTCATGCCGTAGTCGATCACATTGAGCAGCGTGTGCAGCACCGCGGTGATGATGCGGCTGCCGCCGGGTGTGCCGACCACCATCACCGGCTGGCCGTCCTTGCTGACGATGGTCGGGCTCATCGAGGACAGCGGACGCTTGCCCGGTGCGATGGCATTGGCCTCGCCCTGCACCAGCCCGTACATGTTGGGCACGCCCGGCTTGGCGGTGAAGTCGTCCATCTCGTTGTTCAGCAGCACGCCGGTGCCAGCGGCGGTGACCTTGGCACCGAACCAGTCGTTGAGGGTGTAGGTCACGGACACCGCATTGCCCCAGCGGTCCGCAATCGAATAGTGGGTGGTGTTGCTGCCTTCATGCGGCTCGACGCCGGGCTTGATGTCCTGGGAGATGCCGGCCTTGTCGGGCTGGATGACGGCACGGATGCGGGCGGCGTAGGCCTTGTCAGTCAGGCGCGCGATGGGATTCTTCACGAAGTCCGGATCGCCCAGATAACTGTTGCGGTCGGCATAGGCATGGCGCATGGCCTCTATCTGGTAGTGCACCGACTGCGCCGATCGGAAGCCCAGCTCCTTGAGCGGATACCCCTCCAGGATGTTGAGCATCTCGCAGATGATCACGCCGCCGCTGCTGGGCGGCGGTGCGGAGACCACGTGGTAGCCGCGGTAGTCGCATTCGACCGGGGCCAGCTCGCGGGTGCTGTATTGATCCAGGTCGGCCTGGGTCAGGATGCCGCCACCGGTGCGGCTGGACTGCACGAGGGCCGCGCCGACGCTGCCTTGATAGAAGCCGGATGTGCCCTTGTCGCTCACCGCCTTGAGGGTGCGTGCGAGGTCCTTCTGCACCAGCGTGTCACCGACCTGGTAGGGCTCGCCGGTCTTGCGCAGGAAGATCGCGCCCGAGGCCGGGTCCTTGCGGAAGTCGGCGGTGGCGGTGTGCAGCATCTCGATGTCGCCCTGGTCCAGCGCGAAGCCCTTCTCCGCGAGCCGGATCGCCGGCGCCACCAGCGCCTGCCGCTTCATGCTGCCGTAACGGGTACGGGCGTATTCAAGGCCGGAGACGGTGCCGGGCACGCCGACGGCCAGATGGCCATGGGTGCTCAAGCCGGGGATGACCTTGCCGTTGGCGTCGAGATACATACCGGCGGTGGCGGCCAGCGGCGCTTTCTCCCGGAAGTCCAGGAAGGTTTTACGGCCATCGGCCAGCTGAACGGTCATGAAACCGCCCCCGCCGAGGTTGCCAGCGGCCGGATAGACGACGGCCAGTGCATATCCGACGGCGACCGCGGCGTCGACCGCATTGCCGCCGCGCTTGAGCACGTCCACGCCCACCTGGCTGGCCAGATGCTGGGCCGTGACCACCATGCCGTTTTCTGCGGCGACCGGGGCGACCGACGCGGCCTGGGTCAAAGGGGCGAAGGACAGGGTCAGCCCTGCCAGCATCAAGCGCACACGCATCAACGTCTCCAGAGGGGGATGGGTGCAGGGGATTATTGGCCATTCCCCTCGCTGCGCTGGCGCGGGCGTGAGTCTTTCCGGGGACGCGAGGGGCGCAGGGCGCGCAACGGACGCCTCGCGCCGTTTCAGGCCGCAGCCATCCAACCGCTGTGCAGCAGGCCACCCAGGTCGGTGATGAGCTGCTCGAATTGGCAGGCCTTGTCGTAGAAGCCATCGGCGCCACGGTGAATCACCTGCGGGGCGTAGACCCGGCTGTCTTCGGCGCTGAGCACCAAGATCTTGCCCCGAAAGCCATCGGCACGAATGCGAGCGATGACGCCCAGGCCCGTTCCAACCGACAGCGACAGGTCCACCAGCACCACATCGGGCTGGTTCAGCGCCACCATGGCCACCGCTGCGCTTTCGCAATCGGCCTGTCCAACGACGGTGATGCTGCCCTCGGCTTGCAAGCGGCTCACCATCAGGCGGCGGAGCATGGCGCAATCTTCGACCAGAACGATTTTCATGAGGACGACTCCCTGTTGAGCGTCATCATGCGACGGCCCGCGCGCTTTGCCGATCGGGGCCCTACGCACCCTGATGCCAGCCATTTCGGTCACTGCCTGTAGGTGTTTTACCGGCGCGTGGGGGATATGGGCAATGAACCCGCAATGAAGCGGACACACCCGCTGACGCAATGTAAAACCCGCTGAAATGATGGCTCAGTTGCAGGCTTGAACGGGCGCGCGGCTGCATAGACTGCGCTCCACTTGCCACTTCGGTCCCGTCTCATGCTTCCTGTTGATTGCGCCCAGACACTTCGCCGCCAGGCCCCGTTGGCCTCAACGTCGAGGCCCCGCGTCAGCGGCTCATCCACCGCTTCCGCCCGTGTGTCAGCCCGGTTTTCCCTGCCCCATGGCGGCCCGGTGCGTCGGACACAGAGCGCGATGCGAGCGGCACTGACCCTCGCCGCCCTGGCAGCCGCGGCAGCACTGGCCGGCTGCGGTGGCGGCGGCAGCGACGGTTCCTACACCCTCGGGGGCACCGTCAGCGGGCTCACCACCAGCGGCCTGGTGCTGTCGAACGGCAGCGAGACGATCAGCGTGGCCGCCAACGCCAGCAGCTTCGCCTTCACCACGCCGGTCAGTGGCAGCTATGCGGTGAGCATCAGCGCCCAGCCGGTCGGCCAGACCTGCGCCCTGAGCAACGCCAGCGGCAGCGCCAATGCCGATGTCACGTCGGTCACGGCCGTCTGCCGCAACTATCTGGCGCTCAGCGCGAACACCGGCAGTGCCAACGTGACCGCATATGCCGTGGGCAGCAGCGGCGCGCTGACCAGCACCGCCACCACCAGCACCGGGAGCTTGCAACCCGCCGGCCTTGCGCTGACATCCGACGGGCGTTTTGCGTTTGCGTCCTATCGGGAAAACGGCACGGTCAGCGCCTTCAGCGTGTCTGGCACCGGCGCGCTGACAGCGCTGGGCACCAGCACCGCGGTGGCGGACAGCCGGGGCCTCACCGTCGGTCCGGGCAATGCCACCGTCTATGTGACCAACTATTCCGACAAATCGGTGTCGCAGTTCGCCATCAGCAGCAGCGGAACGCTCAGTCCCTTGAGCGTGGCCAAGGTGGCGACCGGCAGCACGCCCATGGCCGTGGCGGTGACGCCCAGCGGCAGTTATGCCTATGTGACCAACCAGGGCGACAACACCGTCTCGCAGTTCTCCGTGGGCAGCAACGGCGCCCTGACGGCCCTGACGCCGGCCACCGTCAGCACCGGCAGCGGCACTCAGCCGCAGGCGCTGGTCGTGAGCCCGGACAGCAAGACGCTCTACGTGACGCTCAAGGGCAGCGGCCGCCTCGCGCAGTTCTCCATCGGCAGCACCGGCGCGTTGACGGCCGCCTCACCGGCCAGCGTGGTGGCAGGCACCACTCCGTCCTCGATCGCGCTCACACCCGCAGGCAATTGCGCCTATGCCGCCAACACCGGCGACGCCACGATCTCCCAGTACATCGTCACCAACGGGCTGTTGACGGCCCTGGCCCCTTCTACCATCGGGGCCAGCGCGAATGTCAGCGCGGTGGCGGTGTCCCCCGACGGCGCGCATGTCTATGCCACCAACAGCGGCGACGGCACCCTCACCGCCTATTCGGTCGGCACGGCCTGCGCGCTGAGTTTTGTCGGAACGGTGACCACCGGCGCAACGCCGTCAGCCCTTGTGGTGCGATAGGGATGGTCAAGCGGCCTGGCCGGCCTTGCCTGCGGGCGCATAAGTCGCCAGGCGGGCCAGCAGCCGCTCCTTCATCTTGTCGGTGATGTCGGCCTCCCGGATGAGTGCCGGCCACAGGTCGAAGGCCCGTTGTGCGCAGCGCCGCAGCGCCGTCCAGGCCGGCTTTTCCGGCAGGCCCAGACGGGCGCAGAACTCGCGCACCACCACCGGCCCCAGCGGCGCCCGTGGATCGGTCGTGGCGCCGGCGGCTCGGCTGCGTCGCGAGGAACCATCCGGACCCGGCGCCGACGGCATCAGCGCCAAGGCCCTGCCCCTGGCGCCGATCGGATAGGCCGCATAGGCCACCAGGTCGTAGGCGGGCGGCAGGTCCGGCGCCTGCACGTCGGTGTAGCGCACCCCGATGTTCTTGAGGTGCATGTCCGGATTGCCCATCAGGTCGCTGACCAGGATGCGGCGCAGCAGTTCATGCACCGCCGGCTCGCCCAGGCTCGGTACCGTCATCATCACCGCCGCCACGGTCAGGTAGTCCAGGGTGTATTTGTCCTCCGGCTGCACGCTCAGGATCTGGGCAAAGTCTTCGCAGTGGATGCGCTGGGTGGGGGTGTCGGCATCGCGGTCGTAACGGTAGACGGCCAGGAAGCGGGTGCGCCCGTTGACGTCGCCCAGGTCGTAGTGATGCTCCGCCGCCAGCAGGTCCAGCGGCACCAGCTCCGCGTCCACCACCTGCACGCCGGCCGCCCGGGCCAGCCGCAGGGACAGGTCTTCCAGCTCCGGCAGTTGCGGAAATTCCGCGACCGGCAGCTTGGCAATCACATGCCGTACCCCGGTGTCGTCCGCCAGTTTGGTCCGGGCCACAAAACGGCCGCCCTGGTCGCGCAGCACGGCCAGCTTGGCCTGCACGCCGGAGACGGAGATGGCGTCGTCCATCGGCGCGGCCACCACCGACATTTCCAGGGCGTCATTGTTCTGGGTGATCAGGCGTTCGAGCTCGCTGCGGTCCAGCGTGGCGGGCATGGCGTGCACGTCGCCCGGCAGGTCTTTGCCGGTGGCCGCCAGCAGTTCGAAATGATCATTCGGGCTGCAGCCCCGCATGTCGGCAATGCGGGTGCGCAGGGGCCCTTCCGGCAACAGGTTCTGGAAGAAGGCCGGCAGCAGCCAGCCGCGCTGCGCATCCTTGGACAAACCGCCATTGAGTGGCCCCGAGGTGATCGCCTTCCAGAACGCTGCCTGGGCCTGCGGGTCGCGCGCCCGGAAGGACAGGGACAGCGTGGGTTGCTGCGGGTCGTTCAGGAAGTCCTCATCCGCCACGAAGCGATGCACCGTGTGGTCATGCGAGAGCGGGTACTGGAACAGCACACCCACACGGCGCTCCCCCAGCAGGACGGTCAAGCCTTTGACGTTCATGAGTTGCGGGGTGCTGGCGGGTCACCGGCGGCGCGTTGCCGGGCCGCGTCCACCAGCGTCTCGACGACCGGAGGGGCAGGGTCGGCGGCCAGACCGCGGGAGGCGCCCTTGGGCAGCAGCAGCAGTTCCAGCCCCAGCCGGTCGGCCACGGCGAGCAGCGTGCTGAGCTTGAAGTCGCTCTCGCCCCTCATGACGTTGGCGAAGGTCTGCCGCGAAAGGCCGGCCGCTTCCCGGACGGATTGACCGGTGCGGCCGCTGCGTTTGAGCTGCCGACGCAGCTCGCTGGAGACGTCGGTGATGGAGTTCATGTCTGATTTACTAGAACAACGTGTGATTAGTCTACTCTAGTAGACCATTTTGGAGGCGAATGTCATCTCAGAAATGTCTACTAAAGCAGAATATCGTGTATGCATTCTGCTTTGGTAGACCTTGCCGGGCTCGATGCGCTATGGGGTGCCGCTGGCGGGCGTTATCCTTGGCCCCACACACGCCACCGCTTGCTGACCACTGACCCGAATGCCCATCGCCTTCGCCCGCCAACTGACCGGACCGGAGCGCTCCCAGCGAGCGGACCGTCATCTGGGTTTGCTGCTGGCCACCGTGGCGGGCGCACTGAATGCGGGGGGCTTCTTGGCGGTGCGGCAATACACCTCCCACGTGACCGGGGCGGTGTCGTCCATGGCGGACAACCTGGTGCTGGGCGACTGGGCCCTGGTGGTCGACGCCATCGCCGGCGTGCTGTCTTTCCTGCTGGGCGCCATGACCTGCGCGGTGCTGGTCAACTGGGCACGGCGCCGACGGCTGCGCAGTGAATACGCCACGGCCCTGCTGCTGGAGGCGCTGCTCATCCTGGTCTTCGGGCTGATGGGCGCGCAACTGGCGCACAACGAAGCCCTCTTCGTTCCGCTCACCGTGGTGCTGCTGTGCTTCATCATGGGCCTGCAGAATGCCGTCATCACCAAGGTCTCCAATGCCGTCATCCGCACCACGCACATGACGGGCATCGTCACCGACATGGGCATCGAGCTCGGCAAGATGGTCTACCTCAACCGGCCCGCCACGGACCTGCCACCGGTGCGGGCCAACCAGGACCGGCTCAAGCTGCTCTCGGGCCTGCTGATGTGTTTCCTCGGGGGCGGCGTCGTCGGTGCATTCGGTTTTCAGCGCCTGGGCTATGTGTCGACGGTGCCTCTGGCCGTGGTGCTGGCCACACTGGCCCTGGTGCCGGTGCTGGACGACCTGCGGGCGCGCTGGCGGCCGACGCTCTGAGGGTTTGGCGCGGCGTCAGCAGCGCCGCACATGGCATCGGTTGCAGCGCACCGAAACCGGCGACGGCGCCACTGACGCGCATCGACACAACCTGCGCGCAGCCCTTCCTGCCCGCGCCTGCTCCATGTTCTCCCCTTCCCTGCCCTCGACCAGTCCGTCCAGCGTGAACGATCCTGCACAGGCGTGGGACACAACGGCGGATGCGGTCACCTCGGTCACCACTGGGCCCTTGACCGGCGGCCAGTCCAGCGCGGCGATCCAGGCCTGTGGTCGCGAAATCGAGCAGGCCAGCCATCTCTCTTCCTCCACCAAACACGGAGCCTTGCAACTCCTGTCCACCCTCGCCACGCAAGGCTGTGTGGCGGTCCCGGAGGGCGCGGAGCCGCGCAAGGCGGCCGTGGCCGTCCAGTGGGCCATGGAGCGCACGCTGCCCGGGACCGAAGTCATCATGACCCCGGACCGACCGACCCCGTTTCGCAAATACGGGCAGACGGATATCGATGAGGCACAACTGGCCCGGGCACACGCCCTGATGAATCGGTACAAGCGCATGGACCCGCTCTATCTGGTGTTCTGTCATGAGGGCCCCGCCTCCCAGGAAGAAGATCCGATCTATTCGCGCGACATTCTCAAACCCGCACAACGGGACAATCTGCCCTTGTTTGAGGTCTGGCTGGGCGGCACGAAGTCCCACTTCCCCTCCGCCCTGAGCGGCGCCTTCATCCTGTCGCCGCAAGGACCGGAGCCTGCGATCTTCGCCATCCGTGCGGCGCAGGTCGACAAAACGCGTGCGGGCGCCGCGCTGACCTTGTGGTGGGCACAGGCCCGGTCCGCATCGGGCGAGACCGGCACCGCTGCGCCATCCACCGCCGTGTCATCCACCGTCGGTGACCCAAGGAAGGCAGCGGCAGAACAGATCCACCCGCACATCAGCCCAGCTTTCAACAACACCTTGGATGACTGGACCAGCTATCTGCAAAACCAGACCCTGCAGCCCATCACCCGCGTGCTGGGCCGCGATGCTGCCCTGTTGGATCGCCGATGAAATAGCCCATGGCGACCTGCGGGGTGTATCAACAAGGAACGCCCCGCAGGGTGTGACGCTTCGGTCTTGGAGCGCGGGGAAGCTCCCTCTATCCGATGAGGGCGACCGCCCGCTGAATCAACCCGCCCCCCACCACCAGCCAGACCGCGAGCAGCAGCGCCAGCCACAGCGGCCCGGCGCCTGAGCGCTTCACGGCGCTGAACTGGGTGCCCAGGCCCAGGGCAGCCATGGCCATGGCCAGCAGCAGGGTGTCCAGGTCGGCCAGCTCGGCAGCCAGACGGGCGGGAGGCGTCCACCAGGAGTTCAGCAGCACCATGCCGATGAAGGCAAAGGCAAACCAGGGGATGCTCACCGCGCCCCAGCGGCGCTTGGCGTCCGCATTGGGGCCCGCCTCGCGGCTGTCTGGGGCCTGGCGACGCTCCCATCGCCCCACCCACATACTCAAGCCCAGAAGGCACGGCGCCAGCATCATCACCCGGACCATCTTGGCCATGACGGCCGCATCCGCGGCTTCAGCGCTCATGCCGCGTCCCGCGACCACGACCTGCGCCACCTCATGCACCGTGGCCCCGGTGTAGAGCCCGAAACCGCGATCACCGCCCGGGATCCAGCCCAAAGCCTGGTTCCAGTGATACAGCCACGGGTAGAAGAACATGGCCAGCGTGCCAAACACCACCACCGTGGCAATGGCCGGTGCGATCTGCTCCTGGCGCGCCTTGACGACCGGCGCGGCGGCCATCACCGCCGCGGCGCCGCAGATGGCGCTGCCGGCGCCGATCAGCAGCGCTTGTTCGCGGTCCAGCTTCAGCCACCGCCGCCCGACCCAGGCGCCCAGCACCAGGGTGGAGCTGAGCACCAGGGCGTCGGTCAGCACACCGGAAACGCCCATCTGGCCGATGTCCTGCACCGTCAGCTTCAGGCCGTAGAGCACGATGCCCAGCCGCAGCAGCGTCTGCCGGCTGAACTGGACGCCCGGCTCCGTCAGGTTCGCAAACCGTGCACAGCCCCAGCCCACCACCATGCCCAGCACGATCGCCAGGGTCAGCACGCTGAATCCATGTGCCTGCAGCCATGGCCATTGACCGAGCAGCCATGCCAGGGTGGCCAGAGCGAGGCACAGCGCCAGGCCCGGCGCCAGTGGACGCAGTCGGTGCCAGGATAAAGGGAGTACGGGAGAGGCGAAAGTCGACGAGGAGGGCATGTGAGGCACGGGCGTACGGCCAACCCGCAGGTTGATCGCCGGAACAATGGGGCGTCGCGACCGCAACCCCCTTGAGCCCGCACTCTAGGCATCGCCGCTTTGCCGGTCCAACAGGTTGTTTGTGTAATATCAATCTACCGAATCGTTATAAAGACCGCCGCCTCATGGATGTCCTTCGCCTCACCCTACGCCAGCTTCAGATCTTCGTGGCGGTGGCCAATACCGGCAGCACCACGGCGGCCAGCGAGGCGATCGCCCTGTCCCAGTCCGCTACCAGCTCTGCGGTGAATGAGCTGGAGCGCATGCTGTCCCTGCGGCTGTTCGACCGCTCCGGCAAGCGGCTGCTGCTCAACGACAACGGCCGCGCGCTGCTGCCCCGGGCGCTGGCCATGCTGGACGCGGCCGCCGGCATCGAGCAGATGGCCCAGGAGGCGGGCGACCAGGTGCAGTCCCTGCGTATCGGTGCGAGCACCACGCTGGGCAACTATGTACTGCCGGGCCTGTTGGCGCGCTTCCTGCGCCCGCAACCGCCGCGCAGCGCCACTGCCTGGCGCTCGCGGGTCGTCATCGGCAACACAGCGGCCATCTGCGATGCGGTGGCGTCCTTCGACCTGGACGTGGGCCTGATCGAAGGTCCGAGCCATCAGTCGTCGCTGGCCGTGACACCGTGGCTCAAGGATGAACTGGTGGTGGTTGCCGCTGCGGACAGCCCCCTGGCCCGGCGCAGCGAGGCCGGGGAGCGGATCTCCGTGCGGGACCTGCGGGAAGAGGTCTGGCTGCTGCGCGAACCCGGCTCCGGCACCCGGGAGTCGACCGACCAGGCCTTGCTGCCTCACCTGAACGCCTACCGACGCTGCATCGAACTGGGCAGTTCGGAGGCGATCAAGCACGCTGCGGCGGAAGGTCTCGGGGTGGGTTGCCTCTCCACCTGGGCGGTGCAGGAAGCGCTCGACGCCGGGCGGCTGCGCCGACTTCAGACCACCCTGCCCCGCCTGCTGCGGCAATGTCATCTGGTGGTCCACCGGGACAAGCAGCCGACGGCCGCGCTGCAGGCGTTTGTGGGGCTGCTGATGCGCCAGGACAGCGCCAACGCGAAGCCGGCCCCGCTTTGAGCGAGGATGCCCGATCCCGATCCCGATCCCGGTAGCGCAGCGCACTCGCACCCGCACTCGCAATCGGCGGCGGCGGTGCCCCACGCTCTCCCAAATGGGAGAGTGCAAGCCTGACATTCCGTCCAAGCCGGCGATGCTGCGCTACCCTACGCGGCTCCTCCTTCGCCTGCACGTCCCAACCCATGGCCTTCGACACCTGCCGCCATCTCCGCACCAGCCTGCTCGATCTTCACCGCACCCTGGTCGCGCTCGAACGCCGCGACTACGAAAAGCGCAACGGCCCGCTGGGCGCAGGCGACTTTCTGCAGGTCATGGCCTATTCCGACGACATGCGTTGGCTGGATCCGCTCAGCCGCCTGATCGTCATGCTGGATGAAGCGCTGGACGGCAAGGGCGATGCCGACCTGACACCGCTACCAGTGGCGCAGCGGGCCCGCGAGCTGCTGGCGCTGGACCGGGACAGCACCCTGCCCTTCATGGTCCGGTATCTGACCCACTTCGACGGCTCGCCCGAGCTGGTCGAGGCCCATGCGCGCGCGCTCTCGGCCCTCAAGGCGGTGGGAACGACGCCGCCGGCGGCCTGAGGGTTCAGTTCTTCGCGTCCAGCGGGAAGCTGACGCAGCCCAGCCGCGCGGAAATGTCCCGGCTGGCGTCCTGCAGCATCTGCACCACTTCCGGCGCCTTCACCTCGTCATAGCGGAAGGTCGGAAAGCTCACGCTCATGCCTGCGATCGGCTGACCAAGGCGGTCGAAAATCGGCACGCCCAGGCAGCGGATGTGGTCGTCGAATTCCTCGCGGTCTTCGCCGAAGCCCTGCGCCTTCACCCGGTCCAGTTCCACCTGGAAGTCCTTGAGATCGGTGATGGTCTTGTCCCGGAAGCGCTTGAACTCGGCACCCGCCAGAATGCGCTGACGACGGTCGGGATGTTCCCAGGCCATCAGCACCTTGCCGATGGCGGTGCAATGCAGCGGCGCCCGGCGCCCCACCCGCGAATACATGCCCAGCATGTGCCGCGAGTCGACCTTGTGCACGTAGATGATTTCGCTGTCGATCAGCGTGCCTAGGTGAACCGTCTCGCCGGTGGCATCGGCCAGCATCTGCATGTGGTGCTTGGCCAGGTCGACCAGGTCCGGATACTGCAGCGCCTTGGCGCCTAGCTCGAAGGCCTTCATCGACAGGCCATAACGTTCGCTGTCCGACTCCTGGCGCACATAGCCCAGGGTCTTCATCGTCTGCAGGAAGCGGTAGACCGTGGCCTTGGGCATGGCCAGGCGCACCGACAGTTCCGAGATGCCCGTGTCGCTGCGCTCGGACAAGGCTTGCAGGATGGCAAACACCTTGAGTACGGCGGCCACCGACTCGGGCTGCTGCTTGCCATCGTTCAGTTCGTCATCCATGCGCGTGTGTCTGGTCAAAGAGGAGATTTCACCACAGCCGACCCGCGCCCGCCCCCTGGCGAACACGGGTGGCGACTTCAGACGTGGGATCTGGGCGCCACGCGTACGGTGGGGTCCAGCCCACCGGTTGCAGCGTCGGCAGGTCCACCGGCTGGCCATTGAGGAAGGAGCCGTGGTCTTCGAACCGATGGCCCTTGAGCACCCGGACGATCTGCCCCGCGGGCACGGTGGGCGGCAGTTCCCAGGCGTTGGCTTCACTCAGCAGGCGGGCCTCGAAGCCCACGCCCAGGGAATAGGTGTAGCCCTCGGGCTGGTCGGCCCGCACCACATAGAGGTTGTTGGCCACATGCACCTGTCCGTAGCGCACGCGGGGAGTCCGTTCCTTCACCGCTTCCCAGAGGTTGTGATGCAGGGTGACCCGCAGGCGGCCCCGGTCGTCGCGATGGTTGTCGCTGCCGCCGATCAGCATGGTCTTGTCGTGCTGGCGGAAGACGTTCCAGGACACGGTGACGCGATCGGATTGGCGCGTGATGTCCAGCAAACCGTCGTGACGCTGCAGCGGTCGGCCCAGCACCGTGGGTTCACTGCGGTCCGGGCGCTGGCCGTCATCGAAGCTGCAGTGGTCGACCCAGACCTGGTCCGCCTCACGCAGCGACACCGTGTCGTATTCGGAATTCCACTCGCCGTGGCCGTTGTCCAGCGGGTCCCAGGCCGGGAAATAGTCGTAGGCATCGGAGAAGCGCAGGTTGCGCAGAATCACCTGCTTCACCCGCTCCAGCATCAGCGAGCCGTTGTCAAAGCCCGCGTCCGGCGTGATGCCGATGACCGTGGTGTGGGACGGGATGCGCACCATCACCTGCGCGGCCTGCTTGCGGGCTGAGCGGCGGCGCGCGTCTTCCAGCGGCCCTTCCGGTGGGCGACGGCCCCAGGTGGTGGGGTCGTACGCCTTGGCGAAGGCGTCCAGATCGAAGTCCGGATCGCGGAAGGCGTCGATGCCCAGAGGCCGTCCCGCGGCGTCCGAGGCCAGGTCGATGCGGCCGGCCACGGCAATGATCTTGGGCACGTCCCCCAGCGCCAGAGCCGCATCCAGCTCCGCACGGGTGCGCACCCAGCGGATGGACGCCAGCGAGGCCTGTGCCCCGCCGCGGGTGCCGTCGTCCACGCTGGCCCAGCCGTTGCCGTCGGGCAGGCGCTCAAAGGCGGCCAGGGGCAGTGCCTGGTTCTGATGCTCCGCCATGCGGTTGGCGGCAGGCCCTTCGGTGCTGAACGGGCGGCGGGAGGTTGACGCGGCCCATCCGGTCAGATGCGGGCCCAGCAGGTTGTCTCGCAGCAGGGCCTGGCCGTTGGGCACGGTGGTGCCGGGCTGCCAGGTGCCCGGCGTGACGCCTCGGTCCCAGGCCCTGCCCAGGCTGATGCTGCCGGGCGTCACGCCGGGATCGGCCAGCCAGCGGCTGCGCTGGATCAGGAAGCCGAAGGCCTCGTTCTGCGGCGTGCTGGGGGCGATCACATGGCCGCCATTGCCCGGCTGGCGACGGCCGGCGCGGGTGACGATCAGGCTGTTGTCGATCACCAGCGTGGCGCCGCCGAAGATGAAGTCGACGTCGCCGCGGATCTCGCTGCGGCGCACGAGCACACGACCCGGGCGTCCAGGGACGCGTTCGGCCTCGAAGGTGTCCTGGTGGCCGATCAGCCGGACGTCTTCCAGTTGCAGCCGGTCGCCGCGGGTCAGCAGCGCAACGGCCTGGGCGCCGCCCTTTTCGCCGGCGCCAGGTGGGTAGCCCTCGCCGCCACGAACGGCGTCCATCGCGTCATTGGCGATGGTCAGGCGCTGGAGCTGGACGTCGTCGGTCAACAGGGTGACGCTGGCGCTGCCGGGCGTGCCGTAGGTGGGGACGGGGGGCGTAGCGGGCGTCGTCGCGGCAGCGGCGCCAAGGGCGGCTTGCGCGGCTGGGGTCGGGGACGCTGTTGCCGGCTGTGTCGGCGAAGGCGTGGGCGCAGGTGTCGGGGTCGATGTCGGTGCCCAGGTGCCGAGCGGCACCTGGCAGCCGTCGGGCAGCGCCACACGTCGCACCTGATCGGAGGCTTCGCGTCGATCTTCGGCCGTGGCCGCAGCCGGCATCGGGCGCGGCAGCCCGGCATAGCGGCCTGCCACGATCACCACGTCCTTGGCCTCACCCAGGCCATACAAGCGGAACGGGGCCTTGCCCTGTACGCACACCGCCTCCCGATACACACCCGGGCGCACCAGGATGTTGATGCGGCGCTCCGCCCCGCCCGCAGCGGGCACCGCATCCAGCGCGGCCTGCACGGTGCGATGGGTGCCGCTGCCGTCGGCAGCCACGATGAAATCAGGCCGAAGCTCTGCGGGTGGAGCGAGATCGACCGGCTTCCAGTCCCCGAGATAGCGGTCCAGCGTGAGCTGCGCCGCCTGCGACGCAGTGAGTTGGGGCCGAGCAGCCGCCCGGGGATCCGGCACCCCGGCAGGCGGCGGCGCGTCCCAGGGAACGGACGCCGCAGCGGTCGGCGGTGCCGCCACGGTCACTGCCAACGCCGCTTGGCCGCTGGCCTGGCGAGCGGGCTCTCCATCAGCAGCGGCAGCGACGTTCATACCGAACATCCCGCCGCATCCGGCCACGATCGCCGCCAACAGCCAGTGCCGTTGCACTTGGCGTCGCAGTTGCCAGGGCCGTTGCGATGCCCCTTCCCACTGCAACTGCCGACACCCGCCCGCAGGCCGGCGCTGCTCGCCAGTTGCCGCATGCCCGTGGTTCCGCACAGCAGGCCGTCCCGCCCCCGTCCTCATCACAGATCCGCCAGATACAGCGCCGGTTCCCCTTCAGCATCGGCGCTGAAGAGCACCTGCCGCTCGTCCGGCGTGAAGGACGGATGCGGATGCGTCACCTGCCGGTTGCCCTTGTAGACGCGCCAGCTGCTGTCGTGCCGCGCCACCTTGCGCTCGGTGCCGGCCTTCATATCGAACAGATGCAGATAAGGGTCGGTCTTGATCTGATGGCTGCCGGTGTCCGCCACATCGGCCGGCGAGTCGCAGCCGTCGCCGATCAGCAGACTGCCGTCGTGGTTGCTCATCAGATGCGAGCAAGGCGGCATGCGGGTCAGGCGGCGGGACTCCAGCGTCACCGGATCCAGCGAGCAGATCCAGCGGTCCCGCTGGCCCTTCAGATAGGACACATAGATCATCGCCGAGCCATCCGGCACCCAGAATTCATGGGTGCAGCTTTCGCCCGGATCCTGCTGCCGGCCGCAGCGGATATTGGTCCCGTCCTCGTTGATGAACCACATGCGCGCATCCACCAGGTCGTGCGGGCCTTCATGGCAGTAGGCGACGGTGTGATCATCAAACGGGCGGTATTGTGGATGGCCCAGCCAGCCCTGCTTCTCCAGGATGACGTCCCGCTCACCGGTGGCCAGGTCGATGCGGATGAGGCGGCAACGCGGCTTCGCATGGAACATCTGGTGGAACTTCTGCCAGTCGCTCAAGGGGAACCAGTCGCTGGCGGCGATCTCGATGCCCACCATGCGGGTGCAGGACGAATTGGCCACCCAGGTGCCATAACCCACCCAGCCTTCCGGCACGCGGTAGACGACCTCTTCGCTCAGGTCGGACAGCGACAGCCGGATCAGTTGCCGCTCGGCGCGCACGAAGTAGAGATGCCGGTCGTCCGGGCTGAGGAAGCCGCCGAAGGTGTTCTCACCGGGCTGGTCGGTCAGCTGAGTGGCCACCTGGCTCTCGAGGTCCAGCAGGTGGTAGTTCCAGCTGCTGCCCGGACCGAACTCCGCCCCGAAGATCAGGCGCTGGCCGTCGTTGGTGAAGGCCTTCTGGTAGAAGTAATTGCGATGGCAGGTGACATCGGTGGGCGTCAGCCGGGTGACGCGGGCGCCGGTGTCCGGGTCCTGGCGGGTGACGAAGCGGAGTTGACGTTCGGTGGCTTTCATACGGTCTTCACGCGGCGGGGCGCGGCTTCACTTGATACGTTGCAGCAGGGCTTGGCCCTCGGTCACCAGACGCTGCGCAGCTGCTTCGTCGGTGGTCTTGCGGTAGGCGACGGTCTCGAAGACCTCGCGCATGAACTTGTGCAGGCGAGCATGCTCGAACAGCGGCGCGGGCCGTGTCAGCCGCCCTGCCAGCCGTTGCTCGCGGATCTGCTCATGGGCGGCCAGCTCCAGCGCGGGAACGCCGGGGCCATTGCGCAGTTGCTCAAAAGGCCCGCGGGCCGACGGCAGGCCGCGGGTCCGGCCCAGCAGCGAGGCCGCTTCCAGGTCGGTCAGCAGAAAATTCACCAGTCGCGCGGCTTCTTCCGAATGGCCCCGGGTGGCGGCATGTCGGCTGACGGCATACATCACCGTGGGACGACCGAACATGCCGCTTTCATGGGCGCCCGGCAGGGTCGGAAACTCGCCCAGCGTCAGGCGCTGCTGCTTGTCCAGCGTGGAGGAACGCAGGCCGATGACCGAATCCCAGGTGTAGTTGCCGGCCCAGCGACCGTTGACCCAGTCGGGTTGTTGCTCGGTGGGTTTCTCCGCGCCGCCCAGGCTCGCCCGCAGCGGCAGCGGCGTGGCCACATGCTCCTGGATCAGCCGCCGGTAGATGCGCACCCAGTCCAGCGCCGCGGCATCGCTCATGGCCACGCGGGGCTGGTGCGGGTCCACATAGGGCGTTCCATGCTTTTGCTGCACCCAGGCCTGGGCCAGCAGCATCATGTCGTAGAGCTCGCCGTCCAGCGGATAGGCGTCCTCGCCCAGCGCCTTGCGGAACGCGGGGCCGGTGGCAAACAGCTCGTCCCAGGTGGTGGGCAGGGCCAGGCCGGCGCGCTGGAAGGCCGCTTCGTTCCACAGCATCACCCGCGCGCTGAAGGACACCGGCAGGGCATTGAGCTTGCCGGCCACATCGCCGTATGCCAGGTCTTCCGGCTCCAGCTGGCTCAGGTCCATCAGGGCCTGGTGCTGGCGCAGGTCGAAGAACCCGTTGCCGCGCTTGCTGAACATCGCCAGCCAGGCCCAGTTGATCTGCATGACGTCCGGCTCGGAGCCGCCGGCGATCTGGGTGGTGAGCCGCTCCAGGTAGCCGTTGAAGCCCATGTACTCGGCCTTGACCCGCACGCCGTAGCGGCGCTCGAACAGTGCCAGGGCCTTGAGCGTGGCTTCATGGCGCCCTGCCCCGCCCCACCAGGCAAACCGCAGCACGCGCGGTTCCTGCGCCTTGAGGAAGGCGGGTGCCAGGGCCAGGCCGGCGCCAGCAGCCACGGCGGCACCGGCTGCGGCGCCCAGCAGTTGTCGACGGGTCGCGGTCATGCCAGCAGGCTCACGCCGGTGTCGGCATCAAAGAGATGGGCCGCCGACATCTGGGCATGCAGCGTCACCGGATCGCCGCGCTGCAGGCCCTCCAGCGGCACGGCCTGTTCGGCGGGAATGCGGGCGGTCAGGATCAGCTCTCCAAGGTCCACATGCAGATAGACTTCGGAGCCCATGTGCTCGGTGAACCGCAGCCGTGCGGCCAGGGGCTCGCTGTCGCCCTGTGCGCGGGGGGCCAGCGTCAGATGCTCGGGACGCAGGCCCAGGGTGACGCTGCCATCGGCGCGTTGGGCCAGTCCGCCCAGGGCAGCCACCCGGGCGGCCGGCAAGCGCAGCCGGGTGCCGCCCAGTTGCACGGTCAGGCCGTTGTCGGTCGCTTCCAGGCGGGCGGGCAACAGGTTCATTTCCGGGGAGCCGATGAAACCGGCCACAAACGCATTGGCGGGACGTTCATACAGCGCCGTGGGCGTGTCGACCTGCTGGATGACGCCGTCCTTGAGCACGCAGATGCGCTCGCCCATGGTCATGGCTTCCACCTGATCGTGGGTCACGTAGACGGTGGTGGCGGGCTGGTCGCTCTCGCGCAGGGTGCGGTGCAGCTCGGTCAGGCGCACCCGCATGGCGGCGCGCAGCTTGGCATCCAGGTTGGACAGCGGCTCGTCGAACAGAAACACATCCGGCTTCTTGACGATGGCCCGTCCGACGGCCACCCGCTGCGCCTGCCCGCCCGACAGCTGCTTGGGATACCGGTCCAGCAGATGCTCCATCTCCAGCAGCCGGGCGGCATGCCGCACACGGCGGTCCAGCTCCGCAGCCGGGGTCGTGGCCAGCTTCAGGCCGAAGGCCAGGTTGTCGTAGACCTTCATGTGGGGATACAGCGCATAGTTCTGGAAGACCATGGCAATGCCGCGCTCCTTGGGCGCCAGGCTGTTGACGGTCTTCTCGCCGATGCGCAGCTCGCCAGCGGTGATGCTCTCCAGCCCGGCGATCATGCGCAGCAGGGTCGACTTGGCGCAGCCGGACGGACCGACAAACACCATGAATTCCCCGTCACGCACTTCCAGGTCCACCCCGTGGACCGCCTTGAAGCCATTGGGATAGGTCTTCTCGACCTTGTTCAGCGAAAGTCTTGCCACCTTGTCTCTCTCCAAATGCTTTTTTGTGGGCGAACGGTGTCCGGGTTGGGCTGGGTTGGGCGCAGGGCCGTCAGCCCCTCACCCCTTCACCCCGGACGAGGTCGCACCTTCAATGAAGTGCTTTTGCGCGGCGAAGAAAACGGCCACGGAGGGAATGAGCGCCACCACCGAGATGGCAATCACATTCGCCCATTCCACTTCCTCCGTGGCGCCGATGCTCATCTTCAGCGCCAGCGACACCGGGTACTTCTCCACCGAGGCCAGATAGATCAGCGGGCCCATGAAGTCATTCATCGTCCAGATGAACTGGAACACCACCACGGAAATGATGGCCGGCTTGAGCAGCGGCACGATGATGTGCCAGAGCAGTTGCCAGGCATTGCAGCCGTCGATCTGGGCGGCCTCCTCCATGTCTCGCGGAATGCCGCGCAGGAACTGCACCAGCATGAAGACAAAGAAGGTGTCGGTGGCAAAGGCCGAGGGCACGATCAGCGGCAGGTAGGAATCCAGCCAGCCGATCTCGCGGAAGACCAGGTACTGCGGCAGTCGCAGCACGATCAGCGGCAGCATCATCGTGGCGATCATGATGCTGAACAGCAGCTTGCGGCCCCAGAACTCGAACCGTGCAAAGGCATAGGCCACCATCACGCAGGAGATCACCGTGACGATGATGCGGGGAATGGTGATGAGGAAGCTGTTGAGGAAGTAGGTGGCGAAGGTGTATTCGGTGCTGGTCTTCCAGCCTTTGGCATAGGCGTCGAAGTCCAGCCGGCTGGGCCAGAAGCCGGCCGAGCTGAAGATCTCCGAATTGTTCTTGAACGATGCGCCCACCAGCCACAGCAGCGGGTACAGCATCACCACCGCGACCACGCCCAGCGCTGCATAACGCAGCCACCGGTTGCCCTGGTCGCGGACCAGCACCAGCGGTGCCGGTGCGCTGCCTGTCTCGGTCATCTTGCCTGTCCCTCCCGGCCGTCCGGGATCTGCCTGCACGCGGCTCATCGCTTCTGCTCCTTCTCGCCGGAGTAGAAGACCCAGTAGCGGGAACTCCAGAACGACAGCAGCGCCAGACCGCCGACCAGGGCGAACAGCACCCACGACAGCGCCGCCCCATAGCCCAGATTGAAGAAGCGGAAGCTCTGGTCGTAGATGTAGAGCGCCAGCACATAGGTGGAGTGCAGCGGCCCGCCCTCGGTGATCATGTAAGGGCCGTTGAATTCCTGGAAGGCGTGCACCATCTGCATGATCACGTTGAAGAAAATGACCGGCGTGATCAGCGGCACGGTGATCTTCCAGAACTGCTGCATCTTGCTGGCACCGTCGCATTCCGCTGCTTCATACAGCGAGATGGAGACGTTCTGAAGGGCCGCCAGGAAGATGACCATGGCCGAGCCGAACTGCCAGGTGAAGAGAAGCACGATGGTCCACATGGAATAGTGCTCGTCCGCCAGCCAGGGAATCGGGTCGATGCCGAAGCGGGCCAGCACCAGGTTGACCAGCCCTTGCCGTGCGAACACAAAGCGCCACAGCACCGCCACGGCGATGGACCCGCCCAGAATGGACGGGATGTAGAACGCCGCGCGGAAGAAGTTGATGCCGCGCAGCTTGAAGTTCAGCACATGCGCAATGAACAGCGCAAAGCCGACCCGCAGCGGCACGGCCAGCACCGCGAACAGCAGCGTCACGCCCAGGGACTTGCGAAAGAGCGGATCGTCCGTCGCCAGTTCGCGGTAGTTCTGCAGACCCACAAACTGCGGCGGGTCGATCAAATCGTATTGGGTGAAGCTGAGCGCGAAGCTCATCACGAAGGGGAACAGCTTGAACAGCAGCACGCCCAGCACAAACGGCAGGACGAAAAGGAACCCCAGTTTTTTGTTCTCGTACACGCGGCCTCCCGTTGTCTCATCGGTCGGCCTGCGGCGGGCCTGCCTCGTGCAGACCTGCCGCAGACGCTCGCATCCGGTCCGGCGTCCCCCTCAGGGGCGCACCGGCATGAACAGACTCCGCGCCCTTGTTATGTCTGGCAGCGCGTGAGTCCGGCATGGCGCTGCGAGCCTAACGTGCGAGCCAGCCCCCGTCGACGGCCACGGTGTAGCCATTGACGTAGTCCGACGCCTTGGACGCGAGGAAGACCACCGGCCCGGCCAGATCGTCCGGCACGCCCCAGCGGCCTGCGGGAATGCGCTCCAGGATGGCGGCATTGCGGGCCTCGTCCTGACGCAGTGCGACTGTGTTGTTGGTGGCCATGTAGCCGGGGGCAATCGCATTGACGTTGATGCCGTGGGACGCCCATTCATTGGCCATCAGGCGGGTGATGCCCATCACGCCGCTTTTGCTGGCGGTGTATGAGGGCACCCTCACGCCGCCCTGGAAGGACAGCATCGACGCCACATTGATGATCTTGCCGCCGCTGCCCTGCGCCAGGTATTGGCGGGCGACCGCCTGCGAGAAGAAGAACACCGTCTTCAGGTTGAGGTTGATGACGTCGTCCCAGTCCTGCTCGCTGAAGCGGATGGCGTCCTCGCGGCGGATGATGCCGGCGTTGTTGACCAGGATGTCCACCCGCCCCGTCAGCGTGCGGGCTTCGGCCACCAGGCCTTCGATGCAGCTGATGTCGCCCAGGTTGGCCCGCAGGTCCAGGAAACGGCGCCCATGGGCTTCGACTTCTGCCCGGGTCTGCACCGGGTCCGACACATTGACACCGACGATGTCGGCACCGGCCTGTGCCAGTGCCACCGCCATGCCCTGCCCCAGGCCGGTATTGCAGCCCGTGACAATGGCCACGCGACCATCCAGCTGGAATTGATCCAGGATCATGTTGAGAATTCCTAAGAGTGAACCGATGAGAGAGGCTTCGCGAGACAGCGACGCTCAGCGCAGCGCGGTCATCGGCACGTGGTCCATGTCCTTGAACACCTGGTTCTCGCCGACCATGCCCCAGATGAAGGTGTAGGCCTGGGTGCCGACCCCGGAATGGATCGACCAGCTCGGGCTGATCACCGCCTGTTCATTGCGCACGACCAGATGGCGCGTCTGGGTCGGCTCGCCCAGCATGTGGAAGACCACCGCGTTCTCGGTCATGTCGAAGTAGAAATAGACCTCCATGCGGCGGTCATGCGTGTGGCACGGCATGGTGTTCCACAGGCTGCCCGGCTCCAGCTGGGTCATGCCCATCAGCAACTGGCAGGTGGGCAGCACGTCCGGCACCAGGAATTTGTAGATGGTGCGGCGGTTGCTGGTCTCGGGGGAGCCCAGCGTCTCCGGCGACGCTTCAGCCAGCGTGACCTTGCGATGCGGATAGGCGGTGTGAGCGGGCGCGCAATTGAAATACAGCTTGGCCGGCTGGCTGCTGTCCACGCTCTTGAATTCGACGATGCGGGCGCCCTGTCCGATGTAGAGTGCTTCGCGCGGGCCGATGTCGAACTGCTGGTCATCCACCAGCACGCGGGCGGCGCCGCCGATGTTGATCAGGCCCAGTTCACGGCGCTGCAGAAAGAAATCGGTGCCGGTGTGGCGGCCCAATTCGGGCGCGAAGGTGACCGGTCGGGTCACCGGCATGATGCCGCCGACGATGATGCGGTCGATCTGACTGTAGGTCAGGGTGGCCTGGTCCGGCAGGAACATCTCTTCCACCAGGAAATGGCGGCGCAGGCCTTCCGTATCCAGGGTGCGGGCGTGTTCACTGTGCAGGGGTTGGCGGATGTCCATGCTTGTCCTCGGTATTGATGCCAGCCATGCACGCAGCCTCCCCAATCGGGTGCGGTCTGCGGCTTGATGGGGCGAAGCGTAAGCGTCTCCGCGGACTCACGAAACTATGGTTTCTATCTAGTGAACCGCCGTTTCATTTTTCTGCGATGTCGCTATAGTTGCTCGCATCCACTGGTTACACCGCTGTCTCATGAACCCTTATTTCGACTCTGAGGCCACGCCCTGGACTGACCTGGGTGACGGCATCCGCCGCAAGATCGTCGGGCACACCGAACAGCTGATGTCCGTTTTGGTGCAGTTCGACAAAGGCGCGATCGGCACGCCCCACGCGCATGAGATCCACGACCAGATCGCCTACGTGATCCGCGGCTCGTTTGAATGCGAGGTCGGCGGTGTGAAGAAAGTGCTCAAGCCTGGTGACGCCTTCGTGGCGCCTCACGGGCGACAGCACGGCGTGGTGGCGCTGGAACAGGACAGCACCTTGCTGGACCAGTTCTCGCCGCGCCGCGACGACTACCTCTGAGGCGGCGTCCCCGAGGTCCGGCCCCGCCGGCCTCTCGCCCCTCTCGCAGTACCCCGAAGAAGTAACCGCAGTACCGAGGCGGCGCCGCACTGCAGCGGCGGCCGCTCCGTGCCTCGGCGCCCTACGTGCGCCCGTGACTGACAAGCAGCCACCAGAGCGGCGGGCCACGATCCCGCCCCGGTGGCAGAAGAACCATACGGAGACAAGTCATGCCCCAACACTTTGGGAACCGCCTCGGGACGCATGCGTCCGCCCCTGCCCCCGCAGCCGCTCAGCTGGTGCCGCCCTCCCGCCTGACACCCCTGCTGGCCTGCCTGCTGGGCACGGCCGTGCTGCCCGGCTGGGCGCTGGCCCAGTCGCAGGCCCCCGCCGCACCGGACACCGCGGCCTCTGCCGCAGCCAGTGGCAATGACAGCGCGAAGTCGCTGGACACCGTGGTCATCACCGGCATCCGCGCGTCCCTGGAGAGCGCCCTGAATGCCAAGCGTCAGGACCGCGGCATCGTGGACGTGGTCAAGGCCGAGGACATCGCCAAGTTCCCCGACACCAACCTGGCCGAATCGCTGCAGCGCGTGCCGGGCGTGGTGATCGACCGCGACGCCGGCGAAGGTCGCAACATCACCGTCCGCGGGCTGGGCGCCGACTTCACCCGCGTGCGCATCAATGGCGTGGAGGCTCTGGCCACCACCGGCGGCACGGACAGCTCCGGCGGTGCCAACCGCTCGCGCGGCTTTGACTTCAACGTCTTCGCCTCGGAACTGTTCAACAGCATCACCGTGCGCAAGAGCAGCTCGGCGGATGTGGATGAAGGCTCCCTCGGTGCGACCGTCGACCTGCAGACCGCCCGCCCCTTCGACTTCAACAAGCGGGTGATCACCGCCTCGGTCAAGGGTCGCTACAACGACCTGTCGCAGAAGAACGATCCGCGCGTCGCCTTCCTCTATAGCGACGTCACGCCGGACAAGCGTTTTGGCGTGCTGGTCTCGGGCGCGTATTCCAAGCGCCGTCTGCTGGAAGAAGGCTTCTCGACGGTGCGCTGGGACAACGGTCCCTCGTCCGGTGGCTGGTGCTCGCCGATCGGCGTCTCCCCGCTGAACCCGACCACCACCGCCACCACCTGCGGCCCGGCTGCGCAAGGCGTGCCCCGCCTGCCCGCTTCGCAAGGCGCGACCGACGCCTACAACGCCGCCAACAGCGCGGACAACTTCCATCCCCGTCTGCCCCGGTACGGCCGCCTGACCCATGACCAGGACCGCCTGGGCATGACCGCCTCGATTCAATTCAAGCCTTTCGAGAAGACGCTGATCACTGGCGACATGCTCTACTCGAAGCTCAAGGCAACCCGCCAGGAAGACTTCCTGGAGGCGATCTCCTTCAGCCGCACCGCCAGCCAGGGTGGCAAGCCGCAGACCAGCGTGGTGGAGGCGCAGTACGACACCAACGGCGCGCTGCTCTATGGCCGCTACAACGGCGTGGACATCCGGGCTGAATCCCGCTTTGACAAGCTGAGCACCGAATTCACCCAGCCCAGCCTCAAGATCGACCAGGAGATCACGGACCGCCTGCGGCTGTCGGCCTCCGGGGGCCGCGCGGAATCTCGCTTCCGCAATCCGGTGCAGACGACGGTGACGCTGGATGCATTGAATGTGAACGGCTATGCGCTGGACTTCCGCGGCAATGACCGTCTGCCGGTCATCACCTACCCGTTCGATCCGGCCGCCACCACCGGCAATCCGCTGACCATCGTGGGCGTGCCGCGCACCAGCGGCAGCCAGGCCACCACCGTCGCCAACACGACCACCAGCGAAATCCGCATCCGTCCGCAAGGCGCCAACAACCGCAATGACGTCGGGCATGTGGAACTGGCCTGGGACTGGATTCCGGATACGCTGACGCTCAAGGCCGGCGCCGACTACAAGCGCTACACCTTCGACACCTACGAATTCCGCCGCGTCAACCAGAACGACACCATCTTCGCGCCGACCAACGGCATGACCGGCCTGACGACGATGCTGACCGGCTTCGGCCGCAATCTCAGCCTGCCGAGCGGCACCGCCACGTCCTGGGTGATGCCCGACCTCAATGCCATTGCCGCCGCCTACGACATCTACTGCAATTGCATCAAGAGCGGCCCGGCCGGCGGCCCCGGCGACTTCACCCTGTCGTCCATCACCAACGGCAATGCGCGGGGCAACAACCGCAAGGTCTCGGAAACCGACACCGGCGGCTTTGTACAGGCGGACTTCGACACCCGTGTGCTGGGCATCCAGGTGATGGGCAATGTCGGCGTGCGCTATGTGAAGACCGAGCAGGAAGCCACCGGCTACCTGGCCACCGGTGGCGGCACCGAAGTGGTGGTGGGCCAGAGCTACAAGGACTGGCTGCCTTCGCTGAACGTGTCGGCCAACCTGACCCGCAACCTGGTGGCGCGCTTCGCTGCGGCCAAGGTGATGGCCCGTCCGCAGCTGGGCAACCTGAATCCGGGCGGCACCATCAGCACCACCGGCACCTTGTCCATCACCAGCGGCAACCCCTATCTCAAGCCCTTCCGCGCCAAGACCTTCGACGGCAGCCTGGAGTGGTACCACGGTCGCAACGCCTTCGTGGGCATCGGTCTTTTCCAGAAGAACATCGACACCTATATCCAGAGCCTGCGCACCAACGTGCCGTTCAACACGACCGGCCTGCCGCTGTCGCTGTTGCCGTCCAACTTCACCGGTGAAGAAGTCTTCCAGATCACCTCCCCGATCAACACCCCGGGGGGCAAGCTGCGCGGCATCGAGCTGAACTTCCAGCAGCCGTTCAGCTTCCTGCCCAGCTGGGGCAAGAACTTCGGCACGGTGCTCAACTACACCTATGTGAAGAGCAAGATCACCTACCTGGTCTCGCCGACCAGCAATTCGGTGATCACCGACGACCTGCTGAACATGTCGCCGCGTTCCTGGAATGCCACGCTCTACTATGACGACGGCGTCATCAATGCCCGGGTGTCGGCCTCCCGTCGTTCCGCCTTCCTGACCCGCGTGCCGGGCCAGAACAACAACGACGTGGAAGGCAAGAATGCCTCGACCAACGTGGATGCGTCGATCAGCTACAAGTACAGCGATCGGCTGAGCTTCACGCTGGAGGGCGTCAACCTGACCAATGAGGTGAATGACCAGTTCATCTCACGGGCCCGCAACAGCCCGGTGGTCTACAACGTCACCGGCCGCGAGTACCTGGTGGGTATGGCCTACAAGTTCTGAGTCGGGAGACTGGTCAACCATGGGCGCGATTCGATTCAAGGGAGTCTGGCGGCTGCTCGCACTGGCCGCAGCGCTCCAGACCGGCAGCGCCCATGCGGATTCGCTCCGGGTGATTCTGGTGGGAGACTCCACCATGGCACCCCGCAGCGGTTATGGAGACGCCTTGTGCGCCCGCTTCCGGCCTGAGGTGCAATGCCTCAATCTGGCCAAGGGCGGGCGCAGCACCAAGAGCTATCGCGCCGAAGGCCTGTGGGACGCAGTGATGGCGCTGCTGCGGGAGCGGCCCGCCGGACAGACCGATCTGGTGCTGATGCAGTTCGGCCACAACGACCAGCCCGGCAAGCCAGGCCGGTCGACCGATCTGGCCACGGAGTTTCCGGCCAATCTGCAAGCGTATGCGCAGGACGTGGCGCCGACTGGCGCGCAGCTGGTGTTTCTGACGCCCCTGACCCGCAGAAGCTTCGAGGCATCGGCGTCCGTGGCCGGCGACGCGTCACGCGCGCTCCGGAACGACCTGCGGCCCTGGGCCGAGACGACCTTGCGCGTGGGCCGCGAGCAGGCGGTGCCGGTGCTGGATCTCAATGCCGTCAGCCACGCGGCGGTGCAGGCCATGGGCCCCGACGAAGCCGACACACTGGCCATGCTGCCGCGTCCGCCAGGTCCGCCGGCCTCACCGGCTTCCTCGGTAGGCGCCAACAATCCGGGGTTTGACTACACCCACCTCGGCCCCAAGGGGGCGCAGGTGTTCTCGGGCATGGTCCTGCAATTGCTGCAGGCGCGCATGCCGGAGATCCGCCACTGGATCGGGACCACAGAGGCTCAGCCGCAAGGCCCTCAGTAGTCGTCCAATCGCCATCAATAGATATCCGACCGTCGCCTTGTCCACGGAGTAGCGCCCACCGCTGTAGTAGCCCTTGGTCGTTGCATCCCGCGTGAACCGCAGGCCTGAGGGGTCGCCGCGAGATTGGCTCGGGGCTACAGCGGGGCGACGCAGGAGACCTGGAGGGTGGAAGCGGCTTCGTTGGGTCGCTCCACAACAAGGCTCCCGCTCAGCAGCACGCCACTGTCGCCCACGCGGGTCATCACCAGCCTTGACCGCGCCACATTCACGGCCCCTGAGGCCCGCGCCCGGCCCACTGCGTCGGCGTAGGCGACCTTGCCGACCTTCGGAGCAAGCTCCAGTTTTTTGTCACTCTCAACCGTGAGCGCTGGGGGAAAACTCAAGCCAATCAGCTCCGTGAACTCATTGTCGACTTCGCCGCCCTCCCCCACGAATCTGCGCTGTATTTCAATCGCGACCGAATCGGGCCGGTTCTGCAGGAATGCGCCAAGAACTCCCTTGGCATCCCCGTTCACCACCGGTCTCAACCCGTAGCCTTTGCCCCCGAGACACTTGATGGAAAAAGCATTCATGCCTTCATAGGGGCGCGTCACCGCCGCGGCCATGGCCGCAGACGCAGCGACCAAGATCAGAGCAGTCATTCCAAGCGTTGTCTGGACGCGCATCGATGGTTCCATTCATTGATTGCCTCCCCGAGACGTTCCGGGCGCGCCGCATTGTCCCTCCCAGATAGCGCTGGGTCCGGGCGGCATGCAGTGCCCCGCACGCCACGACCTTGGCCAGACGTTGACGGCGGCAAAGGTCGTTGCACCGAGCTGATGAAGGTCCCGCACGTGGCGGAGCCTGGACTGCGAGGGGTTAAATCAGGTCCTGCATCGCCTCGGCGGGAATGACGGCTCCGTGATGCTGGATCACCCGCGCCGCCACCCGATTGCCATGGGTGGCCGCCTCCACCGCTGATGCGCCCGCCAGGCGCCGGGCCAGATAGCCGCCCGCAAAGGAGTCGCCGGCAGCAGTGGTGTCCACCACCCGGGCGACCTGCTCGGTCGCTGCGGTCAGCCAGCGGCCCGGCTGCTCGGGGCTCCGCACCAGGGTCGGCGCCGCGCCGCGCTTGATCACCACCTCGGGCGTGGACAGGGCCTGGGCATGGGCCAGCGCCGCTTCCGGTGTGTCCAATCCCAGCAGGGCCTGGTGGTCGTCCGCCGTCACCAGCGCCACGGTGGCCAGGCTGAACGCCCGCTGGAAAGCGTCGCGCGCTTGCGCCGGGTCCGGCCAGAGCCGGGGGCGGTAGTTGTTGTCGAACACGACCGTGGCCCGCGAACGCATCCGTGCCATCAAGTCCAGGAGTCGATCCCGTCCGGCCGGGGGAAGGATGGCCAGGGTGATGCCGCTCAGGTACAGGCAGTCGTACCCGTCCGCTTCCAACTCCAGGGGCGTCTGCGCCACCTCGAAATACGCTTTGGCGGCGGCCGTGTCGCGCCAGTAATGGAAGCTGCGCTCACCGCGCTCATCCACCTGGATCATGTAAAGGCCAGGATGCCGACCAGGAATGCGCCGCACCAGTCGGGTGTCCAGCCCCTGCGCCGTCCAGCGGTCCAGCAAGCCCTGGCTCAGACTGTCTTCGCCCACCGCAGTGGCATAGGCCACCTCAATGCCGGCACTCTGCCCACAGCGCCGCAAATACACCGCGGTATTGAGCGTGTCGCCCCCGTAGCTCTGGGTCATTGGCCCAAAGGCCTGGCCCTGCAATTCCAGCATGCATTCGCCAATGACGGCCACGCGTTGGGTCATGAATCTCTCATTTTTGGAACGTTGTTTTGAATTCTCCAACAGCAGGGCATGCAATGGCTTGGTGCAGACCCTAATGAGAGAACGCGGGTCCCGGGCTCTATGCGCCAAGACGTCGATGGAATGGGGTCTCATCCAACATGGGAGTCGATCTGTCATCAACCCTCAGCAATTCCATTCAATGACCATCAACGCAGAGTCCTCTTCCAACTGAAAAAGGATTCCTTCCCAATCTTCCGGACCCTTCTCTCCACCTTCCGGAAGGTTTCCTCACCCTCGGAAGGTTTCCGGAAGGTCTCAACAGGCGGCGCGCCCTACCGTTCAACCCATCGGAGCCTGGGTTCCGACCGGCCTCCCGGCCCGCACCCCTTTTGAGAGGAATTCCCCATGATCACCCTGCCCCCTCCTTCCGGACGCAGGCACAGCGTGACCCTTGTGCGGCGCAGCGCCACCTGCCGTCTGCCTCAACCCACGGGCACCCGGCCCGTCACCGGGCTTGGGCGGCCGGCCTCCGTGGCCCGTGCCCTCAGTGCCGCCGAAGGTCGCGAACGCGAGCGGATTGCCACGGTGTTGCATGACGAAGTGGGCGCCCTGATTGTCCGCATCCGTCTTCGGATGAGTGAATGGCGCCACGGTCCCACGCGTTTGCCAGCGCCGGAAGTCGACGAGATGTGCGCCTGGATCGGCAAGCTGTCTCACACCGTCCGTACCCTCACCACCGCCCTGGCGCCGCCCGCCTGGCATGGCGGGCTGGCGGGCGCGCTGGAGGCGATGACCCATGAGCTGGGCCTGGGACTGGACGCCCAGGGGCCGCTGGTGCGGGTGGAGACCGGCGGCCCGGACTTCGACGTGCCCGAACCCCTGCGCGCGCTCATCTGCCGGGTCGTGCGGGAGCTGTGCCTGAACGTGCTCAAGCATGCCAAGGCGCGCCGCCTGGATATCACCCCCCGGCTGGTCGACGGCTGGTTGTGCATTCAGGTGCAGGACGACGGCGTGGGATTGCCCGATCCGGCCAATGCCCCCCCCGCCGCGAATGCCACCAGTGTGATCAGCGCCGGTACAGGGGCAACACCGCCCGCCGCCGCGCCTTCCATCGGCTTGCGCCGCCACAGCGCTTCCGGCGGCCTGGGTCTGGCCGGATCCCGCGCGCAATTGCGAGCCATCGGAGGCTCGCTGCACCTTCGCTGGGAGGCCGGCCGCGGCACCTGCGCCACCGTGCTGGTGCCATTGCCCGGCCACCTGCAAGCGTCCGCCTCTTCCATTGTTGAACTGCCCCAAGGGAGCCATCCATGACCATTCGCATCGTGCTTGCCGACGACCATCAACTGGTGCGCGAAGGTTTGACCGCCTTGCTGGGGCGGGAGCCCGGGATGGAGGTGATCGGCCTGGCGGAGGACGGCGCCGCCGCCGTGCGCCTTGTGCGCCAGCTGGAGCCGGACGTGCTGGTGACCGACGTGGCCATGCCGGGGCTGAACGGACTGGAGGCGGTGCGGCGTGTCAAGCAGCAGCAGCCGCTGGTGGCGTCGATCTGCCTGTCGATGCACGGGGACCAGCGGACGGTGGTGACGGCGCTCAATGCCGGCGTGTCGGGCTTTGTGCTGAAAGACGCTTCCGCCGACGAGCTGCTGCAGGCGGTGCGGGATGTGGCCGCCGGCCGCATCTTCCTCAGCCAGGGCCTGATGGGTGCGGTGGTCGACGAACTTCGCCAGCACTACCGTCAACTGGACGCCGTCACCCCGCTGCGCCCGCCGCAGACCTTGACGGCGCGGGAGCGGGAGATCGTCCAGCTGTTTGCGGAGGACCTCAGCACGCAGGACATCGCCGAGCGGCTGCACCTGAGTGCCAAGACGGTGGCCACCCACCGCGAGAACATCACCCGCAAGCTGGGTGTGCGGGGCGTGGCGGGCCTGACGCGTTATGCCGTGCGGGAAGGACTGAGCACAGTCGACCCCAGCGTGGCTGCCTGAACCGTCCGGAGCGCCCATGCCCTTATGGATCTACAACATGCCGGACTGGTTGATCGGGTTGATGATGGTGGGAGGATGTGTCGGCCTGGCGGTCGCGGGCCAGACCTTGCGCCGCCGCTGGTGCGGACTGCGAGTGTCGCGACGGGAGGACGGGCTGCTGACCGGCGTGGGCGTGCTGCTGGTACTGCTGTCGCTGCTGCTGCTGGGCCTGTGCGCCGCCACCGGCTGGGAGGCGGCCGGACGCACCGAGCGCATGGTGCAGCAGGAAGCCGGCGCCATCGCGGCGCTGGGCCGGAGCCTGGCGGTGATGGGGCCGGATGAATCCCGGCTGGCGCGGGAGCAGTTGCGCGCGTACACCCGTTCCGTGATCTTGAAAGAATGGCCGGCCATGCAGGGCGGCCATTCCAGCCTGACCACCTGGGACGCCTTTGACACGCTGTTCCGGTCGCTTTCCGGCATTCAGCCCGGCAGCCCGTCAGAGCGGGCGCTGATGCCGGAGGTCTGGCAAGGGGCGTTTCAGTTGCTGCAACTGCGCCAGGCCCGGCTGCAGGCGACCCAGCCGGTGGTGCCCGTGGCGCTGTGGGCGGTGACCACGGCCAGCACCGGGCTGACGCTGGGCTTCCTGAGCCTGCTTCCGGCGCATCGGGCGGGCCGGGCGTTGCTGGTACTGGCGGCGTTGCTGCTGGGGCTGGGGCTGTTTCTGGCGATCTCGCTGGACCGGCCGTTCTGCCGGAGTGACTGCCCGGCGTCGGAGCCGTATGAGAAGGTGCTGCAGCGGATGGAGCGGTGGGATGCGCAGACAATGCGCATCCGGTCACCGCCGTGAGTGTTCAGAGGCAGTGCAGCATTGCACGGAGCATTCGTTGCGGATGTTCCCACCCTCGGGAATACTGCGCGCGGCATCCCATTGGGGAGGCCGAAATCAGCCCCGGACAACCGGGGCATCAACAGAGAGAACCATGAACACGAACGAACAACGCTTTCAGGATGAAGTCAACGCTGCGAAGGAATTCTGGGTGATCGATCCCGCCACGCAAAAGGTGACTGCGCCGGTGGAACTCACGCTTGCTGAGTTGCAAGCCGTGGCGGGTGGCCCGGAAGTCGAAGGCGGTTCTTCCAACTGATTGAATGCCTCACTGATCTTCCACACTTCCAAGTTAAGTGATCTGGAAAGACAGCATTTGCCCTGCATGAGATGCAGGGCAAATCGTCAGTTGCTGCTGCCGTTGCCCACCTCCGGGTCAGCCGTGGCAATAAGTTGTTGCGGGATGGACCCTTGCGCCAGGAACTGGAATACCAGAATGACACCGCGTCGGGTGTTCGGAGCCAGCGGGATGGTGACAGACCACGCGGCTGCCGAATCGCCGTTGACCAGCGCCACCGACTCCTCACGGGCTAGGAACTGATTCGGCATGCCGCCAGAGCCCCCGAGCGTCTTGGCGGTGGCTGCAAACAGCGTGACATCGTTGTTGACTTCAAAACCTGCGGAAGCGATCTCCGAAAGCGCTTTTTCCGGAATGAGGCGGATCCCGCACTGACGCAGACAGACTGAATTCTGATGCTCGGTGTCGTAGAGGTCCTTGGAGCCTACCGGCTGCCAATTGCGGTCGAAATAGGCGCACTTCTCAATCAGAGTGGGATCCGGTGCGCCAATGCGTTTCACCGGAATAGCGAAGTAGTTGGTGATGCTGGTGTCGATGCTGGCCATTTTTAATGGTGACTGAACGGTCCATGATTGCGGACCTTAGGGTTGAGAAATGGCAAGCTGGGTGGGTGCATATCCACCTTCCACCAACTGCCGACGAAACTCCGCTTCGGGCTCTCCGGGGCTCACGCATTGGCGCGCAACCAGCCAAGCTTCCAAGGTGACACCGCCCTGTCCTCCTCGCACGGCGGGCCACAGACGTTCCCCCAGCGAGGCACAGGCACTCACCTTCCCGCTCGGCCTGAGCGAGTCAAGCACTTGGAGCTCAAGCAAGCCCAGCCGTCCACTGAGGTCTTGAACCTGCCATTGTCTTGGCCACTCTGCCTGCAGTCGAGTCACTTCACGACGAGCCTGCTCGGCCGCATTTTGTGCTTGCGTCCAATCGCCACGATGGACAGCGATGACGACCTCCGCCACTGCCAGCCGTGCCAGCGCATCGGAACGCGCGAAACTCCGCGAGGCGGACCCGCGTGTTTGCAGTGCTGTTCTCAGCCGACTCAATGGCTCGAGCCCCGTTGCATCGGTGGACGCTTTGGCCAGCAGCAAGGTCGCTTCTGCGTGGGCGAGTTCCAGACGCCAGTAATCATTATCGGGATCCGGCCCCACGACAGACTTGATTCGCTGTACCGCCTCCTCCATGACACCAATGGCCGCCCGCTCTTGCCCGACTGCGCGAAGCGCATCCGCTCGCCGAAGCTCCACAGTCCCGAGATCCCAAATACGGGAGCGCTCGTCTGGATCCTTGTTCAGCAAGGTGATCAGGTGGCCTCGCGCAGCGTCCAGATGCCGCAAGGCCGCTCGAGGCTGCCCCCTGACCAAGGCCACCTTGCCCAGCCACTGTTCGGATGCGGCCACTGAACCGAGCGCGTTTCGATGGTCTGGGTGCGTTCTCAGATAATCGCGCTTTTGTGCCAGTGCCTGTTCAAACCAGCCCTGCGCCTCCGCCCATGCACCCCGCTGGAACGCTGTCGAGCCGAGGCTGTTGACGGCATAGCCCCATTCCATTGAAGCACTGGCATCCTCCGGCATTGCCTTGCGCCAGGCTTCGCTGGCGTCGCGATAGGCAATGAACCATTTCATCGCTGTTTCCGTATCGTTGACGTCCAAGGCAATCTGTCCCAACCAGAACGCAGCAGCCCCTAAGGTCTTGTAATAGTCCGCGAGGTCGACCTCCGGCGTCGGCGGGTGATCCAGCAGCAGGCGCCGGGCCGCATCGAGCGCTTCAATGGCCACATCCGTGCGTCCTTTGCCCCGGCTGCTGTTGACCTCCCCGATCACCACCAGCGCCTTCGCGCGCTGTAGCGCTTCGGCGGGTGACTCTCCGGCGCCGTCCGCGGGGGCCAAGAGCCGCACCCCTTGTTCCCCAATACGACTGAGCAGCGACAACTTCCCAATCGGCCGCAACTGATCCGCCAGATCCCCCAGCATGAAGGACGCCAGCCGCTGGCTCTGCCGCTCCCGGTCGGCGGCCAGTCGCGCCTGCCGTCCGTACGCGATCGCGGCCACCACTGCCACCGCCGCCAACAAGACCACCAACCCGGTGGCCACCCAGCGAAGCCGACGCTGCCGACGCAGCCGGCTCAGCGACGACCGGATGAACCGCTGCTCATCCGCCCCAAACAGCGACGGCGCTTCCTGCAGCGCGCGCGAGGCCTGCCACAGCAGCCCGCCACCGGGCAGCAACAAGGTCGGCCCCTCGCCGCCCCCCAGCCAACGCTGCAACCAGTGACGCAGTTCATCCCGCAGCGCCAGCGTGGCCCGGTGCTGGGCCACCCAGGCCGTCACCCGGGGCCATTGCCGCAGCAGCGCCTCATGCGCCACCCGAAACCCCGTCGCCCCGGCCACATGGTCCGCCACCAGCAGCCGCGCTTCCACAAAGGCCTGCGCCAGGGCCCGCTCGTCGTCGTCCCCCAGGGAGGCGGCGGCCGCCCATCGGCTGGTCGGCGTGGCGTCCTCGGCGCTCAGACTCACGATGCGCGGCAGCAGCCGCCCCAGCGCCTCCTGACGAGGCGCCGGCAAGGCAGCCAGCACCGCCTCCGCATGCCGCCCGATCGCACCCTCCAGCCCGCCCATCGCTTCGTAGGCCTCCCAGCTCAGCACATCGCCGGGCGCACGGCTCAGGTAGAGCGCCTGCAAGGTGTATTGCAGCAGCGGCAGCGCATCCGGCGCTTGCATCGCATCGCTGCTGAGCCGGTCGTCCAGCCGGTTCAGGCCGCTGGCGTCGGAACCGAAGACCAGCCCCGCCGCCCGCGCGGGCAGGCGGATCATCTGCGCGAGTGCGTCGGCATCCGGCGGTGCCAGGTCCATGTGAGCGCCCTGCTCCTTGTCCCGCATCAGCGTCGGATGCTGGGCCAGGGCCGGATAGAAGTCATTGCGGCACAAGGCCAGCACCAGCATCCGCCCGCTGGCCACCAGCGCGTGCAGCGTCGACATGAAGCGCACCGCCAGCGGCGCATCCCCGGGGCCTGTCGGCGAGACCGGCCCTGCGGCAGGCGCCTGCGCGCCGTCCGACATGGCCAGGCTGGACACACCGCCCTGGAGCACGGCCTCCAGTCGGTCGAGGACCAGCAGGGGCGGACGTAGCGGCATGTCGGACGAGCTGCTCTCCGCCCGCCCCGGTGCTTCCATGGCACGCAGGGCGATGCCCAGTAGCCGGATCACCTCGTCGGGCCGGTCGCGCAGCAACTGCGCCAGGGAATCGATGCTGTGGCCGGACAGCAGCGGCTGGCCCTGCGCCTCCCAGTCCAGCAGGCCCCCGGCCAGCGCGGACCACGGGTCCAGCTCACCGAGGGACGCCAGGTCCACCGTCGCGCTGGCGCTGATCTGCAGCCCGCCGGGCAGCAACGCCTGACGGGACGCCAGCCCCTCGCCCCGCAGCGCCGGCAGCAGCCCGGCCTGCACCAGGGAGGTCTTGCCAGAGCCGCTGGGGCCCAGCAACACCACCATCGGCCAGCGCCGGCGCCACTGGGCAGCCAGACGCTGCTGCAAGGCCGCCACGGCGTCGTCGCGACCAAAAAACACCGCTGCATGGGCCTCGTCGAAGGGCTCCAGCCCGCAGAACGGCGAGTCGCCCCGCCAGCCGCCTTCATGGCTGCGGGTGCCCATGGACGACAGCACGCTGATCGGCGCCACCACCCGGTAGCCCTGCTTGCGGATCGTCTCGATGAAGCGGGGGGCGCTGGCACTGTCGTCCAGCGCCTTGCGCAGACCGGCCACGACCTTGTGGATCGGGTTGTCGCCAAGGCTCTCTCCCGGCCAGCAACTGGCCAGCAGGGTCTCCGCACTCATCACCACGCCAGGCCGACGGCACAGCATGACCAGCACCGCCATGGGACGCGGCTCCAGGCTGATGGACACGTCGCCGCGCACCAGCCGGCGGGCCGAGACGTCCACCAGCCAGTCGCCGAGCAGGAAGCGGGTGGCCTCACCGACGTCGCTGTCGGCATGGCGGTCAGCAGGGTCGGCAACAGCGTCCGCGCCGGGGTTGGCGGCGGGGTCGGCGACGCTGGCGCCGCTGTGAGCGTCGCCATGCGCACCGCCCAAGCGGCCCGTGACGGGGGGCTGCCCGGTCTCCAAGCCCTCACGCAGATGCGCCGCCGGCCCGGGTGCCGCGGGTGGATAGGTGCCGGCCAGGCTCAGTCGTGCCGGATCCTGAGGCGCCGCCCCGTCCGAGGCCATGGCGGGCGCCTGCCGGCTACGGGGCCGAGGCGCGTCCGCAGCAGGCCCCGTGCTGCCGTCCGTCTTCGGATTCATGTTGTTCTCTCCCTCGCGCCGGCAGCTGCACTCCCGGCGTCGGCGTGGAGTCTAGGAGCCCCCGGCGTCGGCGTCCATCCCGTGGCAACGCACCCACGGTTCCGAGGGAGAAATCAGCAAGGCGAGCTCCAAAGCTCAGATTTCGTCCGATGGGTGGCGCGGCTTGCAACTCCTATCGTTCAGCCACTTGTTCTCTCGATCCCCCGCCCCTCGATTCCAGTTCTCTCGCTCCCCCCCGCCCCACCATGATCGACGCCGCCCTCGCCCACATTGCTCAGCAACTGAATCAGTCGCTGCGCCGGGCCTATCTGGTGACGGAAGACCTGGTGGTGGTGTCCAGCTTGCATGAATGTGACGGCGGCCTGTCCACCGGCACGGCCAACCGGCTGGCGCTGTTCCTGGTAAACCTCCAGCGGGATACCGTCGGCGGCATCTCCCCTCGCAACAGCCCGCAAGCCCGCCAGGTGCTGCAGCCGGCCCCGGTGCATCTCAACCTGCTGCTGATGATCGCCGCCAACTTCGGCGGGTCCACCTATCAGGAAGGGCTCAAGCTGCTGTCCAGCACGCTGGCCTTTTTCCAGTCCCGCCCGCTCTTCGACCATCACAACACGCCCGACCTGGACCGCCGCATCGACCGCCTGGTGATGGATCTGGAGAACCTGGACTATGGGCAGCTGTCGCAGGTGTGGGGGCTTTTCGGCGGTCGTTATCTGCCGTCGGCGGTCTACCGGCTGCGGCTGATCACCATCGACGCCGGCCACAGCCAGGGCACGCGTCCCGCGGTGCAGGAACCGCAAGTGCGCATCGGGAGCCCGACATGAGCCGTACCCTGGTGCTGCTCCAGCTGGAGGTCGCCCACCGATATTGGGCGGACGGCCGGGCGCGCGGTCTGCGCTTCGAGGCCGCCGGCGACACCGCTCGGCGGATGCGTCGCGCCGGTCTGCTGGAGCGGCAGGACGGCGCCGCCTTGTGGCTGCTGGGTCCGGCCGATGCGTCGGGGACGCTTGCCGAGGACAGCCCCGAGCCGCTGATCTGGTGGGTGCGGGCGACGGACCCGGATTTCTCGATCTACACCGACGATCCGGCGCAGCGACCCGACGAAGTGCTGGTGGTCGAGGCCGAGGCTGAGGCCGTGGACGCGGATCAGGAACGGACTGCACCCGTCGAAGCGGATGGCGAAGCACCCGCGACGGGGAACGACGTGGCCGCGACGCCACCCGCGCCGAAGGTGCAGGTCATGAAGATCTGGCGCGGCCCGGTCGACGCCGACCAACCGGTGCCGGACGGCCACTATCCACTGACCGGCGAGGCCGCCTGGCGCCCGCCGTTCGCCGTGCTGCAAGTGCCGCCCTCTGCATTGGACCTGTCACAGCCTCAGGCGCCCCCCCGCCCCGCATCCCGCGACCCCGCTGCGCTGCACCTGCGCTGGACCCTCTCCCCCCGCCAGCTCGTCTGGAAGTACTGCCTCTTCGGCGACTGGTCCGAAGACGCACTGGACATCGTGGACGCCGACGGCCAGGTGAACTTCGACGCGCCGGTCCCTGAACACGGCGTGGACGGCCGCCCGCTGCTGGCCCTGCGCTCCCGCGCCCCGCTGGCGCTGGCCGAACGCTCCGACACCCGGCTGCAGCTGCGATGTCGCCAGTCCGGGGTGCCCAAAGTCCTGGTGAAGCGGTTGCCGGTTCCCGGCCCGCAGCACCTGGCCCGCGAGGAGATCGACGGCGCGGCGACGCTGGTCTCCGAAATCCATGTGCATCGCTGAAGCCTGACCGCCCATGGATCCACAGCGTCGTTTGTATCGCCCATTTGTCAATCCTTCTGAGAGGAGGCCGTCATGGCTATGAAGACACCCGGTGTCTATATCGTTGAGAAGAATGCCTTTCCCAACTCCGTCGTGGAGGTAGCCACCGCGGTGCCCGCCTTCGTGGGCTACACCGCCAAGGCGGACAACAGCGGCAAGTCGCTCAAGGGGCGCCCCTGGCGCATCAGCTCCATGGCGGAGTTCCACACCTACTTCGGCCTGGCGCCGTCGGCCCGTCTCACCATCCGCGACAAGACCGCGGACGATGACGAAGCCGCCTTCAGCCTGGGCAAGAAGGACTATGTGCTGGACCAGCCGGCAGGCAAGGACGGCGGCCGCTTCCTGCTCTATCACAGCATGCGCCACTTCTTCCAGAACGGCGGCGGTCCCTGCTATGTGGTGTCGGTGGGCGACTTCGACAGCAGCATCGGTGCCGAGGACCTGACCCGCGGCATCGATGCCCTGGTCAAGGAGCAGGAACCCACCATGCTGGTGATTCCGGATGCGGTGCTGCTGAAGGAGGACGACTGCGTCGCCGTGCAGCAGGCCATGCTCATGCACTGCGGCGGCAAGATGCGCAACCGCATGGCCATCCTGGATGTCTATGCCGGCCACCGCGACCAGAAGCATCCCAAGGGCGACCCCGTCGCGGCCTTCCGCAACAGCCTGGGCATCAACTTCCTGGACTTCGCCAGCGCCTACTACCCGTGGGTGCGCACAACGGTCGTGCAGGAACGCGATCTGGACTACACCAACATCGTCAACCCGGTGCTGCTGTCCGACCTGATCCGCCAGGACCTGCAACTGCCGGAGAAGCAGGAAGACGATCCGGTGGCCCAGGGCACGACCGGCGCCGCCCTGCGCCGCCAGTCGCTCTGGGAATCGCTCGCGCGGGTCAGTTATGACGACGAGGCCTGGAAGAAGGCGCTGACCGACGAGATCAACAAGAGCAACAAGTCGGCGGAGGACAAGCAAAAGCTGCTCGCCGAGGACGCGCTCAAGAACGCGGTGGCCACGCACAAGACCCTGCTGCACAAGAGCCTGGTGGCCATCAGCCCGCTCTACAACACCATCATCGGCGAGGCCCGCAACCAGCTGAACCTGATGCCCCCGGCGGCCGCCATGGCCGGCATCTACACCATGGTGGACAACACCCGCGGCGTGTGGAAGGCCCCGGCCAATGTCAGTATCAACGGCGTGGTGGCACCGGCGGTCTCCATCTCCCATGAAGACCAGGAAGACCTGAACGTCACCACCCAGGGCAAGTCGATCAACGCCATCCGCAGCTTCATCGGTGAAGGCGTGCTGGTGTGGGGCGCCCGGACCCTGGACGGCAACAGCCTGGACTGGCGCTACATCAACGTGCGCCGCACGATGATCATGCTGGAGGAGTCCTGCCGCCTGGCCGCCAAGGCCATGGTGTTCGAGCCCAATGTGAGCAACACCTGGGAAACCATCCGCGCCATGATCGGCAACTTCCTCACCAGCGTGTGGAAGCGCGGCGGCCTGGCCGGCGCGGTGCCCGAGGACGCCTTCAGCGTCCATGTGGGGCTGAACGAAACCATGACGCCCGAGGACATCCTCGAAGGCATCTTGCGGGTCACCGTCCTGGTGGCCATCAGCCGCCCGGCGGAATTCATCGAGATCACCTTCCAGCAGCAGATGCAGAAGTCTTGATGCCGGGCCTCCCGCGCCCGCGCCCTCTCCCTCATTGACACCATCCACCAAGAAGGAGGCAGGTCATGTCTGACGACGGATCTACCCAATCGGCCACCACCTGGCCGCTGCCCAAGTTCAGTTTCAAAGTCCAGTGGGACAGCCAGGAGATGTCCTTCCAGGAAGTCTCCGGGCTCGACATCGAAGCCCAGCCCATCGAATACCGCGCCGGCAACAGCAAGCAGTTCGCGGTCACCAAGATGCCGGGACTCAAGAAGTTCAGCGACGTCACCATGAAGAAAGGCATGTTCAAGGGCGACAAGGCCTTCTGGGACTGGTTCAAGGAAATCCAGATGAACACCATCAAGCGCAAGTCGGTGGTGATCACTTTGCAGGACGAAGGCGGCAATGCCGCGGTGGTCTGGACGCTGGCCAATGCCTGGCCCAGCAAGATCACCGGCACCGACCTCAAGGCCCAGGGCAATGAAGTGGCCATCGAGACCATCGTCATCGTGCACGAGGGTCTCACCTGTGAGGTGAAGTGATGGCGCGCCCCTCTCCGTCCGGGTCGAAGGCCTCCGGCGGCGCGGCGGATCCCCGTCAGCTGCCCTTGTCCTCGGCCTTTCACTTTGCGGTGACCCTCAACACCATGCAGGTCACCCACCCGGAGGCCGCCTTCATGGAGGCGTCCGGCATGGCCGCCGACATGGAGACGGAGACCGTGATGGAGGGGGGCCGCAATGACTTCGTGCATTTCCTGCCCAAGCCGGTGAAGCATCCGCGTCTGGTGCTCAAGCGGGGCCTGGCCCCTCTGAGCTCGCACTGGGTGCGCTGGTGCAAGCGCACGCTGGAAGGCGGCTTGTCCCGGCGCCTGACCCCGGCCGATCTGCGCGTGGCGCTGCTCTCGGCCGACGGCACCATCATGCGGCAATGGCTGCTGACGCGTGCCTATCCGGTCAAGTGGGATGTGGACGCCTTCAACAGCCAGCGCAACGAGATGGCCATCGAGCGCATCGAGCTGGTCTATGCGCGCAGCGAGCGCTCCATCTGATCCGTCAGGAGCCCGTCATGAGTATCGAGATCCGTCAGTTGCTGATTCGCACCCAGGTCCATCCGGCCCCCGCCCCTGCGCAGCATCGCGCCAGCGTGAACGCTGCCGAGCTGCAGCGGCTGCGCGAGCAGGTGGTGGCCGACTGCAAGACCTGGCTGGCCGACCGGCTGCGGGTCCACGGGGAGCGCTGAGGTGAGCTTCAATGAACTGCCGGCCGACGCTGGCGCGGACGACGAGGGCCAGCTCAAGCGGCTCTTGATGACGCGTTATTCCGTCGGCAAGGGCGGCGCGATCACCCTGGAAGAACAGGTCAAGTTCGAGACCCAGATCAATCCGTCGGACTTCAAGCACAGCCATCGCATCGGCTACAACACCACCGCCGACATGGGTTCGGCCAAGACCGAGCCCAAGTTCGCGTCCACCGAGCCGGAGGACATCAGCTTCTCCATCGTGCTGGACGACACCGGCGCGGTGGAGGATGTGCCCGGCCAGCCCAGCGACGTGAAGCAACAGATCGACCTGCTCAGCAAGGTGGTCTACGACTATGTCAACGACGCGGGCGAGCCACCGCATGTGCGCCTGCTCTGGGGCACGCTGATCTTCTTCGGCCGGCTGCGCAGCATGACGACGCAGTACAGCCTGTTCAAGCCCAACGGCGACCCGCTGCGGGCCAAGATCGAGCTCAGCTTTGTCGGCGCCTCCAGCAGCAGCAAGAACCAGCTGGTCAACCAGCGTGCCTCCAGCAACGCCATGACCCGCACCCAGACGGTCAAGGAAGGCGACACCGTGGCCAGCGTCTGCGCCGACAAATACAAGGACGACAGCTTCGAGCGTCAGGCCCAGGTGGCCGATGCCAACAACCTGTCGTCGCTGACCGATCTCAAGCCGGGCGACACGCTGGTGATCCCGCCCGCGCCCAATGACAAGGCACCGGGCTTTGCGGCGCCGGCCCCGTTTCCGAAACTGCCGACGCCGAGCGGCGCAGGCCGGGGACTCTGAATCATGCCCGCCTCCCCTGCCGCCAATGCCGTCGGCGTCGTCAAGCTTGAGCTGCATGTCAACGGACAGCCGCTCGAAGCGACCGTGGACCTGATGTCGATCCGGATCCACCGGGCCGCCAACCGCATCCCGACCGCCCGCCTGGAGTTCTCCGATGGCGACATGCCCAACAAGCGCTTCCCGATCAGTGATGCGGATGACCTCAAGCCCGGCGCCAAGCTGACCATCGCCGCCGGCTACCTGGAAGGCACCGAAACGCTGTTTGAAGGCGTGGTGATGCGCCACCGGGTTCAGGTGGTCAGCGAAAACCAGGCGCGCCTGATCGTCGAATGCAGTGATGTGGCGGTGAAGATGACGGTGGGACGGCGCAATGCCAACTACATCGACATGAACGACGCCGACATCCTGAGCGACCTGGCGTCCCGACACGGTCTGACGGCCACCGTCGACAGCAGCGATGTGGTCTACACCGAGCTGGCCCAGCACTACTGCACCGACTGGGACTTCATGCTGTCCCGCGCCGATGCCAACGGCTGGCTGGTGGCGGTGACCGACGGCGAGATCGCCGTGAAGGCGCCGTCAGCCCAGGGCGACGCGGCGCTGACAGTAACGTACGGCCAGGACCTGATCGAGTTCGACGGGGACATCGACGCCCGCTACCAGTACGGCAGCGCCCAGGCCTTCACCTGGGACCCCAAGGGCCAGGCGGTGCTGGAGGGCACCGCTGCCGACCCCGCTTCCCTGCCCGCTCAAGGCAACCTGGACACCGCCACGCTGTCCGAGGTGGTGGGCCTGGAGGTGCTGCGTTTGCAGGCCGGCGCGCCGCAGCAGCAGACCGCGCTGGACCGCTGGGCCAAGGCGCAGCAGCTCAAGGCCGGGCTGGCGCGGGTGCGAGGACGGGTGCGGTTCCAGGGCAGCGCCCTGGCCACGGTGGGGGGGCTGATCGAGCTGGTGGGCGTGGGCAGCCGCTTCAGCGGCCCGCTGCTGGTCACCGGCGTGCGGCATGAGATCGCCGACGGCAACTGGTTCACCGAAGTCGATTTCGGCTTGGCCCCGGACTGGTTCACCGAACGGACCGACGTCGCTGCGCCCTCCGCGGCCGGCCTGCTGCCTGGCGTGCAGGGTCTGCAGGTCGGGGTGGTGCTCAAGCTCGATGCCGACCCGGCCGGTGAGCACCGGGTGCAGGTGAAGGTGCCGGTGCTGCAGGCCGACACGGAAGGCGTCTGGGCCCGACTGCTGCAGCCCCATGCCAGCAACGGCTTCGGCAGCTTCCTCCTGCCGGAGGTCGGCGACGAAGTGGTGCTGGGCTACTTTGCCAACGACCCCAGCCATCCCGTGGTGCTGGGCAGCCTCTACAGCAGCGCCCGCAAGCCGCCCTACACGCTGGAGGCGGCCAACGACACCAAGGCCTGGGTGACCCGCTGCCTGGCCCGCATCGAAATCAACGACAAGGACAAGGTCATCACCATCCTCACGCCCGGCAAGAACCAGGTGGTGCTGAGCGACAAGGACAAGTCGATCACCGTGCTGGATGAGAACCAGAACAAGGTGTCGCTCACCACCGCCGGCATCGAATTGAACAGCCCCAAGGACATCGTGCTCAAGGCCACCGGCAGCATCAAGCTGGACGCCACCGGCCCGGTGAGCATCAGCTCCCAGGCCGATGTGAAGGCCTCCGGCATGAATGTGCAGTGCGAGGCCCAGATCGGTTTCACCGCCAAGGGCAATGCCAACGCTGAGCTCTCCGCCGCCGGCCAGACCGTCGTCAAGGGCGCGATGGTGATGATCAATTGACTGGCCGACAAGGACCCCTCATGCCCCCCGCCGCCCGCATCACCGACCTGCATGTCTGCCCCATGGTCACCCCCGGCCTGCCGCCGATTCCCCATGTGGGCGGACCGGTCATCGGCCCTGGCGTGCCAACCGTGCTGATCGGCCAGTTGCCCGCCACCGTGGTGGGCGACAGCCTGACCTGCGTCGGGCCCCCGGACACCCTGGTGATGGGCTCCACCACCGTGATGATCGGCTCGCGTCCGGCCGGGCGGATGGGCGACGCCACTGCCCATGGCGGAACGATCACGTTGGGCCTGCCGACCGTGCTCATCGGCGGATGACGGTGGATGAAGGCGGATCACGTCGGATGAAGCACCTGCAAGGACACCCCATGAGCAGCGACCCTGGATTTCTCGGCACCGGCTGGGCCTTCCCGCCCACCTTCGACACCCGCAGCCGCGCGGCCGGGCTGGTGTCTGCCGCCCAGGATGTGCGGGAGAGCCTGCGCATCCTGATGCTCACCCACCCCGGCGAACGGGTGATGCATCCGACCTACGGCTGCGGCCTGCGCCGCATGGTGTTCGAGCAGATCACCAGCAGCCTGATGACCGAGATGCGCAGCATGATCCAGCAGGCCGTGGCGCTTTTCGAGGCGCGGATCGAGCTCGAAGCGGTGCAGTTCGACACCAGCGGGATGCATGAGGGCGTGCTGCGCATCCGCCTGGACTATCGGCTGCGCAGCAGCAACACCCCGGACAACCTCGTGTTCCCGCTCTACCTGAATGGCCAGAGCCCGGCGGTGGCCCTGCCCATGCCGGCATGGCCGTCGACCGACAGCGTGGCGATGAACGAGAACCTGGCGGCCGTCGATGACCGGGAGGCCCCATGAGCAGCGGCTGCACCCAGGACGACCGCTTCCCGCCGGCGCTGTTCGACGGCTATCTGCAGGTCGACCCGCTGCGCTTCGAGGACCGGGTGACCCTGGTCGAGCTGCTCGCGGAAAAGCTCCGCTACGTCGACCCCGAACACAACGACGCCGGCCACTGGCGCGAGCTGCTGGAGCGGGACACCACCCTGGTGCTGGCCCGCATCGCCGCCTTCGATCTGGAACAGTGCGAGCGGCGACTGGCGCGTGAGCTGGACAGTGCACAGGTCGAAGCCCTCGGCCAGCAGATCGGCGACCTGGCCGCGGTGCTGGACCGTTGGTACAGCGCCCTGCATCAGGAGGCGGCCGACACGCCCGACCTGGCCGGGCAGGCCTTGGCGGAACGGCTTCGGCAACTGGTGCGGCAGCAACTGGCCGCGGACCTGCACTGGGTCCGGCAGCGGTATGCCCAGCGGACCTTCCGGGGGCGCTCGGTCGTGCCCGCCCTGAGTGCGCTGTGGACCCCCTCGCCGGAAGACCTGGCGCTGTTGGCGGAACAGCGCGGTCCGGTGGCGGGGCGGCATCTGGCCCGCTATGAGCGGGACCAATTGCGCCGACGCCATGTGGCCTTCCTCGGAGCCATCGAAAGCCTGCAGGCCAAGGCCCGCGAGCTGCTGCCCGCCTCCTGGGGCACCGGCCAGCATGAACCGGCGGTGGCCCTGCTGATCGCCTTCATGAAGGTGATGGAGAAGGTGCAGGGCCTCATCAACCGATTCCCCGCACGGCATGCGGATTTCTATTACCGCGAGGTGCTGGGCTTCCTGCCGCGCGGTCCGCGCGACGACACGGTGCTGCTCACCTGCCAGCGCGACCCGCGCGCCACCGGAGACGTCCAGGTCGGTGCCGGGGTGCTGTTTGATGCCGGCAAGGACGCGGCCGGCCGGCCGGTGCGCTTTCGCAGCGAGCGGCCGCTGGCGGTCACCGACACCCGGGTGGCCAGCGTGCGCAGCCTGTTCCTGGAACGCGACCGCGCCATTTCCCCGGAAAGCCAGTTCGGCTTTGTGACCCGGGCCCAGGCGGGTGTCCTGGCCCTGGGGCAGGGACAGGACTTCCGACTCTTTGGCGGCGACCCGGCCACGCCGCAGGCCCGCATCGGGCTGGCCATCGTGTCGCCCATTCTGGCGCTGGCCGAGGGCGAGCGGCTGATCCACATCGAATTGCGGGTGCGGCGGGACACGCCCTTCACCGCCCGGTCCCTGAAGGATCTGGTGACCGACATCGAGACCGTGGGGAAGATGCCTGGTGACACGCCCGACGATCGGCAACGACGCGACTCCGCCTTGCAGCGCGCCATGGCGCAACTGCTGGTGCGCTGGATGATGGCGGACGAGACCGCCCTCACCCGCACGGCCCTGACCCCGGCGGACTGGCAACGCGTGTGGGACGTGGTGAAGCGGGTGCGCGGGGCGCAGCCCACGGCGTCGACCGCCGACCCGATGAGTCTCTTCGGCCCCGGCTCCGGTGGCCTCACGCCCGAGCCCAACCGGGACCTGATCTTCAGCAGCCTGTTCCAGCGGGCGCTGCGCCTGTTCCTCAGCGCCAGCGATGGCTGGCTGGAGGCTACCGACGTGCATGTCGCGCCGTCTCCCAGCGGCGGGCTGCTGTTGCAGGCGCGTCTGCGGCCGTCCGTGCCGCCCATCGTGGGCTGTGATCCGGCGCTGCACGGTGCCGACTGGGACACCCAGCTGCCGATGGCGCGGCTGGAACTCGGTCAGGAAGGCGGCTGCTACGCCTATTCCCTGCTGTGTGACCTGCCCTTCAAGGAGGCGGTGATCCGGGTCCAGGTGACCGGCGTGCGCCAGCTGCTGCTGTCCAACAGCCTGGGGCGGCTGGACGCCAGCAAGCCCTTCATGCCTTTCGGCCCGCTGCCCCGCGTGTCCTCCAGCGTCACGGTCGGCTCGCAAGAGGCGGCCCGGAAGAATCTCACGCGGCTGGTGCTGCACCTGCAGTGGTCCGCCCTGCCCCAGGAGCCAGGCGGCTTCACCACCCACTATGCCGGCTACGGCCTTCAACAGCGCAGCGAGGACTTCACCGCGGCTTTGTCCCTGCTGCGCGACGGCCAGTGGGTGCCCTGCGGCAGCTCGCAAAACGTCCGCCTGTTCAGCACCGACAGCGACGGGCGGCTGCTGGAGGACCAGAGCCTGCAGGCCGACAGCGCCACGCTGGCCAACCAGATGCGCGCCAGCGAGGCCCTGTGGGACAGCCAGAACCCGCCACGCAACGGCTTGCTGCGCCTGCAACTGACGGGGCCCCAGGCGGCCTTCGGTCATGCGGCCTATCCGTCGGTGCTGTCGGAAGTGGTGGCGGCCAATGCGCGCGTGCGCCGCCATCCGCGCCCGGTGCCGCAGCCGCCCTACACCCCGCTGCTGGAGACCATCAGTCTCGACTACGACGCCGACACCGTCATCGCCCTGGACCGCGACGACGGCCCCGGTGAAGGGGTCGACGGCGAACGGCTGATGCATCTGCGGCCCTTTGGCATGACCTCGCTGCATGAAGCGGATGCCCTGACCGAGCAGACCCTGCTGCCCCGCTTTGATTTTGACGGTCAGTTGCTGATCGGACTGAGCTCGTCCTACCCCGCCGGTCCGCTGACCCTGCTCTTCGAACTCAAGGAATCGCCGGTGCGGCCCGGCCAGCAACTGGCATTGACCCGTCCCCAGTGGGCCGTCCTGCAGGGCGACCGCTGGCTCCCGCTGCCCACCCACGCGGTGCTGTCTGACGAAACCGACGGCTTCCTCACCTCCGGCATCATCACCCTGGACCTGCCGCGGGATCTGAGCCGTGAGCAGGCGCTGATGCCGGGCGGCCTGTTCTGGCTGCGCGTCGGGGCCCAGGACGGCTTTGACACCTTCGCCCGCCTGCGGGACATCCGCTGCCAGGCGCTGCGCGCCGTGCGAGCGCCGGCCCCGCCGCCGGCCGTGCAGGCCAAGGCACCGCCCCCCGCACCGCCCAGCCTGCTGGAAACCGGCCGCATTCAACGCGCCGTCACCACCCTGAGCGGGGTGACCGGCGTCGCGCAGGTCGGCACGTCCATGGGCCTGCGGCCGGCGGAGGATGTGCGCGCCCTCTACACCCGGGCCGGTGAGCGGCTGATGCACAAGAACCGGGCCAGCACCGCCTGGGACATGGAGCGGCTGCTGCTGGACCGCTTCCCCGAGGTCTTCAAGGCCCGCTGCCTCACCGCGGACGAGGTGGTCGACGATGCCGGCCAGCATGGCGACCATCTGCCGCCCGGCAGCGTGGTGGTGGTGGCCGTGCCCACCGTGCCGCGCAACCAGCTGTCGCTGGCCTGTGAACAGCCTCGCTTCAGTGCGGTGCAACTTCGCCGCATGGCCGCTGCCTTGCGGGAGCTGGCCTCGCCCTTCGCCCACATCGAAGTCCGCAACCCGATGTATGAGCAGCTGCAGCTGCGCGGTGTGGTGGGCCTGCAGCCCGGGGCCCATCCGGGCGCCACCTTGCAGCGGCTCAACCGCAGTCTGGTGGAGCTGCTGTCCCCCTGGATGGATGGCGGGTATCCGGCCCGCTTCGACTGGACCATCCGGGCCGAGGACATCGAGGCGCGGCTGCGGATGCAGCCGGGCGTGGCCTTCATCACCCAGCTCTCGCTGCTGCGCGTGAGCCAGGATGACAACGGCCTGTACCGGCTCGCCGATACCGCCCGGGAGGCCAAGGACGACCGGCGGCACATCAGCAGCAGCCGTCCCTGGAGCCTGGCGGTGCCCATGCCGCTGCACCTGCTGACCGACACCAACGGCTTCAGCCAGTCGGCGCCCCTTCCCACCGGCATTTCAAAACTGGCGATTGGCAGCACCTTCGTCATTCGCGGAGCCAACGCATGAGCCAACAGAACCGCGACACGCTACGCAAGTTCTTCGGCGAGGGCCAGTTGCCCACCGCCGATCATTTCGCGGCCCTGATCGAATCCAACCTCAACATGGTGGACGAAGGCTTCCGCAAGAGTCCCGCCAACGGTCTGGAAGTGTCCGCGCCGCAGGGGCATGACGCCCTGTTCAGCTTCTACCGGGAGCGCAGCGGGGACAAGCCGCTGTGGTCGATGAGCTTCAACGGCCGCACCGAACAGCTGGCCTTCCGTGCCAGCGCCGCCCATGAGCGTCAGAGCGCACCGCCGGTGCTGTCGCTGGACAGCCGCATGCGGGTGGGCGTGGGCGTGGCCGAGCCCAGTGCCACGCTGGATGTGGCCGGTGTCATCGCCGCACCGGGCCGCCGCGGCAGCTATGCACGCCCGGACAGCCTGCCCCTGCTGCCCAATGGCGAATGGCAGGACCTGACCGGCGACCTGCGCGGCTGTCATGCCTTCGAGGTCATGGCCGGCGCCAGCAGCGCCCAGGGCCGTCAGCCGCGCTTCGCCCTGCTGCAGGCGACGGCGATGAACACCTTCAATCCGGCCCAGCCCTGGTATCAGCGGTTGCAGAACCGCAAGCCGATTCGCTCTCAGCATGCCTGGTTCGGCCGGCGCTGCGACCAGGTGGAGCTGCGCTGGGCCACCAGCAAGACCTCCGAGCGGGTGTACCGGCTGCAGATCCGCACCCGGTGCGACTACGGTGCCGGCGCGGTGCTGCGGGCCACGGTCACCCAGCTGTGGTTTGACGACTTCACCGGAGGCACCGCGCCATGAAGCGCACGCTGCAACCACCACGCCGCGAACTGCGGTCCCGCTCGACCGAGGAACTGGCGCTGGGCTTTCAGGCCCTGCGCGAGGAAGGCCTGCACTGGCTGCAAAAGCTCGCCGGCGAACGCTGGACCGATCACAACCTGCATGACCCTGGCATCACCCTGCTGGAGCAGTTGTGCTTCGGCCTCACCGACGTGGTCTACCGCAGCGGTTTCCCGGTGGCCGACCATCTCGCCGGACCGGGCCACGGCATCGACTATGAAGCCCTGTCGCTGCATCCGCCGGATACGGTGTTCCCCTGCCGCGCCACGACGCTGGAGGACCAGCGCCGCTGGCTGCTCGATCACGTCCCTGGCCTGGACGATGCCAACGTGGAGCCCTTGACGGAGGATCCGGGTGTCTACCGGCTCAGGCTCAAGCCGTCCGAATGGCTGGTCGGCGAGGATGAGAGCGAGGACGAGGACGCCGGGGAAGCCAGCGAAGCCGACCAGACGGCCCAGCAGGCGCGGTGCGCCGTCCGTGTGGCCGAGGCCCGCAAGGCCTGGCATGCCCAGCGCAATCTGGGCGAGGACCTGGCGCCGCAGGTGCAGTGCGACCGCGACGTGATGTGCGAGCTGCAAGCGGCCATCGACATCGACGGTGAGCGCGATGCGGTGCAGATCCTGGCCGATGTCTACGACCGCTGCGCCCGCTTCATTGCCGGCGCGCCGGTGGCCGACACGCTGCACGACCTGCTCGGCGCCGGCCGCAGCCTGGCGGACATCTACGAAGGTCCGGTGCTTCGTCACGGCTTCCTGCGTCCGTCCCTGCTCAGCGCCAACGGGGTGCGGCGGCTGTTTCTGTCGGACGTGGCGGAGGCCATGCGCGGCGTGCCCGGCGTGGTCGATGCCCGGGTGATCGCCATCGTGCCGGATGAGCCGGATCGGGAAGATGTCGTCGCCGCCGGCGAGGACACCGTGGTGGGCTCGGTGGCCTGGTTCGGCTCGGACTGGGCGCTGTCGCTGCGGCTGCCGTCGCCCCAGCGCCCGACGAAGATCGAGGTGCGACGCCGCGGGCTGACGGTGGAGGTGTCGCCGCGCGAACTGCGGCGCCGCCTGAACGACCTGCAGACCGCCGGACGGGCGCGCCGGTCCCGCCAGCAGGCCGACCAGGCAGAGCAGGCCAAGGCGCTGCTGCCCACCGGCACCCATCGCGACCTGAGCCAGTACCGGTCGGTGCAGCGTCACCTGCCCGCCATCTACGGCCTGGGCCGGCATGGCGTGCCGCCCTCAGCGCCGCCGCAGGTGAAGGCCCAGGTCAAGCAGCTCAGGGCCTATCTGCTGCTGCATGAGCAGATGCTGGCCCAGGCGCTGGCCCAGTTGCAGGCGATGCGTTCGCTCTTCTCACTGGACGGCGGCGCCCGGCAGACCTTGTGGATCCCGCCGCTGACCGAAGTGCAGATCCCCGGCCTGGCCGAGTTGCTGGACGGCCCGGCGGAGCGTGACGAAATCCTGCGCCAACGCCCGCAGGCCAGCACCGAGGCGATTGCAAAGGCGCAGCAGCAGCGGCTGGATGTCGGCACCGCCCGCAAGCGGCGCGTGCTGGACCACTTGCTGGCGCTGCACGGCGAGACCTACACCCAGAACAGCATGCGCCAGTTTTGCGGCCATTTGCTGCATGAGGAGCTGGACACCCTGCTGCTGGAGAACAAGGCCGCCTGGCTGCGCGACATCGTGACCCTGGCCCGCGACCGGGCCTCTGGCGTGGACCTGACCCGCCCGAGCTGGGGCCAACTGGACAACTGCAGCGGCCTGCAGCGCCGCGCCAGCCTGCGACTGGGTTTCCGTCTCTGGCATGACCGTCCGCTGACGCGGGTGCCGCGTGACCACCGGGTCATGATCGATGCGGCAGACGGGGACACCGATGGCGCCAGCAGCCCCGCCGCCATCACCACCGGCGGCGGCGGGCTGGTGCCCCTGCCGCCGGAGTTCTCGGACCGCGGCGTGGCGGCGGGCACCTCGGTGCGTCCCGCCACGCGGCAGCAGGTGCAGGAGGACCTGGCCCAGATGCCATGGTTGCGGCGCCAGCGCCTGCCGGTGTCCCTCACCCGCACCGCCGCGCGGGCGGACCGTTACCGCGTGCTGCCACCAGGGGCCGCGCCGATGACGCCGCCCCCCACCTTGCATCTGCAGGTGCCGCCGGACGGCAGCCCCACCCTGGCTCATGACCCGGCCCCGCATGCCGGCCTGTTCGCACTGCCGCAGCCCGACCCCACGCCGGGCTACCGGCTGGTGCTGGGGCCCGATGAGAACGGCCGCTGGTGGGTGATCGGGCAATTCAAGACCGAGGATGCGGCCCGCCGCGCCGCCGCCAGCCTGCGCCTGTTCATGCTGCATCTGGACCAGGAATGCGAAGGCCTGCACCTGCTGGAGCATGTGCTGCTGCGGCCGGTGCGCAAGGACTCTCCGGAGCATCAGCAGCTGAAGCTGCCGACACACTTCCATCGTCTGCGCGTCACGGCGGTGCTGCCGGGCTGGACCACCCGGACGGCGCAGAAGAACTTCCGCCAGTTCACCCGGGACACCCTGCGCAGCCACACGCCGGTGCATCTGTCGCTGGCGGTGCACTGGCTGTCGCTGGAGGACATGCAGGCCTTCGAGACCTTGTATGAGGAGTGGCTGGACAGCCGCCTGGCCTTGTCCAGCGCGCCGGAGGACCTGCGGGCCCAGACGCGTTGCGACCGGGTGGCCGCCCGCTTGATCGCACTCATGCTGACCTGGACCCCGCCCCGGGGAACCCCATGACAGAGCCGCATCTGATCGAACAGCTTCAGGCCGAGGCGGAGGTCCACGGCGTCTGCGCGGAAGAGGCCGAGACGCGCTGGACGCGCTGGCTGCAGGACACCGGCCTGCGGCTGCTGGACGAAGTGCTGGACGATGACTTCCGCAACACCTGCGATCCGGACGATGTCTGGTCCCTGCCCTCGCTGACCCTGGACCTGGGCCCCGTCGACAGCGCCGACTGGGAGGAAGCCTGGAGCCGGCAACTGCCCATCGTGGCCCGCCGCGCGCTGGAGGACTGCCGTGGCCCGGGCGGCGCGCGGCAACGCCCATCCGGCGTGCGCAGCCGGCCGCAATCCCGGCTGGCGCTGCTGATGCATTTCCTGCGCACCGGTCGCTGGCCCTGGCAGGCCCGCGGCGAAGATCCGCGCCTGCTGGCGCAGGAGCTGCTGCAGCGCGATCCGGCCGCGCTGGTCGCGGCCCTGCGTCAGGAAGACGCTCGCGCGCGGCTGGTGCGGCGCCTGGTGTTGCAGTTCGACCGTCACTGGCTGAGCGCTCTGCTGCAGGCCCTGCTGCCTGGCCGCCCGGCCCATGTGCAGCGACTGCTGGCGTGGGTCGCCCCGCATGGCCTGCATGGTCAGGCGCCCGCGGGATTGATGCCGCTGTGGGAGGTGGTGCTGGACGATGCCTTGTCGGCGGAGGAGGCGTCGGCCGGCAGCCTGTCGCGAGCACGCACCCAGCTTAAGGTGGCCCTGGCGCTGGGACGGGACGTGTCCGCACGGCAGGATCCGCTGCTGGCCCTGGGCGAGGTCTGGACCCAGTTGATGCGCGAGGATGCCGTCTGGCTGCGCGAAACCCTGCAGGAAGCCGCCCGGCAGGAAGGCGTGCGTCAGCGGCTCACCCGGGCGCTGCCGGTGGAATGGCTGCCCACGCTGCTGACCTTGTGGATGGACACCGCCCTGCATCAGGAAGTGCAGCGCTGGATCGAGACGGTGCTGTCCACCGCCCCCGCCACGGGCACGGAGACGCAGGAGCGTCGGGTCCTGCTCTGGCAGGCGACCCTGGATCACGCGCTGCGCGGCCAGACCGGCAGCTTCGAGCCGCAGCGCTACACCGCCCAGGTCCGCCAGCATCTGGCCGAGCGCAGCGCCGACGGCCCGCAAGCGCCCAAGCGCTGGTTCGACAAGGTGGTGGACACGGCCACCTCGCTGCTGTCCCGCACCGCCCGGGCGCTGGGCTTGCGCTGGAGAAGTCGCGAGCCGGCAGCGCCTGAGCCTGGGCTGTCGAGCGCTCCCAACCGTTCAGCGTCAGGCGATGCGGCGCCGGACGCACCCGCAGCGCTGGCGGTGGCCAATGCCGGGCTGGTGCTGCTCAACCCGTATCTGCCCCACCTCTTCCAGCGGCTCGGACTCAGCATCGGCCCGCGATTCAAGGACGAGGCCGCCGCGCAGCGGGCCGCCCTGCTGCTGGAGGCCGTTGTGCTGGAGATGCCCGAGGACGGCGACATCGTGCCACTGCGACAGGAAGCCGCGGAGACGATGCTGGACCTCAACAAGCTGATCTGCGGCCTGCCGATGCAGACCCCGCTGCCGCGCGAATGGACGCTCACCACCGAGGAGCGGCTGGTCATCCACGGCCTGCTGACCGCCGTGGTGCAGCACTGGCGGGTGCTGGGCAGCACCACGGCGAACGGGCTGCGACAGACCTTCCTGCGCCGCAGCGGCCAGTTGGTCCGCGAGGAGGAAGGCTGGCGATTGAAGGTCGACCCCGGCCCGTTCGACATGCTGATCGATCACCTGCCATGGGGCTATTCGGTGCTGAAGTTTGGATGGATGGAGGGAGTGCTGCATGTGGACTGGCGATAAAACGGCGGTGGAGACGGTGGGAACCCTGGGAACGGTGGGTCGGGTCGGCACGCACGGCGCCGACTCGACCGGAGGCCCGGACCGTCATGCCCGCGCATTGGCGCTGGAGATGACCTGGCTGGAACAGGTGGTGCAGCAGCGGCTGGCGCATTACTTTGGCGCGTCGGCCTCCGCGGCCGGGGACTCGGCGGCGGCTGCTGCTGCAACGGTCGCGCCGAGCCCCGCCACGGTGGACCCGGTGGCCCCGCCGCTTCTGCCCACCGGCAGTGCGCTCGCCGAGCTGCACAACAGCCTGGGGCTGGACACGAATGAACGCCTGCTGCTCGCGCTCGCCCTGGCGCCGCATCTGCGGCCCGCGCTGCTCGATCTGCTGTTTGTCCGCAACCGCAATCTGGACCGCGGCTTCAGCGAATTCGGCGGCTGGAGAGGCCGCTCGCACGGCGGCTTTCTGCCCACGGCCGAGACCGCCGCCTTCCTGCTGGCCGGCGAGGACCTGGCCCGGCGGGTGCGCTTGCGGACGCTGCTGGACGATGAAGCGCCGCTGCGCCGCGAGGGCCTGCTGCGGCTGGATCACGACGGGCCCGGCGAGCCCTGGTTCGCCGCCGCGCTGCAACTGAGCGGCGAAACGCTGGAGCGCCTGACCACCGGGATCTCACGCAAGCCGGATTTCAGCGCCGGTTTCCCCGCGCGACTGATCACCACGGCCCTGACCTGGGACGACCTGGTGCTGGATGCCGACGCCCTGGCCGAAGTGCGGACCCTCACCACCTGGGCCCGCCACGGCCGCCAACTGATGCGCGACTGGCAGTTGGCCCGCGCGGTCAAGCCCGGGTATCGCAGCCTGTTCTTCGGGCCGCCTGGCACCGGCAAGACGCTGACCGCCACCCTGATCGGGCAGGCGGTGCAGGCGGATGTCTACCGGATTGACCTGTCGATGGTGGTCAGCAAATACATCGGCGAGACCGAAAAGAACCTGGCGCAGGTGTTCGACCAGGCGCAGCACCGGGACTGGATCCTGTTCTTCGACGAAGCCGATGCCCTCTTTGGCAAGCGCACCGCCACCAGCAGCGCCAATGACCGGCATGCCAATCAGGAAGTGGCCTATCTGCTGCAACGGGTGGAGGACTTCCCAGGCACCGTGATCCTGGCGACCAACCTCAAGGGCAACATCGATGAGGCCTTTGCACGGCGCTTCCAGTCGGTGGTGCATTTTCCGATGCCGGATGCGGAGCAGCGGCTGCGTTTGTGGGAAGGGCTGCTGCGGCCGACGGGGCGGCTGGATGCCAGCGTGAACCTGCGGGAGCTGGCCGAGCGGCATGAGTTGGCCGGCGGTGCCATCACCAACGTGGCGCGCTTCGCAGCGCTGCATGCGCTGCAGTCAGCGCGGGAGCGCATCAGTCAGGCCGACCTGCGGCTCGGCATTGCGAAAGAACTTCGCAAGGAAGGACGGGTGGTGTAGATATGGCCGCAAGACCTCCTCGCTGGGATGACCCACGGCTGGACAGGCCGCTGGGCGATCGACTCGATGGCATCGGCGAATCCGGCAGCAGCCCGGGCGGCACTGTCCGCACAGGCCATGCCGCGCGAGCGCTTGCCCGGGAGACCCCCTGCGTGCATTGCCGCCGCTGGCGCATTTTCCTGGCCGGCGTGTGTGCTGGCGTGGTCGCTCTGGCGCTGCATGCCACCGCCGGACCACCCAGCAGCCCGCCCGTGCCGAAACCGCGTTCTTTCAGCCTGGACGCGCCGGAACTGCAGCCACGCCCGGCGGCTGCGGCCGCCTCGGAGCCTGCCGCTGTGCCCGGCCTGTCGCCTGCTGCTCGGCCAGGTGCCATGCCGGGCGTGTCCCCAGGTGTGTCCCCAGGTGCGTCGCCGACGATGGCGCCCGTTGCAGGCGGCGACGCCGCCGCCCGCGAGCCCGCAGTTCCCTATCCGCTGTCACCGGCGCGCACGCAGCCTGACCTGTCTCCGCCAGCGGTGCCACAGACAGCGTCGGTGTCGAACTCGGCCTCTGCATCGGCGGCGGCGGCGGCCCCTGCCGCATCGTCCGCCAAGCGCGCGCCGGACCTGCGACTGGTCTACGTCTCGGTGCCCCTGCCGTCCGGTCGCATCGACACCGACTACAAACCCCGCGAGGTGGTGCAAGGCGGTCGCCCGCCCTATCACATCGAGATCGAGGGCACGCCCCCGCCGGGCCTGCGATTTGGCAATGACGGATCGCTGTCCGGCCGCCCCACCCGCGTGGGGAACTACAGCTTTGCGCTGCGCGCCACCGACAGTGCCTCGCCACCGATGGAGCAGGAGCAGCATTACGTGCTGCGCATCCTGCCGCCGGTGAGCGCCGCCCCGGCTGCGGTGCCGGCGTCCACCCCGCCCGCCAAACCAGCCCCTTCGTCCACCCTCCAGGGCATCAGCCTGCAGGATGCTGACGGCACCGCGGACGTCAACGCCGATGTCCCGGTCAGCTATCTGCTCACCGCCAAGGATCTGGACGACCTCGTCCCCCCGACCGATGACGACAAGACCAAAGCCACCAGCACCGCCGTGGCGCCCTCACCGCCGCTGCCGGCCCTGGCCGCGCTGCGCGCGGACCTGGACGCGGATGCCGACCTCATCACCCAGCCCCCGGTGATCGTCCCGGACAAGCCCACACCCGCTCAGTTGCGAGCCATCCTGGCGCCGCTGGTGGGGGTGGAGTATCCGAGCCGGGGCATGTTCACCGGTGCGGTGGAGGCGGAGCGCTGCCGCTATTACCTGCGCCGGGTGGCTGAGGTGGCGGCTGCGCGCGGGTTGACGGCGCCCAAGGTCTGCCCCAGACCCGCAGCCCTTCGCTCGCCGTCCGAGACACCCGCCGCGCCGCGTCGCAACGAACGCGTGCCCGAGCAGACCGCTGTCCCGCTGGAAGTCTTTTTCGACTCGCTGCTGGCGGAGGACAACCTGCGCGACATCGTCGTCACGGCGCGCAAGTTGCATCCGGTCGGGGACTCTCGCCCGCTGCGGCTGAGCGCCGAGGGCTGCCAGTGCGCGCCGGGTCACAAGGACAACGAGGTCGTGGGCATCATTCCGTTCTGGCGCGCGACGGAGACTGCGATCCCGATCAACTTCAACCTGTTCACCCGCCTGCAATACATGGGCGTGGTGCTGAGGGACGACGGTCGGTACGACAAGCCGAACGATTGGGACGGCGCCCTGTCGGGCTTCTCCCGCGAGGCCCAACGCTACGATGTGGCGATGGATCTGGTGATCTATCGGCGGTCCTGGGCGAACCTGCTGAACAAGTCGGACGCTGAGCAGACCACCATGATCAAACAGGCCACCGATGAGGCCATGAACATGCTCAGGCAGCAGCGCGACGATCCGCAGACCTGGATGAACCGCCTGCTGATCAAACCGGGTGCGGACAGCAACGCCCGGGTCTTTGGTGGGTTGACCCTCTTTTTCGAGGACACGCCCACAGAAGGCCGTGACCGTGAGCGCTACACACAGTTCCTGAAGCGCTTCGTCGACACGCTGCTGGCCAAGATGCAGAAGGATCTCGGCACCTATCGCCTCAATCTTGTCGTGCCGGACCAGCAGTTGGGAGAACAAGCGCCTTACAGCTATGAATGGCTGATCGACCTGAAGCTTCGAGGGGACAACAAGGACCGCAAGCGCAAACACGAGACGCTGGCCGGTTCGACCGAGCCGCAGTATTCGGGCACCGGCGACGTCACGGTGCAGTTCCTGGTGATGATGAGCGGCGATCCGGATACCCAGAAGAAGAACATCCGCCGCAGCATTGACCTGACACGGCAGGTGCAAGGCGTTCGCCGCATCGATTTCCTGGACAGCCTGCTGCCGGTGGTCGTGCATGCCACTTCGCCCGAAGCGGCACCGGCCAACATCACCGCCAACATGGCGCGCGACTTCCCCTACATCGAATGGAATTACGGAGGCATCACGCTCTGGCCCCTGCCGCTCGCCGACGTGGGCATGGGCTCGCAGGTCATCTCGCCGCTGACGCAGTACTTCCTGGACACGCCATCCAGCCGCGAAAAAGCCTGCGGCTGGATCTGCCCCAACCGCCTGCCGCTGCGGCTGCTTGCCCAGACCCTGCTGATCGGCTGCTTCGCCGCGGCGCTGGTGTATGGGCTGAACTGCCGGGTGCGCCAGATGGGCCTGATCTATCTGGTGGTGCTGGGGCTGGTGGCCCTCCTGGCCGCCGCCTTGTGCCTGATGCTGCTGACCTGCGACCCGGCGCTTTCGTGGCTGCGCGACTCGCCCTATGTGCCGGTGGTGGCGCTGGTGCTGGTGGTGGTGGTCTGCATCTATCTGTTCCTGCAGTTCCGGGCGCCGGAGTTGTGAGTCGAGTGATGCGCCCAGCCACCAGCCCCCAGCGCCTTGCATGGCCAATCCCACAGCCCATCACGGGATCAGCCGCGGCTTCAGCGCCGCATCCCCTCACCCCATCAGTCGGAGGAGCTTTCCATGGCCCACAACGATGACGATTCAGCACACCGCACCGATGCCGGGCGTTTTGCGACGCAACGGGCGGCCGCCGAGCCCGACCTGCTGCAACGGCAGGCCGCCGACGGTGGGGACTGGTCCGCACAGCTGGACCACTCCCCACGTCAGGCTGCGCAGCGCCGCCTGATCGAGGACCACTTCGGTGCCGCCGCCCAGCGGGCGGAGATGCCGACCGCCCCCAACCTCACCGGCATGCCGGACACGCTGAAGACGGGGCTGGAGTCGATGTCCGGCATGGACCTGTCGGATGTCCGGGTGCACACCAACTCCAGTCAGCCGGCCCAGCTCAATGCCCTGGCCTATGCGCAGGGCAACGACATCCATCTCGCACCCGGCCAGGAGCAGCATCTGCCGCATGAGGCCTGGCACGTGGTGCAGCAGCGCCAGGGGCGCGTGGCGCCCACCCTGGAGGTGGGCGGCGTGCCGGTCAATGACGACCATTCCCTGGAAGCCGAGGCCGACCGCATGGGCGACCTGGCCAGCCGCGGCGCGGGCGGCTGATCCGCGCTGAGTCCCCTCAGGCCTGGCGGTGCGCGTCTTGCAGCAGGTTCAGCGCCTGCTCGGTGTCGCCGTGACGCACCGCCCAGATGGCGCGATCCAGATGGGCCACGCCGCGCTCGCTCACGTCGTCATGCTGGGCCACCAGGGCCTGGCGGGCTTGGCGCATCATCTGCAGCGCATGGTCTTCGTGGCTGCAGTAGAGCTCCACCCGCACGTCGCGCAGTTGCTGCTGCAGGTGGCTGCGGCGCTGTTCGCGGCTCGCGAGTTCATCGTCCTGAACGGGCGCCGCGGACGCGGACGCTGCGGCAAAAGCCGCCATCAGGGCCAGGATCGGGGAGGTCTTGCTCATGTCGTACTCCTGTGGGCGTCGCAGCAGAGAGATGAAGGGGGCGACGCCGTGAGACAAAGAGTGCGCCGCCACTGTTAGAGGCGGCTTAAGCCGATGTTGCTGCTGTGCAAAGCACGGACCCGCCCGGACCTTGCCCCTGGCCTCGCTGCGTCCCTCGGTAGTTCCCCGGGGGTTTATTTCGTGCAGCGCCCGAACTAATATCGGTCCCAGGCCCCAACCATAGAGGGCCCTGGAGACAATGTGCACAGTGAAGGTGGCAGCAGCCAGCAGTGGCTGAAGGTCCTCAACCGCATGGCGCTGGTGCGCCAGTTGTGCGCTCGCCCGGGCCTGTCGCGCGCGGACCTCGCCCAAGAGGTGGGGCTCACCAAATCGACTGTCAGCAGCCTGACCCGGGAGCTCATCGCCGAAGGCTGGCTGATGGAAAGCAGCGTGGTGGCCACCGGCGATCTGGGGCGACGCCCCACCCCGCTCTTCATCGATCCGCAGCGCCTGCTGCTGCTGGGCGCCGAAGTGGGCATCGATGGCGTGCGCGTGGTGGCCACCGCCCTCACCGGCCACATCCATGCCCGAGCGGTGCAGGCCTACGGCAGCAGCCGATCCGCCGAGGCCCGGCTGGGGGTGCTGGCCAACGTGATGCTCAAGGTGCGTGCCCAGTTGACGGCGGGCCAGGACATCATCGGCATCGGCGTGGGATTGCCCGGCGGGGTCGACGAAGCACGCGGCCTGCTGCACATGGCCCCCAACCTGGGCTGGCGGAACCTGCCGGTCGGCGCCCTGCTCACCGAGCGGCTGGCCGGCACCGCCCTGGCCAATGTGCCGCTGCATCTGCAGAACGAGGCCGACGTGGCCGCCATCGGTGAGATGGAATTCCATGCATCCGAGCAACCGCAGGATCCGCTGCTCTACGTCAGCATCAACCAAGGCCTGGGCGCCGGCGTCATCGTGGGCGACCGGCTGCTGACCGGCAGCCGCGGCTTTGCCGGCGAAGTCGGCCACATGGTGCTGCAGATCGACGGCCCGCTGTGCAGTTGCGGCCGTCGCGGATGCGCCGAAGCCCTGATCAGCCTGCGCGCCCTGCTTCGCCCCGGCGATGAAGCGGAGACCGCAGCCCAGGCCCTGGCCGGTCTGCGCGAGCGCCTGCTGGAGAAGGACCGCAGCACCCTGCGGGCCGTGACATCCGCCGGTCGTGCGCTGGGCGTGCTGCTTCAGAACCTGGCCACCGCCTACGACCCCGCCTGCATCGTGCTGGGCGGCGCCGTGGTGGAGTTGGGCGAGTCCTTCCTCGACCCGGCCCGCGAGACCCTGAACGACTACGCCCAGGCAGCAGGCATGCCGCCGACGCCGCTGCGTATCTCCCATTTCGGACCGGATGCGGTGGCGGTGGGCGCAGCAGCGCTGGCCCGTTACCGCATCACCCGTCCCCGACTGCCGCAGACCGCCGCCGTGCGGGCACCTGCCCCTTCCGATACCGCGACCGAGGAGTCTTTCTGATGTATTTGGGCATTGATCTTGGCACCTCCGAAGTCAAGCTGCTGTTGCTGGACGAGCAGGGCCAGGCCTGTGGCCGGGCCAGCGCGCCGCTGACGGTGCAGCGCCCGCATCCGCTGTGGTCCGAGCAGGACCCCGCCAGTTGGTGGACGGCCACCCAGCAGGCCGTGGCCGATTTGCGTCGCACGGCGCCGCAGGCCTGGGGCGGCATTCGCGCCATCGGGCTGTCCGGCCAGATGCATGGGGCGGTGCTGCTGGACGCCAAGGACCGCGTGCTGCGTCCCGCCATCCTGTGGAACGACGGCCGCAGCTTCGCTGAATGCGAGGCCCTGACCCGTGCCGCGCCTGCGCTGGCTGACATCGCCGGCAACCTGGCCATGCCCGGCTTCACCGCACCCAAGCTGTTGTGGGTGCGCCAGCATGAACCGTCTGTGTTCGATGCCACCGCCACCGTGCTGCTGCCCAAGGACTACCTCCGGCTGCTGCTCACCGGCGATAAGGTGACCGACCCGTCGGACGCCGCCGGGACCCTGTGGCTGGACGTGGCGGCCCGCGACTGGTCGGACACGCTGCTGGCGGCCTGCGGCCTGCGGCGCGAGCAGATGCCCCGGGTGGTGGAAAGCAATCAGCCCGGCGGCACGCTGCGGCCCGAGCTCGCGGCGGCCTGGGGACTTTCGGCCAGCGTGGTGGTGGCGGGCAGCGCGGGAGACAACGCCGCCAGCGCCATCGGCATCGGCGCCACCCGGCCTGGAGAAGGCTTCCTGTCGATGGGCACCTCCGGCGTGCTCTTCGTGGTCAACGACCGCTACCGGCCCAATCCCGCCTCGGCGGTCCATGCCTTCTGCCATGCCCTGCCCGGCCGCTGGCATCAGATGAGCGTCATGCTGTCGGCAGCCAGTGCGCTGCGCTGGTTCTGCGGTTTCAGCGGCGTGGCGGATGAGCGGGCGCTGCTGGAGGAAGTGCAGGCCCTCCCCGATCAGGCGCTGGACACCGCGCCGCTGTTCCTGCCTTATCTGGCCGGCGAGCGGACGCCCCACAACGACCCGTTTGCCAGCGGCATGTTCCACGGGCTGAGCCACGACAGCACCCGCGCCCACGGCGGTTATGCGGTGCTGGAAGGCGTGGCCTTCGGCATGGCCGATGGCCTGGCGGCCTTGCAGGCAGCCGGGACGCAGGTCAATGAGCTGTCATTCGTCGGCGGCGGCTCCCGCAGCGCTTACTGGGCGCAGCTGATGGCGGACGTGCTGGGCGTGGACATCGTTCGACATGCTGACGCGGACGCCGGCGGTGCCCTGGGCGCGGCCCGCCTGGCCTGGATGGCCGATGGCGGCGAGGAATCCCGGGTCTGCCAGCGACCGGCGGTCAGCGACCGCTTCCAGCCCCGTCCGCAGAGAGCCGCTCCGCTGGCGGCACGACTGGCCCGGTTCCGTGCGCTGTATCAGCTTCAGCGCACGCTGCCGCCCTTGCCCACATCAACGGCGGGGACCTGATCTCGCCGACCGCTCCCCTGCTGTCAGCCCTGTCATTCCCCGAGCGTCAGCCACTTCCCGCTCATTTCCCCTCTTTCACTCCGGGCGCCCGGTCCCTTTCGCCAGGCGCCCCAACCCAGGATGCCCCCCATGAGTAGCTACTTCGCCCACATTCCCCCCATCCGCTACCAGGGAGCGGACGCGACCGACGCGCTGGCCTTCCGCCATTACGACAAGGACCGCATCGTCCTGGGACGGCGCATGGAAGAGCATCTGCGCTTTGCCGTCTGCTACTGGCACAGCTTCTGCTGGACCGGCCTGGATCCCTTTGGCGGCGGCACCTTCGAGCGGCCCTGGTTCCAGGGTGGCTCGCCGATGGAGCTGGCGCAGATGAAGGCGCAGGCGGCCTTTGACTTCTTCAGCCGCCTGGGCGTGCCCTACTACTGCTTCCATGACCGCGACGTCGCCCCCGAAGGCGCCACGCCGCGCGAAAGCCACGAGATGCTGGCCCGCATGGTGGGCGTGCTGGGCGAGCATCAGCAGCGCACCGGAGTGAAGCTGCTGTGGGGCACGGCCAACCTCTTCAGCCATCGCCGTTTCATGGCGGGCGCCGCAACCAATCCGGACCCGGAGATCTTTGCCCTGGCCGCCCTGCAGGTCCGAGACGCCATGGACGCCACCATGCAGCTGGGCGGGGAAAACTACGTGCTGTGGGGCGGCCGGGAAGGCTATGAAACCCTGCTCAACACCAATGTGGCGCAGGAGCTCGACCAGATGGGCCGCTTCCTGTCCATGGTGGTGGACTACAAGCACCGCAAGGGCTTCAAGGGGACCATCTTGCTGGAGCCCAAGCCGCGCGAGCCGTCCAAGCATCAATACGACTTCGACACCGCCACCGTCTACGGCTTCCTCACCCGCTATGGCCTGGAGCGTGAGGTGAAGGTCAACATCGAGGCCAACCATGCGACGCTGTCCGGCCATTCCTTCGAGCATGAGATTGCGGTGGCCAGCGCGCTCGGGATCCTGGGCAGCATCGACATGAACCGCGGCGACCCGCAGCTCGGCTGGGACACCGACCAGTTCCCCAACAACGTGCCGGAGATCGCCCTGGCGCTCTATCACATCGTGCAAGCCGGCGGCCTGGGCAGCGGTGGCCTGAACTTCGATGCCAAGGTGCGTCGCCAGTCGATCGATGCGGAAGACCTGTTCCACGGCCATATCGGCGGCATGGATGTCTGCGCCCAGGGCCTGCTGGTGGCCGAGCAGATGATCCAGGACGGCCGGCTGGCCCAGGCCCTGCAGCAGCGCTACGCCGGCTGGCGGACCCCGGAGAGCCAGGCCATCCTGGACGGGCGCCGCAGCCTGGAGCAACTGGCCGACGAGGTGTTGACCCGCAATACCGATGTCGCCCCCCGCTCCGGACGCCAGGAATTTCTGGAAAACCTGGTCAACCGCTTCAGCGCCACCTGAGGATGCGGGGGCAGTTGTTGCGGAAGTGACGCGTTGGCGCCGCAACCGCGGTCGCAAGTGGTCAACTGCACCAGGGTTTGAGGCATGCTCCGGAGCGTCCCTCCGGAGAATGGCGCGTTGGCGCCCCCTGCCCCTGCCATGAACTCGTCGTCCGCCAAACCCCGCAAACCTGGTCATGCCGCCACCCTGGCCGATGTGGGCCGGGCGGCCGGGGTGTCGGCGATGGCGGCGTCTGCGGTGCTCAATGGCGCCCGTACCTCCGCCCGCATCAGCGACGAGACGCGGGAACGCATCCTGGAAGCGGCCCGGCAACTCAACTACCGCCCCAATGCCACCGCCCGCGCCCTGACCAGCCGTCGCATGAACACGCTGGGCCTGGCCACCACGCTCAAGCGCGAGGAGCTGAACCAGTACTTCCTGGAGGTCTTCAGCGGTGTGATGGAGGCCGGGGCCGAGCTGGGGCAGAACACCACCGTGTTCGCGCTGGAGGACTGGCACCGCCAGGCCGCGCGCATTCCCGCCCTCTGCGACGGCCGCATTGACGGGCTGATCCTGCTGGCGCCGCAGCTGGATGAGCAGGAGGCCCAGCGCCTGCCGGACCACACCCCGATTCTGTCCATCCACAGCAATGTGCTGATTCCGGGCGTCATCAATCTGGAGCCGGACGACGAGGCCGGTGCGCAGGCCATGGTGACGCGTCTGCTGGGCATGGGGCATCGGCGCATCCTGCATCTGGCGGGCCCGGATCATTCGCTGGGCGCGCGGCGGCGGGTGCAGGGTTACCTGCGCGCCCATGCGCTGGCTGGGCTGACGCCACCCGCCGATCATGTGGTGGAAGGGGAATTCACCGCCGAGTCCGGCCGCAGGCGGCTGGAGCACTGGCTGGACCAGCACCGCGGCGAGGAACTGCCGCAGGCCATCTTCGCGGGCAATGACTCGATTGCCATCGGCTGCCTGGACGTGCTGGTGGCGCGTGGGCTGCAGGTGCCGCAGCAGATCTCGCTGGTGGGCTTTGACGATACGCAGCTCGCGCGCTCAGCGCGGCTGGCGACGGTGCGGCAACCGCTGCGCGATCTGGGTCAGCGAGCGGCCCGGCTGCTGGTGGCCAGCGTCGACGCGAAGCTGGGCGAAGGTCCGGCGCCGGACATCACGAATGTGGTGCTGCCTACCGAGCTGGTGGACGGCGGCACGCTGGGCGCACCCCGCCTGACGCCGCTGCCGATCGCCTGACGGCTCGCCACCGCAGAAAGCCTCAGAACCCCTCAGAACGCGTGCCGGACGCCCACGCCGTAGAGACGGGTGGTGGCATCCATCTGCGTGCCGGCACCGGACAGCACCGGAATCTCCAGCGCGCCCAGCGGCAGCAGCATGGTGGTGGGGCCACCGGCCAGCGTCAGCGCCGGATTCAGCGGGCTGCGCACGATGTTGCCGCGCTTGTCTTCCACCTGCGCATACCGCAGGTAGACGGCGGTGCGCTTGGACAGGTTGTATTCCGCGCCGAAGGTATAGGCGAGGTTCTTACCCTTGGTGAAGTTGTTGAAGCGGTTGTCGCTGACCTGGGCGATCAGGTCGATCACGCTCACCGTCTGCTTGACCGCCACGCTCAGGGAGGTGATGCGCGGATCCGCATCCCCCGTCTCCTTGAACTGGCCGCGATAGAAGTTCCCCGCCAACTCGGTGCCGGTACTGTTGAATCGGTACTTGGCACCGGTCATGAAGCTGGTGAAGCGCTCGGCATTGAACAGTGGCACATAGCCTTGCGCCGTCGCCAAGCCGAAGGGAACGCCAAAGTGATTGCGGTGATAGGCCCCGACCAGCGTCAGGTCCGATTGGGTGAAGGCCACCATCGCACCCACGGCCCGTCCGCGCCCGGTGCCGTCTTCGCCCCCGGCGGTGGCGCCGCCGATGATCTGACCGGTATTGGCATTGGAGGCCGGGGACCGGGCCGCACTGACCCGGCTGCCCACGCCCGCATTGGGCGAGTAGGTCAACTGTGCCAGCCAGGGGCCCTTGGCCAGCGTGTAGCTGACCATGTTGTCCTGATAGACCTGCAGATTGTTGACGGTGACACCGGCGCCCAGGATGTCGGTGGAGCCCAGGCGCTCGAGGCTGTTGAAGTAATACGCCACCAGAACAGGCGCGGCCTGGCGGCCCAGCCTGAATTCACCCACCGGCGTCGTCAGTCCGACCCAGGCCACGCGGCCGAAGAAGCGGTTGTCGTTGCTGAGGGTGCCGGCGTCCGGCGTGAAGCCGCCCTCCAGCTGGAACTTGGCCTGATAGCCGCCGCCCAGGTCTTCATTGCCCTTGAAGCCGAGGTAGGACTGCCTCGTCAAACTTGTGGACATGCGGGTGGTGGAAGTGGCCGGCGCGGCCACTTCATTGGACACCGGTCGACCGCCGCTGACGCCGAACAAAGTGCCCTGCACATTGCCCTGGCTCTTCTTGATCTGGTCGACCCCCACATCGAAGGACCCGTAGATCGTGATGCCGCTGTCCGCATGCGCCAGGCCGCTGCAGCCCAGCACCCCGCTCACAATGGCGGCAATGGCCGTGGCCATCGGGGCTCTGGCGGTTGAAGGGCTGTGCGACAGTCGCGCCGATGCGCGGCCCATTGATGCGCGGATGGGCGTTTTGAAAGTCAGGCGTGTGGCCTGCGACAGGTAGGAGGGGACATGCATGGTCACGATCATCGACCACCGGCACACGGCCGAGCAGTCATTGAATGGAGTGACTGGAAGTATTCACGATTCCGCCTGGCACCGAAACAAATTGTTGGATTTCCGGGAAATCTCAGAGAGAACGCCGGTGAATCGCTTGCCAAATGGACAAGCCCTCAGCCTGAGTCGCCCTACTCCGCCGGGCCACCCTTGAGCGTGTCGGCGGTCGCCTGCAAATCAGCCACCAGCCGATCCAGGCCATGGGCCTTGTCGTAGAACGCATCGGCGCCATGGCGGGCGCAGAGCATTTCGTAGAAATCCGGGTCGCGATTGCTCAGCACAAAGAGCTTGCCGCCATAGCCGATTTGACGGGCTCGCTCCAGCACTTTCATGCCAGAGCCTTCCGACAAACCGATGTCCACCAGCACCACATCCGGCACCGTACTTCGGATGAGCGTCAGGGCTGCTTCTTCATTGTCGGCCTGGCCGATGACGGACAGACCGGACACGTCGGCCAGGAGCCGGACCATCTGCCGGCGGATGACTTCCGAATCTTCAATGAGGACAAGCTTCATGCTGAACAGCGCGGTGCGTGAAGTCCACAGTCTGCCCGCATTCGGCACAAGTGCGATTGAAGATTTTGTAAGACCGGGCCACTCCCGAGGCCCGGCCGTGATCATTTGCGCTTGTTGTACACGTCAATGAACACAGCGGCCAGCAAGACCAGGCCCTTGATCACCTGCTGGTAATCAATGCCAATGCCCAGAATGGACATGCCATTGTTCATCACACCCATCACGAAGGCGCCGATCACTGCCCCCATGATCTTGCCGACACCGCCCGAGGCCGATGCGCCGCCCACAAAGCAGGCCGCAATCACGTCCAGCTCGAAGCCAAAGCCGGCCTTGGGAGACGCCGTATTCAGGCGCGCCGCAAACACCAGCCCCGCCAGCGCGGCCAGCACGCCCATGTTGACGAAGGTGAGGAAAGCGACCCGTTCAGTGCGCACACCGGACAGGCGCGCCGCCTTCTCATTGCCGCCCACCGCATAGACGCGGCGTCCCAGGGTGGTCCGGCCGGCAATGAAGTCGTAGGCCAGCGTCAGCACCACCATGACCACCATCACCGTGGGCAGGCCCTTGTAGGAGGCCATCAGCCAGCTCATGGCCAGCACCCCCACCACGATCACCACCTGCCGCATCAGGAAGATCGGGCCGGGTTCAAGCTCCATGCCGTGCATCAGGCCGGCGCTGCGGTGGCGCCAGGCCACCACGACGGCGGAGACCGACAGCAGCAAGCCCAGGCCCAGTGTGGTCGGACGCGGATCTTCCTGATTGAACAGCTCGGGCAGGAAGCCGGCGCTCAGCGCCTGGAAGCTCTCCGGGAACGGACCGAGGGACTGGCCCTGCAGCAGCGCCATCGCCGAGCCCTTGAAGACCAGCATGCCGGCCAGCGTCACGATGAAGGACGGAATGCCCAGGTAGGCCACAAACCAGCCTTGCGCCGCGCCGATGAGGGCGCCCGCCACCAGGCAGACCATGGCCGCGGGGAAGACCGGCCAGTTGAAGTTGACCATCAGCACCGCCCCCAGCGCGCCGATGAAACCGCAGACCGAGCCCACCGAGAGGTCGATGTGGCCCGCCACGATCACCAGCAGCATGCCAAGCGCCATGATGACGATGTAGCTGTTCTGCAGGACCAGGTTGGTCAGGTTCAGCGGCTGCAGCAGCGTGCCATCGGTGAGGTACTGGAACAGCCCCATGATGGCCACCAGCGTGAGGAGCATGCCGTAGTCACGCAGATGCCGCTTGAGGAAGTGCGCGATTCCGCCCTGGCCGGAGCCGCGCGGCGCCGGCGGCTGTGCCGTGCGCGAAGAGGGAGCACCGTGAACCGGTGCCGTCAGTGGGTCATGCATGGCGTAACTCCCGGGCGCCCACGATGGCACCCATGATTCTTTCCTGTGAGGCGTCGGCGGCGTCGAGCTCGGCCACCATGCGCCCTTCATTCATCACATACATCCGGTCGCACATGCCCAGCAGCTCCGGCATCTCCGAGGAGATCATCAGAATGCCGCAGCCGCTCTCGGCAAGCTGCGCGATGAGGCTGTAGATCTCGAACTTGGCACCGACGTCGATGCCGCGGGTGGGCTCATCCAGGATGAGCAGCCGGGGCTTGGAGAACAGCCACTTGGCCAGCACCACCTTCTGCTGATTGCCGCCGGACAGGTGCACCGTCTGCTGGGCCACGTCGCGGCAGCGGGTGGCCAGTTGGCGCCGATAGTCCTGCGCCACCGAATGCTCACGGGCCGCGTCCAGAATGCCGGCCCGCGACACGCCCGGCAGATTGGCCAGACTGGTGTTGCAGGCGATCGATTCATTCAGCAGAAGGCCCAGCGATTTCCGGTCCTCGGTCACATAGGCCAGACCGGCACGAATGGCCTTGGGCACCGTCGACACATCCACCGGCTGGCCTTCCATCAGCGCCGTGCCGCTGATGCGGCGACCGTAGCTGCGGCCGAACACGCTCATGGCGAGTTCAGTCCGGCCAGCGCCCATCAGTCCGGCAATGCCGACGATCTCGCCGCGGCGCACCGTCAGATTCACGCCGCGCACCACCTCCCGCCCGGTCTGCACCGGATGGAAGGCGCGCCAGTCGCGCAGCTCGAAGAGCATGTCGCCGATCTTGGGCGTGCGGCGGGGATACCGGTCCGCCAGGTCACGGCCCACCATCGCCTGGATGATGCGGTCCTCGCTCACCGGCTCGTGGCGGCAGTCCATCGTGGTGATGGAGCGGCCGTCCCGCAGCACGGTGAGGCGGTCCGCCACCCGGGTGATCTCATTGAGCTTGTGGGAGATGAGGATGCAGGCAATGCCCTGCGCCCGCAGCTCCATCAGCCGGTCCAGCAGCGCTTCGCTGTCCGACTCGTTCAGGCTGGCGGTGGGCTCGTCCAGGATCAGCAGGCGCACGGATTTCGCCAAGGCCTTGGCAATCTCCACCAGCTGTTGCTGGCCGATGCCCAGGTCCGCCACCCGGGTGTCCGGCGACTCGCGCAGGCCCACCCGGTCCAGCAGCTCCCGCGCACGGCGGTACATGGCCATGCGATCAATCACCCCCAGGCGGGCCGGCTCATGGTTGAGAAACAGGTTCTCCGCAATGGAGAGCTGCGGCACCAGGGCCAGCTCCTGGTGAATGATGATGATGCCCAGCGCTTCGCTGTCGACGATGCCGCCGAAGCGGCGCTCCTCGCCTTCGAAGTGGATCTCGCCCTCATAGTCGGGGTGGGGGTAGACCCCGCTCACCACCTTCATCAGGGTCGATTTGCCGGCACCGTTTTCACCCACCAGTGCGTGGATCTCGCCGGGATGCACCTTGAGATGCACCTGCTCCAGCGCGGTCACGCCATGAAAACGCTTGGTGATGCCGCGCAGCTCGAGCAGCGGCGCGGCGGCCTCCGGCGCACGCGCCGCAGGCACAGGGATCGCTTCAGCCATAGGACCTCCGTGCGTCGGCGCGATCAGCGCAGCTGGCTCTCTTTGTAGTAGCCGCTGTCCACCAGCACGGGCTTCCAGTTGGTCGCATCCACGGCCACCGGCTTGAGCAGGATGCTGGGCACGACCTTGACGCCGTTGTTGTAGGTCTTGGTGTCGTTCACCGCGGGCTGCTTGCCGCTGAGCATGTCATCCACCAGACCGGCGGCGGCAGTGGCCAGGGCACGGGTGTCCTTGAAGACGGTGGCGGCCTGCTCACCCTTGATGATGGACTTGACCGACGGGATTTCCGCATCCTGGCCGGAGACCACCGGGCACGGCAGCGTCTTGCTGCAATAACCGGAGCCCTTGAGCGAGGACAGGATGCCCAGGCTGATGCCGTCATACGGCGACAGCACGGCATGCAGGCGGTCCTTGCCGTAATAGGCGCTGGCCAGGTTGTCCATGCGGGCCTGCGCGGTGGAAGCGTCCCAGCGCAGTGTGCCGACCTTGGCCATGCCCATCTGCTTGCTGCGCACCACCAGCTTGCCGCTGTCGATGTAGGGCTTGAGCACGGACATGGCGCCGTCGTAGAAGAAGGTGGCGTTGTTGTCGTCCGGCGAGCCGCCGAACAGCTCGATGTTGAACGGGCCCTTGCCCTGTGCCAGACCCAGCTTGTCGATGATCGACTGGCCTTGCATCACGCCGACCTGGAAATTGTCGAAGGTGACGTAGTAGTCGATGTTCTTGGTGCCCTTGATCAGGCGGTCATAGCCCACCACCTTGATGTTGGCGGCAGCGGCTTTCTGCAGCACGCTGGACAGCGCCGAGCCGTCGATGGAGGCGATCACCAGCACCTTCACCTTCTTGGTGATCAGGTTCTCGATCTGTGCGAGCTGGTTGGGGATGTCGTCTTCAGCGTATTGCAGGTCGGTGCGGTAGCCCTTGTCCTTGAAAGCCTTGACCATGTTGTCGCCGTCCGCGATCCAGCGGGCCGAGCTCTTGGTCGGCATGGCGATGCCGATGAGGCCCTTGTCTTGGGCCAGCACCTGGGTGGCCGTCCCGGCCAGTCCGATGGCCGCCACCAGAGAAGCGAGCAGGCCCAGGGCGCCGCGGCGCGGCAACATTGCTTTTTTCATGAGGTCTCCGTTGTGTGCTTTTAAGAATCGATGCCCGTCGGCTCGCCCCTCTCTTCAAGGCTGCCGAAGGTGGCACAGCATCGCATGAATAAAAGCTGAATGCATCATGAACAACCCATGAATACTTCAGCCGTGTGCGGGGCATGGCAACGGGCGTGCCACCCCTGTTCATCGATGTTTGGCCACGTTTTTGCATCATCCGCCGATGCCGGAGACGGCTCGATAAAGTTTCAGCGCAGGGTGATACCCGTTTGAGCATCACCCGGGCCGAGTGGGCGCTATGAGGTCATCACGACCTGTGCGGGGCGCCCGGATTGGTGTTCTCCCTAATGACCGCCGCCGCCACCAGTGCCATGCGCGGCGTCTGCATCACTTGAAGGGTCGGACGGGTCATGCGCCTTCACAGGAAACGGCGCCAGGAAGGCCAGCACGATGGGCGGAATGGAGAACAGCAGCACCAATCCGAAGAACGAGGCGTATTGCTGGCCGACGGCGGCATAGACCCAGCCGCTCACACTGCCCGTGGCCCATTTGGTCAATGCCATGACGCCGGTGGCCATGGCGTAATGGGTCATCTTGAAAGGCCCCGGTGCAATCTGCTGCATCATGTACAGCATGTGGCCCACCGAGCCCATGCCGAAGCCGAATTTCTCGAGCGCCACCACCGCACCGATCAACATCACGCTGTCGGGCATGGCGTGGCTCAGGTAGTAGTAGGTGAGGTGCGGCAGGTTCAGGCAGATGGCCAGCAGCAGGAAGGTGCGCTTGAGCGTCATGCGGGCCACGATGAAGCCGCTGAGGAAGGCGCCCGCAATGAAGGCCACCGTGCCCACCGTGCCGTAGATGTGGCCCAGCGAGGCATTGTCCAGACCCAGGCCACCGACGTCCCGCGGGTCCAGCAGGAAGAGCGGGCCGAACTTCTCGATGAAGCCTTCCCCGAAACGGTAGAAGAAGACCACGGCCAGCATCATCCAGATAGACGGCTTCTGGAAGAAGGTCACCCACGATTCGCGCAGCGACACCATGGCGCTGCGCAAGTCCTGGCCCTGCACCGACGACGGCGCCCCCGGCGGCAGCACCCGCAAATGCCATAGGCCGAAGCCGCCCATCATGCCGGCGGCACCCAGCATCACCGCCATCCAGCAATGCACCCAGGACCATCCCAGGTCCGTGTGCAGCCAGCCGGTGAGCGAGACCAGCAGCCCGGACGCCACCACCGCGCCCAGGTTCCAGCACATGCCCTGCACGCCGGCATAACGGGCCTGGTCCTTCAACGGCATGGTGGTCATGAAAACGCCGTCCGCCGCAATGTCCTGGGTGGCCGAGGCAAAGCCGGTGATCCAGAAGAAGGCCAGCGAGGCGCGGAAGAAGCCGTCCAGCGGCAGGCTGAAAGCGACCAGCCCCAGCGACGCCATCATCAGGAACTGCATGCTGATGACCCACCAGCGCTTGGTGCGGTAGGGTTCCAGCAGCGGCGACCACAAGGGCTTGAGCACCCACGGCAGGTACATCTGCGAGGTGTAGAGGGCGATGTCCTCATTGGACACGCCCATGTTCTTGTAGAGGATGGCGGCCACCGCCCCGACCAGCACATTGGGCAGGCCCATGGCGAGGTAGAGCGACGGCACCCACATCAGCGGATGGCGCGGGCTGCGCTGACCGTCCGGCCCTGCGGCAGCCTGGGCGGCGGCGGATGAGGCCGCGGCATCGCCGGGCAGGGTCTGAGCGGGCTGCGCACCCGGGGTGCGGCCGGCGGCCGGATGTGCCGGCCCGGGCGTGGAGAGATCGGCGCTCATGGCGAGCCTTTCTTCGTGATCTTGGTGGTGTGGGTCGCGGCGGCCGCTGCGGGACGCTGCTGGGTCAGACCGGCCGGGCCGCTGCCCAGTACATCGAGCGCCCCCGCCACATAGACGAGCGGTGCATTCCAGTTGATGGCGACTTCATTGCTGGCGTAGCTGCAGACATCGTCCAGCCAGGACAGCGCGGTGAGTGACGACGGATACCCCATCGGGCATTCCGCCTTGTCCTGCTGACCCGGATTGGCCCCGCCGACCAGGAATCCCGGCACCGGGTCGGCAATGCCGTCGGCTTGCGAAGGACGGTGGTGCGGGTGCAGCGGCGGCTTCCAGCCGAAGCCGGTGACCTGCGAGCGTCCCATCGGGTTGCGGCCCAGCACGTAGTCCAGATTGGATTGGGCGGCGGCGAGGGCCTCCTGGCGGAAACGGTCGCGGGACGAGGCCTTGGCAACGGTCGGGTGGGCGTCGACCAGCCGCACCGCCTGGATCAGCATCAGCGCCTGATTGAGCACTTCGGAATTGCTGCCCCATTTGTAGTCCGCGGCCTGCATCGGCACACGCCAGGCGGACTGCTTCCATTGCCGGATCAGGCGCTCCGCAAGCGCCCGCAACCGCTGCTGGACGACCGCCTGCTGCGCAGCCGGCAGCGACGAGAGATGCTGCGCCAGCGTGACCCACACCAGGCCGTCCACATCACTCCAGGTCGGCACGTGGATGCCGGCTTCTTCAATGTGAATGGCCTCCAGGAAGCGGGCCTCCCGCGTGGTGACCCACAACTCGGCAGCGGCCCAGGCGAATTCGTCATTCAGACGGGTGTCGTCATAGGCGCCGGTCACCACGTCGGCCGGCTGCTGATAGAGCGCCAGGCGATGCTGCTGGGCCCAGTCCCAGGCGGCGAGCGCGGCGGCGCGCATGCGTGCGGAGCGGCCGGGTGCCTGGGCGTCAAACGGCGCCAGCACGCGACTGGCAGCGGCCATCACGGCGGCGAAGTCCAGTGTGGCGGCGGTCGTCTTTTGCACCACGTAGCGGTCCATGGTGGCCGCTTCGGGCATCACCATGCCGTCGAACGTGAGATTGGTGAGCTTGTGATAGACGCCGCCATCGGCGGGGTCCTGCATCGTCAGCATCCAGTCCAGGTTCCACAGGGCCTCATTCAGCAGGTCCGGCAGGCCATTGCCGCTTTCCGGCAGACCGACGGGCAGGGTCTTGTAGAAGGACGGGAAATGCTCATAGGCCGCCAGCAGCGTGTAGGTGCTGATGCCGGAATTGACGATGTATTTGTTGTAGTCGCCTGCGTCATACCAACCCTTGGGGCTGCTGATGACCTCCCCTGCCCGGCGCTTTGGGCCGGCGGCGGACGCGTGAATCAGCACCCGGGTGTCGGGATGGCCGGCGCGACGGGCGTAGACGCCGCCCAATGCCGAGGAGATGGCAATGCCGGCGCGATTGAAATAGAAGGCGCGAATGGCGGCCGCAGTGAGCGGTTGGTACACCGAGGCGCCCACTTTGAAGGGTGCGGACACGCGGGCGGCTGGGCCATTGCCGACCTTCAGGCGATAGGTGCCCGGCTGCTGAAGGGCGGAGAAATCGGCCAGCCGGACGGTGAGGTCCGCGAGCGGCCAGGTGGCGGGGGCCGTGAGTGGGCCTTGCAGGACCAGCCGGTCCTGCTCATTCACCACCGAGAAGCGTGCCGACTCGGCCCCGCCATCGGGGACGACCGCCCATTTGGCCGCGGCACTTGGAAAGCCAACGGTGTTGAGCTGGATCTTTGACTCTGCCGCTGCGTTGGCGTTGGCGTTGGCGTTGGCGTTGGCCGCGCCCGCCGTGTCCGTGCGCATCCGTTCCGGCTTGGCGCCTTGGGCCATCTCGGCCACTGGCTCACCCTGAGCAGCGGCGCCACCGGTGAAGGCGGCTGCGCCGATCGCCATGACGGAAATCGCCATCCCTGAGACGGCCGCCGCGTAGAACGGCCGTCGCCGCTTGGGCCGGGCAGCGCCCTGCCGGCCCTCCATGGGCATGCGCGACAGGCCATCGCTGTCTATGAACTGCATGTGTCTCCTGACTGTGGCGCCAGCTCGTCTCTGAGCGATCAACATCGCAGTCCATGCCGACGTTTAGCGCTAAATCAGCGTGAGCGTCAGACAGGTGAAGGAGCGGCTGGCTTGTTGGTGTGGGCGCGAGAATAGAGCGACGGCTGGCAAACGGCGTCAGGAACAACCCGCAAGCCGCCGGCAAAGACACAAGCGATACATCTGGAAGCCGTGCGTCATATCGTTTTGAATATCAGACGCAGGAAACTTTTGATTTGCCCAGCATCGAGGGCCTTCTTAGCATGCCGCCAACGGGGCTGGACCCCACCGACCCTCAAGAAGGACCCATGACAGAGGCTAAAAAGACCCGGAAGCTCCGTTCCGCCGAATGGTTCGGCACCCAGGACAAGAACGGCTTCATGTACCGGAGCTGGATGAAGAACCAGGGCATTCCGGACCATGAATTTCAAGGCAAGCCCATCATTGGCATCTGCAACACCTGGTCGGAGCTGACGCCCTGCAATGCGCATTTCCGCAAGCTGGCGGAACATGTGAAGCGCGGCATTCTGGAAGCGGGCGGCTTTCCGGTGGAATTCCCGGTGTTCAGCAATGGCGAGTCCAATCTGCGCCCCACCGCCATGCTCACCCGCAATCTGGCCAGCATGGATGTGGAGGAGTCGATTCGCGGCAATCCGATGGATGCGGTGGTGCTGCTGGTGGGCTGCGACAAGACCACCCCTGCCCTGCTGATGGGCGCCGCCAGCGTGGACCTGCCCACCATTGTGGTGACCGGCGGGCCCATGCTCAATGGCAAGCTCAATGGCAAGAACATCGGGTCCGGCACAGCCGTGTGGCAACTGCATGAGCAGGTGAAGGCCGGTGAGATCTCGATGCACGACTTCATCGCGGCGGAAGCCGGCCATTCCCGCTCGGCCGGCACCTGCAACACCATGGGCACGGCCAGCACCATGGCCTGCATGGCCGAATCGCTGGGCACCTCCCTGCCCCACAACGCGGCGATTCCGGCGGTCGACGCCCGGCGTTATGTGCTGGCGCATCTGTCAGGCATGCGCATCGTGGAGATGGTGTGGGAAGACCTGAAGCTGTCCAAGATCCTCACCCGCGAAGCCTTTGAAAATGCCATCCGCACCAATGCGGCGATCGGCGGCTCCACCAATGCGGTGATCCACCTCAAGGCGATTGCCGGCCGCGTGGGCGTGCCGCTGGAACTGGAAGACTGGACCCGCATCGGCAAGGGCACCCCGACCCTGGTCGACCTGCTGCCCAGCGGCCGCTTCCTGATGGAAGAGTTCTATTACGCCGGTGGCCTGCCGGCCGTGCTGCGCCGGCTGGGTGACGCGGACCTGCTGCCGCACAAGGATGCGCTGACGGTCAACGGCAAGACACTCTGGCAGAACTGCCACGACGCGCCCATCTATGACGATGAAGTGGTCCGCCCGATTGCCAAGCCGCTGATTGCGGACGGTGGCATCTGCGTGCTGCGCGGCAATCTGGCGCCGCGCGGTGCGGTGCTCAAGCCGTCGGCGGCCACGCCCGCGCTCATGCAGCATCGGGGCCGCGCCGTGGTGTTCGAGGACTTTGACGACTACAAGGCGCGCATCATGGATCCGGCGCTGGAGGTCGACAAGGACTCGGTGCTGGTGATGAAGAACTGCGGGCCGCGCGGGTATCCCGGCATGGCCGAAGTGGGCAACATGGGCCTGCCGCCCAAGCTGCTGGCGCAAGGCATCAAGGACATGGTGCGCATCAGCGATGCCCGAATGAGCGGCACCGCCTATGGCACGGTGGTGCTGCATGTGGCGCCGGAAGCCAAGGCCGGCGGCCCGCTGGCGGTGGTGCGCGAAGGCGACTGGATCGAGCTCGATTGCGCCCACAACCGTCTGCACCTGGACATCTCCGATGCGGAATTGCAGTCGCGGCTGGAGGCCTGGGCGGCGAAGCAGCAGCCGGATCCGGCCGACGCCAGCGGGTATCGCAAGCTGTATGTGCAGCATGTGCTGCAGGCCGATGAAGGCTGCGACTTCGACTTCCTGCGCGGCTGCCGCGGGTCCGAAGTGCCGAGACATTCCCACTGAAGCGGCGCGCCGAGCGTCGGCGCTTTCCGCTGCAAGACAAGCCTCCCAGGGTCAACCGCCCTCGGAGGCTTTTTTCATTGAGTCAAAGCGGTGTCGGCATGCCGTCATGGTGGACCACTATTCTCTTTATGAACTGATGCTGGCATTCTGTGCTGCGCTTCCTCAAGTCCGGAGACATGGACGGCAAGCGCTTGCTGAGCAGTGTGCCAACCGGATGACCGTCGTCGCTTGCGCTCGCGCAGTGCGCAGCAAGGTCCGCCGCATTCGTCGTATCGATTCGTCACGGGGGGCGTGATCTTGAGCACCGTTGCCATACTTCTGTCGGCCTTTGTCCTGTCGGTCACCGCGCTGTTCATCTTCATCTGGACGCAGCGCAAAGGACTGCTGGAGCCCAATGCCAAAGCGGCCGAGGTCATCTTTGCACCCGGCGAGATCGGCGCGCCGGAAGACCCGGCCACCGCGCTGACGCATCCGCTCCATGATGCTGAATTGATGGACAGGGCCCGCGCGGACGCCTCCTCGGCGCCGCTGGTGTTCTTCTTCCTCTGCTGTGCCTTTGCCTGGCTGCTGGTCGCGTCGACCGCCGGACTGATCGCCTCCATCAAGCTGCATGAGCCCGACTGGTTGACGAGCCAGGCCTGGCTGACCTTTGGCCGCATCCGCACGATTCATCTCAATGCGGTGGCCTACGGCTGGGCGCCGATGGCGGGCCTGGGCACCGCGCTTTTCGTGATTCCCCGGCTGCTCAAGACCGAACTGGTGGGCGCGCCCTTCGCGTTTCTCGGCGCTGCGCTGTGGAACGGGGCCTTGATCGCCGGCCTGGGCGCAGTGGCGGTCGGCCTGAGTGACGGCATGGAATGGCTGGAGATCCCCTGGCAGGTCGACCTGCTCTTTGTGATCGGGGGGGCGCTGATTGGCGTGCCGCTGGTGCTGACGCTTCTGCAGCGCAAGGTCGACCACCTGTATGTCTCGGTCTGGTACATGGGCTGCGCCCTCTTCTGGTTCCCGGTGCTGTTTCTGGTGGGGAACATGCCGGACTTTCACAAGGGCGTGCAACAGGCCGCCACCAACTGGTGGTTCGGCCATAACGTGCTGGGCCTGTTCTACACGCCACTGGCACTGGCGTCGGTCTATTACTTTCTGCCCAAGATCATCGGGCGCCCGGTGCAGAGCTACAACCTGTCGCTGCTGGGCTTTTGGGGCTTGGCGTTTTTCTATGGGCAGGTCGGCGGGCATCACCTGATTGGCGGGCCGGTGCCCGGCTGGATGATCACCCTGTCCATCGTGCAGAGCATGATGATGATCATCCCGGTACTCGCCTTCACCATCAATCAATACCAGACGCTCAAAGGCCGGATGTCGGCCCTGCGGTCCTCCCCGACCCTGCGATTCATTGGCTTTGGCGGACTCATGTACACCGCCAGCTCCATTCAGGGCTCCATCGAGGCCTTGCGCTCGGTGAATCAGGTGGCGCATTTCACCCATTTCACGGTGGCCCATGCGCATCTGGGGCTGTACGGATTCGTGACGATGGTGTTCTTTGGCGCCATCTACTTCGTGGTGCCTCGGGTGTCCGGGCGTGAATGGCCGTCCAAGGGGTTGATCCAGGCGCACTTCTGGCTGGCCGCCCTCGGCATCATCATTTATTTCGTGTCGCTCACCATTGGCGGATGGCTGCAGGGCGAGGCCATGCTGGATCCGTCCCGGCCTTTCATCGATTCCGTGACGCTGACGCTGCCCTACCTCAAGGCGCGCACGGTGGGCGGCGGGCTGATGGCGCTGGGGCATGTCGTGTTTGCCGTTCATTTCGCCATGTTGCTGCTCGGACGCTCGGCCGGCCGCACCCGGCCCACCTTGCTGGCGCAGTGAGGGAGACGAAGCCATGAACAACGAGACCCAACTGCTGGCCGGCGGCATGACCATGCTCGGCATCGCCACCGGCGCGCTGGTGGTGATTCCCTACATGACCGTGCGCGAGGTGCAGACACCGCAGGCGCTCAAGCCCTACACCACGCAGGAACTGCGCGGCCGCCAGCAGTACATCGCCAACGGCTGCGTCTATTGCCACTCCCAGCAACCGCGTGCAAAGAGCTTTGGAGCGGATTCGCAGCGCGGATGGGGCCGTGCCAGCGTGGCGGCCGACTATGCCTATGACAGCCCGCATCTGCTGGGCACCATGCGCACCGGACCGGATCTCTTCAACATCGGTGCGCGCCAGCCCAGTGATCAATGGCATCTGGGCCACCTCTACCAGCCGCGGGCCTACATGGCCGGCAGCATCATGCCGAGTTATCCGTTTCTGTTTGAGGTGAAGGACAAGGCCGATGCCGGCGAGGTGCAGGTGAAATTGCCGGCGGGGTATGGGCCGGTCATTGGCGTGCTGGTGGCCAAACCGGAGGCGCTGGACCTGGTGGCGTATCTGAAGGCCTTGAATCACACCTATCCGGTGCCGGGCGTTCCGGACACACCGGCGCCGGATGCCGCGCGCCAATAAACGTCAATCAGCGCCGATCAGCGTCAGTCAGCAGGAGCCTTCATGAGCAGCCCGGACATTTCTCCCCAGCAGGAACGCGAGAATCCGGATCCGCAAGAGCGGGCGAATCCGGTTCCTTGGCCGATCCTCGGCCTGGCGGCTTTGCTGGTGGGCTTTGGCGTGGTCTACATCCTGCGGGCGGACATCAACAGCCCCGCCACCTGGGGCGATGGGCGCAGTGCGTCGGAACTCGCGCGGGCGTCCAAGTCTGCGAGCGCGAAGGTGGATGGAGCTGCTCTGTTCGCCTCCCTGTGCGCGGCCTGCCATCAGGCCACAGGCCTTGGCCTGCCGGGGGTGTTTCCGCCGCTGGCCGGTAGTGAGTGGGTGATCGGCAAGGACGCCACAGCCGCCGCCATCCTGTTGCATGGCATCAATGGCGCCTTGACCGTCAAAGGCACCGTTTACAACGGCGCGATGCCGGCGTTTGGCGGGCAGCTCAATGATGAGCAGATTGCGGCGGTGCTGACGTATGTGCGGTCGCAATGGGGCAATTCGGCAGCCGCCGTGAGCGCGGAGACGGTGGCGGCCGCGCGGGAAGCGCACAAGGCGCGGACAGGGCCTTTTGAGGGCGACAAGGGCTTGCCGCCGCATGAGTGACGCCGGCGCCCGCGCGATGCCGTCCGGCGATGCAGTGACCGGACCGGATCGCTTGCGCGCCGGGCAGCCTGACCTACTCAATCGCCATGCGGGCGTCTGGCTGACCTGGACGGCCTGTGTGTTGTTCCTGGTCGTGTTTGGATGGGCGGTCAGCCAGCTGACACAAGGCTATGAGCATTGGACGTTTGAAGCGCTCCGCCGGGCAGCGGCTGCGCGTGGAGAGATCCAGGCGCCGGTGGTGACCCTGCGCGACAGCACCGGCGCCACCGCTGCATTGCTGGACGATCCGGCCGCAGGGGCCTACCTCGTGGACTTCTTCTACACCCGATGCCCCAGCGTGTGTCAGGCCTTGGGCAGCGAGTTCAGCCAGATGCAGCAGGCATTGCAACGGGACTCGGCGCCAGACGTGGACGCACATGCAGTCCCTCATGTGCGCCTCCTGTCCGTATCAATCGACCCTGCCCACGACGATACAGCGGCGCTTGCCGGATATGGCCGGCAACATTCGTCGGACCCACAGTGGTGGCGCATCGCGGCGCCGACGACCTTCTCTGGGCGTGCGCTGTTGCTGAGCCAGTTGGGGGTGGTGGCGGTGCCCGATGGATTCGGCGGCTTCGTCCACAACGGGGACCTTCACCTGCTCGACCGGCGGGGACGACTGCGCCAGGTGTTTGACTATGCGGACTGGCAACGAGCGCTGGCGGCTGCGCGGCAGGTCTCCCAGGAGGATGAGGAGGAGGCGCCATGAGGAGCTGCCCGTGGGCGGGACGCTCCGTCCCGGGACTGTTCGCAGGTTTGCCCGTCCTGCTCTGGATCGACCCGGTCCGTCACGCCATTGAAAGCCGGATGGCGCTTCACATGCTGGTGGAGTTTCCCTGGCTGCTGATGGCCGGGTGGCTCTGCGCCCGGCACTGGCTGCTGGCGCGCCCGTTGAGCATCGATACCCAAGGCCTGCTCGGCATCACGGTGACCGCCTGCGTGATGGCGTTCTGGATGATTCCAGCCAGCCTGGACCTTGCCTTGATGTCGACGCCGACGCAGGGGGCCAAGTACCTGAGCTGGCTCAGCGCCGGGGCCCTGCTGGGCTGGGGATCGCAGCGACGCCATCCAGTGACCGCAAGCTTCTTCTTGCTGAATGCGGCCTGGATGCTGGTGACGGCCGGCCTGCTCTACCTCGATGCCGACAGCCCTCTCTGCGTGAATTACCTGGTGGGGGATCAATGGCTTGCGGGTCACGGATTGATCGCGGCGGGCGTGATCGCCGGGGCAGCGGCTCTTTGGGTGGTGAAGCCCTGGATGGCGGCATCGGATTGCAGGCCCTCCCCGGCTCAGTCGCGCGCCAAGACCTGAGCGAGGGCCCCAGTGCGGCGAAGCGACGACACCCGTCGTGCCTGCCGTTTGCGCCACCAGACCACCACCCCGGTCACCGACAGGCTGGCCACCAGCAGACCCACGCCAGTGATGACCACGCGCCCCACCGTCCCGAAGATCCGCCCCGAGTGCAGCGGCAACTGCAACTGGGCAAATACGTCGGCCGCAGTGCCCACCCAAGGCTCATTGACGGTGAGCACGCGCAGGTCCCGTCCGTCGATGTAGAGATTGGACAGCTGCATGTTGCTGGCATCGCCGCCGACGCTTCGGTCGAAGAAGGACACGTTGTAGAAGCCGTATCGGGCGTTGTAGAAGATGCCGCTCATCGGTGTGGACCATCCGCGCCGCGCGGCCTCCTGCCTGGCGGTGTCGATCACGGCCTCAAAGCCGTGGCGCGCTTGAACCACGGTGCCCAGGGGCGCTTGAGGGAGATGGCTCTCCAGGCGGGGGGTGGTCTTGGACACCAAGGAGAGCAGCGGAAAGAACACTTCCTGCCGCAGGTTCAGCGAAAACGACGTGAAGGCCAGGACGATCAGAACCATCCAGGTCCAAAGCCCAACCGCGCGGTGCAGATCCAGATAGACGCGGTAGCGGCCGGCGCCGGTCTTGATCCTCCAGGCTGGGGCCCACCGCGACAGGAAGCGGCGCGGGCCCGATGAAGACGGTGCCGGCGATGGGGATGGCGCCGATGCCGTTGTTGCACGAGACCTGGGCGGCAGCGTGAGCAACAGCCCCACCACACTGTCCAGCAGCCAGATCAGCGCAATCCCGCCCATGATCCAGTAGCCCCAGCGATCACTGCCCCAGAACGGCGGCACATGCAGGGTGTAGTGCAGCTTCCGCAAAAAAGGCATGAGGTTGCGCGTAGAGAGCGATACCGCACGGGAGTCTCGACGCCCCAGCACCTTCGCCGTCACCGGGTCCACAAAGACCTGGTTGTAATCCAGCTTGGGGACACGGCCAGTGGTGGGGTCCTTGAGCGCACGGACGAAGAAGACGGCGGAATGCCCTTCCTCATAGCTCAGCGACCAGTACGTAGGCACCACACGCGGATCCCATTGCTGAATGGCTGCGGCCATCTCCGCCGGAGGGCGATAGGCGCCACGACTCTCCACGCGGAACAAGTCCGGGTTGAGCCATTCATCCAGTTCATGGTCCCAGGAGATGATGGCGCCGGTCAGACCGGCCATGAAGAGGAATGCGGCCGTGAGCAGGCCGGCGAGGCGATGCACGGTGGTCCAGAACGCGCGGCTGCGTGGGGTCGGCCGGGTGACGGCAATGGCGCTGGTCATGAGAACGTGTGTCCGAGGCGTTCAATAGTCCAGCGAGGCATTCAGACTGAATGACCGCGGCGTGCCCAGCACCAGATAGCCACTGCCGGGATAGCCTCCGGACGAGGCCCAGTAGTTGCGATCCCCCACGTTGTCCACCCGCGCCCGCAGCGTCACGAGATGGGACCCGGCCTCGAATTGATAGCGCGCGCCGACGTCAAGACGCCCCCACCCCGGCACCGCCAGCGTGTTGGTGGCATTCGCATAGACGCCGCTGGTGGCAATCACGCGCGCATCCATGGACAAACCCGTCACGCCGGGCAGTTGCCATTCAACGCCGAGGTTCAGCAATTGACGGGGCACGCCGATCACGCGCTTGCCGTCGGTCGTCGCGCTACCGGTGCGGTCCTGCTTGGCGTCCAGCCAAGTGAAGCCGCCCAGCAGCTTCAGGCGGGGCATGGGCTCGCCAAAAGCGGTCAACTCCAGGCCTTGGTGACGGTCCTGCCCCTGGGCGACGAAGTCCTTGTCCGCCGTGACGACGCCTCGCGGCTTGTCGGTGGTGAAGAAGGCCAGCGCACCGCCCAGACGGTCCCGTTCGACCTTGATGCCCAACTCTTTCTGCCGGGACACATAGGGGTCCAGCATCTTGCCGATGGCGGCCGTGGCGGTGCTGGGTGCAGTCTCGCCCTGAGTCAGGGCTTCAATGTAGTTCGCATAGGCCGAGACCGAGGGGCTCCACTTGAACAGGATGCCGGCCATCGGGCTGGTCCGGCTGCGGTCATAAGGGGCTGCAGGCGCACCGGTGTTGTAGGCATAGGTGCGCAAGTCCAGCGACTGGTGCCGGGCGCCCACGGTCAGGCGAAGGCTGTCGTCCAGCATCACCAGCGTGTCCGCCAGGGCCATGCTGCGCAGCCGGCTCAGGCCGGTGGTGGCGGGATCTTCCAGGCGATTGTTCACCAATATCAGCGCCGGGAGCGGCGCAGATCCCTGGTCATACAGACCGGTGGCGATCAGCCGGGGGGTGGCCGTGGTGGTGGAGACGCCATAGGCAGCCCGCTTGTCCAGGCGCAGGACATTCAGCGCGGCCGTCAGCTCGTGCCGGATCGGGCCCGTCTGCAACTGCCCTCGCAGCCCGACTTCACCGGTGCGGACATGGTCCTCTCGGGTGTTGTCAAAACGCGAGGTGGTTCCCGCGCCCGTGCTGGCATTGCTCAGGGTGAGGTTGGCCAGGGAATTGGCCTCGTCGCTGGACCGGGCCCCCGCGGCAAACCAGGCGGCTGCGCCCGCGCCCAGCCACCGATCCAGGTCCATTTCGCCGCGCAGACTGCCAAACCAATCGCGTTCATTCGAATAGGTCCATGGCTGCGCCCAATTGGCCGCGCTGTCCGGCGCCTTGGGCACTGCAGTGACCGCAGCGCCCAGCGTCACATTGGTGCGGGTGCGCTTGAGCTGATGGTCCTGATAGCCGACGTCGGCCGACAGCCGCAGGTCACGACCGCGCCAGTCCAGCCCGATCGACCCCATGCCGAGGTCCACCGACTCCCGGTCCACTGCCGTATCTCCGGCGCGAGAGGCGGCATTGATGCGAACGCCCGTGGCCTTGTCCGGACCGAAACGCCGGGCAAGGTCCACCGACAAGACTGTCTGGCCGCCACTTGCCGTGCCCACCGTCAACTGCTCAATCGGCTGGACAGGAGCGCGCTTGGGCAACAGATTGATGGAGCCCCCAATCGCGTCGCTGTTGGGTGTTGCCCCATTGAGGAAGGCCGAAGCTCCGCGCAGCACTTCCACGCGCTCAAACAGCTCCGCGGAAATGTATTGCCGCGGCAGCAAACCATACAGGCCGTTGTAGGCGACGCTGTCGGAGTTGAGGATGAATCCGCGGATGAAATAACTTTCCTGGAAATTGCCGAAACCCCGCGCCACGCGGACGCCAGGGTCATTCAAGAGCACGTCTCCGACGCTATGCGCCTGCGTGTTCTGGATCAGCTCATGGGTGTAGGACGTCGTATTGAATGGTGTGTTCATGATGTCCTGATTGCCCAGCAATCCCACTCGCCCACCCCGGGCCACCTGGCCGCCGGCAAACGAAGACGTGAGGCCGGCCTTGGAGGCGTCGGCGCTGGCCTCGACCACGACGCGTTCGAGTGACCGAGGCGCGACGGGCTTTGCGGGAGGCGTTTGCTCTGACGAGCGAGGGGACTGCGGGGCCTCCTGAGCCCAGGCGGAGGTGCCGAGCGATGCCCCCATGGCGAGGACAAGCGGGCGCAAGGCGGCAACGGATGACCAAGAACGGCGAACTTGCAAAGTGACGACCCAGTAGGTTGATAGGAACTATTCCTATTTGAGTCTAGTGGGTCGGGTGTGGCGAGGCCGCGTCAATGGACTACGGCATTTGGGGGATGCGGGGTGGTGGCTGCTGAGGAAGCACCCCTCGGCCGGGCTCGATGGCCCGAACGGTCATTGGAGGGTCAGAGATCCAGTCCCATGCTGTCCGCGAGTTCGCGCGGGCTCACGCCGTGCTCATTTTGGAGATCGGGGTCGGCCCCGGCTTGGATCAGCACACTCACGAGGGGATGCTGCTCGTTGTAGACCGCATTGGACAGTGGGGTGTTCCCATGCACGTCGAGCGGGTCCACGTCCGCGCCTTGGGCCAGGAGTTGCCTGGCCACATCGACATGACCCTCTTGCGCAGCGAAGTGCAGCGCGGTGTAGCCAATGTCGTTCTTGGCATTGATGTCAGCGCCACGCTTCAACAGTTCCTTGGTGATCGTCAGATTGCCGAGGAATCCGGCCCTGATCAGCGGGGTATTGCCGTCCAGATCGCGAAGCGCCAGTTGGCTCGAGTCACGGCTCAGGTCCTGAAGCACGGCGTTCTCTTGGCCCAGTTCAAGGGCCAGGAAGAGAGAACTGGTCTTCAGGTCGACGCGTTGGGTGGCTATGGTTCACTCCCACCGTTTGCTGAGAATCGCTCGTTCAACCCTCTCCAAGGTGAGAGGCAGCCATTCGCCGCGCTGTCTGGCAATGTGGCTGGCAAAGGGGATGAGGCTGAACAGCACTCGGGTCAGGAGGGTCTTGCCCTCAAATTCTTCCGGGAAGAATGTCTGGAACTCGAAGCCGCTGAGGTCGACGTGATAGTGCTCGGCCAACACTTCCATGTAGGCCTGCGCGATATCGCCATAGAGTCCAAGATCGTGATACATCCGCGTGCTGGCATTGCATTGGGCGATCTTGGTTTGTGAAAGACCGCATCGCGTCAGGTATTCGCGCAACTCGATCGAAAGGTCGTTTGTCATCAGCATCAATCGCAAGAAAGGGCGTCGTAGACCTCATATGCGGCTAAGGCGGCCCCTGCGTACGGCACTTTCCGCAGAACCTTGGTAATACCGTTTCGCGTGGCAACGGAGTACCAGCCGCGCCTTGCCGCAGCGTGATTCAACTGGCTCATGGTGGAAGTGGTTCTACCCGCTGGACCACCGCCGGCAACACCGCCTCTTGGCTTGCTTGCAAAGGGACCGGTGCCTCCAACTGCGCCGCCTGCTGCAGCGTTACCAGCAGCACCGGCCGGAGTGTCCTCGCAGGTGCAGTGCTGCTTCTTGTACTTCTCCAACAAGTAGTCGAAGGCATATCCCACGCCAATGCCGATCACGATGGGAATGAACGCAATCTCCCCGGTCGGATCGACGTAGGAGACTGGGTTTCCATCCACGTATGTATAGCTATTCATCCCCCCTGCCAGCCCGATGGGGTCGCGCTGCATGTAGCGTCCGGTATCCGGGTCGTAATAGCGGTGGAAGTTGTAATGTAGACCGGTCTCAGAATCCTCGTATTGACCACTCAGCCTCAGATTCATATGGATCGTCGGCTGATTGGCTGTCGCCAGGGGTGTCGTGATACGCACCCTTCCAAAGGCGCTGTACTCGGCTGACCAGACAATATTCCCCGCCGCGTCAGTCGCCTGCAGCGGCGTCCGGAGCTGATCATGGTGGAAATAGCCGAAGCTGGCTTGACCATTGCTGTTCATCGTCTTGATGAACAGCGGACCGGTGCCCCACTCACTGCCGGGGCGGAAGCCGTATTGGGTAGTGACCTGAGAGGCGCCACTTGCGACCACGCTGCCGTCCTGCCGCAACGTGATGGGCTGCGCGGCCTCGGCCAGCAGACCTTCCTCGGAGTAGAGGTAGAAGGTCCTCAAGGCTTGTGACAACACCTGCCCGTCACGATCCCGGAACTGCTCCTTCCAGATCCGACGGTGCAGCGGGTCATATCCATAGCGGGCGATGAGATTGCCTGAGGCTTCCTGCACCTGCACCAGCCGGTTCTGCGTGTCGTAGCGGTACTGCAGCGTACGCGTCGCGGTCTGTTTCTGCGTGAGGTTGCCCGCCTGGTCATAGGCATAGCAGGTCACCCCGCTTTGACCGCAACTGCCATCGCCAATCCGCGTCAGGCGATTGTTCTCGTCGTAGATCCAGTTGCCGCTCACCTTGCTGTGGGTCACGCGGTTGCCAACACCGTCCAGCGTGAAACGTTCCGTGTCGGTGCCAAACACGCCACCGCTGTCCGCTTGCGCCTCCACAAGACGCATTTCGTCGTCGTAACTGAAGCTGCTGTTGCGGGTGGTGGTGGTGGCGCCAGCCGTGTCACTGCGCGTCTGCGTCTTCAACTCCTGGACATTGCCCCAGGTATTGGAAACATTCAGCACCGTTTGCTGGTTGGGCGACTTAACCTTGAGCTCTTCCAGGTACAGCAGCCCATCAACGGTGCGGTTCTGGGTGCTGCCGCCCGGCAAGGTGATCTTGGTAGGCTCCACCCACTTGTAGTCGGACACACTAATGTTGCCCTCCCCCGGAATCGACACCGTCTGCAGTTGGCCGTGGCCGCTGTAGGCGTAGTCAATGGCAGTGCCGTCCGCCCAGGTCACTCGCGTCACGTAACCCGCAGGGCTGTAGTCGTAGCGGTAGCTTAGGGTGGTGCCATTTGGGTAAGTCACCGCCTCCTCGGTCTTCCGACCGGCCGCGTCATAGGTTAGCGCAGCGCTGCTGACTTGATTGAGGCCGTGGTCCGTATCGGTCCAGGCTGTCAGATGGTCTTCCGCATCCCAGGTGTAGCGAGTGGTGCGCTCCAGGCCACCGCCAGACTTCGTCTGCTTCACCTCGATCAACCGATTGACCTCGTCGAAGCTGTAATCCGTCAGATGCCCGTTTGCATTCACTGTCCGGACCAAGTTGCCTGCGGCGTCGTAGGCGTAGTCTGTGGTCTGACCCAGGGGGAATATCTCCCGGACGATCCGGTTGTTCCGATCGAACAAGAATTTGTTGACATTGCCCTTCACGTCGGTGATCTGGATCAGGTTCCCACGCACGTCGTAGCGTGCGACGGTCTTGTTGCCGAGACTGTCGGTCACCTGCGTGAGTTGGCCCAGCGCGTCGTACTGGAAACCACGCGTCTTGCCATTGGAGTCCGTCTCGCTGATCACCTGGCCGCGTTTGTCATATGTGGTGGTGCTCACAAGTTCCTCGGTCCCAAGTCGATTGGGGTTCAGCAGGGTCTGGGCGGTCGGCCGCTCCATGGCGTCGTAGCGCTGGCGTTGGGTGAAGCTCGGGTAGAGAGTCTCGGTCGGGTCCAACAAGGCGCCCACTGCGCCCGTATCGGAGCCGTCTGGCAAGGCATAGCTGAAGGTGGTGATGTGGCCCAGAGCGTCAATCTGCTTGGTCATGCGCAGGAAGTTGTCGAACTCGGCTTGCGTCGTCCTGCCGTCTTCGTCCGTTTCCTGGATCGGCAAGCCTTGAGCGTTGTAGCGGACCTTCTGGACACCCCCAACCGCATTGACTTGGTCCATTCGGCGGTTGTCCGCGTCGTAGGTAACAGAGACTTGCTGACCACGGGCATCGGTGGTCAGGGTTACATTGCCCACCATGTCGCGCTGATAGCGGCGGGTACGTCCTGCCGCATCGGTCATGGCAATGATGAAACCTGCCGCGTCAACCTCATGCCGCGTGGCATTCCCACGCGGGTCGACGTATCGGATCAAGTTGCCGCTCCGGTCGTATTGATAGCGGCGGACATTTCCTTCTGGATCCGTGGTCTGACTGATCTGGCCTTGAGCATCCAGGTTGATCAACCAGCTGGCGTCTGCAATGGCCGCACCTGCGGGATCAATACCGCCCTTGCGTGTCACCCGGACCCACCGCTCCGCCGAATTCAAGATGAATTCCGTGGTTCGCTCATCCACGGTACCAACGGCTTCAATCTTCTTGACTGGGTTGCCCTGCGCGTCATGAACATACTGCGTGGTGACACCGAGCTCATTGATTTCTCTGTCCATCTCAAGATGGACTGCCGAAAAGCTTCGCCGATACACTCCGCCGTCGGGATAGACCACCTCGATCGGCTGCCCGAACTCATTGCGGGTCGTCCGTGTCACAAAACCACGGGCATTGGTGGAGATCTCAGTGCGACTGCCGGTGTCGTATTGGATTTCCTGGTCGGTTCGTCCGTTGACAATGCGGCGGACCAATTTCCCCACACGGTTGTAGGTGAGATCCTCCACCCGCCGCCCGGATTCCGTCTCCGGTGCCGTCACCTTGGCAAGAAACTGCTTGTTGACGTCGTCGTAATCGAACACGTAATCCGTCACCGCACCATCAGGCGCGGTACGCTGCTTCACCGTGTCCCCGCTGTAGACCAACTGCTCCACGCGGCCCTCAGGATCCGTCACCTGCGTAATGTGATTGCCGACGTCATAGGCGTACTGCATCGTGTTGCCACGCACATCCACCACTTTGACCAAGCGATTCTTGTTGTCGTACTCGTACTTGACACTGCGGCTTGGCAGATCACCGCTGATGTCTGCTGCGGGATAGTCACGGATCTCAGCCAGCAGCTCGCCCTTGTAGTGAAGGCTGAACAGAACGCGCCCATTCGCATCGACCACACCGCGCAGAATGCCGGCGCCGTCCCGCACCATCCACACCATGTTGTTGTTGCGGTCTCCATAGGCAACGACCTGACCCTGGGTGTTGTAGTCGATCCAGTCCCCTCCCCGATCCTGCCAACGGAAGCCTTTGGCGTTGGTCGCCGGACTCAGGGTGATGCGGCCCGTTCCCAACTGCGCATACAGGCTTGCCGCACCGCCACTGGGTAACTGCTGAACCGGTCGTTTCTCCAGCGACGAGCGATTGTTGAACGCATAGCGCCCGCTGTCCCCCAGGTACAGCTCGTTCATTCGCCGGATGCCCTCCGCATCCCGGAAGCTACTGCCGCCGGAAAGGCTGGAGCCCGCACAGAGGCTGCCGAAATCAACACTCACGCGCTGCACAGGCGGATAGTCGGACGCGTCCTCACCCATCACACGGTTGAATGGAGTCGTGCGCGCCGGAATCATCGGACCCACTTCCGGGATCCCACCGATCAAGACGCTGCCCACGGAGGGCTGCCAGTCTTCGTCGACCCACACCCAGCAGCCCTCGCCACCTCCACCACTGCCACCGCCAGCGGAGGTGAGCGCGACATTGCCACCGCTGGCGCTGCCAGCACCACCGCCGGACACCGTGCCTGCCGTGGTGTCAGCGCTCTGACTGCCCGTCAGGTTCTTCCAACTCTGAGAGAGACTTTCCCATTGCGGCTGAAACTTCCATTCCTGGCCGTCCCACATCCGCACCCAGCGGACCTCGCCCGCCGTGGTCATCAGGCGCATGTCCTGCGCGTTGATATTGGCGTAGCCATTGGGAAGGGTCACTGTCAAGCCGGGGGTGATGGGCGCATTCGCCTGCGCCATGGCAACAAACGCCGCCCCAACCGCTCCCAGGCCCAAAGTGAAGGCCCTCAGCCGCCGCACAAAGACATCCAAGGCGCGAGTTTTCATCGTTGCGCCCGCAACACCGCACATGCCAATCCTCCCATATACAAACTCTGTCGTTCTTTTGACCTTCGCCAGCGGTCCGCACAAGCCCAAGGTCACGCTCCTCGCTGGGACTGCTCCCGCAGCGCCCGCACCTGCGCCTCGGTATGGCTGAAGTGCTTCCTGGACGTGAACACCACATGCTCCAGCCGCGGATGCTCGATCAACGGGGTCATGTCCCCGTCGATGACCGACGTGCCCATGAGGTTCAGCCACCGCAATTCCGGCATCTTTTCGACAAACCGGACGTCCTGAAGATCGGACACATTCATCAGCACCAATCGCTCCAGACTGCGGCAGCCTGACAAGCTGGCCTGAAGATCCTGGATCTTCTTGCCGCCATCCACCTCCAGCGACTTCAGCCCTGCACAGCCGGACAGCGCCGCCAGCGACGTGAGCGCCTTGGCCATCGTGAGGCTGAGCTTCTCGAGTTCTGGAAATCTGTCGAGATGCGCCAGACTGGTCACAGTCGAGCGGAGCAGGCCCAGCGTCTTCAGGGACGGAGCCTCGGGCAACCGGCTGAGATCCTTCTCGGCGGGGGCGTATCGGTCCAGAAACAAGGATCGCAACGCCGAGGTGCCATCACCGAGGTCCAGCTTCGAATCCCAGATCTGGCTGATCGACTGCAAAGCCGTGAAGTCCCGCGCCTCAATCAGCGGGTTCAACTCGTCATTGCAGAAGTACTCGATCAAGGTCGATGCGTGCTTCTTCAGTGGCGACAGATCCACCCGGTGGTCCGGCAGCATCACATGCAGTCGTGTGATGCCGGAGAAATCATCCAGGCAATCCAGCCGATCCAGCCCAGGGTTCTCATAGCTGCCCACATGCAGTTGGGTGAAGCCCCCGGTGGCCCACAGCGCCGCGCAAGCCTTGGAGACCTGCGCGTCAATGTTGAGTACCCGATGGACCCTGACGCCGTCGATCACCACGTCCCGGATCCGGGTGCGCCCAGGGAGTTTCATGTCCATTTCACTCACTGCTGTCGTCCTGCATCCGTGATCTTGTGGTGGGAACGGCCATCACGGACGGTAGTGCGGATTTGCGGCTCGCCATCATTGCATTCGCAGGTCCCGATGGGCGAGTCGCCGTGATCAGTGGATTGGTCCGATCGTCGCCAACCCGACAGGCGTCGCCAACGCTCAAGATCCTGAGTTCGGCGCAGCGGGTTGATCAATCAGGTCCCAGATCAGACTGCGCTCGGCGTCAGGCATATCCCGAATGCATTCCACCAGCTCGAGCCAGTTCTCTACCCCGAATCCATAGGAATCCCCAATCAGATAATCCCGATCACTCGGACGTTGCTGGAGATAGCTCACAACATCACTGACCAACGTCTCATGCTCGCGCCCCAAGCGGGAGGTCACCAGCAGCCAGCTCATGTACAGCGGATAGTCACTCGCCGGATCATCGGCCACGACAAAGGTACAAAGCCATTCAAAGAAGGCTTTCAGTGCCTCGAGCGCCTCGGCGTCCCCCTGCTCGATCGCATCAGCGATCAACCGGTAACAGTATTCTCCCTGCCAGTTGCCGCCCCAAGCCCGGGCATGTCGCACATAAACATAGAGGGAAGCTGCCAATTTGCGGACATACGGGTCATATCGCTCGAGCGCATCAGTTCCACACTCATAGACCGCCTGCCCCAAGTCAAGAAGATTCGACGTCGGATACCGACCGCAATCGATAATTCTGAGAATCTCAGCCGGGGGGAAGGCTCCCAATTGCGGATGAAATCCTTCACCCTCAAGGAATTCCTTGAGCGCACTGGCAGACAGGTAGTCATTCAAGTAGCGGAGCAATTGCTCTCCACCATTGGAGGGAGCGTTCTTGAACTTCACAGTGCACAGGCCTTGCAAGCTGCATCCCGGGCGCGGATGCAATTCGAATAAGTCGTAGCCGCCTGATCCCGAGCCGCGGGGTGATCCTTTGTCGTGGGAATGTGCTTGTCGCAACCGGCAGCTATGTACCAATTGCGCCCTCTGTAGCACATCTCCGCTGCACCGGCGGCAAAGGTCAGATAGGCGCAGGATCCGGTTCGGGTGCAGGGAATAGCGCAAGGCGTCTTGTAGGCGGCATAGAGCGCGCGACACCGGCAGACCGGGTCCTTGGCGCACCGTTTGAGGGCCGCCGCCAATGCCGCCGCCGCTGCCCGGGCTGCCCACACCACCGCCGGAGCCACTTCACCACGGGGGTCCATATAGAGCAGCGGATTGGCATTGGCGTAACCGTACAGATTCACGCCTCCGTCTAGTCCGATCGGGTCCTCGGTGAGGTAGCGACCAACGTCCGGATCGTAATAGCGCCGGAAGTTGTAATGCAGTCCGCTTTCAGCATCCTCGTACTGCCCGGGCAGCCGCAACTGGCTGGTGATGACCGGGCGCTCGCGTGTGGCCATCGGCGTTGTGACGGTGGCTCGACCAAATGGCGTGTATGTGGCGGACCAGACCACGTTGCCCATCTTGTCGGATGCCTGAATTGGCACCTGGAGGTGGTCGTGGTGATAGTAGGCCACCATGTCCTGGTCATTACTATCTTTGGTCTTGACCAGGAGTGTCCCCGTGGTGAAGGACTGCTCCGGTCGAGGCACATACTGGGCGGTCAGGCTTGCAGCCGCAAGCGCGGTCGTGCTGCCGTCCGCATTCAGCTCGATAGGCTGCACTGCCTCGGCCACAAGTCCTTCGTCCGCATAGAGGTAGTAGGTGCGCTGCGACTGCGGGAGTGGCGTGCCCTGACGGTCGCGGAACTGCTCTTTCCAGATGCGACGGTCCAGCGGATCGTAGCCATAGCGCGCGACCGGCTCACCGGTGCCGGTAAGGATCTCCGTCAGTCGATTCTGATGGTCATAGCGGAATTGATCGATACGCAGCGATGTTGTTTTTTTTGTGAGACTTCCTGCTTCGTCATAGTCATAGCAGGTCACGCCAGCCTGCCCGCAGGCTCCCTGTCCGATCTGTGTGAGACGCCCATTGTCATCATAGACCCAGGGGCCAGCCACCGTGCTTTGCCGCACGCGGTTGGCAACGGCATCGAGCGTATACAACTCGTCCACGGTGGAGGATTCCGTTCCCACCGAGCGTGTCCATTGGATCAGCCGCAGGTCCGCGTCATAGCGGAATTGATCTGCGGCGGTGCTGCTAGTGCTATTGAAGGTATCGGTGCGGCGACGGATCTGCAACTCTTGGGCTTTGCCGAATTCATTGTCCAGTTTCAATGTGGTCTGCTGGCTTGGTGTATTGGCAGTGAGCCCCTCCAGATTCAACAGTCCATCTAGTGTCCGGAGCTGTAAGCCTCCCCCCGGCAGGGTGACCTGGGTCGGGCTTGTCCAGGAAAAGTCGCCGAAGCTCATCAGCCCTTCTCCGGGAATCAGAACACTGTCCAGCTCACCATGAGCGCTATAGCCGTACTGCACCTCCGTGCCGTCCGGCCAGATCAGCCGCGTCTTCCTTCCTGAAGGACTGTAGTCAACCTGGTAGCTCAGGCTCGTTGACGACGGAAACGTGATGGACTCCGAGCGCTTCCGGGCTGCGTCGTCATAACTCATGATGCCGACGGTCGTGGCGTTCAGGAGGATGTCTTTGTCACTCCATCCGACCAGAAGGCTATTCGCGTCCCAGGACTGCGTCAGAACCCTCACAAGCGTGCCATCCGCACCTGCGTACTCGACGCGCACAACGCGTCCGTCGGCGTCGTGGGTGTAGGTCTGAATACGCCCCAGCCGGTCCGTGCGTTTGACAAGACGCCCGGCTGCGTCATATTCATAACGAATGGTCTGGCCCATGGGCAATTTTTCGGTGACCATGCGTCCGTTGCGGTCGTAGGAAAAGCTGTGGGTGTGACCTCGCGCATTCGTCACCACCAGGAGGTTTCCGGCAACGTCGTAGGCATAGCGCGTACTGCCGCCCAGCGCATCCAACGTCTCCACCTTCAATCCGAGGGAGTTATAACGATGGGTTCGACGCTGTCCTTGCGCATCTGTCTCGGCCACGACCTGTCCACGAAGATCGTAAGTCGCGCTCGTGGTACTCGCCTGTAACCCCTTCCGACTGGAGTACCGAAGCGTCTGGCTGGTGGGACGCTCCAAGGCATCCAACCGGTTGATTTGCTGAAAGCCGGGATAGTCGGCCTGAACCGGATCGCCCAAGCTGCCAAGCAGGCCGCTTTCACTACCGTCGTCGAGTTGATAGCCAAATCGAACGACATGGCCCAGGGCGTCCACGATGCTTTCGATGCGGTCGAAACTGTCGTAGCTGAACTGGTTTTGCACGCCATCTTCATCCACCTCAAGAACCGGCAGACCCTGGCCGTTGTACTGCACCCTCGCCACACCGCCCACACGATTCGTCGTTCGGAGCGGCCGGTTCATGGCGTCATAGCCCTTGAGGGCCGTTTTTCCAACAGCATCGGTTTCGGCCGTGAGGTTTCCAACCTTGTCATAGGCGTAGGCCTTGCGGTGACCGAGCGGTGAAGTCTCCGTCAGCACATTGCCAGCCGCGTCGACCTCAAAGCGGGTGGTGTTCCCCAGGGGATCCACACTTGCCAACAAGTTGCCGAACCGGTTGTACTCAAAACGCCGCACGTGACCTTCCGGATCCGTGATGACACTGAGCTGTCCGAGCGCGTCGTATGAAAATTCCCACACGGCATCCGCCGTCACCGTCCCCGATGACTCCGTGCGCCCTCTGCGCTTCATGGCCGTCATCTGCCCCAGCGTGTTACGCGTATAGCTCGTGACACGCTCATCCGGGGTCCCTGCAGCCTCAGTCTTGACGATCAGATTCCCACGTGAGTCGTATTCGTAGAGCGTTTTCACACCGAGGACGTCGATCTCCTCCGTCACTTCAAGATGCACGGGAGAATAGGTTCTCCGTTTAATCCCACCGTCTGGCAGCATCACTTCGATGGTCTGATCGTATTCATCCCGAGTCGTACGGGTAGTGAATCCGCGCGCGTTGGTGCTCAGCTCGGCGCGTGCGCCGGTGTCGTAGCGCACCTCCACCTCGGTCCGACCATTCACAATCTGCCGCACCAACTGCCCCACCCGGTTGTAGGTAAAGTCATCCACCCGGCGCCCGGCCGCCGTCTCCGGGCCGGTCACCTTGCTGATGAACTGCTTGTTGGCGTCGTCGTAATCGAAGAGGTAGTCGGTGACCGCTCCGTCCGGCGCAATGCGTTGCTTGACCGTGTCGCCGCTGTAGGCGAGCTTTTCAACTCGGCCTTCGGGGTCAGTGATCTTGATGATGTGGTTTCCGACGTCATAGTCGTACTGGGTCACAAAACCCCGAACGTCGGTCACCTTGATCAGTCGGTTCTTGTCGTCGTACTGATACTTGACATTGCGGCTGGGAAGATCGCCGGCAATACCGCTCGCCGGATAGTCTCGGATCTCGCTCAGCAGTTCTCCGGTGTAATGCAGACTCCACAGCACGCGTCCACCGGCATCCACCACGCCGCGCAAGACGCCCGCCGTGTCACGTACCAGACGAACCACATTGTTGTTGCGGTCACCATAGGCCACCATCTGCCCTTGGGTGTTGTAGTCGATCCAGTCCCCTCCGCGGTCGATCCAACGGAAGCCCCGTTCGTTGGTCTGCGGGACGATTGCAAGACGGCCTGTCGAGAGTTGACTATAGATCGCCGCAGCTGAATCCACGGGCATTTGCTGCACGGCCCGCTTCTCCAGGACGCTGCGATTACTGAAGGCGTAGCGGCCACTGTCGCCAAGGTAAAGTTCGTTGATACGCCGAATGCCTTCGGTGTCACGAAAGCTGGAACCGCTGGCCACGCTGGAGCCGGCACACAGGCTCGCAAAGTCCACGCTCACGCGCTGCGGTTGCGGATAGTCCAGGCTGGTTTCACCCATTAACCGATTAAACGGCGTGGTCCGCACCGGCACCATGGGGCCGACTTCAGGAATCCCACCAATGATGGCGGTGCCGATCGACGGCTGCCAGTCTTCGTCCACCCAGACCCAGCAACCGCTGCCGGCGCCGCCCCCGCTGCTGCTGGACGACAAAGCCCCGCCCGCGCTGGAGCTGCTGCCCGCACTGCCGTCGGACACAGTACCGGCAGTGGTGTCCGCCGACTGGCTACCTGTGAGGTTCTTCCAACTCTGGGAAAGGCTCTCCCAATGTGGCTGGAACTTCCATTCCTGCCCGTCCCACACGCGAGCCCAGCGCACTTCGCCAGCCGTCGTCATCAGGTGCATATCGTCCATGCTGATCACCGCATAGCCATTCGGCTGAGTCACGGTGAGGCCGGTCACGCTGGCGGCACCACTGGCAGACGGTTTGGTCTGCCCTGATGCCAGGAGGGGCCCCAGTGCCAAGCACACGCCCAGGCTCAAGGCAAAGGAAGTCCGTCTCCACAGGTCTGCCATTCGGTGACTCATTGCTTCGCTGTCCATCAATCGCATTGCATCCCACCCTTGGGTACGTAAACGCACTTCTTCCCCTTCAACTTGATGGGGGTACTGGAGCCACTGCCGCCGAAGCCACCGCCCCAGCCGCCACCACCACCACCGCCGCCACCCCCGCCCCCGCCACCACCCGGGCAGGAACTGCTGCTCACGGCGAACCAGCTGGAGGACGCGCCACAGGAGGACTTGCTGCCATTGGCGCATTGGAAGTCGCAGCTGACGGCAAACACATTGCTGTAGCTGTAGCAGCCGCCGCCCGAGGCCGTTCCGCTGCTGGCCGCCGCATCCAGCGGCTGCAGCGCAATCACGCGATACGGAATCACCACCCGCTGCTTCGCCTCCAGCGTGCTGGGCACGTCCACCAGGAACTCATAGCGGAAGAAGGCGTCGCTCTGCGGCAGTCGCTGCTGGACGTTGTCCGCGCGGATCAGACCGTAGTTGGTCAGGTTGAGCTCGCCGTAATAGACATCGCCGGCCGACATCTTCGGCAGGTTGATGCTGGTGGGCTGCATCACCACCACCGCCGCGGGCACGTCGGTTTCGAAGGTCGCATTGAGCGTGATCTCGTAGCGGTCCTGGATGGTGATTTCACGAACGCTCCATTCCACCGTCACCAGGTTGTAGTCCAGGAAGACGGGCTGGTTGGCGGTGATGCCGGGTTTGATCAGCACCCGCCCACCAATCTCCTGATGGTTGCTGGCGCGCGCCCGGAACTTGTAGCGGCCCGCCGGCAGGTTCTGGAACAGCGCCTCGCCCAGGCTGTCTGTCTGCAATTCCTGCGTGACGGTGGCCACATCCTCGTTCTGCAGGGTGATGGTGGCGCCGGCCAGGCCAGGAATCAGCTTCCCGTCCTTGCCGATGGTGGCGGTGTAGATGTCCGCCGCCTTGAACAGCACATTGCCCTGGCCGCTCTGCGTGAGGCTCACGTAGACATTCAGGCTCTGGGTCGACAGGTTGTCCCCGCTGACCGTGAGCTTGAATTCATACACGCCCTCCGGCGTGCCGGACGGCGGCGAGAACGCCAGGTCCACCGCACGGCTCTGGCCGATCGCCAGCGTGCCATTGGCGGCACTGCCGATACTGGCCCAGGTCGGCGCGGGGCTGCCGTCGGCCTTGGTCAACACAAACTGCAGATTGATCGCGTCCTGCAATCCGTTGTTCTTCACCGTCACCGATTCCACCTGGCTGCCGCCCTGCACTAGGCCGGTCTCCACCAGGCTGGGGGTACTCACCAGATAAGGCTTGGCTTCCGACAGCGCAAAGTCCACCCGCACCTGGCCAATCGGTGTGCTGCCATATTCATCACTCAGCACATCCAGAATCAGCGCGCCGGTGGGCTGCGCCTCATTGTTGGCGGTGAATTGCACCGGCAGATTCAGGGTCTGACGCTCGGTCAACGACACCGGCGGCGGCAGATCGACCCGCACGCCCGCTGGAATCTGACCGGTGGGCTGCGAGGCCGCATTCAGCACCAGGCGCACATTCGTCGCTGAGGTGCCCACGCCCGCTTTCGCGGTCAGCGCAAGGGTGAAGGCATAGTTCCTCGGCAGGTCCAGCTTGAACGGCGTCGGTCCCACCGTCACGCGGTTGATGGTGAAGGCTTTCTGTTCCGGCCGGTCGGTGATGTCCGGATGCACGGCACTGACCTTGTAGAGGCCGGCATCGGTCAGGGTCGGCTTGAAGGTGTAGGTGAATTCGCCAGACCCATCGGTCAGCACATTGAAGCTGCGCTCGAAGCCCTGCTGGTTCAGGATCAACTTCAGCCGCGTATTGGGCAGCGGCAGACGGCTGCTGCGGTCCAGCGCGCGACCGCTGATGAGAATGTCCTGGTCCCCATAACTGGAGATCGGGCCCACCTGCGTCACCTCACCGAGATAGGCCGTGTCCGAGAGCGACACCGTGCGCTCCGAGCCGCGACCGGTGATCTGCACTTCATCCTCCTGGCCGCTGTGGTAGCGGAGCTTGTCCACCTCCAGGCGGACCCGGATGCTGTTGGGGCTGGCGGCCGGCACATTCAGGTTGAAGGTGTCCGACACATAGGCACTGCCGGCGGGAATGCGCGCCACTGTCAGCCCATTGGGCAGCGTGACCACATTGGCGCCAAACACCTGCTTGTAGGCCTGCGTGGCCAGAATGTTGTTGTCGCCATCGAGCAGCTTGAAACGCAGTTCGGTGGATTCATTGGCACCATTGCCGGTGGCGGTCAGCAGCTCGACGTCCACCTCGCCGGTGTTCTCGATGGTCAGCTTGACCTTGCCGGACCCGCCGCGCGTGAATTCGTCGGTGGCCATGCCCACGACCAGCGAGCCTTCGGTCACATCGACGGTCTGACTGCGAGCGATCTTGACCGACTCACCCTCGTTGGTCACTTCCACGCCCACTTCGGCCGACGGGGCGCTCGGCAGATCAGCGTAACCGCCCACGATCACCGTCACCAGTTGGGTCTGATTGGGCCCCAGGGTCAGGGCCGCCGACTTGTGATCCTTGAACTGGGTCGCGTCTCGATTGGTGGGCAGTCGCACGACGGCACGCACCCCGGATACACTCATGGCCGACACATTGCTCAACTGCACCTGCAGTTTGTTGATCACGCCACGCTTGATCGGCAAGCCCGACACGATCTGGCTGCTGAGGTTCGGCAGCACGACCGTGCGCGGCAATTCCACGCCATTCGCGTCCACAGAAGCGATGGAGTAGCGGCGCTCTCCGGCGGTGAAGCCGGTGTCGGTGATGCGGGTGCTGGTGATGGGGCTGGGCGTCAGACGGGTCCGGCTGCTGTCCGGTCCGACATAGACGAGGTAGCCGCTGACCGAGCCGTTGGGCGCGGACCAGCTGATGGTGGGCAATTCACTGCCCAGTTGCTCCACCCGCACATCCCGCACCGGCAGCAGGCTGGCGTTGAGATACGCGGAATTGGAGATGGGAGACTCATTGCCCGCCGCGTCCACCGCGGTCACCACGTACGCGCCTTGCGTGGGCGACGGCGTGGTGTCGTAGGTCTGCGGAGTCTTGATCCGCGTCTTGAGCGGCGTGAGACCTTCAATGTTGGTGATGGCGGTCCCGGTGGCGCGATAGAGGTTGTAGTAGTCCACCGAGCTGTTGAGCGGCGGCTGCCAGGCGGCATAGACGCCCTGCCCCGTCAGCGTCAAGGCCAGATTCTGCGGCGCGCCCGGCGCGGTGGCACTGGCCACCACCTCAATCGCTGCCGTCTGTGCCGACAGCGACTCCTGTCCATTGGCCTGACGCACGGTGGCCACGGCATAGCTGTAGCGGCCATCCGCCGGCGTCTGGTCGATGTATTCAATGCCGGCACTGCGGGCCAGCGGCTGCAGGCCGGTTTCTCCGGACTGTCGGTAGATCTGGTAGCTGATGGCATCCGTCACCGCTTGCCAAGCCAGACGCACTTTGCCACCCGGCTGGGCCTTGGCACTGAAGCCGAACGGCGCGTCCAGCGGCGGCAGCGTGCCCTGGTAGACCTGGAAGCGATTGAAGGCCGAGACCTTGGACGAGACATTGTCCAAGTCGTCACGGGCTTGCTGATTGAAGCTGAGGGTTTCCGATCCCGCCAGGCCTGCATCGCTCGGCAGCCGGAAGCTGACGGTGTAGGTGGTGGCATTGACCGGCGTCAGCGCCCCGACACTCACCGGCGTGCGCAGCGGGCCCGACAGCAGGAAGCTCACTTGCGGCGTTTGAGCCGGCGCCTTGCTGAACACCAAGGTGGCCTGCACAGCCGAGCCGCCCTCGTTCTTGAGCGGCGAAGCCGGGTTCAGCGTGATGCTGGACAGTACCGGGCCTTCGGTATCCACCCGCAGCGTCGCGCCACTGAGCACGTCGGTGCCGCGATTGCCCACCAGGTCCCGGGCAGAGAACAGCACATTGGCCACGCCGGACGGCGTATTGGCATCCAGCAGGAAGTTGCCGTTGAAGACCGTGTCGCTGGCCCGGACCAGTTCCACCGGAATCGGCACGCCGCCTTGCGGCACCACCGACAGGTAGGGAATGGTCTGCAACGGCTCGCTCGTGGTCAGCACCAGGTTGACGCGGCCCTGGCCATAACGACCGGTGGCGGCATCCACCTTGCCCAGGGAGGTGTAGACGATGGAGACCGCCTGCGGCAGCGTGTTGTCCGCGGAGGCTTGAACCACGTTGGACAGTGCGCTGTAGGTACCCAATGCATTGACCGAAGCCACGCGGTAGTAATAGAGGCCATCGAGCGGCGGCAGATCTTCCAGGCTCGATCCGCTCAACGGCGACGGCGTCACCAGGCTGGCCTGTGCCGGAGTGTCGAACGGTGCCGCGGCCCGCCAAACCAGATGCCCCACCGACGCAGCATCCTTGGACGGTGTCCACGCCAGCTTGATCTTGCCTTGGGCCTGCGAGCTCGCGGTCAGTGACGTGGGGCCGGCCGGCTTGGACGTATCCAGCACGATCGCCAGTGGCTGGCTGACCCCGCTGGTGCCTCGGTTGTTGCGCACCACCGCCGTGATCTGGTTCGGACCTTCGCTCAGCGAGACATCGGCTTCAAACACTTGCGCAGTGATGGTCACCCAGTCGGACTGCGGTGCACCGTTCACCAGGAACTGCGCCTGTGCGCCGAGTGGGCTGCTACCGCGCACCCGCACCGTGGCTTGATTGGTGCGTGCCGGCAAGGTGCTGGTCAGCACGGGGGCTGCCGGCGGCGGCAGGTCAATCTTGACAGCAGCGGTGTAGGTGGTGGTGTTGCCGGCCGTATCGGTCACGATCAGGGACAGCAGGTAATCGCCGTTGGCAAATTGCAGCGGGTCGATGCTGAGCTGATAGGTGTCACTGCCCAGGCCCTGCAGCGTCAGTGCAGCGCCGGACAGCTCGGCCCGCACGCTGGCCACACCGCTGGCGTCGGACACCGCAAAGCGCAGGGATTCCGTTTTCTGGAGCAGCAGCGGGCTGCTCAGCGGCACGCCGTTGATCGTCGGGGCCTGCACCACCGGCTGGGTGAGGTCGGGGGTCACCACGATGTCACGGCTGACCTGCGTGAAACCGCCCACCCCGGTGGCGCGGAGCACCACGGTGTAAGTGCCGGGCTGGCTGTAACGGATGCTGGGATTGGCCGCACCACTGGTGCGTCCGTCGCCAAAGCTCCATTGGAAACTGGTGGTCTCGCCCGACGATTGATTCTGGAACACCACATTGAGCGGCGCTTCACCGGTCAGTGCGCTGGCCGTGAATGCCGCTTGCGGCGGAGGCAGCACCGACACTTCGGTGGGGGCACTGGGCTCGGACTGGTTGCCGGCCTGGTCGCGCACGATGATGCGAGCGAACAGGCGCTGCCCGGCCACTGCCGAGGAATAGGTGTATGCACTGCTGTTGCTGGAAAGAGTCGTGTCGACCAGCAGCGTGGTGAATGCAGCGTCAGCGGCAATCTGAAGCCGGATCTGATCCACGCCGCTGAGGGCGTCTGCGGCGGAGAAGCGCCAGTCCACGGTGGTCGGCCCCGTCTGCGCTGAGGGCTGCATCTGACCGGTGGGGGACGCGAGGTCGATGGTCACGGGCTGGCTGAGCCCGGACCACAGCTCCCAGGTGCCTCCGCTGTTCACGCTGCCGCGCACCCGCGCGCGGTAAGTGGCCCCAGCCACCAGTCCGTCGGCCCAAGTGAAGCTGCTGACATTGCCCACGGTCTGCGTGAGCAGGACGTCGCCCGCTTCGTTCTGGATTTCGATCTGATAGGTGTTGAGATCAGGCACCTTGGCCCAGGTCCAGGTGGGGGCGGCGTTGGAGTAGCGACGGGCCACCTGGGGCGCCTCGGGCGTCAGGCCCGAGATGTCGATGAATTCGTAGGGGGCGGCGGTGTCGACCTGGTAGGTCGTGCCGCCCGCATCCGGCACGAAGTTGATGGCCTGCAGGGGTGCAATGGCATTGGGCTGGTTGCAGCCGACGGAGGACGAGAGGTTGGAGGGGCCTTGAATGCCGATGGTGGCGCTTCCGCCGGTGCTCAGGGTTTCCCGCAGATAGCGGTACTGCAGCGTGATCTGATTGCTGCCTTCATGCAGCACGGCCTGGAAGGTGCCCATCGGCAGGTTGGAGCCGTAGAAGTACTGGTTGGTCCATTGCACGACCAGCTTGCGATTGGGGGCCTCCCCGATCGTCTCGTACTGGATCTTGCCGGTGGGCTGTCCGGAGACGTCGGTCCGCAGGTCGTCCCAGAAGACGAAGATGGTGTTGGAGAGCGCCGGCAAGCAGGCGTTGTTGTAGGCAGTCGTCGGCGACGAGAACTGAATCAGCCCGTTCGTTGTCACATAGAACTGGGTGAACGGCTGGTTGTAATGATTGAAGGTGAAGCCGATGGGGAAAGGCCCCGCGGTCACGTCGTCCCCGACCAGACCGGTGTTGATGCCTGCCTGCGCTGCGCTGCCGGCGGCCAGCAGCAGCCCCAGGAGCACAAGCCGCATGCCATGAAGGAGCGTCTGCGCATAGGCGATTGCTCGCTGCAACAGGACGCGGCCGACCGAGCGGACGAGCGCCGCCGCGGAGAAACTCCCCGATCTTTTCATCATGCTCCCTCTGCATCTTGGGCCCGGTCACTCGCCCACCCCGAGCGGTGACTCACCTTCTATGGGTGAAGGTTGCCGTAAAGAAACGCGAAGATTCTTGCAGTGATTGTGCGAATCACCAAATTTCTTTGGTCACTTTTAGGGGGCGTGGCTCACCACAAGCCCCCCCGACAGCGGCTGCGTCAAATCCTCACATCCACACTTCCGTCCACCTTGAATCTCGTTGCCAATCCCAGTGCATTCGACGCCACCGGTCTGTGAATCCGAAACCCGATGTAATCCGCACCGGTGTCTCGCCAGCAGCCCTTTTGCGCGTCCATCACGCGCCAGTTGCCGTCGACATACACCTCGGTCCAGTCGTGATAGTCCTCCGCGCGCGGCGCCGCACTGCTGCTGACCACATAGCCGCCCACCGGTCGCGCTGGAATGCCCAGCGCTCTTGCCAGTGCTGTGCAGAGGTAGGCGTACTCGGTGCAGTCGCCCGATCGCTTCATGAGCGCCTGGCGCGCCCCAATGGGGTCGGCCAGATATCCGGCATAGGTCAGCTGGCCACTGACCCACTCATAAATGGCGTCCAGCGTCTGGCCCGTCGTGTCCTGCTTGAGCGTCATGGCCAGGGTGCGGACCTGCGCGTCATCAGATTCGATCCAGCGCTCCGGAGTCAGCCAATCAGTGCCAGCCGGCGCGGGTGTGCGCAGCGGCTCGGCTCTCAATGCCACCTCGCACTGCACCGTCGCCACCTTGGACGAGAAGGCCGCCAGGCTCGGCAATTGCAGACGCAGCAGGCTGTGGCCCAGTGGATCCACGGACAGTTGATGCGGCATGCTGACGCGGACACTGCTCAGATGCTGCGTGGCCGTGTCCTTGAGGGGCAGATACATCCACACCGTCTGGTCGGTGAGCGTGTCTCCGGAGGGATTGCGCATCGTCAGGGTGAACCTGAGCTGCCGCTTCGGCCCGCTGACCGTGTCATCGTCCTGCGCCACAGCCGCCGTCCAGCCGCGCTCGGCCCCCAGCACCAGTCCGCCGGCCAGTCCCTTCAAGCAATGACGTCGGTTCAATGCCACGCGCTGCCTTCCCTCATCGCCCGCAGGGCAACTGCTTGGGCCCCTTGGCCAATGCCGTCCACGCGGCCTGCTGTTGCCGCATCTCGGCTTGGTAGGCGGTGACAGGCTCGGTGTAGCTCAGCAGCGGCACACCCGGCAGTGCAGCACTCAGCGCTTGCAGGGCCGTGTCCGAGCTCTCGCCGACCACCACCACCGACGCCAGCGGCGCATTCCTGGTTTCCTTCTTCCGTCGCTCGAGCACGGCCTTGATGGTCGGCGCATCCAGGGCCTTGACCGAGATCGCTGACGGCAGCTGAGCCATCAAGGACGCATGGGACGGCGCCAGCAGCACGACATTCGCTTCGAACTGATCCTCCTGCCACAGCTCTGCGGCCTTCAGCGAAGGCACGCTGGCGGGGCCGATGGACCGCCCCACCAGCTCTTTGCCGAGCAGTTGCCAGCGGGCGATGCCGCCACGCAGCACGCGCACTTGCGAAAAGCCCTGTTGCTTCAAGGCCGCGCAGGCCATGTAGAGCTCTTCCTCGGCCTTTCCGGAGCCCATCAGCACCACAGCCCGATCCTTGAGATAGGGCTTGACCTTGAGCTGCACGACCGAGGCGTTCAAGGCACCGTCCACATGGGCCGCTTCATACTCAGCGCTGGCGCGGACATCCACCATCAGCGGCGTCTTCTTGCCTGCGAAGCTCGGCCACTGCGACGGCTCCATCATGCAGCCGAGATCGGCGGACGGACGTGCCGCTGACGTCGGGGCCTGAGAGGTGCCGTTCACGCCCCGCTGCACATCGTCGCGTTGGCAGGACATCCCGGACTGCTGCACGCCTTTGAGCGCATCGGGCATCGGCACTGTCAGTTCTTTGCTCGCGAGCGCGGGCAAGGACAGTGTCATCAACAGCATGCCCGCCCCAACGACCGCCCAGCAGTGACTCACCTTCAATATCGCTCTCATCGCTGTGGACTGTCGCTCGAAAAAATGAAACCACCCGGCGGCGTCCCCACCGGAGACGACGCCTCGCTCGCACCCATGAAGGGCGCGCTGGCACTGGTACCCGGTCCAAAACCCGGCGCTGCGCCGGATGCCGCGCCCTGCCCGGGCAAGCCGCCCTGCGCCGGGTCGCGCAGCAGCAGGTCCACCGGATAGGTGAACACCCAGTCGCTGTACTTCTTCTTGCCGCGGAAGGACATGTCCTCCGCCTCGAAGTTGTCGATCTTCACCGGCGCCTGCTCGGACAGCGAGTAAACCCCGACAATCCGTCCGGCCACACGCACCACCCCCCATTCGGCCTTGCCGGTGATCGGATCCACGAAGACCTGCCGCAGATGGCGCTGAATGCCGGGCACGCGGTTGTCCCGCAGCAGGTCGTCCAGCGTGGCGGGATATTGATGCTGCCCGGCCACCAGCGCACTCTCGTAATACCGCTCGATGGCCCGTCGGAATTGATGACCCACGTTGAGCAGCGCGCGCTCCTGGCTGCGGCGCGCTGCCGTGGTGTAGACCTCGGCGGCCACGGTCAGTCCGATGCCCATGAAGGCCACCAGCAGCAGGGTCCACAGATAGGCAAAGCCGGCTGCCGCAGCGCGCTGCGGCGGTCGCTGAAGCCGATGCAGCCGTTGGGGCTGATCCGGCCGATGCGGCCGCCGAGGGTCAGAACGTCTCATACCCTCGACCATCATGCGACGACCCGGTGGCCCCGCTTTTCACATCCGCAATGGCGCCCTGCGCGCCGTCCTTGGGCGGCACCAAGACCCAGCTGGTGTCAGTGCCGGTCACCGGGTCGGTCGGCACCTGCCTCAGGTATTTCTGGTCGACCAGCTCGGTCAGCGTGTCCGGATAACGTCCCTTGTCGGCATAGAACCGGTCCAGCGTGATGCGCAGCACCTTCAGGTTCTCAGCCAGCGCCACGTCCTTGGACTTGTCCAGGGACCCAAAGTAGCGCGGAGCGGCAATCGTCAGCAGCAGCGCCACGATGGCCATCACCACCAGCAGCTCCACCAGCGTGAAGCCTGAGGTCCCACACCACCGCTTGTTGAAGGATTCCCTCATCCCGCTCACCATTTCTTGTAGGGCACGCCATTGAGCCCCACCGCGTCGGACGATGAATACACATCGAACACGTCGTCCCCCGACTGCGGATCGTCCGGCGGCGATGCATAGCTGCGCAGTGCCCAGGTGTCGGCCACCTTGCGGTCGTGGTCCGGATGCATCGGGTCCCGCGGCAAGGCCCGCAGAAAGTACATCTTCTGCCGCGACGGGCTGCGCTGGTCCGGCACGCCCTCCACCAGATCCTCCAGACTCTTGGGGTAGCCGCTCTCGCCCAGCCGCACCATCACACGGCCCTGGTCTGCGGCCCGCTTGTAGGCATCGAGGGCCTCGCGGATCTGGGCCAATGCCAGGCGCAGGTCACGCTCCTTCTCGCGCTGCACCGACAACTGCGCCATCGGCACCGCCACCAGCACCAGCACACCCATGATGGCCAGCGTCATCATGAGTTCGATGAAGGTGAACCCGCGCTGGCGCTTCATGGCCCGACCTTGATCACGTGTTCGATCGGCAGCGGCAGCGGCGCACCCTGCGGCTCGGGCGTGGCGGACAGGACACTCAGGCGCCCCGTCCCGGCCTTGATCGCCTTGAAGGTCACGGTGAAGACCCCGCCGGTGCCGTTGATGCCGCTGTCGGCGCTCTGCCGCACGGCGGCGGCGAAGACCTTGCCCTGCGCAGGGTCCACGCGCTGGCTGAAGTTCACCGCGGTGCCGCCCTGCTTGAAGTAGTCGCCCTCCGTCACGCTGACCACCTGCAGCAGCTGTGGATCAAAACCCGCCAGCACCGGCATGCCGCGCACCGGTCCCTGGCTGGTCAGGCGCAGCACCGCGCTGAACTGCTCACCGACCTTCACCTGCGCTGGCGCCTGCCATTGCAGCCGCATCTGCCCGTTGTTGGTCGCGGACGGCACCACGTTCGTGGGCGCCGGTACAGGCACAGGCGCCGGCACCACAGCGCCCGGCGCAGCGGCGGCTGCCGCCCCGCCAGCCGCTACGGGTGCACCGTTGACCGATGAGGCCATGGCATTCGGGGTCGAGCTGCCTGCAGCAGCCGCACCGGCAGCGCCCGCAGCACCTGCTGGAGCGCCTGCGCCTGCGCTGCCCTTTGCATCCTGCGTCTTGGTCTCCGGCGGCAGGATGGACAGCTGCAAGTCCTGCGCCCCGATGTTGCTTTCCGTGCCGGACGCAAACTCAGCCGCCGCCAGATCCGGACGGCGCAGCGACCGCACGATGTGCGGCGTGATCGACAGGATGATCTCCGACCGCTGCTTGTCATCCTTCTGGCTGCCAAACAGGCGACCGGCCACCGGCAGTTCTCCCAGCAGCGGCACCTTGGCGCCACTGGACCGGTCTTCGTCGCTGATCAGGCCGGCCAGGATCTGGGTTTCTCCGTCCCGCAGTCGCAGCGAGGTGGATGCCCCCCGCGTGCCGATCTGATAGGAGGTCGTGCCGTTTTTGCTCACCAGTTCCCGGACCAGGCTGGAGACCTCCAGGTTCACCTTAATGGCCACCTCATCGTCCAGATAGATGTTGGGTTCGACTTCCAGCTTCAGACCCACGTCCAGGTAGCTCACCGACTCGGCCGTGAAGCCTGTGGCCGTGCTGGTCGTGGTGACCACCGGAACGCGGTCGCCGATGAGGATCTTGGCCTTGTCCTTGTTGCGCACGCGGATGCGAGGATTGGTGAGCACGTTGCCGTCGGAGTCTTCCTTGCGGGCATTGATGAGGGTGTCCCCCACCGTCACGCCGATATCGGGGCCGCGCAGGTTCTTCAGGCGAGACAGGGTCAGCGGCGCGTTGTCCGTCTGCAGCGGCGCGAGCTTGATCTGGCCCGGCCACTGGATGCCCAGCTCCAACAGGCGTGTTCGCTTGATCTCCAACACCTCCAGTTCCAGGATCACTTCCGGATCACTGAGGTCCTGCAGCGCCACGATGCGCTCGGCCATGCGCACCGCCTCGGGCGTGTCGCGCATCATCAAAATGCCCAGCCGCTCGTCCACCACCAGGTCCTTGGTCTTCACCAGCGTCTTGATGGTGTTGGAGACCGCCTTGACGTCCGCATTCGTCAGATAGAACGACCGCACCACCAGCGGCTGATAGTCCTTGAGCTTTTGCGGCGTGTTGGGATAGATGAGGATGGTGTTCTCGTTGAGCACCTTCTGCTCGAGCTGGTTGGTGGCCAGCAGCAGGCGGATGGCGTCTTCGATGGACGTGTTCTTCGCCAGCACCGTCACCTTCAGATCGGGCCGGATTTCGCGGTCGAAGAAGAAGTTCAGGCCGGACACCTTGGCCACCACGTCAAACACCGATCGCAGCGGCGCGTCCCGGAATTCGAGCGTGATCGGCTTGCGATAGACCGCCGCCAGACGGCTTTCCGGACGCACGAACTTGGCGCGGGCCGCGTCCAGCCGGGCCTTGAGATTGAGGGCCTCGCGCTGGCTGGGGTTTTCCGACAGCACCGGACGCAGCTTGTCCAGTGCTTCGACGATATCGGCCTCGCCGCCCTTCTTGAGCAAGGCTTCGCCCTCGATCACGACCGCACGGTGACGGCGTTCCACCACCAGCGCATCCAGCCCCTGACGGGCCATCGCGTTGGAAGGGTCCAGCGTCAGCACCTGGGCGTAGGCGCGTTCGGCATCGGTCAGCCGCCCTTCGCGCAAGGCGGCGTCGCCAGTGGCCAGAAAGCGGTTGATGGCTGAGCTTCTGCGCACCGCCAGGGCAATGCGGTATTCAGCATTGCGTGGCTCCGCGCGCACGGCTTCTTCCAGCTTGGCCAGGCCCTGCTCTTCCTGGCCGGCATTGATCAGCTCATTGCCTTCCTTGAACGGCTGCGAACCGGCGCAGCCCAGCAGCACCGCCAGCATCACCGGCGCCAGCCCTGCCCAGGTCAACGCACGGCTCATCCTCGAAGTCTTCATGGTCCCGATGTCTTTCAATTCTTTCCGCCCACGTCCAGGGTCTGCAGCACGTCCAGCGGCAGATAGCGCAGCGTCAGCGTCTGGCCTTCCAGACGCTCCACGCGGTACTGTTCGGCGATGGTGTCGCCGACACGCACCGCCAGGTTTTGATCATTCAGCATGAGGAACACCACGTCCTCGCCGCCGTCGACATAGCGGCCGAAGGCGCGGAAGGGCAAAGCCGGCGCAGTGGCCGGTGCGGCGCTCAGCGGCGGGGGGGTCTCCACCACCCGGGTGGCCGCCGGAGCTGCCACCGGGCGGGCCGTGGCCACGCCCAGCCATCCGGCTTCGGACAGTCCGTCGGCGCCCTGCCCGTCCCGCGGACGCAAGGCCAGCACCTGCACCGACTCGCCGGTTCGGGCGGTGGTCGGAACGCCCGCGGCGTTGGCCGTGTTGGCCATGTTCGTCGCGGAGGTCGCACCAGGCGCAGCCGCCGAACCGACGGTGCTGCCCACTGGCGCAGCGTTGGCCCGGCTTCCTGCCGCCTTGGCCTTGTCGGTCAGGGCCAGGCCATCCGTGGCTGGTTCCGGCGCGAACCAGGCCGCCAGCAGTGTGCCCACCAGCGCAACGCCGATGAGCGCGCGCGATGAAGTCGCTTTCATGGTGCCCCTCCCCCTGCCAGCGCCTGCAGCGTGGCCGGACGTGGCGCCGCGCGGGCAGTGACCGCTTGCGCCATCAGCACCCACTGGATGCGCGCCTCCACCACGCGGCTGGCCGCGCCTTCCCGCTTGAATTGCACGCTCTCCAGCGCCAGGGTCCGCTGGCTGCGCAGCGCGTCCAGCATGAACTTGCGCACGGCCGTGGCGTCGCCCTTCACCGGCAAGGTCATCCGATACCGCACAAAGCCGCCTTGCGGCTCCGGCTGCAATCGATAGTCGCCCTTCTCCACCAGCAGGCCTTCGTTCTCGGCCAGCACCAGCAGGTCGCCGACCGCTTGCGGGATCTCGTCATGGGCCAGCAGCGCCTGCTCGAACTCTGCGAGGCGGCGGCGCCCTTCGTCGCCGGGACGGCTCACCGCCGTCGTCAACGACGTGCCCGCTGCCGGCATCTGCTGTAGTTCCCGCCGCGTCGCTTCCAGCGCCATCAGGGACTGACGATCCACCCACACCGCGGCCGCGGCCAGCACCAGCAGCGCGCCAGCCAGCACGCCGGGCAGGCCCAGCTTGCGCATCAGCGCCCGGGCGTGGCGCCGCAGCTCCCAGGTGACGGCCTGCAGGCCTTCGGTCACTGCCATCAATCCCGCCATGTGACCTCCACCGTGAATCGATACCGCCGCTCGCCATCGGCGCCGGCCGCCACTTCGTGACGAACCAGATAAGCGCCCACCATCGGACGCCGCTCGCCCACGAAGGCGACGTAGCGGGCCATGTCCAGGGCGCTGCCGGCCTCAGCCTGAAGACGCAGCGTGGACACGCTGGCGGAAGCGCTGTTGGAAGCACCGACAGAAGCGCCCACAGACTCCGGCGTGCCCGTCACCTCCACACCCAGCACCGACACGGGCAAGTCCCGAGGCGGCTGCAAGGCGGCCAGCAGTGCCTCGATCGGGAGATTCAGCTCCCGCACCGCCTGGTTGACGACCTTCACGCGGGCCAGCTCGTCACGCGTCCAAGCGGGCGAAGTGGAGACTGTCGAAGGCATGGCCCGCAAGGCCGCCTGGAGCTGGGCGCGCGCGCCGGCCGCGGCTTGCAGCGACTGCCAGGCGCCCACCGAAAGGGCCAGAGCGGCCACACCCGCGGCCGCAGCCGGCCACCATGCGCGCCAGCTCGACGGCCCAACGGACTGGACGGCATCCAGTGCGCTCGTTTCTGCACGCAGCGCTTGCGCCAGCCAGAGGCTGGCCGGCCCATCGGCGGTCGCGGAAGTGGTGGGGACCTGCATCGGCATCAGCGCAGCGGGCACAGGCACTGCCGCAGCGGATGAAGTGGATGAAGCAGATGAACCCAATGAGTCCGACGACCCCGATGAACCGAACGACAGCACCGGCAGCGTCGCCACACCCGCCAGGAGCGGATCCCGCAGCTGAAGTCGCGCCCAGAGCCGCTCCAGCGCAGCCGTGGGGGTCTGTGCCTCGCTCAGGGGCTGCACATGCACTTCGGTCAAGCGTCCGCTGCCCACCAGCACCGAGACGGCGCCGGCATCGCTCAGGCCCAGCACCGGCTGCTGCGCGGCGCCCAGCGCCCGCCGAGCCGACCAGGCCGCTGCCGCTAAAGGCTGCACTGAGCGCAGCTCCGCGCCCCAAGCCGACGCCACCTGACGCAAGGCCTCCAGAAGTAGCTCCGGGAAGGCCACCACCCAGCGCGGGGCGCCATGGCGGGCATCGTCCAGACGCACCTCATCGGCCGCGGTCAGCTCGCATCCTGCCGACATCAGGGCCGCACGCGCCAGGGGCTGGGCGAGCGCCTCCTCCCGCAGATCGCTGCTCCATGGCAGTGTGGTCGTGGACAACCAACGTTCGTCCACCAGGACCCGCAGCGATTGAATGCCGGTGGGCGCGGCGGCGCGCAGTTGCGTCAGGGCCGCCAGCAGCGGCGCCATGGGGCCGGCTGGCACTTCGCCCGTGGCGGTCAGGGCTACCGACGGCCACAGCTCCCAGGCGTCCTTGCGCCGCACGGCGGCATCCAGCCGCGTACTGCCCACGACGAGATACAGCACGCCTGCGGCTGCGGCTGCGGCGGAAGTCTCAGCCTGCGACACGGGCCACCTCCTCCAGCGTCGTTTCCCCCTGGGCCACCCAGGCCAGGGCGGCGCTGGTGATCGGCCGCAGGCCTCGCGCAGCGGCGCGCTGCTTCAATGCAGAAATGGGCGCCCGCTCGGCAATCATTTCGCGGAGTTCGTCGTCCAGCATCAGTACTTCGGCAATCGCGCGGCGGCCTTTGAATCCTGCGCCGCGGCAGTGGGCGCAACCGGTGCCGGCCTTGAAAGTCCAGCCCGCCACCTCGCTGCGCACCAGACCGGCTTCCTCCAGCGCTTCATCACTGGGCGTGACCGGCACCGCGCAATGCGGGCAATTCACCCGCAGCAGCCGCTGCGCCACGATGCCGTTGAGGGCGGACGCGAAGCTGTAGCCGTCCACGCCCATGTGCAGGAAGCGGCCCAGCACGTCGAACACGCTGTTGGCGTGCACCGTGGTGAAGACCAGGTGACCGGTCAGCGCCGCCTGCACGGCAATCTGCGCGGTCTCGCCGTCGCGGATTTCGCCCACCATGATCTTGTCCGGGTCGTGACGCAGGATGGAGCGCAGGCCGCGGGCGAAGGTCAGGCCCTTCTTCTCATTCACGGGAATCTGCAGCACCCGCGGCAGACGGTATTCCACCGGATCTTCAATCGTGATGATCTTGTCCCGGCCGGTATGGATCTCGGTGATGGCCGCATACAGCGTGGTGGTCTTGCCGGAGCCGGTCGGCCCGGTCACCAGCAGCATGCCGTGCGGCTTGGCCGCCAGACGCCGGATGGACACCATGGTGGGCGCATCCAGCCCCAGGTGGTCCAGGCGCAAGGAGCGGGCTTCCTCGGTCAGGGACTGCCGGTCCAGCAGACGCAGCACCGCATCCTCTCCGAAGATGTTGGGCATCACCGAGACCCGAAAGTCGATCTCGCGCTCATTCACCCGCACCTTGAAGCGGCCGTCCTGCGGCACGCGGCGCTCGGCAATGTCGAGCTCGGCCATCACCTTGATGCGGGAGATGATCTGCTCGGCCATGTCCTGCCCCTGCACCTGGGTGATGGGCACCAGCACGCCGTCGATGCGGTAGAGCACATGCAGCGCGCCGGCATCGCATTCCAGATGGATGTCGCTGGCCTGCAGCTTCAAGGCGTCGTAGAGCGTGGAGTTAACCAGCCGCACCACCGGACTGCTGTTGTCGTTGATGCTGGCCAGCGTGATGACGGCGGCCACTTCCTCGCCGCTGCCCGCGGCGGTGTCACCGTCGAATCCATCGATGGCGCGCAGCTGTCGCTCCTGCTGCGCCAGGTAGGCCTGCAGGTCGTCGGGGTGGCACAGGTGCACGCGCGGTGTGCGCTGAGGCAGGGTCGCAGCCAGACGGCGCAGGGCCCAGGTTTCGGCGTCACCGTCGAAGGGGTCGCTGAGCACGAGGTGCAGCGTGTCGCCCTCCTCCGCCACCACCACGCGCCGCTGCATGACCTCCGGATAGGGAATCAGGTCAAACAGCGGTTTCATGGCCTGCAGGCGCTGCATGGGCAGGCTCTGGTAGCCGAAGCTCTCGCACAGCGCCTGCATCAGCACGTCCGGCGTTGTGCCGCAGACGACCTGCAGGCGGTGCACCAGGGTCTGCTCCGCGCTGCCCGGCAGCGCACGCGCACGGGCCACCAGATCGGGCGTGATGCGAGGCGGCTCCGTACTGGCCGGGGCGGTCAGCCCGTCTAGGGTTGCGATCGTCATTGCAGGCTGCCCGCCAGGTCAAAGATGGGCATGTACATCAGCACCACGATGGCCCCGATCACCACACCCATCACAGTCATCAACATCGGTTCAATCAACTTGGAAGCCCAATCCACCCAGCGCCCGAAATCCTCGTCCTGGAAACGCGCCGTGCGCTCCAGCATGTCCGCCAATTGTCCGGATCGTTCGCCCACCTTGATCAGGGATTCCGCCACTGGACTGGCCAGATCCACCGCCATCAAGGCGGCCGACAAGGACTGGCCCTGCTCGATCGCCAGCCGCGCCTGCGCCAGCCGCGTCTGTTCCGACGGGCCTAGCAGGCCGCCCACCATGCCGATGGCGCGCGGCAGCGAGATGCCGGAGGCCAGCAGCAGGCTCACCGCGCGGTAAAAGCGCGCCAGTCGGAATTCCCGCGCCTTGGGCGCGATGCCGGGCAGAGACAGCACCGCATGCAGCAGCGCCTGGCGGGAGGCTGGCCGACTGAAGGTCGCGACGAGCAGCGCCACCAGCCCGGCCAGCAGCCCCAGGGCCCAGGGCCAATGGCCATACAGGACCTTGCCGAAGGACAGCAGCAGTGCCGACATCCACGGCAATTCGCGGCCCGAGGACTCATAGACCGCACTGAAACGCGGCACCACATAGCCCAGCAGGAACAGCGCCACAAAGCCGCCCACGGCCAGCAGCATGACCGGATAGATGGCGGCCGACACCAGCTTCTTGCGGATGACGTCGAACTGCAGCTGGTAGGCGATGTAGCGCGCCAGCGCCTGCGGCAGGTCACCGGTGCGCTCGGCCGCGCGCACCGTGGCGGCATAGACGTCGGGGAAATGCTGCGGCATGCCGGCCAGCACGTCGGAGAAATTGCGCCCCTCCTCCAGTTGCTGGCGCACGCGGCCCAGCACGTCGCGGGTCAGCGGCTGCCGCTCCTTGGCATGCAGGGTGGCCAGCGCTTCGGTCAGATTCAGGCCGGCATCCAGCAGGGCCAGCAGTTCCTGGCTGAACAGCAGCAGTCCGAAGCGCGCGCCCTTGGGCGGTGCCTCGGCGATCTGGCTTCGCTGCACGGCAAGGACCTTCAGGCCTTGGCCGACGGCCAGGCGCACCGCGTCGGCCTCGCTCATGTCCACCTGCTCGATCCACCGGACGGCCCCGTCCGCCCCGCGCACTTTGAGGCGGGTACGAATGCCAAGCGCCGCGTGGCCCGTCAAGGCACGCGGCGCTGGAGCGGTCTGTCGATCCGCACTCATCGGGTACTACTCCATCGATCGGTCAGCGGTCAGCGGTAGGTGATGTCGGCGCCGTCGCCTTCGCCACCCGGCTGTCCGTCCCGGCCGTTGGACGACAGATCGAAATCGCCCCCCGTGCCGGGCGACCGGTAGACATAGGGCTGGCCCCACGGATCCATCGGCACCGCCTTTTGCAGGTAGGGGCCATTCCATTTCGGCTCATCGGTCGGGCGCACATACAGGGCGTTCAAGCCCTGCTCCGTCGTCGGATAACGGCCGGTGTCGAGCCGATAGGCATCCAGCGCCTTGCCCAGCCCTTCGATCTGCGCCTTGGCGGTGCCGCGCTCCGACTTCCCGAGCTGGGAGAAGTAGCGCGGACCGACATAGGCCGCCAGCAGGCCGATGATCACGATCACCACCAGCAGCTCCAGCAGCGTGAAGCCGCGGGACCTACCGGCAGTGAGAGAAGTGCGGACCGGGCCGCGGGACACAGAACTACAAGGCATACCGTTCAATTCATCAGACGACATCAATTGGCGAAGGTGGGTTGGACCAGCCAGTTCGCGCAGCTGCGCACGAAACCGATCGGATCCGCCAGGCGGGAGGTGCTGCGGAAGCCCACCGTGTTGGTGACCTTGACGGTCTCGCCGGTGGCGATGGCGCCGAAGGTGGTCACCACGTCTTCCATCGTGACGCCCGGAGGTGTCACACCCGGCTTGAGCCAGCAGTAGAACGAGGCGCCGCCCTTGGCAATCGCCGGGCCGGTGTTGGTCCACTCCGAGGTGTAGACGTAGTGCCAGCCCAGGGAGTCCTGCGTTTCCTTCACGCCGTACTTGCAGACCTGCAACTTGGGATGGGTGGTGGTGGCGCGGTTGCCCATGTCCTTGTTGGTCACCGTCACCGGGGTGCCGATCGCGCCCGCATAGTTCGGATCCAGGCTCACCGCCTTGGCCAGCACCACATCGAAGGTCTTGTCGCCATCGGCCGTGCAGTCGTCCAGACCGGTGACGGTCACCGTCTGCAGGGTCGACCAGTTGGTCGGGGTGAAGACCAGCTTGTTGAGCGACACGGTGCCTTCCTTGGCATCGCTGACGTTCAGGCCGATGGTCACGTCCGAGGTCGGCGCATTGGCCAGCCGCACCTGGAAGTTGCCAGTGGCGCCGTTTTCATTGACGCTCAGCGCGCTGGGCGACACCAGCACCTGCCCGGCCGGCCCGCTGGCCGGGATGATGATGGCGCCCGGCGCGTAGACCTGCGCCGCGCCCTTGGCGTCGAAGATCACGCCATAGACGTAGTAGGTGCCCGGTGCCAGCGTGCTCACGTCCCAGCGATAGCTGTCGGAGTTCGTGCCGGCGGGGTAACGCAGGCCGTCCACGATCGGCGTGCCGGCGAACTCGGCCGGCTTGGTCGAGTAGTACAGCGCGACGGTCGGCTCGATGTTCGGGTCGTTCGCCGTCCAGGTCAGCGTGACGATGCGCTGCCCATTGGTGTCCGGCGTCACCGTCACCGTCTCGGCCGGGGACGTGATCTGGATGCTGGGCGGTTGATAGGCCGAGGTGCTCACATACAGTGTTGCCACTGCCGACTTGTCGCTGGTCCAGCCACTGGGCTCGACTGCCGACGCCCGCCACCAGTAGGTCGTCTTGTCCTTCAAGGGCGCGCTGGGCACGGCCGAGGTGGTCGTCGAGACGAAGCGCCACACTTCGTGAGACAGCTGCGCGTCATCGAAGATTTCAAACCAGTAGCGCAGCGGCTCCCCTTCCGGATCGACCGACGGGTTCACTTCCAGCACCGGTTGCAGCGTGCTGGACCAGGCGCCGTTGCCAGGATTGCGGATGGTCGGGGCGGAGGGCTTGCCGTTGATGGCGCTCATCACGAAGGACGAGACCACCCACGGGGTTTCCGCCAATCCGTCCTGGGCCTTCACACGCCAGTAGTAGCGGGTGTCCTCCACCAGACCGGTGACGGTCCAGGTGGTGGTCGTGCCGGCGGACTTCAGCACGGTGCCGGAGCTGCGCTTGTTGCCGGAATCGAAGGTGGAGACGGTGTCCAGTTCGAACACGTAGGTGATCAGGTCGCCGTCCGCGTCGGTGCCGCTTTCGATGGTCAGCACCGTGGTGCTGGTGGGGCTGATGCCGCCCGCGACCGGGCTGACGATGACCGGCGTGCTGGGCAGGTTGTTGCCGGTGTTCACCAGGAACGGACGGGCCGCGCTGGTGGTGGCCGCACCCAGTGCATCCCGTGCTTCCACCTGCCAGTAGTAGGTGGCGTGGTTGGTCAGCGGCGCCACGACGGCCCAGCCGGTGGTGCCGGTCTCGGAGGCCGGCACCGGGTCAGACACGGCCACGCGCTGGGTCAGCGCCGCGTCGCTGTAGACCCGCACGATGTAGGTGATGGCGTCGCCGTCCCGGTCGGTGCTGTTGGTCCAGCTCAGTGTGGGCTGCAGGCTCGTGACCTGGCCGTTGGGGGCCGGGGACGTCAGGTTGAAAGACTCCGGCGGATCGTTGAACAGGTTCACGAAGAACTGCGCCGGCGCCCACAGGCTGTAGGTCTGCTTGCCGTCGAAGCCGCGGGCACGCCACCAGTAGCGGGTGTTGTCGCTCAGGTCGGCCGCAGGCTGCCAGGTGGTGGCCTGCTGCACGCCGCCGATGGCGCCGGCCTTGCTGACCAGCGCGGTTTCCACCAGTTGGGTCATGGCCTCGTCCCGGTAGATCTCGAACTGCACCTGGGTGGTCGGATCCTTGGACTGGGTGGAGGTCATCACCGACAGGGTCGGACGCAGCCGCGTGACCTGCGAGCCGGATTGCGGCGATTCGATGGTCGGCGTGCCGGGGCCCGGTGGCGGCGTGGCGCTGTTCACCTGGATGCGGGCCGAGCGGGTGCTGGTCAGCAGGCCGTCGGTGGCGGTGTAGGTGATCAGGTAGTTGCCCGCGGCGCCCTTGGCCGGCTTCCAGTCGAAGATGGCGCGGGCCACGGTCGGGGCCAGCGGATCGGTCGCTTGCGGCGTGAAGGTGGCACCGGCGGGCAGCGGGGCTGCGCTCAGCGTCACCGGCTTGCCGGACGGGCTGCTGGCCTCGACCAGGAAGGAGACCTGCTGCTCTTCGTCCAGCGTACGGTCCGGGATGAACTGCAGCACGGGCGGCAGCGTCGCGGTGGGCGGTGCCTGGAATTCGGTGTCGTAGCTGCCGGTGGTGTTGACGTCGAAGATGTTGACCCAGTATTCCCAGCGCTTGAGCTCCAGGTTGCGGGTCTTGGACAGCCAGACGTTTTCCGGGAGCATCTGCTTGGCGTCGGAGCGCTGGACGATGCCCAGGGCTTTGGTGCCGTTGAACGGGTCGGGCAGCTTCACGTAGGCGAAACCGGCCGTGGTCGGGAAGGTGATGCGGTAGACCGCGTTGCCGGAGCCATTGGTGCTGGCGGTCATCTGCGCGACGCTGCTGCGGTCGGTGACGACGGTGTCGGTACTGTCGGATTCGTAGACGCGGATCACGTCGCCATCGCGGGCGAGGAAGTCACGCACGTTGTCGCGGCCCGGGAGGTCGACGCGAACATCGCGGATCAGGAAGTGCGCGTTGGTGGCCTGCAGGATGGAGGTGAGCGCGCCGCCGAGCTCGTCAGCGTGGCTGAAGCTGGCGGTGAAGTCGGTGAACTTGCCGGCCAGGGAGGTCTCGAGCAACCAGCGGCCCATCTTGCTGCCGTTGGCGGGGATGTCGCCGAAGTTCACCAGCAGCGTGTTCTGGGTGGGAGCGTCGTCGACGTAGCTGCCGGTCAGCTTGAAGTTGATCAGCAGGCCCTGGTTGTTTTCAACGATCTTGGGCTGGGCGGAATCGATCTTCAGATTGCGGGCGGTGGCGTAGCCATTGTTTTTGACGCGCACGCCCAATGTGGCGGGTTCGACGGCTTCAATCTCTGGTGTGAGCGGGTCGTCGCCGATGACGTCCTGCTGCAGGAAATAGTCCAGGGTCAGCAGGGGGAGCGGCTTGACGGTGATGACGTCGGGAGAGACGTCGAGGGTTTGGTCCTCGCCGCCATAACGGTACTTGAGCGTGGCGCCCACCAAATACTTCTTGCCCGCCGGCGAGGTGCCCGCCGAACCCGGCGCTGGAATCAGCAGCCAGTTGATACGCGCAGTGGTTTGGGGATTGACGGTGCCCGTGCCGGTGACGTCGCTGATGTTCTCGCGGTTGGACACACGCAGGAAGAACTTCGCCGACGTGTCATTCGGGTTGTCTGTGACGGGGACCGGCGTGCCGGCTTCGTCGGTGATCTTCACCACGACAGAGACGGCTTCGATGACGCCGGTGTCGGTGGTGTTGTTGATCTTCATCTCGGCGTCAAAGGCCTGACGTTCGAGCGTCAGCTCCTGCTTGATCTCGATCTTGACGCGGGCGCAGACGGTGTCCTGGGCGTGAGCCAAGGTCGGCAGCAATAGCATGCCGGCCGTCAACAACGACGTGGCAATGCTCGCACGAGCGCCGATGTTTTGCAGATGCGTGCGTAGAGTATTGATCAAGGCCATGACGTTGAATATTGGAGAAACAAATTCACCGGAAGTCTGGCAAATTCAGATTAAACAAATCGGCAGGCGAATACATCAGGGAAAGACGACCACCAATCCCCTGGTGACTACTGCAAAAGTTTTGCAAGCTTCGCCTCGACAACACCGGATCCATACTGAGCGTCTTCCGGCAACCCTTCGCCAGCAGCGGCGGGCAAGACGCTCTCTGACACCACATTCAAAGATTCATCGTACTCGGTGACATAGCAGAGCTTCGGATCATCGTGGCCTCTCACAAACTTGGTCACCGACCAATTCTCACTTTTCCAGTTCGGGACTACCCCGATGACGGGCCATCGCTTCTTGTAAATGCCGTGATCTCCAAAGCAACAAACCAGTCGTGCGTCCTCAAGTCGCAGCGCGGATGAATCGACACTGGACCCATCTTCCACCCGAGGGCCGAAAAAAGCACCGACAGCACGCCCTCTTCCATCCGAGCGAATCACAACACCGACCGCATAGCCGGATGGGTTCAAAGGTACCAGGACGACAGAAAAAGACCAATCTTTCCGCACTACCAAGATGTCCCACAATGAAAGCGGGGCCTAAGGAACATGAACTGACAGCACCCTAAACGAGTATTCGTCATTAACTTCGTAAACTCGAATCGAAAGAGCCATATCACTGGCACCTTCTTCGCGGGTAAACAGATCGACGAGGACGTCCCAGTAGTCTCCCATCCATTGGACTACCGACGTATCCCAGGATTCATCGGGCAAGCTAATCAACTGTGCCCCGTATTCCTGAATATTCTCAGCGATGGAGGTAGCCACTCCGTCATCCAGGACAGGAACGCCCGGAATCGCCCTGGACAACTCGTAGTCTCCTTCTGCGAAGGCGTCCACGATTGCCGTGATAGCCGACCTCCACACCGATGGAACGGCGCACTGAGAGTCGGGGTTTCTTTCAACCAAAATGATGTCTTTCATTCAAAAGCTCACTTTCCGTGAATTTTCGAGTGACACGTCAGACAAACCTCTGAGTGATTTGATGGGACCGTTTTTCCACCATCTGCGTGGCGCTCAATATGGTGCCCCGCCGAGTTGGAGTTGTCGATTTTCGTGCCGCACCCGTTTCCACACTCATATCCTTGCTGCGCGCGTTTAGCTTCGCGCTCGGCAGGTGTGAAGAGCCGTTTGGGATCTCGGTCTGCTTTCGGAACTGACCCGGGGCCTTTAGGCGGGGTCGGAAGCGCCTTCTTTGAACTGCCTGGTCCTGGCTTTAGTTTAGGAAGTTTACACGTTCCATTATGAGCAAGGACGCCTTCCTTACCAGTGAAGAACGTATGAGCATTTGCGACCTCCAGGTTGAACACAGGAACAGTCACAGATTCCTGGCTCAGTTCGGTAATCGTCACCCACTGGTCAGAATCCCCTTCCCCGCTCCCCTTAAGCAGGAGCTTGCCACCTCGCTTCAAGAGAATGGCGTCTCGCCAACCTTCGTCCGTCATGAATGCATGACCGGCCGTAGCGGTCAGCAACTTTCCATTCTCCGTATGGATACGAATGATCTGCTGCTTCTGATAGCTGGTGAAGACATCCACCACCTTTTCATAAGAAAGCCTGTTGTCGGCCCCAGCGTCTTCTCCGCGCTGCTTCCACTCACTGAAAGCCAAAACCTCGTCGCCGACGACCAATTCAGAAATCGGTTTCAGCTCCGTCTGCCCACGGGGTGCCAACGCTTCTGCAGAACGAGGGCGAACATGAATCAGAGTGTCCGCGGTAAAGCTGTTGCACGGATTTCTCGCCCTGCCCAGCACCACAGTGGCGGTGATTTCACCGACGACCTTGCCAATCCCGTAGTTGCGCGAGCACACATCCACCGAGCCGATGTCCAGCTTGCGTCGAACCCAGTCACCATCCCAGATGCCAAAGGTCACCACCTCCAGCATGCCATCACCAAATCCGGCAATCGCATCCACTGCCTCGTCCGGCACCGTCGGCCAGTCAGCTGGATTGGTAATGTCAAACAACCCGTAGGGATCGATGCCGTTCAGCGGATCCCCGCCGACGTAGATATAGCGGTTGGCCCCGCCGTCCAGGCCGATCGGATCCTCCTGGGTGTAACGACCCAGCGCGGGATCGTAGTAGCGGTAGTAGTTGTAGTGCAGGCCTGTTTCGTCGTCGTAGTACTGCCCGGGCAGTCGCAGATTCGACACGATGGTGACAGCACCCGTCCCACCTACAGGTGTGGTGATGCGCGCATCGCCGAAGACGTTGTAGTCCGCTGACCAGACCACATCCCCAGCCTTGTTCGTGGCCTGAATGGGGGCGCCCAACTGGTCATGGTGGTAGTAGGCGAAGAGATCCTGGCCGTCGCTCCCCTGGGTTTTGACGAACAACACATCCGCACCGAAGTCACTGTCCGGTGTGGGGCCGTATTGGGTCCGAATCTGAGCCGGCCCGCTGGCGGTCACGGAGCCATCTGCACTCAAGCTGATGTTCTCAACGGCCTCGGCTATCAACGCCTCATCCGAATAGAGATAGCTGGTACGCACAGCAGGAGACAAGGCGTCTCCGGTGCGGTTGCGGAACTGCTCTTTCCAAAGACGCCGCCCCAAGGGGTCGTAGCCATAACGAGCGACCAGGCGTCCCCGGCCATCGGTCACCTCAGACAGCTGGTTCTGACTGTCATAGCGATAGCGAACGATGACGCCGCTGGCCCCCTCAACCTGAGTCAGGTTCCCGGCGTCATCGTAGGAATAACGGGTTGCGTTGGCATCGCTGCCTCGCTGAACCAGCCGGTTGTTGCCGTCATAGGTCCAGGCGCCACTGATCTGACTGTGGGCGACCCGATTCCCGACCGCATCTAAGGTAAAGGTCTCAGTGGCGGTTCCCAGGGCTCCACCCGTGATCTGAGCCTGGGTCAGCCGTGTTTCGCTGTCGTAGGAAAACACACCATTCGCGCTGGTGCTCACCCCACCCGCCGTGTCGGTGCGGGCGCGTTCCTTGAGTTCCTGAACCCGACCAAAAGTGTTCTTGAGATCCAGCGTCACTTGTTGGCTGGGGGTGCGTACCTTCAGCGCCTCCAGGTTCAACAGGCCGTCGAACGCTCGCTCCTGCTGGGTTCCGCCGGGCAGGGTCACCTGCGCAGGTGCCACCCACTTGAACTGATTGACACTGATCACCCCTTCGCCGGGGATCGTCACGGCATCCAGCACACCGTGCGCGCTGTAGCCATATTCGATGCGGGTTCCGTCCGCCCACACAAGGGCGGATTTCTTTCCGGCAGGGGTGTACTCGTACCGATAGGTCAGCGAATGCCCCGCCGGATAAGTGACGGTTTCACTCAGCCGGCGATTGGCGGCGTCGTAGGTGTAGGCAGCGCTTGTCGTCTGAGTACGTCCATGGTCCGTTTCGGTCCAGGACACAAGGTTCGATTCATCGTCCCAGGTCAGTTCGGTGGTTTTTTCAAGGACGTTCGCCGCCGTGAAATGTCTGGCCTTCTTGATGCGCTGCAGCGAATCGCGTTCGAACTCACTGCGATGCCCCAGTCCGTCCGTGAAGCTCGCCAGATCACCGACCGCGTCATAGGTGTATTGCTGCCGCTGACCCAAGGGCATGACCTGCGCAACCAAGCGATCCGTCAGGTCATATTCATAGCGCGTGCGATTGCCCTTGGCGTCGGTGAACTGGATCAGGTTGCCGCGCACGTCATACAACGCCTGCGACACGGCTCCCTGGCTGTCCGTGGCCTGCAGGATCTGACCAAAGGCGTTGTAGACGAACTTGCGCGTCTTCCCATCCGCATTGGTTTCACTACTGACCAGGCCTCTGGCGTCGTAGGTGGTACTGCTGACCAATCCCTCGGTGCCGAGCTTTCCAGGATTAAGCAGCGTGTCGCTGGTCGGACGCTCCATGGCGTCGTAGCGGGTACGCCGCGTAAACGTCGGATATTGGATCTCCGTGGGCATGCCCAGGCTACCGCGCAAGCCGCTGGAAGAGCCATCGGCGACCTGGTAGTCGAAGCTGGTGACATTGCCGAGTTCGTCCACTTCCCGTGTGACTCGAAGCAAGGTGTCATATTGGAGCGTCGTCTTGCGCCCGTCCTCATCCGTCTCTTCCGTCGGCAGGCTTTCCGCGTTGTAGCGAGTGCTCGAAGCAGCCCCCACCTCCGTCGTGAAGCGCACCAGACGCCGCATGCTGTCGTATGCGGCACGAGCCGTCTTGCCCAGTCGGTTGACGGACACCACCTGATCGCCGACCTTGTCGTACTCCAGGATTTTCAACGCGCCCAGAGCATTGGTCACCTTGACCAACTGCCCCATGGCATTCACTTCAAAGCGGGTGGTTTGGCCGGCGGGATTGGTGTAGCTCACCGTATTGCCGGCGCGATCATGCACATACTGCCGGACCCTGCCCATCGGATCGATGGTCTGGCGGACCAGCCCTTGATCGTCGTAGGAGAGCTGCCATACTGCATCAGCGGTGACCGTACCCGTGGCTTCGACACGCCCTTTCCGGGTCACCAGGGTCGGGCGGCCCGTTGCGTCCAGCTGATATTGAGTGATTCGCTCGTCCGACGTGCCGGCAGCTTCAATCGACCGAAGCAGGTTGCCCTTCGCATCCCGCTCATAGACCGTCCGCACGCCCGCTTCGTCAGTGGCGGAGGTGATGGACAGGTTGAAGGTCGAGAACTCGTAGCGACGCACTGTCCCGTCTTCGTTCACCACCTCGACCGGCTGTTCGAACTCATTGCGGGTGATGCGCGACGTGAATCCACGCGCATTCGTCAGGCTCTCACTGCGGGCACCGGTGTCGTATTGAATCTCGACTTCCGTGCGGCCGTTGACCAGTCGGCGCACCAGCTTGCCCACGCGGTTGTGGGTCAGATCTTCGACCCGACGCCCCGCCGGAGTCTCCGGCCCTGTGATCTTGCTGACGAACTGTTTATTGACTTCGTCGTAGTCAAATTGATAGCTGGTGACGCCACCGTCTGGCGCAACACGGGTCGAGACGGTGTCGCCGTTGTAGGTCAGCTTTTCTTCGCGCCCCTCTTGGTCAGTGATCTTGACGATGTGGTTGGCGATGTCGTAGTCATAGCGCACGACATAACCACGAGCATCCGTCACCTGCGTCAAGCGGTTGCGCCCGTCATAGGCGTACTTGACCGAGCGCGCTGGCAAGTCTCCAGTGACACCGTCAATCGGATAGTCACGGACCTCGGTCAGCAGTTCTCCGCTGTAATGCAGCGTGAACAGCACACGCCCGTTGCCATCCACCACCCCTTGCAAAATGCCACGGGCATCTCGGGCAAGCCAGATGGTGTTGTTGTTGCGGTCGCCATAGGCCACCACCTGGCCGCGCGTGTTGTAGTCGATCCAGGAACCTGTCCGATCCAGCCAGCGAAAGCCCTTCTCGTTGGTGGTGGGCGTCAGCGTCAAGCGTCCGGAGGTCAGCGACGACAGCGCCACCGCAGGCAACTGCTGAACCGGGCGCTTCTCGATGGTGGTGCGATTGTTGAAAGAAAACCGAGTCGCTTCACCCAGGTGCAGCTCGTTGATCCGGCGAATGCCCTCCATCTCCATCACGCCGGAGGCCCCACCACTGCCAGCGCACAGGGATGCATAGTCGACGCTCACGCGCATGCCGGGCGCGTAATCACTCCCCTCGGCCGGCATTTCGCGATTGAAGGGCGTGCTGCGCAGCGGAATCATGGGCCCGGCGTCGCGCAGACCGGTGCTCACGTCCACCGCCGCATAGGTGGGCTGCCAATCCTCGTCCACCCACACCCAGCAGCCGCCGCCTCCAGCGCCGCCGCTGGCCGCCAGACCCGTGGCGGGAGCTCCGCTGCTGTCCTCGGTCTGGCTACCGGTCAGGTTGCTCCAGCTTTGCGAAAGGCTTTCCCAATGGGGATTGAACTTCCACTCCTGGCCATTCCAGGCACGCGTCCACACCGCTGGACCCGTGGTGGTGCGTACCGCCAGGTCCTCGACCTGGACGTTGGCGTAGCCATTGGGAGCGGTCACCGCCACTCCCTGCGTGCTCTCAGCCGCCCGTGCGGCCAGGACCGGTACGGCGATCAGGCAGGCTGCCAACAGTCGGGTCAAATGGCGCTTCAATCGCATTGCGTTCCACCCTTCGGAATGAAGACGCACTTCTTGCCCTTCATCTTGATCGGTGTGCTGGAGCCGGAGCCTCCCCAGCCGCCGCCACCACCTCCGCCGCCGCCACCCCCGCCTCCGCCACCACCGCCCCCACCCGCCGGGCAAGAGCTGTTGCTGACCGAGAACCAGGACATGGCAGACCCGCAGGAGGACTGCTGCCCGTTCGCGCATTGGAAGTCGCAGGACACTGCCAACTGCGCGCTGTAGCTGTAGCACCCGCCGCCGCTGGCCGTGCCCGTGGTGGCCGCTTGATCCAGCGGTTGCAGGGCAATGACGCGATAGGGAATCGTCACGCGCTGCTTCGGTGCCAGGCTGTCCGGCACATCCACCAGGAACTCATAGCGGAAGAAGGCATCGCTGGCCGGCAGTTGACGTTTCACGTTGTCCGCACGCACCAGACCGAAGTTGGTCAGCGTCGCCTCGCCGTAATAGACGTCCCCCGCATTCATCTTGGGCAGGTTGACGCTGGCGGGCTGCAGCACGACCACGGCCGCCGGCACGTCGGTTTCAAACGTCGCGTTCAGCGTGATCTCGTAGCGGTCCTGGATGGTGATTTCACGCACGCTCCATTCCACCGTGATCAGGTTGTACTGCAGGAACACCGACTGATTCAGCGTGATGCCCGGCTTGATGATCACGCGGCCACCAATCTCCTGATGGTTGTTGGCCGACGCGCGGAACTTGTAGCGTCCCGCCGGAACGTTCTGGAAAAGGGCCTCACCCACCGAGTCGGTCGTCAGCTCATAGGTGACCGACGCCACTTCTTCGTTCTGCAGCGTGATGCGCGCACCCGAAAGTCCCGCAATCAGCTTGCCGTCCTTGCCCACCGTTGCGGTGTAGATGTCCGCGGCCTTGAACAGCACGTTGCCCTGCCCGCTCTGGGTGACGCTGGCAAACACGTTGATCGACTGCTGCGGCACGTTGTCGCCCACAACCGACAGACGGAATTCATACACCCCTTCCGCCACACTGGCCGGAGGCGCAAAGGCAAGGTCAATGCTCTTCTGGTCGCCCACGGCCATGGTGCCGTCCGGCGTACTGGCGATGCTGGCCCAGGCCGGCGGCGCCGATCCATCCGCACGGGTCAGGCTGAAGCGCAGATTGAGTGCGTCCTGCAGACCCTTGTTCTGCACCACCACCGATTCGATCTGGCTGCTGCCCTGCGCCAGACCGGTCTCGACGAAGCTCGGCGCGACCGTCAGGAACGGCTTGGCTTCCGACAAGGTGTAGTTCACGGTGACCTTGCCGATCGGGGCCAACGGATGTTCGTCGCTGATCACATCCAGGATGAGCGACCCATTCGCCAGTGCCGCATTGTTGGCCGTGAACACCACCGGCAGATTCAGGCGCTGGCGCTCCGTCAGGCTCACAGGCGCCGGCAGCTGCAACTGCACGCCTTCGGGAATCTGACCCGTGGGCTGGCTGGCCGCCACCAGCACCAGGCGCAGATTGCTGGCCGAGGTGCCCGCACCGGCCTGTGCCACCAGCGGAATGCTGAAGGGGTAATTGCGCGGAACGTCGAGCTTGTAGGGCGTCGGCGTCACCGTCACCCGGTTGATGGTGAAGGCCTTCTGCTCGGGGCGATCAGTGATGTCCGGATGGACCGCAGACACGCGATACAGGCCCGAATCGGTCACCGTCGGCTTGAACGTATAGACGAATTGGCCGCTGCCGTCGGTCAGCAGGCTGACGGTGCGCTCGAAGCCCTGCTGGTTCAGGATCAGCTTCAGACGCGTGTTGCCCAGGAGCGTCTTGCCATCACGCCGATCCAGCGCCCGCCCGGTAATCACCACATCCTCGTCGCCGAACGACGTGATCGGGCTCACATTCGTCACCTCACCGAAGTAGGCCGTATCCACCAGGGACACCACCTTCTCCGAGCCGCGGCCGGCGATGACGATCTCGTCCTCCTGCCCGCTGTGATATCGCAGCTTGTCCACTTCCAGACGCACCCGGATGCTGTTCGGGCTGGAGTTCGGCACGTTCAGATCGAACACATCCGAGCTGTAGCTCGCGCCCGCAGGGATGCGTGCGACCGTCTGGCCATTGGTCAGCGTCACCACGTTCGCGCCCAGCGCCTGCTTGTACGCCTGCGTGGCCAGCACGTTGCCGTCGTTGTCCACGATCTTGAAGCGCAGCTCGGACGAGTCGTTGTTGCCGTTGTTGGTCGCAGTCAGCAGCTCGACATCAACCTCCGAGGTGTTCTCGATGGTCAGCCGCAGCTTGCCGGTACCGCCGCGGGTGAACTCCTCGGTGGCCATGCCAACGACCAGCGCCCCATCCCCCACTTCAATCCGCTGTGGACGCGACAGCTTCACCAGCTCGCCTTCGGCCGGTTCCACTTCAACACCGACGTCCGCATTGGCCAGTGACGGCATGTCCACATAGCCGCCGACGATGACCGGCACCAGTCGGGTCTCATTCGGGGCCAGGCTCAGCAGTTCGGACTTGTGATCCTTGAACTGCGTCCCTTCCTTGTTCATCGGCAGACGCACCACCGCACGCACACCGGCCAGGGCCGAGGCGGAGGTGTTGCTGACCTGCAGCTGCAGCTTGTTCATCACGCCGCGCTTGATCGGCATGCCGGACACCACCTGTGCGGAAATCGCCGGCATCACCAGACTGCGCGGCATCTGCACGCCGTTGGCATCCACCGTGGCCACCGTGTAGCGGCGCTCACCGCTGGTGTAGCCGGTGTCGGTGAAGGTGGTTGCCGTGATCGGGCTGCTGGTGAGCTTCACCCGCGCGTTGTCCGGACCCACATAGACCAGATAGCCGGCCACGTTCCCGTTGGGCGCATTCCATCGCAGGACCGGCAGCTCGTTGCCCAACTGCTCGATACGCAGGTTGGACACCGGCAGCAGGCTGGCGTTCAGATATTGCGAGTTCGAGATGGGCGATTCATTGCCGGCCGCATCCAGCGCAGTCACCACATAGGCGCCCTGCTGCGGCGACGGCGACGGATCCAGCGCGATCGGCTGCTTGATGCCGGTCTTCAGCGGCGTCAGCCCGGCCACAGTCGTGATGACGGTGCCGCTGGCACGATAGAGGTTGTAGCTGGTCACGGTGCTTGCCAGCGGCGGCTGCCAGCTGGCGACGATGCCCTGCCCGGTCAGTTGCAGCTGCAGGTTCTGCGGCGCGCCTGGCGCCGTGGCACTGGCCACGACTTCCACCACCGCGCTTTGGCCCGACACCGACTCCTGTCCATTGGACTGACGCACCGTCGCAATGGCGTAGCGGTAGGTGCCGTCCTGCGGCGTCTGGTCCACCATCGCTTCACCGCCTGCGCGGATCAGCGGCTGCAGCGCATCCTGGCCAGGGCCCTGGCGATAGAGCTGATAGCTGGAGGCATCGGCCACTGCTTGCCAGGCCAATTGCACCTTGCCACCCGGGACCGCCTTGGCGGTGAAGCCGAACGGCACGGCCAGCGGCGGCAGGTCGCCTTGATAAACCTGGAAGCGGTTGAAGGCGGTGACGCGGGTGGAGACGTTGTCCAGCTCGTCCTGCGCGCGGCTGCTGAAGACCAGGGTCTCCGGACCGGCCGCACCGGTGTCGGACGGCAGCGTGATGCTGGCGCGCCAGGTCGTGGCATTCACCGCCGTCAGGCCCGCGACCGTGATCGGCGAGCGCAGCGGGCCGGACAGCAGGTAGCTGATCACCGGTGCCGTGCCGTTCTTCGGCGCCTTGCTGAAGCTGAAGGTCGCCTGCACCGGTTGACCGCCGTCGTTCTTGATCGGCGAGGATGGCGCCAGCGTGATGGTCGCCAGCGCAGGACCGTCGGTCTCGATCTGCAGGGTGGCGCCGGCATCGATGTCGGTGCCGCGGTTGCCCACCAGGTCGCGAGCGGAGAACAGCGCATTGGCAAGGCCCGACGGCGTGTTGGCATCGATCAGGAAATTGCCGGCATAGGTCGTGGTGCCGGTCTTGGCCAACTCCACGGAGATCGGGCTGCCGCCTTGCGGCACCACCGACAGATACGGCGTGGCCTGCAGGCTTTCGCTGACGGTCACCACCAGGTTCACACGGCCCTGCCCCAGCTTGCCGGTGGCCGCATCGACCTTGCCCAGCGAGGTGTACACGATGGAGATGGCGCGCGGCAGCGTGTTGTCGGAAGTGGCCTGGACCTGGTTGGTCGGCTCGGACGGCGTCCCAGCGGCATTGAGGCTGACCACGCGATAGAACCAAACCCCATCCACCGTGGGCAGGTCATCAAAGGCCGCCACAGTCACCGGACTGCTGTTCACCTTGACGGCTTCGCCGATGCCGGAGAAGGCATTGGCGGCGCGGTAGACGTCATAGCCCACCACGTTGGCATCGGTCGACTTGTTCCAGGTCAGGCGGACTTTGCCCTGCGGCTGCGAAGAGGCCACCAAGTTGGTCGGGTGGGCCGGCACGGTCACGTCCAGCGTCACGAGCGTCACAGCGGACAGTGCGCTGGTCCCCCAGGTGTCGGTGGCGGTGGCCTGCAGACGGTTGCTGCCCGGCGTGAGCGTGACGCTGCCGGAGAAACGACCGTCGCTGCCGGCATTGAGCGGCGCGCCTGAGGGCTGGCCGTTCTGAATCAGCTGCACGATGGCATTGGCCGGGGCCGTGCCGGTGACCGGCATGGCGGCAGTGCGCGTCGTGGTGCCGCTCGCGGGGCTGGTCAGCACCGGGGCATCCGGCACCGCATGGGCCACCACGATGTTGAAGCTGGTCGTGGACACGTTGTTCAGCGAGTCCGTCGCGCGGACCGCCAGCACATGGGCGCCATTGGCGACCTGGGTGAGATCCAGCGTGGCGCTGTAGCTGCCACTGCCGCTGGCCGTCGACACCACCGCGCCGTCGAGCAGCAACTCCACGCGGGAGACGCCGCTGCGGTCGCTGGCCGAGACGGTCACGCTCGTGTTGCGGGTCAGCGTGGCGCCGTTGGCCAGCGCAGTGCCGTTCACCGAGACGGACGCGATCTGCGGCCCTTCGGTGTCCGGCACCACCGGCGCGCGGTTGACGGTCACGCTGCGGCTTGCCTCGCTCACGCGGCCGGCCAGATCCTGGGCCACCACACGCAGTGCGTGGGTGCCATCGGCGGTGCCGTCCAGCGTCCAGGCATAGGTGTAGGGCGCGCTGCTGCGGGTCGCCACAAGCTGGTCATCCAGATAGATGCGAACGGATCCAATGCCCGACGCATCGGATGCAGTCACCTCCACGGTGATGGGCCCGCTGATCACGCTGCCGGCCGCCGGGGTCGTGATGGCCACGACCGGGGCCTGCGTGTCGACCAGCACGCCGCCATCGGCCAGCGTGGCGGTGGTCACGGTGCCGCCCGCATTGCGGAATTGCACCCCGATCGGCTTGCGGCCGTCGCCTTCGGAGACGGTGAAGTCCACGGTGGCACGGCCGTTGTTCAGCGGCAGGAAGTTCGCACCTGCGAAGCCCGTGCCTTCCGCCAGCCGGTACTCGGTGGCGTTGATGCAGGAGATCTCCAGCGCGATGGTGCGCTGCTCAAAATAGCTGGCCGGCGCGGCCAGGCGGATGGTGGGCGCGATCAGCGGTGCATTGGCCAGGTAGCTGCTGTAGCTCACCCCGGCGGACACGGCATCGCCCTGCCCCGCCGGATTGCCGGCAGCATCGCGCGGGCCGCTCGGATGGCCCCACCAGTTGCCAGTGGCGACAATGGTCGTCGCCGGCGTGTTGTTCTGAATGGCCAGCGTGGTGTTGCCCACCAGCTGGGTGCTGGAAATGGTCGGCGCGCTGTTGCCATCGGCCAGGACGCCGATCTGATTGCGCAGGAAGCTCGAGCCTGTGATGGCGGGCAAGGCACCGTCAATCAGGCGCAGGCCGGTCAGGCTGTCGGTGATCTGCAGGTATTGCAGCGTCGGATTGAGGCCCCGCACCGTCAGCGCGGGTTCTTGGTCGGCACCGGCATAGCGGATGGCCCAGTCGCTCAGCGAGATCACGCCAAAGGCCGATGCGGATTTTTCGAAACGAACGCCGCGCCAGTCACCGGCCGCAGCCGTCTGCGGATTGGCGCCAGCCTGGCCGCCGTTCTGATCATCCTTGTGGCTGGTCAGCGTGACGCCTTTCCCCCCCGTCAGCTTGTCCCGCACCACCAGTTGGGCGTCCGGGCCGAATTTGACGACCACGCCCTCATCAATCTGCAAGTCCGCTGCGCGCGCGGGCAACGCGCCCAGCAGCAGCGATGCCGCCGTGAGCGACGCCACCGCGCGGCGCAGCAAAGACGCCCCCTCCCCACCCGAGGACACCGGTCCATGGGATCGATGAACACGCGAGAGCACGCCCGACTGCCACCGGCAGCCCAGCAGGCGCGACACAGCCGACGGCTGATGAGGGCGTTCTCTCGTCATCACGGGTCCCTGAAACCGAGTTCTTGTTGGTGTTGTGAGGTGGGCGTGCCGGCCTGTGGCTTATCCGCGGAAGCCGGCAGCGCGCAGCGCGGCGTAGGACACGTCGTACGCCTTGCCGCTGGCCGTCAGCACGCGGGCCTTCGCTTCACCTTCCATGGCGATGGTGACTTCCACCTTCTCCACTTCTTCGTTCTGGGCGAAGCGGGACAGGTCCAGCGTCCCGGCGACCACTACGGTGTAGGTGGTGGTGGCCTGCAGCACGCTCGGGCCGGCGGGCAGCGTCACCGACACATTGGCGGTGCCGCTGGCGCTGGTCCCGGCGATGGCCGGGCTCAGCACTTCAACCGGCTGGCCGTAGGCGGGCACGACACGCAACAGCACGGTGTTGCCCACCGGCACGTTGGTGGTTTGGAACACCACTTCCACCGGACCGGTGGTGCTGCCCGGCAGGGTCACGTCGGCAACGCCGGTTGGCGTGGCGGGCACGGTCTGGCCAGCGATCGAGGCGATGCGCAGGCTGGGGGTGTCCGCGATGAAGATCGGGCTGGGGGTGTCTGCCACAAACGCTGGGCTCGCGGTGCCGTTGAAGGTGATCGCTTCGCCTTCCAGGCGGATGCGGCCGGCGGAACCGCCGTAGTTGTTGTAATAACCGGTGCTGCCGCAGTTCTGGCGGGCATTGTTGTTGAGGTTGATGCAACCTCCGTCGGCCAGCAGGGCACCGTTGCCCGTCACGGTCGTGGCCACCACCCGGATGGCGCCGCCGCTACCGCCTGCGCCTTGGCCGCCCGCATTGGCCCCAGCAAGGCCGCCACCGTCACCACCGCGTGCATTGATCGTGCCCGTGATGCGGAAAGTGCCATTTGATGCGAGCAACACTGCGCCGCCGCCGCCGCCCCCGCCCGATCCGGAGAAGGTGACGCCTCCACGGCCGCCGCCGCCACCGGACCCGCCAAGCAGCGGTTGCAGCAAGGGGGATCCGTACGCCTTGCCCACGATCGTCACATTACCGACACCGCAATTCCAGCCTTCGCCGCCCGCCTGGAACGCCTTTGCGGCGTAACCACCACCGATGCCGGTGTACTTGTAGTAGCCCATGGCGGTGCAGCCGTCACCACCTTCGATGCCACCTGGGCCGCCACCGGGCCCCAGGCCAGTACCACCGCGAATCACATCAGCCCGCTGCTGCTGGTCATCCCGGCCGCCACGCCCGCCATCAAAACCACCGGGGCCACCCACGCCGGGGACGCCGTCGTCGCCGAGCGCACCGTCACCATAGGTGCCCGTCGGCGTGGCGTCGCCACCGCGAATGTCGATCGCGCCAGCCACGGTGATGTCACCGCTGGCCAGGATGTAGACCGGCGTGTTGACCGCATTCTTCTTGAACTTGACCGTCACCCCCGCCGGGATGTTGACCGTGGTGTAGTTCAGCACGCCCGACGGCGGCAGCTGGATCTCAACGTTGACCGTCGGGTTCAGCGCGCCATCCGCACCGGTGCTGCCGCTGTTGACCGCGGCCTGGGCCGAAGCGGCCGTCAGCAGGGCCAGTGCAAACACTGCCGAGGCGCCATGCCTCGCAGCCCGGGGCTTTGAAGTGGAAAGGTTCATGGAAAGGCTCCTCGTTGCAGGATGGGTATCGGTGGAATCAGGACCGATGGAAAGGTTGGACGGAAATTCGTTCATGAAGGTCTCACGGCGCCCCTATCGCGGGCTCACAACGGTCAAGGTGTTGGCGGCCGAGCTCTCTGCGGAAGTAGCGCCACCCGGCACGACCAGACGGATGACACGCTTACCCAGCGGCGCGGACGGGCTCACGTTGACGGTGAAGGTCAGCAGCTCGCCAAGGGCGTCCTGAGACCACTGCAGATCGTTGGCCGACACCACGCCATTGGCCTGATCGATCAGCACGGACAACACGCCCTTGAGCTGGGTGCCGCGCAGCACGAGCGCCGCGCCCTTGCCCTGCTCCACCACGATCGGCGAGAGCGACGTGATGGTCGGGACGACACCGATGCCGATGCCGGCGCCTGTCGCGGTGCTGAAGCTCACCGGCAGACCGGTCGCCGTGCTCAGTTGCAGCCGGCGCGCGGTCAGCGGCGCATCCGGCGCCACCGTCATCGGCACTGTCAGACGTGTGCCGTCGGCGCTCGCCACGGGCGTTCCCAGCAACACACCGGTCGCTGGATTGAGCACCACGGTGGTGACCGCATCCAGCCCCTGTCCGGTGATGACCAGGTCCCCGGCGCTGCCTTGCAGCCAACCGTTCGGCGACGCGGCCGTCGCGGAGCGTCCGATCACCAGTCCGACCGGCGCGCTGACAAAGCTCCGTGCATCCGTTGGCGCAGGCGCTGCACCGCCGACCTGCACGCCCACCGGGGCGGCGCTGATCAGATCAACGTAGGTGTTCGACGTATCCGGACCTGCGCCCACCTTCACACCCACCGGCATGGACAGGATGGACGCATAGCTGCCGGCCGTGCGCTGAGCAATGCGGACCAGGTTGCCCGGACGAACGGTCGAGGTGGACTCACCCGCGGCGGAGGTCACCACCACCGCACGCTCACCGGACGGCGTTCCGGCCGCCACGGCGATGTTGAAGCTGAGCGTCGTGCCGTCCGCGTTCGTCTCGAAGGGGCCAGTCACGGTCACGCCGTCCGAAGGCTCCAGGCGGGCGCCGCTGACATTCACAAAGTTGCGACCACGCAGGCTCATGCGGACCGCGGTGCCGTTGGACACCAGCACCTGCGGCTCGGTGGCAATCAGTTCAGGCACCGGCGCCGAGATCAGGAAGGTGCTGTCCTGCGGCTTCGCGAACGTCACCGGTAGACCGTTGGCACCGGTCATGACCAGGCGGCGAAGACCGGTGGCGGCCGAAGCGTCCACGGTCACGGCCACCGTCATTTCCGTGCCGGCCGCGTTGACCGTCGGCGTGGCGAACGACACCCCGGTGGCCGGTTGCATGGCCACGGCGGTCACACCCTGCAGGCCGGAGCCGCGGATCGTGATGGTCTGGGTGGTCCCGATGACGCCGATCTTCGGCTCGACGCTGGTCACGCCCGTGCCCACCATCACGCCCACCAGCGACGAGGCCGGCTGTCGCGGCGCCGTTTCCGTCGGCACTGCCTGCCCCACCACCACACCCACGATCGGCGCGGCAATCGGGTCCGTCTGACCGAGGGCGCGCGTCACCACCGACAGACGGTTCGCTGCCGACAGGGTGGTGCTGGTCGCTCCCACTGGCGTCACCACCTGCAGCAGACGCTCACCCACAGGCGCGTCCGCCGACACTTGCAGCCAGGACGTGAGTTCAGTGCCGTCCGCATTGACCACCGGTGCCGCGTCAGCCTGCAGGCCCGCGCCCGGCGTGAACTGCACAAGCCCGCGTTGCAGGTTTTCGCCGCGGATCACCATCTTCACGGTGTCGCCGCGAGCCACGACGATCGGCGTGATCGACCGCAGGCTCGGCAGACCGGTCAGCACTTCCACCGTGGCCTGCGCCGGATCCGCAAAGGTCAGGTCCTTGGCGTTGGCATCCTTCACCGACAACCGACGCGCGCCCAATGCAGCATCTGCCGCAATCGTCACCGGCACCCGCAGCTCGGTCGCCTCCGCATTCAGCACCGGCGTGCCCAGCGTCAGCCCCGTGGACGGTGTGATGGCCACCTGAGCCGCCGCAGGCAAGGCACGCCCACGGATGACCAGGGACGTCGAGCCGCCGCGCACCCAGATGCGCGGCGCCGCCTGCGTCACCACGCTCCCCACCACCACGCCGACGTTGGCGTCCGCCACGGTGCGGGGGGCGGTATTGCCGGGCAACGGCGCATTAACAAGCACCCCCACCGCCGGCGAATAGGCCGTGTTGACGCTGGAGAAGTCATTGGTGATGAACAGCGGCACCGAGACACGGGCCAGCGTTGGCGATTCAACGATGAAGCTGACCGTGCCCGCCTGCTTCGGCACGATGGTCGCCACGGCCGTGGTCTGACCGGCCCGGACCACGACGCTCGCGGGCGTGACCGTGGCCTTGTTGGTGTCGGACACCGAGAAGTTCAGGACATTGTCCTGATAGTCGGCCTTGGAGAATCGAATGGTGATGTCACGCGAGCGACCGTCCGGCGGCAGCGCGATCGGCGTCGGCTCCACCGACAGACTCGGCGGCACCGGCGCTTCCACCGTCAGGTTGGCGACGTTGGACAGCAGCGGCTGATTCGGCGCACCCGCCACGGGGTTGCGCACGCGCACGGATAGCGTGCCCACAGACGTCTGGCTGGGCAATGACGCCTGCAATTGCGTGCTGCTCACGTAGGTCGTGGCCAGTTCGCCGTCATTGACCAGCACCGCCGAGTTGGACGCGAAGTTCCGACCTGTCACCGAAATCGGGGTCGTGCCCGCACCCGCCAGGACCTTGTTGGGCGACAGGCTGGTGATCGCCGGCATCGGCGGGCTGATGGTCAGCGCGGAAGGGAGGAACAGTGCGCCGGCATCCACCAGCACCTGCAGGTCGGCCGGGCCGACCGGAGCATTCGCGGCCACCGCGACCTGGGCAAACACCTGAGACGACGAACCGCCCGTGAAGGGCGTGAAGGTCAGTCCGCTGTTGCTGGACGTCAAACGACTGAGTCCGCCGAGGCGGACACCATTGATGGCGACGGTCACCGTCTGACCTTGCTCCAGGGTCGCTGGCGACACACTCGTCAAGGCCGGCGACGCACCGACCGAGACCGTTCCGGAGCTCACCACATAGGGAATGCCCCGCAGGGCCCATTTAACCGACCCGGTGACATCACCGGCCGGCACCGCAATGCCGTTGATCACATTGCCACTGGCCCGGTTGCCAACCCCGCTGGGCGACGCGGCCAGGTCCACCACAATGGCGGCGCCTTGCTGCTGGCGAATGTCCAGATAGTTGAAAACCGGCGACGAGCCCTCTACACGCAGTCCGCGGCCATGAAGAAACGTCACCCGCTCCAGGCGGGTGTTGAGGGTGCCACTGCTGAAGACCCATTGGTCCCAGTCGCCAGCGGCGGGTGCGGCGCCTTGGCGCTGCTTGTCGGAGATCACCTGGATCGGCTTGTCCGCCGTGCCCACCGCCTGGATGCCGCCCGATTGCACCGTCAGCTTTGCGCCGGCGCCCATGGACACCACCACGCCCGGCTCAATGGTCAACAAGGCTCCGCCCTGGATCACCACCTCGCCCGAGACGATGTAGGGGCTGCCCGCCAGAGACCACCGCGTGTTGACCGTCATTGGGCCACTGACGGTGGTCTGCGCCTGCACGCCAGACGCGGCCAGCATCAGCAGCACTGCGAGCGCGCCCAACCACGTGCTCAGGGCTGCACGCAGTCGTTCAGTGGAGAACATGGACATCCGTCCGCAGTGGATACGCATCTTGAGAGCGATGACGGGAAGAGCCGAAGCTCGTGCGCAACCTGTGTCGCCAACCGCCGTGTCGGCGGTCTGCCAGGTGGCTCCTGAATGAGGGGGGAGTTGCCTCGCGTTGGCGTCAGCAACTCGGGCGCATGGGCCCATTCACGGGCGCCGGTGATTGGCGCCAGTGCAATTCAGAGCGGTCGCACTCCGGCGACTTGTATCGTTTTGTATTCATGGCTCGCATTCCCCTCAATGCACTCCTCCCCAGGAATGCGGCGCGAGTATCCATGAATTTTTGTTGCTATGCAGTATCTTTATGCCAACGAGTGTTTGCCCCCTCCTTCGGTGGGATTGCAGGCTCACACATCCTCCTCGTTGCCGGGTTTGTCCCTGATATCAATCACAACATCGTTGATGACGGAAATGTGATTGGTTGCACATGCCGTCAGTCCCTACGATCAGCCGACCTCACCCGCGGCCGGTGGTCCCGGCACGCACATATCCAAATCAACGAGGAGACAAAGCATGAAGACCTTCCGTCGGCAACTGCTGGCCCTGGCTGCGCTCGGCCTGACTCTGGGCGCGAGCGCCCTCACCCCGGCGCTGGCCGCGGACAAACCGCTGGTCCTCGGGTTTTCCCAGGTCGGCGCAGAAAGCGAATGGCGCACCGCCAATACCAATTCCATCAAGGACGCCGCCAAGCAGGCCGGCATCACGCTGAAGTTTGCGGACGCCCAGCAAAAGCAGGAAAACCAGGTCAAGGCCATTCGCAGTTTCATTGCGCAGAAGGTCGACGTCATTGCCTTCTCCCCGGTGGTGGAGACCGGCTGGGACACGGTGCTGAAGGAAGCCAAGGCGGCCAACATCCCCGTCATCCTGACCGACCGCGCCGTCAAGGTCAGCGACCCTTCCCTCTATGTCACCTTCATCGGCTCCGACTTCGTTGAGGAAGGCCGCAAGGCCGGTCAATGGGCGGTGGACTGGGCCAAGAAGAATGCCCCCACCGGTGACGTGAACATCGTTGAATTGCAGGGCACCGTCGGCTCCGCCCCTGCCATTGATCGCAAGAAAGGCTTCGAGGACGCCATCAAGGCCGACCCGCGCCTGAAGATCCTGCGCTCCCAGTCCGGCGACTTCACCCGCGCCAAAGGCAAGGAAGTCATGGAGGCCTTCCTCAAGGCCAAGGACAAGAAGATCCACCTGCTCTTTGCTCACAATGACGACATGGCCATCGGCGCCATTCAGGCCATTGAAGAAGCCGGCCTCAAACCCGTCAAGGACATCTCCATCGTGTCCATTGACGGTGTGCGCGGCGCCTTCGAGGCCATGGTCGCCGGCAAACTCAATGTCACCATCGAATGCAACCCGCTGCTGGGTCCGCAGTTGATGCAACTGGCCAAGGACGTGAAAGCCGGCAAGACGCTGCCCAAGCGCATCACCACCGAAGAAGGCGTCTTCGCCGCCGACGTGGCGGCGCAGGAACTGCCCAAGCGCAAGTACTGATCGTCCGACTTGAATGCGCCGGCGGGCGGGCGTGACACCGCCCTGCCCGCCTGGCGGCCACTGCAGGAGTACCCGGCTGTGCACAACGGATCCGCGCCCCTTCTGGTGCTGGAAGGAATCAACAAGGGCTTCCCCGGCGTGCAGGCCCTCACCGGGGCGGGTCTGCGGCTGTTCGGCGGCGAGATCCATGCCCTGATGGGCCAGAACGGCGCCGGCAAGTCGACGCTGATCAAGGTGCTCACTGGCCTGTATGCGCCGGACGCCGGCAGCATGAGCCTGCACGGCGGTCCGATTGCACCGCGCTCCACCGCCGAGGCCCAGGACCTGGGCATCAGCACCGTCTACCAGGAAGTCAATCTCTGCCCCAATCTGTCGGTGGCGGAGAACCTTTTCATCGGTCGTTATCCGAAGCGCTTCGGCCAGATCGACTGGAAGCGCATGCGCGCCCGCTCCCGCGAGTTGCTGGCAGAGCTGGAGCTGGACATTGACGTGGCCGCTCCTCTCGCCAGGTATTCGCTGGCGGTGCAGCAGATGGTGGCCATTGCCCGCGCACTGAATATTTCCGCGCAGGTGCTGATCCTGGACGAACCCACTTCCAGCCTGGATGAGGCGGCGGTGCAGCATCTCTTCCGCGTCATGCGCCGGCTGCGCGGCCAGGGCATGGCCATTCTGTTTGTCACCCATTTCCTGGACCAGGTCTATGCCGTGTCCGACCGCATCACCGTGATGCGCAATGGCCGCACCGAAGGGGAATACTGGGCCGCCGAGCTGGGACGTCTGGAGCTCGTTCAGAAAATGGTGGGGCCGCATGCGGCTGCCAGCACTGCCGACGCGGACTGCCCCGCTCCGCACGGCGAACCCGTGGTCCGCACCCACGGACTGGCCCGCCGCGGCGCCTTGCAACCCGTCGATCTGGATATCCGCAGCGGCGAAGTGCTGGGCCTGTGCGGGCTGCTGGGCTCCGGTCGCACCGAAACCGCCCGCCTGCTGTTTGGCGCCGACGCCGCGGACGCTGGCCAGATCGAGATCAACGGCCAGCAACAGCGATTCAGTTCCCCGCGGCAGGCCATCCGCGCCGGCATGGCGTTCTGCTCGGAGGACCGCAAGCTGGAAGGCGCGGTGTTGGCCCTGTCGGTCCGCGAGAACATCGTGCTGGCCCTGCAGGCCCGTCAGGGCTGGTGGCGCGCCATTCCGCTCAAGCGCCAACGAGCCATTGCGCAGGACTATGTCAGCCGTCTTGGCATCAAGACCGCCGACATCGACACGCCCATCGGCCTGCTCTCCGGCGGCAATCAGCAAAAGGCCTTGCTGGCCCGCTGGTTGCTGACGCAGCCGCGTCTGCTGATCCTGGACGAGCCGACCCGCGGCATTGACGTGAGAGCGAAAGAGGAGATCATGACCGAAGTGCGCCGACTGTGTGCCGAAGGGTCCGAGCCGGATCGTCGCATGGCGGTGCTGTTCATCTCGTCCGAACTGCCGGAGGTGCTGCGGTGCAGCGACCGTCTGCTGGTGCTGCGGGACCGTCGCGCCTGCGGCGTCTATGAACGCGGCCAGCTCAATGAGGACACCGTCCTGGAAGCCATTGCCGGCGATGGCGGAGACACCCCCCGTGATTGAATCCCTGCCCCTGCCGCCCAAGGATGCGCCGACCGACGCGACGTCGGCCTGGCGCCTCTGGCTCACGACCCTGAAAGCGCATCCCCTGCTGCGCCCGGTGCTGGCACTGGCCATCCTATTGCTGGTGGACGCAATCTTCCTGCCTGGCTTCCTCCACCTGGAGATCAAGGACGGCCATCTGTATGGGCCGCTGATCGACATCCTGAACCGGGCAGCGCCGCTGATGCTGGCGGCACTGGGCATGAGTCTGGTCATTGCCACGCGCGGCATTGACGTTTCGGTGGGCGCAGTCGTGGCCATTGCCGCCACGGTGGCGGCAATGCTTGTCAATGCCAAGCAGCCATTGCCGGTCGCCTATGCGGCAGCCCTGGGCGCCGCCCTGCTCTGCGGCGCCTGGAATGGCGTGCTGGTGGCCGGGCTGAAGCTTCAACCCATCATTGCGACGCTGATCCTGATGGTGGCTGGCCGTGGGCTGGCGCAGCTGATGGCGGACGGGCAGATCATCACCGTCTATGAGCCGTCCTTTTTCGTGCTGGGCAGTGGCTATCTGCTGGGCCTGCCGGTGTCGCTGTGGGTGGTGCTGGTCGTCGCCCTGATCACCACCCTACTGCTCAAGAAGACGGCACTGGGGCTGTTCATCCAGGCGGTTGGCCTGAATCCGGTGGCTTCTCGCCTGGCGGGCCTGCGCACGGTGACGCTGATCTTCGGCTGTTATGTGTTCGCGGCGGTCTGCGCCGGTGCCGCCGGGCTGATGATCGCCTCCAACATCAAGAGTGCCGACGCCAACAATGCCGGCCTGCTGCTGGAGCTCGATGCCATTCTGGCCGTCACCCTGGGCGGCGCCTCGCTGGCGGGCGGCAAGTACCACCTGGCAGGCAGTCTGGTGGGGGCCCTGATCATTCAGACCCTCACCACCACCATTTATTCGCTAGGCGTGCCGCCGGAAGTCAACATGGTCGTGAAGGCGCTGGTGGTGTTTCTGCTCTGCATCCTGCAATCGAATGAATGGCGCACCATGCTGCGTCGCTGGACCCAGCGGTCCTCACTGCCCGGAGGTCGCGCATGACGACGTCGGTGTTGCCTCCTGCGCAGGCCTCTCAGGCCCTGTCCGAGCCCTCCGTGCCCGTGGCCTCGGTGCCCACCGCAGCCGGCCCCATCGCCAGCGCCGCCTCCGCCCCGGCCTGGCTGTCGGCCCTGCAACGATGGCTTCATCATCCGGCCTTCAGCGCCCAGATGACGGTGGTGCTGCTGGTGCTGCTGGTGATGGCGGGCGGCGTGATGTATGACGGTTTCGCGGCGCCACAGGTCATGCTCAATCTGCTGATCGACAACGCCTATCTGCTGGTGTTGGCGGTGGGCATGAGCCTGGTGATTCTGTCGGGCGGCATTGACCTGTCCGTCGGCGCTGTGCTGGCGCTGTCCACCACAGTGGCGGCCTGGCTGCTGCAGCAGGGCCACTGGTCGGCGCCAGCGGTGATGGCGGCGGTGCTGATCGGCGGGACCCTGTTCGGGGTGATGCAGGGCGCATTGATCCATCTCTTCCGGCTCCAGCCCTTCATCGTGACGCTGGCCGGCATGTTCCTGGCGCGAGGCCTTTGCTACCTGATCAGCGTCGACTCCATCACCATCAGCGACGAGACCTTCGTCTGGATCTCCCAGACGCAGATCCACATCCCCGGCGGCTTTGTCTCGCCCGGTGCGGTGATTGCAGTGGTGCTGCTGGCGGTCGGCATCTGGCTGGCGCATCGCAGCGGTTTCGGTCGCGCGGTGTATGCCCTGGGCGGCAATGAAACATCGGCCGTGATGATGGGGTTGCCGGTGGGCCGCACCAAGCTGATGGTCTACGGCTTCAGCGGCTTTTGCGCATCCCTGGCGGGTCTGCTGTTCGGGTTTTACATGCTGTCGGGCTATGGCCTGCATGCCCAAGGCGCGGAGCTGGATGCCATCGCCGCGGTGGTCATTGGCGGCACCATGCTCAGTGGCGGATACGGCTATGTGGCCGGCGCGCTGTCCGGCGTGCTGGTGCTGGGCACCATCCAGACGCTGATTACCTTCGACGGCACCCTCAGCTCGTGGTGGACCAAGATCGTGATTGGCGCTCTGCTGTTTGTGTTTTGCGTGGTGCAGCGGCTGCTGTCACGGCCGCTGGTGGGTACGGGTCAGTCGCAGTGACCCGCCCTGCGACAGGGGGGCCCGCGTTGCGCGGGCCTGGCTCAATACAAGGTCGCCGCGACCGCCCTCACCTCGCTCAGCAGCGTTCTCGCCCCGGGCGACAGCAAATGCCCTTCCCGCGTGATGATGCCGAAGGCATCCATCGCGCAGGGCAGCTCAATCGGCAATATCGCCAGCGCCTTCAGCGACGCGTAGTACTTCGCCACCTCCAGCGGCATCACATGCAGCGAATCCGTCTGCTGCAGCAAAGCGGTGATGACCAGCAGCGCCGTGGTGTCCACCGCATCCGCCGGCGGCTCCAGCGCAGCGCGACGGAACATCAGCTCCCAGCGGTGCCGCAGCACACTGCCCGGTGGCGGAAGAATCCAGGACTGGGTGGCCAGGTCCGCCAGCGACAAGTCATCCCGGCTCAGCAGCGGATGCTCCAGCCGCGCCACCGCGCAGGCCGGCTCTCCGGTCAGCTCTTCGTAATGCAGCCCACCGGACCCGTCCTCTTCCAGAATGCGGCCGATCATGAAGTCCAGCACCCCGCGCTGCAGCAGGTCCAGCAGCACCTTGCTGGTTTCCATCTGCACGCCGATGCGCATCAAGGGCGCCTGCGCCTTCACCCGCGCAATCGCCTTGGGCAACAGCGACATGCCCGGCGTCATGATCACGCCCACTTCCACCTGACCCGTCAGCCCCTTCTTCAGCGCGACGATGTCGTCATGCGCGGCCGCCAGGCTGGTCAGGGCCATGCGGGCATGGCGGATCATCGTCTCGCCGAACAGCGTGGGCTCCATGCCGCGCGGCAACCGGTCGAACAACCGCACTTCCAGCATGTCCTCCAGGTCCTTGAGCTGTTTGGACGCGGCCGGCTGCGTCATGCACAGGGCTTCAGCCGCCCGGTGAATGTTGCGGTGATCGTCCAGGGCGATGAGCAGCAGCAGTTGACGCGTCTTCAGTCGCGCGCGCAGGAACCAGTTGGGATTGGGAGCGTCGTCCATGGGAAGGGAATCAGGCCAGGTCCACGATGCCCTTGGCGGACAGGACATGGGACAGATCGTCGTCCGTCTCCTGCAACTGCACCAGGGTGGCCTGCCGGGCAGCCAGCGGGTCGCGGTTGCGAATGGCGGTCAGGATGGCTTCGTGACGCGGCAGCGAGAGCTCATGGGTGTTGGGCAACTGGCTGCTCAGAACGATGGATTCGCGAAGCGCCAACGACAGCATGTTGCCGATGTAGGCCATCAGGTCATTGCCGGTCGCCTCCGCAATGCTGCGGTGAAAGGCCAGGTCCGGCTCCAGCAGTTGCTCCACATCGGTCGCGGCCGCCATGCCGGCAAAGGCCTGCTCAATCTGCCGCACCTGGGCCTCGGTGGCGGACTTGGCCGCCAGCGCCGCAGCCGCCGGCTCGAAAGTGCGTCGCACCTCCATCAGCGTGGTGAGGAATTCTTCCTGCGGCTTGGTCTGGATCAACCAATACAGCACGTCCGGATCCAGCAGATGCCACTCGTTGCGCGGACGCACCAGCGCCCCTGCCCGTTGCCGGGAAATCACCAGGCCCTTGGCCACCAGCACCCGGATGGCTTCGCGCAGCACCGGTCGGCTGATCTCGTAGCGCTCCAGCAACTGGGCCTCGGCGGGCAGCCGGTCCCCGGGCTGGAGGGATCCGGAGACGATCGCCAGCCCCAGGTCGCTGACGATGCGGCCATGCATGCTCTTGCCCTCGGGCTGGCGGCGGTAGGTGGAGTGATCGGCGCGGGTCTTCATCGGGCGGCAGGCTATCACGGCTGAGAGCGCCCGCCATCCGGTGCGCCCCATGGCAGGCGCAAAACCTCAGCCTGGGAAGGTGTAGGCCGTCTTGACCGTGGTGTAGAACTCCCGCGCGTAACTGCCCTGCTCCCGCGGCCCGTAGCTGGACCCCTTGGAGCCGCCAAACGGCACGTGGTAGTCCACGCCGGCGGTCGGCAGGTTGATCATCACCATGCCGGCCTGCGCATGCAGCTTGAAATGCGCGGCATGCTTGAGCGAGGTGGTGCACAGACCGGCGGAGAGACCGAATTCGGTGTCATTGGCCACGGCCAGCGCCTCGTCATAGTCCCGCACGCGGATGACATTGGCCACCGGGCCGAAGACTTCCTCACGGCTGATGGTCATGTCGTTGCGGGTCTCGGTGATCAGCGCCGGACGCTGGTAGAAGCCGCGGGTCTCGCGCTCGACCACGTCGCCGCCGAAAGCCAGGCGGCCGCCTTCCTTCTGGGCGATGTCCACATAGCGCAGGTTCTGGTCCAGCTGCCGCTGGTCCACCACCGGGCCGATGTCGGTGCCGGCCTTGAGGGCATGGTCGATCTTGAGGGTCTGCAGCTTGGACACCACCGCGTCCACGAAGCGGTCGTGGATGCCTTCGGTGACGATGATGCGGCTGCTGGCCGTGCAGCGCTGGCCGGTGGAGAAGAAGGCGCTCTGCACCGAGGCATTGACCGCCACGTCCAGGTCGGCATCATCCAGGACGATGACAGGATTCTTGCCGCCCATCTCCGCCTGCACCTTGGCCTGGCGGGCTGCGCAGGCCGCGATGATGCGGCGGCCGGTGGCCACCGAGCCGGTGAAGCTCAGCGCCTTGACCTTGGGCGAATCCACCAGCGTGGCGCCCACCTGCGAGCCGGCGCCCATCACCAGATTGAACACGCCCTTGGGCAGCGAGGTCCGGGACAGGATCTCGGCGATCGTCCAGGCACAGCCCGGCACCAGCTCGGCCGGCTTGAAGACGACGGTGTTGCCATAGGCCAGCGCCGGCGCAATCTTCCAGGCCGGGATGGCAATGGGGAAGTTCCACGGAGCGATCAGGCCCACCACGCCCACCGGCTGACGGATCACATCCACGCTCACGCCCGGACGCACCGAGGCCAGGGTTTCGCCGCCCAGCCGCAGGGCTTCCGCCGCGAAGTACTTGAAGATCATCGCCGCGCGGTGGGTCTCGCCCATGCCTTCGGGCAGGGTTTTGCCTTCCTCGCGGGACAGCAGCCGGCCGATCTCTTCCCGGCGGGCCAGGATCTCGTTGCCGACCTGGTCCAGCACATCAAAGCGCTGCTGCGGCGTGCTGAAGGCCCAGCCGCCGAAAGCCGCCTGGGCGGCGTCGATGGCGGCTTCGGTCTGCGCCGCATCGGCCTGGGCATAGTGACCGATGATGTCGCTGGTGTCGGACGGGTTGATGTTGGGCCGCGTGTCCACGCCCGACACCCATTCGCCATTGATGTAGTTCTTGAATTCGTTGCTCATGAGGAGTCCTTTCAGCGCGCCCAGCGCAGCACCAGCGGGTCCAGGCGACGGGCAGCGTCCAGCAGACCGGCACGGACCGGCGCGGACATCGGGGGGAACGGGTGGCGAGGCGCGTCGCTGGCGATCACGCCGCCTTCCTTCATCAGGGCCTTGGCGGTCAGGATGCCGCCCTGGCGGTTCTCGTAATTGATCAGCGGCAGCCAGCGGCCGTATTCGGCCACGGCGGTCTCGCGGTCGCCGGCGGCATAGGCATCCACGATCCGGCGGATGCCGTCCGGGAAGCCGCCGCCGGTCATGGCGCCGGTGGCGCCGGCGTCCAGGTCGGCCAGCAGCGTGATGGCTTCTTCCCCATCCCACGGCCCTTCAATGGCCTCGCCGCCCAGCGCGATCAGCTCGCGCAGCTTGCTGGCCGCGCCCGCCGTCTCGATCTTGAAATAGCGGATCTGCTTGAGTTCCTTGGCCATGCGTGCCAAAAACGCGGCCGGCAGCGGCGTGCCGGCCATCGGGGCGTCCTGGATCATGACGGGGATGTCCAGCGCGTCGGACAGCCGGGCATAAAACTCGTAGACGCCAGATTCGCTCACGCGCAGCGTCGCGCCGTGATAGGGTGGCATCACCATCACCATGGATGCGCCCTGCGCCTGCGCACGGCGGCTGCGCTCAATGCAGATCTGGCTGCTGAAGTGGGTGGTGGTCACAATCACCGGCACCCGGCCCGCCACATGCTCCAGGATGCTGCGGGTCAGGGTCTCGCGCTCGTCGTCTCCCAGCACGAACTGCTCGGAGAAATTCGCCAGGATGCACAGCCCGTTGGAGCCCGCATCAATCATGAAATCCACGCAGCGCTTCTGGCTGTCCAGGTCCAGCCCGCCCTCGGCGGTGAAGGTCGTGGGCACGACGGGGAACACGCCCTTGAAGGGCCGGGGAAAGCGGTGGCTCATGGGAAGTCTCCTGTGCAGAAGACGCGTGCCTGCTTCGGTGGGCCGAAGTCCGCCGCGTCCACACTCATTAAAGTATTACTTTATTCAAGCTTATATCCGGGGAAACCCGGATTCAGCCGGGTTATCGACGCCAATTAGTCTGACTAATAGAATGAATTGGCCCCTGCGGTGCTGCCTGGATGCGCACTGCCCTCATCAGAACGGAGACATGACATGACCCTCAGCGCACGCTATCCCAGCCTGCGAGACCGCCGCGTGCTGATCACCGGCGGCGCCACCGGCATCGGCGCCACCCTGGTGGAGGCCTTTGCCGCCCAGGGGGCCCGGGTCGGTTTCATCGACATTGCACGGGAGGCTGGCGAAGCCTTGGCGGCGCGTCTGCCGGGCAGCGCCTTCATGGCGGCGGACCTCACCGACATCGCAGCCCTGCGCAGCGCCATCGACCAGTTGCGGGAGGCGCTGGGCGGTCCGTTCAGCGTGCTGCTCAACAATGCAGCCAACGACAAGCGCCATGCGCTGGAGACCGTCACCCCGGAATTCTGGGACGCCGCCATGGCGGTCAACATCCGCCACCAGTTCTTCGCGGCGCAGGCCGTCGCGCCGGACATGAAGGCCCTGGGCGGCGGCTCCATCATCAACTTCGGCTCTTTCAGCTGGATGCTGATGCAGGGCGGCATGGCCGCCTACACCACCTCCAAGGCCGGCGTGCAGGGCCTGACCCGCTCGCTGGCGCGCGACCTGGGCCCCTTCAAGATCCGCGTCAACACGCTGGTGCCGGGCTGGGTGATGACCGAGAAACAGCTGGCGCTGTGGGTCAATGACGAGACCAAAAAAGAGATCGACCAGAACCAGTGCCTGAAGCAGCCGCTGATGCCGGAGCACATCGCCGCCATGGCGCTGTTCCTGGCCGCGGACGACAGCGCCATGTGCACCGCACAGGACTATCTGGTGGACGGAGGCTGGGCATGAGCGCCGCTGCGACCGGCGGGTCGCCCTCCTCCGCCCGTGTGCTGGTGGACAGCCGCAGCCGCCTGGGCGAATGCGCCCTCTGGTGCGAGCGCGACAAGGTGCTCTACTGGACCGACATCGACAATGCCCGGCTGTTCCGCTGGCGGCTGTACGACGGCTCGGTCACCGACTGGGCCCTGCCCGAGCCGCTGGCCAGCTTTGCCCTGTGCGACACCCCGGGCTGGCTGCTGCTGGGGCTGGCCTCCGGCACGGCGCTGTTTGATCTCTCCACCGGCCGGGTCGGCCCGCTGATTCCGGTGGAAGCGGACGAGCCCCGCACCCGCATCAACGACGGCCGCTGCGACCCGCAGGGCCGTTTTGTGTTTGGGATGTTCAATCCGCAGGGGGCGTCGGTGGGCGGTTTCTACCGCGTCGACGGTCTGTCGCGCGAGGCGCTGCGCATCGAGCGGCTACCGCTGCCACCGGCCATCATCGGCAATTCGCTGTGCTTCAGCCCGGACGGCGGTACGCTCTACTACACCGACTCCCCGCAGCGCATCATCTGGGCGCTGGACTATCACGCCGACGGTCGGCTGGGCGAGCGCCGGGTCCATATTCGCATCGAGGGCGATGATGTGGAGCCGGACGGCGCCGCCATCGACACCGAAGGCGGACTGTGGAGCGCCCTGTGGGGCGCCGGGGCCGTGGCCCGCTTCGACACGCAGGGGCGCGAGACCCACCGGCTGTCGCTGCCCGCCAGCCAGCCGACCTGCCCGGTTTTCGGCGGCGCGGACCTGGACCGGCTGTGGGTCACCACCGCCCGCAAGGACCGCGAGCACGAGCCGCTGGCCGGCGCCGTGTTTGAGCTGGACCCACAGGGCTACCGCGGCCTGCCGCCACATCGATTCGCCCTGAGATGAACGTCGTGGACGCTCAATGCCGATCAGTCGGCATTGAGCGACTCCACTGCGCCTCGACTCCCCCTCGATGGCCCCTTGACCGCGGCGCTTCCGAGGCTTTTCTTCCACTCTCCGCCCATCACCCATGACGCCCATGCAGATCCGCGACTACGGCCGCATGCCGGACGGCCGCCGCATCCACGAATACACCCTGGACACCGGTGCCGGCCTGCGCCTGTCGGTCATCAACCTCGGCGGCATCGTCACCCGGCTGGAAGTGCCGGATGCCCGCGGCGACCTGGGCAATGTGGTGCTGGCCCTGCCGACGCTGGAGGACTACCGGCTGCGCAATCCGCATTTCGGCGTGATCGTGGGCCGGTACGGCAACCGCATCGGCCAGGGCAGCTTCACCCTGGACGGTGAACACTACGCCCTGGACGTCAACGACGGCGCCAACTGCCTGCATGGCGGCGCGCAGGGCTTTGGCCAGCAGGTGTGGGCGGTGGAGCCGGAGTCCGACGACTGCCTGTGCCTGCGCCTGACCAGCCCGGACGGCGACCAGGGGTTCCCGGGCCGGCTGGAGGTCACCGTGCGCTACCGCCTGACCGGCGACCGCGACTGGCTGGTGGAGTATGAAGCCACCACCGACCGCGCCACCGTGGTGAACCTGACGCATCACGACTACTTCAACCTGGCCGGCGGTGGCTCCGCCCTGGGTCATGAGCTGGAAATGCCGGCCAGCCGCTATTGCGAGGTGGCCCCGGGCATGATCCCGACGGGCCTGGCCGAAGTCACCGGCACGCCATTTGATTTCCGCACGCCGCATCGCATCGAGGCGCGCATCCGCCAGAACCATCCGCAACTGCAGATCGCCCAGGGCTACGACCACAGTTTTGTACTGGACGCGCCGATGGACGGCAGCCTGCGCCTGGCCGCCCGCCTGCGGGACCCGGTCAGTGGCCGCCGCCTGGAGGTGCACACCACCGAGCCGGCGGTGCAGTTCTACTCGGGCAACTTCCTCAACGGCAGCCTGGCCAGCCCGGAAGGCCAGCTGTATCGCCAGGGCGACGGTGTGTGCCTGGAAACCCAGCACAACCCCGATTCCCCCCACCACGAAGCCTCCGAGGACTGGCCCAGCACCGTGCTGCGTCCGGGCCAGACCTACCGCAGCCGGACCCTGCACCGATTCGGTTGACGCCCAGCCGGCGTCCCCGTCGCGTTACCTAAGTCACCCGCCCGAGGCCTCCCCGCTCGCTATCCTTCCGACCATCCAACACAAACGTGGACGGTCATGGGAATCGGGTTCAAGGTGTCCAATCGATCAATGATGGCAGCGCTGGCGGCAGCGGCCATCGTTGCCCTGGCGTTGACCGCCTGCTCCAGCACGCCCAAACCCACCCAGGTCAGCGGCGGCATCGCGGCCAGCGCCACGGTGAATCCCAGCGTCAGCAAACGGCCCTCGCCGCTGCTGGTGCGGGTGTACGAGCTGAAGACGGCCAATGCCTTCAATGCGGCCGACTTCGTGTCGCTCTACCAGCGCGACCAGGCCGAGCTGGGCGCCGATGTGGTCTCGCGCGAGGAAATGACGCTGCAGCCCGGCGAAAAGCGCCCCTACTCCAAGACCTTGGCCGCGGACACCCGCTTCATTGCCGTCTTTGCCGCCTATCGCGACCTGGAACATGCCCGCTGGCGGGCGGTCGTGCCGGTGCAGGTCGGCCAGAAGCAGAAGCTGAGCATTCAGGCTGACGAACTGTCCGTCAGCGCCACCATCGAGAAACCGTGAGCTGGCACAGCAAAGTCATCTGGTCGCAGGGCATGTTCCTGCTGCCCCACCATTTCCAGCAGGAAACCCGCTACCTCGAACATCTGGTGGACAGCCGGATGCGCAGCATCGCGACCCATGGCTGGGGCTTCACCAGCCTGGAGCTGGATGAGGCGCTGCTGGCGGTCGGTCGGCTGGGCGTGACGCGGGCGCGCGGCGTGCTGCCGGACGGCACACCCTTCCACATCGCCCAGACCGATGCCGCGCCGCCCCCGCTGGACGTGCCGGCCTCGCTCAAGGACGAGATCATCTACCTGGCCGCGCCCATCGCCCGGCCGGGCACCAATCAGGTGGCCTTCGCCACCGAGGGCGGCGGGGCCAACGGCTCTGGCAACGGCAACGGCTTCGGTGGCAACGGCGGCAGCGAGCGCAATGACGGCCTGGACCTGATGCGCTACCGCGTCCTCGACCAGGACGTGCGCGACGCCACCAACATCGGTGACGAACCGGAACCGCTGCAGACCGGCTCGTTGGCGCTGCGCCTGCTGCCCGCACGTGAGCTCAACGATGCCTATGCCGCCATCGGCGTGGCCCGGGTGGCCGAGCGACGGGCCGACCAGCAGGTCATCCTGGACACCAGCTACGTGCCGCCCCAGACCCGCATCGACGCCACCCAGCATCTGGCCGCCATGGCCTCGCTGCTGCACGGCCTGGTGCGTCAGCGAGCGCAGCTGCTGGCCTCGCGCATGGGCCAGCTCAACACCGGCGTGTCGGAACTGGCGGACTTCCTGATGCTGCAGGCGCTGAACCGCGCCGACCCGCTGTTCCGCCAGCATGCCGGCTCGCCGCATCAGCATCCGGAGACCCTGCACCGCGACTGCCTGCAACTGGCCGGTGACCTGGCCACCTTCGTCAGCGACAACCGGCTGGCGAGCGACTATCCGCTTTACCGGCACGACGACCTGCGCGGCAGCTTTGCGCCGCTGCTGGAAGACCTGCGCCGCATGCTGTCGGTGGTGCTGGAGCGCAATGCGCTGCAGATCGACCTGGTGGACCGCACCCATGGCGTGCGCACGGCCGTGGTCGGCGACCCGGAGCTGCTGCGCAGTGCCAGCTTCGTGCTGGCGGTCAATGCGCAGGTGGGCGCCGAGCAGTTGCGGCAGCGTTTCCCGGCCCAGTCCAAGCTCGGCCCGGTGGACAAGATCCGCGACCTGGTCAACCTGCAACTGCCCGGCATTGCGCTGCGGGCCCTGCCGGTGGCGCCGCGCCAGCTGCCCTTCCACGCCGGTTTCCACTACTTCGAGCTGGACCGCGGCGGCGAGCTGTGGAAGCAGCTCGAGCGCAGCGGCAGCATGGCCCTGCATGTGGCGGGGGACTTTCCCGGGCTGGAGCTGGAGCTCTGGGCCATCCGCCAGTAGACGGCGGCCGCACGAACGATCTAACTTTCTGGAGCCGGCATGGACCCCTCCGCGCTCAATGACCCGTTTGCGGGTTTCGATGACCAGCGCACCTTCATCAAACCGCGTCCCGGCGGCGCAGCGCCAGCACGCCCGGTGAATCCGGACGGCAGTGGCGAGCCCCTGCCCGATGCGGAAGCCAAGGGGCTCAATCCGCTGCTGTCGCTGGCCAACAAGCTGCTGCTGCTGATTCCGCCGCTGCGGGCGACCCGACGGGTCGACGATCCGGCCGCCCTGCGCAACCAGCTGGCCCAGGCCATCCGCGACTTTGCCGCACAGGCCCAGTCCGCCGGCATTGCGCCGGAACGCATCATGGCCACCCGCTACGTGCTGTGCACGATGATGGACGAAGCCGCCGCCGACACGCCCTGGGGCGGCTCCGGCGTGTGGGCGCGCCACAGCCTGCTGTCCATGTTCCACAACGAGACCTGGGGCGGCGAGAAGGTCTTCCAGCTGATGGCCCGCCTGGCCGAGAAGCCGGACGAGAACCGCGACCTGCTGGAGGTCATCTATGCCGCGCTGACGCTGGGCTTTGAAGGCCGCTACCGCGTCATCGACAACGGCCGCGCGCAGCTGGAAGCGGTGCGGGACCGCCTGGCGCAGATCCTCAAGCAGCAGCGCGGCGACTATGCCCCCGCGCTGGCCGAGCACTGGCAGGTGGAGGCGACGCAAAAGCGCCGGCACCTGGGCTGGCTGCCGCTGGCCGCACTAACGGCCGTGGTGGCGCTGGTGCTGGCCGGGACCTATCTGATGCTGACCCTGTCGCTGGCCGAGCGCTCCGATCCGGTCTTCGGCCAGATCCAGTCGCTGCGCCTCACACCGCCGGTGGTGGCGCCGCCGACGCCGCTGGCCAAGCCGCGCCTGGCCCAGTTCCTGCAGTCCGACATCAAGGCGGGCCTGGTGGCGGTGCGGGACGAGGTCGACCGCAGCGTGGTGACGATCCGCGGGGACGGCCTGTTCGCCGGCGGCAGCGCGACGCTGTCACCAGACCGGGAGCCGCTGATGCTGCGCATTGCCGATGCGCTGAGCAAGGTGCAGGGCCAGGTGCTGGTCACCGGCCACAGCGACAACCAGCCGATCCGCTCGGCGCGTTTCCCGTCCAACTGGCATCTGTCGGAAGAACGGGCGCATACCGTGGCGGAACTGCTGATGGCCCACCAGGTGGGCGCCGAGCGGGTGCGGGCAGAAGGCCGGGCGGATGCCGAGCCGGTCGCGCCCAATGACACCCCTGCCAACCGCGCGCTGAACCGGCGCGTCGAAATCAGTCTGATGATCGGTGGCCGCGCGGAAGCCGCGCCGGCGGCCAGCGGAGCCGCACGATGAAACGCGTTCTGGGATGGATCTTCAACCGCTGGGTGCTGCTGGCGGTGCTGTTGCTGGCCGTGGCGCTGGTGGTGTGGATCATCGGCCCGCTGGTGGCCATTGGCGACTACCGGCCGCTGGAGACCGAGCGTTCCCGCTGGATCACCATCGCGGTGATGGTGCTGGTGGTGGCCGCCATCATCGGCTGGCAGCGCTGGCGCGCCAGCCGCAGCAACCAGGCGGTGGTGCAACACCTGATGCAGTCGCCCACCGGCCCGGCCGAGACCGAGCGCGAAAGCGCCGACATGGCCGCCGTGCGCGAGCGCTTCCAGCAGGCCATGGCCACGCTGCAGCGGGCCCGCTTCGGAGCCGGCAACCAGCTCAAGGGCTGGGCGGCCCGGCTGGGCGGGCGTTATCTCTACGAGCTGCCCTGGTACCTCATCATCGGGGCGCCGGGGTCCGGCAAGACCACCGCGCTGCGTCACAGCGGGCTGCAGTTTCCGCTGGCCGACCAGATGGGCGACCATGCCATCCGCGGCGTGGGCGGCACGCGCCACTGCGACTGGTGGTTCACCGACCAGGCCGTGCTGATCGACACCGCCGGCCGCTTCACCACGCAGGACAGCGACCCGACCAATGACAAGGCCACCTGGAGCGGCTTCCTGCAGATGCTGCGCCGGTCGCGGCCGCGCCAGCCGCTCAATGGGGCGCTGGTCACGGTGTCCGTGTCCGACCTGCTGGCCCGCACCGCCGCCGAGCGGGCGCAATATGCCGCCACCGTGCGCGGCCGTCTGCAGGAGCTGCACAAGGACCTGGACGTCCGTTTCCCGATCTATCTGCTGGTGACCAAAGCCGACCTGTTGTCCGGGTTCATGGACTACATGGCCACCATCGACAAGGACCAGCGCGCCGCTCCCTGGGGCTTCACCTTCCCGCGCGCCGCGGCCACCCCGCTGGCCCAGGCCGGCGCGGAATTCGATGCCCTGGCCCAGCGCCTGCTGGACGGGCTGATCGACCGCCTGCAGGCCGAGCGCGACCCGCAGCGCCGCGCCCGGATCTACGGCTTCCCGGCCCAGTTCGGCACCCTGCGCCAAGCCCTGCTGGAATTCCTGGACGGCGTGTTTGCGCCCTCCCCGTATGAAGCACAGCCGATGCTGCGGGGCGTCTACTTCGTCAGCGGCACCCAGGAAGGCACGCCGATCGACAGGGTGCTGGGCTCGGTGGCCCGCAACTACCGGCTGGAAAACGCGGTCATCGCGCCCAACCAGGCCAGCGGTCGCAGCTACTTCCTGAACCGCCTGCTCAGCGAGGTGGTCTTTGCCGAAGCGGGCCTGGGCGGCACCAACCGCCGCTGGGAACGCATGCGCAATGCCTGGATGGTGGCGGGTTATGCCACGGTCGGGCTGCTGGGCATCGGTCTGCTCACCGCCTGGGGCGTGAGCTACAGCAACAACCGCAAGTACATCAGCGACGTGTCGGCCCATGCCGAGCAGGTGCGTGAGCTGTTGCAGTCCACACCCAACCGCGCCACCGCGGATGTGCTGCCCATCCTGCCGGCGCTGGACGCCACCAAGGGCCTGGCTCAGCTGGACGGGGCCACGCCCTGGTCGATGCGCTGGGGCCTGTTCCAGGGCCGCAAGCTCGACAGCGCCGCCCATGCGGCCTACCAGCGCATGCTGGGCGACGCCTTGCTGCCGCGCATCATGCTGCGCATCGAGGAGCAACTGCGCCAGGGCAGCAACACGCCGGAGACGCTGTATGAAGCGCTCAAGGCCTATGTGATGCTGCACAACACCGATCACTTTGACGGCGCGGCGCTGAAGCAGCATGTGATGACCGACTGGGACACCACCCGCCGGGAGCTCACCCCCGAGCAGCGGGAGCAGCTCAGCCAGCATCTGGAAGCCCTGCTGGCCCAGGGCGGTGTGGCCTCTCCGTTACCGGACGATGAAGCCCTGCTCAAGGCCACCCGCAACCAGCTCTCCACCCTGCCGCTGCCGCAGCGCATCTACAACCGCATCAAGGCCCAGCGGCTGGGCGGCGACTTCCCGGACTTCACCGTGGCCCGCGCGGCCGGGGCCAATGCCTCGCTGGTGTTCGTGCGGGCCAGCGGGGCGCCGCTGACCTCCGGCGTGCCGGGTCTCTACACCCGCGAAGGCTATCTGCGCGGCTTCCAGCCAATGGTCGGACAGGCCGCCTCGCAACTGGCCTCGGAGCAATCCTGGGTGCTGGGCGTGGCCGATGCGCCCAAGACCGCCACCGCCATGGTGCAGGCCAATGGGCCGCTGGAGAACGAAGTCCGCCAGCTCTATCTGACCGACTATGCGGCCACCTGGGACTCGTTCCTGGCCGACATCAAGCTGCAGCCCATGGGCACGGTGACCCAGTCGGTGGAACGCTCGCGCCTGCTGTCCGCCTCGGACAGCCCGCTGCCGCCGCTGCTCAAGGCCGTCTCCCGCGAGACCACCCTGGCCTCGGGCGGCAATGCCATCGAGCAGGCACAGCAGAAGGCGGGCGACCTGCTGCAGAAGTCGCGCGACAAGATCGTCAATGCCATCTCCGGCAAGACCACGCCAGCGGATGCCGCGGCCCAGCAGCGACTGGAAGCCACCATCGTCGACGACCGCTTCGCCGGCCTGCGCAATCTGGTGACGGCCCCGGCGGGCGGCGGCAAGTCGCCGCTGGATGAGACGCTGGCCCTGATCGGCGAGGCCAATGTGGTGCTGAGCGCCGCCGAGACCGCGCTCAAGGGCGGTTCGGCCCCGCCGCCGTCGCCGGTGCCCAACCGGCTGAAGGTGGAAGCGACCCGCATGCCGGAGCCGCTGCGCACCATGCTGGACGAGCTGTCCAACAGCTCATCGCGCGTCTCGCAAGGGGCGATGCGTCAGACCCTGAGCCAGGAGGTTCGGTCGCAGGTGGGTGAGTTCTGCCAGCAGGCCGTGTCCGGTCGCTATCCGCTGGACCGCAACTCGACCCGCGATGTCACCCAGGCCGACTTCGCCACCCTGTTCGGCCCGGGCGGCAAGATCGACCAGCTGTTCCAGCAAAAGCTCGCGCCCTATGTGGACACCACCACCCGGCCCTGGAAGTTCCGGCCGGTGGAAGGCACACCGCTGGGCGGCGATGTGGGCACCCTGCCCCAGTTCCAGCGCGCCGCGGTGATCAAGGAAACCTTCTTCCCCGGCACCAATGCGCCGTCGCTGCGCCTGGACTTCAAGCCGGTGGAAATGGACACCACCATCCAGCAATTCATCCTGGATGTGGACGGCCAGATCGTGCGCTATGCCCACGGTCCGCAGATTCCCAGCTCGGTGCAGTGGCCGGGTCCGCGCGGCAGCTCGCAGGTGCGGGTGCAGGTCAGCCCGGCCAGTGCCAACGGCTCGTCCGGCATGGTCAACGACGGCCCCTGGGCGCTGTTCCGGCTGTTCGACCGCGTGAAGATCGAGAAGACCAATGCGCCGGAGCGCTTCCGCGTCACCTTCGATGTGGACGGTCGCAAGGCGGTCTTTGAAGTGACGGCCAGCAGCGTGAACAACCCGTTCCGGCTGAATGAGCTGAACCAGTTCTCCTGCCCCAACAGCCTCTGAGGTCCCGCATGGTTTCGTCCTCGACCGCCGCGGCCGCAGAGGCCCAGGGCGCTGAGTCCACCCCCGGCTGGTACGGCAAGCTGGCACCCCTGGGCGACTTTGCGCAGAGACGCCTGCCGGCCCACTGGGTGAAGCAGTGCGACCCCTGGCTGTCCAGCCTGATGCGGGATCTGCCGCTGGCCCTGGGGCCCAACTGGCTGGATGTCTACCTCACCGCGCCGGTGATCCGCTTTGCGTGGGCACCGGGCGTGGTCGACATGAAGTGGTGGTTCGGCGTGATGATGCCCAGCTGCGACAACGTCGGCCGCTACTTTCCGCTGGTGATCGGCCAGCAGCGCACCGACCCGCCGGTGGACCGCGCCGGCCTGGACCATCTGGAGCGCTGGTATGCGGTGCTGACCCAGGCGGCGGTGCACACGCTGGAAGACGGTGCGACGCTGGAGTCCTTCGAGCAGCGGCTGTCCACGGCGCCCGCCTTTCCGGCGAGTGCGGCGGCCTCGATTCCGCTGCCGGATGCCGCCAACCGCTGGCAGACCTTCAGTCCGCCCACCGGCTCGCTGCCCAGCGGGCTGGCGATGATGGCCGCCGGGGAGCTGATGGAGCGGCTGGCGGGGTGCACCTTATGGTCGAACCGGCCGGTGGCGCCCGCGCTCCCTCAATTCCAGTGGGGGCCGGGGCTGCCCGGTGCGCAGGTGTTTGGGGCGCTGCTCACGCAGGCGTCGCGCTGAGATCGGCTGAGGCGGATCGGCGGTTGAGCTGATGGCCTGCGGATAAGGGGCCGAGACGGACGGAGCAACCGCTTCACGCGGACGCTCGCCCTGGTCCGGCCCCGGACGTCACAGCGGCATGCGCCGCGTGGTCTCGTCGTCTTCGTCCTCATCCGGCTGCGGCTGCGGCTGGACTGCTGACGCGGTGACGATCTCGTCGCGGCTTTCGACCGCGGGCGTCGCCGCAGTGGCGCCGGAAGCCGACGCCAAAGCCAAAGCCGAAGCCGAAGCCGAAGCCGAAGCCGACGCAGAACTCATCGCCGAGGTCCCATTCGAAGCTGCCGCCGCCAGGGTGGCCGGCGCGGTCACCGTGTCTTCGTCGTCCGGGCTCATCACCGGCGCAGTCTGACGGTCCCCCACCCACAAGGCGATGGCGCTGAAGTTGTCCTGATTGGGCAAGTCCCGCGCCTCGATCTCCGCCCGCATGGCCAGCAGCCAGTCCTGCGGGTTCTGCGCCAGGCGCAGGGTGTCCGGAATCGCCGCTTCCCCGGCGCTGCCCCACCAGCCGTCGCTGCACAGCAAGAAGACGTCCCCGTCTTCCAGCGGCTCGGCGCCGGTCGTGTGGGGTTCCAGATCATCATCGATGCCCAGGGCCGCCACCAGGTGGTTCTTGTGCGGATGGTCCTCGGCCTGGGCCGGCGTGATCAGGCCGGCGTCGATGAGGCGCTGCACGACGCTGTCGTCATTGGTCACGCGGTCGATGCGGCCATTGCGCAGGCGGTAGAGCCGCGAATCGCCGACGTGGGTCCACATGGCGAAGTTGCGCTGCGCGTCCACGCACAGGGCCACCAGCGTGGTGTGCATGCGGGCGCGTCCGCTTTCCTCGATGCCGCGGCGCACATCATCGTGCGCGGCGATCACCGCGCCGGTCAGCAGTTCGGGGCGCCAGGGCAAGGTGGCATCGCCCAGCGCCAGCTGCATGCGCGAGACCGCGCGACGGGCCGCCTCCGCGCCGTTGCGGTGGCCCCCGGCGCCGTCGCACAGGACGGCATACCAGCCAGGGCCGTTTTCATGGGCCACCACCGCATCTTCGTTGGTGGTGCGCTGGCCGATTTCGCTGCAGGCCGCGACTCGGATCTTGAGCATGGTGTCGTGGGGTGGACCAGATCCGCGTCAGGCCGCGGTCTTGCGTTGATTCAGACGTTCGAGCTGCTCCTCGTAGGCATCGAGGAAGGCCTTGCCGAAGAGATTGTGGAAGTCCTCCTGGGCCTCCTCACGGATGGATTCGAAATGCTGCAGATAGAGCTCCCAGAGCTTGGCCTTGCGGTTGAGGGTGAGCACGCTGTCCAGCACCGAGCGGCTGGTGAGCTTGGACTCGAGCATCTCCGGTTTGAAGCGGTTCAGCACGCCTTCCAGCGCCGCCCGTGTGCCGGCCATGGTGCCGATGGTGTGGCCGACCAGGTCATGCATCGCGTCCGACATGGCGGCCGGCCCCGGCAGGAACCCCCGCACCGGTGGCTGCAGCAATTGTTCCAGCGCCGCCTGGGCATCCGGAGAGAACTTGAGCGGGTTGTTGTCCCGCGATCGGATGACGGTGACCTGCGCCCGCAGTTCGTGTTTGGTGGCGGCGCGCACGGCCATCATCTGCAGCGTGCCATCCACGGAGGAGCGCAGCAACTGGCCGATGGTGCGCATGACCTCCGGAGACAGGCCCTGGGACGGCTCGAAGCGGATGCCGGCGCCTTCGCTGAAGGCCTGCCACAGGGCGGCGGCGGAGCTGGCATCCACGGGGCCTTGAGCGGCTGGGGGCGAGGCATGCGCGGGCAACGCGCCATACGCCTGAGCCTGAGCCTGAGCCTGAGCCTGAGGCTGCGCGTGGGCTTGGGCAGGCGCCGTTGATGGCGCTTGCGCGTAAGCGGCTGGCTGGGGCTGCGGTTGCGACAGCGGTTGTGACTGCGGTTGCGCAGGGGCCATCGGCTGCGAGGCTTGCAACGTGGGTTGCGCCTGCGGCCGTATCGCTGGCCGCGGGGACGGCGGTGCAGACACCAGCCCGCCCGCCTCCGAGTCCATGAACATCGGCGTGGCGACGTCCGTCGGGATGGGCGGGACTGGTGGCAAGGCCGGCGGCAGATGCGGCGGCCGCGCCGCCACCTCCGCCGTCAGACTGTCCGGCGGGAGGGCGGCCGACGACGAAGCCGGAGGCATGCCACCCGCAGGCGTCTGCCGCACTTCCGGCGGACGGAACGAGCTGTTCAGCGCCGAGGTGTGGTCCTGCAAGGCCGGCGTCACCGGCTCGCTGTGCGTCGGCTTGGCGGGCGTGTCGCCGAACAAGGCCAGCGGGTCGGTCGGCAGACCGCCCGCAGAGGCGTCTCCCAGCCCCTGGGTGGCGCCAGCCATGAAACCGGCCAGTGGATCGGCGGAGCTGCCGGCGCTGGGCTTCAGGCCGAACATGTCGTCCAGAGAACCGGCGCCGCCACCGGAGGACGGAATGAGGTCGCCAAAGGCACCGCCGCTGGAGACTGAGAAGTCCTGCTGGCTGCGCGGCAAGGCGGGAGGCGCCACAGGCGCGCCGAGGCCGCCGAAGTCCAACCCACCGGAGGATGCCGTAGAGGCGGCCGGGGGTTTGGAGGGCGGCGGCGGCGGCGCAAACGGATCAAAGTCGTCCGGCAGCAGCGCGACGGTGGGTGCGGGTGCCGCCACCGGAGCGGCCTTGTGCGTCTGACCAAAGGCCGAGCGAGGCGCAGGCGGCGGCGGAGCGCCGAGCAGATCGGCAAAGGGGTTGCCGCTGCTCGAGGAAGCGCTGCCGCTGGCACTGCGGCCGTTGCCCCCGCCCAGCAGGTCCGCAAACGGATCGCTGGCCGGCAGCGGCGGCGCGAGCGGGGCGGATGGCGCCGAGGGCGACCGTGCTGGTGCTGATCCGAAGGGATCCAGTCCGAAACCGGGCGAACCTGCCGACGGTTGGGGCGCGCCGAGGGCGCCAGGCGCGCCAGCACCGCCTGCTTGCGCGCGCGCGGACAGCATCATGTTGGTGTCATCCACCGCTGCAATCGAGACCTGCAGCAGGTAGCCGCCCACCCGGATCTCGTCCCGGTCCCGCACCGGCAGGCTCTGCCCCTGGGCCAGCGACTGGCCGCCCACGGTGATCGGATTGGCACTGCCGGTGTTCAGGATCACAAAGCCGTCGCCCGAGGGACGGATTTCGGCCTGCTGCCGGGAAATGTGACGCTCCGGGTCCGGAAGGGCCAGGGTATTGCCGTCCGCACGACCGATCGTGCCCCCCTGCGGGCCAAACTGTGCGGTGATGGGCTGCGTCAGGGGCAGGTCATTGAGCGACACTGCGCGCAGGGTGAGGGTCATGGTGCTGCTGCCTTTGATCGATCCGGGACCGCCAGACGCGTCTTCGCGAAATAGTTGGCGGCCCTCGCATGTTTGCCGGTCCTGGCCCATGCTTCAATGAACGAAAGTCACCTTCTGTCTGCTGCGGCTGGCCTCATACTGCCGCGGCCCGTTCTGCTTCCCTAGCGATGCCGATGCCAAAGTATTCTCTTCGTGCTGTTGCTCCCTGCGTGCTGGCTGCCCTGCTGGCGGGCTGCGTCACGCCTCCCAAGAACCCTGCCCCGGCCCCGGAGCCGGTCGCCCCGGCCGCATCCGCGCCTGTGGCGCCGCCCGAGCCGCCCCCTCCTCCGCCCGCCACGCCAGCCCAACAGGCCCAGGCGCAGAAGATGGCGCTGTCCGCCGTGGACATGCTGGAGGCTGGCCAGGAAGACCAGGCCCGTGCCGAAATCCAGCGTGCGCTGGCGGTGGACCGGGACAACAAGCTCGCCAACAGCCTGATGCGCCAGATCACCGGCGACCCGGTGCAGATGCTGGGCCGCGAGTCGTGGTCGTACACCGTGCGGCCCAACGACACGCTGTCGCGCATCTCCGGCCGGTTCATGGGCGACATCTATTCGTTCTACATCCTGGCCCGGTACAACGACATCAAGGTGCCCGCCCGCGTGGCTGGCGGCCAGGTGCTGCGCATTCCGGGCAAGGCGCCGCCGCCGGGGTCGCTGGATCCGCAGCCGTCGCCGCGCGGTCGGAATGCGCCGGCACCGGCGCCCGCTGCTGCGACGCCCGCCCCTGCGCCCACGCCTGCTGCGGCGCCCACTCCCGCACCTGCACCGGCGCCCGAGATGAGCGCTGGTGAAAAGGCCATGCGCAATGGCGAGTCCTGGGAGCGCAGCAACCGCCTGGACCGTGCACTGGATGAATACAAGCGCGCTGCGTCGATGGACCAGCCGGGGGCGCAGGCCAAGGTGGAGGTCGTGCGCAAGAAGCTGATTGACCGCTCCACGGTCGCCGCACGCACCGCATTCGCCAAGCAGGACCTGGCCGGGTCGATCAAGGCCTGGGACAACGTCCTGGAGCTGGACCCCGGCAATGAAGTGGCCAAGTTGGAGCGCCAGAAGGCTGTGGCCTTGAAGGCGAAGGTGGATCAGCTGAAGTAAGCGCGCTGATGGAACAAAGGCCGCCGCGGTGGGAACTGCGGCGGCCTTTTTCATGGAGACGCGCGCTCGTGCGACGATCTGCGATCGATCAGACGGCCAGCACCGCCATGGTCCCAGCCCAGTAGGCCGGACCTGCCAGCGTGAGCGGCATCTGCAGCGGAACCTGAATCGCCTGCGTGCTCAGCAAGCCTTCGATATCCTCGTCCAGCACGACGACACCCGGAACGTCGGTGAAGCGGATCTGATCCAGTCGTCCACTGGATCGGTCAAACCAATCTACGACAGTGACCTCGTCTCGCGAGTCCCTCAGCTTGATATTCAAGTGGGTGCCCTGCTGCTCAAAACGCAAATCGGACAGCTGTATGCCAGGGCCAAATTCCAGGGTGTCGATCTCACCAGCGCCGCGACCCGATTCATCGATCGTGTCTGAGCCGTCGCCTTTCCCGAAACGGTAGAGATCGCTGCCAGCCCGCCCTAGGAGAAAGTCGTCGCCGGCACCGCCGATCAAAACGTCATTGAGGCTACCGCCAAGGAGTTGGTCATTCCCTGCCTCACCCCAAAGCCGGTTCTCGCGTTGATCCAGGCCGGCGAGGCGGTCACCTTCGGCGGAGCCGTGCAGTTCAGCGAGTGCAAACAGATCCTCCGCACTCAGCACCCGGCCATCGGCGAACTCGACGCGCTCCAGCACCTCAGGATTGAGCCAGAGTCCGTCCACCAGCACGGCATCGTCGGTCCCCCAGCTCAACTCGAGTCCATCGCCAACGCATCTGACCGTGAGGCGGTCGGCCTCGATACCGACGCCGAAGCGGAGTGTGTCGAGGCCGGTTGCTGCGCTGCTGGATCCGTCCCCGATCGTGTCCCTCCCCTCCTGGGCATTCACGATGAACAGGTCATTCCCTCCTCGGGACAGCATCCAGTCGTTCCCTTTGCCACCCGCGATGACATTGTTTCCATTCGGTGCGTAGATCGCGTCGTCGCCCTCGCCGCCGAACAGCAGGTCGTTGAAGTGACTGCCATGGATGGAGTCATTGCCGGCCCCGCCATACACGGCCACCGCTGCACTCCAATGCTGGTAGTAGAGGACGTCCCTCCACTCCGAGCCGCGGACAAGCTCGCGCCCCTGGTGCTGCAACGCCTCTTGAAGGTCGGCTGGACTGGCTGCATCGGGGGTGGCAAGCGCAATGCCGACCGCTGCGGCAGCCTCCCCGCCCCCCTCAAGGGATCGGAAAAAGCTGGCCATACGCGCTCGGACCGCGGCATGGTCGGGGCTGGTATCCGACGCCCATTCGGCCTGCCAGAAGGTTCTGATCTGGCTGACATCCCATTGGAGAGAGAGGTCGGGCGCCACTGTCACCTTCAAACGTCCGAGCACATTGGGGAAGTCCACCTGCGTCTGAAGCCGTTCTGTCACGAAATCCACGATCCGATCGTAGGCCCGCTCCAGCGATACGCTGGCGGCCTCCCCGGGCACGTGTGATGCACCCGACTCTTGCAGGAACTCCAGACCCAACACGGTTTCGACCGTCGAGAGATGGCGGGCGTCAATGAACTTACCTCGCGAAAGTGGATCCAGCGAGGCAACACCCGTCCAGCCCTGAACGATGTCGTGAATCAACTCGGCCCGCTGGGCAGGGGATGAGATCCACTGCCGCACGAGCGCCTGAAGATGACCGCTCTTGTCGGCGGCCATGGCCTGATGCAGGGACAGGGCATTGCCAACCGATGGGAGGTCCGGCAGTGCCTGGATGTCTGGCGTTGTCTCGTAATGGACCAACACAATGCTTTTGGAGGGATCGGTGTTGAACCAGACATCGTCAAGATTCATGGACCGGCCCTCAGTCGTCCGATAGAAGCCCTGCTGGCGATGAACGTTGCCAGAGGCATCCGGGTTCCATCCCGAGAAGTACTGAAGCCCCATGGAGGCGACGTTGGCATCGGAAAGCGAGAGGAGCTCACCGTCGTCCACGACTGCGTTGGAGTTTGTGTCCTTCCATATCCTCAGTTGGTCAAACACCGCGTCAGCCGAATTGATCTGGCCGTCAGTGTTGGCATCAAAAGCGGCAAGCGCTTCAAACCCATTGGCGGCCTTGCGCCCGTCGGCCAATCGTGTGTGATTGCCAAAGAGCTCGGCGCCTGAATCGATCTGGCCGTTGTGGTTGCGGTCGAGCACCAGCAGACCGTCGGTCGGTGCAACCCAACCCGTCCGCTCGGCAAATCCGTTGTGATCGAGATCGAAGTAGACCGCCGCAGTGGGCAATGCCAGCGTTGTGACCCCGTCGCCATCAAGATCCAATATCAGCGGCGAAACGGTGGTGCTGGCTTCGCCGAAGTAACGCTTCACCGCCGCGAGCATGGCGTCCGCGGCCTCGCCGGCGGCCGCCCCGCCCAGCACGCCGCCCGCGACACCGGCCAGCAGAGTGAGCGAACCAGCGGCAATGGCACCCGCCGGACCCATGAGATACAGCGGCGCCAATGCAGCGCCCACGAGTTTCGCGGCGGCGGCACCTGAAGCCAGACCACCGGCAAACTCCGCCAGCCAGCGGCTGAGCAGGGAGGCTGCACGTTCGTTGTCCCCCTGTTCGATGGCGGCATTCGCTTCGGCCGCCACCAGACCCAGACCGATGAGATCACCGGCCCAGCCGAGTTTGTCGAGCGTGCGCAGAGCCGCCGCGCGAAGGGCCGCATGCTCTGGACCTGTCAGCTTGGACTGCTCGATGTAATGGTCTTTGATCTCCTGGAGGATCTCGGCACCTTCGCGGTGGGATTCCAGCTTGGGTGGGGGATGGTCAGGTGGATAGTTGGCGCCGTTGCGGTAGTCCTCGAACACCACGATGGGGTCTTTGCTGGCGATGCCGGTGGCGGCGAAGAAGTCGGTGGCGTCGACGCGGGGGACTTCAGCGAATACCTTGCCGTCTCCATCGATAAGAGGTGCGCGGACTAAATCCCCTTTACCATCGACCGCAAACCGAATTTCCGTGGTATATATTTCTGATTGCGCACTAATCGCTTTGAAAGCGTCATCAAATCCGCGCGCCTGCAGATCCGCGCGCGGTATCCCATCGATGAATGTAATTTTCTCGTTACCCAGTGCCTGGGGAATTTCTGTTTTCCCAAACACCCTGTCGGCAATTGCACCGCCGGTGATCGTCCTCACCTCGCCTTCTGTTGCGTCGACAAATCGCCGCGAAACCTCAGCCCAAGGACCTGTGGTCGGGTGATAAAGTGCCTTTCTAGCATCAAAACTACTACTGGCCGAGTTAAAGTCAGCAGTTGAAACACCAAAAGCATTCGCCCATGCATTTTCAAACGCAGCCGAGGACAAAAATTTCGCCGCATCCGTATTGTCAACAATCCGAATATTTTGTCCGCTTACCTCCAGAGCTTTCACCAGATCCGCGGCGGACACACCTTGAATCGCCAGCCCACTATATAGGAGCGTAACGTTACCGTAGGAATTGGTCGCATCCAATCTGCGCACAAGCTCCACCAATGAATCAGGCGTTGAATATTTGTCAGGGTTTTTTTGAAGCTCCGCTATAGCCTCATCAAGGGTGAGATAGGTCATACCACCTCCACCTTGTCAGAAACTTTTAGCACCACCCGTCCCACCGGGGGGGTGTCGCCACAGCCCCCCTGATGGGAGCGGCGCAGATTCAACTGAAGGAGCGCGTATCGCAGAGCGCTGAAGAACTCCGCCTCTCGACATTCAATGCCAAAGCGGCGATTGAAGCTATTGCCTACCAGTTCCCAAACAGCCCATACTCTATAAGTAGCTATAGGCTCATCAGGCCGAAGATCGATCAGGTCGCCAAACTGACGTCCGTCAAAATCTTGCAGTTGAATACCCGCCCTAGCATGGACGACAAAATCGCGATTATTCCAATGGAAATGAAAATCCCGCTCAAAATGAGCATCTGGATCACCTGGCTCCTTCTTCCTTCCATACAAGCGAAGTAAACGAATAAACGTTTCGGTATCACGTTCGATGACCCATTGACGCGAAGGAACAGCCAAAGGCAACCATTGATCGCTTCGATCCAGGTCGAACCTTTTGCGATCCCCCTCCGATATCGTCTCGTAGAAAAAACCCATTACGACCCCGCATAAGGATGAAAATGCGGACGTTAATGAATGGGGGTCGCTCGCGAAATAGCACAGGATGACTGTCTTGCGTTCAACCTCGCTGACTTCAATATGGCAATACTCCCCCTCGTACTCATCATGAGTTTCGAGATAACAGCGCGTTTTGCGCAAGGATGGGGGATACTCGTGCGTCTTTGCGAGGCGCTACGAAGGGCGCTGTCCCATTTCCCAAACCTCGTGGATCAACCGCGACGTGCGCGGCGCGCCCCTTTTTGCGGTCACTGTGGACGCATCGAATGCCGACACCGCCTCTGGCGCAGTCGCTGCGATGGCGCAGCACGCTGGCGGGATGCTCATCCCGAGCACGCATAGGGCGTGATGTGCCAGTGGATGCCTCCCGCACCCTTACTGAACCTGCCTGATTGGCAGAGCTGCAATTCCGGCTTCGATGGGATCAGGCCTCGCGCCGCGCCTGAGTGACCGAACTGAACTCCGTCGCAGCCAGCGCGGACGTCGGTCGTATCGACCGAGACAACCTGCACTGGATGATCAAGAGTTTCGCCAAGAAAGGCCTTCCCACGGCGACCGACGTGGGCGAACACGTCCCCCACCTGACCTGTCTACTGGTGCGTCACGCTGACAGCAGCCCAGACTTTCAACAGTGTTTCCTGGCTGAATTCACCAAGCACTATAAGGAAGGTGAGTTCTGCGCCTCAGATTGGCGAGCGGGCGCCTCAGCGCACTGAACGCGCCGCGGGCGCAGCCGGTGCCGCTGCCGTCACCGTCTTGCTGCCACCCGTATCGTTCGACGCCGACGCATCGATCCACTGCCGCATCAACGCCAGTGCGCGGGGATGTTTGCCGTCGATCTTCAGGCACTTCTGCAGCCAGCTGATGCCGCCGGCACGATCCGTCATGGCGACGCGCTCGGCCTTGCGCACATACAGATCCGCCAGCAGCCGCCGCGCCGACGGGTCGCGACGATCCTGCGCGGACCGGCGCTCCAGCAACGCAATGGCTTCATCCACCTCGCCTTGGGCGGACAGCATCGCAATGTGTTCCAGCTCATTGCGGTCGGAGCCGGCAGCCGTCGCGGACCCAGCAGTTGCTGCCCCGGCTCCCGCGCCGGCCACGCGGCCAGCGGCATCAGCACCCTTGCCTGCTGACACCGTCGCGCCATCCTTACCAGGATCCGCTGTGGCGTCCTTGGCAGCGCCCGCTTCCTTGGCCGCAGGCTTTGCGGCCGCGGTCTTCACCGCGTCCTTGCCAGCGTCCTTGCCTGTGTCCTTGGCCGTTCCGTCACCGGCAGCCGGCTTGGCCGCGAGCTTTGCATCGCCCTTGGGCTCACCCTTCGCCGCCGACTTCACACCATCCTTGCCGCCATCCTTCGTCGCATCCTTGGCCACATCCTTCGACGACTCTTTCGCCGCATCCTTCGCCGCCAACCGCGCCGCTTCCTTGGCCTCTTTCGCCTCCCGCGCCGCCGCCTCCTTGGCTTCGCGGGCTTCCTTGGCCGCAGCCGCCTTGGCCTGCGCCGGCGTCAGCGGCTTGGGTTCCGCCGCCCGTCGCAAGGTGATGCGCGACGGAGTGCCCAGGTAGCTGCGCTTGTTGCGTTCCTTCTCGATGGCCCGCAGCGCATCCGCCGCCTTGGTGTTGTCCGGTTGCAGGCTCAGCGCCGACAGATAGTGCTGCGTGGCGCCATCCAGGTCGCCCTTGGCCTGCGCCTGCTGGGCCTTTTGCATCCGCTCGGCCACGCCGGCATCGATCTGCCCCTGCACCGCCAGCAGCCGCTCCCGGTAGGACGGCTCCTGCGGACGCAGCACCGTCAGCACTTCCCAGGCCCAGGCCGCTTCCGCCCACTGGCCCTTTTGCTCCAGGTCCTTGGCCCGCTGGAACTGCGCCAGCTCGAAATCACCGACCGGGCCACGGACCACCGGCGGTGGCGCATCCGGCGCCCGTTCGCCGACCGGGGCCGTGGTCGTGCAGGCCGACAGCAGCGCCGCACCCACCCACAGCACCGGCAGTGCGGTGCGCTTGATCTGCGACCGCGCATTCATGGCGCAGCTCCGATCTTGCGGCTGGTCTGCAACCGGGCCTTGAAGGCTTCCAGATCATGGTCCCCAAAGATCATCGTGCGACGCAGCATCAGCGGCTGCGCAAAAAAGGCATTGCCGCCCGGATTGACCGTCACCGCCAGATTGAACTTCTGGCGCGTCAGTTGATCCAGCACCAGCTCATTCGCATCCCCATACGGATAAGCGAACTGGCGCACGGAGTTGCTCAGGCGCTTCTCCAGCATGTCGCGGGGGAACACGACTTCCTGCTCGATGTTGCGGGCATAGCGATCGTCCGTCTCGCCGGCCGTGCGCTCAATCAGATTGCGGTGGGTCTTGGAATGGGACTGGATGTCCATCAGCCCGGAGGCCGACATTTCCTGCAGTTGCGGCCAGGTCAGTGCATCGCCCGCACCGAGAAAATCGGTGTAGACAAACATCGTGGCCGGCAGGCCCAGCTTCTTCAGCACCGGAAACGCAAAGCGGTAGACCGATTCATAGCCGTCATCGAAAGTGATCACCACCGACCGGGCCGGCAGCGGCTGCTTGCCTTCCAGGTAGGGGGCGAGCTGTCCGAGCTTGAGCACCCGGTAGTTGTTCTTCACCAGCCATTCCATCTGGGCGCTGAAATTCGCCGGGGACACGGCCATCTTGCCGCCCACCGTGCCAATGCGGTGATAGCAGAGCACCGGCACCGTCTGATAGCTGCCCGGCCACACCCCCAGCGGGTTCTGCGGCTTGAGCGGCACGACCACCGGCTGCCCAGGCTCGAGCTTGGCCAGGCCGCCATTGGCGTCGCTGATCTGCCAGTCGTTGTCTTCGCTGCCCAGCAGGCGGGCCGCCAACCCACGCAGCGAATCGCCGCCGGTGGGCACATAGATCATCAATCGGTCATTGCGGGCCAGCACCTGGCCGGGCAGCGTCGGCTGGTCCGGGGTGCTGGGGGTGGCGGGCGCTTGCGCTGGCGGCGTGGACGTGCAGCCACACAGCGCAAGAACCACCGCCGCGCATGCACCCTGCAGGGAGGTCAGTTTCATGGCGGGGACGCTCAGCGATTGCGGCCGTTGGACGGGTCCTGCGAGGAACCGGAACTCCGGTCCGTCTTGATCACGGTGCCAGGCTTGCTGGTCGAACTGCTGCGACCGCCCTCCTTCGACGCCGACTTGCCCTTGGCCGCCGCAGCCGCCAGTGCCGCCGTGGTGCGGATGGTCTCGGGCTTGCTCTGGCCGGCGGTCAGGGCCTGTCGGTCCTGCAGGGCCTGGGCCATCTGGTCGAAGGCGGCATAGAGCAGGCCGAATTCATCCTTGCGCTGCTCGCGGATGCGGAACGCATAGCGACCGCGGGCGATTTCCCCGAGGGCCTCGTTCATCAGCTTGATCGGACGCGAGAACCAGTTGCCCACCACATACATGGCAATGGCCACGGCCAGCACGGTGACCAGCGCCAGGATGGCCATCAGCGTGCGGGACAGGCGGGCGACGCTTTCCAGCGGACGCTCCGGCAGGCCCAGCGCCACATGGCCCACCACCTTGTCGTTGTAGGTGATGGCTGTCTCGAAGCCCAGCACCGGCTCGCGCCCGACCACATAGTGGGTGCGCTTGACGCCGCCCAGTTCCCCCAGCACTTCGCCGCTGGGGGTCTGATAGGGCTTGCCCACCGCATCGGGATTGCTGGAGGCTCGCACGATGTTGTCCTTGTCGGACAGCGTGAGACTCTGGAAGTCCCGCGTCTTCATCATCTCGGCCAGCAGCACGTCCACCGTCACCCAGTCTTCCGCCAGGGCGGGCGTGGCGTTCTGCACGGCGATGAAGCGGGTCAGCGCGGCGCCGGAATCGGCCACCTGCTGCATCATGGCGCTGTACTGGCGGTCCAGGATGATGGTGCAGGTGACGGCCATCACCAGCGCCACGATGGCCGCCATCATGGCCGTCCACTTCACCCGCAGCGGGATGATGCGCGGACGGTCGACCGCCTGCGATTCCTCGTCGATCTCGGCCAGCACGCGGGTCAGCGCATCGGCCAGTTCGGCGCCACTGGGGAAGCGGTCGTCCGGCGCCTTGGCCAGGCAACGGTCCACCACCCGGCGCAGCGAGGCCGGGATGTTGGGACGCAGCTTGTTCAGCGGCGTCGGCTCTTCCTTGGCGATCTTCAGCGCCAGGTTCACGACGCTATCGCCGGTGAACGGACGCTGGCCGGTGAGCATCTGATACATGACGATGCCGACCGAAAACAGGTCGGCCCGGCCGTCGATCTTCTCGCCGTTGATCTGCTCCGGCGACATGTACTGCGGCGTTCCCAGCACGTCGCCCACGCGGGTGCGCTGCTCTCCCTTGCTGGACTCCATGTGGGCAATGCCGAAGTCCATCACCTTGATGTCCAGCGTGCCCTTGGAGCGGGCGATGTTGCCCGGCTTGATGTCCCGGTGCACGATGCCGCGCTTGTGCGAGTAGTCCAGGGCACGCGCCAACTGGATGGCCATGACCACCACATCGCGGATGGGCAGCGCCTTGCCGGGTTCCAGCACGTCGGCCAGCGACTCGCCGTCCAGCAGCTCCATGGCCATGTAGGGACGGCCGTCGATCTCGCCCACATCGTGCACGGTGACGATGTTGGGATGCGACAGGCCACCGGAGGCACGCGCTTCACGCAGGAAGCGGGCGCGGTATTCCTCGTCCTCGCAGAGGGAGGCGTGCAGGAACTTGATGGCCACATCGCGGCCGATACCAGGGTCGTGCGCCTTGAAGACGCTGGCCATGCCGCCGCGGCCCAGCCGCTCGCGGATTTCGTAGCGGCCGACCTGGCGCACCGGCATGTCGGCCTGTGGGCTCGGAGCACCGCTGCGGACCACCGGCACCGGCGGCGTCAGCGGACCGCCGGGCAGCGTCGCGGCACGGAAAGCGGCTTCGGCTTCAGCCTGCAGCGAGGGGTCGAAATGAGTGGCGGCGAATTCGGAGTCGTCATCGTCGTCGTCCACCGGTTCATTGATGATGGGCGATTCAAAACGACGGGTGATCGGCTTGCTGGGCGGGGCAACCGGGGCCGGCGGAGCGCTGGCCACGGGGGGAGCCACGGGCGGCGCAACAGGGGGCGTCACCGATGGCGCGACCGAGGGCGCAACCGTGGGTGCAACGGGGGGTGCAACGGGCACGGCGGCCTGCGAGGCCACGGGCGTTGACCCCTGGGCTGCGGCCGCCGGTGACACGGACGGCGCCACTGGCTGCGTCGGTGCAGCGGACGGGTTCGCCGTGGACGCCGCAGTCGTCGCGGCGCTGGCGGCTGGGCTCACGCTTGCAGGCGTCCCAGCGGCTGGCCGTGCAGCAGCGGCCGCGGCCATGGCTTTGAAGGTCGCCCCGGGCACCACCACGGTGGAGTCGTCACTCGCGGCGCTGTCAGGCAGGCCTTGTTGCATCGGGCTCGGGCTCGGGCTCGGACCAGGCGCTGCCGTCGGCAACGGAGGCGTCGTGGTCAGCTCGAGGTCTGCAGCGATCTCCGCAGACGATGTGGGAGAGGAAGAGGACGTCACAGGCGGCGTAATGCCCGCAGCGGTAGCTGCCGGGGCGGCGTCGGAAGAAGGGTTCGCCGCGTGCGAGCGGCCAAGCTCGCCCTGGGCGTCAGCAGCAGGGACGGCAAGGGTCAAAGGGAGAGCCTCAGCGGAAGGCTCGGCAGACGAGCCAGCGGACGGCTCAGCATGTGGTTCAGCAGCCCGTTCAGCAGCAGGCTGCACGCGATTCGCCGCCGTGATCGGCGGCATGCGGTCCAGCGGCATGCCGGCCGGAGTGATCCGGGTGGCATCCGGATCCAGCATCGGATCGTCGGCAGGGCTGGTGCCCTTGTCGGGCTTGGGAAAACCTTCAGGTCGTGACATCAAAACGCCTCGCCGCGGCCGTATGCCGCCTCATACGCAATGGTCATTGTCTCTCTCTGAAGAAGCAATGAACCAAAGTCATTTGGGCATTCCGTCGCGTCATGCGGCTTTGTAACAACGAACGCTGACCGGGCCTTACCCGCCACCACGCCAGGTCACGATGGCTTACTTTTGGTGACGATCGAAGGTTTCAAAAAGCACCGACCCGCGCGCTCAGTTCTGATTGACCTTGGAGCCCTTGAGGGTGATGTCACCGTCCGCCTTCACATTGACCTTGCCGCTGCCCGTGATCTGGATGTTGGCCCCCTTGAGCTGGATGTCGCCATTGCTCTTGAGCGTCAGCGAGGCGGAGCCACACTTGAGCACCAACTGGTCCTTGGCATTGATCACCGCGCTGGCCTCGGTGTTGACGGTGTAGTTGGCTCCCGCATCAAAACTCATCGTGGAGCCAGCCTTCACCGAATACTTGGCGCCAGCACTGCGGCTCATGTTGGCACCCGCGCTGTCGCTGATGTTGGTGCCGGCCGAGACCGACTTGCTGACCCCGATGGTCTCCTTGCTGAGTCCGCCCACGCCCACGATCTTCGCGCCGCCCACCTCCTGCATCAGCGCCGCGCCCACCAGGTGATTCATGGCCCCGATCACCGTCAGGGCGTAAGCCGCGCCGATGGTCTCGGCCTTGGCCAGCGTCACGGTCACCGTCTGGGTGGACCCGAAACTCTGGCTGTCCGCCCCGCCCACCGTCAGCGTGTGGGTGCCGGTCACCGCCTCCGTCTGGTTGCCGCCCACGCTCAGCGATTCATTCGCGCCGACCGTCGCGGTGCGATTGGCGCCGACCGACAGCGACTGATTCACACCGATCTTCACCATCTGGTGGTTGCCCACCGTCTGCTTCTGGTCGTGGCCGACCGATTCGGTGTCGTCCACATCAATCGTGTCGGTGCGGTTGTTGTGCACCACCAGCGTCTGGTCATGCTCGATGGTGGACTGCATGTCGAATTGGCCATGCACGGTGATCATTTCCTTGCCGGCCGTGTCGTCCATCGAGAATTCGTTGTAGCCGGTGGCTTTGTGGCTCTTGGATTTGATGCCGCTGACCACGCCGCCCGCTGGCAGATCAAAGGGCGGCATCTGCTCCCCGTTGTAGACCCGGCCGGTGATCAGGGGCTGGTCCGGGTCGCCCTCCACGAAGTCGACCACCACCTCCTGGCCGATACGCGGAATGGAGATCCCGCCCCAGCCCTTGCCCGCCCACGGCTGCGACACGCGGATCCAGCAGGAGCTTTTTTCATTGCGCTGGCCGCGCCGGTCCCAATGGAACTGCACTTTCACCCGGCCGTATTTGTCGGTGAAGATCTCCTCGCCGGAAGGGCCGGTGACGATGGCGGTCTGCGGGCCCGGCGCAGCGGGTTTGGGCGTGCGTCGCATGGGCCGGAACTGCTGCTCGGCCGGGATGGCGGTGAAGCTGCAAGCCAGGCTGGACTCGCCCGAGCCCGACTCGCTGGTGGCCTGCTGCAGCTGCAGCGTGGTGCCGGTGATCAAGTACTCCGCATTCTGATCGTCCCGCGGATGCCGGGTCAGCGACAGCCGATGGCCGGTGCACACCCCCTGGGCATTGCAGCTGGCCTCGAAATACTGATGGCTGCCCTGGAGCTCGTCCAGGCGGTCTTCGGCATATTGGGAGCCGTCGGACGACTGGTGGTAGCCGCCGGGGAAATCGAAGACTTCGCTGTCGGAGAGGTCGTAGTCGCGGGCTCGAGCCTGGCTGGTCAGCAAGGCGCTGGAGGGCCGCTCAAAGTCGAAATCCGTAATGACCACCTTGCCGGAGGTCATGCTCTGCACCGCGCTCCATCGGTCCACATATTCCTGGGCCGGCGGTGATTGGGAGCCGCCGCCATAGAACGGCAGCATGTCGCAATGGGGCGCGCAGTCGTGGGCAGTGGCGGAATCGGTCAGCACCAGCTTGTGGCCGCTGTCGTCGTGGGTGAAGTACCAGTAGATGCCTTCGTGCTCCAGCAGCCGGGCGACGAAGTTGAAATCGGTCTCGCGGTACTGCACACAATAGGTCCAGGTCCGGTAGGGACGCTGGAGCTGGAAGTCGAATTTGGCGACCGGATGGTCGTCAAACACCGCCTTGACGATGTCCGGCACCGTCTGCTCCTGGAAGATGCGGCAGTCGGCCGTGCGGGTCAGCAGCCACAGCCATGGCCGCAGCGTCATCTCATAGACCGCAAACCGCCCCTCGAAGCCCCGCTGGGCAAAGCGCGTCACGAAGCCGGACAGATGCCGCGGCGCATCGTCCCGCAGGGCGACCGTCAACTGGGCGGTCTTGCCCAGCAGGTCGCTGGCCTGGATGTCCCGCTGTTCGCTGAGCACCGTCACCAAGGTCTCCCCCAGCTCACTCAAGCGCTCGTTCGACACACAGCGGTGCAGGCGCAGCGTGTCATCGGCCAGCGGCGTCTTGAGGCGGAAAGGCACAGCCATGGCGGCTCCAGGGTAAGCGTGCCGCCGACGGTAGGCCGACGGTGCCCCGCCGCAAAGCGACCAAAGTCATGCCAGGCGCGAAGCGCCCGAAATCAGGTTCATGCCCGCGCTGGCGCCCTCACGCCTGCGGCCATGACTTTCGTCGCTTTACGACCGGGGACCTGGCTTTTATCGTGAGCGACGGCCCTCAGTGGGCCAGAGCTGCCCCAGACCGCCGGGGTCTTCTTGCCGTTTCAACTTCAGGAATCCGTTCATGGCCGTCGCGCGCCCCCCTGGACCCATCGGCCTTGCCGAGCGCAATGAAAACATCAACGACGGCACGATGATCCGCGCCGTGTCCCCGTCGCCCGGGTCGGTGGGGCTGGCCCAGGCGCCACAGTCCAAGGAAGAGAAGGCCAAACAAGCCGCCCAGGCCCGCCTGCGCCAGAACCAGGACTACCTGAAGAACACGAACGTGAAGGCCTTCATCGGCGCCATTGCCGCTGCCGAGGGCGGCGACTACAACCTCAAGTTCGGCGGCGTGAAGGGCAAGAAGAACGACAAGTGGCAGTTCTCCGACTACAGCACCCACCCCGGCGCCGGGTCGGACGGCAAGACCACTGCGGCCGGCATGTACCAGATCAACAAGGCCACCTGGAAGGAGATGGGCGACAAAATGGGCCTGTCCGACTTCTCCCCGGAGACCCAGGACCTGCTGGCGGTGGAAATCCTGCGTACGATCAATGTGATCGAGAATGTGGCGGCCGGGGACCTCACGCCCGCACTGAGGGCGGCCTCCCGGCGTTGGGCGGCCCTGCCCCAGGGACCCAAGGAGGGCGGGCGCTACAACCAGCCCTTCATGCCTTATGACGAGTTTCTCGCCGCCTATCAGCGGCTCGGAGGACGTGCCAAGTGACGCAGACCGGTCGATTGCTTGTGGTGGCCGCGTTGTCGGTCCTGTCGATGCTGGCCCTGCCAGGCGCACAGGCGGGCACGCTCAAGAAGGGCGCGCCGTTTATGCAGACCCGCGCCCAGCTCCTCAAGGAAGGCTGGCGGCCGGTGAACGTGCATGCCGGTGAAGACTACCCCTACATGGGCACGGAATCGGCGCTGATCCAGGCCAAGGTGGTCGAGGTGGAGAGCTGCGCGGTGGACCGCCCGCTGTGCATCCTCCACTACCAGCGGGACAAGCGCTGCCTGCGGGTGATCACCGCCGGAGAGGAAGTCCCCGACATGACCATCGACAGCTGGACCTATCGCTGCCCCGAGGCGCCAGGGTCCAAGGACCGCTGAGCCCTTCGTGACAAGAGGCGCCGCCAGGGCCGGGGTGACTGCCGGTCAAGCCATTGGCAGCGCCGCGGTGAGGCACAGCACCTCGCCGTCCTCGTCGTAGTCCGCGGAGATTTCGGTGCCCTGCACCTCCCATTGCTCCCATTCGACGGCGGTGTCCTCGCCGTCCGAGGCCTCGGGCTCCCCATAGGCGGCCAAAGCTTCCTCACGAAGCTCCACCGCCACGTCGCTCAAGGGCGCCAGGCCTTCATACGGCTCCACTTCCTCGCTGCCCTGCGGGTAGTAGAAGATGCCGCTGAGCACGCGAGGCCCTTCGCCGCGCGGGGCGCCGTAGTCGCGCTGGAAGGCGTCACGGGCGGAGAAAGACAGCACCACGCCCAGATCGGTCAGCATCAGGAAGTCGCTCTTGAGCTGCTGGATGCGGGCGGGCGTCAGGGCCGCATCGCCTTTGGCATGCGGCGCAATGGCTTGGTGAAGGGCCTCATCCGTGTTGGTGAGGCCCAGCAGTTGGGGAAAGCGTTCGGGGGTCATGGTCGGGATTGGAGCACATTGCCCTGCCCCCGCCTGGCATCAATCGAAGCCGTATTCGAAGTCCCCGTCCTTCACCGTCAGCGCCACCTTCTCGATGCTGTGCCCCTGCGTCAGACGCGTCAGGTATTCGCGGCTGATGCGCGGCAGCACCGTGTTGGTGAGGATGGCATCGATGACCCGTCCGCCGCTCTCGACCTCATTGCAGCGGCTGATCACCAACTTCACCACATCCTCGCCAAAGCTGAAGGGCACGCCCAGGTTCTCCGACACCCGGCGCTGAATGCGGCCGAGCTGCAGACGGATGATCTGGCCCAGCATCTCTTCATTGAGCGGGTAATACGGAATCGTCACCAGCCGACCCAGCAGGGCCGCCGGGAACACCTTCAGCAGCGGCTCGCGCAGCGCCTTGGCAATGCCGTCGGGTTCCGGCATCAGCTCCGGATCGGCGCACAGCTTCATGATCAGGTCGCTGCCGGCATTGCTGGTCAGCAGGATGATGGTGTTCTTGAAGTCGATGTAGCGCCCTTCCCCATCCTCCATCCAGCCCTTGTCAAAGACCTGGAAGAACAGCTCGTGCACGTCCGGGTGGGCCTTCTCGACCTCATCCAGCAGCACCACGCTGTAGGGGCGGCGGCGCACGGCCTCGGTCAGCACCCCGCCCTCGCCATACCCCACATAGCCCGGGGGCGAGCCCTTGAGGGTGGAGACGGTGTGCGCCTCCTGGAACTCGCTCATGTTGATGGTGATGACGTTCTGCTCACCGCCGTAGAGCGCTTCCGCCAGTGCCAGCGCGGTTTCGGTCTTGCCGACGCCGGAGGTGCCGGCCAGCAGAAACACGCCGATCGGCTTGTTCGGATTGTCCAGACGGGCGCGGCTGACCTCGATGCGTTTGGCGATCATCTCCAGCGCATGTCGCTGACCGATCACCCGCTGGTTCAGCGTGTCCGCCAGCTGCAGCACCGCCTGCAGTTCGTTGCGCACCATTCGGCCCACCGGGATGCCGGTCCAGTCCTGCACCACGCTGGCCACCGCCTGTTCGTCGACGGTCGGCAGGATCAGGGGGGCGTCGCCCTGCAGCTCGGCCAGTTCAGCGCGCAGGGTCTTGAGCTCCGCCAGCAGGGTCTCGCGCTCGGCCTCTGCCGGTGCACCCTCCCCCTCCTTGCGCAGCAGCGCATGCAGTTCCAGGACGCGGTCGACCAGGCCCTTCTCCCGGGCATGACGGGCTTCCAGTTCTCCACGCCGGGTCTGGGCCTGGTCCAGCTCGCTGGCCACGCGCTGGCGGCGTTCGGTGACGTCCATGCCGATGGCGGCTTCGCGCTGGATGATGTCCTGCTCCACCTCCAGCGCCTGGATGCGGCGCAGCGTGTCTTCCAGCTCCGCGGGCGTTGCGTGCTGGCTCACCGCCACGCGGGCGCAGGCGGTGTCCAGCAGGCTCACCGCCTTGTCCGGCAGTTGGCGGGCGGGGATGTAGCGGTGGGACAGGCGGACGGCGGCTTCAATGCCCTCGTCCAGCAGCGCCACGCGATGGTGCTTTTCCAGCACCGACGCCACGCCGCGCAGCATCAGGACCGCCTTGGCCTCGTCAGGCTCGGGTACCTGCACCACTTGGAAGCGCCGGGTCAGGGCCGGGTCCTTCTCGATGTGCTTCTTGTATTCCGCCCAGGTCGTGGCCGCAATCGTGCGCAGCTTGCCACGCGCCAGCGCTGGCTTGAGCAGGTTGGCCGCATCACCAGTGCCGGCGGCGCCGCCCGCGCCGATCAGGGTGTGGGCCTCGTCGATGAAAAGGATGATGGGCTTGGGCGATGCTTGCACTTCGTCGATGACGGCGCGCAGGCGGTTCTCGAATTCGCCCTTCATGCTGGCCCCTGCCTGCAGCAGGCCGATGTCCAGCATGTAGAGCGACACGTCCTTCAGCTGCGGTGGCACGTCCCCCTGGGCCAGGCGCAGCGCGAAGCCTTCCACCACCGCCGTCTTGCCCACGCCGGCCTCGCCGGTGAGGATGGGGTTGTTCTGCCGGCGCCGCATCAGGATGTCGACGATCTGACGGATCTCCTCGTCGCGTCCCGCGATCGGGTCGATCTCGCCCTGCCGGGCCCGCTCGGTCAGGTCCACCGCAAAGCGCTTGAGGGCTTCCTGCTTCCCCATCGCGGCAGGCGCGATGGCGCCGCTGGCATCGCCGGGTGCGGCACCAGGCTCGGCAGCGCGCATGGCCTGCTCCGGCGAGCCTTCCACCACCTTGGCGAAATGCTCGCTCAGGTCTTCCACAGGGATGCGCTCGAACTGGCGCGACAGCGACAGCAGCACGTTGCGCATCGACGGCGTCTTGAGCAGCCCCACCACCAGATGCCCGGTGCGGACCTGTCCTTCGCCATACAGCAGCGAGCCGTAGACCCAGCCGCGCTCCACCGCGTTCTCCACCCAGCTCGACAGATCGGTCACCGACGAGGCGCCTCGCGGCAGACGGTCCAGCGACGCCATCAGGTCGGCCGACAGTTGCGCCGCATCCAGCTGATAGTGCTTGATGATGCGATGCAGGTCCGAGTCCGGATTGTTCAGGATCTGATAGATCCAGTGCTGCAGCTCCACATACGGGTTGCCGCGCAGCTTGCAAAAGACGGTTGCGCCTTCGATGGCCTTGTAGGCCAGCGGATTGAGTTTGCCGAACAGGCTGGTGCGAGAGATTTCGCTCATGGTTGTTCTCCCTGTGGGGGTCGCATGGTGTGGGGGTCGGCCGTGCGGTGGGTGCGGCCCGCGGTGCCCAGAGCCACGGACCAGGGCCGCAGCCGCAGATCGCCGCGGTCATTGGCGGGCATGGCCCGGCCGGTGCGTCCGGCCCAGCTGGTGTAGCCCAGCCGCAGCTGGTGGCCCAGCGAGGCCTGCGGCACGGCCCGGCGCTCCAGCACCGGCTGGATGTCCCAGCGCAGGCTGTGGCCGACGTATTGGCGGATCCAGTCGTTCAGCGGCCGCCAGGCGCTGCCGTCCGGCAGGAAACGGTCGTATTGCTCGCGGGTGAGCGGTCCGATGACGACGCGGAAACGGTATTGGCGGTCCCAGGTCTTGGTGCCGACGGTCGTGCTGCGGCCCAGCGCAGCCGGGGCCAGCCCGATGCGCTCACCGCGGTTGCGGGCGAAGCCGAGCCGGGTGCGTTCCTCGGCCTCCAGCGGCAGCCATTGCGGCACATGCGGGTCGATGCGCACGGCCACCTGGAAGTGCTGGGACAGGATCTTGGCCAGGCCCTCCGGATGACGGCCGCGAGAGCCCATCATCCCGGCGTTGAACAGGCGCGCGGTCTGCGGCAGCGCATCCTTGGGCTGCCAGGCGCCATGCAGCCCAGCCGCGGCGCCGAGCCAGGCGGCATACCGGTCGGCGGCGGGACGGTCATGCTGCACGGCCGGCTGGGACTGGGCCCAGGCGCGGTAGAACAGCATCAGCAACCGGTGGTGGAAGATGTCCAGGAAGCGGGCCAGCGTGGGGTCGTTGCGCTGGTACTGGCGCTCACGGGCATATTCGGTGAGGTGCAGCGGCAGCGGGCCTTGCGGGCCGAGCAGGCCGAAGAAGCGCACACCCAGGCGCGGCACACCGGCGCCGGTCGGCTCCAGCTTGGCGAGTGCAGCGGGCGCGAAGTCCAACTCGGCTTCTTCGCCCAGGCGGATCGGCTCCAGGCTGGGGCGGGCGGCACGGCCCAGACGCGGCAGATGCGGCGACAGGCCTTCAATGCGGCGCAGCAAGGCGAAGAAGTCGTGCGACCAGGGGCGCTTCTCGACATCCTGGAACAGGGCCTGGAGTGCGGCGTCCGGCGTGGATGCGGGGCGCGCGCCTCTCGCGATGGCCTGCGCCGTCACGTCATGCGCTGCCAAGTCCTGCGCTGCCAGGTCCTGTTCGCTCAGGTCCTGTGCCGCCCTGTCCGTCGAGGCCACGTCCAGCGACACGTCGTCCCGCGACGCGTCGTCCTCGGTCCGCGGCTCGATCACACCAGGCTCCCCGACGGACCACGCATCAGCTCCCCGCCCAGGCGCACCGGCCAGCGGCGCAGTTCGCCGCGCTGCATCGAGCGCAGGCGCAACTGGGTGAAGCTGTTGATCGCCGCATAACGGGCGAAGTAATACTCCAGCACGCTGCCGAAGAGGAAGGCGCTGTGGCCCTGGAAGGCCAGTTCATCCAGCTCCAGGTCGATTTCCGCGCCGCATCCATGGCTCAGCGGTCCGCTGAAAGGCAGCCGCCGCACCACGGACTTCACCGTGACATGCCGCACGCCGTCCACCAGCCGCTGCCAGGACGGATCGCCAGGCGGCCCGTACAGCGCCAGCAGCCGCCGCAGCGTGGCCGCGGCCTGCGACGGTGTCTCGTCGGCAAAGGGCAGTTGCTGCATGGTCAGCAGCCCCACCAGGCTCCATCCCGCGTCCCCCACCGGCTGACGGGTGACGGGGCGTGTCGGCCCATGCAGGGCGTCGACCCTCAGCACCGGGCCGGCAGCGTCCAGCCGCCACGCCCCAGAGCCGGCGCTGCCGTTGTGCGGCAGCAGCGTGGGCAGATCGCGGTTGCTCACCAGCGCCGACACGGACAACTGGCGGATGTCTTCCCGGTAGGGGGCATGGCGCGGATCCACCAGCGACAGGAACACCTCCTCACCGATATAGCCGGTGCGCGGTCCCTGTTCCTTCTGCTTGGACGACAGCAAGCGCGGCTCGCGCCTGGCGGTGTAGTAGCCAGCCCCTTCGCCGGAAGGCTCGTGATAGGTGGCATAGAGCGGCAGGAAGGTCTGCTGCCCCACCTGCCCCGCCCCATAGCCGATGACCGACTGCAGGCTGTGGACCTCGAAGTCCATCGGCCGCGTGCGGTCCGGCACCACGTGATATTCCCAGCTGCCGGGGCCCAGCTGGATGCGGTCCAGGCGCTTGGGGAACAGATTGATCGCGGGGGTGCAGTGCAGCGCCAGGCTGTTCACATCCACCATCGCTTCCAGCCCCGCATCCGGACGGCTGAAGAAGATGACCAGATCGGCTTCCTGCCCGTCGATGCGGGCCAGGCGGTCGCCCAGGTCCTGAATGTCGAAGAACAGGAAGCGGCGCGGCATGGCGGCTGCTTCCTGGATCAGGCGGCAGCCGGAGAAGCTTCGGTGGGTGTCCGGCAGCAGCGCCTGGTCCGCCTCAAAACCGACCGGGGTGATGCTGGTGGCGTCTCGCCACTGGGCGCTTGCGTTCAGCCCGTCAATGCCAGGCCCGGTCACGAAGCTGCCGACCGAGGCGCCCAGCACCAGTTCATGCAGCCGAAACGCCACATCGTCCGGCGCGCTGATGTAGAGCTGCAGGCGCTCCATGCGCAGCTGGCGCAGGGGCAACCCGCCACCGCTGCGGATGCGCAGCCGCAGTCCGCCGCGATAGCCAGTGGCGCCGGGCAGGCGGTTGACCGGCAGGTCCGGCGCATGGGTGAAGTACTGCGCCTGCACCAGCTCGATCGGCCAGAGCATGACGTCATGGGCGGTGCGGAATTCGCAACGGGTGTCCTGCCCCCGCACCAGGCCCGATTGCAGCACGCTGTCGCGCGGCACCGGGTAGCCCTTGCCCAGGTTGGGGTCGGTGATGTCCACCGACAGGCGCGCCACCATCATGGACGGCACGGGCGCCAGAAAATTCGGATAGATGGATTCGAGCAGGTGCGAAATCAGGCGCGGATGTTCCGCATCCAGCTTGAGCTGCACCCGGGCGGACAGAAAGGCAAAGCCCTCCAGCAGCCGCTCGACATAGGGGTCGGCGACCTCGGTCCCTTCCATGCCCAGCCGGCCGGCAATCTTGGGGAACTCGCGGGCGAACTCGCTGCCCACCTCCCGCAGGTGGGTCAGTTCATCGTTGTAGAGACGAAGCAGGCGGGGATCCATGCTCAGGCCTCCCGCACCTGCACCTGGCCGGCTTCCAGATCCATCTGCGTGCGCAGCAGGATTTCCAGCGGTACCGGCTGCGACCACAGATGGCCGCGGATTTCGAATTCAATCACGTTGTGGGTGTCCAGCACGCTGTCGGCTTCCAGGGCGTGCACTTCCAGCGTGCTCTCCAGGATGCGGGGTTCAAAACGGAGAATGGCCTGGCGGATCGCCCGCTCGACATGGCTCACGTCGATCTTGGAGGCCAGTTGGCCGGACAGCGCCGGCAGGCCGAAGTTCAGCACGCTGGCCGCCACCTGGGGATGCGACTCCAGCAGCTTGCCCACCGGTTGCACCGCATTGAACAGCCAGCCCAGGTCCCGCAGTACCGCCTGGCGCAACTGCGACTTGCTCATCATGCGGCGCTCTTCGGCCTCCACACGACTGCTTGGATCGTCGTCGGTCAGCCGGTCCAGCAGGGCCGGCTGCAGGCGGTCTCGGGTGGGCTGCTGGCTCATGGCGTCGGGCCGTGCTTACTGGACCGAGAGGTCCAGCCGCCAGAACTTGACCTGATTGAACTTGGCGTCGCTGGCCCACGGGTCCCAGATGGTCTTGTCACCGCGGCTCTTGGCGCCCGGCCAGCCGCTCAGCGAGGTGGACATGACGCGCGGATAGGGACCCCGCGCCCGCATGGTGACGGACTTCCCGCCGGAGGTGTAGGCATAACCGCCAGCCGGCTTGGCAGCACCTGGATAGACCACCACCACATGGCCGTTGGGCGACTCCTTGAGCCCGCCCACGATCAGCTCGCCACGCGACGCGCGCTCGGCCACCTCGGACACTGGCACCGACTTCCAGCGCCGATCGGTCTCGAGGAAATCCAGCAGCACATTGGCGGTCCGGTAGGCCTGGTCCGGCACGTAGCGCTTGATGACATGCCAGACGGCATGGCTGCAGGACGCCGGATATTTGTCGTAGGCCTCGTCCGCCACGGCTTCCAGTTGCGCGGCGGTGATGGGGCCGGCTTGCACAACGCCGGCAGCGCTGGCGGCAGATGCCGGCGCAAAGGGGGTCACTGGGGGCATGAGGGAGACTCGGAAGTGGAAGAAGGGTCGGCCAGGTAGCGACGCTGCGCCGGCTGCCAGTGCAGGGTCGGCAAGGCATAGTCACCGCCAAGCGCCGGATTGGCGACCTGGACCCGGATCTCCTGCGGAATGCCGTCCACCCAGCGACCATGACGCAGGGTGAGCGTGCGGGGCTCGTCCAGGGGATAGAGCTCGGGCAACGCACCCAGGCAGCGCCAGGCGGTGTCCATCAGCAGGGGCTTGGGAAAGTCGGCCCAGGGGGTGCTGGCGGGCAGACCGCGGAAGTAGTCCTCCGCGAACACGGAAACCAGCATGACCTGGCTCGATGCACCCGGGGCGGCCAGATCACAGCGGCGTGCCGCTGCGGTGAAGCCTTTCCAGGAAGCGGGCAGATGCGCCTGCTCGGCATCATCCAGGGGCTTGCAATTGGCCGGCGACAAGGTGCGCCAGCTGCGGGAGGCACGCGCATCAGGACGGGTCCCGGGGCTGGCCTTGCCTGCCTTGGTGGCGGAGGCGGCGGACGCCTTCGCCGGTGTGGCCGCGGATGCCTGGCCCGACGGCGCAGCAGCCGCTGCTGCGGCGTGGACCCAGCCGGACAGGCTCATGCCCAGCAGACAGACCGCCGCCGTACGCGCGGCCAGCCTGCGGAGTTTGCCGGCGGAACCCGCCTCGGAAGACAAGCGGCGAGCGCTTGCGGATGCCACTGCCATCAGCATTCAGGACCTCAGTTCAATCAAACGGACATCCAGCAATCCTGCCTCAACCTGATCGGTCATCAGCACACGCTGGCCGATGCCGGCATAGGCATCCCCAGCGCCGTCCGCCGGGGGCGAGGCCTCAGCATCACCCAGCGGCCGCCATTCGGTCAGCCGCGACAACCAGGCACGCTGGTCTTCGCGGGCCGGCGTGCCGGGATATCGCGTCGGAATCAGGGCTACCGAGCCGCCGCCGTTGGGGAACTCCAGGAAGGCCGGTGCCCAGACCAGGTCGCGAAGGTCTTCGGGCGGCTCGATCTGGATCTTCGCCAGTGCCGACAAGGGCACCCAGCAATAACGCCCATTGATGATGGCTTCCAGGATCGGCCCCAGTCGCGAATCGCCGTCGCAGATCCAGTCGAAGGCCTGGCCGTCCAGGCTTCCAGCAGTGGCCGGCGCCTGCTCCAGCGCCTGCGCACGCATCAGGCGCGCGGCCTCATGGTCGCCGTCGGCCGCCAGCTTGAGCGCCTGCACCATCGACGCCACCCATTCAGCGGGCTCGCCCATCACCAGCGGCGTGGTCTTGCCCTCGAACACCGCTTCGCGCACCAGCTCGCACTTGAGCGCTTCGCGGTAGGTGTTCACCATGGCCAGCGTGGCGGCGTCCAGCTCCCCGCAGACTTCCAGCTGCGCGGCCGCACGGGCCCACTGGCCGTTCACCGCCAACAGCTGGAACAGCAGGACCCGCAACTTGGCGTCCTGCGGCTGCTGGCGCACCTGCTGCTGCACGGCGGCCAGGGCCTCGGCCGGCTTGCCGGCGGCGATCAGGTCTTGCACTGCGCTCATGAAAAAACTTTCTGCGGCCTCAGGTGAGGTCGTCGGTGAAGGTGCAGGTGCCGCCCATCTGGCCGGTGGCGCTCTGGTTGCGGTATTCCACCGCCACCTTCTGGAAACTCAGGGTGATGCGTTCCACGGGCTGGCCCTCATGGTCCACATCGATGTCGTAGGTGGCCACACGGGCCTTCTCCAGCGTGATGCTGAAGAAATCCTGCTGCTCGCCGCCGGCCTTGCGCAGGCTCAGCTTGGCGCTGCGCACTTCGTCGTTCGTTGCCACCGCGCTCATCAGGGCCGTGCTGGCGCTGTCGAGCTGCTTGGTGATGGTGAGCTGCCGGTAGCTGCGTCGGCCGGCACTCTGGCCCGCCACGGCATCACCGCCCGCCCCCACGCCCCAGGCAAAGCCGGACACGGTGATGTCGTTCTGATGCCCCGGAGAGGCGGATTCGCCCTTGACCTTGCCCGCACGCTTGAGGGTCAGGTCCAGGTACATGTCGGCGCTGCCGCCGCTGTTGGTGAGAGACATGTGAGGCTCCAAGACACACGGGCCACCGCAGTGGCCCGTTGCCGATCAGCGCAACAGGGCGCGGATCAGCGGGTTTCGGTGGTGGCGACGTTCCAGCCGAACTTCACCGCACCACCCAGGGCGCCCTTCTCGTTCTGAGCCTTGTATTCGAACTCGATGTCGGCGTAGCTCATCGCCACGCTTTCCGAGATGTCACCACCGGCGCTGGCCGACGGCGACACCGAGGTCACCAGCACCTGCTTCAGCGTGACCTTCAGGAAGTCCTGCTGGCCTTCACCGGCCTTGCGGCAGGTGATGACGGCGCTGTCGAAGTGCTTGCCGCTGGCGCAGGCCTTGGCCAGCACCGGGGAGGCCTTGTCGTAGTAGTGCGCGAACACCAGTTGGCCCGGGATGCCCTTGCCCTTGCCCGAACCGCCGCCGGCAGCGGCGGTACTTTCCTGGCGCACGTCCCAGGACCATGCGAGCAGATCGATCTCGCCCTTGTGGTCCTTGTGGGTGGATTCGCCGTCAACACCGGCGAGTTTCAGATTGGCGTCGATCGTCATGATGGTTCTCTCCTTGATGGACTCGTGAGAAGTCGGCCCGCTTCAAATCTGCGGGACCGTAAAAACGGGCCGGCGGCCCGGAACTGTTGACCGATGGGCCGGGATCGGCCCTCCCTCGGTGATGGGATTCGGGGTGGGCCCGCACGGGGCCCCTTCATGCGCGTTACTGGCCCTTTTGCGACGGCAGCTTGGACACCAGCCGCAGCGACACCGTCAGCCCTTCGAGCTGATAGTGCGGGCGCAGGAAGAACTTGGAGGTGTAGTAGCCGGGGTTGCCCGGGATCTCTTCCACCAGCACTTCCGCAGCGGCCAGCGGCTTTTGCGACTTGGTGACTTCCGACGAGTTCGCCGGGTCGCCATCGACGTAGTTCATGATCCACTTGTTGAGCCAGCGCTCCATTTCGCCGCGCTCCTTGAAGGAGCCGACCTTGTCGCGCACGATGCACTTCAGGTAGTGGGCGAAGCGGGTGCAGGCAAACAGGTAGGGCAGACGGGCCGCGAGATTGGCATTGGCGGTGGCGTCCGGATCGTCGTATTCCGCCGGCTTTTGCAGCGACTGCGCCCCGATAAAGGCGGCGAAGTCGGAGTTCTTGCGGTGCACCAGCGGCATGAAGCCGTTCTGGGCCAGCTCGGCCTCGCGGCGGTCGCTGATGGCGATCTCGGTCGGGCACTTCATGGCCACGCCGCCCTCGTCGGTGGGGAAGCTGTGGGTGGGCAGGTTTTCCACCGCACCGCCGGACTCCACCCCGCGGATGCGGGTGCACCAGCCGTAGGTCTTGAACGAACGGTTGATGTTGGTGGCCATCGCATAGGCCGAATTGGCCCAGGTGTAGGCGTTGTGATTGCCGCCGCCGGTGTCTTCCTCGAAGTTGAACTCCTCGACCGGATTGGTGCGGGCGCCATACGGCAGGCGGGCCAGGAAACGCGGCATGGTCAGGCCGATGTAGCGGGCATCGTCCGACTCACGCAGCGAGCGCCAGGCGGCATATTCCGGCGTGCCGAAGATCTTGGTCAGGTCCCGCGGGTTGGCCAGCTCCTGCCAGGAGCTCATCTGCATGGCGGACGGATTGGCCGCGGCGATGAACGGGGCATGGGCGGCAGCGGCCACCTTGGCCATCTCGCCCAGCAGCTCCACATCCGGCGGGCTGTGGTCGAAGTAGTAGTCACCGACCATCGCGCCGAAGGGCTCACCGCCGAACTGGCCGTATTCCTCTTCATACACCCGCTTGAACAGCGGGCTCTGGTCCCAGGCCGTGCCCTTGTAGCGCTTGAGCGTCTTGCCCAGCTCCTGCTTGGAGATGCTCATGACGCGGATCTTGAGCTGCTCGTCCGTCTCGGTGTTGTTCACCAGATAGTGCAGGCCGCGCCAGGCACTTTCCAGCTGCTGGAACTCGGGGTTGTGCAGGATGAGGTTGAGCTGCTCGGACAGCTTCTTGTCCAGCTCGGCGATCATCGCCTCGATGGAGACGATCACGTCGCTGCCGATCAGCGAGGTCTGCGACAGCGCCTGCTGCGCCAGGGTCAGCACCGCCTGCTCGACGGCGGACTTGGCCTCGTCGGTCTTGGGCTTGAATTCCTTGTTCAGCAGCTGGGCGAACTCGTTGCCTTCGTACGAGATGCCCTGCAACGCGGCGGAGGATTGGGCGAGAGTGTCTTCGGCCATGGTGGGTTGCTCCGGAGTCTTGTTTCAGTGCGCGGCTGTGAGGGGCGCGGTCACTGCGCGTCGCCGCCGTCGGCCGGCTTCTGGGCGGAGGCCAGGGACTTGAGCAGGGCTTCGTCCTTGACCACCTTGGCGATCAGCTGTTCCGCGCCCACCTTGCCGTCCATGTAGGTGATCAGGTTGGCCAGTTGCTGACGGGCGTCGAGCAGCTGCTTGAGGCCGTCCACCTTGCGGGCCACGGCGGCCGGCGAGAAGTCGTCCATGCTCTCGAAGGTGATGTCCACCATCAGGTTGCCTTCACCGGTCAGGGTGTTGGGCACGTTGAAGGCCACACGCGGCTTCATCGCCTTCATGCGGGCGTCGAAGTTGTCGACGTCAAAGTCCAGGAACTTGCGGTCGGCCACCGGCGCCAGGGGCTCGGTCGGCTTGCCCGACAGGTCCGACAGCACGCCCATCACGAACGGCAGCTGGACCTTCTTTTCGGCGCCGTAGAGCTCGACGTCGTATTCGATCTGGACGCGCGGGGCGCGGTTCCTGGCGATGAACTTCTGGCTGCTGGTGGCCATGTGCTACTCCTGAATGAAGACGTCGTCGTGGGCGTCGGAATGGTTCTTGTGAAGGGAGGGACTCGGGGTGGGCATCAGTCGTCGGTGCGGCCGGCCAGGCGTTCGATTTCGCTCAGGCCGTCCGGCACCAGGTCGCGGATGATGTCCATGAAGTTCTTGCTCATCAGCCGCTGGGCCCGACGGATCAGCAGCGGCGCGGGGTTGCTCGGTTCGTTCAGCTCGATCCACTCGCACACGCGTTGCAGGGCGCGCATGGCGTCGTCGCGGCTGGCAATCACACCGGCGGGCACGGCGATGCGGGCGATCGGGGCGGTGCTGCCGGTGGCCGCGCCGTCCAGGCCGTGCGCCGCAGCGCCGACGTCATCCGCGGCTGCCGAAGTGCCGCCGCCCAACTGTGCAGCCACCTGGGCCAGGGGCTTGAGGACACGGATCAGGGGGGTGAAATCCGGTCCCTGGGCGGCACCCAGATGCTGTTCGATGGTCGTGGAGATCGCCTGGACGGTGGTGAGGCCGGCCTGCAGGCGGCTCACCAGGTCCGGATCGTTCGCGGACAGCGCGCCCAGCCCGTCGAGCAGGCCCTGGGGGGACGGGGCCGATTCATTGGGGGCGGGGTCGACATTGCCGAAGGCCAGTTCGACGTCGCGCACGCGGGGGCCGCCGCGCTGGCCGGTCAGGCTGGCCGCGCGCAGGTCGGCCAGGGCGGCCTCCGGGCTGGCCAGGGGCAGCAGCGCATTCATGCGCATGGTGGGGTCGTTGTGGTCGCTGGCGTCCAGCTGGGGATGCACATGATCCCAGTGACGCTCCAGCAGACCCTGAATCAGGGCCAGGCCCTGCAGGGCGGCCTGGTAGCCCTTGAGGCGGGCGCCGCTGCGGACCAGCCAGACGGCCAGGCGCAGGTCGCGGCTGCGTTCAGCCAGGGCCAGGGCCTGTTCCCAGACCTTGATCCAGTCCGGCTCTTCGGCGGGGATGACCGTGTCGCCGTACTGCTGCTCGGGTTTTCCTTCGCCAGCCGTCTGCAGGGCCAGGAAGGCCGCGTCGTATTCCAGGTCGGGGCCGCAGGGGGCGTCGTCCTGGAGAGGGGTCAGCAGATGATCGAGCTCAATATCAGCCATTGCGTCCGGCGTTTTCTTGACGTCCGGACTCTAGAGACACAAAAGGATTCGCGCAGTGGTCGAAAGTCATATTGGCCCGAAACCCGCTGACCGACAGGGTCGGTCAGTCGGTTTCAGGCCACCATGCCGCGCAGGGCGTTGAACAGCTTGCGGGGTTGCAGCGGCTTGAAGAGCACCGTGTGGCCGCTTTCGTTGGCACGGCGGATCTCTTCCTTGCTGGTGTCGCCGGTGATCAGGATGGCCGGGACGTCGTGGCCATACACGGAACGCACCGCGCGGATGGCATCCAGGCCGTCCGGGCCGTCGCCCAGATGCAGGTCGGACAATATCAGGTCGGGCGGTTCCGGACGCTCCCGCGCCACCCGCTCCGCTTCCTCGGCATGGGCCGCCACCTGCACTTCATAGCCCCATTCCTCCAGCAGGACCTTCAGGCCCTCCCGGATCGGCTCCTCATCATCGATCACCAGCACCGACCGCGGCTCGATGACCGACATCGGAATGGTGTCGGCCGCCCCGATCACGTCCTGCACCGCATGCAGTTGCTTGACCGGAATGCTCAGCCGGAACATGGTGCCGCGCCCGGGTCGCGAGGCCACCTCCAGCCGGTAGCCCAGCAGATGGGCCAGCCGCTTGACAATCGCCAGCCCCATGCCCAGGCCCTGGGTGCGGCTGCGCTCGCCATGGCCCACCTGGTAGAACTCGGCAAAGATGCGGGGAAGGTCATTGGGCTTGATGCCGATGCCGGTGTCCCAGACTTCCAGGTTGATGTGGTCTTCCGTGCTGCGGGCCACCACCACCACGCCACCCTTTTCGGTGTACTTGAGGGCGTTCTGGACCAGATTGCCCAGGATGCGCTCCAGCAATTGCGGGTCGCTGCTGACCGATTTGCCGCCCGGGGCCAGCCGCAGCCCCAGGCCCGAGCCCTCGGCCTGGCCGGCATAGTGCATGTGCAGCCGCTTGAACAGGTCGCGCAGCGCAAAGTGCTGGATGTTGGGCTCCACCGTGCCGGCGTCCAGCCGGGAGATGTCCAGCATGGCATTGAAGGAGCGCTCCAGCCCCTCGATCGACCGCATGATGTTGCGCACCAGCGGTTCTTCCGCGCTGCCCTGGAGACGGCGCTCCAGCGTGGCGGCAAACAGGCCCAGCGCATGCACCGGCTGGCGCAGGTCGTGGCTGGCGATGGCCAGGAAACGGCTCTTTTCCTGGTCCGCCCTCACCGCTTCGTCGCGCTCCTGCTCCAGCAGGCTGACCCGGTCATCCCGCTGCATCACCCAGAGCTGGTTGCGATGCCAGCGATGCTGCTCCAGCAAGGCCAGGCCCGCGACCGCCATGGCGGCGGCAAACCAGGCAGCGCCCTGCCAGGGGCGTTCGAACGATCCGTCCAGCACCAGTCGCGCCAGACCCTCCGAGGCGGGCAGCAGGGCCACCGCCGCGGCGCCCCGCCCCATCGGGGCCAGCAGCACCGCCAGCACCGTCGACGCGGCGGCCAGTAAAGGGCCGGCCAAAGGCGCGCGGGCGCCGGGGGATTCCGCAATCCACGGATGCAGACTCAGCAGCAGCAGACAGCCGATGCCTTGCAGCAACAGCAGTCGCCGCCCTTTGCGGGCATCCAGGGAATGACGGGCCGCAGGACGGGACAGCCGATGCGACATGCGCCGCGCCGTCCACACACAGCCGGTGGCCAGGCTGGCCACCCCGGCCAGCCAGAGCATCAAGCCGGACGACAGCTCCTGCCGGTTGACCGACACCAGCAGCGGCAGTGCCACCGCCGCCAGCAGCCAGGGCCAATGGGCCCAGGCCTCGTCAAAGGCGGCATCTTCAAGACGACGTGCAATGGCGCGACGCTCGCGGCGCCGGCCATCTTGCTGATTGTCATCGCCGTCCGCCGAACGGCCGGCCACGGCCACATGGCGGCTGAACCCGTTGGATTCAGACGACCGTCTGCGTTTTCGCTCGGCCAAGGGCTAGCGGAACAGACTGATCATGTGGGAGCGCGACTTCACATCCAGCGCCAGCAGCAAGGAAGACACGTAGTTCTTCACCGTCCCCAGCGACAGCTGGGTGGAGTTGCTGATCTCTTGATTGCTGCAGCCGGACAGCACCAGCTCCAGAATCTCCAGATGCCGCGGGCCCAGTTCGGCCACGCGGTCATACATGGCGGAGGTCGGGAAGCGCGGGAACATCGAGCCGGTGGGCGCCGCACGACGTTGCTCAGCCAGCAGCGCCCGCAGCGTGCTGCGCATCTCCGACATCAGGGCGCCCTTGGGCAGATAGCCCACGGCGCCCAGCGCCCGCGCCTGGCGGACGACGAATTCATCCTGCGTGCCGCTGAAGACCACCACCCGCGCTTGCGGATAGGCCTCCATGAACTGGCGCAGACCCTGCAAACCTTTGCAGTCGCCCAGATTCAAATCCAGCAGCACGGCATCAAAACCGGCACCGTCCGCCGCATCGGTGTACTGCGCCAGGCCCTCTTGGAGTGATGAGGCCTCCACCCAGTCGATGTTGATCTCATCCAGGGATTGATAGAGCGTGCGAATGCCCGCGCGGACCAATTCATGGTCATCCACAAGCAGCACGCGACGCGTGACAGTCATGTTCGACATGGCAAAGCCACCATTCACAGAACCCGCAAAATGCCGGAGATCAGAAACACCTTCCATACGGCCCCCTCTTTCGCGATGTACCCAACTCCGGTTTGCACATCGCAACCCCTCTTGCACCGGAGACGGGCGCATCTTAGGCCCGTGGGGGGACAAAACACCCCCTAAGAAGGGGGAACCCGGAGGGGGGATCGGCGCAACAGTTGTTACGGCAAGTTGTTACGACTCGAGACTCGCACAAAGCTCCCTCCGCAGGGGGGCTTGACCCCTGCCAAAGCCCCTTCAACCCCCGCCACTGCTCGCTTGGGGCGATCGCAGGCTTCGCCATCGCCGAATGACAGTCGTATCCCATCTGTTGCGGAGAATGCGACTGCCTGAAACCGCTGTATCCCGGTTTCGGTGCAATTCCGGCAGCGGCGGCCCCAATGTGGCTTTCCGGTGGCATGGGGAAACCCCTCAATGGTGCGGTTGGGCAAATCGTGGACACTAGCGGCAGGTTAATCGCTTAACCTATGATGGTGGCCAAGAACGAGACAGCAGGGACTTCAGTGACCCCTGTGCGGAGTGAGACAACCTTGAGCGATCGCATCCTGACGACCGACCTGTCCTGCCAGGACACCCCGACGGCCCCCGGCCGCCTGAATCGCCGCCGCTTGGTGCTGGCCGGCGGTGCGCTGCTGGCCGGCCAGGCCTTGCCCGGTGGAGCCGCGTCGGCCCTGGCGGCCGGCACAGGCGCAACAGCCGCCACCGCCGATGCGAGCATCCCATCGGGCACGGGCAACGCTGCCCCGGCAACGGCAGGAAGCGCCTCGTCGGCCCCCGCCACCGCCCAGGGCACCGGGACTTGCCAGGGCAAGCCGGCCCCGGCCACTCAGTTCGCCGCCTCCTTCATCCTGGGCGCGGACGTCTCCACGCTGGATGCGGTGGAGCGCGGCGGCGCCAAGTTCACCACCGCGGACGGCCGTGCCGGCACCGCCCTGCAGATCCTGCGCGTGTCCGGCGTCAACTGGGCCCGTCTGCGGCTGTGGCACACCCCGGTGAATGCGCGGGACGTCTTTGAAGGCGACCGTCTGATCTCCCGTGAAGGGGACCCGGTCGGCGGCGGCAACAATGGTCTGGACCTGACCCTGGCGCTGGCCAAGCGCATCCGCCGCCAGGGCCTGAAACTGCTGCTGGACATCCACTACTCCGACTTCTGGACCGACCCCGGCAAGCAGGAAAAGCCCGCCGCCTGGGTAAAGCTCCACGGCGAAGCCCTGCAGCAGGAGGTTGAACGTTATACCGCCCAGGTTCTGAAGGCCCTGCACGACCAGGGCACCGACCCCGACATGATCCAGGTCGGCAATGAAATCAACGGCGGCATGCTCTGGCCGGACGGCAAGACCTGGAAGCAGACGCCGGACGAAAAAATCGGCGGTGACGCCGCCTTCATCGACCTGCTACGGGCCGGCATCCGCGGCGTGCGCGCCACGGACGCCCTGCGCGGAGGACGGCTGCCCATCATGCTGCACCTGGCCCACCAGGGCGACGGCAAGAGCGGCGAGATGTTCCGCCGCGTCTACGACCAATTTGAGTCGGCCAAGCTGGACTACGACGTCATCGGTCTGAGCTGGTACCCCTATCACCACGACGGCTTCGACGCCCTGCGCACCAATCTGCGCGACCTCTCCGACCGCTACCGCAAACCGCTGGTGGTGGTGGAAGCCGCCTACGGCTGGCGTGCCGACAACCCGGGCCGCGGCCCGGCGGTCTTCAATGAAGAAGGCGCACGCAAGGGCGGCTATCCTGCCACCCCGCAAGGCCAGGCCACCATGCTCAAGGACCTGATCCAGGCCGTGGCATCGGTGCCGCAGGGCCTGGGCGTGTTCTGGTGGGAGCCGGCCTGGCTGGACGTGCCGGGCGCTGGCTGGCGCACCGGCGAAGGCAATGCCTGGGCCAACCAGACCCTGTTTGACGACAAAGGCCGCGCCCTGCCCGCCCTGCAGGCCTTCCGCGAGGCGGCGCCCTGCGCTGCAGTCGCACCAGGCTCCCCAGCCGCTGCGGCGTCCGCGCCAGCACTGCCATCCTCTCAGCCCCCTTCCCCGCTCACCCGCTGACGGGTCCCCTGGACCCCATCCCTGACAAGAACGAGTTCCTCAAGTTTCGGAGACAACACCATGACCGCACCCCTGCCCCGCCCCAGCACCCGGCCGACCCTGGCCCCGGTGGCCCTGGCCTGCATGGCCTTGCTGAGTCCGCTGGCCCTGCATGCGCAGGAAGCCGCGCCCGCCAGCGGCGACAGCAACAAGCTCGACACCGTGGTGGTGCAGGGTCAGCGTTCCAGCCTGATCCGCGCGCAGGACATCAAGCGCAATGCCGAGCAGGTGGTGGACTCCATCGTGGCCGATGACATCGGCAAGCTGCCCGACGCCAACGTCGCCGAAGCCCTGCAGCGCATCACCGGCGTGCAGATCTCCCGCAACCGCGGCGAAGGCGACCGGGTGCAGGTGCGCGGCCTGCAGCAGACCCAGACGCTGCTCAACGGCCGGGTCATCTTCACCGCCGGCAAGGAACGCGGCCTGTCCTTCCAGGACGTGCCCTCCGAACTGCTGGCTGGCGCCGACGTCTACAAGACCCCGACCGCCGACCTGATCGAAGGCGGCATCGGCGGTGTCATCGACCTGCGCACCCGCCGCCCGTTCGACTTCGCCGGCTTCAAGCTGGCCGGATCGGTCAAGGGCACCCGCGCCGAGCTGGCCGACAAGAACAATGCCGAAGGCTCGCTGCTGGTGTCCAACCGCTGGAAGCTGGACGCCGGTGAATTCGGCGCCCTGCTGAGCGTCTCGACCCAGAAGCGCGACTACCGCACCGACACGCAGGAGCTGGACAACCCCGCCGCCCTGGCCGATGGCTCCGGCACCATCGCCCCGCTGGGCAACTGGCTGGCTTATGAATTCGGCCAGCGCGACCGCAAGGCGGCCAATGCCGCACTGCAGTGGCGCCCGGATGCCCGCAGCGAATACACGCTGGACTACACCCACACCCAGCTCAAGAGCCGCACCGACGTCTACGGCTTCTACGCCTCGCCCTTCTGGGCCAACTTCAGCAGCACGGCCAACCAGGGTCAGCTGTGGCCCAACGGCGCGGTCAAGACGGACAGCAACGGGCAGTTTGTCTCGGGCACCTTCTGGGGCGCGAGCATGAGCACCTCCAGCTCGGTGGCGGACGAAAACACCCGCATCGACCAACTGTCCCTGGCCGGCAAGTGGAAGGTGTCCGACGCCTTGGTGCGCAGCGACATCAGCCACAGCCGCAGCAAGTTCGACCGCTTCTATCAGGAAGTGCGCCTGGGCACCTTCGCCAACGACCCGGCCACCTACACCTTCGACCTGAGCACCAAGCTGCCGTCGGCCTATTCCGAGACCGCGCAGTTGGACAACGCCGCCAACTACTGGGCGGACAAGACCCTGTACTTCCGCATCAAGAACACCGGCCGCGAAACCGCCTGGCGTGTGGATGCGGACAAGCCGGTGGATGCCGGCATCATCACCAAGCTGCGCGGCGGCTTCCGGGTGAATGACCGCCGCGCCGAAAGCGCCGAGATCAACACCATCAACGACATCTGGATGTACAAGCTGAGCGACATCCCGGGTGTCGGCCTGCTGCCCAACAACGACCTGCTCAAGGATGCCGGCTCCGGCCAGATCCCGCGTCAATGGCTGGGGGTGCTGGACACCGGCTGGCTGCGCAATGCGGCGGCGGTGCGCGACACCTTCGGCCTGTCGGTGCCCAGCTTCGATCCGGCCCAGACCTTCAACTACCGCGAGCGCGGCGGCGCGCTGTACGGCGCGGGCGACCTGGACACCAGCGTGGCCGGCCTGCCGCTGACCGGTAACGTGGGCCTGCGGGTGGTGCGGACCAAGGTGGAACGCGAGTTCACCAACCTGAGCAATGAGCGGGTCAATCTGGACAAGAGCGACACCGACTGGCTGCCCACCCTGAACCTGCGCCTGGAACTGCGCCCGGACCTGCAGGCGCGCCTGGGCCTGTCGCGGGTGGTCACTCGTCCCAACTTCGACCAGCTCACGCCCAGCCTCAGCCTGAATGCCAATGACAAGACGGCCTACCAGGGCAATCCGGAGCTCGAGCGCCTGCGCGCCAACCAGGTGGACACCACGCTGGAGTACTACCTGAGCAAGAGCGACAGCGTCTATGGCGCCGCGTTCTACAAGGAGGTGCAGGGCTTCATCCAGAACAGCATCACGCAGGTGGCCATCAACGGCACGACCTATTCGATGAGCACCCCGACCAACGGCCAGGATGGTCGCATCCGCGGGCTGGAGTTCGGCTATCAGGGCTTCTTCAACCAGCTGCCCGGCTACCTCAAGGGTCTGGGCCTGCAGGCCAACTTCACCTATGTGGACAGCGCCGCACCCAGCTCCATCAATGGCCGTACGGCCCCGCTGGAAGGTCTGTCCAAGCGCAGCGCCAACCTGGTGGGCATGTATGACTACGGCGATTTCTCCGCCCGCCTGGCCTACAACTGGCGCAGCGAATATGCGGTCGGGTCGCGCCTGGCCTATCCCACCAACGACGGCGTGACCACGCTGACCCCGGTGACGATGAAGGGCTACGGCATGGTCGACGCCTACCTCAGCTATTCGCTGACGGACAAGATCAAGATCGCGCTGGAAGGCAACAACCTGACCAACACCGTGCGCCGCAGCTACTTCAGCGACTACAACCTGCCGCGCGGCACCTACGCCGACGGCCGTCGCTTCGCGATCAGCCTGCGCGCAGAGCTGTAATGAAAAATGGGATCAGCCTCCGCTGATCCCCCTTGTTTCGAGCCGCCTCCCCGGCCGACGGCCCCTCAGTCATGAGGGGCCGTTTTTTATGGGCTGGACGTGGGAGGCAGCACCTGGATCAGAACGGATCCAGCGCGCTGGTGAAGCGCCCGGACCCATCCAGCGCGCCCCAGGTGTAGCCCTGCCAGCCGGGATAGGCCTGCGGCTCCCAATACAGTACGCCCAGCCCATTGCTGCCCAGCGCCGAGACGCGGTTGAGCACATCGGCCAGCATCGACTTCGACGCGGCCGCCTGCTGCCAGTCCATGCCCGTCTCCGCAATGATCACCGGCTTCTTGTAGCGCGACACCATGTCGGCCATGTTGGTCGAGAGCTGCGCATTCAGCGTCGTCCAGTTGCTGGACGTCGGATAGTGCGACATGCCGATGACGTCGTACTTGGCACTGTTGTTCTTCATGCCGTCGAAGAACCAGCGGAACAGGGCGTTGTCGTAGCCATTGGACAGATGCAGCACCACCTTCGCATTCGGGAACACGGCCTTGGTGGCGTCATACCCGCTGTTGATCAGCTGCACCAGGTTCGAGAAGCTGCTGCCCGAGGCCTGACCGCTGGGCCAGAGCATGCCGCTGTTGATCTCGTTGCCCACCTGCACATAGTCCACCGTGACCCCATTGGTCTTGAGGTAGCTCAGGATGCCCTGGGTGTGGGAGTAGACATCGGTGACCAGCTGGCTGAAGCTGTGGCTGGTCCAGGCGGCCGGTTTGGTCTGCTTGCCGGGGTCGGCCCAGCTGTCGCTGTAGTGGAAGGTCAGCATGATCTTCTGACCCTGGGCCGCCGCCCGCTTGGCCTTGTAGAGCGTGTCGGCCCCGTCGCACCAGCCGCCGCTGGGATTCACCCACACCCGCAGCCGGATGGTGTTGACGCCCAGGTCGCTGAGCAGCTTGAACGGATCGGTCTTGGCGCCGGCGCTGTTGTAGAAGCTGTAGCCGGCGGACTCCTCCTGGCTGACCCAGCTCACGTCGGCGCCCTTGACCAGGGTCGCCGCCAGGGCGGGCAACGGCAGCAGGCCGCCGGACACGGCCGCGCCTGCGGCCAATCCCTTCAGGCCCGTGTGCAGGGCCTCGCGTCGTGTGTACTGTCTCTTCTTCATTCCCTTGTCTCCTTTGGTTGGTCTGTGGGGGGAATTCGGATGCAGTGGGCCCTGAAGGCGTCAGGGCCGGAAGCGATATCGGATGCGATGGGCCCACACGGCGCCGGGGCGCAGCCAGCAGTCGGTCTGCGGCCATTCCGGGTGATGCGGGCTGTCGGGCAGGTATTGCGGCTCCAGCGCAATGCCGCTGAAGGCCGGCCAGTGCGGCTGGCAGCCCTGCGTGCCGCTGCCCAGGAACTCACCGGTGTAGACCTGCAGCGCAGGCAGGGTGGTGAACAGGTCCATGGCCAGCAAGCCGTCGGCCGACTTGAGCGTGGCGGCGGCGCGGGCCATGCTGGCAATGCCTTCCTCCAGCAGAAAGGCGTTGTCCAGCGCCTGGCCGATGGTGCGGCCGCCGCGGTAGTCCCAGCGGCCGGCCTGCAGCTGTTCCACCGGCTCCGGACCGCCGGTGGGCAGGCCCTGAGCATCGACCGGCAGGACGCGAGAGGCGGTCACCTGCAGGCGCTGGGTGCGCACATCACGGTCGCGGTGGCCGTCCAGCTGGAAGTAGGCGTGATTGGTCAGGCCCACCGGGGAAGCCCGGGTGCCGCCCAGGCGCGCGCGGTAGTCGATCTCCACGACATGACCGGGCAGCAGGCGGTAGAGCACCTCCACCGCCAGGTCACCGGGGAAGCCCTGGTCGCCGTCCTCGGAGTGCAGGCCCAGCCGGAGGCGGTCGCCCGCCTGCTCCAGCAGGGTCCACTCCCGCTGATGGAAGCCGCCAGGGCCGCCGTGCAACTGGTGGTTCATGCCGGGCTCGGTCGACAGGGCCCAGCTGCGATCGCCGCTGTGCAGGCGCTGGCCCGCAATGCGATTGGCCCAGCGGCCCACTGTGGCGCCGACGTAGGCCCGGTTGCGCCGCTGGGAATCGAGGTCATCAAAGCCCAGCAGCACTTCGCGGCTGGCGCCGTCGCGCATCGGCACGCGGCAACCCACCCAACTGGCACCCAGGCCCAGCACGCGGATCTGCAGGCCCTCGGGACCGGTCAGGGTCCAGGCGTCGCAGGCATCGGCACAGCGCACGGGCGGCTTGCTTTGCCGGTCGGCGGGCGAGAGGAATTCGCCGACCGGCTGGTCCCAGTCGGTCGCCGCGCCGGGCACGTCATCGAGCGGGCCGGACATCGGGCTCATTCCTTCACCCCGCCGGCCGTCAGCCCGGCCACCAGCCAGCGCTGCATCAGCAGGAACATCAGCGTCAGCGGCAGGCCGGCCAGCAGCGCCGTGGCGGCAAAGTCTCCCCACAGATAGCGCTGGTTGAACAGGAACAGGCGCGAGCCCACCGCCAGGGTCAGCTGCTGCTCGTCATGCAGCAGCACCGAGGCCACCGGGTATTCAATCATTGCGCCCAGGAAGGCCAGCACGAACACCACGGCCAGCACCGGCTTGGCCAGCGGCAGCAGCACCATCACAAAGGACTGCCAGCGGCTGGCCCCATCCACGGCGGCGGCTTCTTCCAGGTCGGGCGGAATGCTCTCGAAGTAGCCTTTGACCAGCCAGATGTGCTGGGCCACCGCCCCGGTGTAGGCCAGCGCCAGGCTCCAGTGGCTGTTCAGGCCAAGCCACGGCACCCAGTCGCCCAGCCGGTCGAAGATGGCGTAGATGGCCACCAGCGCCAGCACCGACGGGAACATCTGCAGCAGCAGCATGGCGGTGAGGGTGCCGTCCCGGCCGGCGAAGCGCATGCGGGCGAAGGCATAGGCGCTGGTCACTGACAGCACCAGGCACACCGCCGCACTCACCAGCGCCACCTTCATCGAATTGAAGATCCACTGCAGCACCGGGAACGGCGGCTGGGTCACGTTGCCCTGGGCGTCCGTCACCGGCAGGCCCAGCGCCAGGCGCCAGTGCTCGAAGCTGATTTCGGTCGGGATCAGGCTGCCCCCGGCGAAATTGCCGGGCCGCAGCGAGATCGAGACGATCATCACCAGCGGCAGCAGGCTCAGCACGATGAACACCAGCAGGAAGGCATGCAAGGCCAGCACACGCCAGCGTTGCGAGGAGGTCATCACCATCGGCATGTCGGTCTCCGTCGATGCGGCTCAGCGCCGCGCCGTCTTCGCGCCACCGAAGAAGCGCAGGTTCACATAGGCCAGCAACGCCACGATCACGAACACGATGGACGAGATCGCGCAGGCCAGTGCGTAGTTCTGGCCGCCGTCGTTGAAGGCGATGCGGTAGGTGTAGGACGCCAACAGGTCGGTCGCGCCCACCGGCACCACCGTGTCCAGATAGTCCGGCGCGCCCTCGGTCAGCAGGGCGATCAGCGTGAGGTTGTTGAAGTTGGCCGCGAAGGACGCCACCAGCAGCGGCGCCATCGGCCGCATCACCAGCGGCAGCGTGATGCGGAACAGATTGGTCAGCGGCCCCGCACCGGCCAGGGCCGACGCCTCGTACAGGTCTTCGGGAATCGCCTTGAGCAGGCCCATGGCCAGGATCATCATGTAGGGATAGCCCAGCCAGGTGTTGACGGTCAGCACCATCGCCCGGGCCAGCGTCGCGTCGCTGAACCAGCCGGGGCGCACGCCGAAGAGCAGGTCCAGCACCAGGTTGATCTCGCCCAGGTTCTCATTGAAGAGGCCACGGAAAACCGGGATGGAGATGAAGGCCGGCACCGCATAGGGCAGGAACAGGGCGATCCGGTAGGCCGATCGGCCCTTGAGCGCCGGCCAGCTCAGCGCGACGGCGAAGAACAGCCCCAGGGCGAAGGTCAGCAGCGTATTGAGCGTCGCAAAACTCACCGTCCAGGCAAAGACCCGGCCGAAGGGCTCGAGGAACTGCCGGTCGCCGAAGATGCGGCCGTAGTTGGCCCAGCCGACCGTCGTGCGGAAACCCGGCTCCAGCGCGCGGCCCTGTGCGTCCCGCCAGACGCCGGCGGCATGGTCAGCGGTGATCAGGCTGCCGTCACGCAGGTCCACCAGTTGGTCAGGGTCCTGGGCGGCGCCCTTGCCTTCAGTCTTGACCACATACCGCGGCTTCTGATCCGTGATGCGGTGCAGGCTGGAAAGGCGCCAGGTGCGTGCGTCAGGGGTGCGCAGAATGAGCGGGCGCAGTTGCGGCAGCAAGGCGACAACGTCGCGACTGCCCAGGCGCTGGGCGCCTTCGACCTTCGCGGGCTCGGCACCGACTGCGGACGCGTCCGCCACCAGGTTCACCCCTTGCGCCGCCTCCGCCAGCGCAAAGGCCGGCGTTCGCCAGGGCTGCCCCTCGTCGTCCACCAGGGTGGCGACATAGCTCGCGGCGGCCTTGCCGCCCTTGGCATCGTCCAACCGCCACAGGGCCAGATCCATGCCGCGGCCTTCGCTGTCGGTCTGCTGCAGCAGCACCTCGGTGGCGCGGTTGAAGGACAGCAGGTGGGCGGAGCTGTAGTTGGTGAAGCCGATGGCCAGGGTGAAGCCCATCGGCAGCACGATGAACACCGCCACCGCCAGCACGCCCGGCGTCACATAGCGCCAAGCCTGCAGCCGCTTGGAGAACTGCAGCAGGACCATCAGCCCGGCCAGCCCGAGCACGGCCATGGCCCAGGCGGCTTCATGCCCACGCAGCAACTGTTGACACAGGAACAGCAGCCCGAGGACTGCCAGCAGATTCAGCCCGTGCAGGGCCCAGCTCAGCGCGCGCATCAGCGGACCTCCCCGCCGGTGGTGGCTGTGGCCGCAGCCGCCGATGCGGATGCGGATGCCGACGCTGCACCGCCCTGCCCCGCCACACGCCGTGCGGCCCGGGTGAGACCTTCGTCCACGCCTTCCCGCCCTTGCGTGATGCTCTGCACCGCCGCATTCATCGCGGTCCAGAAGCGCGCCATCTCAGGAATGTTGGGCATCGGCTCGCCTTGCAGAGCCGCCGCGGCTGTGCCCGAGGCCAGCGGGTCGTCCTTGAGCTCCGCCAGCAGCGTCTGATTGGCCGGCACGCCCAGCGGCACATGCGCATGCACGGCCCGCAGGCCGTCCAGGCTGAGCAGATAGTTCTCGATGAATTCCGTGGCCAGCAGCGGCTGCCGGCTGGCGGCGCACACCATGGCGCCCAGCACGCCCACCATGGGACGTCCGGGCCGCCCCTGCAGCGACGGCAAAGGCGCGGCGGCCACACGCAGGCCGCTTTTCTTCAGGTTGTTCCAGCCCCAGGGGCCGTTGATGGTCATGGCTACGCGGCCCTCATTGATGGCCGCTTCGCTTTCGGCATAGGTGGCCGTGCGGGGCACGACGCCCTCGTCCACCAGGCGCTTGAGCAGCGCCATGCCTTGCCGGGTGCCCGGCGTGTCGATGCCATTGCGGCCGGCATCCCAGCTGCCGTCGTCGCGACGCGCAAAGGCAAAGCCGCCGCCGGCCGACATCAGCGGATAGGTGTAGTAGAACTCGTTGTAGGGCCACATGATGGCCCGGCGTCCGGAGGGACGCAGTTGGCGGTCCAGCGCGAAGACCTCGTCCCAGGTGCGCGGAATGCGGGGGACCAGGTCCAGGTTGCAGATCAGCGCCACCGTCTCGATGGCCATCGGGTAGCCCCAGGTGCGTCCGCCGATGCGCCATGGCGACCAGGCCAGCGGATTGATCGCCTCGCGCAGTCGACGCGACGGTGCCACCGGCCGGATCAGACCGGATGCGGCCCAGCCGCCTGCCCGGTCGTGGGGCCAGATCCAGACATCGGGGCCCTTGCCGGCCGCAGCGGCCTGCTCGAACTTGGACACGCCGTTTTCCGGATGCTCCACCCGCACGGCGACGCCGGTGTCGCGGGTGAAGACCTCGCCGATCTTGACGATGCCCTCATAGCCCTTGTCGCCGTTGATCCAGACGCGCAAGGGCTCCTGGCCGGCCAGGAGCGAGGCCGAAGCGGGACCTGCCATCGACGACAGCATCGTCCCCAATCCAGCCTGCAGGCCCAGGCCCGCCCCGGCGCGCAGCCACTGGCGGCGGCCGGGCATGACCCGCTCATCATCCAGGCCGCTGTCGCTGTCGGGTGAGAAGGGAAGGCTCAGCCGCATGAGGCAACCTCGTCCTGCAAGCGCGGCACGGCCTGGCCCTGGGTGTCGAACAGATGGACCTCATCCCGCAGCGCGGCCACCGGCAGCGCATCGCCCACCTGCGGCACGGCCGCGCCTTCCGGCAGACGAAGCACCATTGCGCCGCCAGGCCCCGACAGGTACGCCAGGCTCTGGTCGCCCAGATGCTCCATCCACTGCACCTGGCTGACCAGGGTCTCGGTCAGGCGCGGGTCACTGCCCGTTGCCGGACGCAGATGCTCGGCGCGCACGCCCAGCGTCACCGCGTCCCCATCGGCCAGCGCCTGCGGACGCATCGGCAGCGACAGCACGGTGCCGTCCTGCAGGGCCACATGCACGCCGTCCGCCGCGCGGGAGCGCACCGTGGCCGGCAGGAAGTTCATGCGCGGCGAGCCCAGGAAGCCGGCCACGAACAGGTTGCGCGGGCGGTGGTAGAGCTCCAGCGGCGCGCCGCATTGGGCGACACTGGCCTGCGGCTCGGTGGCCCCGGGGGGCGGCGGTTGCAGCAGCACCATGCGGTCGGCCAGGGTCATGGCCTCGACCTGATCATGGGTCACGTAGATGGAACAGGCGCGGCCCTGGCTGCGATGCAGGCGGGCGATTTCCAGGCGGGTCTGCTGGCGCAGCGCGGCATCCAGGTTGGACAGCGGCTCATCGAACAGGAACACCCCCGGCTGGCGCACCAGCGCCCGGCCGATGGCCACCCGCTGGCGCTGGCCACCGGACAGCTCGCGCGGCTTGCGCTGCAGCAGATGCTCGATCTGCAGCAGCCGTGCCACTTCCTCGATGCGCTTGCGCGCTTCCAGCTTGGGCACGCGGGCCAGCCGCAGGCCAAAGCCCAGATTGTCCGCCACGTCCAGGTGGGGATACAGCGCATAGCTCTGGAACACCATGGCGACGTCCCGTTCACCGGGCGCCAGTTCATTGACCCGGCGGCCACCGATGCGCAGCTCGCCGCTGGTGATGGTGTCCAGGCCGGCGATCATGCGCAGCAGCGTCGACTTGCCGCAGCCCGACGGCCCGACAAAGACGCAGAACTCGCCCTCTGCAATGTCCAGCGACACCTCATGCACCGTGGGCACGCCGCCCTCGACATAGGTCTTGCCGATGCGATCGAGTTGAACCGATGCCATGACTCAGCTCCCCGCCCGCGGCGACACCGCATCGGTCCGCGACAGGCTCAGCACCGCTTCACGCAGCACGGCGCCAGCGCCTGCCGCACGGGCGGCCGGCTCCAGGAACACGGGCAGGTCGGCGGCGATGGGCAGCAGGCTGATCTCGATCGTCGGGGCGGCGCCCGCAGGCAGCCAGCGGTCCAGCGCAATCTGCCAGCGGCTGCCGTCGCAGAACCGGTCGTCGACGACCGTCCCATCCACCCAGAGACGGGCCACGTCACCGACCAGGTCCAGCGTCAGCCACAGGCGTTGGCCCGGCGCCTGGTGCAGCGCCTCCAGCGCCTGCGCAGGCACGGTCAGGGCCCAGCGAGCCGCGCCCGCCTGGGCCGATTCGTCCGGCACCAGCGGCACCGGTCCGTCGCGCCAGCTGATGTGCGGGCCCCATTGAATGGCGGGCGCTTGGCCGGCAGCCTGGCGCAGCGACGGCTGCAAGGCCCATTGCCGCGCCGGCTCCGCGGTCCAAGACCAGCTCGCCCAGGTCACCCCGGCCGTGTGGCGTTCGCCGCCCAGTCCTTGCGCCGGATAGATCCAGAGTTGCCCCGCCTCACCGGCCGGGCGTTGCAGTTGCAGTTGCTCGCCGCTGGCGTCCAGGAAGGCCGGATGGCTGCTGCGCACCAGGCGGTTCTGGCCGCCCAGTTGCACCTGCTGCGCCTCTGCGGCCATCGCCTGGGACAGGATCAGCAGACGATGGACCCGGCCACCGACCTCGGTCAGCTCGATCAGTTGCGGGCTGTCCGTCGCCACCAGTCGCACCCGGGTCGCGCCGTCGTCCAGTTGATCCACCTTGGCGCCGAAGGCGTTCACGCCCTGCAGCCCGGACGCATCCAGCACCACTTCGGCAGCCACGCCCTCAATCGCAAATCCGACCCAGGTGACCGCGCCGTCCGCATCCTGCCAGCGCGTCAGCGGCTGCACGGTGGCCTGGCGCATGCACAGCGATCCAAGCCGCTGTCCGACCGGCCAGATGAAGGCCATACCCGGACGCAGATCGACGCTGCCCTCGGAGGGCAGATGCAGCGCATCACCCTGCGCGGTCTCCAGTTGCCAATGCTGTCCCGCCAGGGCCGGCAGCGGATGGTGGCGGACATGGTGGTTGACGAAGACAAAGCCTTCCATCTCCGAGGCACGCGCGCCCACGGCACGCACCGACACCCGCGGCTGTGTCCGGTCCGCCGGATCCAGCGGACCAGCCTCGGGCAGCACCGCCACCAGCGGCGCCAGCGTCTCGCCAAAGGCCTGCATGAACTGATGCAGCAGCCGCAAACGTCCCCAGGACGGGCGCACCTGCCCGTACTGGCCCAGCGGTGCGTGGAAGTCGTAGCCCCATTGCGGCACATCGTTCGGATAGCCGCTGGCCTGGGTCTCGTTCAGCGGCCCGGTCTCGCAGACCGGATTGGTGCCGCCGTGGTACATGTAGTAGCCATACAGATTCGCGCCGGAGCCCAGTTGCACCAGCGTGGTCGCGTAGACGTCCTCGGTGCTGATCACCGGGCGGCGGTGATAACTCTGGTGCATGCCGCCGCCGGCTTCGGCCAGGCAGAACGGATAGTGCTCGGTATCGATCAGGCCGGCGGCCGGCGTGCCGTCCACATTGCCCATTTCGCCGATGACGCGGCGGGTGTTGAACAGGAACACGCCGGACGGCGGCAGCGCCTCCCGCGAGCCCTGCCAGAAGCCGTCGGCATAGGCGCCGGAGACCGGCAGCACTTCCGTCGGCGGGATGTCCAGCGTCGGCCAGCCGGTGACGGTGTAGATCGGCACGGTCATGCCGGCCTCGATCGCCAGGCGCTTGAGCTCGGCAATATGCTCCTTGCCCGCGCCTGGGCCGGTGCTGCCGTATTCGTTCTCCAGCTGCAGGCCGACGATGGGGCCGCCGTCGCACCACAGCCGGCCCTTCACCTGGGCGCCGATCTGGTCGTAGAAACGCTTCACATGGCCCAGGTAGACCGGGTCATTGCAGCGCAGCGGGCCGGTGGCCGGCAGCCAGTCCGGAAAACCGCCCAGCCGCACTTCCGCATGCACCCACGGCCCCGGTCGCAGATAGACCAGCAGGCCGGCCTGCGCGGCCAGGTCGATGAAGCGCGACAGATCCCGCCGACCGTCCCAGTGCCACTGCCCCTGCAGCGGCTCATGGTGGTTCCAGATCACATAGCTGGCGACGATGTCCACGCCGCCCGCCTTCATCTTGGCCAGCTCCGCCGCCCATTCCGATTCCGGATAACGGCTGTAATGGAACTCACCCATGACCGGCATCCAGGGCCGGCCATCGAGGCTGAGGTAGCGACTGTTGACGGTCAGTTGCCGCGTCGGATGCTGATAGTGGCCGAGGTTCAGGAAGCCGGTTTCAGGCGCAGCCAGGGTGGCCGGCACAGGCACGACCACCGAAAGGGATGTCTCACTCACGTTTTTTGGGCTGCCCCCAAGGCTTGGGATCGGCAGGTTAAGCGATTAATTCAAAAGAGTAGACCAAGCGTCTCACCAAGGAGCAATGCGGGTAAGCCCCAGGGTGGCCGGGAGACCGGCGCCGTCCGCAGCCGCCACCGACCGGGCGCAAGCCCCGCCGCTGCGGCGTTTGCGATTCTATGCGGGTTGTCGCGACTGACCCACCGCGATCCTGTGTCCGTGCGCAACCTGTACCCGGCTTGTCGTTGACATCGCCCACCGCCCTTGCTCCAATCGAGTTAATCGATTAACTGAGTGAGACATGTCCTCCAGTTCCCTCCCCTTTGCGACGCCGCCGATGCGCCTGGGCGTGTGCTACTACCCCGAGCAATGGCCACGTGAACGCTGGGCCGATGATGCGCGCGCCATGCGCGAGATGGGTCTTTCCACGGTGCGCATCGCCGAATTCGCCTGGTCCCGCATGGAGCCATCGGAGGGGCGCTTTGACTGGGAATGGCTGGACGCCGCCATCGAGACGCTGGCCGCGCAAGGCTTGCAGGTCATTCTCGGCACCCCCACCGCCGCGCCGCCGCAGTGGCTGGTGCAGGCTCATCCGGATGTGCTGCCGGTGGATGCGCAGGGCCGCGTCAAGCCGTTTGGGGCCCGTCGCCACTACTGCTTCTCCAGCCCGTCGATGTGGACAGCTTCCGAGCGCATCGTCACCGCGATGGCGCAGCGTTACGGTCAGCATCCCGCGGTCGTGGCCTGGCAGACCGACAACGAATATGGCTGCCACGACACCACCCTGTCCTACAGCCCGGCCGCCCTCACAGCCTTCCGGCGCTGGCTGGCCGAGCGTTACGGCAGCATCGAGGCGCTGAACGACGCCTGGGGCACCGCCTTCTGGGGCGTTCAGTTCCTGGGCTTTGAGCATGTGGGCTTCCCGGTGGGCCAGCCCACCAGCGCGTTGCCCACCCACGCCATGGACTTCCGGCGTTTCAGCTCGGACCAGGTGGTGCGCTACAACCGCATGCAGGTCGAGCTGCTGCGCCAGCACGCCCCCGGCCGCCCGGTGCTGCACAACTTCATGGGCCTGTTCGGCGAATTCGACCATCACGAGATGGGCCAGGACCTGGACATCGCCGCCTGGGACAGCTACCCGCTGGGCCACGTGGATACCGCCGCGACCTTCCTCACCGAGGCGGAGCGCCAGCAATGGGCCCGCACCGGCCACCCCGACATCAGCGCCTTCCACCACGACCTCTACCGCGGCATCGGCCATGGCCGGCTGTGGGTGATGGAGCAGCAGGCCGGCCCGGTCAACTGGGCGGACTGGAATGCCTTGCCGCTGCCGGGCATGGTGCGCGCCTGGAGCTGGGAAGCCTTTGCCCACGGGGCAGAGCTGGTCTCCTACTTCCGCTGGCGGCAACTGCCGTATGGCCAGGAGCAGATGCACTCCGGCCTCAACCGGCCGGATGGCCAGCGGGATGTCGGCGGCGAAGAAGCGGCGCGGGTGGCGCAGGAGATCGCTCAGGTCGCCGCCGCCCTGCCTGCGGATGCGCTGGCCACCGTCAGCGCGGAGGTCGCCCTGGTGGTGGACTATCCGTCCCTGTGGATGACCCAGATCCAGCCGCAAGGCAAGGACATGGCCGGCTTCGGCGTGGCCATCCGTTATTACTCGGCCCTGCGTCAACTGGGTCTGAATGTGGATGTGATCGGCCCGGACGCCGACCTCTCCGCCTACCGCCTGGTGGTGCTGCCCCAGTCGCTTCATGTGAGTGACGCGCTGGCCCAGCGCCTGCAGCAGCACAGCGGCGTCATCGTGGCCGGCCCACGCACCGGCAGCAAGACCGCTGACCTGGCGATCGCCACCCCGCTGCCGCCCGGCCCGCTGCGGGCACTGCTGCCGGTGCGGGTGCGTGCGGTGGAATCGATGCGTCCCGGACGGCACTACGCCGTGCAGGCCGAGGCGGGCTCCCCCCTCGGCCATGCCTCGCAGTGGCGCGACCTGCTGGACCTGGACGCCAGCCCGGAAGGGCAGGACGTGCAGGTGCGCGAGCGCTGCGAAGACGGCTGGCCGGCGCGTGTGAGCGCTGGCCGGGTGGACCTGCATGCTGCCCTGGTCGACCCGGCCTTGCTGCAAGCCTGGCTGGACGATGCAGCCCGACGTGCGGGTTTGTCGACGGTGGCGATCTCCGCACAGAAGCCGGGCCTGCGCCTGCGCCGTCGCGGGGCTCTGCAGTTCGCCATCAACCATGGCCCTGCCGACGCGCAGGTTCCGGTGCCCACCGGCGTGCCGTTGCTGCTCGGGAGTGCGACACTCCCGCCGGGCGGTGTGGCCGCCTGGGTGGTCCCCGGTTCGGCGCCGCGGTCGCGCTGATCCGGCCCAGTCTGCACCCCGAACCTGAACGCCATTCAAAGCGCATCCGAAGCACGTTCCAAGCACCTTCCACGCTGACCCACGCTGACCCCTGCTGAACGCGACACGGCCCCGCCGCCCAGGCACGGGCCCTGCCCTGACCCCAGCCCCAATCAAGACCCACGATGTCCTTCGACCGCAACCAACATTCGCACCGCCGCTACAACCCGCTTGCCGGACGTTGGGTGCTGGTGTCCCCGCAGCGCAGCCAGCGTCCCTGGCAGGGCCAGACCGAGAGTCCGGACACGGCAGTCCGCCCGTCCCATGACCCCTCGTGTTACCTGTGCGCCGGCAACACCCGCATCAACGGCGAAAAGAATCCCGACTACACCGGCACCTTTGTCTTCGACAACGACTTCGCCGCCCTGATGGCCGATGTGCCGGCGCCGGATGGCTTGGGCGCAAAGGCGGACGGCGGCCTGTTCCAGGCCATGCCCGCCCGCGGCACCAGCCGGGTGATCTGCTTCTCGCCGGACCACAGCCGCAGCCTGCCGGAACTGGATGAAACCGCGCTGCGCGGCGTGGTGGACCTGTGGTGCGCGCAGACCGAGGAACTGGGCCAGCGTTGGCGCTGGGTGCAGGTCTTCGAGAACAAGGGCGCAATGATGGGTTGCTCCAACCCGCATCCGCATGGTCAGATCTGGGCCTGCGACTTCCTGCCCGAGCTGCCCAACCGGGAAGATCAGCAACAGCGCGACTGGCTGCAGCAACGCGGTGAGCCGATGCTGCTGGCACTGGCCCGCGCCGAGGCCGAGCATGGCGAGCGGGTGGTGGTGCAGAACGACGACTGGCTGGCCATCGTGCCCTACTGGGCCGAATGGCCCTTCGAGACGCTGCTGCTGCCGCGCTTCCCCGTCCAACGCCTGCCGCAGCTCACGCCCCAGCAGCGGCAGAGCCTGGCCCTGGCCGTGCGCGAGCTCACCACCCGCTACGACAACCTCTTCCAGTGCAGCTTCCCCTATTCCATGGGCTGGCACGGTGCGCCGACCGGTCCGGACGCCAGCAACGCAGACGCTGCCGCCCACTGGCAGTTGCACGCCCACTTCCATCCGCCGCTGCTGCGCAGCGCCACGGTGCGCAAGTTCATGGTCGGCTTTGAGCTGCTGGCCGAATCGCAGCGTGACCTCACGCCCGAGCAGGCCGCCGCACGCCTGCGCGAGCAATCCACCGTCCACTACCGCCAGCGCTGAATTCCGATGGCCACTCCTGCCTCCTTTGCTTCGTCCTCCCTGCCCTCAGCGCTGCCGGCCACCGCCCAGTCCGTGGTGCAGGCCTACACCCAGCGCCACGGCGTGGCGCCGACCGTCCTGACGCGGGCGCCCGGCCGGGTCAACCTGATCGGTGAACACACCGACTACAACGACGGCTTCGTGCTGCCGGCCGCCATCGACCGGGACACCTGGATTGCCGCCGGCCCGCGCCAGGACCGCGAGGTCGACGCGCTGGCGCTGGACGAATCCGCCGCCGAAGACCGCTTCACCCTGAGCGCCACCCCGCCCCACTTCGAAGGCGGCGGCTGGCGGGACCATGTGCGCGGCACGCTGGCCCAGCTGGTGCCGCTGATGACGCAGCCGGTGGGCATGAGCCTGGTGATTTCCGGGGACGTGCCGATGGGCGCGGGGCTGAGCTCGTCCGCCTCGCTCGCACTGGGCCTGCTGCGCGCGGCCCAGCAGATCACCGGCGACACGGCACTGACCGGCAAGCAGCTGGCACGCCTGGCCCAGCAGGCGGAAAACCGCTTTGTCGGCTGCCAGTGCGGCATCATGGATCAACTGGCCAGCGCCGAAGGGCGACCCGGCCATGCACTGCTGATCGACTGCCGCTCGCTGGAGACCCGCCCGGTCTCGCTGCCTGAAGGCACGACGCTGTTGATTGCGCATTCGCGCGTCAAGCGCGGCCTGGTCGACTCCGCCTACAACGAGCGCCGCGCCCAGTGCGAGCAAGCCGCCCGGGCCCTGGGCGTGCCGGCCTTGCGGGACGCCACGCTGGAGATGCTCGCCGGCGTGCAGCTGGAGGACAAGGTCTTCCGCCGGGCCCGCCACATCATCACCGAGAACACCCGCGTGCTGGAGGCGACCGAGGCCATGCAGGCCGGCGACCTGGTGCGCCTGGGTGCGCTGATGAAGCAGTCGCATGAATCGATGCGGGACGACTTCGAGATCACCGTGCCGGCGGTAGACCAGCTCGCGGCCCTGCTGCAGGACGTGGTGGGCGACCAGGGCGGCGCGCGCATGACCGGCGGCGGCTTCGGCGGGTGCTGCATTGCGCTGCTGAAGAAGGAACGGGTGCCGCAGGCGCTGGAAGCCCTGGAGCGGGGCTACCGGTCGCCGGAAGGTTTGCCGGCCCTGGTCTACCTCTGCGAAGCCGGCCCGGGTGCCAAGGCCCATGCCTGGCCGCTGGACGCACAGCCAGCAGGTACGATCGCGGAATGACAACACTGGTCGAGGTGGCGCGGGCCGCCGGCGTCACTGCCGCCACGGTCTCCAATGTGCTGCGCAATCGCGGCAAGGTCGGCGAGGAAACTCGCCGCCGTGTGCTGGCGGCCGTGGAAAGCATGGGCTACAGGCCCAACCTCATGGCGCGGGCCCTGGTGGAGGGCAAGCCCCACACCATGGCGCTGGTGGTGAGCAGCATCGCCAACCCGTTCTATCCGGAGTTCGCGCTCGAAGTGGAACGGGCCGCACGCAAGCTGGGTTACTTCCTGCTGGTGTGCAATACCAATGACGATCCGGCGCAGGAGCGCGCCTATCTGGATGCGGTGGGCGGTGCGCTGGCGCAGGGCGTGATCGTCATGAATGCGGACTTCGTCCAGCTCGACGCCCTGCAGGACCTGCGCCGACGCGGCGTGCCGGTGGTGCTGTGCATGTGGGAACGTCCGCAGGAGCCGCCGCCCCTGCCCTGTGTGGCGGTCGATCTGTACCAGGCCGGTGTGCTGGCGGCGGAGCACCTGCTGCGCCTGGGCCACAAGCGTCTGGGCGCCGTCTGCGGCAGCGAGCCGACCGGCAACCACCAATGGCGTCTGCGCGGCTTCATCGACACGGTGCAGAAGGCGGGCATCGAATTGCCACCCAGCCATCTGCGGTATGGCCACGACACCATCGACGATGGTCGCAATGCGGCCCACAGCCTGCTGGCGGGCGTGCCCGGTCTGACGGCAGTGTTCGCCACCAATGACCTGCCGGCCCTGGGCGTGCTGCAGGCGGCGGCCGAGCTGGGCCTGGAAGTGCCGCGGGACCTGTCGGTCATCGGCGTGACCGACATTCAGCTGGCGCATCAGATGCGGCCGGCCCTGAGCACCGTCGCCATGCCGACCGCGGAAGCGGCCATGCTGGCCGTGCAGATGCTGCAGTCGGAGATCACGGCCAAGCCGGATCATCCGCTGCCCATCTCCGTCACCGAGCCGCCGCGCCTGGTGGTGCGGGCGTCGACGGGTAAGCCGCCCGGCTGAAGGCCTTCAGCCTTCAGTAATACCGCGGGATCGGGCCCTTCTGCGGCGTGGTATCGCCTTGCAGGTCCACCATCACCTTGTCGGCGAAGCACCAGCCCCAGCCTTCGGGCGGGTCATAGCCTTCGATGATGGGATGCTGGGTCTCGTGAAAATGGGCCCGCGCATGCCGATGCGGCGACTCGTCGCAGCAGCCGACATGGCCGCAGGTGCGGCAGATCCGCAGATGCACCCATTCACTGCCCAGCTTCAGGCATTCCTCACAGCCTTTGGCGCTGGGCTCCACCTGCCGGATCCCGGCCGCATGCACACAGCGGTAGCCCATGATCAGCCCCGGCTTTGCACGCGGCTGGATTCGAACAGGAACCAGGTGCGGCGTTCGGTTTCGTCGATCCAGTTCTCCAGCAGGCTGGAGGAGGCGATGTCCCGGTGTTCGTCGGTGACGTTGTGGGCTTCACGCAGGCGTTCGGCCAACTGTTTGTTGTCCTCGCGCAGCTCGGCGAGCATGTCCAGCGGGTCGACATAGTCGGCGTCGTTGTCGCTGATGCGCTGCAGGCGGCTGATATGACCGATAGAGCGCAGCGTGGTGCCGCCCACCTTGCGGATGCGCTCGGCCAGCGGGTCGGTCATGGCGTAGAGCTGGTCGCCCTGCTCGTCCAGCAGCAGGTGGTAGTCGCGGAAGTGCGGACCACTCATGTGCCAGTGGAAATTCTTGGTCTTGAGGTAGAGGGCGAAGACGTCGGCCAGGATGCCGTTCAGGGCGGCGCCGATGTCGGTGGTGGCTTCAGCCGCCAGGTCGCTGGGCGTGGCCAGCGGAGCCTTGCGGCGGGTCTTGAGGTCGGACTTCTTGGAATCGCTGAGTTTGGCCATGACGGACTTTCAGGTGAAGGATCTGGAACATCGGACAGACCGACGGTCGGCATGATGGTGCAGCCCAAAGCCGCGGGGGGACACTCCCATTGGGAGGGGGGCCGATCGACGCAAGTGAGAGGGCGAGGGCAAGCAGCGCGCCAGGGGACATGGCCCCCGCAGGAATGCATCCTTAGGCGGGTTGGGCGCCGCTGGGTCAGTCGATAAGATCAGGTCAAGTGTTCAGACGCTGAGGTATTTCACATGACCACCATTCAGATCACATTGCCGGACGACCTTGCGCAACAGGCCGCCAGCGCCGGGTTGCTGTCCCCTGCCGCCATGGAAACCATGTTGCGAGAGCAACTGAAGCGACGCGCCGGGCAGACCCTGATGGCGCTCTGGCAGCAGCTCCCGGAGAGCGTCACTGCCGACCTGGAGCGGGAAATCGATGCCGAAATTGAACGTGTTCGCGCACGCCCTCACCCGTCCGATGCGGTGTGATGTCTGGTGCACTGTTCCACCGGCCGGGGCCGGTGCGCATGGTGCTGGATACCAACGTTGTGGTGGCAGGTCTGCTGTGGAATGGGTCTCCTCGAAGGCTGTTGGAGTGGTCCATGCGCCCCGACGGCAAGGCGCAGGTCAACTTCTTCAGCAGCGCGGCGCTCCTGCAGGAACTGGCCGACACCCTGGCCTATCCGAAGTTCCGCACCCGGATCGAGAGCGCCGGTAGCTCCGTCCCCGTTCTGGTGTCCAGCTATTCGGCACTGACTCGATTGGTATCACCTCGCAAGGTGCCGCGTGTGGTGGCGGCAGATGCCGATGACGATCACGTCATTGCTGCGGCTATCGCGGCCCGGGCCGACCTCATCGTCACTGGCGATCGAAAGCATCTGTTGAGCTTGAAACACCACCGCGGCGTCCACATCGTCTCGGCCAGTGAGGCCTTGGGCCGATTGCTTGGGTAGCGCACCAGCGCGCCGCAAGGTAAAAACCGCCGCCCGGCACGGGGCCGGACGGCGGTTCGCATAGGCTTGGCATCGCCCTCAGTGAGGTTACCAAGCTGATGCCAGGCGGATACCGCTCATCACCGCCCTCCCGGGCGGCGACGGACTTACTTCCAGGGAGCGTTCTGCAGGGCCGGGTCGTCCACCAGGCCCAGCGAGCCCGAGACCTTCTTGCCGATGCTGCCCGGCGACGCCAGCGGAGCGCTGCCACAGCTGCCCGACGCGGTCTTCAGCGCCTGCCACAGCATCGCGCCATCACGCGGATTGCGGTTGCTCAGCGTGCTACCGGTCACCGCATTCAGATAACGCTCCACCGAATACGGCTGGTTGATGTTGGCACCGTAGCTGTTCTGGAGAATGACCGAACCAGTGCACTGCGCATCCGCATTGTTCACCACCAGTTGACCACCCGCCCAGCCTTCCGGGGCGGTCTCAAAGCCGATCGACACAATGGTGCTGCTCGGGAACAGCTTGCGGTATTGCTGCCACGCGGTGACGCCGTCGTAATGCTCATAACGGGCGTCGTAGCTCATGATGTTGACCAGATTGAAGGCCGTGGACAGCGTCGGATAGGCGCTGACCAACTGGCGCTCCAGACCGGCCTTGCCGCCCCAGTAGCTGACACCCACGCCGGCGCACTGCGAGTCGTTAGCGGTGGCCGCCGTGCAGTCCGCACCGGTGGACCAGGCCGCCACGCTCAGGATGCGACCGCCACCGGCCAGATCCACGGCTTTGCGCATGGCCTTCACAGCACCCGCATACCCATCCAGACCTTCGATCTCGTAGTCCACATCCAGACCGTCAAAACCGACGTCCTTCAGGATGTTGGCCAGGGCGGTGATGGTCGGGCCGCTGCCGGCATGACCTTCCGCGGACAGCGTGCTCCAGCTGTTGTAGGTGGCACCGCCCACGGCCAGCAACACCTTGATGTTGCGGGCATGCAGGACGTCGATGGCCGCCTTGATGTCAGACGGACGGCCATTGAAGTTGATGCCGGTGCCCGACCAGTTGTTGGCGCTCATGCCGCCCCAGCTGAAATTCGGCTGCGCAAAGGCCGCCACCACATGGGTGTAGTTGGCCGGAATGCGGGCGAAGTTGCTGGCCTTGAAGACCTGGTTCTTATTCATGCCGGTGGCATCGAACCAGTTGTCACTCCACGAGGGGTAGTAGACGGTGTAGACCCGGCCCGTCTGAATGGCGGCCTTGGCGGCCGGATCGGTCAGATCCGGGGACGGCGACGGCGCGGGGCTCGGGGAAGGACTGGGGGACGGGCTCGGCGAGGGGCTCGGAGACGGACTTGGAGAAGGACTCGGGGATGGACTCGGGGATGGAGACCCCGAGCAGCTCCCCACCACGGTCCACGGCTGACCGGACCCGGCCGCTCCGCTGTTGGTGGTGGGGTTGTTGTTCTGGGTCCACCAGTTGGCCTTGTAGTTGGTCGTGGCCACGCTGGCCAGTTCACCGCCGTTGTAGGCCTTGGTGTTGGACCACACCGGAGCGCAACTGCCCGACGGTGCCGGGGCTGGGCTGGGGGATGGGCTCGGCGACGGGCTTGGGGAGGGACTCGGCGACGGGCTGGGAGAAGGAGATGGAGAAGGTCCCGACGTGGTCCCCAGATCGGTCCAGAGGGCCGCATTGGTGGGGTTCCAACCGGTGCTGGCGTAGTCGGTCTGGTTGACCAGCGCCCGATACAGCTTGCCGTTGTAGCTGACCACGGTGCCGGCGGCGTAATACACGTCCGGCGCCCAGGCGGAATAGGTCTGCGCGGCGGCGTGCAGCGCGAAAGCCGCAGCGCTCAGGACCGCCAGCTTGCGAAGTTCACGCAGCGGGAGGCTGTGGCGGTTGCGATTGGAGGGGGAAGGCTTCATGCAAGTGCTCCTGGTAAACGACGTCAGTGGCCACGACGTCAGTGGCCGTCCGTCCGCGCCCTCGCGGATGAACAACCCACCGGGCGTCGCTGCCCGACGCGCGCCCGCTTGGCCTAGTGGTATGTTGTTGGTCTTTTGTTCGCCTCAAAAAGGCAATACCACTTTGCTCCCAGTTGCAATAGCTGTAATGAGGGAAATCCCCTGATCGTGTCAGCAATCGTTGCGTGAACCTGGGCGGAGACGCGGCTTGTTTCAGCCGTTTTCATCCGCTACGGCACCCTCCCCGCGCAAAAAAGAACGGGGCCCCCGAAGGGACCCCGTTCGTTCGAGCCACCACCGCCCGCTCACCGCGGGTGCGGTCACGCCGTCACGTACTGAGCAACGCCTCAGTAGCGCGGCGTATGCACCGTCTCGAACTCCGGCGCATATCCCGAGTCACTCCACATCTTCTGCAGCGAGCCGTCTGCCTGGGCTTGCGCCAGCTCATCCATGACCTGGGCACGGGACTTGCCACCCGCAGCAGGCGGCGCAAAGGTCAAGTCGCGGGACGTGTCCATACTCACCGACACGTCGACATCACCCTGGGTGTTGGAATAGCGGACCGGCAGGCCCATGGCCTCATCGAAATCAGGCGTGTAGCCGACTTCGCTGTTGTGGCGGGAGAGAGAGCCGTCTGCCTGGGCCTGCTCCAGCTCGGCAACGACTTGTTCACGGGACTTGGGACCCGAGGCGATCTCTTCCTCCACCTGCGCGAACGCGGGAACGCTGATCGCGGCGGCGAGGGCCAGAGCACCCAGGGGAGCATGAATGGGACGGAATCGACGCATGAGAATTCTCCTTGTTGAACCTGTTTCCATGGCGGCCGGGCCTGGAAGCGCCGGCCGTTGCGGCGGTGTGTTTCAACGCCATGGCATTCACTCTAGTCAACCGGCCCTGTCAGCAGCCCAACCGTCACATTACGGTTTGGTCATGTGGAGGGGGCCGGCATGAGCAGCGTCCTCGCGCCCCACGATCCGGAGCGATCCGAACGCACTGCGCGTGTTGCGCCTGCTTCGCGTGTTGCCCGCACACGCCTGCCCTGGCGCATTCCGGATGGCGTCGGGCCGCGTCTGTCGCTGTGGCTGGCCACGCAGACCTTCACCGGCCTGGCACTGATGTCGCTGGCGGTCTATCTGCTCACCGCGTCGGACCTGCGCGCCCGCCAGGACGAGACGCTGCAGCAGAACCAGGTGCTGCTGCAGCACCTGCTGGACGAGCATCCAACGCTGCCCGCCGAGCAGCTCCGCAAACGGCTGGATGAATTTCTGGAGGTCCACCGCGACCTGCGGCTGACTCTGCGCGACGCCGACGGCAGCACCTTGTACGACCGCGCGGCCCATGGCGGCGCCCGCGGTCAACACGCCCGCACCGACAGCGGCCGGAGCCTGGACTTCCCCACCACCCAGGGCCCGCTGGCAACGCTGCGGCTGGACACGCGCGGAGACGATGCGTTTGTCCGCCGCCTGGGCATGACGCTGATGGCGGCCTCGCTGATCGGCGCGCTGCTGGTGTCGGTGGGCAGCATGGTGCTGGTGCGCATGGCGCTGGCTCCGGTCCGATCCCTGGTCGAGCAGACGCGGCGCCTGGCCGCCCACACCCTGCACGAACGCCTGGATGGCAGCGACCAGCCGGAGGAACTGCGGCCGCTGGTGCAGCAGTTCAATGCGCTGCTGGAGCGGCTGAACCGCAGCTACACGCAGCTGGAAGGCTTCAATGCCGATGTGGCCCATGAACTGCGCACGCCGCTGGCCACGCTCATCACCGCGACCGAGCTGGCCATGCGTCAGCCGGGCGTGCCGCCGTCCACGCTGGACCAGCTTGGCTCCAATCTGGAAGAACTTCGCCGCATGGCGGGCATCGTCAATGACATGCTGTTCCTCAGCCATGCCAACAGCGGGGCAACCGCCCGCCGGCAGCACGTCCCCAGTCTGGCCGCACTGGCGCGGGATGTGGCGGACTATCACGAAGCCGCCATTGCCGAGGCGGGGCTGCATCTGGCGGTGGACGGGGATGCCGCAGGCGATGTGGATGCCGCGCTGCTCAAACGCGCGCTGTCCAATCTGCTGGGCAATGCCACCCGCTACGCCCGTAGCGGCAGCCTGGTGCGGATCTGCGTTGAGCCCCTGGGCGGGGAGCTGCTGCGCCTCTCCGTGACCAATGCCGGTCCGCCGATTTCACAAGACCATTTGCCCAGGCTGTTCGACCGCTTCTACCGCGCCGATCCGTCGCGCACACGGGGGGCGGATCATCACGGGCTGGGGCTGTCGATCGTGGCGGCCATCGCGCGCATGCATGGCGGGGCGCCCTTTGCCACCTCGACACCGGAGCAGACGCGCGTGGGGTTGACGGTGATGGGCGGTGAACGGCCCTCCTCGCCTCGGCGACGCTGGCGGCGCAGACGACCGAAGTCGCCCGGCGCTGCGAGCACGGTTTGATGACGTAGCATGCCGCTGCGCAAGCTGTCCCTTCCTTCCTGCGCCTGATTTGACTCCCCCACCATGACCGATCGTCTCCTTGAACTGGCCCAGCATCCCTGGGGCCAGCGACTGCTCAGCACCCTGGGCCTGCCGCAGCCGCGCCGGCTGCCGCGCCGCGACGGCCCTTCCATGCCGGAGGAACTGGCGGGCCGCCTGGTCCATCTCATCGGCATTGGCGATGCGCCGTTGTTGAGCGCCCTGACGCAGATCGTCGTCGCCGAAGGCGCGACCGTGGTGAAGGAGGCGCAGGTCCCGGTCTCGACGCTCATCGTGGACGCCACGGCCGTCAGCACGCTGGACCAGTTGCGCGACGTGTTCCGGCAGGTGCAGGCTTCGCAAGCCCGCTTGACGCCCGGCGCGCGTGTCGTGATTTTCGCGGCGGATCCCACGTCGGCGCAGCAGGCGCGCGTGAGTGCGCTGGCGCAGGCCTTGCAGGGATTCGCGCGCGCCATGGCCAAGGAACTGGGCCGCCGCGGCGGCACCGTCAATCTGCTCAAGGTCGGGCCGATCCCAATCGGGTCTGGCACGGCGGGTCAGCCCCTGTTGGCTGGCACAGTACGCTTCTTCGGCGGGGACCGGTCCTCCTACGTGTCGGGACAGGTGCTGCAGTGGCGCACTGACGCGGCCGCGCGGCACCTGCCGGGGCCGGTCGCATCGCGCCGGTTGGCGGTGGTGACCGGGGCGGCGGGTGGCATCGGCGCTGCGACGGCCCGGCGACTCTCCCAGGACGGTTTCCACGTTTTGTGCGTGGATGTCCCGGCGGCGTCCGAGGCGCTGGAGGCCTTGGCCGCACGTGTCGGCGGCGAAGCCTTGCCACTGGACCTGACCGCCGAGGCCACGCCCGCCGCCTTGGCGGATGCCATCGCCGCCCGCGGGCCGCTTGATCTGATGGTCCACAACGCCGGCATCACCCGCGACCGCACGCTGGCCCGCATGAGCGCGGCGGAATGGGACAGCGTGCTGACGGTGAATCTGGCGTCCATCCTGGCCATCGACGACGCGCTCGATGCGCGGGCGCTGTGGCGCGAGGGCGCGCGAGAGGTCTGCCTCTCCTCCATCAGCGGCATTGCCGGCAATGCCGGGCAGACCAACTACAGCGCCAGCAAGGCGGGCGTGATCGGATACGTCACCCATCGCGCCCAGCAGTTGCGGGACCGCGGCATCACAGTGAATGCAGTGGCGCCGGGTTTCATTGAAACCGCGATGACCGGCCGCATGCCCATGATGATCCGTGAAGTCGGCCGCCGCCTCAATTCACTCAAGCAAGGCGGGCGACCGGACGACGTGGCCGAAGCCATTGCCTTCCTGGCATCGCCGCAGTCGCAGCCGCTGTCGGGCGAGGTGCTGCGGGTGTGTGGACAGTCGCTGCTGGGCGCTTGAGTCCGAGCACTCATGCGGCGCCGGTCAAGGCGACTGCTCGCTGTATCCGCGACTCTTCAGACCGTCAGACGCAGTAGTGAACACGATGGGCCTCGGTCGGAACAGGCAGCTCCCACTTCAGCGTCATGGCCTGCAGCGCCTTATTGGTCAGCGAGGAGTCGCGTCGGTGGTTTCGGCGCAGCAACTCCATCCGCGGCTTCTCCAGGTAGACGATCTCCACCTCCGCACCGTATGCAAACAGCAGGTCCAGCGTCTTGTCTCGCATCTGCTGTGACAGGTGGGTCGCATTCCATACGAATGGCGCTTTGGCGCGCAGCAACTTCTTGGCCTTGTCCACGGCGTGATGGGCCACCACGCCTTCGGCTTTGCCGTGACGAAGTCCCAGCTCCAGCCGGCTGTCGTCAAACGAGACCACCGGGTGCCCGGGCCGATGCTGCGCCACCCAGGTGTCCTTCCCGGAAGCGGGCAAGCCGCACATCACCGTCACGGCGGCCCCCGGCTCCTGGAACAGCGGGTAGTCCGGATGCAGGTCGGCGCCGCGGAAGTAACTCACCCGTGTGTGGGCATCCGCGAAACCGCGTGGCCCCTCATAGCAGCCGTCCTCCTTGGCTAATTCCCGAAACAGCTGGATGTTGTCGAGCACCTTTTGCTGGTCGGCGCAAATCCGGCCGCGCATGTCCGCCTCGGCGAGCAAGGCCAAGAGCGGCAGGCTCACCTGCCACGACAGCTCGCGCACGATGAACTCCGGTGAGGTGCCGCGGCGGGAGCCCTCCAAAGCGAAGAACGGCACCTGGTGGACGTTGATCAGCCTGCAAATGGCCTCTCGGGTGTCGAAAGGAGCGCCGGCGTCCCAGAGTGCAATGCGGGCGTCAATGGCGCCCTTTCGCGAGTGGCCCGGCTGTCCGATACGGCCCGTATCGGGGTCGATGACGGTCGTGCTGCACTTGGCAATGTCGTGCAACAGTGCCGCAAGGAACACCTGCACTCGGCGCTCGCGGTCCAGCGCCTGATAGTCAGGGTGATCGAGCAAGGCCTCGACGACCATCACGGTGTGGGTCCAGACATCGCCTTCCTGGTGGTAGGTCGGGTCCTGGACCGTCGTCTTGGCAAGTTCCAGCTGCGGAAACGCTTCCAGGCAAGCCTGAAAATCCGGCGTCTTACCGGGGGCGGGCGCCAGGCCCTCAATGTCATTCCAATTCATTGTCTTCTCCTGGCTCACTCGCTCATATCGAGCATTCGTGAGCCCATTGACCGGGCCGCACAGCCCTGGTTCCTGCGGCACGATGGCCCGCAGGTCCTTCGATGTCATCTGGGTCTTTCTCTCGCGAGCATCAACCGCCGCTCAGCGGGGCGGTCGACGTGAGGCCGTCTTGTCGTCTTGTACGGCGGCTGCCAGCGCCTCAACGGATGTCAGGGTCACGAGTCCCAGGTCGTTCCAGTCCATCAGAGGCTGCTCTGCATACAGATCCCCCCCGTCTGCCAAGAGGTTGGGCAGGAGAGGCCGCTGGGCATGATGGTCGCCGGCATCCAGCAGGGTCTGCGTGAAGGAAGGACGCACCAGTTTGTAGCGGCCCAGCACTTGCTGCCCGTCTTCCACCTTCAGATAAAGCCCTTCCGATTCGTCATGCCGGTCGGTCTGCTGCCAGGTCAGTGGCAGCGGCAGCCCCTGCTGCTGCACAGACGCCTCAAACGCCTGCCGCCACCCCGCCGACTTGGCCAGGGAGGGACGCACCAGCGCCCACAGCAGGTTCGCCCGCGTGGGCATCGGACCTTCGTAGAGCACTGGCACCGACATCACCGGCGACCCGGCCAACAAGGCCCGGCGACGAGCCGTTGAGAGGAACATGCCCGCCTGACGGTCGAAGATGTCGAATTCCTGGAACCAATGCGGCAGCCGGTCATACCAGATGCTGTGCTTGGCATAGAGCCATTCCCCGTACAGCACATAACGGTCTTCCAGCCGCTCCAGCAGCCGGGATTCATGTGCGGCGGCGAATGACTTGAAGAGATTGAACTGGCGTTCGCCATAACCGCCGGTGAGGTAATGGCCGCGGGACTGCAGCAGCAGCTCACCGCCGCCGCTGAATGACAGGCCCGCATTGGCGCCGTCCAGCTTTTCTTCAATGACCACATGACAGCCCGCCAGCGCGGCCAGTGGGGTCTGGTCGTGACCGGAATCGCCGTCCTGAAGACGACTGCCCGCGAGATGGACAGTTCGGGGATACCGCAGCAGCGGCAGAGAGTGCAGTTCGTTGGGAGACATCGTCGTCGGCCGTCGCGTTCTTGGCGCAGACGGACTTATTCCTGAGGGGAAAACCGACGAACGTGGGAGGCGCAGACAGGTCACCGCCTTCAGCCGTCAAGCTGAAAGACAGAGTCGCGGGGGAAAGAAGCGGGAGATTCGGGCTCCATCCGCTTCATGGCAAGCGGGGAGAGAGCGAGAACCCGTGCCGCGGCCTTCATGGGCGCAGACGGCGCCGACACGATGGCTGCGAAAAAAGCAGTCGTCGGCGATTAGCGGGTGACGGACATGCGGGGCACGAGCAGGCTCCAGGCAAAGAGAGGGTGAAAACAGGCGCGATTGCGGGCGCGATTGTTCCCATGAATCGCCATCGCGTCAACCACCGGTGTTGCTAGCGGTGCCGATGCAGATCCATTGGTAGCCGCGCTCAGGGTGGCTGTCGCAATGAGCGTCGGGTAACGTCCTGCGAGCGTGTGGGCAATGGCCGAGGCAGCTTGGGTCGGGCATGAACCATGCTTGATTGAGCCCGACCCGTCTGGGTCAACGCTTCGCATCCTCCAAAGGTCCGAACATGCACATTCGATTGGCCCGACCATCTGACGCCGAGGACATTCTCTCGATCTACGCACCGATCGTGCGGGAAACCGCGATCTCCTTCGAGCTGGAACCGCCAACGGTCGAGGAGATGCGCACGCGCATCTCCACCACACTGCAGCAGCTTCCGTGGCTGGTCGGTGAAGATGAGCAGTCACGCGTGTGCGGCTACGTGTATGCCAGTCGTCACCGGGAGCGTCCCGCCTATCAGTGGTCGGTGGATGTCACGGCCTACCTGCGTGCGGACATGCGCGGCCGAGGATGGGGCAAGCAGCTGTACCGTGCACTGCTGGCGCAACTGGTGGACCTCGGCTACATACAGGCGTTCGCCGGAATCGCGCTGCCCAACGATGCCAGCGTCGGGCTGCATGAATCCGTGGGATTTCGTCCCATCGGCATTTACCGCAAGGTCGGCTACAAGCACGGGGCCTGGCGTGACGTTGGTTGGTGGCAACTGGAACTGCAAAGGGCCGACGTCCCTCCTCCACCCGTTCGCCCGCTCGGGGGCCAAGCCTGACGCCTCCTACCTCACCTCAGCGGTGGCGCCATGCAAAGCCATGATGGCGCGGACCATCGCCAGGCTCAGGCCGCTGCCTCCGTCATCGCGCTGCCGCGATTCCTGCTGGCCGCCCAGTTGGGCACAGCCGCTACGGGTTCTCGACCTATCGCGGCAACTGAGCAGGACCTCAGGGACCTTAGAGATAGCCCAGCAACAGCAGGACCAGCAGGATCACCACCACCAGGCCCAGGCCCCCGCTGGGGTAGTAGCCCCATTCACGGCTGTGCGGCCAGGTCGGCAATGCGCCAATCAAGAGCAGGATCAGGAGGACGAGCAGGATGGTGCTGATCATGGGTGGACTCCGTTTGAGTTGTGGGTCGAAGCGGGGATGGATCCCCGCACCCCTCTGGCAACGGCTGTGCCCAGTCCCTCGAGTGAGGGTGTTGTGAGAGTGCCAGAGCACCTTCGCGCCGGGCGTTGTGCCAGCCTGCGATCAGCGCGGGCCGCAGGCGCGTTCCTTGCCCATTCAGGGGCATGCCCACACGCTCACCCAGCCGCGCGACCGGTGCACGCGGCACGACCGTTGCACGCGGCGCGCCCGCCGCCCACACGACGCGCACCCCGCATGCCGCTCGATCCGCGCTCCCCTCCCCCCGCCAGCTGCAGCAGCAGCTCCAGCGCTTCGGCCTGCGCCGCTGGCGTCCCGGCCAGGAAGAGGTGGTGGACCGGGTGCTGCGCGGGCTCAACACGCTGTCGGTCATGCCGACCGGTGCTGGCAAGTCGCTGTGCTTCCAGGTGCCCGCCAGTCTGCTGCCGCACCGCACGCTGGTCGTCTCCCCGCTGATTGCCCTCATGCAGGACCAATGCGAGCGCCTCAACGACCTGGGTGTGCCCGCCGTTCAGCTTCACAGCGGACTGGATGCCGCCACGCTTCGCCAGCAGAATGAAGCGGCGCTGGACGGATCGGCCAAGGTGGTGCTGGTTACGCCTGAGCGATTGAGCGACGAGGACTGGTTGACCGCCCTCGCCGCCTCCGGCCCCACCGATCTGCTGGTGGTGGATGAAGCGCACTGCATCTCTGAATGGGGCCACGACTTCCGCCCCGCGTTTCTGAAGATCGGCGAGGCCGTCGAGCGCTTGGGACGCCCGACGGTATTGGCCCTCACCGCGACGGCCACCGAAGAAGTCATGGCCGACATTGCCGAGCAACTGCGCATTCCGCGCAGCGGCTGTCTGGCCGCCAGCAGCTTCCGCGCCAATCTGCACTACCGGGTCGAGCCGCTGGCCGATGAGGACGACAAGCGCCAGCGACTGCTGCAACGGGTGGCGGAGCGCCAGGGGCCTTCCATCGTCTACACCGCTACCGTCAAGGCCGCGGAGGCCGCCCATCAGGCCTTGCGCGATGCGGGTCATGATGCGGTGCTCTATCACGGCCGTCTGAGGGCCAGCCAGCGGCAGGCGGCGCAGGAGGCCTTCATGTCCGGGCAGTCGCCGGTGATGGTGGCCACCAATGCGTTTGGCCTGGGCATCGACAAGGCGGACATCCGCCAGGTCATTCACTACCAACTCCCCGCGGGGCTGGACGTCTACTATCAGGAATCGGGACGGGCGGGCCGCGACGGTCAGCCGGCCGATTGCACGCTGCTGTTTGTGCACAGCGACCGGGCGGTGCAGCAGTTCTTCCTCAACGGGCGTTATCCCCGCCCGGAGGATGCCACCGCCGTGCAGGAGGCGCTTCGCACGCCCCCACCGGCCCGTGAGGACGGCCCCGCCGCATGGACGCTGGAGGCCTTGCATGAGCGCTTGCAGCGTCCCCTGAACAAGCTCAAGGTCTTGACCGGCCTGCTGGAGCGTGAAGGCTGGCTGGACCGCGACGAGCACGGCGGCCTGCGGCTGGTGGACCCGCCGCCCGGGGACCGTGATGCCCTCGCGCAGACGCTGCAGCGCTATGAGGACAAGGAAGAGCTGGACCGCAAGAGGCTGGAGCAGATGGTGTTCTACGCGCAGACGGGGCTGTGCCGATGGCAAGTGCTGTTGGAAGCTTTTGGAGAAGGCCAGGATGTGCAGCGCTGCCAGGAATGCGACAACTGTCGACGGATGGACGCGCATCAGCAGGAGCTGCGGCTGCGGGAGACAGTGGCGGAAGCCGTTGAGCGGGAAGTGGGGCCCGACCCGGGGCTCCCCGCCGCAGGCAGACGCCACGAGGGGCCCGATGGCGGGACGGGCATCGGCAGCAACGTGACGCCCATTGGAGTGGCGCTGTCAGGCGTCGGGGCAGGCTCTGGCTCAGCTGCGGGTGCAGATATTCGTGCAGGTGCAAGTGCCACATCGAGTCGCACGGCGGAGACACTGCGTCGCTCTGCCCCTGTGGGGCCTGCAGCGCTGCTGCAGCCCGGTGACACCGTTCGTGTGCCCCGCTACGGCATCGGGGAAGTGGTCAGCGCCAGTACTGAAAGCGTGACCGTGAGCTTCGGCGGCGAGCAGCGCACCTTCCTGCCGTCGTTCGTCCACCGGGCCAAGATGCCGAAGCCGCGTAAGGCCGCATGACGCCGCGTGACGCTCCCTTGCTGCAATGGCCTCAAAGCAGCCGCTGCGCCACCCGCTCCGCCAAGGCCATCGAAGCCGTGAGCCCCGGCGACTCGATGCCAAACAGGTTCATCAATCCTGATTGACCGTGCTGCGCCGGCCCCTGCAGCACAAAGTCCTCGGCCGCAGCCCCCGGCCCGCTGATCTTGGGCCGGATGCCCGAATACGCAGGCTGCAAGGCCCCATCAGGCAACCCGGGCCAGTAACGCCGGATCTCCGCGTAAAACGCATCCGCCCGGCGGGGATCGACACGGTAATCCTCCGACTCCACCCACTCCACATCTGGCCCAAAGCGCGCCTGTCCGCCCAGGTCCAGCGTCAGATGCACGCCCAGGCCGCCGGGCTCCGGCACCGGATAGACCAGCCGGGAGAACGGTGCCCGGCCCTGCAGGCTGTAGTAGTTGCCCTTGGCCAGGAACAGCGGCGGCACCAGGGCCTGCGGCATGCCGTGCAATGCGGACGCCACCCGCTGCGCCCCCAGGCCCGCCGCATTGATCACCAGACCGGCCTGTATCTCCATCGGCTCCGACCCGCCGACCTCCAGCCGGATGCCCTGCGCCCCGCAATCCCCGGACACGACCGGCGCATCAAAGGCCACCATGCCGCCCGACGCTTCAAAGTCTCCGCGCAGGGCCAGCATCAATCCGTGGCTGTCCACAATGCCGGTGGAGCCGCTGTCCAGCGCGGCGACGCATTGCAGGGACGATTCGCGGCTCATAGCCTGCGCGCCGGTCATCATCACCAGATCCTGCACGCCGTTGCGTCGGCCGGTTTCGGCGAGCTGCTCCAGCTTGGCCTGCTGCTCCGCCGACGTGGCAACGATGAACTTGCCGCAGCGCTGGTGCGCCACGCCACGCGCCGCGCAGTACTCGTACAGCAGCGCCTTGCCCCGGACACACAGCTCGGCCTTGAGCGTCCCGGTCGGGTAGTAGATGCCGGCATGGATGACCTCGCTGTTGCGGGAACTGGTTCCCGTGCCGATCTCCGTGCCCTGCTCCAGCACCAAGGTTTCCAGGCCGCGCTGGGCCATCTCCCGCGCCACCGCCAGGCCCACCACGCCAGCGCCGATCACGATGCAATCTACCTGCTCCATTCGGTTCCCGTCCTGTTCCGCTGACAAGCGTTGCACCGATTATCCAGGGCCGCTCAGTGGGCCGCCGTCGTGTCCGCCACCCGCGTGGGCTTGGGCGCCAACCAGACGGCAATGGCCGCCAGGGCAAAGCAGCAGCCGGCAATCCAGAACACCTGGTTGGTGGCCAGCGTCACGCTTTGCGACGTCACCATCTGGTTGATCTGGCTCAGCACCTGGTCCGGCCCCAGTCCACTGTCCGACAGTTGCTGCGACAGCGTGCCGAAGCGGTCCGTCAGGCCCGAGAGCTCGGCATGGGCCGCCGACGTGCGGTCCTCCCAGGTGGTGTTGACCAGGCTCGTGGCGAATGCGCCAGACACCGTGCGGCAGAAACTCATCAAGCCCGCCGCCGAAGCGGTCTCCGACTCCTCCACGCTGGACAGCGCCAGCGCCGACAGCGGCACGAAGAAGAAAGGCATGCCCACGCCCATCACCAGCAGCGGCAGGCCGATCTCCCAGAAACCCATGTCCGGCGTGGCCATGCTGCGGTAGAGCGTCACCAGCCCCAGCCAGCCCACCCCGAAGCACACCAGCTTGCGCGGGTCGACCTTGCTGCTGAGCTGCGCCGCCAGCGGCGCTGCGAGCACCGCCAGAACGCCGGACAGCGCGGTCACCAGCCCGGCCTTGGTGGCCGTGTAGCCCATCGTGTTCTGCAGCCATAGCGGCGTCAGCACGGTGGCCCCGAAGAACGCACCGAAGGCCAGGCTGATGGTGATGACGCTGGCGGTGAAGCCCCGGTGGCGAAACACCTGCAGGTCCACCACCGGATGCGGCGTGTCCCGCTCCCAGATGAGGAAGGCAACGAAGCCGATGGCGGCAATCACCGCCAGGGCGATGATCTTCGGCGACGAGAACCAATCGAGGTCCTTGCCCTCGTCCAGCATCAGCTGGAAAGCGCCGACCCAGACCACCAGCAGGCCCAGGCCCACGCCGTCAATGCGGGCTGCATCCCTGGGCGTTTCATAGCGCTTGAGCATCCGCCACCCGGCGGCGGCGCACAGCAGAGCGACCGGCACGTTGATGAAGAAGATGTAGGGCCAGGTGGCCTGGTCGCAGATCAGGCCGCCCAGAATCGGTCCCATGATGGGCGCCACCAGCGTGGTCATGGCCCACAGGCCGGTGGCCGCCGCGGCCTTGTCCTTGGGGAAGATTCGCAGCAGCAGCGTCTGGGACAGCGGCATCAGCGGCCCGCCGGCCAGGCCCTGGAAGACGCGAAACAGCACCAGCATGCCCAGGCTCTGGGCAAAACCGCAGAGCGCCGAGAACAGGCCGAACAGCATCATCGAGGTGATGAACACCCGCACCGTGCCGAATCGTCGCGCGAGCCAGCCGGTCAGCGGGACGGTGATCGCTTCCGCCACCGCATAGGAGGTGATGACGTAGGTGCCCTGGCTGCTGGTGGCGCCCAGGTTGCCGGCAATTGTCGGCACCGAGACGTTGGCGATGGTGGTGTCCAGCACCGCAATGAAATTGGCGGCTGCCAGCACAAGGCCGGCCGCCAACAGTTGACCGCCTTGCAGCGGCGCGTGCGGGCCTTCCTGGCCCAGGCTTGACGTGGCCATGTGTCCCTCAGCGGCTGGAAACCGTGGCGGCGGCTGTGGGGGCCGTATGGTCCGTAGCGGTGACGGTGGTTTCGGTGGCGGTGCCGACAACAGCGCCCGGCGAACGCATCTCGCCCTGCGTATCGATGCTCACCTCCATCGACAGGCCCACCTGCAGCGGCCGCTGCGCCAGTTCCTTGGGATCGATGGCAATGCGCACCGGCACCCGCTGCACCACCTTGATCCAGTTGCCGGTGGCGTTCTGCGCTGGGATCGCTGCAAATGCCGAGCCGGTCCCGCCGGCCAGCCCGGTCACCACGCCGTGATAGACCACCGACGATCCGTAGAGGTCCGCCTTGAGTTCGACCGGCTGCCCGGCCCGGACCCGGCCCAACTGGCCTTCCTTGAAATTCGCATCCACATGCACCTGCTGGGTGGGCACCACCGTCATCACCACCGTGCCGGCCTTGACCTTCTGACCGACTTCGATCTGGCGGCGGGCCACCACCCCGTCGAACGGTGCACGGAGCACCGCCCGTTCCACGTCCACCTTGGCCTGGTCCCGCTTGGCACGGGCCAGCGCGACCTCCGGGTTGTCCGCCAGGGTGGACTGTTCGATCAGCGCCAGGTTGGCGGCCATTGCACCCTGCGTCGCCGCACGATTGGCGCGGCTTTGCTCGGCAGTGGCCCGGGCTGCGGCCAAACGGGCCTCGGCGGTGTGGAAGGCGGCCACTGCATTGGAGACTTCCTCGCCGGACACCGACCCGCTGCTGGCGAGCGCCTGGCGACGGCTCAGGTCCAGCCGGGCACGGTCCAGATCGGACTGGGCGACACGGAGCTGCGCGTCGGCCTGCACCTGCTCGGCCTCACGGGCGGCGACCTGCGCCCGGAAACCGGCGTCGTTGGCTTGATACGTCCGCACGCGGCGCTCGGCACGGCCCAACTCGGCTTCGGCCTGGGCCAGGGCCAGGCGCGCATCGGTGGCGTCCAGCTCCACCAGGATGTCGCCCTGGCGCACCGGCTGCGTATCCACGACGCGTACCCGCTGGGTGATGGCGTCGATGGCCGGGGTGATCTGCGCCACTTCGGCGGCGGTGTAGGCGTTGTCGGTCGAGACATAGCGCTCGCCGATGAAGTGGTGATAGGCGTAGGCGCCACCGGCCAGTACGGCCACCGCCGCGGCGAGCATCGCCAGGCGCGCACCACGTCGGGCCGGTTGCGGCGGGGACGCCGGCTTGAACGCAGCACCAGCGGCTGTGCTGGCTTCGGTCGAGGGCGCTGCAGGTGCGGAGGAAGTGCGGGACGCGCTGTCCGTCAGCGGGGTGGGCGTGTCGGTGTGGGAGTCGTAGTGGGACATGATTAGCGATCGAGGTGTGCAGTGGGAGCGGCAGTGGCCGCAGTGGCCGCAGTGGCAGCGTTGGCAGCTGTGGCGGTGGCAGCGTGAGAAGCGGTCGCGGTGGCGAGAGTGCTGGCCGCCGCAGCGGCAGCCGGGTCTGACACCCCCTGATACCCGCCGCCCAGCGCCTTGATGAGCGCAACATCCAGCGTCATCAGCCGGGCCTGCATCTCGGTCAGGGCGCGTGCCTGGGCGACGTAGCTGTCCTCGGCGCTCAGGACCTCCAGGTAGGTCGACAGCCCGCCTTCATAACGACGCCGGGTGAGCAGCCAGGCATCACGCGCGGCATCCGCAGCGTCCTGCGCCTGCATCAGGCGCCCGTCCAGGGCACGCTCGCTGGCGGCGACATCCGCCACATCCTGCAGCGCCTGCGCCAGGGTCTGGCGGTATTGCGCCACCGCCTCGTCATACACGCCGTAGGCCTGCTTGTACTGGCCGGAGAGCCGCCCCTGGTCAAAGATCGGCAGGCTGATGGCCGGCCCGAAGCTCCCCATCTGCGAGCTCGACTTGGTCAGCAGGTCCAGCCCCAGGGACTGGGTGCCGAAGGAGGCGCTGAGGTTGATGTTGGGATAAAACGCCCTGCGGGCCGCATCGATCTTGCGACCGGCCGACTCCGCCCGCAGCCGCGCCGCGACGATATCCGGGCGACGTCCCAGCAGGTTGAGCGCAACGTCGCCCGGCAGGCCCTGCACCTGAGCCAGGTCCAGCACCGGGCGGGTCAGGCGCGCACCGCGCTCGGGGCCGGCGCCCAGCAAGGCGGCAATGAGATGACGCTGCAGCGCCAGCGATTCCTGAATGGACAGCAGATCGCCCTGCGCCTGGGCCAGCCGCCCTTCGGCCTGACGGACGGCGGCGCGGTTCTCCAGGCCATTGCGCTCCCGCTGGCGGGTGAGCTGGCTGCTCTGTTGACGGGTTTCGACCGCCGCCAGGGCCGTGTCCTGCAGCGCGAACAGTCGCGCAAAGTCCGCATAGGCGGTGGCGAGTTGCGCCGACAGACTCAAACGGGACTGGGCCGCGTCCGCCTGGCTGGCCATCCAGCTGGACGTGGCGGCGGCCAGTGCATCGTGCTGCCGGCCCCACAGATCCACTTCATAGCTCAACTGGACAGCGGCCTGACCGTAGTTGTTCCAGCCTTGCGGCACGAACGCGGCCGGGATTCCGTTGTTGTAGCTCTGGCGCTCGCGGTTGGCGCTGGCCGACACGGTGGTGGACGGACGCAGACTGGCACCCTGCTCCTCCACCAGGGCAGCGGCTTGGCGCAGCCGCGCCTGGGCCACCTTGAGCGACGGTGCGCCTCGCAAGGCTTCGTCCATCAGCGCGTTGAGCTGGTCATCGCCGTAGCGTTGCCACCAGGGATCGGCCGGCCATGCGGCGGCAGCGTCGCCTTGCAACGCATCGCCCCCACGCAGTTCACCCGCCACGGGCAAGGCCTCGCGCGGCCCCAGGTCAGGGATCTGAGCGCAGGCGGCCAGCAGCAATGCAGACGCCACCGAGCTCAACAGGGGCAGCAGTACCGGCCACCTGGGCGCGATACCTGGGGAGGGAGGGGAAGAACGATCTGATCGCATGGAACACCCAACGGGCCTTAACTGAACTGACCGGTACAGTTTAGGTTTGACCTTTTGCGGGCGTCAAGCAAAAATGTACAGACCGGTTCAGAAATGAGTGACACCCGTCACACCGGCCCCCCCCCCCATGCGCACCAAAAGCGAAGAACGACGTGTCCTGATCCTGGAAATTGCGGCCCAGGTGTTCCAGGAGACGGGTTATGAAAAAGCCTCGATGGCGGAGATCTCGTCCCGTGTGGGCGGCTCCAAGGCCACGCTCTACAACTACTTTCCGTCCAAGGAAGAGCTGTTCCTGGCGGTGATGGAACTCAAGGCCCAGCGGCACATGCTGGGCATCTTTGAGGTGCTGACCCATGACGCTCCGCTGGCGGAGGTGTTGACGCAGTTTGCGGTGGCCTTCATGGCCGTTCGGTTGTCACCGCCGCTGGTGGCCATCCACCGAATGGCTGAGCATGAGGCGGACCGGACCGAGGTCGGCCAGTTGCTCTACACCAATGGCATCGCGCGGGGCTGGAAGGCAGTGGCGGACTTCCTGTCCGAGGCCATGGCCCGCGGCGACATGCCAGCGGCGGACGCACAGACCGCCGCCTGGCACCTGAAGGCCTTGATCGAGGCGGAGATCACCGAGCCGCGCATGCTGGGTGTGATGCGGGTGGCGCCTCCGGCGGAGGTGCTGGCGACCACGGTGCAGCGCGGGCTGGCGGTCTGGCTCAAAGCCTATGGGCCGGAGCAGGCCCGCTGACAAGACGAAGCCTCGGCTTGTGACGCGGACCGCTGTTGCTTGGGCTGCGCCTTAAGCCGTGGCTTAACTCGGCTCGGCTCGGCTCGGCTCGGGTCGGGTCGGCTCGGCTCGGGTCGGGTCGGGTCGGGTCGGGTCGGCTCACCTTGGCTTGGGCTCAGCGAGACGGCGGCTGTGAGGCGGCGCGGCTGATGTCCGGCGGCAGCTTGACGACACCCCGGACCGGGCCGGGACGGAAGAAGTCTTCACCGGCCCAGGCGGGCACCGGAATGTCTGTGCCGACCACCGGGCGATAGCTGTCCGCACTGTTGGGGTCCCCCCGACCTTGGTAGCGGGCCACCAGGGGATACGGATAGACCGGACGTGACCGCTGCAGCGCCGGCGCGGACGGGGCCTTCTCTCCCAGTCCTGGTGACAGGCCAGGAGGCCCACCTGCTGGACGGTCCATCGGTGCACCGGCGCCTTCGGGTCGACCTTCGGGCCGATCGGATGGCGGACCCAGTGGCGCACCCCCTTGCGGGCCAGATGGCGGGCCGGGTCGCGTTCCGGCCTGCGGACCGGACGGCGCCCCGCCGGGTGGACCCTGAGGCGTGCGAGCCTGCGCACCGTCCGGGCGCCCTTCCGGCTGCCCGAAGCCATTGCCCCGCTCGCGCGGCGACGGCGTGGTGGTGAGCACCGCATTCGGTGCCATGCCGCGCTCCACCCAGGCCATCATCGGGGTCAACAGATCGATCGCACTGGGCCCATCCCCGCCGGCGCAGTGATACACCCCCGGCAGCAGATACAGCCGCTCAAAGGCCTGGGCTGTGCCCTCCCCCATCGTCCGCCGCACGGCCTGGTGATAGGCGATGCTGTTGAGCGGTGAAATGTGCGGGTCGGACCAGCCATGCCAGATCACCAGCTTGCCGCCGCGGGCCGCGAAGCGGGAGAGGTCCGGATTGGTGGCATCCATCAGCGGATGACGCGCCCGCAGTTGGTCGAAGGTGGCCCGGTCAAAGCGAAGGTCGGCCAGGGTGAAGTCAGCGGGCGGGTCCGTCTCGAAAATGAGATGCCGCAAGGCCTGCATCGCAATCCGCTCGCTGAAGATTGGCGACTGGGCGTTCGCCGGGACAAACACGCCGGCCCAGCCCAGTTCCGATCCCGGTTGCGGGCCCCCCACCGTCAGCCGCTCGCCGGTCTGCGGATCACGCGGGCCCTCATACAGTTGCCGTGCAGCCGTCACCTCGCTGCGGCTGAGGCATTGGGGGCCGGGGGTGTCGGGAGAGCCGCCGGCGGGGCTGCCACCGTCTGGGCAGGCCACGGTGGCTGGGTCGAACTTGCACAGGCGCGGGTCGCTGATGAGGCCGTCCACCACGCCATCAAGGGCGTCACATTGCTTAAGCACGGCTTGATGCAGGATCGGCAGCCGCGCCGCCGTCAGGATGGCGGTGCCATCCGGCGCGGTGTTGGCCCGGGCCTGCCAGCCGTGATAGAGGCTGTTCTGCACCTGGAAATTCAGCGCCGCAGCACCGGCCAGGATGCCGTCGAAATCGTCCGGGTACCGCTGCGCCTCCATCAGGGCCTCACGCCCGCCATCCGAGCAGCCGCTGAAGTACGCGAAACGCTGGGCCCGGCCATAAAAGCGCTGGATCAGCCGCTTGGCGGCCACCGCCGTCAGGTGCACCGCACGGTGGGCGAAGTCTTCCCGCTTGGCGGCGTCCTGGCCGAAGCTGCCGTCGTTGTCCTGATGCCCCATGTCCGTGGCCGCCAGCGCGAACCCGCCCTGGGTCAGCGCCAGACAACCGTCTGCCGCGCCCACCTCCATGCCAATGCGACCGCATAGGCCGCCACAGCCGATTTGCAGATACCGCTGGGTCCAGCTGCCCAGCGGCAACTCCACCCGGAACTGGATGCTGGGGGCCAGCACGCCCTCCACGATGCAGGCGGGCAGTCCCTGGCTGGTGGCTTTGCTGGTTCGAAGAATGCGGCTGCCTGGGCCGGCGATGTCCGCCAGCGAGGTGCTGGTGAGCGCGGCGCAATCGGCAATGGGGGTGACGACTGGCAGCGGCAGGCCGCCGTCCGTGGCGGCGCGCGCAGGCACCACCTCCAGCATCACGAAGGCGGCCAGTGCCGCCAGCGCCCACCACAGCAGCGTCCGCCACCAGTTGGGGCGTTGGCGGCGCGTGGGGCAGAAGGAAAAGGAAGAGTCGGAACGCATCAATCCATCTTCGCCACCGCCCCTTGAGCCGTCAACGAATCTCCCGGGGGAGAGACCCCTCTTCGGGGGGCGCCCGTCGGCATGTGCGCCACAACGCAACAGAGCCTTTACCTGCGGATGCACAGGCGCAGCGCTCAACAGACACGGCTGCGCGTTCCGGCATGTCGGGGCCGTACAAAATACGGAACGCATAGGGGACGGGCCGGCTGGACGCCCCCAACACAAGAACAGACGGAGACCGATGGATGACCGATGCTTCATTCCCCGATCGCAGGCGCAGCCTGCGGCGCACCGTGGAAGTGGTGAGCGCCCTGGCAGCCGCAGCCACCCTGGGACCGCTGACCCTCTCCCGGGCCTTCGCGCAAGCGCCATCGCAAGTCTCTGGCACTGGCACTGGCGCGGCCGCAAGCGCGACCCCGCCCATCCCCCACTGGCCCACCCGCCCCGTCCGCATCCTCACCCCCTTCCCGCCCGGCGCCGGCCCCGAAACCGTCGCACGCATGGTGGCGGAGAAGCTGCAGAAAAAATGGGGCCAGCCAGTCATCGTCGAGAACAAACCCGGCGCCAACGGCTTCCTGGCGATTGACAGCTTCAAGCGGGGCGCCCGGGACGGCCACGACCTGATCCAGCTGGACAACGTCCATCTCGTGGTCTACCCGCATATGTTCAAGAAGCTGCCCTACGACCCGGTCCAGGACTTCGACCCCCTCACGCCGCTGTTCCGCACCTACTTCTTCGTCGGCGTGGCGGCCAGCAGCCCTTACCGAACGGTGGGCGACATCGTGGCCGATGCCAAGGCCCATCCCGGCGCGTTGAACTACGGCTCGTGGTCGGTGGGCAATGCGGTGCATCTGGGGTCGGCCCAACTGGAGGCCATGACCCAGACCCAGATGCAGCACGTCGTCTACAAGGAAACCTCGATGCTCTACGCCGCCGTGGCCAACGGCGAGTTGAACTTCGCGCTGGGATCGTTGGCGACGGCCGGCGCCATGCAGCGGGCGGGACGCCTGCGCTTCATCGCGGTGGCCGCCCCGCACCGCCTGCCGGCCTTCCCGGACGTGCCCACGGTGACGGAGTCCGGTGGACCGGCCGGTTATGAGGTCACCGGCTGGACCACCCTCGCAGCGCCGCGCAACCTGCCCAAGGCGCTGGCGGACAAGATCCAGCGGGACATCGAAGCCGCACTGGCCGAGCCTGACATCCTGCAGCGTTATGCCACCTTCGGCTATGACCTGTTCCCCGTCACGCGCAATCAGTTTCATCAGTTCATGGCGACCGAGTCGTCGAAGTACGCGCAGATCGTCAAACGCTTCAATCTGGCGCTGGATTGAACGAGCCGGCGTTCGAGAGGTCACCGCTCGCGACCTTGAAGACGGGCATCGAAAGAGCGGAGAGCGGGAGAGCGTCTGGCCAGGGCCCTGACTAGCCGTTGACCTTACCAGCAAGCGGCGGCGCCGCGCTCCCGCTTGACCTCGACCGGGCTTGGCATTGCAATTGCCGCAGGACTGGGCTCACTCCAGAAGGTCACCCATGACTGATACCGTCTCCCGCGACTCGTCCGCCAAACCGGCCCCTGCCGTCGCCAAGCCCAATGCCGGTCACCCGGCGGCGGTCCCCGACCATGCCTTCGAGGCGTCCATCGCTGGCGAAGAGGATCCCGGTGCCAGCCTGGACAACAACGCCAACGGTGTCCCGCCTCCCAAGGACACGTCGTCATCGGCCACCGGCTCGCAGTCCCCAGCCGCCCCCGCCAGCACATCCCCCGCAGTGCATCGTCCCAATTCACGCCCCTGACCGCCCCCGGAGCGCCCCATGAAAGACGACCTCACCGACACCCGCAACCCCGAGCCCCATCGGGTCCATCTCACGGACGACGACGAGCTGTCCGACGTTGGCGACCGCCTTGGGGTCTCCCACGACCTGGTCAAGCCGGCAGTGGATGACGTGGGCACCAGCGCCCGGCGCGTGGAGGAATGGCTGCAGCACCATCGCTGAGCGGGCACATGCCTTGCCACCTCCGGGCAGCGCCAACGTCGGCAAAGCCAGGAGTGCCCCAGCATGGATGCTGCGTCCAGATCGTCCCCAGCGACCCCATCGTCGCCATCTTCCTCGACGTCCTCATTGACGTCTCCCGCGTCGTCTCCCATCCAGTCGGCCGCCCCCTGCCTCGGTGACGCCCTCGCCGCCGATGTCTGCCGAGCGCACGAAGCGCCGCTCGGCCCCGACTCCCTGCAGGACCCGTTGACCGGCGTGCGCCGCCGCACGATGCTGATCGCCGGCAGCGCCTGTGCCGCCGGCTCCGGATTCGCGCTGGAAGCGCAGGCCCAGGTTCCCAACCCCCGTCCGCCCGCTTCGCAGGAGGCCCTCATGGCCACGTCCCAGGTGACCCTGACCGTCAACGGTCAGACCCAGACCCTCTCGCTGGACAACCGCACCTCGCTGCTCGACGCCCTGCGTGAGCACCTGCGGCTGACCGGCACAAAAAAAGGCTGTGACCACGGCCAATGCGGTGCCTGTACCGTGTTGCTCGACGGCCGCCGCATCAATGCCTGCCTGACCCTGGCGGTGCTGCACGACGGCGCCCAGGTCACCACCATCGAAGGCCTGGGCACACCGGAGAAGCTCCATCCGCTGCAGGCGGCCTTCATCAAGCATGACGGCTACCAATGCGGCTATTGCACGCCAGGTCAGATCTGCTCGGCCACCGCCGTGCTGGACGAGCTCAAGGCCGGCATGCCCAGCCATGTCACCGCCGACCTGAACGTGCGCCCGCTGCTGTCCGCCGACGAACTGCGCGAACGCATGAGCGGCAACATCTGCCGCTGCGGGGCCTATTCCAACATCATCGACGCGATCACCGAAGTCGCCGGGAGGCCCGCATGAAGCCCTTCACCCTGGAAAGGCCGGAGACCCCGGCGCAGGCCGCAGCGGCGGCCGCCCGCCAGCCCGGTGCCCGGTTCATTGCCGGCGGCACCAACCTACTGGACCTGATGAAGCTGCAGGTGGAAACGCCCACCCACCTCATCGACGTCAACCGGCTGGGGCTGGACCGGATCGAGCCGACGCAGGAAGGCGGTCTGCGCATCGGCGCGCTGGTGCGCAATGCCGACCTGGCGGCGGATGCCCGGGTGCGCCGTGATTACGGCGTGCTCTCGCGTGCGGTGCTGGCCGGCGCTTCCGGCCAACTGCGCAACCGGGCCACGACCGCCGGCAACCTGCTGCAGCGCACGCGCTGCCCGTATTTCTACGACACCCAGCAGGCCTGCAACAAGCGCCAGCCGGGCAGCGGCTGCAGCGCCATCGACGGCCGCAGTCGCCAGCTGGGCATCGTGGGGGTGAGCACCGCCTGCATCGCCACCTACCCTGGCGACATGGCCGTGGCCATGCGCACGCTGGATGCGGTGGTGGAAACGGTACGGCCTGACGGCCAGGCCCGCCGCATCCCGATTGCCGACTTCCACAAACTGCCGGGCGACACCCCTCACATCGAGACCACCCTGACCGCCGGTGAGCTGATCACCGCCGTGACCCTGCCGCGCCCGGTGCCGGGCGTGCACATCTATCACAAGGTGCGGGACCGTGCGTCCTACGCCTTTGCGCTGGTGTCGGTCGCCGCCATCGTGCAGGGCAACGGTCGCGGACGGATTGCGGTGGGCGGCGTCGCGCCCAAACCCTGGCGCATCGATGCGGCCGATGCCGCCCTGCCTCAGGGCTCGCAGGCCGTCGCCAGCAGACTGCTGGCCGATGCCCATCCCACTTCGGACAACGCCTTCAAGATCCCGCTGGTGGAGCGAACCATCGCCGCCGCCCTGGATGAAGCCCGGCAAGCAAGGACACGCGCATGAAGTTCGACCGCCCCGCGACCCAGAACCCCATCGATCAGTTGCGCGTCGTCGGCAAGCCGACCGACCGGATCGATGGCCCCCGCAAGACCACCGGCACCGCGCCGTATGCCTATGAACGTCACGATGTGGCACCCAATGCGGCCTATGGCGTGATCGTCGGTGCCGGCATCGGCAAGGGCAGCATCCGCAGCATGGAGGTGAAGGCGGCCGAAGCCGCGCCCGGCGTGCTGGCCGTGGTCACCGCCAGCAATGCCGGCAAGCTCGGCAAGGGCAAGTTCAACACCGCCCATCTGCTGGCCGGCCCGAAGGTCGAGCACTACCACCAGGCCGTGGCCGTGGTGGTGGCCGAAAGCTTCGAGCAGGCCCGCGCCGCCGCCGAACTGGTGAAGGTCGAGTACCAGGCCGAGCCCGGTGCCTACAGCCTGGCCAAAGCGATGGACAGTGCCAAGCCGCCCAAGCCGGATGAGCAGACGCCGCCCGAGACCAAGGTCGGCGACTTCGACACCGCCTTCAGCCAGGCCGCCGTCAAGCTGGACCACACCTACACCACCCCGGACCAGTCCCACGCCATGATGGAGCCCCATGCGTCCATGGCGATGTGGGAAGGTGACAAGCTCACCGTCTGGACCTCCAACCAGATGATCGACTGGGGCCGGGGCGACATGGCCAAGACCCTGAACCTGCCCAAGGACAAGGTGCGTCTGATCTCGCCCTTCATCGGCGGCGGGTTCGGCGGCAAGCTGTTCCTGCGCGCGGATGCGGTGATGGCCGCGCTCGGTGCCAAGGCCGTGGGGCGGCCGGTGAAGGTGGCGCTGCAGCGTCCGCTGATCATGAACAACGCCACGCACCGCCCGGCCACGATTCAGCGCATCCGCATCGGCTGCGGCAAGGACGGCCGCATCAGCGCCATTGCGCACGAAAGCTGGTCCGGCGATCTGGAAGGTGGGCAGCCGGAGACGGCGGTGGCGCAGACCCGGTTGCTGTATGCCGGCGCCCATCGGTATTCCGCGATGAAGCTGGCCGTGCTGGACCTGCCGGAAGGCAACGCCATGCGCGCCCCCGGCGAAGCCCCTGGCCTGATGGCGCTGGAGATCGCCATCGACGAGATGGCGGAACAGGCTCAGGTCGATCCGGTCGAATTCCGCATCCTCAACGACACCCAGGTGGACCCGGAAAAACCGGAGCGCCCGTTTTCCCAACGCCGCCTGGTGGACTGCCTGCGCATCGGGGCCGAGAAGTTTGGCTGGCAGCAGCGCACCAAGCCGGGCCAGCGCCGTGAAGGACGCTGGCTGATCGGCATGGGCGTGGCCTCGGCCTTCCGCAACAACCTGGTCATGAAGTCCGCGGCACGCGTGCGTCTGGACCAGCGCGGCGTGGTGACGGTGGAGACCGACATGACCGACATCGGCACCGGCACCTACACCATCGTGGCGCAGACCGCCGCGGAAATGATGGGCGTGGGCCTGGACAAGGTGGTGGTGCGGCTGGGCGACTCCAACCTGCCGGTCTCCTGCGGCTCCGGCGGCCAGTGGGGCGGCAACAGCTCCACCGCTGGCGTCTATGCGGCCTGCATGCAACTGCGCGAGATCATTGCCCGCAAGCAAGGTATGGATCCGGAGAAGGCGGTGTTTGCCGACGGCTCGGTGCGGGACGGCGGCAAGGCGGTCCCGCTCGGCGAGGCGGCCGGCCACGAAGGTCTGGTGGCCGAGGACAAGATGGAATATGGGGACCTGGACAAGAAGTACCAGCAGTCCACCTTTGGCGGCCATTTTGTCGAGGTGGCGGTGAATGCCTTCACCGGAGAAATCCGCGTGCGGCGCATGCTGGCCGTGTGCGCGGCCGGACGCATCCTCAACCCCAAGGCCGCCCGCAGCCAGGTGATCGGCGCGATGACGATGGGCGTGGGCGCGGCACTGATGGAAGAGCTGCAGGTGGACGAGAAGCGCGGCTTCTTCGTCAACCACGACTTGGCGGGTTACGAGGTGCCGGTACATGCTGACATTCCGCATCAGGACGTGATCTTCCTTGACGAGACCGATCCGATCTCGTCCCCGATGAAGGCCAAGGGTGTGGGCGAGCTGGGCATTTGCGGCGTCGGTGCGGCGGTGGCCAATGCCATCTACAACGCCACCGGCGTGCGGGTGCGGGAGTATCCGGTGACGCTGGACAAGCTGCTGGCGAAGATGCCGCGCGTGGCCTGAGCCTTCAGTCCGCCGCTGCCGTGGTCGCGGCCCCGGTCGGCGGCAGGCTGCTGCGGGCCAGGTCCATGGCGGCGGCCAGTTGGGCGGCCACCTGGTCGGTGTCATAGGGTTTGGCCACCAGCGGCACATCCGGCGCCTCCTCGATGCGCACCGGGTGGCCGCTGGCCAGCACCACCGGCAGCGTCGGCTTGAGCACCTTGAGCGTGCGGGCCAGGTCCACCCCGCTGCGGGTGCCGGGCATCACGATGTCCGACAGCACCACGTCCACCTTGGCGCCGCCGCGCAGCAGGTCCAGGGCGTGATCGGCAGTGGGTGCCGTCACCACGCCGAAGCCCAGGTCCTCCAGCGCCTGGGCGGTGAGTTCCCGCACCGAGGCATCGTCTTCCACCAGCAGCACCGTGCCGACATAGCGCTGCCCGCTGACCGGCCTCTGGGCCTCGAGCGACCGGGTCCGTCCCAGCGAACGCGGCAGCCACAGCACCACCTCCGTGCCCAGGCCGATCTTGCTGTTGAGCGTGGCCGTGCCGCCCGTGGCGCGGGCCAGCGCATAGACCTGCGCCAAGCCAAGACCTGTGCCCTGCCCCACTGGCTTGGTGGTGAAGAAGGGCTCGAAGGCATGGGCCATCTGGTCCGGCGTCATGCCGTCGCCATCGTCGATGACGGTGATGCAGACATAGTCCCCAGGCAGAAGATCGCTCACGTCACCCGCCGCAACCTGGCGATTGGCGGCGCGAATCGTCAGTCGGCCGCGACCGTGCAGCGCGTCCCGGGCATTCAGCGCCAGGTTCAGGATGGCCAGCTCGAGTTGCACCGGGTCGGTCCGCACCGGCCAGACACCGTCCTCCATCTCCAGCTGGCTCTCGATGGAACTGCCCACGGCGCCGCGCACCAGCTCCATCAGCTCCGGCAACTGTTGCCGCAGATCCAGCACCGATTCATGCCCCACCTGCTGTCGGCCAAAGGCCAGCAACTGACGTGTCAGCTGCGAGGCCTTGCCGGTGGCCCGCTGACAGGCGGCCAGCGCCTGGTCCGCCCGCGGGTCCGCACTGAGCTTGCGGGCGAGCTGCAACCCGGTCGTCATCGTCTGCAGCAGATTGTTGAAATCGTGGGCAATCCCGCCGGTCAAGCGGCCCAGCGCTTCCAGCTTCTGGCTGCGCAAGGCCGCTTCCTGCGCCTGCCGGGCCTGGGCGACGGCCGCTTCAATCTCGGCCCGCATGCGCTGGTCATGGCCGCTGCGCTCCTCGCTGGCCTTCACCAGCGCTCGCTGCACGATGTCCACATCCTCCAGGCCGCTGGCCGTGGCCTGCACCCGCTCCCCGGCGCCCAGCGCCAGCGCATCATTTCGCAACCCGTGCAGCGGATGCACGATGGAGCCGCCGATGCGTCGCGCCACCAGCGTGGCCACCACAATGAAAATGAAGGACACGCACAGCGTGACGCCAAAGGCCATCCAGGCGGTGTGCGCCAGTTGCTCACGGCTCAGGCCGATCAGCACCAGCCAGCCGGAGTCCGGGGCACGGGCAAAGACGGTGAAGACGGGCACGCCGTCCAGCGTCTTGGTTTCCACCACGCCGCGGTCGGACTTGGCCATGGCGTCCAACATCGCGGGGCTGGCGCGCTGGCCAGCGCGCTTGTCGGGGTCCAGCGTACGGGCTGCGACATAGCCCTGGCTGTCCAGCACCACACCCAACCAGCCATTGGGCAGCGGCTGCTGACGGAAGATCTGCTGCAAATCCGTCACCGGACTGCCCAGTCCCAGCTTCATCGGCTGCCCGGCCACCGTCACCGGCACCCGTACGGCAAAGCTCAGTCGCTTGTCATGCGGCCCGGTATAGAGGTCGGACACGATCAAGGGCCGCTGCGGCCGGGTATCGGGCCGAAAGATCGAGGTGGTGGGCAGCGCCTGGCCCCAGTCCACCCGGGTGTTGACCATTTGCTGCCCATCCGCGCGGGTCAATGCGATCGTGCTGGACGAGCCGGCGACCAATCGACGGGCTTCCGCATGGAATTGGTCCAGACGACCTTCCGCCAGACTCGGCGAGATGCTCAGGGCCTGCAGCATGGCGGAGCGCACGGCCATTTCGCGGTCGGTGACCAGGCTCAGCGCCTCGGCCGTTTCCATGGCGGCATTGATGGCCGCGCGCTGCTCGGTCTGGAACACCGCCACGCCCGCCATCATGGAGAGCAGCAGCGTGGGCAAGACCATGAGCCACACCATGGCCTTCAACTTGCCGCTGATGGAACTGGACCTCAAGGGTGGGGCAGTGGCTGCTGCAGCGGCGGAGGGCATCGGCGGATTCTAGTGGTCGTGAATCGCCCCGGTCGAGATGACAAAACGGTAAGCCAATGTCAGCAGTCGTTTGTGCAGAATGCAAGCCATGAAGCTCTTGCTGGTGGAAGACGAAATCAAATTGGCCGACTACCTGCGCCATGGTCTGACGCAGGAAGGATTCATTGTCGACGTGGCGAATGATGGACTGCAGGGTCTGCATCAGGCCTGTGAGGGCCAATACGACCTGATGGTGCTGGACGGCATGCTGCCCGGGCTGGACGGCCTGGCCGTGCTGGCGGCATTGCGCCAGCACAAGCGGACGCAATCGCTGCCGGTGCTCATGCTCACCGCGCGCGGAGATGTGGAAGACCGGGTCAAAGGACTGCAATCCGGGGCGGACGACTATCTGGTCAAGCCCTTTGCCTTCTCGGAACTGGTGGCGCGGCTGCATGGGCTGATGCGCCGCAGCCAGGGGTCGCATGGCGGCGATGCGACCGTCCTCAAGCTGGGGGATCTGGAACTGGACCTGCTGCGTCGCAAGGCGCAGCGCCAGGGCCAGCGGCTGGACCTCACCGCCAAGGAATTCAGCCTGCTGACGCTGCTGCTGCGGCGCCAGGGCGAGGTGCTGTCACGCACGGAGCTGGCCGAGCAGGTCTGGGACATGAATTTCGACAGCGAGACCAATGTGGTGGAAGTGGCGGTGCGGCGGCTTCGGACCAAGCTGGATCTGCCCTTTGACACGCCGCTGGTCCATACCGTGCGCGGCATGGGTTATGTGCTGGAAGTGCGGGCCTGACCGTCGCCCCTGGATGTGTTTCGGACGTAGCGGTATGTTCATTCGAAACATCGCAAAGCCCTGATTCCATCGAGGATCCATCCCCCGGGAGGGGGAATTGGGCCATTGCCATGAAATTGCAATCGGTTGCACGCAGTGTGTCCAGCTTGCAGGACACTTCTGCGGTCCGCTGCACACCTGCAGTGCGGTTGATCGCCTGTGCGACACCGGGCACGTGAGTTGCTATCAGACGCTCGTGCCAGATTGCGGTTCAACTTTCTTGAAGTTGGACACCAATGAAATCTCTCGTCCCTCGGATTGGGCACGCGGTTTGCCACTGCTCTTCCTTGGAACACGTTGGAGCGAATTCATGGTCATGTCCTCTACAACAATTAGTGGCACGGTCCCCCGTGGCAACTATCTCCTGGCCCAATGGCCGCAGGAGGAACTCGCTCGCGTATTGCCCCATCTTGAAGCGGTGGAACTGCTCAAGGGTCGCGTCCTGTTCGAAGCAGGCGCCCCCTCCCCTCATGTCTTTTTCCCCGCCAGCTCGATCGTGTCGCTGATCTACACGACGCATTCCGGCGCCTCATCACAAGTGGCGATGATCGGCCCGGAGGGCCTGGTGGGTGTGTCGTCGCTGCTGGGCGGCGAATCGCCGGGCTCCCGTGCCGTCGTGCAGCGGGCAGGCCTGGCCTATCGGCTGCGCGTCAATGTGCTGAAGGATGAGTTTTTGCGCGGCGGTCTCGTCACGCATACGGTCCTGCGGTATGTGCAGTCGCAAATGACGCAAATGGCGCAGACGGCGGTGTGCAACCGTCATCACTCGCTGGAGCGTCAACTGTGCCGCTGGCTGCTGCAGGTGCTGGATCGTCAGCATGGCCATCAGGAACTCTCTGTCACGCAGGAGCTGATTGCCAACATGCTGGGGGTGCGTCGCGAAGGGGTGACCGAAGCGGCACAACGCCTCCAGGCCGCCGGCCTGATCCGGTACACGCGAGGTCATATCGCGGTCCTGGATCGGCCGGGGCTGGAAGCACGGGCTTGTGAATGCTATGCCCTGCTGAAGCCGGACTTCCAGCGGCTGCTGCCTCAAGCTGTGACTGAAACTCACGCGACCACCTCTGCCGCCTTCGCGCCAGTTGCTGTCCAAGCCTGAGACGGCACCACGCCGTCACTTCAACAAACCCGTTTTCACAATGACTGCAGCCACGCGGCCGCGGTCATGAATGCGTGGCAAGAAAACGGCCGGTGCCTGAGCAACGTCCGCGGTCCTTCACACATTCCACTCACATCGGCCCAGGAAGGCCCCGTCACGGGGCTTTTCATGGGCTTTTTTTCTGGGCTTGAACAAGTCCTCCGAAGAGGCCCCATTCCAGCCCGGCAACCGCCGACGCCGAAGCGCCGGTGGTCGCCGTCACATCACTTCTCGCCGCGGCTGCGACGACGGGCCACGAAGCCCACAGCAGCCAGGCCGCTGAGCAGCATGGCGTAGCTGGCGGGTTCCGGCACCGGCGAAGCGAAGTTGATCGAACCGCCACCTTGGCTGATCACAAAGCCGGTCGGGGTGACCGTCACTTGCGACGTGGTGTTGGAGAACGAGGTCAGGCCCAGCAGGTAGGTGGGGCTCGAGAAGCCGTCCACCAGCCAGTTGATGTTCAGGCCGGCGTTGGCCGACGGGTTGAACGAACCGTTGCCAGCGGGCACGGTGGCCACGTTGCCCCAGTTCAGGTTGCCCGAAGCCAGGGCCACTTCGCCGGAGGCGGACTCATTCCACTTGGTGCCGTCGAAGGTGTAGTTCGAGGTGCCGTTGAAGCCGTACAGCGTGTAAGTCAGCGAGGTCAGTTGGCCCAGGGTCACCGTGGTGGCCGGGTTGCCGGCGCTGATGGTGCCGGTGCCGCTGAACTTGATGTACAGGCCGTAGTCGCTGTTCAGGCCAGAGGGCAGTACAGAGCTGCCGCCGAGCTGAGCAGCGCTGACCGCCAGGTAACCTTCTTCCGTGAAGGAGTTGGTACCCGTGAAGTTGATCGTCGAGTAGTTCGAGATCAGCAGGTTGTCGGCGGTGAAGGCATCACCGTTCAGACCGGCTTTGGACGGGTCCCAGGTGAAGGAAGGAAGTGCAGAAGCACTGGCGCTAGCGGCAGCCAGGGCGAGAGCCAGCAGGGTACGCTGGAACGCCGGAGACTTCCGGGAGAGCAAAGGCAGGGTCATGGTGGTTGCTCCGATATAAAGATGTCCGCACCTCGCGGACCAAGGGCATTTCGCCACCGTGAGGAATTCACGTCTGTGCGCCCACCCACAGTGATGAGCCAGTTGTCACCTCCAGGGGGGACTACGGACCAAGCGTTTCTATGGTTGACCCCGCATTCACGGGGGATCGAATTGGCGTCTCCACAACACGATCTGAAAACCGGCGCGTTGCCAATTACTGCGGACTTCTCTGCGTTTTCCACGTCATGAAAGTCCAGGGGTCCCACCACAATTCTTTCGTTGTCGTTGTGCCCTTGGAGTCCCTGGTCATGAGCAAGTCTTCTGCCACCATGTCCGCCCTGTCCTCCACCGCCGCTTCGGGGGTGGCCGGACTGATGCTGGGTCAGGTTGTCCTGGCTATGGCGATTCACCACGGTCGCAGCGTGGAGGGTCTGGGCTTCGCGCTGGTCTTCCTGGTGGCTGGGGCCGCTGCAGTGGCCTGTTTCCTGGGCCACCGGCACCAGCAGCGCCGCCCGCGAACGGAACCGGCACCGATGCGTCTGTGGATCGCCGCCCTGGCGGCGGGGGTGCTGCTGTCGATGGGGCAGGCGGGCGTCTTCGGCGCTTAAGCCTGAACCGTCCAGGAACAGCGGTTCAGCCGCCGTTCGCCGGCGTCGTGATGCCCCAGCGCGCCAGCGCCTCGTCGTCGGTGACGCGGGCATCCACCCAATGGGCCCCTTGCGGCCCGTGTTCTTTCTTCCAGAACGGCGCCTGGGTCTTGAGATAGTCCATCAGGAACTCACACGCCTGGAAGGCCTGGCCGCGATGGCGGGAGCTGACCAGCACCAGCACGATCTGCGCGCGCGCCGCCAGGGGACCCACCCGGTGGATGACCCGGGCCCCGAGGATGTCGAAGCGCCGGAAGGCTTCGTCCACCATCGCCTCGATCGAGGCCTCGGTCATGCCCGGATAGTGTTCGAGCTCCATCAGCGTGACCGGACTGCCGTCCGCAGCATCCCGCACCGTCCCGACAAAACTCACCACCGCCCCCACGCCGCCGTCATCGGCCCGCAAGGACAGGGTTTCGGCGCTGAGGTCAAAGTCTTCGGTCTGGATGCGGACGCGGGGCGGGTTCATGCGGCGCATTTTCTCATCGCGCCGGCCGGGCCGCTGTCTTGATGATTTCTTGACACCGCCCGCCCCGCTCTTGCCACCGTCTGGACAGCCGTTTTTCTACCCTGCGGGCATCGTCACCACAGCGTCTTCAGGACGCCCCCTTCATGAGACCGGTGCTTATCCTCCAGCACGAACCCGCCCAGGGTCCCGGCTACCTGCTGCAATGCCTGCGTGAGCATGGCCTGGACGTGGAACTGCTGCGTCCCGACCTGGGAGACCGTCCCCCCGCCTACGCCGCCGACTTCAGCGGCCTGGTGGTGCTGGGGAGCGACCATTCGGTGCAGGACCGCCTGCCCTGGATTGCGCGTGAGCGGCTGCTGCTGGCGGATGCCCTGCGGCTGGAGCGGCCGGTGCTGGGACACTGCTTCGGTGCGCAGCAACTGGCGCGGACGCTGGGGGCCGCGGTGCAGCGCAATCCGCGGCCGGACATCGGCTGGCGCGAGTTGTGGATCACGCCGGCGGCCCGCCACCTGTTCGACGGCCAGGAGCGGCTGCTCAGCTTCAACTGGCATCACGACAGCTTCCAGATGCCGCCCGGAGCCACACGGACCCTGTTTGGCGTGCACGGCTTGAACAAGGGGTTTGCGCTGGGGCCGCATCTGGGCCTGCAAAGCCATCTGGAAATCACCGACCCGGGGCTGCGCGCCTGGTGCGCCCAAGGGCGCTCCGAGCTGGCGCAATGCCACGGACCGACGGTGCAGACGGAGCAGGAGATCCTGGCGGACCTGCCGCAGCGGCTGGCCCGGCTGCGCACAGCCGCCCGGGCGGTGTATCACCACTGGATCGGCCACCTGGACCGGCGGCCGGTGCTGGCACGGCCACGGGCGGCTTGAAGCCCCCGTGGGGTCAGACGTGCCCGGCCGACACCACCGGCCCGGACGGCTGACCCGTCGGTGAGCCTCCGGCCGGCTCCAGGCTCACCGCAAAGGCCTTGGTGCCCTTGAGCAGATCGGTCCGGATGACGGTGGTGGCCGTGTCGCCAGCGGCCACCAGGCCCAGCGACCGCGGCTTGCCCTGGGTGGGAACCGCCCACAGCTCCAGCGCCTGCGCGGCTTCGATCTTGATCGGGCCCAGCGGCTTGAGCACCAGGGCACCGCCGTCCGGCGACACGCTGGCCACAAATCCCGTCCTGGACACGGCCAGACCTTCCGGCGTCTCATGTAGCACCACGACGATCGGCGCCTGCGGCTCAACCGGACGGAGGACCACGAAGCCCAGCGCCAGGGACGCCGCCAGCGCGGTGGACCCGATGACCCGCCACGCCCTCAATTGCCGCTGTCCGTCCAGCCGCACCCCGTTGGCGGGTGACGGCGCCTGCGCATCATTGGCCGCGCCGAAGAGCTGGCGTTGAATGCTGATCCACACACGGGCCGGCGGGGCCACCGGCTGAATGCGGTCGGCCAGCAGTTGCAGGCGGTCGGTCCACTGGGCCGTCGCTGCCGCCAAAGCGGGATGTGCCGGCAGCAGTCGCTCGAACCGCCGGCGGGCGCCGCCGCGCAGCAAGCCGGCGGCATATTCCGCGGCAAGTCGATCCGCACGTTCGGGATGTCCGTAATCCATCAGGCCACCCTCCCCTCGGCACGGACTTGCCGGACCGCGCGATCCAGACAACTGCGCAGGCTTTGCAGCCCGCGTCGCACCCAGCTCTTCACCGTGCCCAGCGGCTGGCTCATGTGCTGGGCCACCTCCGCATGAGAAAGCCCCTGGTAATAGGCCAGGGCCAGGGAACTGCGCTGTTCCCCCGTCAATTGCTGCATGCAGCGCTCCAGATCATTGGCCCGCGTGGCGTCGTCCAGCAATTCAAGCGGGCCGGGGTCGTCGCTGCGCATGCCGTCGAGCAGGTCCGCCTCGCCGTCATCGTCCGCCCCGCTGCCCAGGCTCGAGAACCGGCTGATGGTCACGGGCTCCGACGATTTTCGCCGGAGGCTGTCGATGGCCCGGTTGCGGGCGATGGTGGTCAGCCAGGTCATGACACGGCTTTGGCTGCTGTCGTAACGCTCGGCCTGGCGCCACACGGTCATGAACACTTCCTGCAGGATGTCCTCGGCCGCACTGCGATCCCGATGGATGCGCAGCACCACCGCAAACAGCGTGGGGCCGGTGAGCTCATACACCGTCTGAAACGCCTGACGGTCCGCGCGGGCCACGCGCAGCATCAGGCGCTCCAGTTGGGCATCCCGCTCCGGCAGAGCGGTCGGCCCCTGCATCACCGCGCCGAACCCATGGTCCAGAAGATGTAATCCGCCTGGTAGTTGACCGTCTGGCGCTGGCTGACGTTCGCGGCGCCACAGGCCACGGCCGGCGCCACGCCGCCCTGGGTGGCCACCCGCTGGATGTAGCTGACGCCCTGCATTGCACCGGCGCCCATGGCCGGATTGGCCTTCACCAGTTGCAGCGGGATATTGCCCGTCGCCGCCGGCGCCACGGCCACCTGCGTGCCGGTCACCTTGGAGCCGTCCTTGGCTTCCCAGGTTGCCGGGGGCCCGTAGTACTTGCCCACCGTCTGCTGCTGGCGGTCCATCAAGGTCGCCGAAGGGCCGACAAACACCCATTCAAACTGTCCGGCCATGTCCTGCTTGGCGCGGCATTCATAAGTGATGGTGCCGACACCCACCGTCTCCAGCGCCACCCGGTGCCCCTCGGGGACCTGGACGCTGGTGGGCAGGCCCGCCTGGGAAAACATCGGCTTGGCGCCGCTGCCAGGCATACCGGACTTACCGGACATGCCGGACGTGGCACAGGCGCTCAGCACCGCCGCACCCATCAGCGGCAGTGCCACACGGGCGAAGGGGATGCGGTGGGCATTCAAACGGATCATGGTGGCTCCTCCAAGGGCAGCTGCGTCGACATGATGCAGCTTCCAAGGCTTTACGCGGGCCTTTGCCCAGCGGATGCACGGGTTTTCCTCCACTGCGTGACGGATATTCCTGTTCACCCTCCCAGCCCAAGGAGCTGCAGATCAAACACCCGCTCGACCAGCCACAGCGCCGCCATGCCGGCCACCCCCACCGACCCCGCTCCCAGCACCCAGCGCGGGTACCCTGTCCAGCGCCGCGCCCACCAGGCCAGTGGCACCAGCAGGCTGACGATGGCGAGCTGCCCGGCCTCCACGCCCAGGTTGAACAGCAGCAGCGGCGCTGCCAGCTCGGACCGGGACAGCCCCAGGTCCTTCAGCGCACTGGCGAAGCCAAAGCCATGGACCAGCCCGAAGACGAAGGTGAACCGCCAGCTGGACTTCACCATGACGGGCCGCACATTGTTGAGCGCCGCCAGCAGCACACTCAGCGCGATCAGGCTTTCCACCCACCGCGAAGGCGGTTGGACCACCTCGAACACGGCCAGCCCGAGGGTGATGGAGTGGGCCACCGTGAAGGCGGTCACCACCCCCAGCACCCGTCCGACCGCCGGACGCCAGGCCTGCGCAGGCACCCAGTGCCCGGCCTCGCGGCGCAGCACGGCCGGTAACAGCAGCACCACGAGAAACAGCACATGATCCACCCCCACCCAGATGTGGTGGACCCCGTCCCGAAAGAGGCTCGCCCAGAGGGCGCCGGAGGACTCTGCGTCGGCAGACGGGCGGTCGCCGTCCCGCCATGACAGCGTCAGCGTTGGCGCCCCTGGCGCCAGCACCGTGGTCCGCGGCACTTCCGCATCACGCCAAAGCAGGATGCCTCGATGGGTCGGATCGCTGGCGCCGAAGAGCCGGTAGGTCAGCGCGGCGGAGGCGGCGTCGTCGCGGCAGGTCCAGGTCCGCTGCAGCACGGCATAGCGGCCGTCGCTGTGCTGCTCCAGTTGCAGGGCGGCGGGGGGGCCGGCGTCGCAGGGCTGATGCGAGGCGTCCCGCATCTGCCACACGATGTTCCGGTCGACCAGGGACTCGATCTCCGCACTGCGCACCCGCACTTCCCCCCAGGTCAGCAGTCCGTCGCCGTCGGTATCCAGCACCAGCTCGCGATCCAGATCGCGCAGGGCCACATCGGTGCGCACGGTGAGCGCATGCGGCTGGACAGTGATTTGCAGATAGGCGTCGCTGGCCTTGTGGGCCCATGCCGGCAGCACCCCGGTCAGCAGCGCGACGCCGACCAGGGTCATCAGTGCAACGGTCAGGCGGGCCCGCCAGGCGGCGCCCCACGAATGGCTCGGCGCGGCCGTCATCTCGGCACCTCCAGGCGGCGGTCTTTCAGGGCGTGTGCGCGGACCAGCGCCATCACCGGTTCGGCGGCCGCGGGTTGTCCGGCAGCGCGGGCAGCGCGCACCAGCAGCACCGCATCGGCAGGTTCACGTTGATGCGTCCAGTTGAGCGCGGCTTGCTGCAGCGCCATGGCGGGATCGTGACGGACATCCAGTGCAAAGCGTGCGCGCTCCCGGGCGTGCGTGGTGTCGCCCCGCAGGGCAGCCGCGTCGAAGCGGGCCTGCATTAGGTCCGCCGCACGCGCCGCATCGCGGTGGCCCGATCGCTGCCAGGCGATGGCCACTCGCAGCAGCAATGCGTCGGGAAGCTCGTCCAACCCCGCCGCGTCTGGCGGGCTGGGACGGTCCTGGCGGTCCCGGCCCTCCCGGCTCTCCCGGCCGAGTGCGACCGCGGCCGCCTCCGCCGGCCTCGCGCGATCCAGCAGCCAGTCCGCGTAGGCCGCACGCGCATACACGCCCTCATCCAGTGCAAGAGCCCTGGCATACAGGGCGCCAGCCGCGACGCTGCCTGCCCGTTCCGCGCCTTCGGCCCGCAGCAGCGCCAACCAGGCGTGAGGCGCCGCGGCGGATCTGTCCAGCGCTTCCAGGGACTGCTGGAGGTCGGTGCTGCGGCCTTGCAGGCTGTCCAGTTCCAGGAGGCAGGCACGCCCGTGGGGCAACCCATACGGCGGGGCCGCCAGACGCTGGCAGCCCACCCGGGCTTCGTCCCAGCGGCCCACCACCTGCAACACGGCGGATCGGGTCAGCGTGGCTTGGGCGTCCAGCGTCGACGGCAGCCGCGGTGACGCCAGCACATGGTCGAGTTCCCTCAGCGCGCCCTCGAAATCGTGGCGGGCCTGGAGCACCATGGCCTTGAGCACACGCGCGCCGGGCGGTGCCGATGGGTCGTTCCACCACGGCTGCAGCCAGGCCTGGGCGGTGCCCAGCAGACGCGGGTCGCCTTCACGCCGTGCCTGCTCAAGCGCCTCACGGGCGTTGCCCAAGGCCTGGCCCAGGTCGTGAGGCCCCTGGGCCAGCATCCGCTGCGCCGCACGCTGTCGCGCCCGCTCTCCAGCGGAGGCCGCCCGCAGCGGCAGGCGCTCGACCACTTCATCGTCAGCGCGGGGAGTGACCGGCGCAGCGAACGCCGGGGGATGCACGCTCAGTGCGCTCAGCATGCTCAGCGCGCCGAGCACCCCGGCAGACAGCGTCAGCCCGACCCTGCGCTTGCACGCACGCGGGCGGCTCAACTGACCGGCACCGGTTCGTCGGTGTCCGTGGACGGCGGCGTTGTCACGTTGTCGGCCGTCAGCGGCTCGGCGGTCTCGCTGCTGCTGAGCGTGGTGGCCAACGTGAACTGCGTGTAGGCCGTGGCCGAGGCCAGCGCGCTGTCCGGTACCGACGCTGCCGGCGTGGACACGATGGGTGAACCGTCGTCCCCGCCTCCGCCAAAACATCCGGTCATCACGCCCGCAGCCACTGCCGGAGCCAGCAGGACAGCGACGCGCCGCAGCGTCGTCGAGACGCAAAGCTTGGTGATGCTGAACATGATCGACTCCCGGGTCACTGCGTACCGCCAACCGGCGTGTACAGGTAGGGGAAGGCCGGCAGCAGCGGCACCACCGCCTGGTCCACCGCGTCATGCAGCTTGAGCGAGGTCGCGCCCAGCGGGACCGCCGACGGCTTGCAGGCCGGGCCGAAACCCAGCGCATCATTGTTGCCATTGGCCATGCAGAGACCGCCCATCACCGCCACCAGCGAGATGTCCACCACATCGTCCTTGGGACGGCGGCCATTGGGGAAGCCGGCATTGTCCGTACCGCCCGCCAGGATGTTGCCCACCACACCCAGTCGGTTCTGCTGCGCAAAGGGCACGGCCGGGATGCCGGTGTTCAGCCGCAGTTGCTCGGACGGCGTCACCGTGGCGGGCTTGTTGAGCGCGGGAATGCCGGTGAGGAAGGTGGTCACCAGGTCATTGCGCGGCAGATTGGTCGGCGCGGACCCCGGCAGATTGAGCACCGTCGCCAGCAAGGCCGGCAGCGTGGGATGGGTGACGTAAGTGGCAAACTGCGCGTCGTCCTTGGGCTTGGAGGCATTGAAGCGGTCCTTGTCCGGCAGGCCGATGACCACTTCATTGACCAGCGGCATGCCCAGCCGCGACACCTGCACCCAAGCGCCGCCGGCCTTGTCCGCCGATTGATGACCGGCCTTGGGGGACGGGTCGAGCAAGCGGGCCTGGCGCATGCTGGCCGTGGTCCAGCCGCCGATCACCGGTTCCCCGCTGGCCACCAGACAGCTCTTGTGCACTTCCAGCGCCAGCGTGGTGACGTTCTTGCCTTCCAGGACATTGGCTGCGGCATTGATCTTGCTCGGGTCGGTGATGACATCGACCGGCGCATTCACCAGGTCAAAAATCGTCCCCAGGTTGACCGCAAACGGATCCTTGCGCTGGCCCACGAACACCTTGCCTGGCTGGCTGCAGCCCGGGATGTTGACGGTGTAGATATGCTTGGCGGCATAGGCGGCGTAGTCGGCAATCGTCTTCTTGCCGATGTTGTCCACCGGCTTGTCAAAGGTGGCACCGCCCGCCGTGTTGGTGATGGACGCCCGCGTGCCGGACCGCCGGTCGCCGCGCACCACATCCACCGTGAAGCTCTCGTTCAGGTTGAGCGCTGCGGCCTTCGGGTCGGACACCGAGCCGGACTGGATCAGCGGAATGGGCACGCTCTTGTCGCCAATCGTCAGGGCGGTCGCCTTGAGCGTGTTCTTAAACCGGAACTGGAAGGTGATGTCTTCTTTGGCGTCCCCGTTGTTGTCGACGTGGATTTCGTAGAGGGCGTTGGGATCCAGAGAAAAATAGTTGGGCCCGCCGTAAGGGTCCTGCAGCGGCAGATAGTTGGCAATGAGCGTGACGTAGTCTGTACGCCCCGGCTCATAGCTCATGAACAGGTAGAAGTCGGTGGCATCCGCCTTGGGCACCGTGGTGATGAACGGTGCCTCTCGGTGGCTGGACGCGAAGGCCGCGCTGGCGCACAGTGCGGCGCACGCCAGAAAGACGGCGCGCAGAGGCGTCGGTTGGATCGATGTCATCGGTGGCTCCTCGGTTGGAGCGGGACGGATGTGGTGGGTCCCGCAGGACGAAAGATTCGCCCTGGGCCGCTATACGCAGCCCCTCCGGCACCGGATGCAACTTTTTTGTCAGCCCTGCATCAGCCGATATCCCACCGCGGTCTCGGTCAGCAAATGGCGGGGGCTGGCGGGTTCGGCCTCGAGCTTTTGCCGCAGGTTGCCCATGTAGACCCGCAGGTAGTGGTTCTGCTCCACATGCGCCGGCCCCCAGACCGCCTTCAGCAGTTGGCGGTGGGTGAGCACCTTGCCGGCATTGGCGATGAGATGGCTCAGCAGCCGGTATTCGATCGGGGTGAGGTGCACCTCTGCTCCGCCCCGTCGCACCCGGCGCGCGGCCTGGTCCACTTCCACGTCGCCGAAGCGGAACACCGGGTCCTGCTGCTCGCTGGCCCGGGCCTGGCTGCGCCGCAGCGCCACCCGCACCCGCGCCATCAGCTCACCGACGCCGAAGGGTTTGGAGAGATAGTCGTCCGCGCCGGCGTCGAGGGCGGCGATCTTGTCCTCTTCGGCCCCGCGGGCGGACAGCACGATCACCGGCACCGTGGACCAGCCGCGCAGGTCGCGAAGGAAGTCCACCCCGTCCCCGTCGGGCAGGCCCAGGTCCAGCACGACCAGATCGGGGCGGCGGGTGCCCGCGTCGATCAGCCCCTGCTTGACGGTGGCGGCGTCGTGCACGGTCCAGCCCTCGCCTTCCAGCGCCAGCCGCACGAAACGGCGGATGTTGGGCTCGTCCTCCACAATCAGGGCCACCGGCTGCGGCTCACTCACAACACACTCTCCTGCTCAAAATTCGGCACTGCGGGCGGCGTGCCCAGCGGCACGGCCAGGCTGAAGCGGGCACCGCCCGACGGGCCGGCACGCTCGGCCCAGATCCGTCCGCCATGGGCCTGCATGATGGCACGGCTGATGGCCAGCCCCAGGCCCACGCCAGGCAGGTGGGACTCGCTGTGGCCCCGGGTGAATTTCTCGAAAAGCAGCTCTTCCCGGCCGGCCGGCAGGCCCGGGCCGTTGTCCTCCACCGACAGCCACAACTCCTCCTGGCGCGCACGGGCCACCACCCGCACCTCGCTGCCGGGCGGCGTGTATTTGGCGGCGTTCTCCAGCAGATTGGCCAGCACCCGCTCCAGCAGCGCAGCGTCCACCTCCACCAGCGGCAAGCTGGCCGGCACATCCAGCACCACCCGGTGACGGGCCAAGGCGCTGCCCATCAGGGCCAGGCTGCTGCCCACCACTTCATCAATGGGCTGCCACTGGCGGTTGAGCTTGAGGGCACCGCTTTGCAGCCGGGCCATGTCCAGCAGGTTGTGCACCATCGCATTGATGCGCAGCGACTGCTGCTCGATGGCGCGGGCGGCGTCCAGGGCCTGGGCCTGTCGCTGTGCGGTCGCGGCGGCTGGCGCCTCATCCGCCAGCGTCGCCGACAAGGTCTCGGCCAGCCCCTGCAGCGCCGCCAGCGGTGTGCGCAGGTCGTGCGACAGCGCGGACAGCAGCGAATTGCGCAGTCGCTCGGATTCGATCTGCAGCAGCGCCTGCTGAGCGACCTCGACGTAATGCACCCGCTCCAGCGCCTGACCGGTGATGCGGCCGGCGGTGTCCAGTTGGGCGCGACGCTCGGGCAGCAGCAGCGTGCGCGCGTCGCCCGGCTGGATGGCCAGCACGCCGCGGCTGCGCATCGGCGCCCGCAGCGGCAGGTAGAACCAGGCGCTGCCCGGTAGCGTGTCGGTGCCCTGCCCGGCCGGCTGCTCGTGGTCCAGGGCCCAGCGGGCGGTGCCGGCGTCCGGCGCATCGACCGGGCTCAACGGGGCCTGTGCCGGAGACGGCTGCAGATGGTCGTCATCATCCAGCACATAGATGAGGGCGCGCCCCCCGAACTGCTGCGCCAGTTGCTGCTCCGCCGTCGCCACGACCTGCTCGACCTGCAAAGCGCCCGCCAGCTCTCGGGTCAACTCGAACAGGCCCCGGGCCCGGGCTTCCCGGTCGGAGGACACCCGCGCCTCATAGCGCAGGCCGGCCGTCAGCTGGCCGGTCACCAGGCCCACGGCCAGCATCACACCGAAGGTGATGAGGTACTGGACATCGCTCACCGCCAGGCTCAGGCGCGGGGCCACGAAGAAGAAGTCGAAGAAACCCACGCTGAGGAAGCTGGCCAGCACCGCAGGCCCGCGCCCCAGCCGCATGGCCACACCCACCACCCCCAGCAGGAACAGCATGACGATGTTGTCGGTGGCCACGCGATGGCTGAGCGGCCAGCAGGCCAGCGCCACCGCCGCGCAGGCCAGGGTGGCCCGCAGATAGCGCGCCGGATCGGTCAGACGGCGGACCCCCAGGTCTTCAGAGCTGCGCTGCGTGCGCGAGGCGCCGACCTGCACCAGGTCCAGCTCCGGCGCCGCCGTTCGCAGCCAGGTGGCCAGGTCCTTGCCAGGCTGCCACCAGCGCCGGGCCACGCCGCGGCCCATCACCAGCTTGGAGAGGTTGTGCGCCCGGGCGTAGTCCCGCAGCACGCTGCTGGGCTCCTGGCCAGCCAGCACCGCCGTTGTCGCGCCCAGGTCTTCCGCCAGGCGGACCACCCGCAGCACCCGTTCCCGCTGGGAGTCGGAAAGCCGATGCAGCCGCGGCGTTTCCACATGGACCGCATGCCAGCTCACCGCCAGCTGCTGTGCCAGTTGCGCCGCACTGCGGACCACGCTTTCCGCTTCATCCCCGGGCCCGATGGCGCAGAGGATGGCCGATTCCGTTTTCCAGACCTGGGCTATGCGCTCATTGCTGCGCCAGGCCTGAACATCGTTCTCGACCCGGTCGGCGGTGCGGCGCAGCGCCAGCTCCCGCAGGGCCATCAAGTTGCCCTTGCGGAAGAAATGCTGGCCGGCCCGCTCGGCCTGGGCGCCCTGGTAGACCTTGCCGGCTTTCAGGCGGGTCAGCAGCTCGTCGGCCGGCGTGTCGACCAGCACCACCTCGTCGGCCCGGTCGAAGAAGGTGTCGGGCAAGGTCTCCTGCACCCGCACGCCGGTGATGCCGCCCACCACGTCGTTGAGGCTTTCCAGGTGCTGGACATTGAGCGTGGTGTAGACGCTGATGCCATTGGCCAGCAGTTCCTCCACGTCCTGCCAGCGCTTGGGATGGCGGGAGCCCGGCACATTGCTGTGGGCGAGTTCATCGACCAGGATCAGCGGGTCCGGCTGGCCCTTGAGGCGCTCCAGCGCGCCGTCCAGGTCGAACTCCGGCAGGCTGCGGCCCCGGTAGGGGACCTGTCGCAGCGGCAACTGCGCCAGGCGCGGCGATGCGTCGAGCACAGCCAGGGTGTCCGCGCGACCATGCGTCTCCACCACGCCCACCAGCGGTGAGCGCCCCTGCCCCAGCAGTTGCCGAGCGGCCTGCAGCATGGCGTAGGTCTTGCCCACGCCCGCCGACGCGCCGAAGTAGATGCGCAGCCGTCCGCGCTGCTCGGCCTGGGCCTGCTCGCGCAACTGCGCGAGCAGCGCGTCAGGATCGGGGCGGTCGTCGTCCACAGTCATGGCTGCATTGTCGCCTTGAGTCCGGGCCTCAGAAGGCTTTGCTCACGCCCAGCACCAGGCCGGTGGTGCCCAGCCGCTTGGCCTTCAGGCCGGCGGCATCACCGGCCTGATAGAAGCGCTTGTCCGCATCGGTGCCGACCAGCGAGGCGCTGAGGGTCAGGCCGCCCAGACTGTCGAGCGGCTTGCTGAGCGACAGTTTCCAGTCGGTGTAGGACAGGTCGCCGTAGTGGCGCACCCACAGGTGACCCACATGGGCGCCAGCCGTCAGGCCCTGGCCGAGGTCGAAGCCATAGTTCAGATCCAGGTAGGCGCTGCCTTTGGAGCTGCCGGCGGGTGTCAGGGCGTTGAAGTAGGCGTAGCCGGCGGTGTTGCCGTCCAGCCCGAAATAGTCGGTGGCGGCGACGGACAGCTTGGCGGAGAAATTGCCGGCGGACACGGCGGCGTACAGGTCGACGTTGTTGTACGAATCGCCACTGGGTGTGCCCGTCGCACGGTTCATGCGAGCACCCGGGTAGACGTAGGCCAGCGCGCCCAGGTCCAGGGTCACGCCTTCTGCCACGGCGGTCTTGAAGCCGCCATACAGGTCCATCTCCAGACCTGCGCCGTTGTTGTAGCTGTTGCCGGAGACATTGGAGGCCCAGGTGCCCAGATAGAAGCCGCTGCTGTGGGCATAGTCGAAACCGCCTTGCACGGCGGGACGCTTCCAGGTCTGGCTGATGCCGCGGAAGCGGTAATCGGACACCAGGGCGATGTTGGCGGTCAAGGGCGCTGCGGCCGGCGCGGCGGTGGGGGCGGCAGCAGCCGGGCCCTGGGCCGGCGGGGTCCCCTCGCCTTCGGCACGCGCAGCGGCATGCAGCAGGCAGGACGAGGTCAGGAACAGGGTCAGCAGACGAGTTTTCATAGTGAAGTCAAAAGCGAATGCGGCGGCCCGCCGAGCGGCTGCATCACAGCAGGCCAGGCTCGGACAGTCCGGGACGCGGAAGGTCGGCAGCGCAGCGGCTGCCGATGAGGGAATCAGGGCACTTGCCGAGGGGGCGCGGCGCCCATGGCGGCAGCGCTGGCGCCCTGCTCCGCGGTCGTTGCCGCCGGGGCGGCCGCAACGGGTGCCGTTTTCTGCCCCGGCTCCTTGTCCAGCGCCAGGTTGAGCATCAGCACATTGACGCGAGGCTCACCCAGCACCGCCAGGTCACGGCTTTCGGTGTGGGCCTGGATCAGGCGCTGCACCGTCTCCAGCGACAGGCCACGCTCACGCGCGACACGCGCCGCCTGGTAACGGGCGGCAGCCATGCTGATGTGCGGATCCAGTCCGCTGGCGGAGGCGCTGACCAGGTCCACCGGCACAGGCGCCGTGTTGCCCGGGTCCGCGGCCTTGAGTGCCTCGATGCGCGCCTTCACCGCATCCACCAGCGCCGGGTTGGTCGGGCCCTGGTTCGAGCCGCTGGAGTTGGCAGCGTTGTTGGACATCGGGCCAGTGGCCGACGGGCGGCCCCAGAAGTAGCGCGGGCTGCTGAAGTTCTGGCCGATCAGCTCGGAGCCGACCACCTGGCCATTCACTTCCACCAGGCTGCCCGAGGCCTGACGCGGGAACACCGCCTTGGCCAGACTGGTGACCGCCGCCGGATACAGCAGACCGGTCACTGCGCTGAGCAGCACGAAGGCCACCAGGGCCGGGCGCAGCATCTGGAGCATGGACGATTGCGGCACGGCGGTGCTCACCGCGGTGTCCTGCGCGCCGCTGCGATCCGCAGTGCGCAGGCCGGGAGTGGCGGTCGAGGTTGAAGTTGTGGGGGATGACATAGGAACAATCCTTGAAGCTTGAGTGCTGGGCAGAAGGTCCGGTCCTCAGACCAGATGCAGCGCCACCAGCAGCAGGTCGATGATCTTGATGCCGATGAATGGCACGACCAGCCCGCCCAGGCCGTAGATCCAGAGGTTGCGCCGCAGCAGCGCACTGGCGCCGATGGGCCGGTAGGCCACGCCCTTGAGTGCCAGCGGAATCAGCGCCACGATGATCAGCGCATTGAAGATCACCGCCGACAGGATGGCCGAGGCCGGGCTGTGCAGCTGCATCACGTTCAGCGCGGCCAGTTGCGGATAGGCGCCCAGGAACATCGCCGGGATGATGGCGAAGTACTTGGCCACGTCGTTGGCAATGGAGAAGGTGGTCAGCGAGCCGCGGGTCATCAGGAGCTGCTTGCCGGTCTCCACGATCTCCAGCAGCTTGGTGGGGTTGGAGTCCAGGTCCACCATGTTGCCGGCCTCCTTGGCCGCCTGCGTGCCGCTGGCCATGGCCACGGCCACATCGGCCTGGGCCAGCGCGGGGGCGTCGTTGGTGCCGTCGCCGGTCATGGCCACCAGGCGGCCTTCGGCCTGGTAGTCGCGGATCAGCTGCAGCTTGGCCTCGGGCGTGGCTTCGGCCAGGAAGTCGTCCACACCGGCCTCGGCGGCAATGGCGGCGGCGGTCAGGCGGTTGTCGCCGGTGATCATCACCGTCTTGATGCCCATGCGGCGCAGCTGCGCAAAACGCTCCTTGATGCCGCCCTTGACGATGTCCTTGAGCTCCACCACGCCCAGCACGCGGGCACGGCCGGCTTCCAGGTCCGCCACCACCAGCGGCGTGCTGCCGCGGCGGGCGACTTCATCCGCTGCGGCGGTCACCTGGGCCGGCATCTGGCCGCCGTGGGTCTCCACGAAGCGGCGGATGGCGTCCACCGCGCCCTTGCGCAGTTGGCGATGGGGGGCAGCCGCATCACCGAAGTCCACACCGCTCATGCGGGTCTGGGCGGTGAAAGGCACGAAGTGGGCCTGCAGGCTGGACAGCTCGCGCTCCCGCAGATTGAAACGCTGCTTGGCCAGCACCACGATGCTGCGGCCTTCCGGCGTCTCGTCGGCCAGCGAGGCCAGTTGCGCCGCATCGGCCAGGCCCTGCTCGGTCACGCCGGGGGCGCCCAGGAAGGCACTGGCCTGGCGGTTGCCCAGGGTGATGGTGCCGGTCTTGTCCAGCATCAGCACGTCCACGTCACCGGCGGCTTCCACCGCACGGCCCGAGGTGGCCACCACATTGGCCTGCATCAGGCGGCTCATGCCGGCCACGCCGATGGCCGAGAGCAGGCCGCCGATGGTGGTCGGGATCAGGCAGACCAGCAGCGCCACCAGGGCGGTGATCGACACCACCGTGCCGGCGCCGGCGGCGGTCACGCTGTAGAGCGAGAACGGCAGCAGCGTCACCGTGACCACCAGAAAGACCAGGGTCAGGGCCACCAGCAGGATGGTCAGCGCGATCTCGTTGGGGGTCTTCTGGCGCTTGGCGCCCTCCACCATGGCGATCATGCGGTCGAGAAACGCCTCGCCCGGATTCACCGCGATGCGCACCACGATCCAGTCGGACAGCACGCGCGTCCCTCCGGTCACGGCGGAGAAGTCGCCGCCGGATTCCCGGATGACCGGAGCGGATTCACCGGTGATGGCGCTTTCGTCCACTGACGCCACGCCTTCGATCACCTCGCCGTCCAGCGGCACCAGGTCGCCGGCTTCCACCAGCACCACATGACCCTTGCGCAGTTCGTCGGAGTTGACCGGATGCCACGAAGAGCCGTGACGGGGCTGGTCCAGCTTCTTGGCCCAGGTCTTGGCCTTGAGCCCGCGCAGCGAGGCGGCCTGGGCCTTGGACCGGCCTTCCGCCAAGGCTTCGGCGAAGTTGGCAAACAGCACGGTGAACCACAGCCACAGCGCGATGCCCAGCATGAAGCCCGGGCCTTCGGCACCGGCCAGCGCGGGTTCCGCGAAGCTGGCCAGCCACAGGCCGGTGGTCAGGATGCTGCCCGCGTACACCACGAACATCACCGGATTGCGCAACTGGACCGTCGGGGCCAGCTTGGCGAAGGACTGGCGCAGCGCGGGCTTCACCAGCGCGGGGTCCCACAGGCTGCCGTCGCGCTGGGCGCGCGGGCCGCGGCTGGGCGGCGTGGCGCCGGGATGTCCGTTGCCAGCGGCCGGTGCGGCCCCAGGCGCACCCGCCACAGGGGTGGTCGGGGCCAGAGAGGAAGACGTCTTGAGTTGAGTTGTCATGATGGGCTCCGGCGCATCAATGGGCCAGGAGCATGAGGTGCTCCACGATCGGGCCGAGCGCAAGCGCGGGGACATAGTTCAGCAGGCCGACCAGCAGCACGGTGCCGATCAGCAGCACCACAAACAGCGGGCCGTGGGTGGGCAAGGTGCCCTCGCCCACTGGCACCTTCTTCTTGGCGGCCAGGCTGCCGGCAATGGCCAGCACCGGCACGATCATCAGGAAGCGGCCCAGCCACATCGCGATGCCCAGCAGCGTGTTGTAGAACGGGGTGTTGGCGGACAGGCCGGCGAAGGCGCTGCCGTTGTTGTTGGCGGCGGAGGTGAAGGCGTAGAGGATCTCGCTGAAGCCGTGCACGCCCGGATTGGCCACGCTGCCGGTGCCCAGTGGCGTCAGCACCGCCACGGCCGTGCCCGCCAGCACCACGATGGGCGTGACCAGCAGCGCCACGGCGCTCATCTTCATCTCGAAGGGTTCGATCTTCTTGCCCAGGTATTCAGGCGTGCGGCCGATCATCAGGCCGGCGATGAACACCGCCAGGATGGCGAACACCAGCATGCCGTAAAGACCGGTGCCGACGCCGCCGAAGACCACTTCACCCAGCATCATCATCACCATGGGCACGGCGCCGCCAATGGGCGTGAAGGAGTCGTGCATGGCATTGACCGCGCCGCAGGAGGCGGCCGTGGTGACCACCGCGAAGAGCGAGCTGGCCGAGATGCCGAAGCGGGTCTCCTTGCCTTCCATGTTGCCGCCGGCCTGCAGGTCGCTGGCCTGGATGTCCACGCCCTGCGCGGCCACCAGCGGATTGCCCGCCTGCTCCGCCGGCGTCGCCACCAGCACGCCGGCCAGGAACAGCACCGTCATGGCGGACAGCACCGCTGCGCCCTGCCGCCAGTCGCCGACCCACTGGCCGAAACTCAGGCACAGCGCGGCCGGGATGAGGAAGATGGCCATCATCTGCAGCAGATTGGTCAGCGGTGTCGGGTTCTCGTAGGGATGAGCCGAGTTGGCATTCATGAAACCGCCGCCGTTGGTGCCCAGCATCTTGATGGCCTCCTGCGAAGCCACCGGGCCCATGGCCAGGGTCTGGGTGGTGGTGCGCTGGTTGTCCATCACCGGCTGGCCCTTGTCGTCGTTGACCGGCTGGCCGTCGGCGCCCAGGCGCGGCGTCTGGTAATCGGTGGCTTCCAGGGTCTGCGCCGACTGATAGGCGTCGAAGTTCTGGATCGTCCCCTGCTGAACGAAGATCATCGCCAGCACGAAGGACAGCGGCAGCAGCAGCCAGACGGTGATGCGGCTCAGGTCCGACCAAAAATTGCCCACCTGACCACTGCGCTTGAGCACGAAGCCGCGAATCAGGGCAAAGACCACGGCAATGCCGGTGGCCGCGGACAGGAAGTTCTGCACCGTCAGCGCCAGCATCTGGGTGAGGTAGCTCATGGTGGCCTCACCGCCATAGCCCTGCCAGTTGGTGTTGGCCACGAAGCTGATGGCGGTATTGAAGGCCGAGTCCGGTGTCACGCCCGCCATGCCCTGCGGATTGAGCGGCAGCACGCCCTGCAGGCGCTGCAGCGCATACACCGCCAGCACGCCCAGGAAGTTGAAGATCAGCAGCGCCAGGGCGTACTGCTTCCAGTGCATGCCCTGTTCCGGCCGGATGCCGGCCAGGCGGAAGAACGGACGCTCCACCGCCAGCATCCACCCCGGCAGGCGGCCGGTGGCCAGACGGGTGATCAAGCGGGACAGCGGCCAGGCCAGCAGCAGGACCAGGCCGAGGAAAAGAATCAGATTGAGTGTTGCCAGGCTGTTCATGGCCAGCTTTCAGAACCGCTCGGCGCGCCACAGCGCCACGAGCAGATAAACAAACAGGGCGGCCGAGATCAGGCCGGTGAGCCAATAAAGGACTGTCATCACTCGCCCTCCGCCAGCCGGTGGCTGGCCATGGCCAGCCCGACGGCCACCAGGAACAGCAGCGCACTCAGTCCAAGAAACAGTGCATCCATGAGAGTCAGCCCCGTGCAGCGGGGACGTTTTGGGATGACTGAACTCTAGAAAGCCGGCCGTCAAAGGCGTGTAGAAGCTCGGGAGCCCGGTATCAAGATTCCGTAAAGACGGGCACCCGGCCGCCTCAGGGATTTCCTTCATCCCGGCAAGGCCGCTCCGAAGTGCCCCACCCCCCTCGCCCCCCCGCGGGGGGAGCGACGCCCCTGTGCGGCTGAGAGATACTCCGCGCTGCGATCAACAGGGTCGCTTTTCTCTCGGAGCAGCGCCATGGGCCTGATGGACTTCATCAAGAAACAGTTCATAGACATCATCCAGTGGACGGAGGACGACAACGGCGTCCTCGCCTGGCGCTACCCCATGCAGGACTTCGAAATCCAGTACGGGGCTTCGCTCACCGTGCGGGAGTCGCAGGTGGCGGTGTTCGTGAACGAAGGCAAGGTGGCGGACGTCTTCGGCCCCGGCATGTACAAGCTCACCACCCAGACCCTGCCGGTGCTGACCTACCTGAAGAACTGGGACAAGCTGTTTGAATCCCCGTTCAAGAGCGACGTCTACTTCTTCAGCACCCGCCAGCAGGTGGACCAGCGCTGGGGCACCACCCAGCCCGTCACCATCCGCGACAAAGACTTTGGCGCGGTGCGCCTGCGCGGTTTCGGCAACTACAGCTACCGCGTGGCGGACGCCAAGCGCTTCCACACCGAAATCTCGGGCACCCGCGAGCGCTACACCGTCACCGAGCTGGACGGCCAGTTGCGTGGCCTGATGCTCCAGCACATCAGCGATGCCGTGGCCCAGTCCGGCATCCCCTTCCTGGACCTGGCTGCCAACCAGGTGGAATTCGCCAAGGCCCTGCAAGCCGCCACGGCCCCCGCCTTCGAGGCCCTGGGCCTGAAGCTGGAATCGGTCACCCTGCAGAACGTGTCCCTGCCTGAGGAACTGCAGAAGATCCTCGACCAGAAGATCGGCATGGGCATGATCGGCCAGAACATGAACCAGTTCCTGCAATACCAGACGGCGCAGGCCATTCCCAAGCTGGCCGAAGGCGTCGGCTCGGGCGGTGGCGGCGTCGCTGGCGACGCGATGGGGCTGGGCGCCGGTCTGGCGCTGGGCCAGACGCTGGCCCAGCAACTGCAGAGCGGGCTGAATCCGAACCAGGCTCAGGCCCAAGGTCAGGGTCCGGCGCAGGGCCAGCCTGCCGCCGCCGTGGTCCCGCAACCGGTCAGCCAGAGCGCCGACGAAGTGCTGCTGCTGCTCGAGAAGCTGGGCGACCTCAAAGCCAAGGGCATCCTCACCGACGAAGAGTTCGCTGCCAAGAAGGCTGAGCTGCTCAAGAAACTCAGCTGATTCCAGGCGCCTGATTGGCCACGATCGCCCCCCAACGCCGCTGGCAGGCGAACTGCCCCAATTGCGGCGGACCGGTCGAGTTCGCCTCGCCCGCGTCCGCCAGCACGGTCTGCAGTTATTGCCGCTCCACGCTGCTGCGTGAGGGCGACACGCTGCGCCGCATTGGGCAGAGCTCAGAACTGTTCCAGGACTACTCGCCGCTCCAGCTGGGCGCGGCGGGCCGGTTTGCGGGCACCGGTTTTGTGGTGGTGGGCCGCCTGCAGATGGCCTATGCCGACGGCGGCTGGAATGAATGGCATGTGCTGTTCGATGCCTCCGCCACCGAGACGCCGCGCAGCGGCTGGCTGAGCGAGGACAACGGCCAGTTCGTGATGAGTTTCGAGGCGCCGCTGCAGGAACGCCCGCCTGCGGCGGAGTTCTTGAACGTCGGCGGCCTGCAGATGCTGGCGGGCACGGCGTGGCAGGTGGCCTCCAAGGTCAGCGCCACCCTGGCCGCTGCGGAAGGCGAGTTGCCACATCCGCCGCGCATGGACAGCAGCTTCTGGGTGGCGGACCTGCGCAGCACCCAGGGCGAGGTCGCCACACTCGACTACAGCGACCCCGCCGCGCCAAGCTGGTCCGTGGGCCGCTCGGTCAAGCTGGCCGATCTGGCCATGACCGGTCTGCGGCAGGACAGCACCGCCAGCGTCGCCTCCCGCACCCTGCCCTGTCCCAACTGCGGCGCATCGCTGGAGCCGCGGCTGGACAGCACCCAGTCGATCGTCTGCCACCAATGCAAATCGGTGGTGGACATCTCCAAGGGCGCGGGGGCCGACCTGTCGGCCTTCCAGCAGAGCAACGGCGGTGAGCCGCAGATTCCGCTGGGCACCACCGGCTCGCTGGCCCTGAACGGCGGCACGCCCAAGCCGTGGCAGGTGGTCGGCTACATGGAGCGGGTGGACCTGCCCGAAAGCCCGGAGGACGAGCAGACCTTCTGGCGCGAATACCTGCTGTTCAACAAGACCGAAGGCTTCGCGTTCCTGGTGGACACCGAGGAAGGCTGGAGCGTGGTGCGCCCCATCACCGGCGCACCGGCCAAGACCGGCAAGGACACCGTCAGCTACCAGGACAAGCCCTTCAAGCGGCGCTGGTCCTACTCGGCCAAGGTCACCTGGGTGCTGGGGGAGTTCTACTGGCGCGTGCGCCGGGAAGAACGGGCCCTGGTGAGGGACTATGAATGGCGCAACGGCACCCGGCTGGAGCTGCTCAGCTCGGAGCAGACCGGCCTGGAGATCACCTGGAGCCATGGTCGCGCGGTGGATGCGTCCGAAGTGCAGCGGGCGTTCTCGCTGGGCGCGGACTCGATGAAGGCCCTGCAGCGCGATGTGACCTCAGGCTCCGGCACGTCCGGCATGCTGGTCAAGATCGTGGTGCTGATGCTGCTGGTGGCGCTGCTGTTTGCTTTCCTGCGTGCCTGCAGCCGGGACGACTGCCAGGACTTCAAGGACACCTACGGCGCCAGCAGCGCCGAATACCAGCAGTGCAAACGCAACGGCGGTAGCGGTGTGATCTATTCAGGCTCGGGCGGTGGCTCCTACGGCGGCTACAGCAGCGGGGGCGGCGGACACAAGTAACGGGTGCATCAGCACCGTCAAGGAGAGTGGCATGGAAGGTTTTGACTACCTCAAGCCCGGCATCGTGCTGGGCTCCATCCTGTATGCGGTCATCGGGGTGCTGGTGTTCTGGATCAGCTTCATCATCATCGACAAGCTCACCCCCTACAAGCTGTGGGAGGAGATCGTCGAGCACAAGAACATGGCGCTGGCGGTGGTGGTGGCGGCCATGTGCATCTCCATCGGGCAGATCGTGGCGGCGGCGATCCACGGCTGAAGCTTGAACGCCCTCCCCCGGCATGGGGCTACCCCTGCGCCGGGCAGGGTCTTCCCACGACCGATTTAGGCCGGCCGCTGCGCTGCCGATAACAAGGCATGGACATCACCTCTGCCTCCACCGTCGCCGCTGCGGTCAGCAGCGCCTCCAACGCCGCGCCCGGCACGACCAGCCAGGCCGCCAGCCTGCTCGTGCTGCGAAAAGCGCTGGATGTGCAGCAGGCCGGCGCCCTCGCGCTGCTGGATGCCTTGCCGCCGCAGCCTGCACTGGCGACGGCTGGCACCCTCGGGCGCAACCTCAACACTTACGCCTGACGCAGGCTGCGGTCCCCTGAACCCGGGACCGCGGGCGCGCCGAGCCTCCCGGACCGAGGCATTTGTCACAGTCCCCTGCGGACCAGGGTTCGAGCCTGTGACCGCCGGTAACTTTCCCTGGTGCGAGGAAACCCTGCCTTCTAGACTCGCGCTCCTGCGGCGCACCTGGAGGCGCGCCGGGCCAAGCGTCGCTGCAGCATCGGGCGACGCCTCAGTGATCGCTGACCCGCCTACATGACCTCGCCCACTGTTCCCGGCGCGCTGCACGACCCGCTCGCGCCCGAGTCCGACGCTCCCGCCAGCACCCGCGAGATTCCCATTGCCTTGAAAGTGATCGGCGCGCTGCTGCTCGTGATCGCCCTGGCCATTCCCATGCTGGCTGCGGCCGTCCCTGGCGGCGGCCCTGCGCCAAGGCCCCTCGCCATTGCGCCCCGCAGCCAGGCGCCAACGCCGGCGACGGCTGCATCCGCTGCGGCCATGGTTTCCGAACAGCCCGCGCTGGATGACGGCTCCGACGAGGCTTTCCGCGCGCAGGCCGAAGCGCAGGTGCTCCGCAAGGTCGGGCCAGTCGCCCGGCGTGAAGGGCAGCGGCTGATGCTGTTCATCGAGCAGGGCCGTCCGGTGATGCTGGACAGCCGTCGGCCCGAGCCGGACGATGGCGGCCAGATTCCTTACGTGGACTTCCGCCTGGACGGACTGTCCCCGGACAAAGGCTTCTATGTGGTCCGCGTCACCCTGGCCTTTGGCAGCGAAGTGCTGTGGATCTCCCGCAAGGACGGTACGCGCTACGAGATGCACGGCAATGTGAACCCGTCGCCGGACGGCCGCTCCCTGGTCGTGACCCATGCATCGCCGGGCGCGGAATTCAACGGCGTGGTGGTGTGGACGCTGGACGGAGACCGGCTGGTGGAGCGCTACAAGTTTGAGGCGACGCCGGAACAGCGCGGCGTGAGTTTCCGCTTCATGCGTTGGCGGGACGCCAACACCATCGAGCTGGAGCAGTTCGCCGAGGTGGATCCGGGCACCTGCAGCACCGGCACCCTGTCGTCCCTGGCGCTGCTGACCCGCAAGTCCGAACGATGGATTCTGCGGAGCAATTCCAGCCCGCGCTGCGACGCTTAACCAGCGCATGGGTGCTTTCTCAGCGCGCCAGGCGCTCTGAGAAGCGCCTCTCTCCTTCACCCACTGTCGGCAGCGTCCGACAAGGTTCGTGATCCGGGCGGGCTACCGTGCAGGCATACGGAAGCTTCAGGCTCATTCATGCCCCCGACCGCCCTCCACGCACCCGATCCCGCCACCCCCTCCGGCGCTGCGACTGCACGTCCTACCTCCGCTTCCTCATCCTCGGGTGCCCCGTCCAACGGACCGGGCGCCGCGTCTGATTCCACGGCCGCCCCCGGTGCCCCTCGCAAGAAGCGACTGCGCCGCCCCCCAGGCCTGTCCCTGGCGGCCTGGCGGCAATTCATGCAACTGGCCAAACCCTACTGGTTGGGTGACCAAAAGCGCGCGGCGTGGACCCTGCTCGCCTTGATGGTCGTGCTGATGCTCTGCGAGACCCAGCTCGCGGTGCTGCTCAACGACAAGACCGGCGAGCTCACCTCCGCCCTGGCCGCCCACGAGCGCAGCCGCTTCTGGCTGGCCGTACGCGACACGCTGCTGGTGCTGGCCTTCGCCGTGCCCGTCTACGCCTTCTACTACTACATGCGTGACGCCTTCTCCAACCACTGGCGACGCTGGCTCACCGGGCGCTTCCTCGACGGCTACCTCAACGGCCGCAAGTACTACGAGATCGGCAACGGCGGTGACATCGACAACCCCGACCAGCGGATCAGCGAAGACATCAACACCTTCACCGGCCGCTCCACCCACTTCCTGCTGATGCTGACTGGCTCGGCCATGCAGCTGGTGGCCTTCAGCGCCGTGCTGTGGTCCTTGTCCAAGGCCCTGGTGGCCTTCCTCGCGGTGTATGCCATCGTCGGCACCTTCCTGGCGCTGTATGTGTTTGGCTCACCGCTGATCCGGCTGAACTTCTGGCAGTTGCGGCGCGAAGCGGATTTCCGCTTCGGCCTCATGCGGCTGCGCGAGAACGCCGAATCCATCGCCTTCTATCGCGGCGAACCGCAGGAACGGGCCAACATCGAACAGCGCTTCGGGGAGGTCTATGACAACTATGCCAAGCTCATCAAGAAGCAGCGCTCCCTCAACCTCTTCCAGCGTGGCTTCAGCCAGCTGACGCTGGTGGTGCCGGCCGTGATCCTGGCCGACCGGGTCCTGTCCGGGGACCTGGAAGTGGGCGCCGCCGTGCAGGCCGCCGGGGCCTTCGCCGCTGTGCTCACGGCGGTGTCGCTGATCGTTGAGAACTTCGAGAGCCTCTCGCGCTTCGTCGCCGGCATCGACCGCCTGCATGCGCTGTCGGAGCTGATCATCAAGCGCAAGGACCGCGCGCTGCGCGAGCAGGAAAAGATCCAGACCGCCAAGGGCGATCAACTGGCCCTGCGCGAGCTCACCCTGTTCACGCCGCAATTCGACCGCAAGCTGGTGGAGAAGCTGGACCTGCATCTGAAGCCGGGCGAAAGCCTGCTCATCACCGGCGTCAGCGGATGCGGCAAGAGCTCCCTGCTGCGCGCCATTGCCGGCCTTTGGAAAACCGGCTCCGGCACCATCGAGCATCCGGCCATTGAAGACATCTTCTTCCTGCCCCAGCGGCCCTATCTGCAACAAGGGTCGCTGCGCAGCCAGATGATCTATCCGGACACCAAGACTTCACTGAACGACGCCGACCTGCTGGAGATCCTCACCGAAGTGGCCCTGCCCGAACTGGCCGAGCGGGTCGGCGGACTGGACGCGGTGCAGGACTGGGACAAGGTGCTCTCCATGGGGGAACAGCAGCGTCTGGCCTTCGCCCGGGTGCTGGTCCGCAAGCCGCGCATGGTGATTCTGGACGAGGCCACCAGCGCGCTGGACGGCATCAATGAGAACCGCCTGTACAAGCGCCTGTGCACCGACGGTGTCACTCTGGTGAGCATTGCCCACCGCCCTGCCGTGCTCAAGCATCACAGCCATGTGCTGCACCTGAAGGGCAACGGCGCCTGGGCCGTGCACCCCGCGGAGGGATTCAGTTTCGAAGACGGAGAGGTGCCAGCATGAGCGCGTCCGGCATGTCGACACTCGACGCAGTGGTGGACACCCTGCGTCAGGAGTTCTCGGACGTGCCGGACGTGGCCCAGGCCACTCGCATCGTGGTGCGGCTGATGCTGGCGGCCTTGCTGGGCGGCATCCTGGGCTATGAGCGTGAGAGCCATGGCAAGGCGGCGGGCCTGCGGACCCACATGCTGGTCAGCCTGGGTGCGGCGATGTTTGTGCTGGTGCCGCAGCAGGCCGGCATGGCGACGGCCGACATGAGCCGGGTGCTGCAGGGCGTGATTGCCGGCATCGGTTTTCTGGGGGCCGGGGCCATCATCAAGCACAAGGAGGAGCCGGGCCGCATCCAGGGCCTGACCACGGCGGCCGGCATCTTCATGACCGCCGCCATCGGCATCGCCTGCGGCATGGGCCGCGAGGCCACGGCGGTGCTCAGCATGCTGATTGCCCTGGCCATCCTGACCTGGGTGCCGCATCTGCTGTCTGGTCAGCGCGGCGCATCCTCCCGTTGGGATGACGGAGACGACGAATGATCGCCCGACGCCGACGCGTCCCCGCCAAGGGCGACACTGCCACGGAGCAGCCATCCGCCCAGGACGGCTGCGATAGCCTGGAACTCTGGCGCGCGCGGGCCCCCACCGGCCCGCAGCGCCGATTGCGGAGTGCCACCATGGATCTCGACATCGTCACCTATGTCTTCCAGGGGCCGGAAGGCACCTTCTCCATCAAGCCCCGTCTCTCCCGTCGATGGCGGGTCAAGCACAACAGCTTGCCCTGGGGCGACTCCTTCGCCTCTGCGGAGGAAGCGGCTGAGGCCTTGTCCAAAGTCTTTGATGTGCCCGCCGACCTCAAGGCGTGGACGGAGGTCGGGGACTTCCACACGGATGTGGGTGGGCTGCTGCCCTAGGCGTCAAGCCGCCACGCCGCCAAACCACCAAGCCGTCATGGCATCGCACGCTCAAGCGGCGATAGGTCCCAGCACCTGGTCTGCGGCGATTGGAAAACAGCGTGCCCCGTCGGGCAGGCCTTGCAGCGTGGTGCCGGTGAAGGCGCCGAATGCGGGGAGGATCAGTTGGTCCCGGGTCAGACAGAAGCACGGCAGCCGATGCCGATCATGGGCCTGCCCGCGAAGCGCCACGGCGGGATGCAGGTGGCCCGCCAGGACCAGTCCGCCCGGTCGCGCGCCGGGATGATGGCAGGCCAGGAACGGCCCCATCGGACTGGGCTCATCCACCACCTGGAAACGCAGCGATGCGGGCGGATCCCCGGCATGGCTGTCGTGGTTGCCGCGCACCAGCACGCAGTCCAGCGTGCTCAGCCGGTCGCGCCAGACCTGCACCTGGTCCACCACTTGCGCCTGCTGGGCCGCTGCGGCGTGCAAAAAGTCGCCCAGCACGACCAGACGCTCCGCCTCGCAGTCCTGCACCAGCGCGGTCAGCCGCGCCAGGTTGTCCTGCGTGGTGCCGGCAGGTACCGGCTGGCCCAGCGCCCGGAAGCTCGCCGCCTTGCCGATGTGCACATCCGCCACGAACAGGGTGCGCTGCGACGGCCACCAGGCGGCCCGTCCGGGCAGCAGGTCCAGCACATCGTCGCCGACCGTCAGACGCCGGGCCCCTGCCGGCAATGTGAAATTCACAAGCGATGCCATGGCGCCATCATCGCCGAGGAGGGGCGACCTCATCGCGGCATGGAGGGCGCCAGCGCTGATCAGTGAACATCCACGGGCGCGGCACGACGCTTGACCCGCGAAGGACGCGCGTTGGCGCTTCGTGATCGGCGCGACCCCCGACTCGCGGACGGTGCCCGGTCGCCGGAGGTATCCCCGCGTGTCTCCAGCGCGAGCGACTGCCCGACCGCCATGTCCGGCGCATCCGCCCGCGCAAAGACCTGGTCGGCGCGTTCATGCGACGTGCCCACCGTCTCCCCGCCCGCACTGCGCTCCAGCGCCGAGACCATGCGCGCAATCCGGTCCGCCAGCGATTCATTGCTGAGCTTCTCGCGAAAGCGCTCCACCATCAGCGGAAACGCCAGCGGCGTGGGCTTGCGCAGCGCATGGATGCGCAGGGTCTGGCCCTGCATGCGGCCCAGCGCCTGCGCCAGATGCTGCACATCCAGCTCCTGGGTCAGCAGCTCACGTTCGGCCTGCTTGAGCAGTTGGTTGTTCGGGTCGTATTGCTGGAACACCTCGAAGAACAAGCTGGCCGAGGCCTGCAACTGGCGATTGCTGCGGCGCTCACCCGGATGGCTCTGGAAGATCAGCCCTGCCACCCGCGCAATCTCCCGAAATCGCCGCCGCGCCAGTTCGGTCGCATTGAGGCTGGCCAGTACCTCGCCCAGCAACTGCTCCATCGGCGGCAGCCCCAGCAGGCCGGGCAACCGCTCCTGCCAGTCGATCGCCTTGGCGCTGAGCAGTTCAATGCCGTAATCGTTCAGCGCGATCGAGAAGGTGCCGGTCTCGGGCTGCGCCGCCCGCCAGGCCAGCAGACCGGCCAGGCCCAGATGCACCTGCCGACCGGCGAAGGGATAGAGGAACAGATGCCAGCCCTCGCGGGACTTGAAGGTCTCGGCCAGCAGCACGTCCGGCGTCGGCACGCCGGACCAGCGCCGCTGGATGTCGATCAGCGGGCGGACGCAGGCCATCTCCGGACTGTCGAAGCGACCCTCGTCGGCCGCTTGCAACTGCCGCAGCACCGCATCGGCCAAGGTGCTGGACAGCGGCATGCGGCCGCCGTTCCATCGCGGCAGCGCCACGCGGCCCGCCGTGGCCCGGCGCACCAGCGCGGTCATCTGCTCCACCCGCACCAGCTCCAGCAGCCGGCCGCTGAACATGAAGGCATCGCCCGGCTTGAGACGGGCGATGAAGCCCTCTTCCACCGTGCCGAGTCGCCCCCCGCCCAAATACTGCACCGTCATGGCGGCATCACTGACGATGGTGCCGATGTTGACCCGGTGCCGACGCGCCAGCCGCGCATCCGGCACCCGCCACAGGCCGTCTTCATCCGGCACCACGCGGTGATAGTCCGGATAGGCCGCCAGCGACGGGCCGCCCTGCCGCACGAAGTCCAGGCACCATTGCCAGGCCTCGGCGCTGAGGTGCTGATAGGCGACGGTATTGCGGATCTCACTGAGCAAGTCGTCGGGCCGGAAGCCGCCTCCCAAGGCGACGGTCACCAGATGCTGCACCAGTACATCCAGCGGCTCACGCGGGCTGTGCCGGGCCTCCACCTGACCGGTCGACACCGCTTCCCGTGCCGCAGCCGCCTCCACCAGTTCGAGGCTGTGGGTCGGCACCAGGGTGATGCGGGACGGTCGCCCCGGCGCATGCCCCGAGCGCCCCGCCCGCTGCACCAGCCGGGCCACGCCCTTGGCCGAGCCGATCTGCAGCACCCGGTCCACCGGCAGGAAGTCCACGCCCAGGTCCAGGCTAGAAGTGCAGACGGCCGCCTTGATGCGGCCTTCCTTCAGGCCCAGCTCCACCCATTCCCGCACCTCACGGTCCAGAGAGCTGTGATGCAGTGCGAGCACACCCGCCCAGTCCGGCCGCGCTTCCAGCAGTGCCCGATACCAGCGTTCCGCCTGCGAGCGCATGTTGGTGAAGACCAGGCAACTCTCGCTCTCCTCGATGGCCTGCACCACTTGCGGCAGCATGCGCAGGCCCATGTGGCCGGCCCAGGCGAAGCGCTCGGCGGTGACGGGCAGCAGGGTGTCGATCACCAGGGTCTTGTCGGTGCTGCCCTGCACCAAGGCGGGAGGCAGCCGAGCGGGTTGCGAGGGTGGTTGCGGGGATGGGTGCGGGGATGGGTGCGGATGCGAGTCCGCGTGCGCCGGTTCCGCCGGCCCGAGCAAGGTCTGCAGAGCTTCATCCAGATTGCCCAGCGTCGCGGACAGGCCCCAGGACATCAACCCCGGCTGGAAGCGCCGCAGCCGGGCCAGCGCCAGCTGCGTCTGCACGCCGCGCTTGTTGCCCATCAGCTCATGCCATTCGTCCACCACCGTCAGGCGCACATGGCGCAGCAGGTCCGGCGCATCGGCGCGGGACATGAGCAGGGACAGGCTTTCCGGGGTGGTGACCAGCACGGTGGGCAGTCGCCGGTCCTGCGCGGCGCGCTCGCTGGAGGTGGTGTCGCCGCTACGCAGGCCGATGGTCCAGTCCGGATGCAGGTCCCGCATGGGTTCCTGCAGCGCGCGGAACGTGTCCGCGGCCAATGCGCGCATCGGCGTGATCCAGACCACGGACAGCGGCGGCGGTTTGTCCCCCCGCCCCTCGACCCCTTGAGCCGGCAAGGCGTCCAGCGCCCCCAGCCAGACGGCCAGGGTCTTGCCGCTGCCGGTACTGGCATGCAGCAGACCGCTGCGTCCCTGCGCCATGGCGGCCCAGACCTCACGCTGAAAGTCGAAGGCGGCCCAGCCCCGCTGCGTCAGCCATTGCGCGGCTTGGGTCACGTCGGGCCTCCGGGCAGCAGGGCCTGCAGAGTGTTGAGGGAATCGGCCTCGGTCACCGGTTTGTCGGTGCGCCAGCGCAGCATGCGCGGGAAACGGACGGCCAGGCCGCTTTTGTGGCGGCTGCTGCGCGAGATGCCTTCAAAGCCCAGCTCGAACACCTGCGTCGGTTGCAGGCTGCGCACCGGACCGAAGCTCTCCACCGTCGTCTTGCGGATGATGGCGTCCACGGCGCGGATCTCCTCGTCGGTCAGGCCCGAATACGCCTTGGCAAACGGCACCAGTTGGCGGGCCGGGTCGTCGGGCGGGCCGTTCCAGACGGCGAAGGTGTAGTCGGTGTAGAGACTGGCGCGGCGGCCATGGCCGCGCTGCGCATACAGCAGCACCGCATCCACTGACATCGGGTCGATCTTCCATTTCCACCAGACGCCCACTTCCTTGGTGCGGCCTACGCCATAGCGGGCGTCCAGTCGCTTGAGCATCATGCCTTCCACGCCGCGCTCACGCGCCTCCTCCCGCACGCGGGCCAGGTCGGACCAGGTCTCGGCGGTCACCAGCGGGCTCAGGATCAAGGCCGGATGCTGCTGCTCGGCCACCAGCCGCTCCAGCCGCTGGCGCCGCTCATGCTGGGGATGGTCCCGCAAGTCCTGGCCCTGGGCTTCGAGCAGGTCGTAGACCACCAGCACCGCGGGCAGCTCCCGCAGCAGCTTGGGGCCCAGCAGCTTGCGACCGATGCGGCGCTGAAGTTCCGCGAAGGGCTGCACGCGGTCGTCCCGCCAGATGAGGACTTCACCGTCCAGTACGGTGCCGTCCGGCAAGGCGTCGCCCATGGCCTGAAGTTCGGGGAAGCGGTCGCTGATCAGCTCCTCGCCGCGCGACCACAACCACACCCCGCCCTCGCGCTTGACGAGTTGGGCGCGGATGCCGTCCCACTTCCATTCCACCAGCCAGTCCTGCGGCGGGCCCAGTTGCGCGTCGAATTGCGCCACCGGCTGGGTGAAGGGATGGGCCAGGAAGAACGGATAGGGCTGGCCGCCGCGCGACGGGCCGTCCGGCTGCAGCTCCTCCGGCGCGATCAGTGCCAGGAAGTCCGCCGCCACCGGGCGGGCGCCGATGTGGGTGTAGCCCATCAGGCGCTGGGCGATCTGCCGGGCGTCGACACCGCTGACGGCCGCCAGGGCCTGCGTGACCTGCAACCTGGACACACCCACCCGGAAGGCCCCGGTGATCAGCTTGAAATAGGCCAGGCGCTGATCCGCCGCCAGCCTCTGCCACTGCTGCTGCAAGCGCTCGACCAGCGTCTCCGGCGGCAGACCGCGCAGCGGCAGCAGATGCTGCTCCATCCAGTCGGACAGCGGCCATTCGGTCACCTGGGTGGGCGGCGGCAGCAGCAGGGACAAGGTCTCGGCGAGGTCACCCACCGCCTCATAACATTCGTCAAAGAGCCACTCGGGCAGACCCGATGCCTGCCGCGCCTGCTCGCGCAGCAGCTTCACCGGCACGAGTTGGCGTGGCTTGCCGCCGGCCAGGAAATAGACCGCCCAGGCGGCATCGGCCGGCGGGGCTTCGCGCAGGTAGGACTGCAAGGCGGCCTGCTTGGCCAGGCTGCCGGTGGACGCGTCCAGGGCGCGGTACAGCGCGGCGAAGGCCTTCATGAGTCTGTGGCCCCCGTCTCCGTCTCGGCCTTCGTCTCTGTCTCCGTCTCAGTTGCCGGTGCGCTGGGCTCCGTGTCGTCCTCCTGGCCGTATTCCGTGGCGAAGGCCTGCGCCTGCAGGCCCTGCTCACAAAGCCAGCGCACCATCACCGGCACGCTGCCATGGGTGACGAAGACCCGCTCGGCGCCAGTCGCCCGAATCGCGGTCTGCAGCCCCGGCCAGTCGGCATGGTCCGACACGACAAAGCCGCGATCCACGCCGCGCCGGCGCCGCGTGCCGCGCAATTGCATCCATCCACTGGCGAAGGCGTCGGCCAGGTCGGGCCCGAAACGGCGCAGCCAGGTCGAACGGGCGGCGGACGGCGGGGCGATCACCAGGCACCGCCCCAGACTGGCCCGGTCCAGCGACGGATCCGTGGCCATCACCGTCGGCGGCAGGGACACCCCATGATCGCGATAGACCGCATTGAGCGGCTCCACCGCGCCGTGGCAGACGATGGGGCCGATGGCCGGATCCAGCCCATGCAGCAAGCGCTGCGCCTTGCCCAAGGCATACGCATACAGCACCGACGCCCTGCCCTGCGCCGCATTGGCAGCCCACCAGGCGTTGATGTCCTGGAACAGTTCGGGTTGGGAGGGCCAGCGGTAAATGGGCAGGCCAAAGGTCGACTCAGTGATGAAGGTGTGGCAGGCCACCGGTTCAAAGGGGGGACAGGTCCCGTCGGACTCCAGTTTGTAGTCGCCGGATGCCACCCAGACCTCGCCGCCCACCTCCAGCCGGACCTGGGCCGAGCCCAGCACATGGCCGGCGGGATGCAGCGAGAGTCGTACGCCGTGATGATGAATCGATTCGCCGTAGCGCAGGGTTTGCAACTGAATATCCGCGCCCAGTCGGCGGCGCAGGATGGCGGCGCTGTGCTCATGGGCGAGGTAGTGGCCGTGGCCCCAGCGTGCATGGTCGCTGTGGGCATGGGTGATGACCGCCCGCGCCACCGGGCGCCAGGGGTCGATATAGAAGTCACCTGCCGGGCAGTACAGCCCCTCCGGCCGGGCGACGATCAGGTCGGAAGCCGGACTCGTACGCACTGTCATGACCCGGATCGTAGTGCGGAGCGTTTATCCCCAGGTGTAGGACGGCAACCCTTATGCAGCAGGGGCTGAGCGTCCCCACTCAGCCCCTCGCGCCGCTACTATCAGGCATGCTGGCGGACCACACACGTTCGGGCGGCCCGCAGTCGCCCCGGCCAGACACAGGGAGCGCCGCATGACATTGCACGAGGAACCGGCCACCGCGCCGCGTTCAACGATTCTGGTCGTGGACGACACGCCGACCAATCTGGCCCTGATGGGCGCGCTGCTGGACATGCACTATCACGTGGTGACCGCGGCGGACGGGTATGAAGCGCTGCGGCGGCTGGAGACGGCGCCGCTGCCCGACCTCATCCTGCTGGACGTGATGATGCCGGGCATGGACGGCTACGACACCTGCCAGGCCATCAAGGCGCAGCCGACCACCCGCGACATTCCGGTGATCTTCCTGACCGCGCGGGTGGACACGCAGGACGAAGCCCGCGGTTTTCAGTTGGGCGCGGTGGACTACATCACCAAACCCATCAGCCCGCCGCTGGTGCTGGCACGGGTGCGCACCCATCTGCAACTCAAGGCCAGTGCCGATTTCCTGCGGGACAAGGCCAGCTACCTGGAGCATGAGGTGCAGCGACGCACCGCCGAGCTGGCTGCCATCCAGGACGTGACCATTCACGCCATGGCCTCGCTGGCCGAGACCCGTGACAACGAAACCGGGCAGCATCTGCGGCGCACGCAGCATTACGTGCGTACGCTCGCGGAGGCACTGCGGCAGCATCCGCGCTTCTGCGCACTGCTGACCGACCAGTACATCGCCACCCTGTTCAAGTCAGCGCCGCTGCATGACATTGGCAAGGTGGGCATTCCCGACCGCATCCTGCTCAAGCCAGGTCCGTTTGCGCCGGACGAGTTCGAAGTGATGAAGACCCACACCACGCTCGGGCGGGATGCCATTGAGCAGGCCGAGCGGCAACTGGGCACCCCGGTGGCCTTCCTGCAGACGGCCAAGGACATCGCCTACGGCCATCAGGAAAAATGGGACGGCTCCGGCTATCCGCGGGGCCTGCGCGGCGAAGACATTCCGCTGCCGGCCCGTCTGATGGCGGTGGCCGATGTGTATGACGCACTGATCACCCGCCGGGTCTACAAGCCGCCGATGCCGCATGAAGCCGCCGTGCAACTGATTGCGCAGGGCCGGGGCACTCACTTCGACCCCGATGTGGTGGATGCCTTCCTCCACGTGCAGGACCGCTTCCGACAGATTGCCGAGGACTACCGGGACCCCTGCCCCGCGTGATCGGGTCGGCCCTCCACCGACCTCCCCACCTATAGAGGGTGCTTCACCCACCTCTCACTCAACTTTTGGGTGGCACACAGCACATTGCTGTAATTGTTGAAGTCGGCGCCCCGGGGAATCATGGCCGCACTTCTCATCACGCGCGCCTCCGCGCTTCTGTCATGCCACCACGCCTGCCAGTACGATCTTCCCCATCCTCCAACATCAGGTCCGCCCACCGCTCACCCACCGTGTGGGACGGGCCCAGCGCGTCCCCCTTGCGTCAGCATCGCAACCCGGGCGGCGTTCGCGGTCGTCGCCGACGCCCCTTGCGCGAGCGCGGCTTCACCCTGATGGAAACGGCGGTGTCCGGCGTCATCATCGTCGGCCTGTCGGCGTCCTTGCTGGCGGGCCTGCGTTATACGCAGATCGTGCGCCAGGGCGTCGCCGTCGGTGAACAGCTCGCCACCATCAGCGAGGGCGCCGAGCGCTACATGAAGCGATACGGCCGCCAGATTCAAGCCTTGCCCGCCAGTTGCGCAGAGCCCATGTACGTCTTTGGCGGTCCCGCCAACTCAACGAAGCCGCCACTCCCCACCGGGTGCTCGCTCAAGCTGGGCGATGTGACGGTGGAAAACGGTTTTCAGCCGACAGTCCTGGACCTGAACCGACTCAATCTGGTGAGGGCCAACGACCAATTGCTGCTTCCCTTCTCGCCCGGGGTGGTCGAGGAACTGGCCACCGGTGACTCGGCCGTCGCCCGAATCGCGGTCTGGATCCGCCCGGTCCCCAACACCACCACGGGCCCCGGCGGCACCCCGGGCACGGGGCCATTGGTTGCGGAGTTCCCCTCGGTGGATCTCGCCACAGGCGGCAGCGTGAGCGCAGCCACCACCACGGCCGCCAAGCGACAGGTCATCACCACCCCGTTCACGCGTGCGGCGCTGGACCTGCCCCCGACCATCAACGGCGTCAATTGCTACAACGGGGAGTCCGCCACCATCGGGACCGGCACGCAAGACCCTTACTACAGCCGAGAGAACCGCCTCGTCATCGTGGATTCGGCCGACCCGAACAAAGTACTGCCGCTCTACACGCTTGATGAGATTGAGTCGGCCACCCAACCCGGCGGCATCGTGTCGCAAGGCAAGGCCCGGTACTTCTTCAACGGCTCCCAGTACTGCCGCTACATGCAGGAAAAGTTCCCCGAGCAGTGGCAGTTCGGGAAGCTGGCGACGAGCGGTGGCACCACGACCACCCCCACGCCCACACCGGGCCAGGGCAGCTCCGACATCGCGCTTGAGTCTGTGGTCTTCAACACACAGCCCTATTACTACGGCAACGACCCGCTGCCGCTCGGTGCGTCCGCGCAAATGGGCGCAGCGCTGGAGCGCGCCGGCTTCGGCGGACGGCTGTCCACCCTGAGAGGGGCCACGATGGCGGAAACCACCGTCATGCGGGGCCTGTACGGTCATTCGGAATCGGACAATCCCATCCGCTCGCGCGACCGCCTGCAGGGCATGCCGGGCATCCTCGCCCTCGTCAACCTGGTGGCGGACACCGGCACTACCGCTGGCGGTGGCTCGGGCACCGGCACCAGCCCGACCTGGGACCTGGCCGGCCACAACCTGACCAATGCCGATCTGGTGCAGGGTCAGCAGATTGCCGGAAGCACGGCGGTGGTGGGCCTGGGCACGTCGCTCCCGACGCAGGGGCGTACGGCCGTCATGTCGGTCAACGGCAACATGGTCATGGGGGTGAACAGCGCCCTGATCGCTCACAACGTCGAGGCCAAGTCGCTGAGCGCGAACCAGCTCAGTTCATCTTCGGTCACCGCTGACGAAGTCAAGATCAACGGCAGGACCTTCAAACTCGGCAGCATCGACACCACCAACAACAAGTTCAACTTCTACATCCGCAACGGCGCCAATGTGCGTCTCCCGCGCGTCACGCCTGGCACCCAGTGCGATCCCTACAGCGACGTGGCCATGTCACGCGCGGTCAATGTGATGCAGTGGGCCAAGGGGCGGTACTACGGCATGACGCGTTTCCTGCTGTACTGCAAGCCGGACCGGGCCACGAACGGCAACACCCATGTCTACGGCACGTCCACCTGGACCAGCCCGGAGTACGAAGCGTGGGTGGCCCAGTACCCGCCTGGTGACTCCACGGTGGACCCCAAGAAGTACGACTGGGTCTACTTCGACTCCTCACCCTCGGATTCGATGAACGTGGTGGAGGAGCCCAAGTGACCCCGGAGGGATCACCACAAGTCCAATAGCCTTGCCGCCGACGCGTCTGCCCCGCCCGTCCTAGACTGGCGGCATGGCTTCAAAACTCTCCATTCTTGATCTGGCGTTTGTGGTGGAAGGCGGCTCGCCCGCCCAGGCTCTGCGGGACAGCATTGCGCTGGCCCAATGGGCGGAGCGGCTCGGTTATGAGCGCTTCTGGGTGGCCGAGCATCACAACATGGAGGGCGTGGCTTCCTCCGCCACGGCGGTGCTGATCGGGCAGATCGCAGCCGCCACGGAGCGCATTCGCGTCGGGTCGGGCGGCATCATGCTGCCCAACCATGCGCCACTGACCATTGCCGAGCAATTCGGCACCCTGGCCACCCTCTTCCCTGGCCGCATCGACCTGGGCCTGGGCCGTGCACCGGGCACGGACGGGCCCACCATGCGCGCCCTGCGCCGACATCTGTCGACCGCCCACGAAGACCGTTTCCCCGAAGACGTGCTGGAACTGCAGGCTTATCTGGCGCCGGCCACGCCGGGTCAGGTCGTGCGGGCCGTGCCGGGACAAGGCACGGAAGTGCCGATCTGGCTGCTGGGTTCCAGCCTGTACGGGGCCCAGCTGGCAGCGTACATGGGCCTTCCCTTCGCCTTTGCCTCTCACTTCGCACCGGCCATGTTGATGCAGGCTCTGGAGATGTACCGCGCCCAATACCGGCCCAGCGAGAAGCATCCCAAGCCTTATGCGGCCGTCGGCCTGAACATCATCGTGGCCGATACCGATGCCGAGGCGCGCCACCTCTTTACGTCGATCCAGCAGCGTTTCCTGGGCATGCAGCGCGGCCAGCGAGGCCTGCTGCCCCGCCCGATTGCGCAGATGGATGACGTCTGGACGCCGTCCGAGCAGTTCCAGGTGGAGCGCATGCTGGCCGAATCGATTGTGGGCTCACCGTCCACCGTCAAGGCCGGCCTGCAGGAAGTGCAGGCGCGGACCGGCGCCGACGAATTCATCGTCGCCTGCGCCGTGCATGACGCCAAGGCCCGGCGCCGCTCCTACGAGTTGCTGTCGGGCCTGGCCTGAATCAACCCACCCAGACGCGGGCGTTACGGAACATCCGCATCCAGGGGCTGAAGGTGGCCGTGTCGCCGCCGGTCCAGCTCATCTGGATGTTGCGGAACACCCGCTCCGGATGCGGCATCAGCGCGGTGAAGCGGCCATCGGCCGTGGTCACTGCCGTCAGGCCGCCCGGGCTGCCGTTCGGATTCAGCGGATATTGCTCCGTGGCCTGGCCCTTGCCGTCCACATACCGCATGGCCCGGATCACTTGACCAGCATCACCGCGCTGCGAGAAGTCCGCAAAGCCTTCCCCGTGCGCCACGGCGATCGGCAGGCGCGTACCGGCCATGCCCCGGAAGAACAGGCTGGGGGACTCCAGCACTTCGACCTGCGCCAGACGCGCCTCGAACTGCTCGCTGCGGTTGCGCACGAACTTCGGCCAGTGCTGCGCGCCCGGGATCATCGGAGACAGCGCCGCCAGCATCTGGCAGCCATTGCACACGCCCAGCGCAAAACTGTCCTGCCGCGCGAAGAAGCCTTCAAATGCATCCTTCAGACGCGGATTGAACAGGATGGACCGCGCCCAGCCTTCGCCCGCGCCCAGCGTGTCCCCATAGCTGAAGCCGCCGCAGGCCACAAAGCCCTTGAACTGGCTCAGATCGACGGCACCCGCCTGCAGGTCGCTCATGTGGACGTCATAGCTGTCAAAGCCCGCCTGTGACATGGCGTAGGCCATCTCCACATGCGAATTGACGCCCTGCTCCCGCAGGATGGCGACCTTGGGCCGCACGCCCGTCTGGATGAAGGGAGCCGCCACATCCTCATTCGCATCGAAGGTCGGCTGCCAGTGCAGGCCCGCCACCGGCGCGCCGGCCAGTGCATGTTCCTGGTCCGCGCAGACGGGGTTGTCCCGGTCGCGCGTAATGCGCCAGGACACCTGGTCCCATTCCTGATGCAGTTGCTGCAAGGGCGCGGCGAACACCTTCTTGGCATCGCGCCAGACTTCCACCTGGGCCGCGTCATTGGTCTTGCCCACCACATGCGACAGCTTGGACAAGCCATGCGCCCGCAGCGTCTGCAGCACCGCGTCACGGTCGCCAGTGGCCACCTGCAGCACCACGCCCAGCTCTTCGTTGAACAGTGCCTTGAGCGTCAGCTCGTCGCGGCGGCCGCTGACCTGGCTGGCCCAGTTCTTCGAGTCGCCGGTGTCGGCACGGCTGTCGCTGATGCCGTCGCCTTCCGTGACCAGCATGTCCACATTCAGGCTCACCCCGCGTTGGCCGGCGAAGGCCATTTCGGCGGCGGCGGCGAACAGGCCACCGTCGCTGCGGTCGTGGTAGGCCAGCAGCTTGCCTTCAGCGCGCAGCGCGTTGACGGCCGCCACGGTCTGCTTGAGCAGCGCGGGATCATCCAGGTCCGGCACTTCCGGGCCGAACTGATTGAGCGTCTGCGCCAGGATGGAGCCGCCCATGCGGTGGCGCCCCTGGCCCAGGTCGATCAGCACCAGCGTGGTGTCGCCCGGCTGCAGTTGCGGGGTCAGCGTGCCCCGCACATCCGGCAGCGACGCAAAGGCCGACACGATCAATGACACCGGCGCGGTGACCTGACGGGTCTCACCGTTGTCCGTCCAGCGGGTGCGCATGGACAGGGAATCCTTGCCCACGGGAATCGACACGCCCAGGGCCGGGCACAGCTCCATGCCCACGGCCTTGACGGTGTCGTAGAGCGCGGCGTCTTCGCCGGCTTCGCCGCAGGCCGCCATCCAGTTGGCCGACAGCTTGACGCGGGACAGCTCGATCGGGGCCGCCAGCAGATTGGTGATGGCTTCAGCCACCGCCATGCGGCCGGAGGCCGGGGCATCGACCGAGGCCAGCGGGGTGCGCTCGCCCATGCTCATGGCTTCACCGGCAAAGCCCTTGAAGTCGGCCAGTGTGACGGCGCAATCGGCCACCGGCACCTGCCAGGGGCCGACCATCTGGTCGCGGTGGCTCAGGCCGCCCACGGTGCGGTCGCCGATGGTGATCAGGAAGCGCTTGGAGGCCACGGTCGGATGACGCAGCACATGGGTCACCGCCTGGGCCAGGTCCACGCCGTCCAGGTTGAGGCGGCCGCCGGAGCGGGCCACCCGCTTCACATCGCGGTGCATCTTGGGCGGCTTGCCCAGCAGCACGTCCATCGGCATGTCGATGGCGCGTTCACCGCCCTGCCCGTCTTCCAGCACCAGTTCGCGGTGCTCGGTGGTCACGCCGACGACGGCGAACGGGCAGCGCTCGCGTTCACACATGCTCTGGAACAGCGGCAGGCTCTCCGGGGCGATGGCCAGGACATAACGCTCCTGGCTCTCGTTGCACCAGATTTCCTTCGGGGCCAGGCCGGACTCTTCCAGCGGGACCTTGCGCAGGTCGAAGCAGGCGCCGCGGCCGGCATCGTTCACCAGTTCCGGGAAGGCGTTGGAGATGCCGCCCGCGCCGACGTCATGCACCGCCAGGATGGGATTGCGCTCGGCCAGGCCACAGCAATGGTTGATCACTTCCTGCGCACGGCGCTGGATTTCGGGGTTGCCGCGCTGCACGGAATCGAAGTCCAGGTCGGCGGTGTTGGTGCCGGCGGCCATCGAGCTGGCGGCACCGCCGCCCATGCCGATGCGCATGCCGGGCCCGCCCAGCTGGATCAGCAGCGTGCCGGCCGGGAACTCGATCTTCTTGGTCAGGTCCGCGCGAATGGCGCCGACGCCGCCAGCGATCATGATGGGCTTGTGATAGCCGCGACGGATGCCGTCCACGTCCTGCTCATAGACGCGGAAGTAGCCGCCCAGCGCAGGACGGCCGAATTCATTGTTGAACGCGGCGCCGCCCAGCGGGCCTTCGGTCATGATCTGCAGCGGGCTGGCAATGTGGGCCGGCTTGCCGATGGCGTTCTGCTCCCAGGGCTCGCTCAGGCCGGGCAGTTGCAGGTTGGAGACGGAGAAGCCGGTCAGGCCGGCCTTGGGCTTGGCGCCGCGGCCGGTGGCGCCTTCATCGCGGATCTCGCCGCCGGCACCGGTGGAGGCGCCAGGATGGGGCGAGATGGCCGTCGGGTGGTTGTGGGTCTCCACCTTCATCAGCACATGGGCGGTTTCGGTGCGGGCTTCGTAGCGCGGTGCGCGCTGGTCGCCGGCCGCCATCCAGCGTTCGATGCTGTGGCCTTCCATCACCGCGGCATTGTCCGCATAGGCGATGACGGTGTGCTGGCTGTTGAGCTTCTCGGTGTTGCGGATCATGCCGAACAGCGAGAGCGGCTGCGCTTCACCATCGATGGTGAACTGCGCATTGAAGATCTTGTGGCGGCAGTGTTCGCTGTTGGCCTGGGCGAACATCATCAGTTCCACGTCGCTGGGATTGCGGCCCAGGCGCTGGAAGGCGCTCACCAGGTACTCGATCTCGTCGTCCGACAGGGCCAGGCCCCAGGCGCCGTTGGCTTCGTCCAGCGCGGCGCGGCCGCGGCCGATGACATCCACATGGGCCAGCGGCTGGGCCTGCTTGTCGTCGAACAGATGCACGGCGTCTTCGCGGCGCAGCAGGACGCTTTCGGTCATGCGGTCGTGCAGCAGCTCGGCGCAGGCCAGCAGTTCCTGTTCGGTCAGCGCTTTGGTGCTGCCGGCCAGGCCCGCCGTCACGGTGCTCAGCAGGCCGCCCTTCAGGGTCAGGCGGTATTCGGTGACGCGTTCGACGCGGTGGATGGCCAGACCGCAGTTGTGGGCGATGTCGGTGGCCTTGGAGGCCCAGGGGCTCAGCGTGCCCAGGCGGGGGGCGGTGACGATGAGGGCGCCATCCGAAGGGCCGTCGTAGGCGTCGCCGTAGTTCAGCAGCGCGGCCAGCTTGCCCTGGCTGGTGTCGTCCAGCGCCTGGTCGGTCCACACCCAGTGCACATGGCGGGCATGCACGGCGGTGATGCGGTCACTCACGGCCTGCAGGCGCGCCAGCAGCGCCGTGGCCCGGAATGCCGAGAGGGCATTGCCCCCCTCGAAGTGAATCAGATGCTTGGAGGAGGTGGTGCTGGCCATGAAGCTGGTCTCTGAGGGTCTGGCGCCGTGGGGGGTCGCGGCGGAGAACTGATGATTGTAGCCAGGGTGGAAGGGTTGTCCCTGAGGGAAGCGCCGCCACGCGCGCAACAAGCCTCCTGGCCCCTTGGCAAAGGACGACAGAAAGAAAAAAGGCCATCCGCAGGGGATGGCCTTGATGCCGGTCAGAGGATCACGGCGGATCGATCAGCGCAGGGATCAGCGCAGAGATCAGCGCAGGAAGCGGCCCCGCGGATCGATGATGGCGATGTCCGCATAGGTCGCGCCGGTGTGGTCGCCCGGGCTGAAGGAGATCTCCAGACCGCCCAGGTCGTACTTGCTCATGCCGTTCAGGGCCCGGTGGACGGTGCCACGATTGACATCCTTGCCGGCGCGCTTGATGGCTTCGACCAGCACTTTGGCGGAAGCGAAGCCTTCCATGATGGCCGGCGTCACGACACCGCCGCTCTCGGGCGCCTTCTTCACCAGGTCGGTGATCTCGCGCACCATCGGCATGGTCATGGTCCGCTCATTGGGGAAGACCTGCGACACGATCACGCCGGCCGCGTTCTTGTCCAGCAGTTGCAGGAAACCGGCGGAGGCGTTGTTCGACAGGGTCGAGACCATGGCCCGCGAACCGGCCGTGCGCATGCTGTTGATGCAATCGGCCACGAGTTGCTGGGAGCCGATGAACAGCACCACTTGCGGGTCGGCGGCCATGACCTGCTTGACCAGGTTGGGCACATCCGGCTTGTCCCGGTCGAAGGTGATGTGGGCGACCGGCTTGACCTTCTGGTCGGCCAGGCCCTTGAGTGCGCCGGTGGCGGCGTCCTGGCCGAAGGTGTCATTCACCTGGACCAGAGCGATGCGCTGGTTGCCCATTTCCAGCAGCAGCTGGACGGCGCGCTCCGATTCCCGCTGGTAGGTGGAGCGGACGTTGAAGATGTAGGGGTGGACCGGCTTGTGCAGCAGCATCGCGCCGGTGGACGGGGCCACCAGAGGGATCTGGTACTTGTCCAGCAGCGGCATGACCGCCTGCGTGTGCGGCGTGCCGCGGGTCAGGAACAGGGCCACCGCATTCTTGTCGATCAGCGCCTGGGCATTGGCCGCCGTCTTCTTCGGATCGAAGGCATCGTCCATGGCGATGAGCTCGATCTTCTGGCCATTGACGCCGCCGGTGGCGTTCACATGGTCGATGTAGAGCTTGGCGCCGAGGTTCAGTTCCTTGACGCTGGCGGCGACCTGTCCGGTCACGCCATTGGTCTGGCCCACGATGATCTGGGCCTGGGCGCTGAAGGCAGCGCCCAGCAGGCCCGCGACCAGCGCAGTGGTAGGAAGAACGGAGGCCAGCAGGCGGCCGACGACGGTTGAACGGTCTTTCATTCTGATGATTCCTGCCGACGGGCATGCTTGTGCAAGCCACCTCGCCGGCGAGTGTCCCCAATGCCGACCGTCCTCCGTCTTGTGGAGGGAGGATCCCGGGTCGGCGCCTGGCACTAACCCGATCCCTCGAATGAGGGGGTTAACGCCCCGCGCGCATCTTAGCCACGATGTCCTGCACGCGTCCCATCAGAGACACCGTGTCGATCGAGGTATTTGTGCGATTTTTCAACAACTGCCTGCCTGCCACCCACACATCCGTGACATGTTCACGGCCGGCCACATACGCCAGTTGCGCGTCTGCGTGATAGACCGGCTGGCATTCCAGCGCTTCCAGGGACACCGCCACCACGTCGGCCTGCTTGCCCGCTTCCAGGGTGCCCAGGTCGTGGGCCCGGCCCATCGCCTTGGCGGCACGCACGGTGGCCATCTCCAGCGCGGTGCGGGCGGAGACGGTCAGCGGGTCGCCAGTCGAGCCCTTGGCCAGCAGCGCGGCGGCGCGGATCTCGGTGAACATGTCCTGGCGGTTGTTGGAGGCTGCGCCGTCGGTGCCCAGCACCGTGTTGACGCCGGCCGCCTCCAACGCCTTGACCGGGGCGATGCCGGAGGCCAGCTTCAGGTTGGAGCTGGGGTTGTGCACCAGGTGCACGCCCTTGGCGGCGATCAGCTCGATCTCCTGCGGGGACAGGTGGACCATGTGCACGGCGATCATGCGCTCGTTGAGCAGGCCCAGCTTGTCCAGACGTTCCAGGGGACGCATGCCGTACTGCTTGACGCTGCCGTCAATCTCGTCCTGCGTCTCGTGGATGTGGCAGTGCACCTGCAGGTCGTACTTCTCGGCCAGCTCGCGCAGCTGGGTGAAGGTGTCGTCCGACACGGTGTAGGGCGCGTGCGGGGCGCTGGTCCAGTCCAGCAGCGACTCGCCCTTGAACTGCTCGTAAGCGGCCAGGCCCTTCTGGATGTAGTCCTGGGCATTGGCGGCATAACCGGTCGGGAAGTCGATCACATTGATCGACACGCCGGCGCGCAGGCCGCTGTCCACCGCGGCGCGGGCCATGGCGGTGGGGAAGAAATACATGTCGTTGAGGTAGGTCACCCCGCCCCGGATGGCTTCCGCCGCCGACAGCAGCGAGCCCTGGTAGACCCAGTCCTCGCTCACCCACTGCCGCTCCAGCGGCCAGATGTGGTTGTTCAGCCAGTCCATCAACGCCAGGTCGTCCGCCACGCCGCGCAGCAGCGACATGGCCGAATGGGTGTGGGCGTTGATCAGGCCGGGGATCAGCACATGATGCGGCAGCTCGACCCGCTCCGCATCGGCATAGCGCTGCAGGGCTTCTTCACGCGGCAGCACGGCGGCGATGCGCTCGCCCTCCATGGCCAGCGCATGCTGCTCCAGCACCGGGCTGCCCGGCGTCATGGAGATCAGCCAGCGGGGCAACAGCAGCTTCACGCCTGGAGAGGCTTGGGAGGCTTGGGCGGTCATGGGGTATCTCCTCAGAAAATCTCGTCGAACAGGGCCAGCACGCGCGGCGCATCCACGGCCACGCACACCTGTTGGGCCGGATGGCCGGTCCAGGCGGTGGGCTGCGATTGCTCGCCGCGCCAGTCCTGGATGGTTTGGCCGGTTGCGATGCCCTCCAGCGCCACCCGCACCGGGCCGCTGCGCAGGGTGAATGCATCCGGCACCAGCAGCACGGCGGCAGCGCTAGCATCGTGAGCATAGATGCCGCCGATGCTGTCGCGGGCATCGTAGAACTTCTGGTAGTGACGGGTGGCCTGCCACAGCAATTCACCGGCGCCGTCGCCACGGCCGCGCAGGCGGGCCAGGTCGGCCTCACGCATGATGACTTCCTGCGTGACGTCCAGCCCCACGACGATCACCGGCCAGGGCGCGGTCAGCACTTCATCGGCGGCTTCCGGGTCGGCCATGATGTTGGCTTCGGCCACCGGCGACACATTGCCGCTGTGACCCTTCAGACCGAAGGCGCCGCCCATCACCACCACCTGCTTGACCTTGGCGGCGATGCCAGGATCCTGGCGCAGGGCCAGGGCCAGGTTGGTGAAGGGACCGACGGCCACGAGTGTCAACTCGCCGGGGCGCTCATTGACCAGGTCGCAGATCAGCTGGTGGGCCGGTCGCGGGTCGGCGGCCCGGGTGGGCGTGGGCAACTGGTGGGCGATGCCGCCCAGTGCGTCGTCGCCATGCACATGCAGGGCGCCGTCGCGGCGGCGATGGTCCAGCAGCGGACCGGCCGCGCCGGTGGCCACCGGAATGTCCAACTTGAACAGCGCGGCCAGGCCTCGCGCATTGTGGGCGGTGAGCGCCACCGAGGCATTGCCGTGCACCGCCGTGATGGCGATCAGGTCGAAACGGGGATGGGCCGCCAGCAGCGCGAGCGCGAGCGCGTCGTCAATGCCGGGGTCGGTATCATAAATGACGGGAATCTTGGGGCTGTCCATGGTGGATACGGCTTCCAGGTCAGGCAGGAGTCATGCTGTCGGCCAGGGCCGGCAGCTCGGAACGGTAGGGCATGGCTTGCTGAACGCCGGAGCGGCTGACCGCCACGGCGGCAGCGGACTGGCCCAGGGAGGCGGCCTGCAGCGCATCCAGCCCTTCGGCCAGGCCGACCGCCAGGCCGCCGACCAGGGTGTCGCCAGCGCCGACGGTGTCGATGGCGGCCACGCGGGTGGCCTGCAGGTGACGGCCGTCCGGATGCTGGTCCCCGAGCAGCCAGGCTCCCTGCCCGCCCAGGGTCACCAGCACATGGCGCGGGCCCAGCGTGCGCAGATGGCGGGCGGATTCGCGCGCGAGCGTGAGTTCATCGGCACGGGCGGCGGCATCGAGCGCCTCGCCGCACAGCTGGGCGGCTTCGGTTTCGTTCACCACCAGCCAGTCGGTCAGCGCCAGCAAGGCCGCCGGCAGGGACTGGGCCGGCGCGGCATTCAGCACGGTGGTCACGCCGGCCTGGCGGGCCAGCTCGAACGCACGCTGGATGGCCGGCACCGGCACTTCCAGCTGCGCCACCACCACGCGGGCGGATTGGATCTGGCGGGCGGCGGCATCCACATCGGCGGGCGTCAGGTCGGCATTGCTGCCGGGCACCACCACAATGGCGTTCTCTCCGCCCTCTTTCGCCACCATGATGACGGCCACGCCGGGCCAGGTCGCGTCGTCGCGGTGGATGGCGTCGGTGGACACATGTTCCTGTTCCAGCGCTGCCAGCAGCTCATGGCCATGCTGACGCAGACCGACACGCCCCACCAGCGCCACATCCGCACCCAGGCGGGAAGCCGCCACCGCCTGATTGCCGCCCTTGCCGCCGGGGGTGCCGGCGAAGGCCTCACCGATCAAAGTTTCGCCTGGGGCCGGCAGCCGACGGGCATGCGCCACCAGGTCCATGTTGATGCTGCCCACCACCACCACGGTGGCCGCAGCCTTTTCCAGATTCATGCTTGCTCCGAAGACAAAGGCGCAGAGGTGCTTTCACGCAGCACCATCTGCGGCGTGAGCTGCAGGTCCTTGAAGGGGGCCTGCGGGTTTTCAATGCGCTCGATCAGGGCGCGGCCAGCCTCCCGGCCGAGGTCGCGGATCGAGCATCCCACGCTGGTGATCGCGGGATAGATGTAGCTGCCCAGCTCGATGCCGTCAAAGCCGACGACGCTGAGCTCGCGGGGGACACTGCGGCCCAGTTCGGCGGCGGCGCGCAGCGCACCCATCGCCATCAGGTCATTGCTGGTGAAGACGGCGGTCAGCTCCGGGTGACGGGTGAGCAAGGCCTTGACGGCTTCATAACCGCCGGCGGTGCTGAAGTCGCTCTCGATGAGCCAGCCCTCCTGCGCCTCAAGGCCACGCTCGCGCAGGGCCGACTGCCAACCGGCCACGCGCTCCCGGGTGACCTCGAATTCCGCCGGGCCGCTGACGCAGCCAATGCGGCGGTGGCCCAGATCCAGCAGATGGCCCACCGCTGCCGCAGCGCCCGCCTGGTTGTTGACACTGACCCGGTCCGCGCGAGCGCCTGGCACCAGGCGGTCCACCGTCACGACCGGCACGCTGGCATGGCGGAAGGTGGTGGCCAGGGTTTCGGTATCGCCCGCGGAGCTCAGCAGCAGTCCGTCGATACGCTTTTCCAGCAGCGTGCGCAGATAGGACTGCTGATGCTTGGGATCATTGTCCGAATTGCAGAGGAACACCGAATAACCGGCCTGCCGGCACCATTCCTCCACGCCCACCACCAGCTCCGCAAAGAAGGGGTTGCGCACGTTGGGCACCAGCACCCCGACGATCTTGGTCTCGCTGCGCCGCAGCGACCGGGCCACGGCACTGGGCAAATAGCCGATCTCGTCCACAGCGGCCAAGACGCGGGCACGGGCCTGCGCGCTGACCGGCCGCGTGTTGTTCAACACATGCGACACCGTGGTGAAGGACACCCCCGCCAGCGCGGCCACATCCTTGATGGTGCTCATTCCGGGTTTTGGCTTTCTTCAGAATGGATGGAGACCGGGATTGGTTGCAAACGTTTGCAAGACGGCGAAGCATATCGCATCGACCCCAACGCCAAAGGGGACCCTCCAAGGCCAGGACGAAAAAAAACCCCTGAGCGCAAGGGCGCAGGGGTTTGGCGGGGTGAGACGGCGTCTCAGCGCTGGGCGATCGGCTTGACGTCGCGCTTGGTGGCGCCGACGAACAGCTGACGCGGACGGCCGATCTTGTACTCGGGGTCGCCGATCATTTCGTTCAGCTGGGCGATCCAGCCGACCGTGCGGGCCAGGGCGAAGATCGCGGTGAACAGCGGAACCGGGATGCCGATGGCGCGCTGCACGATGCCCGAGTAGAAGTCCACGTTCGGGTAGAGCTTGCGGGCGACGAAGTATTCGTCTTCCAGCGCGATCTTTTCCAGTTCCATGGCCAGCTTGAACAGCGGGTCGTTTTCCAGACCCAGTTCGCTCAGCACTTCGTGGCAGGTTTCGCGCATCAGCTTGGCGCGCGGATCGTAGTTCTTGTAGACGCGGTGACCGAAGCCCATCAGCTTGACGCCGCTGTTCTTGTCCTTCACCTGCTTGATGAACTCACCGATCTTGGCCACGCCACCCTGCTTCTGGATGTCGTGCAGCATGTTCAGGGCGGCTTCGTTGGCACCGCCGTGAGCCGGGCCCCACAGGCAGGCAACGCCGGCAGCGATGGCCGCGAACGGGTTGGTGCCCGACGAGCCGCACAGACGCACGGTGGAGGTCGAGGCGTTCTGCTCGTGGTCGGCATGCAGCGTGAAGATGCGGTCCATGGCGCGCACCAGCACGTCATTGGGCTTGTACTCTTCACAGGGCGTGGCGAACATCATCCGCATGAAGTTGCCTGCATAGGACAGGTCGTTCTTCGGATAGATGTAGGGCTGGCCGATGGTGTACTTGTAAGCCATGGCCACCAGCGTCGGCATCTTGGCGATCAGGCGGATCGCCGCGATCTCGCGGTGCTCGGGGTTATTGATGTCGGGGCTGTCGTGATAGAAGGCGGACAGCGCCCCCACCAGGCCGGCCATCACGGCCATCGGGTGGGCGTCGCGACGGAAACCGCGCAGGAAGAACTGCATCTGCTCGTTGACCATCGTGTGATGGGTCACGCGGCCGACGAACTCTTCCTTCTGCGACGGGGTGGGCAGCTCCCCGTACAGCAGCAGATAGCAGGTTTCCAGGTAGTCGCAGTTCACTGCAAGCTGTTCGATCGGGTAGCCGCGATACAGCAGTTCGCCCTTGTCACCGTCGATGTAGGTGATAGTGGAATTGCAGGACGCCGTCGACAGGAAGCCGGGGTCATAGGTGAACTTGCCCGTCTGCGCATACAGCTTGCGGATGTCGATGACATCCGGGCCGATCGTGCCCTTGTACAGCGGCAGATCCATCTGCGGGCTGCCGTCCGAGAACGACAGTGTGGCTTTGACGTCAGAGGGGGTCATGGGCATTCCTTATGACTTCTGTGGGGTTCTTGTCTCTTATTGCGGCGTCCGGAGCATTGCCAGGACCGCATGCACATCCGGCCGTGCCAGATCGTCGGCGGGCTCTTTGCGAGCCAGCATCAGATCCAGCAGGTCGTTGTCGGAGAGGTCCATCAGTTGCCTGAGGCCTTCCGCATGGAACTCGGTCAGCTGGCTTTCATGCCGCCGGAAGAACCGCTCGATGAAGAGGTCATTCTCCAGCAAGCCGCGCCGGCAGCGCCACTTGAGCTTAGAGAGATCCCTCTCGTTGATGAGGTCGTTCGGGGAGGCAGTCATGGCGGGCTCCGGTGCGTCGTGAAGCAACGCCGTCAGACGGCGCGACGCACCATCAGTTCCTTGATCTTGCCGATGGCCTTCGTCGGGTTCAGACCCTTGGGGCAGACATCGACGCAGTTCATGATGGTGTGGCAGCGGAACAGACGGTACGGGTCTTCCAGGTTGTCCAGACGCTCGGCCGTGCCTTCATCGCGGCTGTCCGCGATGAAGCGGTAGGCCTGCAACAGACCGGCGGGACCGACGAACTTGTCGGGGTTCCACCAGAAGCTGGGGCAGCTGGTCGAGCAGCTGGCGCACAGGATGCACTCATACAGGCCGTTGAGCTCGTCGCGCTCTTCCGGCGACTGCAGACGCTCCTTCTCGGGCGGGCGCGTCTCGTTCAGCAGGAAGGGCTTGATCGAGTGGTACTGCTTGAAGAACTGCGTCATGTCCACGATCAGGTCGCGGACCACCGGCAGACCGGGCAGCGGCTTGAGCTTGATGACGTCCGGCAGCGAACGCAGGTTGGTCAGGCAGGCCAGACCGTTCTTGCCGTTGATGTTCATCGCATCCGAACCGCACACACCTTCACGGCAGGAGCGGCGGAAGGACAGCGTCGGGTCCACGGCCTTGAGCTTGAGCAGGGCGTCCAGCAACATGCGCTCGTTGCCGGCCAGCTCCAGCTCGATGGTCTGGATGTAGGGCTTGGCGTCCTTGTCCGGGTCGTAGCGATAAATCTCGAAGGTGCGCTTGATCATGTTTGGCTCCTGCGTCCTTAGAAGGTACGGACCTTCGGGGGCACGCTTTCAACGGTCAGCGGCTGAAGGTTGACCGGCTTATAGGTCAGGCTGTTGCTGGCGCTGTGCCACAGCGTGTGCTTCATCCATTCCTTGTCATTGCGGCCCAGCGGGAATTCCGCATCGTCGGCACCACGCTCGTAGTCGTTGACGGTGTGGGCGCCGCGGCATTCCTTGCGGGCTGCAGCGGAGACGATGGTGGCCTGGGCGGCTTCGATCAGGTTGTCCACTTCCAGCGCTTCCACGCGGGCGGTGTTGAACACCTTGGACTTGTCCTTCAGGGTGATGTTCTTGACGCGCTCGCGGATGGCGGCGATGGCGCCGACGCCCTCGTCCAGCATCGCCTGGGTGCGGAACACACCGGCGTGGGCCTGCATGGCGGTGCGCAGGTCGTTGGCGACGTCCTGGGCGTATTCACCGCCGTTGTTGCTTTCCAGACGGTTCAGGCGGGCCAGGGTCTGGTCAGCGGCGTCCTTGGGCAGCGGCTTGTGCGAGACGCCCTTCTTGTGCGCATCGACGATGTGGTTGCCGGCCGCGCGCCCGAACACCAGCAGGTCCAGCAGCGAGTTCGTGCCCAGGCGGTTGGCGCCGTGCACCGACACGCAGGAGCATTCGCCCACGGCGTACAGACCGTTGACCACGCTCTTGTAGTCGTCGCCCTTGGGCACGACCACCTGACCGTGGATATTGGTCGGAATGCCGCCCATCTGGTAGTGAATGGTCGGCACCACCGGGATCGGTTCCTTGGTGATGTCGACGTTGGCGAAGTTGTGGCCGATCTCGAAGACCGAGGGCAGGCGCTTCAGGATGGTGTCGCCGCCCAGGTGAGTCATGTCCAGCACGACGTAGTCCTTGTTGGGACCACAGCCGCGACCTTCCTTGATTTCCTGGTCCATGCAGCGCGAGACGAAGTCACGCGGAGCCAGGTCCTTCAGCGTCGGGGCGTAACGCTCCATGAAGCGCTCGCCGTTGGCATTGCGCAAGATGGCGCCTTCACCGCGGCAGCCTTCGGTCAGCAGCACGCCGGCACCGGCCACGCCGGTCGGGTGGAACTGCCAGAACTCCATGTCCTGCAGCGGGATGTCCGCACGGGCGGCCATGCCCAGGCCGTCACCGGTGTTGATGAAGGCGTTGGTGGAGGCGGCGAAGATGCGGCCTGCACCGCCGGTCGCCAGCAGCACGGTCTTGGCTTCCAGGATGTGGATCTCGCCGGTTTCCATTTCCAGCGCGGTCACACCCACCACGTCGCCGTCGGCGTCGCGGATCAGGTCCAGGGCCATCCACTCCACGAAGAAGTTGGTGCGGGCCTTGACGTTTTGCTGATACAGCGTGTGCAGCATGGCGTGACCGGTGCGGTCAGCCGCGGCGCAGGCGCGCTGCACCGGCTTTTCGCCGTAGTTGGCGGTGTGGCCGCCGAACGGACGCTGATAGATGGTGCCGTCGGGGTTGCGGTCGAACGGCATGCCGAAGTGTTCGAGCTCGTACACCACTTTCGGGGCTTCACGGCACATGAACTCGATGGCGTCCTGGTCACCCAGCCAATCCGAGCCCTTGACGGTGTCGTAGAAGTGGTAGTGCCAGTTGTCTTCCGACATGTTGCCCAGGCTGGCGCCAATGCCGCCCTGTGCCGCCACCGTGTGGGAGCGGGTCGGGAAGACCTTGGACAGCACGGCCACATTCAGGCCGGCCAGGGACAGTTGCAGCGAAGCGCGCATGCCAGAGCCACCGGCTCCAACGATGACGACGTCGAACTTGCGCTTGGGGAGCGAGGTTCCGATTTGCATTTCTTACAGCCTCCAGAGCACTTGGATCGCCCAACCCGCGCAACCCGTCAACCACACCAGCGTGAACACATGCAGCGCCAGCCGCACGCCCACCGGCTTCACGTAATCCATCCAGATGTCGCGCACACCGACCCAGGCATGCCAGCACAGGGAGAGGATCAGCGCGAAGGTCAGGAACTTCATCCATTGCTGGCTGAAGATGCTGGCCCACAGGTCATAGCCCAGCGGGCGACCTGGCATCAGCACCTGCACCAGCAGGACGATGGTGAACACGGCCATCAGCAGGGCCGTGGCGCGCTGGACCATCCAGTCACGCAGGCCGTAGTGCGCACCGACAACGATGCGCTTGGATCCATAAGTTGTCATTTTGATTTGCCCCTCGGGTCAATCAGCGTTGAGTCAGCGTTGAATCAGCGGTCAATCCATCGTCAACCGTTGTTGCGGGAGCCATGCGGACATGGCCCGTCGCGACGATCAGCAAACGGTCAGTACAGGCCAAACAGCTTGGCGCCCAGCACGACGGTCAGCGCCAGGCTCAGCACCAGCGTCACGATGGCGCTGGTGTGGCCCTGAGCCTTGCTCACGCTGTGGGTGAAGTCCATCCACAGGTGACGCACGCCGGCGATGAAGTGATGCAGATAGCCCCAGATCAGTCCCAGCGTGGCCAGCTTGACGAACCAGGCGGGCACGAAACCGATGCCGCCCAGATAGGCGCTGGTGAAGGACTCATAGGAGATTTCCGACGTCAGGCTGTTGTCGAACAGCCAGATGACGAAGGGAAGCAGGAAGAACATCAGCAGGCCGCTGATGCGATGCAGGATCGACACGATGCCGGCCGGGGGCAGCCGGTAGCCGACGATCTGCGTGACATGGATGTTGGTGTAGACCGGTCGTTGCTTGGTGGTGGCTGAAGTGGCGTCCGTCATGTCCGACCTTGTAATCGATGTGAAACCCAATGATTTTAGAGCAATGACTTGTGTCTGGCAGGCATCGAGGGCGCATGTCGTTCAACAACAGCCCCGCGACCCTTCATTGAAGATCGTTGCGGTAAAAGTGATGGGTCGTGTTGTAGAGACCGCGGCGCAACTCCACCGGCTTGTCGCCGTAGGTGAAGGAGAGCCGCTCCACGCTCAGCAGCGGACTGCCGGGCGACACCTGCAGCAGCTCAGCGACTTCTACGTCGGCTGCAACTGCGCGGATCTTTTCCTGTGCACGAATCATGTGCACACCAAATTCGGTTTCGAGCAGGCCATAGAACGGGCCGCGATGCTCCCGCAGCCGCTCGGCGGTCAGGCCTTTGAACATGGCGCCGGGCAGCCAGATGTCATCCAGCACCACCGGCTCGCCGCCGCTGTGCAGCAGGCGGCGGATCTCGATGACTGGATCGCCGGCGCGCAGATTCATCTGGCGGGCGATCCAGGCGGGCGCGCGCTGGCGGCGGCAGTCCAGCAGCTGTCGGCCCAGGGTGGCCGATGAACCGGCATCCGGCGTCAGGCGCAGGAAGCGGAACTGCTGCTGCTGCTCGGCATGGGTGGCCACAAACGTGCCCTTGCCCTGGCGGCGCACCAGCAGATTCTCGGCGGCCAGCTCGTCCACGGCTTTGCGGACGGTGCCCTGGCTGACGCCAAAACGACCCGCCAGCTCCATTTCGCTGGGAATCGTGTCGCCAGCCTTCCATTCACCGGCCTGCAGACCGGCCAGGATCAAGCCTTTGATCTGGCGGTAGAGGGGGCTGAACGCCGGTGTCGCCTCGGCACGCGCCAGCTCATTGAGCGGCGTGACCGGATGGGGCGACGGGACGGGGGGAGACATGGGGCGGCATTCGAGCACAAACCCTGGGTTGACGTCCATCAAAACCGGGAGACCCAGCAGGTTAGTCTTATATAAGACACAAGAGTGTCAGATTCTTGCCATGTTGGCTTGGGTTTTTGGGACGCGGGGCGGTGGCGGGTGGGCGAATAAGACGGCTCCCTCCAAGCGCAGCGGCCCTGATGGGCCTACACTTGTGGACGCTGGCGTGGGCTCGCGACCGCGCCGACCGGACAACCGTTTCCGCAGGCCGCTGCGTCGCGATGCGTGCCGACATGCGCTGCCACGTGCTTTCACGTGCGCACATGGGCGGTTGCGCGGAGCTCTGCGGCCACTTTCGCTTCTGTTGCGCATTCAACTGTTGCGCAGTTTTTGTTGCGCATTCAATTGGCTTTTGCCTTTTCACTTTCGGAGACCTCGTGATGAGCAAGAAACCCGTTCGCGTCGCCGTGACTGGCGCTGCCGGCCAGATCGGCTATGCCCTGCTGTTCCGCATTGCTTCTGGCGAAATGCTGGGCAAGGATCAGCCTGTGATCCTGCAACTGCTGGAGATCCCGGACGAGAAGGCTCAGAACGCGCTCAAGGGCGTGATCATGGAACTGGAAGACTGCGCCTTCCCGCTGCTGGCCGGCATTGAAGCGCACAGCGACCCCATGACCGCCTTCAAGGACACCGACTACGCCCTGCTGGTGGGCGCACGTCCGCGTGGCCCGGGCATGGAGCGTGCGGACCTGCTGGCGGCCAACGCCCAGATCTTCACGGTGCAGGGCAAGGCGCTGAATGCGGTGGCTTCGCGCAATGTGAAGGTGCTGGTGGTGGGCAACCCCGCCAACACCAATGCCTACATCGCCATGAAGTCGGCGCCGGACCTGCCGGCCAAGAACTTCACCGCCATGCTGCGCCTGGACCACAACCGTGCGGCCTCGCAGATCGCGGCCAAGACCGGCAAGCCGGTGGGCAGCATCGAGAAGCTGGCTGTGTGGGGCAACCACTCGCCCACGATGTATGCGGACTACCGTTTCGCCACCATCGACGGTCAGGCCGTGAAGCCGCTGATCAATGATGAAGAGTGGAACCGCAACACCTTCCTGCCTACCGTGGGCAAGCGTGGCGCCGCCATCATTGCTGCGCGCGGCCTGTCGTCGGCGGCTTCGGCTGCCAACGCCGCCATCGACCACATGCGCGACTGGGCCCTGGGCACCAACGGCAAGTGGGTCACGATGGGTGTGCCGTCGGACGGCTCGTACGGCATTCCGAAGGAAGTGATGTTCGGCTTCCCGGTCACGACCGAGAACGGCGAATACAAGATCGTGCAAGGTCTGGAGATCGATGCCTTCTCGCAAGAGTGCATCAACAAGACTCTGGGCGAGCTGACCGACGAACAGAACGGCGTCAAGCATCTTTTGTGAGGTAAGCCCACCCCCTACCGCCTTCGGCGGCCCCCTCAAGGGGGCGAGCCCAGAGGCCTGGCAGAGCCAGTTCCTCGGGCTCCGCTGGAGGGGCACCCGGGCTGCGCCGGGTGAGCTCGAGGGGCACCCGGGCTGCGCCGGGTGAACCGGGCGGTGATCTGCTTAAAAGGCTGACTTGCGGGTTGGCCTTTTTTCTTTGTGCCGCTGAGGTGGATGAGCCATATCGTTTTGGGTCGGGTAGGCGTTGGGTGACACTTGGGGGTCGGCTCGCGGTCGGCAAGGTTCGGTGAGGCGTGGGCCTGGCCGAAGGATTGATTGGTTTTAAGAGACGTCATGAGCAGCACTTCGCTTCATCCCGCACAAGCGCTTTTTGATGAGGGCCAGGCGCCGAGCGTCCTGCCGGTGGTGGACCACTACTGCGGCGTCGAGTCGCGGATGATCAAGAGCCTGGAACTCCAGGCCCAGATGGGTCCGGTGTTCGACATCACCCTGGATTGCGAAGATGGGGCCCCGGTGGGCGGGGAAGCCGAGCACATGCTGCTCGTGTTGCATCTTCTCAATGGCCCGCTGAATGTGCATGGGCGCGTGGGGGTGCGGGTCCACCCGTTCCGTCACCCGGCTTTTGAGGCGGATGTGGAAGCCGTCATTGCGGGCGGCGGCGAGAAGCTGGCGTATCTGATGATCCCCAAGCCGGAAGGCCTGGACGACCTGCAAGGCGCCATTGCCTTCATTGACGACAGCCTGCGGCGCCACCAGGTGCGCAAGCCGCTGCCGCTGCATACCCTCATCGAGACCCACGGCGCACTGCGCGATGTCATGGCGATTGCCGCCCTGCCCCGCATTGAATCCCTGTCCTTTGGGCTGATGGACTATGTCTCCGCTCACCGCGGCGCCATTCCGCGGGCCGCGCTAACGGTGGAGGGGCAATTCACCCATCCTCTGGTGGTTCGGGCCAAGCTCGACATCGCCGCCGCCGCTCACACCTACGGGAAAACCCCATCTCACTGCGTCGTCACCGAGTTCAAAAGCGAGCGCGCCATTCAATCGGCGGCGGAGCGGGCCGCACGGGAGTTCGGGTACACCCGCATGTGGAGTATCCATCCGCAACAGATTCGACCGATCATTGACGCCTTTGCGCCCAGCGTGGCGGAGATTGACGAGGCCATCGACATCCTCAGTGCTGCGCAGGCGGTGGACTGGGCCCCTATCCAGCATCGTGACATGCTTCACGACCGAGCCAGCTACCGACTCTTCTGGCACTTGTTGCAGCGTGCATATCGCACAGGCCAGCCGCTGCCTGCCGAAATCGCACAAGCGTGGTTCAGCCCACAAAACGAGGGCGCCAGCAGCACAAACGGGGCTTAAACCCCCTACCCTTTGAAACAAACCCTGTGTGCACGCGGCTTGCCCGGCGCGAGAATTCGCTTGCCGTCGAGCCAGAGCACATTGAGCTCCTGGGACGACTCATCTGCACCGATTTCTTCAAGACTCAAGACGACTCCCATGAAAACCTCCTTCGCTCTGTCCAGCACCGTTGCTGCCGCCGTGTTGCTGGCTGCCGGTCTTGCTTGCGCCGAACCGTCGGTGCAGGGCAACAACACCAAGCCGGCACCGGCGAAGGCCGCCACGGCCAAAACCACTGCCAAGAAGGCCCCTGCCAAGCCGGCCGGCCCTGCCCCGCTGGCCGAAGCTGGCCCGGAGCAACTGGCTGCTGCCGAGCAGGCTTACATGGGCCACTACGACTGCGAATTCAAGCAGTCCGTGGACATCCAGCCCAATGCCAAGCACCCGGGCTACATTGACGTCTCGTTCCTGAAGCAGGTCTTCACGATGAAGCCGGTGCTGTCTTCCACGGGCGCTCTGCGTCTGGAAGACGTGACGGGTCGCACGCTGATGGTCCAGATCGCCAACAAGTCGATGCTGCTGGACGTCAACGCGGGCCGCCGCCTGGTGGACGAGTGCATCCACCCGACCCAGCGCGCTGCCATCGAAGCCGCCCGCTCGGCCTCTGCAGTGCCGGTCAGCAGCCTGGGCATCACCCCCGCTGGTCACTGATCGAGCTTCTGCTCCAAGCAAGCGCGCCACGGCGCGCTTTTTTTCGTCCGCACGTCACCGATCGTCCCCTTGGTGAGCGTCTCTGAGCGATGGTGACTTGCCGAGAGTCACTTGGCGAGTCACTTGGCGATGGTCGAAGCGGCTGACTGATGGAGGCTGAATGGTCTTGATGGGGGAATGTGTTTCTCCGCCAGTTCCTCAAGGACAAAAGCACCGCATGCCGAGTCCGCAGGGGACGCCTCACCAGCCGCCACCCGGCACTCTTCCCAGAACACCGCATCAACCGCCGCATGAAATGCCGCACCCGATGCCGCTCCAGCCGTCGCACACCAAATGGGGGACGAACCTCGGTGAGGTTGCATCGAAGACCAGGGGTGCCCTGTTCCCGGAAGTAAAAGGAGGAGGCCCCGGAGGGGCCGGGGGACATGAAGGGAACAGGGTGCCCCTGGTCTTCGATGCCGCTCCGCTCGCCCCCGCTCCCGCCCCCCCCCCAGAACGCGCCAGACGCAGTTCCCTCCCACCCCCCAAGTATGTAGAATCCATACATACTTTCCAGTCCATACCACCCTCCGGAGAGCCCCCTCATGGAAGCCACCGTCGCCGAACGCGGTCAGATCACCCTGCCCAAAGCCGTCCGCGACGCGCTGGGCCTGACCAAGGGCACCACATTGAAGGTCGAGCTGGACGGCCCCCGCATCATCCTCCGCAAGAATGTGGACGACGCGATTTCCCGCGCCCGCGGCCGGTTCAAACTCCCGGACGGCACCAGCACCGATGATGTCATGCGTGACCTCCGCGGCCGTGCCCCCACCGACCCCACCAAGGCCTGAGCCCCTGCATGATTGCCGTTGACAGCTCCGTCCTGATCGACCTCCTGGGCGACGCACCGGGCGCCGACGCGGCCGAAGCTGCGCTGCGCCTGGCGCTTTCCACCGGCCCGGTCGTGCTGTGTGATGTGGTGCTGTCGGAGGTCACGGCGGGCCTGGGCCACGGCTCTGAGGTCATGGATGCGCTGGAAGAAATGGGCCTGAGTTTCTCCCCCATCGACCAGCGTGCCGCCATCCGCGCCGGCGAAATGCAGCGCAAGTTCAAACAGCGCCTGCTCCAGACCGCCCCCGCAGACGCCGCGCCCAAAACCGCCCCCCGCTCCACCGCCGGCGCCGCTGCAACCAAAGCAGCCACAGCGGCCAAAGCGACCACCACCGCCCCTTCCACCGAGGCCGCCACCAGCACCCGCGCCCTCGCCGACTTCCTCGTCGGCGCCCACGCCATGCTGCAGTGTGACGGCCTCATCACCCGCGACCACGGATTTTTCCGGGACTATTTCAAGGGACTCAAAGTCATCGTGCCCAGTGCCCCCTGACCGACAAGATCCCGCTTCACTGACCCAAGCCAGAGACTACAGAGACTGGAGTTCGCAATGCTGCAAGCCTACCGCCAACATGAAGCCGAGCGCGCCGCGCTGGGCATCCCGCCGCTGCCGCTGGATGCCAAGCAAGTCGCCGAGTTGATCGAACTGATCAAGAACCCGCCTGCCGGCGAAGGCGAATTCCTGCTCAACCTGCTCACCCACCGCGTCCCTCCGGGCGTGGACGATGCCGCCAAGGTCAAGGCCAGCTTCCTGGCCGCCGTTGCGCATGGTGACCTGACCGTCGCCCTGCTCTCCAAGACCAAGGCCACCGAACTGCTGGGCACCATGGTCGGCGGCTACAACGTCAAGCCGCTGGTCGACCTGCTGGACGACAAGGAAGTCGCCTCCGTCGCTGCGGCCGGTCTCAAGAAGACCCTGCTGATGTTCGACGCCTTCCATGATGTCGCCGAAAAGGCCAAGGCCGGCAATGCCCAGGCCACCGCCGTCATCCACAGCTGGGCCGACGCCGAATGGTTCACCTCGCGTCCGGAAGTCGAGAAGAAGATCACCGTCACCGTCTTCAAGGTGCCCGGCGAAACCAACACCGACGACCTGTCCCCCGCCCCTGACGCCTGGAGCCGCCCGGACATTCCGCTGCACTACCTGG
>JAIXSE010000021.1 GCA_027484825.1 Rubrivivax sp. | reverse complement strand
GCTGCGCAAGCAGCTGAAGCGCGACCAGGTTGCTCCCTTCTTCGCGAACCTGCCGCCCTGCCTCGTCGGCATCGAGGCCTGCGCTAGCGCTCACCACTGGGCCCGCAAGCTGCAGGCGCTGGGCCACACGGTGCGGCTGATGGCGCCACAGTTCGTCAAGCCGTACGTCAGGAGCAACAAGAACGATGCTGCAGATGCAGAGGCGATCTGCGAGGCGGTCAGCGTGACCCTTGCGTTGATGACCAGACCGTTGCGGTTCTCCATCAGGGTGTGGCCCATGAAGCGCAGCTCGCTCGCGGTCTTGCCTTTGCGGTAGAGCCCGTCTACTTCTGATCTTCTGCAATCATCGCGGCCTCGATCCTCTTTGGAATCTTCAGGGCGAAGACAAATGTTCCGACCTCTCGTGGTGCTATCGATTCCGCCCAACTCAGTCGCCGCTCGTCGGGGCGACGCAAGTGGTCAATCAGGAAATAGAGATCCTGTTGAGAAGTTCGTCCCTTCCAGATCGACCTTTGCGTGAATCCGAGCTGCCCGTACACAGCGAGGTAATCGAGACCATCCAGAATTCCCTCAAAAAACGTTCGCAGGTACATGCCTCCAAGGCGGATCTCGGTCTTTCCGTCCGCCACTGTGCTCAAAAAGAACTGACTGGACTCGAAGACGCTGACACCACTGGCACCTGCAGGGACTTGCCCGGCCTTCAGACGAGCCTGCGTGGAAGAAAGCCTTTCATTGATCAGGTTCGCAGAGGGGGCCGCGATACTATCGAAATACCGACCTTCCCGTGCATGCTCCACAGCGTTGTGTCGCGTATATATCTCGAACACATGGTTCTTCAGAGGATTACACTTTTCAACGCCATCGGTTAGCGTGCACGTCTGCATGTCGTGATCTTCTGCTCGCCGATAAGCCACGGCCTCAACGCCCTGCGGAAGTTCAGCCTCCACAAAACTATCCGGCATGCAGTAATCTGCCGCAAACTTCGCCGACACGGCCCATATGAATGAATCCTTGCGGTATGAGCTCTTTCCCGGCAGTTTTCCAGCGTAGGTCCCCTTCTCACACCGGTCAGGCGTATCCCCAGCCGCCCAGACAGTCGAGGTCAGTGCCGCACAAACCAGCGCCGCCACAGTCAAACGAAGTCTCGTCATTCGCTTGATGGCTACATTTGGCATCTTCATTAATACATACTCCATTTTCGATGAGCACTTGATGCGCATCACATAGTTGCTGCCCACAGACTCAAACCCCATTTGCTGAGCGAAACGGTCCACCCGTTCGACGGCGGCTCCGCAGTTGACCCCAAAAGCGATCTCAGCCACCTGCCGATTTGGGGGGCAGTTCTCAAAAGCCTTCAGCATCCTCGGCCCATAACCACCCATCCGCGACTCCGGCAACACATCGATATGCATAACGCTCGCGCGACCCGGGCCGAAAGGAAGCGGCCGATGAGGGACAGCCGGTTCACGGAAACTCAGACCACGGCGATTCTCAAGGAAGGCGAAGCGAGCGGAGCATCCCGCGTTCGGTTTGCCCTCTCGCAAAGCCCGGAGTGCCGGGCAACGAACACTATCTTGTCCCCCGAAATTCCTCCCCATCGGATGGCATCCCCACCCTCCTCCGGCTAACGTTGACTGACGGAGCACCTGACCAACGGCCTGGCTGTCGGCAACACCCGAGCCAGAGCTAGAGCCCGCGCACCGCAAGGGAGACCCAAAATGCCCACGTCGTCCGCCCGCGCGCCTGCATCCGCCGGCTCAACCACTGGTTCCGCCGCTCCCTCACCCAGACCTGGCAGTCGCAACCTGCGCCCCATGCTGGCCGCGCTTGCGCTCCTGGCCAGCCCACTCACCGCACTGGCGGACGCGTCACTCACGGGCAACGTCAGCTTCGCCAACGGGCTCTACACCTACAGCTATGTGCTGGATGACCCCAACCTGGAGGTGTACGAGGTGTTTGTGGTGGTTAACAGCCATCAGGCCGATGGCGAGTTGGGCTTCCCGCCTGCGGCCAACAATGCGCCCACGGGCTGGAACTTCGGGGTCTATTACGGCGCTTACATGGGGAACGACCCGCCCCAGCACCACAACGCGCCCATTGTTCTATGGGGATGGGGCGTCAACCAGGCGCGGCTCCCCGGCAACAACGTGGTGTTCAGTTTCAGCACCGACCGGGCGCCGAGCACCGCCCCGATGGACGTCACCTACGAACTGTACGCTCCCACCTACACCGGCGGGCCGCCCGACGGGACCAATTTGTATGTGGGCCAGGTGGTCGCGCCGGACTTTCGGAGCATCCCCCTGACGCCGCTCGTCCCGGAGCCGTCCACCGGCGGCCTGATGCTGCTGGGGCTGGCCGGCTGGTTCGCTCACCGCGCTTTTCGGACCCGGGCCTTGGATGTCGCCCAGCCCCAAGTCAACGCCTGAAATCCACAGATCGCCATCCGCGCCCCCAAGTTCATGGCCAAGACTAGGTCACCGAGCACCGCGCTAACCACATGCGGACGCTAGCCGCCAGTCGGAAGCGGCTTCACGCTCCACTGCTCCGCCCCCCGCTCCAGACTCCTCCTCCACCGCCACCACCTGACCGTCCTCCATTCGGACCACCCGATCCGCCAAGTGGAAATATCGGTCGTCGTGGGAGATCACCAGCACGCATTTCCCACGGGCACGAAGCTCCGGCAGCAGCTCTTTGTAAAACACTTCCTTGAAGACCGGATCCTGGTCCGCCGCCCATTCATCAAAGACCAGAAACGGGCGGTCCTCCAAATAGCTCACCACCAGCGCCAGCCGCTTGCGCTGCCCTTGAGACAGTTGCCGGGTCGTGAACGCCCCATCCTTGACCTGTACCTTGTGATCCAGCAGCAGCTTGCTCAGCAGGCGGTTGCCTCGTTCGTCCAAATCGGCAGAGCCGCCGTCCAGCAAGTGCTCGAACAGGTGGAAGTCCGAAAAGATGGCACTGAAGCATTGGCGATAGGCATCGCGGTTTCCATCATCCACCACGGCACCGTTCAGCAGCACCTGCCCGCCCTCCGGCCGATACAAGCCCACCAGCAGCTTGGCCAGCGTGGTCTTGCCGCTGCCGTTGCCGCCCACCAGAAAGGTGATCTGCCCAGGCCGAAAATCCAGCTGCACCGGGCCCAATGCGAACACCTCGTTGGCTCCCTCATGAAAGTACTGATGACGCACGCCAGCCAGTGCCAGCCGCTCGAAGGCCGGGGCAGGCGCCGCAGCAACTTCCGCCTCAATGCGCTCAAGCTGTTCCGTCAGTTCATCAATGCGGGCGCCGGAGACTCGTGCCAGATTGGCCTTGGGCAGGCACATCAGCAGGGTCTCCAGCGGTGCCACCATGTAGACGAACACCAGCGCAAAACCGGTCATCACCCGCGCACGATCCGGCACGTCTCCCACCAGCACAAACAGCACCAGGCCGATGAACCCGTAGATCAGGAAGTTGCCCCAAGATGCGGACAACACGAACACCGACATGCCGGTGGCCCGTTCCCGCCGTACGGTCTCGATGGAGCGCCCCAGCACCAGTTCCGCAAAGCGCGCACGCTTGCCGGCATTCAACCGGAGTTCCTTCGCCCCTTCGACCAACGAGCGGAAGTGGTCGAACAACCGGTCCTGTTCCTTCGACGCGACGTCGAGATGGCGGATGGCACGCAGGTGGGCCAGGTGATACCCCGCCGAGCCGAGCCCGATCACCACCACTGCCGCGGCGAAGACGGTCCATGAAAGCCAAGCCAGATACACCATGCAGCCCAGCACGATGATGGCGTTGACCAGGATGGTCGGGAAACTCACGAAGAATTCCGCCACCCGCGCGCTGTGCTCGGACAGCGCCGACAGCACCCGGGGCCCTCCGAGGGTTTCCATCTTTCTGAAGTCGGCCGCGAGCGCTCGCGCCGAAATGAACTGCCGCAACTCTGCATGCGCCCGTTGGCTCAGGCGCTCGAACAGCACCGAGGCCACCATCTGGCTGACCATGGCCCCCAACGCGACCGCAGCAAATCTCCAGGCCAAGGGCGACCACTCGGCCGCGCCGTTCTGGGTCAAGGCCGCATTGATCTGCGCCACCAGCAACACACTGCAGACACCGGCCACCACGCTGGTCAGGCCGGCGGCCCACAGCAGGTAGCGGGACTTTTGAATCAGATAAGCCAGCACGGTCCACCCATCCTGTAAAGCGGACCGCCCCGAACGCCGGTCGTCCGTGCCCAGTCCGTTGGCAGGGGCACGCCTGCGTTGCCCCTTCCTGAACGTAGACGACTCAGCCGCGGGATTGTTCAGTGAGGCCCCCGGCCCATCACTCGGCCATCACTCGCCTACCGTTCGCACGCAAGGGAAGGCCGCACGCAAGGGAATTGAACAAGCCGCCCCGACGCATCGTCTTCTCAAGGCCGCTTCACCCTCCCGCCGCACCCCCAACCATGATTCCGCGACTTCAACCCATCTTTCAAGGCGAGTGGGCCCCGTGGGGCGAGACCCTGCATCTCGCGCCGCGTTGGCCCGCCACGGCCGTGGGCCTGGCCGACTGGTTGTGCCAGCCAAACGCCCTGCCCGAAGCACTGCATCGCTACGCGCTGCGCTGGGGTACGGACACGCGAGACCTGCGTGCGGTGGCCTCGGCCTGGTCCATGGACTATCTCTGGACCCTCTTGCCGCCCGTGGTGGCGGCTGCCACAGTGCTTCAGCACCGGTTTCCGGTCGACGCCGCGCAGATCGCACTGAGCCTGGATGACATGGGCGCACCCAGGAGCTTTCACATCACGGACGAGGGCCTGCCGATGCCGGGGACCAGCACGGCGCGGCGCTACAGCGGATTGATCGACGGCCATCTGCGCCCGCTCTTTGCCGCCCTGCACCGCCACACGCGGCTGGCTGAGAAGGTTCTGTGGAGCAATGCGGCCCGTTACCTGGGCGAAATCCTGGACGAAGCGCACGAGCATCTGCCCGGCCCTCCTCCCACCGTTCGGGCGGACCGGGACCAGTTGCTGGGCCATGCGGGCCGCCAGCCCGGCGATGGCTTCCGACTTTCGCGATGCGGTGCCGATGGCTGCGTCACCCCCATGGGGCCAACCGCCCTCGAGCCATGGCCCACCAACCCGATGCCCGCCCTGCCCCGCCGCACCACCTGCACGCAGGCTGGCCAGATCGTGCCCCTGCATAGCCACTGCTGCCTGTATTACCTGCTGCCGTCCCAGGCGTATTGCGGCGGCTGCCCGTTGGCGCCGCAGCACCGCGGCCTGGTCAGAACAACAGCCTCAAGCGTTTGAGGCCCGGATCACGCGCGATGTCCGTTTCCCGGAATGGAAATGGCAGCCAATCCTTGCGGGCATAGCGCTGCACGGGTGCCAGCCCTTCCCCCCCGAGCAGCGCCGATTCATCCTGGCCCATGGCCTGCAAGGTCCAGGCCTCCACACCGACGCCGCTGAAGGTCACCACCTGCAGGTAGCTATTGCCAAAACTCCCGGGGCCCAGCGACGAGGGGCGACCGCTCTCACCGCTGCCGTCTCCATTGCAGATCACCACGAAATAGCCAACGCCATGGCACCCGCCGTAGATCCGCACGCGATGGGGGCCGCTCATCACGGTGCGGACGTCCCCAGGGCTGGCATCCAGTGCCTGGCCACGCCGCCCCAACGCCTCCACCGCACCGGCCAGTGCCCGGGCCACCTGCACCTGCTTCTCGCTGGCACCATCCCCACCCGGAGCCGCCGGTGTGGTCAGCGGGGCGTCGCTGGAGAACGGTGTCCGATAAAGCTGGTTGGCCGGCCATGCCTCCAACCGATCCCAGAACGCTTCCCACAACGGCGCACCCGTGTCTGACACTTCCGCCCTCCCGCTCCAACGCTCAAGCACTTGGCAGGCGGTGGAGACGTCCACCCGATGCTGCACCGGTCCCGGTGCGGCCTGGCCTTCTGGCAGCACCTCCTGCCCTGACGGCGCGTCCACCCACTCCACCACGGGCTGGGCGCAGGCCTGTGCCAGCAGCTCGGCCTTGAATCGTTCAGCCGAGTAGGCGCGTGGTGTCAGCGCCACCTGGCGCAGTTGGCGGCTGAGCGCGACTGCAGACCCGGCACGGGCCTGCAGCAATTCCGCCGCCATCTGATGTCCCAGGCGCCCCCGCAGCGACAGGGCCTTGCGCTCCCCGCCCAGCACCGACGGATAGCCCTCCAACGGTGCCGTTGCGTTGGTCAGCCAATAGCTGTCGTTCATATTGGCCACATAGTCCTGGCGCAGCAGCTGCGGCATCGCCGTGGCCGCCATCAGGCCCGGCCGGGTGTCGCCTTGATGCTTCACCCAATCGCACGCTGCGCGGCTGCCGTCCAGGAAGGGTGTGGTGGCATCCAGGCGCGCAAAGCCCTCCCCCAGCGGCGTGGCACAGGCCCGACGCTGGTCGTCCGAGACATTGGGCACCGCACCGATGTCAGCAAACCAGACCCGCCCGTCCCCCCGTCCAACGGCGGTGGTGGTCACCCACGGCATGCCCGCTTCGCGTTTCTGGATCGCGATGAAGTCATCCAGCGACTTCGCCTGATTCCAGAAGAAGAAATTGCGGAAGGCCCGGAAGTTGTCTTCATTGGCATCCCGAATGGCCAAGGCGGTCGACGGGGTCCAGCGGAACGCCGGGCTGTAGTGGCCCAAATCAAGCACCGGGCCGAAACGGCTCCGGTAGAGCGTGCGGCTCACCCGTTTCACCTCGCCGCCGTCGCGGACGTCCACCTCCACTTGGCGCGCCTGCAATGCTTCTGACTGTCCGTCCACCAGCACGCGTGTCGGGTCCGCGGGGTCCAAGGCCAGCTGAAAGAGTCCAAACCGCCGCGCCGCAGAGACCGTGTGGCTCCAGGCGACGTTGTTGTTGAAGCCGATCATCACCAGTGGCACGCCGATGAACCCCGCCCCCGCCACATTGAGTTTGCCGGGGATGGTCAGATGCATTTGGTAGAACCGATCCGGTCCCCCCCAGAACCAGTGCGGGTTGCCCAGCAACACGCTTTGGTTCTCTCCGGTGGCCTCTCGGCCAAAAGCCAACGCATTGCTGCCCAGCGCAGGCTGGTCCCCAACGCCATGGGACAGATGGGCCTGCAGAGCGGCTTCGCCCGAACGTATGTCGGCGGCAGGCGCCGACGCCCCGCTTTGCCGCTGTGGGGCCGCGGGCGGTGCTGCATTCACGATCTGCGGAATGAACCGCGCCAGGCCGGCCGCGACCTGGGCGGCGTACATCCGTCGGTACACATCGTCCGGGCTGATGTCGCGCACCCATTCGGCGGACGCACACGGACGTCGCGCTTGCGCCGACGGATCCGAACGCAGATGGACCAGATAACGGTTGTAGCCCGCCGCGTAGCCTTCCACCAATGCACGGAGTTCAGGCGGATGCTCGGCGCGGTAACGGCGATTGACGGTCGCGTCGGCAAAGCCGCGAAAGAAAAAGTCGAGGTCGAGATTTCTCGACTGACCAAAGGTCGAGGCATGGGCGGGCCGCGCTTCGGCCCCGAAGAACCAGGCGCGGCGCCCTTCATAGGTCACAAAGGCTTCGGCCAAGGTGCACAACGCATCCTCCGCCTGCACGTAACCGATGCCTGCCCCCAATGCCCGCCAGTCCTTGGCGAGCACGTGCGGGATGCCATCTGTGGTGCGACGGATCTCGACCGCTTCTCGCCCTTGCGCCACCACCGGACCCAGCCAGGATGCACCGCAGAGCAAGGCCAGCAGCGAGGCCCGGGCATACCGCCAGGGCTTGCATCGACTGCTGCTGACGGTCAGGCCGCTCCCTTGTGCGCCTCCTTGTTCGCTCCTTTGGTGGGCCGCCCGCGCGAACACCGCACACCGGCGCCGCCGCCCCTCAGCCACCCGCGAGCCAGGGTGGGCGTGGCTGAGAGCGTGAACTGTCATCGTCATACCAATCCTTGATCCAGAGGCGGAGAGCCCCCGAATCAGACGATCCAGGCCTGCCGATGTTCAGCGCCCTCGGCCATGCAGCCCCCTCCCGCCCCGGCCACTGAACAACGGCCCGCGCTGGATCGTCTGGCAGGCAAGGGTGTTCAACCCCGCACCTGCTTTCAGACGAGGAGTTCATCTATGTCGATGCCGGCGGTTTCCGATCTGGACTGGAGCCTGGCTACCACCGTCCGTAGTTACCCTGAGGGTGAAGCGTATGAGGCGCTTCGCGACGGCCAGAGCCTGCTGGTGGGCGCCGCAGCCGCCGCAGCAGCCGCTCCACGCCAACGCTGGCAGTTCGCCATGGGCCCTCAGGGCCTGACCCTGGACTGGCGCGGCACCGGCGCCCCCACGGTCAAGGACGTTCTGGCCGCCCTGGAAGCCACATTCACCTTCCATCCCACCTCCCGGCACTGCCTGCTCACAGGGGTCACCCCCTGGCCGGAGCCGCTGTTCCGCCAGGGGGCCCTGCGCCGTGACGCCCAAGGCATCACGGCCAGCCGCGAACTGTTGTGGCAGTTGCCGGCGCTCTGGTGCCCAGGCGCCTCAGGCACCGTGCCGCTGCAGTACATGCTCAGCCCCGAGGGGCGGCGCCATCCCTGGCGCGCGCCCAAACCGCAGGGGCTCATCTACCAGCGCTTCATCCCCTGGTTGGGCAAGACCTTCAGCTTCCGGGCCGTGGATGCCGAGGCGGACCTGCCGCGCATCCATCGCTGGATGAATGACCCGGCCGTGGCGCAGGTCTGGCAAGAGGACGGCGACATGGACAAGCACCGCCGCTACCTCGCCAGTCTGGCGGCGGACCCGCACATCTTCCCCATGATCGCCAGCCTGGACGGCGAACCCTTCGGCTACTTCGAGGCCTACTGGGCGAAAGAGAACCGTGTCGCCCCCTTCTATGACGCGGACGACTACGACCGCGGCTGGCATGTGCTGATTGGCGAGCCGACGTGTCGCGGCAAGGCCTTTGCCACCGCCTGGCTCACGTCGATCTCGCACTACCTGTTCCTGGACGACCCTCGCACCCGACGGGCCATTGGCGAGCCGCGCGCCGACCACGTGCAGCAGATCCGCAATCTGGACCGTTCCGGCTACGCCAAGGTCAAGGCGTTCGATTTCCCGCACAAGCGAGCCCTGCTGGTCACGCTGCTGAGAGAGCGATATTTCTCGGACGCCTTGTGGTGGCCCCGCACTGAACCAGAGGCACTGGCCTCCCCTGCGCCCTCCTCCCTCCCCTCCCACCCTGTCGCGACGGAGGCTTGAGCATGCAGATTCATGATCTTGTGGGCATCGGCTTCGGCCCGTCCAACATCGCCCTGGCCATCGCGCTGGATGAGCAACGCCAGGCCGGCCGCCGGCTCGACGCGCTCTTCATCGAGCGCCAGACCCGCTTTGCCTGGCATCCCGGCATGCTGCTGGACCAGACGCACATGCAGATCTCCTTCATCAAGGACCTGGCCACGCTGCGCAACCCCACCAGCCGCTTCAGTTTTCTCAACTATCTGCATGAGAAGCAGCGCCTGGCCGATTTCATCAACCTGAAGACGTTCTACCCCAGCCGCCACGAGTTCAATGACTATCTCGCCTGGGCCGCCGCGCAGTTCGACGACCGCTGTGCTTACGGAGAAGACGTGGTGGAAGTGCTGCCCGAGTACAGCGGCGAGACGGTCTCGGCCTTGCGGGTGCGGTCCCGCGATGCGTCCGGTCACCTGCGCGATCGCCTGGCTCGCCACCTGGTCGTGAGCCCGGGCGGCAGTGCCAACATTCCCGATGCGTTCAAACCGCTGAAGGACGACGCCCGTGTCTTCCATTCCAGCCGCTATCGCGACGCGATGGCTCAGTTCCCCCGCGCACGACGCGTGGCCGTGCTGGGTGCGGGTCAGAGCGCCGCGGAGATCTTCCTGGACCTGCAAGGACGTTCGCCGGACCTGGAGGTGGACCTGCTGATGCGCGCCCGCGCCATCCGCCCGTCCGACGACAGCCCCTTTGTGAACGAGATCTTCAATGCGGAATTCGTTGACGACGTCTATGCCGCCAGCGAAGCCGAGCGCAACACCATGCTGCGGGAGTTCTGGCACACCAATTACGCCTGCCCCGATCTGGCGCTCATCCAGGACATCTACAAGGTGCTCTACGAGCAGAAGGTCCATGGCGGCACGCGCCTGCGCCTGAAGCGCCGCCACCAGGTCCAGGCCGCATCCACCACCGATGACGGCATCCATCTGCGGCTGACCGACCTGCACAGCGGCCACAGCAGCGCCGAGCGTTATGACGTCGTGGTGCTCGCCACCGGCTACGAGCGGACCCAGCACCGCCAATTGCTGGCACCGCTGGCGCCATGGCTGGGGGACTGCAGCGTGGATCGGAACTATCGCGTGCGCAGCCCGTCGAGCTTCCGGCCCTCCATCTTCTTGCAAGGGGCCTGCGAGAACACCCACGGGCTGAGCGACACCTTGCTCTCGGTCACCGCCGTGCGGACCGGTGAGATCTGTGACGCCCTGATCGAGGCCCAACGCAAGCCCTGGCCCCAGCCGGCGCAGGTGTTCTGACCGATCCCTGCTGACACGGAGGATTCCAACAGACATTCGTTTCCACACCGCCCATCGGCCACCCATCCGCCGCCCCGAGGGAGACCCACCGGGCGGCCCTTGGGCTTTTGTCGCATTCATCGCTTCCGTTCCACCACACCAGCTCTTTCAACAACAACCATGAGCTCAACCATGACTGTTTTCCATCGGGCTTCCGATCTCCGTCTCACTCCTCTGAGCCTTGCGCTGCGCGGCGCGCTGGCGGGCGCCGCCGGCCTGCTGATGGCCCAAGTCGCACTGGCACAAACCCAGACGTCGGGCGCGGCCTCGGGGCAGCCCTCCGCCCAGCCGTCCGCGCCCGCAGCCAGCGCGTCTTCGCCGGCCGACAACACACAGCCCGCACTGCCCACTGTTCGAGTGCAGGGCAACCGGGACAAGAGCATCGTGGTGAAGCGCAGCGGCATCGGCACCAAGACCGACACACCGCTGATCGAGGTGCCGCAGTCGCTCCACGTCATCACCGCCCGTGAAATGGAAGACATGGGTCTGACCACGCTGACGGAGGCAGCCCGACAGGTGCCGGGCGTGTCGGTGAACCCCTATGGCTCCGATTCCCGGGCGCCGGACTGGGTGGTGCTACGCGGCTTTGACGGCTGGTACACCAGCAGCTATCGCGACGGGCTGATCCAGACCGTGGGCATCACCTACCTGGGGCAGCAGACCGAGGTGTATGGCCTGGAACGGCTGGAGATTCTGCTGGGCCCCTCGTCGGTGCTGTTCGGCAAGGGGGATGTGGGTGGCGTGGTCAACCGTGTGAGCAAGGTGCCGGACGCCGGCATGGTGCCCGAGGTGGAAGTGCAGGTGGGCAGCTATGACCGCAAGCAGATCAACACCGACCTGGGCGGCGCATTCACCGAGGACGGCCGCTTGCGCTGGCGCCTGGTCGCGCTGAAGCTGGACACCGGAACGCAAGAAAAATACCCCAACGGCGAGCGCATGGAACGCAAGCGCGACTACCTGGCCCCCTCGCTGCGTTGGGAGATTTCTCCCCAGAGCGTGCTGACGCTGCAATATGAGCACCTGCAGGACGACGCCTCCGACGATGTCCAGTATGTGACCGGTGCCGACGGCAAACCCACCGCTGTGAAGGAAGGGGATCCGCGCTACAGCCGCATCAAGACGGGCTCCGACGCCGGTGGCTACCAGTTCGAGCATGACTTCGGTGGCAACTGGCGCTTGAGCCACAAGCTGCGGTATGCCGACCGCACCATGGACAAGCATCACATCCAATCCTTCCTGGATGCGGACGGAACGACGCTGCAACGGCAGGCCCGGCATGACGTGGAATCCGTCAAGGAAACCACGGTCGACACGTCCGTGCAGGGCTCGGTCACCACCGGCCCGCTCACCCATGGGCTGCTCTTTGGGGTGGACTGGGACCGCAGCCGCGCCAGTTGGCAGCGTTGGGCGGACATGACCACCCCGCTGGACATGAATGATCCGGTGTACGGCGTGGACATTGCCACCCCCACCACACCGGCCGCCGACACCCGCATCACCACCACCCAGCTCGGCGCCTACGCACAGGACCAGCTCCAATGGGACGATCACTGGCGTGTCACCGTGGGCCTGCGCCATGACCGCGTGAAGACGGACAGTGACGACCGTCTGTATCAGAGCCAGTCGACGCAGAAGGACAACGCCACCACGGGCCGCGTGGGGCTGAACTATCTGGTGGGCAATGGCTGGTCGCCCTACGTGAGTTATGCCGAATCCTTTGTGCCCAACATCGGTGTGGATGCCTCCGGCAAGACCTTTGTCCCCAGCGATGGCCGTCAGGTGGAGCTGGGCGTCAAGTACATCCCGCAGGACAAACCGCTCTCCTTCACCGCCGCATTCTTCAATCTGAAGAAGAGCAATGTGGTGAGTTATGACCCGGTGTCCTTCGATGCTCATCAGATCGGCAGCGTGCGTTCGCGCGGGATTGAACTGTCGGCCAAAGCCGAGTTGACCCGGCAACTGCGTCTGACCGCCGCCTACACCCACTTCGACCTGAAAGTGCTCTCCAGCGCCAACCCGGATGAAGTGGGTCACACGCCGATCCTGGTGCCTGAGCAGACCGGCAACCTGTGGCTGGACTACAGCCTGGACGGTGCCCTGAACGGCCTGGCGATCAGCGGCGGCCTGCGCTATGTGGGCAAGCGTTGGAACAATGAGGCCAACACCTCTTCGGAGCCGGCTTACACCCTGGCAGACGCGGGCGTGCGCTACACCACCGGCCCCTGGCGCTTCTCGTTGAGCGTGAGCAACCTGTTCAACAAGCACTACTACTCGGCCGTGGCCTACGGCAGCTACTTCCGGGGTGAAGACCGGGCGGCGCTGCTGAGCGTGAAGTACCGCTTCTAAGGCACACACGCCACGGCACAGACGATGAGGGTGCCGCTGCCCCGCCTGGCGTGGGGCAGCGGTTTTTTTTCCTCAAGCGCGGTCCGCCGCCGACAGGTGCAGGGCCAGCGTGTCCAGGAACTCCGGACTGCGGATGATGCTGAGGTGGTTGCTGCCCGCCACAACGTGGCGGTCGGCAACCGGCGCATGGGCCGCCCACTCCCGCAAGCGTCCATCGGAGGTCAACGAGTCTTCCGCGTGATAGACCTGCAACGGCACCTCGCTGGGCGGATAGGCATAACGCACGGCTTGCACCCGCTTGTCCAGCGTGACCCACAGCAGGTATTCCTGGGCGTCCTCATCAGTGCCGTCCAAGGGCAGCGGCTGGTCCTCCCGCAGCGCTTGCTGGATCACCGCCTCCAGCTCCTGCGCATCCATGCGGGCGATCAGACCGCGCCAGGCCTCGGCCATCGTGGACTGAGCCAGCCATGCTTCCATTCTTGCCAGCCCCTGGCGGCGCTGCTCGTCCGTGAGGGTGCCCTGCGGCCGGAGGGGTTCCGTTTCAAACACATCCACCATGCCAACGAAGCGAACGTCAACCCGCCCCTGGAGCCGGTGCACCAGTTCGTGGGTGAGGTCCCCACCGGACGACCAGCCCAACAGGGCGCAGCGACCACCGGCCGCCGTGGCCGTGATGTAGCGGGCATAGTCATCCGCCAGGTCGGCCATGGAAAAACCGCGCCAGCGACGAGCGGTGTAGACATGGCTGACGAAAGCATGCACCGCCCGTTGAGACCCCAGTGCACGCGCCAGCGGCTCGAACTCCCGCGTGTTGACGATCAGGCCGGGCACGCAATAGAGGGCCATCCCGGCCTCCCTGACCGCTCCTGCCGCATTGGCCGCATCAGCTGAAGGGCCAGCGCTGAGACGGACGGCGTCATGCGCCGTCTCGACCCCCTGGCGTAGCGCATCAGCCAGCGCGCCCAGATGAGGGGCTCGCATCACGGTCGCCAGACTCAGTCGGTCCCCGCCTGGCACGGTGCGGCGCAGCCGCGTCATCAATTTCAGGCTGAGGATCGAATCCCCGCCCAGACCAAAGAAGCTGTCTTCGCGGCGAATGCTGTCGGCCGGAAGGCCCAGCAGCTCGGCCCACAGCCCGGCGATGGCCGATTCACAAGGGTCACGCGGTACCGGCTGGCGAGCCGGTTTTGGCGTGGGCTCCTGCGTGCTGTTGGTGTCAGGGCCGCCCAGACCCTGGACGGTCTCGCCCGGCCCCGCAGAGGCTGTCTGCGCGGATCGCGTGGGTGTGGGGAACCCACGGCGGTCGACCTTGCCATTGGCGTTCAGCGGCAGCGCCCCCAGCGGCACAAGGGCCGCCGGCATCAAATGCGCGGGCAGGCATTCCTGAAGATGCGCACGCAGTGCCGCCAGGTCCAGGTTCATGGCGCCGGCAGGCACGACATAGGCCCACAGTTCGGTCGTCCCGGCGTCGTTGCGGCCCGCCATCACAAAGGCGTCCGCCACCTGCGGCCACGCCCGCAACACGGCTTGCAACTCGCCGGGCTCCACGCGGAAGCCTCGAATCTTGACCTGATCATCCTGGCGCCCCAGGAACTGCAGCGCACCGTCGCGGCCCAGGCGCACCTGGTCGCCCGTGCGGTAGAGACGGGCGCCCTGGATGCCGTGCTCACCGAAGGGCGAGGCCACAAACCGGCTGGCGGTCAGCCCCGGCTGGCCCGCATATCCCCGCGCCAGGGCGGGGCCACCCAGGTAGAGCTCGCCCGTCATGCCCGGCTGGACCGGCCGCATCCGCTCATCCAGCACATAGGCGGTCAGGTTCGGCAGCGGCCGCCCCAGCGGCAACTGCGTGGGCAGGTGTGCCTCGGGCGGCAGGGCCTGGGTGAGCACACCCACGGTGGTTTCGGTGGGTCCGTAATGGTTGAGGATGTGCAGGTCGGGCCGCAGCGCGCGAACCTGCTCCAGCAGCGTGTGGTCGCTGGCCTCCCCACCCAGCACCAGCAGCCGGGAGGGCAGGACGTCGGCAGCATGCGGCGTGTCCGCGACCGCGTTCAGCAGCCCACGCAAGTGGCTGGGCACGATTTTCAGGGCGCAAGCGCGGGTCAGCTTCATCCGCGCAGCGAAGGCATCGGCGTCGAAGGCCTCGTCTGCGCCCATGAGGTGCAGGGCCCCGCCGGAGCACAGGGCGCCAAACAGGGCGGTGTGTCCGAGATCGGCTGAAACGGTCGACACCATGGCAAAACTGGCACCGGGCGGCAGGGCCATCCGCGTCAACAGACCCTGGACATAGTGGGCCAGCGCGCCATGGCTCACCACCACGCCCTTGGGGCGACCGGTCGACCCGGAGGTGAAGATGAGATAGGCGGCCTGCGCGGGATGGACAACAAGCTCACCCAGCGACGCCGCAGCGGTGTTGGAAACCGCATCAAAGGACGGCTGCAGCACCGGGATCCCCTGGGCCCAGGACTCGGCTTGCGGCGTGGCGAAGAGCGCAACCGCGCCGGCCTCCTTCAGCAACTGCTCGCGCCGGCTCACTGGCGCTGAGGGGTCTATCGGCACAAAGGCGCCACCGGCCTTCAAGGTGCTCAGCAAGCCCAGAACGAATGCCGGGGACCGTTCCAGGCAGATCGCCACACGATCCTCCCGGCTCACACCCAGCGCCTGGAGCGCGCAGGCGCCTTGTGTGGCGGCGTCATCGAGTTGCCGGTAGGTGTAGTGCTGGTCGGCGGCCGTCAGCGCCGTCGCGTCCGGCGACCGGGCGACCTCCTTGTTCCACAGCGCCAGGATCGACGCCAGCTCCACGCGCTGCACCTCTCCCCTCAGCACAGACGCAGCATCGGGCAAAGACAGGCGCTCCAGCGCTCGCTGGGGGTCCGCCGCCACCTGCGTGGCCAGCGCCTGAAACGCGCGCACCAGCCGCTCAATGGTGTCGGGGTCGAAGCGCTCTGTGGCGTAGGCCAGATCAAAGCGCAGCGACTCACGCTCAACGGTCACATCCAGGCTGAGATCAAAGTGGATGTCATCCACCAGCAATGCCCGCGCTTGGACCTGCAAGCCCTGCCCCATGCCGGTGTCCATCGCCGATGCCTGCTGCGCGCATTTGATCTGGAAGAAGGGATGCACACCTGGCTGCCGCTCCAGGGCCAGACGTTCCACCAGCAGATCCAGCGGCAGGTCTGCATGGCGCTTGGCCTCCAGCAGCCCCTCACGCACCTGCAGCAGCAGCGGCAGGAATCCGGCTTCTGCATTCACCCGGGTGCGCAGCGGCAGCACATTGGTGAAATGCCCAACCACCCCGTCCAGCTCCTCACGGCCACGATGGACCGTGGGCAGGCCGATGCAGATGTCCTCATCACCACAAAACCGGGCCACCAGCAGATTCAGCAGCGCAACGGTGAGCATGTAGGGCGATGCGGCATGCCGACGCGCCAGCGCCAGCAAGGCCGCGCTCACGCCTGCCTCCAGTTGGAAGGACTGCAGGGCGCCGTGGGTTCCCTGCTGATGCCGTCGCGCACGGTCCAAGGGCAGGCGCGTGGCGGCTGGCAGGCCGGCCAGTTGAGACTGCCACCAGGCCAGTTGCCGCTCCTCCTCCCCGGCCTCCAGCCAGTGGTGCTGCCATGTGGCGTAGTCGGCATAGCTGATCGGCTGGGGTGGGCGCTCCGCAGCGCTGCCCGGCGCCATCAGGTTCTGCACCAGTTCGGCCATCAGCAGCTCCACCGAGCTCCCATCCGCCGCGATGTGATGGACACTCAACAGCAAGTCCATCACGCCGTCCGTGAAGCGGTGCAGTTCGGCGCGGAACACTTCGCCGCGCTCCAGATCAAAGGGTTGAACAGCAAAGCGCTGCGCGTGCTCAGCCATGGCCTCCCCCAGGCTGCCGCTGGCGCCCGCCCAATCCCTCTGTGACCAATCCATCTGGGTGGCGGGCAGAACGCGCTGCACGGGCTGGCCCTCGTCATTCAGAACAAAAGCCGTCCGCAGGGCTGCATGGCGCTGCACCAGGCGCCGCACGCTCTCTTCGACCTGCGCCGCATGCAGGGCAGCACCGCGCAGGGTGAGACGCCCGGACAGGTTGTAGGCCGCCGACTGCGGTGACTGGTGCCAGGCCAGCCACAGCGCCCGCTGTGCGCGGGCCAGCGGCGCCTCCTGCGTCGGGTCCCGGGGCACGATGGGCAGCGCGGCAAAGTCCAGGCCTTCGCCTTGCAGGCGCTCAAGAAAAATCCGGCGCTTGGCAGTGCTCAGCCGTGCAAACCGTTGGGCCAGAGAAACAAGTTCCGCATTCATCGTCAATCCTCTGTCTCCAGATCATCCAAAAGCGTGGCCAGGCGGCTGGTACGGGCACTGAGGCTCGCCGTAGACGGGAGCCGTCCAAGGCCCGGATCTGCGCTCCGACCTGCGCCCTGCCCGGCCAGCCACCGCGCCAGCTCGCCCAAGGTCGGGTGGTCGAAGATGACGCGCAGGGCCACCTCGATGCCCAGCGCCTGACGCAGCTTCGTCACCAGCCCCACGGCCAGCAGGGAGTGGCCACCCAGTTCAAAGAAGTGGGCTTGCCGGGTGACGGAAGCCAAGCCCAGCACGTCACACCACAGCCCGGCGAGCAGTGTTTCCAGCGGTCCCTGTGGCGGCTCCCCGGCGCTTGCGGGTTGCGTCTCCGGACGCGGGAGTGCGTGACGGTCGACCTTGCCATTGGCATTGATGGGCAGCGACGGCAGAACGCAGATCAGGGCGGGCAGTGAATACGCCGGCAGCGTCTGCGCCAGGCGGGCCCGCAGCGTGGCGCCGCTGGCCGCGGCGGCGACCGTTGGTTCGGCTTCGCCTACAGCGGTCTCGCTCCACTCCTTCGATGCGTGGAGCGACACATAGGCCAGCAGGCGCGCCTCGGCCCCCTGCCCGTCGGTGATGACCACCGCCTCCCGCACCTCCGGTTGCGCCAGCAACTGGGCCGCGATCTCGCCCAGTTCCACCCGGAACCCACGGATCTTCACCTGGTGATCCACGCGTCCCAGATATTCCAGTTGCCCTTCGGCCCCCCACCGCACCAGATCACCGGTTCGGTAGAGCCGCCCGCCGTCCGTGGCAAACGGGTCCGCCACAAAGCGTTCGGCCGTGAGTGACGCACGCTGCCAATACCCCTGCGCCAGTTGGCTCCCTCCAATACACAGTTCACCCGCCCCACCCGGCGGCACAAGATTCAGATCGGCATCCACCACATACAAGCGACGGCCTGGCAACGGCCTGCCAATGGCCACCGGGCCCGCGCCGGCTTGTGGATGCGGCAACACATCGCTGCAGTCCATCACGGAGGCGGTCACCGTGGCCTCAGTCGGCCCGTAGGCATTGACCAAGCGCAGCCCTTTCATGCCGGCCGCGGCCCAGGCCCGCAAGCCTTCCTGCGGCATGGCCTCCCCGCTGGCATGCATGCGTCGCAAGGGGCCATAGTCCCGAAGGCCCTGACGTGCAAAGTCCTGCATCAGCAGCATCCAGTAGGCGGTACTCAGGTCCGCCACGGTGATGCCATGCTGATGGACGCGCCTGAGAAACATGCGGCTGTCCCACAGCTCGGGGCCTCGCAGCACGAGCGTGGCGCCCGCCATCAGCGGCGCGAACACCTGCTCGACGAAGCCGTCGAAATTCACGGTGGCGAACTGAAGCACGCGGTCGGTCTCCTCCAATTCGAAGTACTGGCTCGCCACGCGGGCCTGATGCACCAGCGCCCGGTGCGAGATGCCCACGCCTTTGGGTGTGCCGGTGGAGCCGGAGGTGTAGATCAGATACGCGAGTTGCTCTTCGTGAAGCGGTGCGCGGGCGCGGGCCTCGACAGGAAGCGACAGGTTTGGCGTCGCCGTTGGGGAAAGGGCTTCCCCCCGCTCATCCAACAGGAGCACCTGGACACCCTCGGCCTGCGGCAGTCGATCGATGATGTCGGCCTGGCTCAGGACCAGCGACACACCACTGTCTTCCATCATGGCGCCCAGCCGGACGATGGGATAGTCCGGGTCGAGTGGCACGTAGGTGCCGCCCGCCGCCAAGGCGGCGAGCACCGCCACGATCATCGCCGGGGAGCGACGAACGGCAATGCCGACGCGATCACCAGCGCTCACGCCAGCCCCCCACAGATGCGCAGCCAGCTGTTCGACGCGCCGGTTCAGCTCGCCATAGCTGAACTGCTGTTCCTCAAACACCAGCGCCACGGCCTGCGGCCGCCGCGCCGCGTGGCGAGCCAGGCACTCATGGGCAAATGCATCCACGCCGCCCGACAGTTCATGCCCCTGGCTCCAGGCCTGCAGGACCGGCCAGTCGTCACGGCCCGCCACCGCCACCTGCCCCAGCGGTTGATCAGGGTCGCTGACCAGTCGGCCCAGCAGATCGGTGAATCGGCGCGCCAGCGCGGCCACGCCGGCGGCGTCGAAGAGGGTCCGTTCATGGCCGAAGTCCAGTGTCAGCGCATCGCCTAGAAACACCGACAAGGTCATCGGATAGTTCGCATCGTCCTGATTGAGAAGCTGCTCGAAGCGCAGCCCTCCCGGGGCGGCTTGCCGAAGCGCCGCGTCAATCGGGTAGTTCTCGAACACCACCAGCGAGTCGAACAAGGCATGCCCGCCTGCCTCAGCCCAGCGCTGGACCTCGTAAAGCGGCGTCTGGTCATGCTCCCGGGCGGCCACGCTGTCCGCCTGAATCCCCCGCAACCAGTCCCCGACCGGCTGCGCCGCAGGCAGGGGCACCGCCTGAACCAAGGTGTTGATGAACAGCCCCACGATGTCCTCGGCGCCAGGAAGTTCCGGGGGACGCCCGGACACGGTGCTCCCAAACACCGCCACACGTTGCCCGGTATAGCGACCGAGCAACAGAGCCCATGCGCCTTGCACCACGGTGTTGACGGTCACCCGCAGCGCGCGTGCAGCCTCCGCCAACCGGCGCGTCGCATCGGGCGACAGCCGTTCGATGTGATGGGCGATTCCGGCAAGACCGGCAGGCGCGTCGTGGCGCGCCGGGGCGCCCACCGGCGGACGAGGCCAGGCCTGGGCCAGCAGACAAGGGCCCTCCAGCCGCGCCAGTTGAGCGCGCCAGAAGCGCTCATCGGCCTGCGCGTCTCGCGCTTGCAGCAGGCGGATGTGATCACGAAAACGCCCCACCAATGACGGCACGGGCAGGCCCGCATACCGCCTCAACACCTCGCCCATCACCCGGGACGCGCTCCAGCCATCCAGCAACAGGTGATGGCTGGTCCAGATCAGGTGGTGCGACTGCTCACCGGTGCGGATCAGCAGCCAGTGCATCAAGGGTGGTTGGCCAAGATCCAGGTCAGCGCTCATCGCTTCGCATGCACGCGTGTTCAGCGCGTCCGCCAGATCCGGCCGGTCCCGCCAGTCCAGGGTCTCCAAGGGGACCTCCACCGCACGGGCCACCCACTGCAACGGCGGGTCTTCGTCCACCAGGAAGCCGGTGCGCAGGACCTCATGCGCATCCAGGGTGGCCTGCAGGGCCGCGCGGAATCGGGCCGGATCCAGACCGTGGACGTCCACCCGCATCTGCGTCCGGTAAGCCGCCGTGGAGGGTTCGGCCAGCACATGGAAGAGCATGCCGGACTGCATGGGCGACAGCGGATACAGGTCTTCAACCTTCGCTGCGGGCATGGGCAAGGCATCCAGGCGCGCCTGGCTGACCCGCGCCAGAGGCACGTCCGAGGGCGTGAGCCCGGTGGCCCCCTCACAGCAATACGCCACCAGTGACTGGAGCTCCGACTTGAAGCGCTCAACGAACGCCTGCACCGACGATGCGTGGTGGCGGTGGCGGCTGAAACTCACCCACAGCACCATCTCACCGGCCACCACACTGCCGTTGATCGCGAACTCATGAGACTGCTGAGCGGCCTCGTGCATCGGGGCGCCGGCGCTCTCCGTGGCCAGCTGCCATGCGCTCGGACCCAAGCCGCGGTCCACCTGCCCCAGGTAGTTAAAGACGATCTGCGCCTTTGGCAGCGCCTCCAAGCTGCGGCGCTGCTCAGGGGTGCCCATCCAGCGCAGCAGGCCAAACCCCAGGCCTCGCTGCGGTGTGTGGCGAATGGCTTCCTTGACGCGCTTCAATGCCGCGCCCGGCTCGCCCATCGGGTCCAGCGTCAGAGGATGGAGGCTGGTCAACCAGCCCACTGTGCGAGACACATCCAGCCCCGTGCCTTCATCCTCCCGCCCGTGGCCTTCCACATCCACCAGCACCCGCGGATGACCGGACCAGCCGCACAAGGCGCGTCCCAGCGCGGTGAGCAACAGGTCGTTCACCTGGGTGCGGAAGGCTGCGGGCGCGCGTTTGAGCAGCCGGTCCGTCTCCACAGCGTCCAGGCGCAGCTCGAAACGATCCAGGCTGTCCAGCCGCCGATCGCCCTCCGGATGGTCGCAAGGCAGCGCAGTGGGGACCTCGGCCAGCCCAAGCCAGAATGCCAGTTCCGGTTCCAGCGCAGCCGCATGGTGCTGCAGCGCTTCGGCCCACTGCTGAAAGGAGGCCGTGGGCGGAGGCAATTGGCAGCGTTCGCCGGCCAGACGCTGCCCGTAGGCCAGCATCAGATCTTCCAGCAACACCCGCCAGGACACCCCATCGACCACGAGGTGGTGGACCACGATCAACAGCCGCCAGGTGCCGTCCGCCAGTTCCACGCCCAGCGCTCGCCACATCGGGCCCTGGCTCAGGTCCAGACTGCGCTGCACCTCATCACACAGGGCCGTCAGCGCGTCGGTGCTGTCTGCCCGGCGCCACCACAGCCATTCCCGACGTTCGGAGGCGGCAACGGTGGAGTAGTACTGCGTCCATCGGCCCTCCCCGTCCTGCCGATATCGCAGACGCAGACTGTGGTGATGGTCATGCACCGCCTCCAACGCCTCCTGCAAGGCGCTTCTGACCAGCGCTACGTCGCTGCGCAAGAGCACCGCCTGGTTCCAGTGATGCCGCCCTTCGGCCACGCTGGCAAAGAAGTCGGCCTGGATGGGCAGCAAGGGCACAGGGCCGGCGGCGGGCGCCCGCTGCTGCGGGGATGCGGCGCCCTCTTCGCTCAGCGCAGGCAGTGCGGGATGTACCGCCCTTGCCACCGGCGCCAGACGCGCAATGGTCTGGTGCTCGAAGAGCTGACGAGGCGTCAGCAGCCAGCCCGAACGTCGCAGCCGCGCCACCGCCTGGAGACTCAGGATCGAATCGCCGCCGAGCTCAAAGAAATTGTCGTGACGGCCCACCTGCGGCAGGTTCAGCAGTTCCGCCCAGACGGCGGCCAGCGACTGCTCCACGTCACCCTGCGGCTCGGCGGGCTCGGAACGGGCCGCCAGCGTTGGCGCAGGCAGCGCATCGCGGTCCAGCTTGCCGTTGACCGTGCGTGGCAAGACCGGCAACACCACCAGCAGCGCTGGCACCATGTGCTCGGGCAACTCGGCCGCCAGGCGCGTTCGCAGCACCTCGGCCGCCACCGCGTGGCCCGGGACCAAGGCCACATAGGCCAGCAGCCGTGCGCCGGAGCTGCCTGTCCCGGTGACCACGGCAGCATCGGCGACCTCCGGCTGCCTGCGCAACACCGCTTCGATCTCCCCGGGCTCAATACGGAAACCGAGAATCTTGAGTTGCTGGTCGATGCGGCCCAGGAATTCAAGCTGACCATCCTCACGCCAGCGCACCCGGTCACCGGTCCGGTACAAGCGACCGCCATGGCGGTCGAAGGGGTCGGCCACGAATCGATCGGCCGTCATCCCGGGCCGGCCCAGATACCCTCGGGCCAACCCCATGCCACCGAGGTAGAGCTCCCCGGGCACGCCGGGCGGCAGCAAGGCCAGATCGGCATCCAGCACCAGGGCCTTGCGGTCCCCCACCGGTCGGCCGATGGGCGCATAGGCGCAGGTCACATCGGTCCCGGCGGGCACCTTCCACAGCATCGGCGTGACCACGGCTTCGGTGGGGCCGTACCCGTTGATGAGCGTGCGTGGCGCCAGGCGATCGCCCACCAGGGCCAGTCCCGCCCTGGGCATCGCTTCGCCGCCGAAGGAGATCACTTGCAGGGTGGGGGCGGACGAGGGCTCGGCATCGGCGGCCAAAGCCTGCAAGTAGGCCGGCGGAAAGCCCGCATGGGTGACCTGATGCTCGCGCAGGGCCTCCAGGGTCTGATCCGGTGTCCAGAGGGTGGCATCCCGCAGCACCAGGCTGGCCCCACACGTCAGGGCGGTGAACAGCCGCTCCTGGGCCCCATCAAAAGAGAACGACAGGAAGTGCAGCTCCCGCGAACGTTCGTCCATGTCGTAGAGGGTGGCCGTCTCCTGACAATGCATGCTGAACGGCGCGTGGGCCACCGCCACACCCTTGGGACGACCGGTGGAGCCGGAGGTGTAGATGATGTAGGCCAGTTGCTCACCGTGGAGGGGCCGGGTGAGGTCGACGTCCGAAGCGCTGTCGGCGTCCTCCGCGGCGCCGGCGTCTTGCCACCACTGCGCCACATCCAGCCGCTGGTGGGCCGGCATCCAAGCGCCCAGCCCGGCATGCGTCAGCAACCATTGAATGCCGCTGTCCTCGGCCATGAACTCCAGGCGCTGCGCCGGGTAGGCCGGGTCCATCGGCACGTAGGTGCCTCCGGCTTTGAGCACCGCCAACAGACTGGCCACCAAAGCGGCCGAGCGTTCCATCAGCACGCCAATCCGGGTTTCCGGGCCCACACCGATGGATTGCAAATGACGGGCCAGCCGATCGGCTTGCGCGTTCAAGGCGCCATACGTCAAGGTGGTCTGGCCGATGATGAGCGCCGTGGCTGTGGGCGATCGCTTGGCATGGGCCTCGAACAGCCGGTGCACCGGCGCCAGGGAGCCGGTCCATGCCGACCCGGCGCCCCAGGCGAGCAAAGCCTGCTGCTCGTGCGGGCCGGGCAGCACCACATCGCACAGACGCTGAGCCGGGTCCTCGGCGAAGGCCTGCAGGAGGCGAAGGTAGTGGCCGGCCATGCGCTCGATGGTGGCAGGCCGAAACAGCGCTTCGGCATAGGAGAACGAAGCCTGGATCTGGCCCTGCGCCGACTCCAGCAGGTTCAGCACCAGTTCAAACTGCGCCGCAGACGGTGGCAGCGGCTCGTCTTCAAGTTGCAGCCCCGGCAGGTGCTGCAGCGCCGCCATGTCACGGCGCTGGTGGTTGAACATCACCTGGAACAGCGGCGCCTGGGTGAGGCTGCGTTCCGGCTGCAGGGCTTCGACGAGGTGCTCAAACGGGAGGTCCTGGTGGGCCTGAGCCCCCAGTACGGCCTCCCGCGTGGCCTGCAGGATCTCATCCAGTGGGGTGGCGCCGTGAATGACATTGCGCAGCACCTGGGTGTTGACGAAGAGCCCCAGCAGATTCGTGGTTTCCGGGCGATGACGGTTGGCAATCGGGACCCCCACACGGATGTCCGTTTGCCCGGTGTATCGGTGCAGCAGCGCCTGAAAAGCGGCCAACAAGACCGTGAACGGCGTGGCTCCGCAATCCTGGGCGCGGGCGCGCAGCGCCGTGCTCAATGCAGGCGGTAGCACCTGGGTGAAGGACACCGACGTGTAGCGGGCGTCAGCACGCCGGGCATGGTCCGTTGGCAGTTGCAGTGTGGGCAGGCCGGCGTCCGGATGTCCCAAATGCTTGAGCCAGTAGGCCAATTGCGGGTCCTTGCCTCCCGCCGACAGCCAGGCGCGCTGCCAGGCGGCGTAGTCGGTGTAGCGTAGCGCAGGCTCGTCCGGGGCAAGGCGGTGATTGACTTCGTGTTCAGGGCCTTGCTGTGGCCGCTCCAAGGCCCCACCGCCGGGTGCTGCGTCGGTCGCAGGCGGCGCCACACGGCGCCGATACTCGCGGGCAAACTCGTCGACGATCAACTGCACCGACGCCCCGTCGGAAATGATGTGGTGCATCACCACCACAAGCACCTGGGCGTCGGCAGCCACTCGAACCACACCCACCCGCAGGAGAGGCCCTCGCGTCAGGTCGAAGGGCGTCTGGGACAGCTCACGCAGGGCGTGGGTGAGGCTCTCTTGAGCGTCGTCCTCCTCGCGGCTCCGTGCTTGCTGGGCGCCCCGACCTCCAGCCGGACCGCTGGGGCGACGACTCTGATCGATGGAGACCAGCGTCAGCGGCTCGACCGGCAACACCACCGGCCGGGCCAAGCCGTCCTCCGTGGGCTCAAACACCGTACGCAGCACCTCGTGCCGCGCCACAAGGGCGCTGAAGCTGTCACGTAATGCCGCCTCATCCAGCCGGCCTGACAGCCTCAGCGCCCCCGCCACGTGATAGGCGCAACTGGAGGGGTTCATCCGCCACAGGAACCACTGCCGCTGCTGGGCGTAGGACAACGGGGCCACCTGCCCCTGCGGCATTGGCACGATGGGCAGGCTGGCAAACTGCAGCCCCTGGGCCTCCAGCGCCTGGATGAAGGCGGCTTGTCGATCGGCCGGCAGCCGCGCAAAGCGCTGGGCGATGTCGCGCTTCTTCTGTTGCATCAGGACTCCAGGGTTTCCAGGGACGCCATCAGGCGGTCCATGTCGTTGACCTCGGCGTCCGCCGAGGACTGCAGTGCAGAGAGGGCGGCGGCTTGGCCCGCCACGGTCCTGCGTTCAAACCACTGGCGCAATTCCAGGCGCACCCCCAGCCGTTTTTCCGCCTGCGCCTGCACCTGCACCAGCGCCAGGGAATGGCCGCCCAGTTCGAAGAAATCGCTGTCTCTTGTGACGGTCCGCAGACCCAGCACCTCGGCCCAAATGGCGGCCAGCGTGCTCTCAACGGCCCCTTGGGGCGGCTCACCGTCCTGCCCGGCCACGGCTTGCGGCATGGGCAGCGCACGACGATCCAGCTTGCCATTGGCATTCAGTGGAAGGGTGTCCAGCACCTGCAGCGCCGACGGCACCATGTACTCCGGCAAACAGGTCGTCAGACCGCGTCGCAAGCCCTCGACCGTCACCTCATGGCCGGGCTGCACGGTGACAAAGGCCACCAGCCGGGGTCCCGCGGGCGCCTGATCCACCACCACGGCGGCCTGGCGCACACCCGGCTGCGCCAGCAACCGGGCTTCGATCTCGCCCAACTCGATGCGGAACCCGCGCAGCTTCACCTGTTCATCCATGCGGCCCAGGTAGTCGATACCGCCATCCGCCCGCCAGCAGGCCAGGTCGCCTGTCCGGTAGAGCCGTCCGCCGTCGGTGCGGGTGGGATCGGCAATGAATCGCTCGGCCGTCAGTGCGGGGCGGTTCAGGTAGCCGCGTGCCAGGCCATCGCCGAAGACGTGCAATTCACCCGGAACGCCGACGGGCACCGGCTGAAGCTCGCTGTCCAGGATGCGCAGGCCAAGGTCGGGCAATGCCTGGCCGATGGGGCTGCCGCCCCCCGCCAGGTCGGCAGCCCGCAGGCGGCGCCAGGTGACATGAACCGTGGTCTCGGTGATGCCGTACATGTTGATCAGCGCGGGTTGGTCCAGTCCGAATCGATCCGCCCATGGCTGCAGGCTGCGGGGCTCCAGGGCCTCGCCGCCGAAGATCACCAGCCGCAGCGCCAGCGCGTGGGTCGGTGCGTTGTTCTGTGCGATGTTCTGTACGGTGGATGCCGGGGCTGGCCGTGCAACTGCCACCTGCATGAGCGGCTTGAATGCAGAAGGCGTTTGGTTGAGCACGGTCACGCGCTGATCGCACAGCAGTGTCATGAACTCATCCGGGGACCGGCTGACGAGATACGGAACGATCACCACGCGCCCACCGGTGCACAACGCCCCAAAAAGCTCCCAGACGGAGAAGTCAAAGGCATAGGAATGGAACAGCGTCCAGACATCGTCGGCGCCAAAGCGGAAGAGGTCCGCGCTCGCATCCAGCAGGCGCACCACATGGCGATGCGCGAGTTGAGCCCCCTTGGGACGACCGGTGGAGCCGGAGGTGTAGATCACATAGGCCAAGTAGTCCGCCGACGTGCACACCTTCGGATCGAAGTCGGGGCCATCGACGCCCATCACCTGCCGGATCGACAGCGTTCGCACCCCCAGCAGGCCCTCCCCGGCTTCCGTGCGGATGCCCTCAGCGTCCTCTGGCGCATCCGTCAGCACCAGCGCCACGCCACTGTCCTGCACCATCAAGGCCACACGCTCCGAGGGATAAGTCGGGTCCAACGGCACATACGCCGCGCCTGCCTTGAGGATAGCCAGCATCCCGACCACCATGTCGAACGAGCGCTGCGTCGATAAGCCGACACGGTCCTCCGGGCGCACGCCCTGGGCGATCAGCTGATGAGCCAGCCGGTTGGCCTGGCGATTGAGGGCCCCATAGCTCAGCGTCTGATCACCGAGCACGAGAGCCACGGCCTCGGGCTGGCGGACAGCCTGCGACTCGAAGCGCTGATGGATGAGATCCTCCGAGCGGAATCGCGTGGGCTGCGCCCAGGTGTCCAATTGCGCCCGCTCATGCGGGGTCAGCAGTGGCACGTCGCCCACGGCCTGCTGGGGATGGGTGACCAAGGCTTCCAGGAGCGCCAGGTAGTGACCGGCCATGCGCTCGATGCGCTCACGGTCAAACAGATGGCTCGCATACCGGAAATGGGCTCGCACCTGACCGTCGGCCGCTTCGACGGTTTCAAGCGTCAGTTCAAACGGGGCCTGACGTTCGCCGAAATCGATGGGCTCGACCCGCAGTCCCGGCCAGGATGCCCCCGCATGACCCTCCAGACGGAGGTGATTGAAGAGCACCTGAAACAGCGGGCTCGCGCCCCCTTGCCGGGGTGGCTTCAGCGCCTCGACCAGACACTCGAAGGGCAGCTCCTGGTGGGCCAGCGCAGTCAGCGTGGCGTCCCTGACCCGGTCCAGCAAGGCCCCTAGCGGCAAGCGCCGCGACACTTCGCTTTGCAGGACCACGGTGTTGGTCAGGTAGCCCACGACATGGGTCGTTCCCGAACGCTCGCGATTGGCCACCGGCAGACCGCTACGGATGCGGGACTGGCCGCTATAGCGGAACAGCAAGGCGTGGAACGCTGCCGCCAGGGCCATGAACAGCGTGGCCTGGTGCTGGCGAGCGCGGTCCCTCAGGCCCTGGGTCAGAGGGGCCGGCAGGTCCAGCACCACCGAGGCCGCCGGCCACTCGCCGCCACTGCCGCCGCGTGGACGATCGGTGGGCAGTTGCAGGGGCGTGTGGTCATTGCCCAGATGGGCGCGCCAATAGTCGAGTTGGCGCTGCCCTGCCGGACTGTCCTGCCAACGCTGCTGCCACTGCGCAAAATCGAGGAAGCGGATCTCTGGCTGAGGCAGGTCCAACGGCTGACCCTTCAACGCGCAGGCGTAGGCGGCGGCCAGCTCACGCAGCACGATGTCGACCGACCAGGCGTCAGAGATGGCATGGTGCAGGCACAGCAGCAGTTGATGCCGCTGCGGCGACAGCCGCAACAGCACCCCCCGCATCAACGGCCCCTGCGTGAGGTCAAAGGGGGCGGCGAAAACGTCCTGCACCAGCTGCTGCCGCCGCTGCTCGCGCTCGGCTTCGTCGCCATCGGCGAGGTCGACGGACGGCAGCACCCCAGCGCGCTCCGTGCTGATCACCTGAAGCAGCTGATCCTGTTCGCCCGCCCGCAACACCCCCCGCAACGCATCGTGGCGGCTCACCACCTGGTCCCATGCGGATTGCAGCGCGTCCCCATCCAACGGGCCGTCCAGACCCAGTCCGCCACCCACGTGGTAGGCCGTGCTGGCGGGATTCACTTGCCAAAGAAACCACAGACCGCGCTGGGCGGCCGTGGCCGGGGCCGAGGTCCCCGCCAGACGCGGAATGCGGGTGGCGTCAACTCCGCCGACGGTGGATGCGGCCGGCCCGGCACCGGCCAGACGTTGTTGCAGACGCTGCAACTGTTGGGGAGAAAGGCGCGCACGGCGGGCGGATAGATCTTCAGGGCTACGGCTCATGATGCGAAGTTCAAGCGTGGGTGGGCGCCTCGTCGGCGCTGCTGTGTTCGATCTCGTCCAGCAGACGCCGTTCGATCTCATGCGCCTGCTGGGCGATGGTGGGCGCACGGAAGAAGTCCGCCGGGTGAAGGTCCACCCCATAGGCCTTGCGCACCCGCGACAGCAGCCTCACCGCCAGCAGTGAATCACCCCCGAGATCAAAGAGGCTGTCGTGAACGCCGATGGGGCTGATGCCCGTCATGTCGCTCCACAGCGTCGCCAGGCCCTCTTCCAGCACCCCTTCGGCAGCCACATAAGCCGTGGGAAGGACCGGTCGGGGTTGGCCTGACGGGGTCGTGCTGGACGTGGACTGGTTTTCGAGGGCGGACAAGGCGCCCTGATCCAGGGGTTCCAGCCGCGGCGCGAAGGCGGTGGTCGACACCACCACATGCGCCAGGTCGGGTCGGGTCAGGATGCGCTCGAAGGCTTGGATGCCACTGGCTTCGTCCAGGCCAATGCCGGCAGGCAGGTCCATGTCGACCGCAATGCCCACGTCTCGCCAGGCGTCCCAACTCACCGAGACCACCGGCAGCCCTGATTCGCGCCGGGCGGCAATGGCCAGCGCGTCCATGTAGGCATTGGCGGAGGCGTAGTCGCTGCGATTGAGCCCACCGATCAGGCTGGCCACGGACGAACACAGCAGCACGAAATCCAGCGGCTCGTGTGCGAGGGCTGCCAGCAGATGGCGGGTGCCCTCCCGCTTGGGAGCGAAAGCCGCTTCCACCTCGCACCGCGCCCGTTCACGAATGAGGCCACGGCCCGGATGGACCACGGCATGGATCACCCCGTGAATCGGTCCCCAGCGGTGATGCACCTGTTCAACGGCGGCGTGCAGGTCCTGCTCCCGCGTCACATCGCCCTGCAGGCAGAGGATCTGAGTGCCAAGCGCTTCCAAGTCCATCAATTGACGAAGCTGGCGACGCAACAGCGCAGACTGATCTTCAGCGTGGACGAGCCGCTGCCATTGATCCCTGGGCGGAAGCGCTGTCCGAGACAAGAGGGCCAACCGGGCGCCCCACTCGCGCGCCAGATAACGACTCAGCGCCAGTCCGACGCCGCCCAGGCCCCCCGTGATGAGATAGACACCGCCATGGCGAAGGCCGGACATTGGCGCGTCGGGCGAGCGGTGGGTTGTTTGGCCGGCCGGTAAGTCTGGTGGCGTCGCACGCGGCATCGCAGTGTGCGGCAGCGACGGCAACGGCGACAGCGGCCGCAGAGGCTCAAAGCGGCGCACCCAGCGATGCTCCCCGCGCAAGGCCACCAGCAGCTCGTCCCCCCGCAGCGCTTCATTCACCACAGCCGCCGCCAGGTGCCGCTCAGCGGCAGGCGCGGTGGGCAGCGGCACCAGGTCGGCGACGCGGAGTCTGAGCCTCGGATATTCCTGGCCGGCCACCTTCGCCAAGCCCTTGAGCGTCGCCTTGGCGGGCCGCAAGCTCTCAATGCCCACCACGTCCTCCAGCCCATCAGCCACCACGGTCACCGCGGGGGGGCGATGCTCAACCAGACCCGTGTGGTCCAGCGCCTGGATCAGAGCCAGCAGGCTGAAGTAGACGTCGTCGCCAGTGCCGGGTGATGTGCTGCCCCCCAGCCCCCAGAGATGAAACACCTGATCCAGCGGGCCATCGGCCCTCACAGCCGCCAACAGCGACTGGAGATCCGCCTTGTTGTCGGGCCGAACTTCGAAGCCATCGGGCTCTGGATGCTTGAAAGAAGTCCCCGGATACGCGAACACCGGCCGCCAGCCACGAAGCCGAAGATCCGCCACCAGCGCCTGAACCAGCGTGCTGGCGGGGTCCCCGAGGACCAGCGCCTGCGCCTGCGCCTGCGTGTGGCCCGGGTCGCCGGTCCCTCGCAGCTGTCCAGCCGGCGCCCCAGGGTTGGCAAACTTGGGCAAGTCCTCCCGCTCCCATCGCGGGTGATAGAGCGCGTCCGGCGAGGTCTGGAGCTTCGGGGCCTTGGTGAGTTCCGGTCCGTGGCCAGGAGGCGCGTTGCGGCCGTGACCCGGCCCTGCAGCGGCATCGTGTTCCGTCGCTCGGTGCTGCGGCCCTTGCGCATCCACCCAATACCGCTTCCGCTGGAAGGGATAGGTCGGCAACGGCACTCGACGCGCCGTTGTCCCTTCGGCCCAAGCCGTCCAGTCGACGTTCACGCCGGCTGTCCACAGTCCGGCCACCGCCATGGCCAGTTGACGCTCATTGCGCTGGTGCTGTTGGGGATGCGACTGGCTCGACCAGATTCCTGCAGTAGCCTTGTGTTGAGGATGCTGACGGGCCAGCCCCGCAAGGGTTTCACCGGGCCCCACTTCCAGCAGCACGCGGCCCGGGGTGCTGAGGGCCTGGGTCAGCCCATCGGAGAAGCGCACCGTTCCACGCAGATGCCGCCCCCAATAGCTGGGGCTGCAGGCTTCTTCAGCGGTGATGAGCCGACCGGTCACATTGGAGATGAACGGCCGCTGCGGGGCCTGACGGGGCACCGACGCCACCATCCGCTCCAACGCCGCCACGATGGGGTCCACCAGCGACGAGTGCGAGGCCATGGCCACATGCAGCCGCCGAGGCAGCCCATGCGTTGCCAACGCGGCTTCCGCCCGCTCGATGGCGTCCACCGGGCCCGCCAGCACACAGAGTTCATCGCCGTTCACAGCGGCGAGATCGCAGCCATCCGCGAGAAAGTCCTGAAGGGCCTGCTCTCCCAGCGGCACAGCCGTCATCGCCCCGCCCTTCACCGTCTGCATCAGCCGACCGCGCTCGGCCACCACGCGCAAGGCATCTTCCAGCGTGAAGACACCCGCGATGCAAGCCGCCACATATTCACCGAGGCTGTGCCCAAGCATCAGCGTGGGTGTCACGCCCATCTGCATCCACCAGCGGGCCATGGCGTACTCCACAGCAAACAGCGCGGGCTGGGCGAGCGACATGGCGGAGAGTGCCTGGTTGGCCTGCGCCTCTTCGTCGGGCGGTGCGAGCAGCCAGGCCCGAAGGTCCAAGCCCTCGTTGCGCTCAAGCAAGCTGAGGCATTGATCGAGGTGCTGCCGGAAACCCGCGCTCCGCCGATACAGGGCGGCACCCATGGCGGCATGCTGGACGCCGCCGCCAGGGAACATCCAGACCACCTCCGGGGCGCCCCCTGGGTTCACGGGCTTGAGCGCCGGCATGGCCGCGGCAAGCAGGTCGGCCGCGCCGCCAGGAGCATCCGCCACCACGGCCGAGCGCCAGGCAAAGACGTGCCGCCCTTGTTGCAAGGTATGGGCGACATCCGCCAGCGACGCATCCGGCTGCCCACGGAGATGCTCGGACAGTTCCCGCCGCTGCTGCATCAACGCGGCCTCACTGCGGGCCGACAGCGGCAGCACCGACCAGCCGTCCGTGCCCGAAGATGGTGCCCCGGCAGGGGCTTCCTCCAGCACCACATGGACGTTCGTGCCGCCGATGCCAAAGGCGCTCACGCCGGCACGACGGGGGTGCTCCCCGCGTGGCCAAGGCATCGCTTGCGTATTCACTCGGAATGGGCTGCCTTCAAAACGAATGGCGGGATTGGGCTGCTCGAAATGCAGACTGGGCGGCAGCGTCTGATGCTTGAGGGCCAGCGCAGTCTTGATGAGCCCCGTGACACCTGCGGCAGCATCCAGGTGACCCACATTCGTCTTGACCGAGCCCAGCGCACACCACGGCGCTTGGGACGCGCCCACGTCCCCGGCCGCAAAGGCCTCCGTCAGCGCCTCCACTTCAATGGGGTCCCCCAGCGTGGTGCCGGTGCCATGCGCCTCCACATAGCCGATGCTCTGCGGCGATACGCCAGCGACCGACTGCGCGGCACGGATCACCGCGGCCTGCCCGCTGACGCTGGGGGCGGTGAAGGCCACTTTGTCCGCCCCATCGTTGTTGGCGGCGCTGCCCTTGATCACGGCATGCACCGTGTCCCCATCGCGCCAGGCGTCCTCCAGCCGTTTGAGCACCACCACGCCCGCCCCGCTCCCCACCACCGTTCCGGCAGCGGCGGCGTCAAAGGCGCGGCAGTGGCCGTCGGGCGAGAGGATGGCGCCAGGTTGGAAGTGATAGCCATCGGCCTGCAGCAGATTCAGTGAGACGCCCCCCGCCAGCGCCATGTCGCACTCATGCCCCAGCAAAGCCTGCACCGCCGTGTGTACGGCGGCCAGCGACGTGGAACACGCGGTCTGCACGGTCACGGCCGGCCCGCGGAGATTCAGCTTGTAGGCCACCCGCGTACACAGAGCGTCGCCCACATTGCCGCTGAGCAGACCCAGCAGGTCGGCAATCTGTCCCCCTTGGGCGAGGCGGTCCGGGTTCAGCAGGTGACGCATGAGATAGACGCTGGCGCCCGCGCCCGCATAAACCCCCACGCTACCGGCATAGCGCTGCGGGTCGTAGCCCGCGTGCTCCAGGGCGGACCACGCACACTCCAGGAAGATGCGATGCTGGGGGTCCAGCATCTCTGCATCTCGTGGGGTGTAAGCGAAGAATTCGGCGTCGAACCGGTCCATCCCTTCAAAGGGCACGGCCGCCCTGACGTAGAACGGGTCGGCGAGCACTTCGCTGGGCACGCCCCGATGGCGCAGTTCGTCCTCGGTGAAACGTCGCACGGACTCCACGCCGTTGCGGATGTTGCGCCAGAAGGTCTCCACATCCGGCGCATCCGGGAAGCGGCCGGCCATGCCAACGATGGCGATGTCCAGACCTGCATCGGCTGAAAGGCCGGGACCGTTGAGGGGAGCAGACATCAAGAGGTCCTTTCGGAAGAAGCCGTGGTCCGTTTGCGACGCAGCAGCGCATCGCGACGGCTGGATGGTGGGTTCTCGGATGGCGGCGTGACCGGCGCAGCGTCCTGATGCAAGCGGCGCGCGAGGGACGCCACGTTGGGATACTTGAAGAGGTCGACCAGCCGCAATTGCGCTTGCAGACGGTCCTCCAGCAGACGATGCAGGCGGATCATCAGGAGGGAGTGCCCCCCGAGGTCGAAGAAGTTGTCGGTGCGGCCGACTGCCGCGACCCCCAGCACCTCTGCCCACAGAGCCGCGACGCTTTGCTCCAGGGCGGTCAGCGAGGGATCGGCCCTCAGTTCTGGATCGGCGGCGGGATCAACAGGCAGCCCCCCGGGCGCCTGCCCGGCCCCTGCGCGATCCTCAGGGTCCGGCAATGCGGCACGGTCCACCTTGCCGTTGACGGTGACCGGCAACGCCTCCAGAACCTCCAATACCGACGGCACCATGTAGTCCGGCAGCAGGTCGGTCAGTTGCGCTCTGAGCCGGTGGCCGTCCAGGCGGTGACCCGGTTGCGCAGCCACGTAGCCGATCAGGTGCGCGCCGCTGCGGCTCAAGCCGCCTCCGCTCAAGCCGCCTCGGCTCACCACGACGGCGGCCTGTCGTACGCCTGGCTGCGACAGCAGCGCCGCCTCGATCTCCCCAGGCTCGATGCGGAACCCGCGAATCTTGATCTGCTGGTCTGCCCGGCCCAAGTACTCCAATTGCCCGTCGGCATTCCATCGCACCAGATCGCCGGTCCGATAAAGCCGCCCGCCCTGGGCATCAAAGGGATCGGCAATGAACCGATCCGCCGTCAGCCCTGGCCGGCCCAGATAGCCTCTGGCCAGACCGCTGCCGCCCAGGTACAGCTCACCCACCTGCCCCGCTGGCAGCAGATTCAGCGACGGGTCCAGCACCAAGGCCTTGCGGTCACCCACCGGCCGGCCAATGGGCGCGTACGGACCCGTGGGCAATGGCGCAGCGCGGGTGGTCTTCCACAGCGTGGGCGTGACCACGGCTTCGGTCGGTCCATAACCATTGATGAAAATCTGGGCCGCGAGATGTTGCCGGGCCAGGGCCAGCCCCTCTCGAGGCATGGCCTCGCCACCAAACGAATAGAGATGCACCGGCGGCGCCTCGGACTGGCCGGCAGCGGTGTGAGCCAGCTCCTGCAGGTACACCGCAGGAAAGCCAGCATGGGTCGCGCCCTGCTGACCCAGAACGGCCAGGGTCTCTTTCGGTGACCAGAGCGCCGTCTCCCGCAGCACCAGGGACGCGCCACAACACAGAGCGGTGAACAGGCGCTCATGGGCCCCGTCGAACGAGAACGACAGGAAGTGCAGCTCTCGCGAGCGCGGGTCCATCTCGTAGAGCGTGGCGGTCACCACGCAATGCATGGCAAACGGTCCGTGGGCCACTGCGACGCCCTTGGGTGCGCCGGTGGAGCCCGAGGTGTAGATGACGTAGGCCAGGTTGTCCGGATGGACGTCGACCTCGGGGGGCGTTGACGGAAGCTCGGCGAGCTTCAAGCGGTCCACCTCCAGCACGGGGATGGAGAGATCCTTCCGCCACCGGGCAGGCTCGCCACTGCCCGTCAGCAGCAGACGCAGGCCGCTGTCCTCGATCATCAGCCGCAACCGGTCGGCCGGATGTGCCGTGTCCAAGGGCACATAAGCGCCACCGGCTTTGAGCACGGCCAGGAGGCAGACCACCAAGCGCGGCGACCGCTCCAGCGCCACCCCAACGGTCACGTCGGGCCCCACACCGCAGGACCGAAGATGGTGCGCCAGCTGGTTGGCCTGACGATCCAGCTCGGCATAACTCAAGCGGTGCTCACCGGCGGTGAGTGCGGGGGCGTCCGGTTGTGCGTGGGCCTGAGCGGCGAACCGGGCATGCACCGGCAGGAAGGGGCTCCAGCGGGGCACTGCGACCGGCGACATTCCCGGTGACACTGAAGGGGTCGAACCTGCCGCCGGAGCGCCCCAAGCCAGGAGCGCCCGGGTCTCCGCAGGGAGCAACAGCGACACATCCCGTACGCGCGTGTTCGGCGCCTCGGCCAGCGCCTGCAGCACCTGCAGCAGATGCCCGGCCAACCGCTCCAGGGTGGCCCGGTCAAACAGGCGCTCCGCCCAGATCCAGGTGCTGGTCACCTGGCCGGAAGCCCGCTCGCGAGTCTCCAGCGTCAGTTCGAACTGTGCATGGGTCGGCGGAAGTGGGAGGTCCGTCACCGCCCAGCCGGTGGGACGCTGCAGCGGATCAAGCGCCACGTTCAGGTGGTTGAAGACGATCTGGAACGGGGTTCGAGGCGCACCTGCGGCACTGCTGGATCCCTCCCTCATCAAGCGATCCAGCGGAAAGTCCTGGTGGTCCTGCGCCGCCAGCACGGTGCTTCGAACCGCTTGCAGCACCTCGCTCAAGGTGGCGCTCGGCGCCACGGGGGTCCGCAGGACCAAGGTGTTGACGAAGCAGCCGATGACCGACTGAAGCTGCGCCGTCGCCCGGTTCGCAAACGGCACCCCGATGCGGATGTCCGGGTCGGCCGTGTAGCGGTGCAGCACAATCTTGAATCCCGCCAGCAGCACCATGAACAGTGAGCTGTTGTGCTGGCCAGCCCGATCACGCAAGGCGGCCACCAGCGGTGCGGGCAGGTCCATCGTCAGGCTGGCGGTCCGCGAGAGCGGCCCCGCCTGGCGCGGCTGGTCAGGCGTCAGGACCAGCGGCGCCACCGGTTCTCCGGCCTTGCCGCGGGCCTGGTGGCGCCAGAAGTCCAGCAGCGTGTGGTCTCGCTGGGGATCATGGCGCTCGTGACACCACGCGGCATAGTCGCCCCACTGGAGCGCCACGGGCGGCAAGGGCAGCCCGGCGTACAGGGTCGCCCACTCTCCCAGCAACACTTGCAGGGACGTTCCGTCCGCCACGATGTGATGAACGATCAGGGCCAGCACATGCTGCCCGTCGTTCACCCGGACCAGGCACGCGCGGACCAGCGGCCCCTTGGCCAGATCAAACGGTACCTGCAGCAGGTCACCGATGCGCAACAGTGCATCCTGCCGGGTCGCTGCTGTGTGCAGCGCCAGGTCGGGCATCCCCTCGCCCTCGCCCTCGCCCATCACCCACTGCTCGACGTTGCCATCCAAACCAGGCCGGAACACCGTCCGCAGCACCTCATGCCTCGCCACCAGCGCGGCGAAGGCCGCATGCAGCCGCTGCGGGTCCACCTCACCGTCGATCTGCAGGACGCAGGGGATGTGGTAGGCGCTGCTGGTGGGATCCACCCGCCAGAGGAAGTACTGCTGCTGCTGGGACGCGGTCAGGGGCAACGGGCCCCGGCGAAGGTCGGCGGGGATGGGGGCCAGACGTGTCGACGTGACGGCCGCTGAGGGGTGGCTGGCGGGGTGACTGGCGGGGTGACTGGCGGCGGGGCGGCCGGAGGAGCCCCTTGAGGAGCCAGCCGCGATCGCAGCGTCCAACGCATCAGCCTGCGCCTGAAGCCGCATGGCATCGAACAACTGGGCGGTCGGGATGTCCACACCCCATTGCTCGCGGATGCGCTGCGCCAGCTGCACGGCGAGCAGCGAATGGCCGCCCAGGGTCAAGAAATGCGCATCCGGGCCGAGGGGCCTGGCATCCGACAGTTGCAGCATATCGCGCCACAGCGCGGCGAGCGCCTCGGCGGTGGGACTCAAGGGCTGCACGGCGGCTGGCGCGCCTGTGGAAGAGCCCGACCTGGGGCCCAGCTCCATCCACGCATAAGCATCCAGCGAGCGGTCCATCCAACCCGACCGGCAGGCCGCACGCTGCAATTTCCCGCTGGACGTCTTGGGCAAACCGCCTGGGTTGAGCAGGACCAGCACCGACGGGGCCTGTCCGGCCACACCGCTCACCACCTCCCCCAGAAGATCGGCCAGCGCCTGCGGCGTCACCAGCTTCTGCAGCCCTCGGGAGACTTCGGCGGCAATGCCGATGCCCTCCTCGCCGTTCACCGTCACCGGGAAAGCAGCCACCCTTCCCTTGCGAACGGCTTCGACCTCCGCTTCGATGGCTCGTTCCAGATCCTGCGGGTAGACGTTGTGTCCCCGCAGAATGATCATGTCCTTCAGACGGCCCGCCACATAGAGCTCGCCGTCATGCACGAAGCCGAGATCTCCGGTGCGCAGCCAGCGCTGACCGTCGCGCATCACAAAGGTCTCGTCGGACGCCTCGGGACGCTGCCAGTAACCGGAGGCCAGGCTCGGTCCCGATACCCAGATCTCACCGATGCGCCCGGCTTCTTCCGGATGTCCGGTGCCGGGATGCACGATCCGCACCTCGTGATGGCGGGGTGCCCGGCCGCAGGCGACCAGCAGAGCGCCACGCTCGGTCGAGCCTTCGGGGGAGCTATCGTCCGTTCCCGTTCCCGTGTCCGTGGCGGATGGGTCCACCCGTTGCGCTCGACCAAGGGCCAAGGCCTTGGCATCAAAGCGATGCGCCATCAACCCGCCACCTCGCACACCCCCTGTGACAAACAGCGTGGCCTCGGCCAGGCCGTAGCACGGGTACAGCGCGTCGGCGGTCAACCCGGTGGCCGCAAAGCGCTCTTTGAAGGCCATCAGCGTGTCATGCCGCACCGGTTCCGCCCCCGAAAACGCGACGCGCCAACTGGACAGATCCAAGGTGGACAGTGAGGTCTCCCGAACTCGGTCGACGCAGAGCCGGTAGGCAAAATCAGGCCCGCCACTGATCGTCCCCCGATAGCGGCTGATCGCCTGCAGCCAGCGCAATGGGCGTTCCAGCATCAACCGGGTGGACATCAGCACCAGCGGGATCCCGCGGTGCAAGGGCTGCAACATGCCGCCGATCAAGCCCATGTCATGAAACAGCGGCAGCCAGGTGACGAACACATCCTGTGGCCCCACGCCCAGGCCTTCCTCGATGGCCCGCTCGTTGGCCATCAGGCTGGCATGGCTCACCATCACGCCCTTGGGTGATGAGGTGGAGCCGGAGGTGTATTGCAAGAAGGCGATGTCATCCGCTGCGGGTCGATGCGGCCGCCATTGGCTGGCAAGCCGCGGCCCCAAGCCCTCCTCAGCCCCATCTCCCGTGGCGCCAGGCACCGACTCCATCGCCACCACGGCGACGTTCTTGAGTGCCTGCAGCACCGCACTGAACTGATCGGCCACCGCCTGCAGCGTCAACAGGCAACTGGGCTGGGCATCCGCCACCATGCCGCGCAGACGGGCCAGATGTTGAGGCCGTGTGGTCTCCGGTGGGAACGCGGGAACCGCAACAAGCCCGGCATACAGGCAGGCCAGGAAGGCAACGACGTAATGTTCGCTGTTCTCCAGCAGGATCAGCGCGCGGTCTCCCGCCGCGAAACGCTGCTGCAACACGGCCGCCAGCGCTCGCACCCGATGGGCCAGTTCACCGTAGTTAAGGCGCAGGTCCGCTTGGCCGTCTTCACTGTCCTGCACAGCCACCAGGGCCAGGTCTTTCCCACGGGTGACGGCCAGCCGCTCCAGGTGGGACACGAAATCGGCGGGCGGCGCTGCGGCAGCGGGGGTGTTGTAGGGGTGTGCTGCAGGCCGCATGGTCCCTGCGCCGGTCCCAGTGTCGGTCCCGGTGTCGGTCCAAGGGTGCTTCTGATCGGCCATGTTCGTCTTCCATCCCTTCCAGACGGCCGCCTTCAGAAGCGACCCAGATTGCCGTGGGCCTGTGACATGGCCACGATGACCTTGCGGGGGCCGCGGAACGGCGCGCGGCCATGGGCGGCCAGCATGTTGTCCAGCATCAGCACATCACCGGCCTGCCAGCGAAAGAACACCGATTCCGCCTCCAGCACCGCGCGGATCTCATCGAACAAGGCGTCCGGAATCGCTGAACCGTCCGCAAAGAAGGTGTTGCGTGGCAAGTTCTCTGCACCCAGCAGATCCTCCAGCGATTCACGCACCTCGGGCTGCAGGTTGGAGCTGTGAAAGAGATGCGCCTGGTTGAACCACACGGTGTCGCCGGTCTCCGGGTGGACCTCGATGGCTTGGCAATGCTGGGTGGTGCGTAGCGTGCCGTCCGCCTTCCATTGCCAACGAATGCCGGCCTGTTGGCAGAACCGTTCCACCGCTGACCGCTGGTCCGTGTTGAAAACCTTCTGCCAGGGGACATCAAAGTCGCCGTAGTTGCGCACATAAAGAATGCCGGGGGCGAAGCGGTCCCGGATATGCGTCGGCATGCGGCGGTAAATGTCACGGCTGTCGGCAATCGGCGTCTCGCCGCCCTCTGCCGAGGCCGTCATGCAGTGGAACCAGATCTTCATCGGCCATTCGCGGGTGTAGGCCTGCTCGTTGTGCAGCGGAATCCACTGGTGGGCCGGATATTCCGTCGAGGTGTAGACGCCACTGCCACCACCGCCCACCTCCGTGCGGGGTGTCGATCCAAACTCGTAGCTCAATAGCGGGTGGCCAAAGCCCGCCGCAAACGCGCGGAAGGCAGCCGCATCCGGCACTTGAAAGCCGCGCAATAACACACCGCCCACGCTACGCAGCAAGGCCTCAATCTGCGTGCGCAGCCTTGGCAATGCGTCGTTCAGGGCCTCGCCTACGCTGTTGGGCTCGATGAGTGCCGGCAGCACCGAGCCCTCCGGGGCGCGGCGCTCCAGCCCTGCGATTCCTGCAGTCATGCAAAACGTCCTTGTTGAGAGCCAGGCGTTCAGGCCGTGGCAATGCTTGCGACGTCCGGCAGGGTGAGCAGCGCCCGGAGCTCCCGCTCCAGCACCGTCAACACCGCGGGCTCTTGCTGGCGAATGAAAAAGTGGCCGCCGTCAAACCAGCTCATGGAAAAACCGGCGGTGGTTTCGTGGGCCCAGGCCTGGAGATGCGCCGGGGGAATCTCGTCGGCACGTCCGCCCAAGGCATGGATGGGCAGGGGTAACGGGCCCAGCGGGCCCGGCGGGACTGCCGAGACGCCGCGCCGGTAGCTGGCGCAGACACGGTAGTCGGCTGCGAGCGTGTCCAGCGTCATGCGTAGCAGTTCCGGGCTTTGGAACAGTTCCTCGGGCGTCCCCCCTTGGCGGCGCAGGTCGGTGATCAGGGCTTCGTCGGTCAGCGCCCCTGCGAATCGAGTGGTGTCGCGCAAAGCAGGCGCGGCACTGCCGCAGACGAACAAGGCTTGTGGCAGCGGGCGGTTCCCACGGCGCTGCGCCTGCGTCAGTCCGTGAGCGAGCACGGCGCCCATCGAATGGCCCAGCAGCACGTACCGTCCTTGCAGGTCCTGCGAATGGCGTTCGGCAAGCTGGTCAACAAGCGTCTGGAAGTCCTCGACAAAGGGCTCCCCATGACGGGTTCCCCGGCCTGGCAACTCCAGCGGGACCAGCCGCACGCCTGCGGGCAGGCTTCGCCGCCACCGCAGATACATGGTAGCACTGGCGCCTGCGCAGGGCAGCGTCAGCAGATTCACCGTCGGTGACGCAGCCATGGCGGTCACGCGTTGGAGGTGTCACTGCCCGCTGCGCTGCCCGCGGCCTGCGCTTGCATCCACTGCCTCAGCGACAGCGGCCGCATGTCCGTCCACGCCTGGTTCACGAAGTCGGTGACGGTCGTCTTGTCGCCCTTGATGCCTTGCACGGCGGTCCAGCCACCGGGAATGGCCTTCCACTCGGGCCAGATCGAATACTGCTCCTCATGATTGATGAGGACGATGAAGACTTCGCCTTCGCGATCGAAACAACTGCTGGACATGACACTCCCCGGCCGATTGACGGGGCCTGAGCTCCAGCGCGCCACAGGGACTGTGGCAGCGATGGACAAAGGCTCCCAGGCACAGCAGCAAGAGGTCAACCGGCAGGTGCCGGGCGCTTGCGTGCTGCTCTGTTCAACCAGACGAATGAGCCGAGGAGAATGTTCAGCGATCTTCCCCGCCGTCCCCAGTGGCACCGCTGGTGCCGTGGAAGGCTTTGCGCAACGCCTCAATATCCAGAGGGGCGTCAGGGTCCGGGTCCACGAACCGGGTGGGCACCAGGCTGGCTTCAGCCCAGACACGGCAGACTTCGTCGAAGCGCTGTTGATGCAAGGGGTCCGCCTGCAGCCACGCCTGGAGTTCAGCCCGCTCCACGTCGGTCCATGGGCCGTCCTGCTCCCGCTGCCGCCATTGCCAGGCGGCGTGCCAGACGAGATCGTCGGTCATGGGTGTGACTCCGGTACTGCCACGCTGACGGCGGCGCAGGCGCCCATGGCCTCTGCACAGGGGTCAGCAAGCAAGAGGAAAAGGAAGGAGCTCACAGAGTCGGAAATTCCGGTGTCAGGATCGTGTGATGGTACCTGCAGCCAAGCCTTGCCCATCGGTCGCCGCTCCCCGTTGCTGATGAGCGCTGCACCCCACTGGCTCGCCCCGCATCCCAGACGTCTGACAGGCGCTCTGTGTTCAATCCCACGCCATCAAGTGGCGGTGCCGGTGGAGTACTTCCGAAGCTTCTGCAATCAACGCATTCACCAAACCGACGGACACCGCCAGTGCCTTGCTGATATCGCGCTGGGTCATGCCGCGCACGATGTACATCTCGTAGGCGATGCGGGTGCGGGTGGGCACATCGTTCAGGGCCTTGTGGAGGATGACCAGGTTCTGCCGACGCATGGCGTGCAGTTCCGGCTGACCATCGGGGGCCTGGGCGTACTGCCCCTCCTCTTCTTCGCCGAGAAGTCCCGCCTCGAAGGACTGGCGGCGCAGGAGGTCTCTCGCCATGTTCCGCACGATCTGTCCACAGTAGGCCAGCGGCTGGTGGACCACCAAAGCGGTCTGGGCGCTCAGCAGCTTGAGATAGGCATCCTGCAGCACATCGTCCGCCCCCTGCGCGTTCTGGACAATCGCAAGCGCAATCCGGCGCAGGCGCGACCGGTGCGTCACAAAGATTTCGGTGAGATCGCAGGTCTCCGCTGCCACCTCTACCCCCTTGTCGTCTGGGTAAGACATCCCTGAAGTCCCTTCATTGATTCCCGCTTTTTCTCTGCCTAATAGGAATCATTCTCATTATGTAGCAGAGTTCGGGCTTCAGAGCGCCTTTAACTTCAGTGATGCAGGGTTAATACGGTGACCGTCATCAGCGCCCCGCCCCGCCAAGCGCCAGGGCCGCATGCCCCAGGCGAGCGCATGCGCTACACATGCAATGACTGAAGGGGCTGGGATGGATCTTCAACGGCCGTGAGACACAAGCCCATACGCACGCGGCAGCATCGCTTAGCATCGCCCGGGATGCGCATCGCCCTGTCGCGTCCAATCCTCCGGCACTCACCCTGCTGTGCGACGACCTCTCCGTCGGTTTCCGATTCAGTCGCAGTGGATTCCTGCTCGATCTCCGCCCGATCTCCGTTCGATTCGCCTCAGACGACCGATTGACCCATGTCTTCTCTCGACCAGCGTGCTGACCCACCCAGGGCTGTCGATCATTCGCCTTCCCAGGCCCGCACCGTCATACGGCATGCTGCCCAGCTCCCGTTTCATCCGGCGCTGCCCTTCGTCAAGTCCTGTGTGCTGACGCTGGAGGACGCGCCCTTTGATCCCCTCTGGTTCGCTCAGGAGCACATCGGCATGCCCGCCTCCATCGGACGGAGCGTGCCGAAGCGGCAGGCAGAATTTTTCTTCGGACGATGGGCGGCGCGCGAGGCGCTGGTGCAATGCGGTGTCACTGGATTCGACGTCGGCATCGGCACGTCACGGGAACCGGTGTGGCCCCCCGGCGTGGTCGGAAGCCTCACGCATTGCCACGGATATGCGGCAGCGGCTGTCGCCCCGGCGCGGGACCTCCAGTGCCTTGGCATTGACATCGAGCGGGTGGTCACGCCACAGAGCCTCGATGCACTGCTGGCCGTGGCACTCGACGCCAACGAGCTCAAACGTCTGGCCCAATCCGCACAGGAACTGTCCACCGCACAACTGGCCACCTTGGCCTTCTCCGCCAAGGAGAGCTTCTACAAGGCGGCCTTCCGGCAGGTCGGGCGCTTCTTTGGTTTCGAAGCGGCGCGGGTGGTCGAGTTCCGCGAGCGCCCTCGAGTCCTCCGGCTTGAACTCACTGAGTCTTTGGCCGATGAATGGCGCGCCGGATGCACCATTGACGTGTCTTTCCAATGGCTGGCCGACGAGGTCGTTTTCACCAGCTTCTGCGCGTGACCAGCCTCATCGATCCGTGAAGCGACTGCAGGCCCTCCGCCGGAGTCGGGATCAGAACGCCAGGCGTTGAACCCACCACAGCAGCCCCTCACGCAGCATCGCCACCCCAAGCTGGTAGCCAGCAGTTGCTGCCACGGAGTGACGACCACCTCGAAAGTTCACCCCCGAGGCGCCCTTCTCGGCGCCCACCGGTCAACCTGCATTCGCAACTCTGCCAGTGTGGCCAGGCGCCGCCGCGGGAACCAACTGATCGATGGCCGCCATCATGCGATCCATTCCCGTCTTGACCTGCTTCACGGCTTCCGAATCGTCCGCAATGACGGCTCCCGTATGGTCCGGCGCCACGTCCAGCAGCTTCACCTGGCCGTCCCTTCCGAAATAGAGATCCAGCTCGCCCACATGCTTGCAAAGCTCATCGGCATTGCCATGCAGGGACTGGAGATTCTTGCGTAGAGCCCCCAGGTCCACGCCCTCAGCCTGCAGCTTCTTGACCAGGTTCGTTGCCTTCTCGCCTGCGAACCGGCCGCCCATCAGCTTGGGCTTGCCACTGCCCAGGCTCTCCACCTTCTCCATCCACATGCCGGAGGCGACCGGCACATTCGTCGTGCCGTTGGTGATCGAGGTGGGCGGCGGCCCTTCGATGACCTTGGCCACGGGGAAGCCCATCCCGGCCAGCTTCTTGATGGTGGCACGCTCCCGGTCCATCACCGCCGGGTTGGTGGAAGCATGAGGCTGCAGCCAGCCGACCGACGAGCCTTGCGGGCAGACCCAGAGCTTCTCGCTGCCCGCATCCTTCATGTCCACATGCAGAGACGTGGGCAATGGAACGCTGCCCGTGGATGGCTGAGCGGCCGCTGGCTGAGCGGCCGCTGGCTGCGCTGCCACCGCAGAGATTAACGGCTGTGCCGTAGGAGTGACTGCAGGCTGCGAGCTTGGCTGCGCCGCCGCCTGCAACGGCTGCCGAACGGGTGGCGTCAAGGTCTGCCGGTCCGGTGACTGCAACACGGAAGACTGTCTTCCCAGCGTGGCCGGCAATGGCTGGCGGGGACGTGTGTTTGTTCGTGCGGCCGAATTGCTGGGCGGAGAACCAACGCCCCCGTTAAATTGTTGAATCAACGCCGCCACGCCACTGGCGGGGAGCCTCGCGGGTTGTGCAGATGGTGATGATGCGGTCGCTGCATCAGCACTTTCCTGGGCGGTGTGGATCGACGGCGTGGAAACGGTGGGTAGCTTTGACGATTGCATGACCTGACAACTCCTTCGGTGTTCGGCCACGGTAGAAGCTGGGGATGGGCCAGCCACGACGACACCCGAAGGCGTTCACCAACATGCGAAAGCGATGCCCAGCCCCCGCGACCGCGCCCTACCCTGCTTCCATCGAAACGTGGGAAACCCTGTGGAGGATCCCCGGTCACGCAGTCACGGCACCCGGTAAGGCGTGCCCGAAAACCGCGTGTCGGCCAGGTCATCCGGCGTTGCCAGGAACGGGTTCTGTTCCTGACTCGCCATCGCCAGCACCTGCTGCAGAAAGCTTCGGCCTGCATCCGGCGGGAGGCTCGCCGCCGGGTCAAAGACCTCGCGGGACACCAGCGGACCCATCCGGGAGGATGGATCCCTGGCGAACAGGTCCGCCAGCGGGTCTTCCGGTGTCTTGGGGAACTCGCGGCGAAGCCGGTCCAGCACCGGCCTGAACCAGGCTCGCAAGGGCTCGCGCGTGGGCTGCACGTAAAGCGCCAGACGGGTGAGGAAAGCCAGCGCGTCCAGCAAGTCCCTCGGAAAATCCACGCCCACGGACAGGGCCTGGCGCAGCCGGGTGATCGCGAACCACAGCGGTCCATTGACCGGCCCCATCCAGTCCTCGCGCGTCAGCACGAAGAAGCGCAGATAGCGCGGATCGGCGGTGGCACACCAGGCAGCTTCGATGAAAGACGCGGGCACATCGTCGTCGCGCAATGCCTTGAATCGCCACACGATCCACTCCGCCAAGGCGATGCCAAGGGCCATGCGGGCCCGGTGCTCCAGATGCAGCGACACGCGGACCACTTCCGCCGCCTCCTCGTCAGAACCCAGATGAAGGGCGCCTCCGTCCGCGTCGTCCCAGGCGAACTGAAGGGAGAGGGGGTCCTCCACACGGACCCAGGGCGGCTGGTGAAGCATGGGCGCTCAGGGCGTTGATGGCGTTGATGTCGTTGATGGATCGAGCGAGCCGCCAGAGCCTTGCGCGGCCAAGGCCGACGCTGCGGTCAGATACGGATTCGTCGCGGGGTCCAGCCCGGCCAGTCGATCGGCCCGGTCCGGCGCGGTCAGCTCGGCGGCGGTCGCTAGGCTATCGTCTTTGGATTTGCTGTCCACTTCATCGCTGCGTCGCGGTGAAGTGCGGGTCTTGGTCTGCAGCAGGTCCTTCAGCCATCGGTCGAAGTCCACATCCCGCCCGCACAGATGTTCCGCGGTCAGCAGTGCGGTGACGGCCAACTGCCGCACCTTGACGGTTCTCCCCCGCTCCAGGAAAAAGTGCAGGTAATGCAGCATCGCCCGCAAAAACCATTCGGGCCGCGTCCACACGTCTCCCTGGGCTGGGGGTGTGGGATTGGCCTGCGACAGATGGGAATAGCGCTGGTCCACCGTCGCCGCCCAGGCGGACTGCAGCCTCAGCATCGCATCGTCCGTGTTGACGTGGGCACTGAGCCGCGCCACGCACCGCTCCACGGAGGCCACCACCACATCAGACAGGCCGTGAATATTGACGGGGTCCAGCGCATTCCACAACCTCGGATGCTCTTCATCAGAGGCCGCCAGAAAGCCGTCGGCAATGACGTTCTCCCATTCATGGTCCAGCGGCAGAGCCGCCAGCCGTGTGACGTCGGGGGTCGAAAGCGTCTTGAAATTCATGGGTGCCATTTCGTCTTCAGGTTATCGGCCGGGGGTCGGGCTGCCGTCCACTTTCATGCAGAGCGCGCTGTAGGACCCGTCCTTTTCGCAATCATCCGCAGACAACTCGTAGGACTCCTTGCCTTCGCTGCAGATGTAGATCTTGATGTCGCATTCCTTGGCCGCGTGACACAGCATCTTGTAGCAGTGCTGGCAAGGCATCCCCGAGTTGAAGTTCTTGTTGCGCCAGTCGATGTTGAACAGCATTTTGCCGCCGCGAATCGCCGCAGCCCCGACCTGGTTGGTCAGGTCATTGACGATCTTGGGTTCGGCATGGCCGCCAAACCCGCCCCCAGGATGAATGTGGGACTTGTCGCACAGCACCCCGGCTTTCTCCTTCTCCGCGTCGTACTGCTCATCGCAGCTGTGCCGCTTCATCTTGTTCATGCCGTTGACCTGTTCGCTGGTCCCTCCGCCGGAGAGCAGGTCCGGGGCCTTGGACTGGGCCACAGCATTGCTGCAGGCCGACAGCTGGCTGGTGGCATTGGCCAGGTTGTTGGTGCCGGTGGAAAAGGTCATGCCGGTGCCCTTGGCCATGTTCAGCACGCGCTCCTCCTCCTCGGTCCATCGCCCGTTGGGCGTCGCCTTCTGCGCTTCCATGCGCTTCACGACCTCGGCCCGATTCTTTTCATTCTCGTCCTTGAGGTCCTCACATTCGCCCAGGCCCAGGTCTGGCGGCGCGGGTTGTCCGGTCTTGAAGGACACTGCGGCAATCGAGCTCATGGTCGGAATTCCTCGCGGGCGTCAGGTGTTGTTGCTCGTGGTCAGATCCAGCAGGCGCAGCACGTTCTGACCTTCGAAGCGGACATCAAAAGACCATGCCTGCGCGACCGTCTTGCCGCCCAGCGCATGAGAGCCAACGTTCATGCCGAAGGACCGGGTAGCGGCCTCGTCGCCTTTGCACTGGCTGAACTTGGAGGCATTTTTGATGCCGGCCTGGTCACCGCCCACGAGCACGGTGCGGGTGCCGTCGACGGTGTCCGAGGCCTGGGACGTCACCGGATAAGGCAAGGGAATCGGACCGGCCGGCGGCCCCGGCGGCGACAGGCACACATCCGGCATGGCGGCGATGACCTGATTGGAATCCTTGACGGCGGAGACCTCCCGGCCGTTGGCAAACACCTTGGCGCTCATGACAGATACTCCTTGCGGACATCGCCCGCATCCAGCAGCGAATGGGCCAGCCAGTCCGCCGACCATGGCAGCCGACCGGCGGCGCGCGCCTCCACCACGAACGCGGCGCGGCCTCCTGCGTCATCCCCCACATGACACAGGGCCCGGGGCCCGGGCGCATACCCCAGCTCCAGCGCATGCTGCGCCCAGGCCATCAGCAAGGGCGTCACCGCGGCGCCGAGGTGCCCGGTGTATTCGATGGGATGCCAGAGGTCCAGCGCCTCGTCGCGACGCGCCCGGTCCAGCCGGATCGCCGCCAGCATGGCCTCCTTGAAGCCGTAATGCTCCCCGGAGACATCCGACAGCCGCCAGGCGATGTCCTCCATGGAGAGCCCCGTGTCCGCCAGCACGGCGGCCACGGCCACGGTCAAGCCTTCGCCCCGAAAAGGACGCCCGCTGCCGACCGGCGCTTCTTCCTGCGCAAACGCCAGTCCTCGAATCAACAGGCCGGGACGGTGGTCGGACGCAGGAATGTCGGCGGCCGACACCAGCACCGCAGCCGCCCCCTCACCGGGCAGGAAGCCGTCCATGCGGCCAGGCCCCAACAGCCGTCGACGCCGGTCCAGATCGATCAGCAGGCGGGGTTCGAGAAAACTGTCCACGCCGCCGATCACCACCTGACGGGCCCGTCCTTCCTGGATCAGCGTCATGGCCACCTGGAGCGCATGCGCAGCGCCCATGGCGTCACGTGCCACCGTGGCGCTGTGCGGCGGCAGGCGAAGGCCCAGGCGATGGGCCACCTCCGGCAACAAGCTGTGGTCGAGGTCAGGGGGACGACCAGGCCGCTGCGCCGACGACACCCCCACCAGCCACGGCACCTCCTCCACCGGCACGCTGGCCGCGCGCAGGCACTCCCCGATGGCCGGGGCCAGGAGGCCGGCCAGCAAGGACGTGCCGGTCCAGCGCTGGCTCAGGGCCACACGTCCGCCTCGCAGCGCCTCTCCGCTGCCCGCATGGCGGAAGCCCAGCGTCTGCACGCCGCTGATGCCTGCATGCAGGGCCGCCAGCGTCGCCTCCGCCCGGAAACCCACGGGCGTGACGAGGCCACTGGCGAGCACGGCCACCGCAGTCGCGCTCATCACAACCGCCCCGTTCTGCGCCGCTGGGTGACCAGGGCCCCGAGGCCGGGGTAGTAGGTCTTGCCCGGGAATCGCCGGGCGCGATGCCAGGCTTGCGGCATGTCGCCCACCACGACCTCCTGCACGTCAAACACGCTGTTCACCAGGGCCAGCGACGCGCGCCAGGTCATGGTGAAACGTTCTTCGTCGGGCTCCAGCACGAGGGTGTCCAGGGTGGCCATCACCTGCCGGTCTTTGCCGCGATGGGGGATGAACAGCACGGGCACGGTCCGGCGAGGCAACGGGAAGCGGCGGAGCCCATCCGGGGTGAGATTCTGGAGAATCACCGGTTCACCGCCGGCCGGATGCGCCATCACCTGGTCGGGCGGTGCGGCCTGGAAGTAGCGCGCATCAAAGTCGTCCGGCCAGAACGGCGCCCGGGTCCGTGTCCAGGCGTCGTCGTAGGTGCCGGCATAGTGGCGCCGGGGCAGCCAGTGCCGCCCGATCGGCCCCAGGGCCATCGGGCGCCAGTGGCGGCGCAGGCCGGTGATCGGTTGGTCGAGCTCCTCGGTCTGCGGCATCCATGCGCCGTCCAGGGTGCGGGAATCGGCCACGAAACCGCGTCCCACCGGATTCATGTCGTACATGCTGAACGCGGGGGACGGGCCCGGCGTTGCCTGCGAGCCGCCAAAGGCGAGGTCATAGCTGAACGGTTGATGCACGAAGGGGTCCGGGTCACCGGCCGTGACGCCCGCCCAGCCGTGGTGCCACCGGCGGCGGCCGGTCACCATCAAGGCCTTGTGCATCGAGCCTACTTGCAGCCATACCGGCACCTTGGCCGCGGGACGCCCGCCCGGTGCCCACGCGCTGCCCAGCAGCAGGACGTCGCAGCCCGGCTTCGCGTGCGCGAAGTCCGTCTCGTGCAGGGGCGCGGTGCTGGCGGGATCGCCGCTGTACAGATCCGCGGTGACCAGTGGCATCGCCTGTTCATGGACCCGGGGCGTCTCTCCGTCGGCGGGCAGCCGATAGGTGGCCTTCGCTGCGATGACCAGCAGCTCCCGCCCATCGCGTTCGAAACCGACGGTCCAGCCGCTTTGCAGGTCGCTGGCATTGGTGAACTTCACAGCCCCAGCTCCTTGCGCTGCCGGAAGGCAAACGCCCGCACGGCAAACACGGGCGTGCCCGGTCGGAGGCGGGACAGCGCCTGCGCCGCGGCCTGCCGCTGGCGCTGGGTCCCGTCGCGAAGCACGCTCAGGCAACCCGCCGCCGTCAGAGGCTGACCGGCGATGTAGCGGTGGCCTGCCCCAAACTCCGCGCCGTGCTCCCGCCACCAGGCGTGGAAGCCGCTCGCATCTGGCGATGGAAGGTCCTGGTCCTCAGGATGGGGCGGCGCATCGCCCTCTTCCTCTTCATACGGCCCCGCACGCTTGAAGATCTGGAGCTCGAGGTCGGCGCCCGTGATGAGCGCCACGGCCTCACCCGCCACCCGCGCAAGGGCGGGATCGGCCATGCGGTCGATCAGCCACGGCACGGCCACCGGGTCTCCGTGGGCGCCGGCGGCGATGACGGCCTCGCGGGCGGTCCCGGCCTGGGCGGCCAACTGGCGCACCGCATCCCGGGCCGCTTCGGGGGGCAGCGCGCGAATGCCACTCTCCAGCAGAGGGCGGCGCTCCGCAGGCGTGAGGGAGGCCGCGTCCTGACGGACCGTGTCGAAGGCGCGGAGGGCCTCACCGGGGGAGCCTAGGATGAAGGCACTCTCGCAGGCCGCGCGACGACCCACCAGCGTGGCATCCCCCAGGCCTTCGATGACCTGCGGCATGCGGCCGGGCTGGCCCAACTCCCCCAGCGCTTGAAGGGCCCGGGCCCGCAATGCGGCGTCCTGGTCGGACAAGGCGCAGGCCAGCCCTGGGCCCGGATCACGCCGCTGGGCGGCCTGGACGTCCAAGGCCACCCATCGATGGGCGGGATGCGGAGAGTCCGCCAACCGCTGCAGCGATTCGTGCAGCCGGGCCGGCGCCAGGGATGACAGGGCGCCCGTGCCCGCCCGGGTGAAGGCCGGGTCCGCCAGCAGCAAGGGCAGCGTGGAGCGCATGCGTTCCACCCGTCCATCCACGAAGGCCATCCAGGCCAGCACGGCCACCGCGCCGGCATCGCCGTCTTCCAGCGCGCGCTGCACGGCCTGCCAGCCCTCCTCGCCCGCCACGCGGATGCCGGCCATGTGGGCCAGCAGCCGTTGGTCCGAGCGCGCCAGATGACGAAGACGGACGTGCGGCGCCGTCACCAGACGCGCGCGGCGGCGCCATCCGGCTGCCGCCTCATCAACGTGCGACATCAGCACCCGCTCGTGGGGACGTGCGGTGGTTTCGTGGGGCGGACGGGCGTGGGGCAGGCGTGAGGCCCAGACCGTGTCAGGCTGTGCTGGGGCAAACGTCATGGCCGCGATGCTGCTCAGTTCAACTGCACGGAGCCACCTCGGACCTTGTTGGCGTGGGTGGCCTCGGTGAGGATGGTCTCCCCGCGCAATTCCGCGCGACCGTCGGCGCGCAGGATCAGCCGGGCCTTGCCACATTCGAGCACCAGTTCGTGACGGGCGCTGAGAATGCATCGCTCGCCATCCACCCGCAGCTGCCATCGGTCCGTGCTCGAGTCGGGCGCCTCCCCGGAAGGCATGGGATCGACGCCCCTGAGCAGGGCCAACACAATGGGCTTGTTGCGGTCGCCGCCGTCCAGCGCGATCACCACCTCTCGGCCCACGTGGGCCCCATGAAGATCCACGGCCGACCGCGCCCGCAGGGCCACCACGTCGTCGGGGGCCGACAGGGTCACGAGGGGCGTTCTTCCATCATCGGCAAACCCTCTCAGGATGCCGGTGACCACGCCTGCGCAGGCGCCCGCCAGGCTGGCCGTCAGCAGGGCCTGGGCAGGCAGGCCCGGCGACGCCTCAGCTGGCCCTTCGGCCGACACGCCAGGCCCGGTTCCAGCAGCTGCAGACAGGCAGGCAACATCCTGGGTATTCATGCGGTCAGGATAGTCCTGCAGGGCCGCCGCCCCGACCTGACCAAAGTCACCTTCCGTCGACTCTGTTTCGGGGACGCTTCCTCGCATCACACCGGGTTGACAAGGTCTATGAACCTCCCAATCGTGGCCTATCTGCACGACTTTTCGGAGACCCCGGGCGTCCCCGAGGCCAATTGGACCAGTTACACGCCCGCACCCGCCGTCAAAAACTCCGTCGCAAGGTCAGCCTCAGCGTCCGAGGCTCTGCCGGATGCACATGCCGATCCGCCACCGGGGCCGTCTCGCCGGGCAACTGCGACTCATAGAAGTATTCAACGTCGTTGACCTTGCGGTCCGCCAGATTGAAGACGTCCAGGGTCAATTCCGTCTTGTCGCCAAATCGCCGGCTGATCCGCAGATTGGTGGTGAAGGCAGAATGAGATCGCACGCTGTTGTCTTCCACCAGCGCGCCGCTTCCCAGATAGCGCCAATTCACGCTGGCCGACCAGGGCCCGAGGTCCTTGACCGACACCCCCATCGTCGCCACCTTGTCCACCGCATTGGGAATCCGGTTGCCGACCGGATCGTTGTCCGCGAAACGCGCATGCGTCCAGGCAAAGTCAGCGTCAATCAGCAGCCACGGCAGGGGCACATAGCGGTTGTTCCATTCAATGCCGCGCCGACGACTGGGGCGATTCGCCTCCGTCGCTCCCGCATCGCCCACATAGACCAGCTCCGAATCGAAGTCCAGCTTCCACAGCGCGATTGAGCTCTGCAACCCGGGCACCCATTCCGTGCGGAGCCCGGCCTCGTAGCCCTTGGCTTTCACCAAGCCCGGTGCCGGGTCGGAGGCGGACGTGACCCCGCGTGCGTCATTGCTGTGAAACCCTCGGCCAGCATTGAGGAACAGCTCGGTGCGCGCCCAAGGACCCAGCACGACCGAGAGCTTGGGCGACGCCAGCGTCTGCCGCTCGCTGCCCGAGTTGCCCTCCCCGCTCAGGTGGGTCACCCGGAACTGGCCTTGATCCGCCCGAACGCCCAGCACCGTGCGCACCCAGGGCGCCCATTCGATGCTGGTCTGACCATACACGCCCAGCATCGTTTCCCGGATGCAGTCTTCCCGGGCGACCGCCGTGATGGCCCGCTCTGCCGTCTGGAACAGCCCCAACCGCGCGCGATCCTGTCGCACCGTGAAACCCACTTCCGTACGCGCCGGCCAGTTCCCCAGTGCGTGTTCCACCGCCTGGCTGCCGCTCAACCCAAACACCTTTCGGTGATCTTGCTGCGCGCTTTGATCGCCCTCATCCGGACGCTCCATCGCATACGTGAAATTGGAGAACAGCGCGAGCTGGTAGTCGATCGCATAGGCTGCGAGTCTGGACTGCCGGCCCTCCTCGTCCCGAGACCAGGAAGCGGACAGACTGGTGCGACGGGTGTTGCCGCCGTCGCTGGGGTCCACCGCATCAAATCGACCGAAGGGACGACCGTCAAAAGTGCCGGCCTTGATCAGCCGCTCCGGCACCTGGTCGGTGGACTGCCAGTGTGCGTGATAGTCCATCAGGCTGACCGTCCAACGGTCCGTGCCACTGTTGCCGGACAGACTCGTCACCAGATTGCGACGATGCAACCCCTCTGGCAGTGCCCAGGGGCCGTCATTGCCCATCAATTCGGCGGCCCCCATCCATTGAAGGCCCGGCCCCAGTTCGGTGCTGCCGGCCACTAGCCCACGGCGGTAGGCGCCCTCCCCCAAGGTCACGGAAACAAACGGCGCATCCAGGCGGCGCTGGTAGGCAATGTCCGCGGAGCCTGCGGCGGCAAAGTCGCCATTCGGTGCGAAGTACGGCCCTTTCCGGTAATCGATATGGTCAACGAGTTCCGGAATCAGGAAGTTGAGATCGGAGTAGCCCTGCCCATGCGCATGGCTGGGCATGTTCACCGGCATGCCATTGACCGACGTGGCGAAGTCGGTGCCGTGGTCCAGATTGAAGCCTCGCAGGAAATATTGATTGGCTTTGCCGTCTCCGCTGTGCTGGGTCACCATCAGGCCGGGCACGAATTCCAGCACTTCTCCCGGACGCAGGGCCGGACGGCTCTTGAGCAATTCGGCGCGAATGCTGCCTTGCGAGGCCGCGTCGGAACTGCCCACGCCATTGTCGTAATGGCGCCCCTGGATCTGCACGGTCTCCAGGCGCTTCTGGTCGGGCGAGTCCGCCGGATCGCCAACGGCCGATGCCGCTTCGGGCGATGCCGCCCACGAAGCCGAATGAATCAGAAGCAGGCCCGCCAAGGCCATCCGATGCAGGCGCGGCCATTGATGGCTTCCCGCGTTTCGGAGGTATCGCAGTCGTAGTGGATGTCGCGACGGGCGAGCTTCGCTGGCGGCAACAGTCAATGTGTTCATGTCAACAGTCCATTCACCTGCGTCCCCGCAGGTGTTTGAGAAATGGCGCTGAGGAATGAGCACGAGCGAGGCCGCACGGCAAACCGTCCAGCCTGGCCGGCGCGCCGCACCCCGCAGCATCCGGAGCAGTCGCAGGCCGGTATCCGGGCTCGCGGCTTGACCCGTGCATTCACGCATGCACTGACCTGGCGTTCTGACCTTCCCAGGCCATCGGCCCAGTGGCTGTCGAATGTGAATCCGACCTCAGACGCTTTCAACCGCCGACCGTTGCGGGGGCAGCACAGGCATTGCGCCTGGATGTCCTGGCGCGCACCTGTTTCCCGTTTAACCCGGCTGATGAACGGCCGGGCACCTTCGACTGAATGAGATCGGCAAGCCCTCAAGACGAGGCTGCCGATGGCGCGCGAGTCTAACGGGCGTCATGTCGTTCATCAGGGTTCCCGCAAGACAAATGTCTCTGGTTGTGACCTCGACACAACGAGCGCCGACGTCTTTGATGGGATCGCCCTGCCAATGAGCCGTCATTGCGCAGCGACTGCGCCAGCCCTCTATACTTTTTCCCATGCTGCATACCCGGCGCAAGAACGCATTCACCGCATGGATCGCCACCCTGGCCATCCTGTGGGCGGCGCTCGCGCCGAGCCTGTCGTGGGCCTTTGTGCCGGACGTGACAGGCGCTTGGGTCGAGGTCTGCAGCGTCACCGGCGCCAAGCTGGTGCAGGTGGACACGGATGCCCAGCACCCGGACTCCTCCAAAGTCATGGGCATGAAAGGCTGCAGTTACTGCGCCTCCCACGCGGCCGACCTGGGGCTGCCACCAGCGCCGGACGCCGGCCTGCGGGCGCCTCTCCTCGCGCCCCTATTGCCGCCGCTGTTCTTCAGCGCTGCGCGCACGCTGTTCGCCTGGGCCACGGTTCAGGCACGCGCTCCACCCCTGAACGCCTGACCGCCTGACCGTCCAGCACGGTCCCAACACGGCTTGAGTGGCCTGAGCGGCCCTCGGTCCCGTCTTACGGCGTGAGCCGTTCGTGGCCTTGCGCGCCATGGCGGCCGTCCTGGTGGTGCCCCTGGCGGCCATCGGCGCCGCCTTGACCCTCACCGGCCCTGCCCCCAGCGGTCGGCTGCTTCACCAGTGCGTCTCTCACACCGACGCCCACCCCAGCGAACCGCGCTGATCCATTCCAAAGGTCTCCCATGTCTCTCCCGGCCTCCTTGCCGTTCACCGCAATGAACCACGCCCTGAAGGTACTGCCTGCCGCGCTGTCCGCAGCGTTTCTGATGCCCGCTCTGGCCCAGGACGCCAGCAAGCTGCCGGATGTCCTGGTGACGGGCACGGCCACGGCTGCCAGTTATCTGCCCGATGCATCCGTCAGCGTCAGCCGCACCGCCACGCCTCTGAGCGCCCAGGCGGCAGCCATCCAGGTCGTTCCCCAAGCCGTACTGCGGGATCGCAATGTGACGCGCACCGACCAGTTGATCGAAAACGTCAGCGGCACCCTGCCCGAGTCCACCTACGGCGGAAACGGCGCCACCTTCTTCAACATCCGCGGCTTCAGCGAGAACAACGGACTGCGCGACGGATTCCGGAACTTCGGCTACCTGGCGTTTCGCGATGTTCAGAACATTGAACGCGTCGAAGTCTTCAAAGGACCCTCAGGCGCGCTGTATGGGGGCGTCGGCGCTGTCGGTGGCTACGTCAACACCGTGTCCAAGCAACCGCTGAGCAATGACTTCACCGAACTTCGCGTCACGGGTGGTTCCTACGATCAGGCCCGTGGCGCGCTGGACGTCAACCGCGCCATCAGCCCTGCCCTGCGGGTGCGCCTGAATGCGTCCGCAGAGCACAACGACACCGCACGCGACCACGCCGGCTTCAACAGTGTGTCGATCGCCCCGGCGCTGAGCTGGTCGCTGGACGCCGACACGTCCGTCCTGCTGCTGACGGAGTTCAATCACCTGCGCCGTCAGGGATTTGATTTTGGGGTGCCTAATGTCGCGGATTACAAGAAGCTCGACACCCACCGCTATTACGGCCTGACCGACGGCCAGTACCCCGGTGTTGCAGGGGACTTCGGTCGCAATGACACCCGCGCCGTCACCGCACAGCTGGAGCATCGATTCAACAGCACATGGACCCTGCGCACGGCCGTTCAGTCCACCTACGACCGCCAGCAATCCACCCAGACCTTCCCCAACACCACAACAGCCAATGGCGACCTGCTGGACGTCACCGTGTATTCGGGCGCGCTGGAGGAATCCACCCAGTACGGGCTACGCTCTGAACTGCTCGGTACGGTGAATCTGTTCGGCTTGCAACATCAAGTCCTCGCGGGTGCGGACTATGGCTATCTTGAACAGGGGAGCCGCGGGTCCCGGAGCTTTGGATGGACCCTGGACCTGACCGACCCCAGCGTGCGTTTGCCGCTCACGGACCTTGGGACCAATGCCTCGCATCAGGGCCAGGGTCGAGACCTGGGCATCTTCGTTCAAGACCAGGTGATCGTCAGTCCGAATTGGCAGGCGTCCTTTGCGCTGCGTGCGGACCGATTCCGCAACCGTGCCCTGGTGGCCGGCAGCGAAACCAGTCGGGAGAGTCAATCCGCCTGGTCGCCACGATTGGGACTGGTGTGGTTGCCGACCACCGAGACCTCCGTCTTTGCCGACTGGAGCCGTAGCCACGCCCCCAATGTCGGACACGGTGCCAATGAAAACACCTTCGAAGCGGAAGTGGCGACGCAGTGGGAGGCCGGTGTAAAGCAGCAGCTGTTCAACAACCGGCTGCTGCTGACCGTCACGGCCTTTCGGCTCGAACGCAGCAACATGCTGACGACCGACCCGACCGACCCGACGCGCCAGGTGTTGACAGGCCGGCAGGACAGCCGCGGCCTGGAGCTGGATCTTGCCGGCGCCATCACCAACACCTGGAAGGTCATCGGCAGCTACAGCTATACCGATGCGTTTGTGAAAAGCGACGGCAGCATTCCCGCGGGTGATGCGCTGACGAATGCACCGCGTCACCACGCCAACCTGTGGTCCACCTGGGACCTGACGTCACTGCCCGGCTGGGGCATCGGCGCCGGCCTGTATTACGTGGGGGCCCGCGAAGCCACCTTGCCCAACACCTACAAGCTCAGCGGCTACGTCAGAGGCGACCTCGCCGTGCTCTACCGCCACGACGCCTGGCGACTGCAGCTCAACATCGACAACGTGCTGGACCGCAGCTACTACACCGGCGGCAGTGCCAGCACCTTCAACTACATGCTGCAACCGGCGGCCGGGCGCTCGGCCCGACTCTCTGCCAGCTACGTTTTCTGATGCCCAGGCCCACTGTCATGACTTCTCCCTCACTCACAATCGCTCTGGTCGTCCTTCCAGGTCTTGCCGTTGCGCAATCCGCGGAGACGCCCGCGGCGGTGCTTCCGCCTGTGCGCATTTCCGCCGTGGCCGATGCGGCCTCCGCCACAGCCCTTGCGCTGGGCATCAAGGCCACACCGCTGGAGACACCGTTCTCGATCAACAGCGTCTCGGCAGACCTGTTTCGCGCACAGGGGGCCACCACGCTTCAGGAGGTGTTTCGCAACGTGCCGGGGGCGCAGGCGGACTCCGGCTTCAATGGCTCTCACACGCAGTTCTTCGTCCTGCGCGGCTCGGTGACCGACAGTGGCACCGGCTCCAACCGCGTCATGCGGGACGGAGCGCGGCTATCCAACTATCCCTTCACGCCAGCATTTGTCGAGAGCGTGGATGTCTTGCGTGGCCCCGGCGCAGCTGTCGCGCTGCGAAGTGAACCCGGCGGCACGGTCAACATCGTGACCAAGCAGCCCCAGCTCAGGAACTTTGGCTCGGTGCTGGTGACGGTCGGGCAGTCCAACGCACGCGAGGTCTCGGTCGATCTCAACCGGGTCCTGTCCGCCGAAAACGAATGGGCCGCACGCATCATTGCCACACGGTCCACCAGCAGCGAATGGCGGCATGTTCCCGACGAGCTCAACGGCGTGAAAGTGGGCGTCGCCAAAAGCGGCGGCTCCCGCTATCACCTGCGTGCCAGCGTGGAGGCCACGAATCAGACCTACCAGCCCGATTACGGCCTGCCCTCGCTGAATGGCCGCCCGGTCGACGTCCCGCTGGACCGACAACTGAGCGAGCCCTTCGGTGACTCCACCACCCGCAATCGGATCGTGGACCTCGCAGGCGATGTGGCACTGGACGCGTCGACCCGCGCCTCGCTTCAATGGACGCACCTGGAAGCTGATTCCACCTCGATCAAGAACGTCCTGAATGGCTCTCCCCTGGCCAACCAGCCGGCGGGTACCTGGGCGCGTGTCTCTTCCTGGGAACCTGGCACCACGCGCCGCATCAATGCCGTGACCAGCTCGGTCAGCCGTGACCAGGCACTGGCGGGCGTGACGCATCGGCTCTATCTGGGCCTTGATTACTACGAAGAGTCGCTGTTCCAGCCCACTCGCTCCGTTCCGGCGTCCACCAGCCCCAGCATCAACGTCTACAACCCGGTGTATGGGCGGGTGACGGCACCGTCGAATCCGGATGCACTTCCGGTGTCGCTCACCACCCAGAGCCTGTATGCCGTGGGCGCGTCGCTCCAGGATCAAGTCGAGCTCGGGGACTGGTCCCTGGTGGCCGGCGCGCGTCTGGATCGTCAGAACTTCCGGTATGGCACTGCCAGCGTGTTGCCGGTGAAGGAGTCGCGCTGGTCTCCCAAAGTGGCGGTGCTCCGCCATCTGGGCGCAAGCGACACCGTCTACGCCAATGTCAGCACCGGGCTCTCGCCCAATCAGGTCGCGTCTTCCACCAATCAGTCACTGCCCAGTCGGCGATCGACGCAGCAGGAAATCGGGTGGAAGTCGCAATGGCTGGGCGGCGCCCTGGCCTCTGACCTGGCGGCCTACCGGCTGAAACAGCGCAACATGATTTCGTCGGACCTCAGCACCCCCGGCAACCTGTTCGATTTCGGCCTGGCCGGGGAAGCCACGTCCCGCGGCATCGAGGCCACGCTCGGCGGAAAACTCTCGGAGCGCCTCAGCGTTCAGACCAGCTATGCCTACACCCAGGCGAAATACGGCTACAACGCCAGTTATGGCGGCAAGCAAGTGCCCAACGTGGCCCGCCATGTCCTGAACCTGTGGGGACAGTGGGATTGGGGACAGGGCTGGAAATCCGGCGTCAACATGGCCGCGCAGAGCCGCCGGTTTGCGGATGAGGCCAACACCACGACCCTGCCGGGTTATGCGCGGGTCGACCTGCTGCAGAGCTGGGCCACCAGAGTCGGCACGGATCAGACCCTGGAGCTTCAACTGTCTCTGCGCAACCTGTTCGACAAGGGCTATTACGTCTCGAGTCACCTCCACGTCGCGCGCTGGGTCACCCCTGCGGAAGGACGCGCTGTGGCGGTGACGGCCCGCTACCTCTTCTGAGCGGTCATGCGGCCGTGGCGGGTCGCGAGGCAGGTGTCGACGGGTGGTGTCATGGAGGATCCCGTGTGAAGAAGAGGCCTAGAGACCGAAGCGCTGCCGCCAGCGGCCCGGCATCAACGTATCGACCAGCAGCGCCACCAGCATGGAGGCGCCGAGCAAGGGATAGAGCAGGCCCAGCACCGCAGCGACCGCCACCGCACCCACTGCGGCCCGATCCCCGGCACGACGCGGCGGTGCCGCCAGACGTCCGCGGGGCCGGCGCTTCCACCACATCACCACGCTGGACACAGCCAACACCACGATGGACAGACATCCCGCCAGCATCAGCAGTTGATTCCAGAGCCCGAACTGACGCCCGGTGTGCAGGCTGATGCCCCATTCGGTGATCCGTCCCGCAGCCCCGTAATCCTTCAGTCCGATGTCGGCCAGAACGGCGCCGCTGTATCGGTCCAGATGCACGACCCGCAGGTCTCGCACGTCGTCCGGGAAATGCATCGCTGAGTACACGCCTTGCGGCCCACTGGGCAAACGCACCGGCGTGCCGGCTGCAAGGCCCATGCGCGCGAAGATTCGCAAGGCCTGATCCAGGTCGAGGGACGGAGCGGCGCCTGCAGAGCCAGGCTGAATCGCTACGGGCGTTTGGTGATCGTGTTGTCCTTGTGGTGACTGGTGCCCCTCATTGCCTTGATGGCCTTCATGGCCATCGTGAACACCCGACTGTGGCAATGCTGCCTGGCTCGATGACCAGGGCACGTCCGGCAGTCCCGCCAGCGGCAAGGTGGAGGGCGGCGCCCCGCCCCATGCGTAGGGCGGAGTTCCCACACCCCAAGTCTCGGTGAGTCGGCCAAACTGCTCACCCCAGAATGCGGACCATGGCATGCCCGTCACCGCCAGGAACAGGATGGCGGCGGCCGCCACGCAGCCGGTGACCGCATGGAGGTCTCGCCACCAGAGCCGCTCGCGGGGCCGCCCGCGAATGCTCAGCACGCCGCCGGAGCGCCCCCGCGGCCACCACAGGAACAGGCCCGAGACGACCAGCACGATCGCCCACCCCGCCACCACCTCAATCCAGAGATTGGCGACCTGGCCAACAAGCGCCAGAGAATGAAGGTGCTTGATGACGGTCATCAGGCGCGAGGCATCCGCAACCTGACCCAGCACGCGGCCGTCGGCCGGATCCAGGTACACCGCGACCACGCCGGCGGACGCTGTCTGGACGCCCACTTCCGCACTGCGGCCCGGCGCAGGCGGCGAGACGAATCGCACCGCCGTGCCAGGCAACGCCACCAGGGCCCGAGACACCAGGGCCTCGGCGCTCAGCGGGGTGCCTGGCTTGACGTCCACCGTCAACAGGGGGCGATAGACCCAGTTCTCGATGGGATCCTTGAACAGATAGAGCCCGCCGGTGACCGCCAGCAGCAGGAGAAAAGGCAGGCAGACCAGTCCGGCATAGAAATGCCAGCGCCGGACGCGGCGGTACAGCGCGGATTCGTTCATTCAAGACTCCCGCTCAATAGTCCGGCCGCAAGGTGGCGCGGTCAGGGCCAGGCAGGTCAATGCCAGCGTCGTCAGTGGAGGAAGCTTGTTCATACCGTGAGGATTTGGGCGTGGGGTGGCAGGCCGTCATTGCGGCTGCCAGCATCAGGCTGGGCTGGCGCCATTGGCTTTTGGCCAAGGCCCAGCGTTCTTCAAAGCTCAGGCTTGGACGGGCGGCGCGCGAGGCTGGGCACTGGCCCAGGCGAACAAGGGCCTGGGCGCTGTCAGGAACAGCGCGGGGACAGCAAGCGCCAGCGCATGCGTGGGCAGGGTCGTGGACACCGCGGGAGGTAAACCCAACACGGTGGCATGCGTCGAGCAGTAAGGGCACTGCTTCAACCCATGCTTCGATGCGCCTTCATCGGTGCCGCCGGACTTCTCTGCCCCGGTCTGGAGGCTGCCTTCCAGCTTCACCAGTTTCGTGCCTGTGACGCTGCAGATCTCGGCCCAGCCTGACGGCACGTCGGGTCGAAGGGCTTGCGACATTGCCGGGGCCGATGCACTCATCAGGAGCGCGATGCACGCGATCCACGAGATGAGGGCTTTGAGGGCACGGCCGAAGGACATCCGGAGAGTGTACGAGATGGAAGGGCCGTCGACGGCCAGACGACAGCTTGCAGCAAGGTCCGCGCCGACCTCGCTTCATAGAATTCCCTGTGACCTGCCCCATGCCCGCCCTCCCCCCGCCCCGCTGGCTCCGCCGGCCACGTTCGCTACGCTTGCCGCTGCTCTGCGCGGGTGTGCTGGCGATCGCCGCCCCGGCCTGGGCGGCAGGAAGCCTGCTGCTGATGGACGCCCCCCCGGCCGAATCGAGCTGGTCCGGCGGTGTCTCCACGCGCAGTTGGCCCTCCGCGCCGGGCTCCCGCGCCCGCAGCGATGATGTGTTGCCCGCCTTCGAATACCTCGCGCCCAACGGTGGCTTCGTCTCCACGGACCTGGGCGTGGGCTGGAACCTCGTCCCCCTGCTGGCCGGCGCCGAGTCCGCCAAGACCTGGCAGGCGGGCGCTCGTCTGTGGCCACAGTTCGGCCGGCCCTCGCGCTACACCCCGCAGGGCATCGACCGGCTCGGCACACGCATCACCTCCGAGGCCTTCGTCAATGTCCAGGTCACGCCCTGGCTGCTGCTGCAATCGGGCGCGTCCTGGGGCAGCGGCCAACATCATGACGGTCAGCAGTTGGAGCTCGGTGTGAGCTCGGGCATTCCCATCGGCAACGACTTGATCGGCGTGACGCTCGCGGCGACGGCTGCCAACGCCGCGCATCTGCGCAGCAGCTATGGCGTCGGCCCGCGCGAGGCCCTCGCCAGCGGCCTGCCCGAATGGCGGCCACGCGCCGGGATGATGGACTGGAGCCTCGCGCTCAACGGCGAGCACAAATTCTCGTCGCGCTGGTCGGTCAGCGGGCAGTGGCTCAATGCGCGGCTGGTTGGCGACGCGGCGCATTCGCCGCTGACGACCGCCAAGTCGCAGCAGACCTTCAGCGCCAGTCTCTGGTATCGGTTTTAATCAAGGCCATCAAGCCGACTTGCGATGCATAGCGTCCTCCTGATCGCCGTCCCGCTGTTTGCGCTTTGCATCGCTTTGGAATGGCTGTGGAGCCGTCGTCAGAACCGCGACACCCACGACCTGGCCGACTCGCTGAGCAGCCTCAGCCAGGGCCTGATGAGCCTGGCGGTGGCGGCAGTGACGCCGCTGTTCCAGACGGGCCTGTATGCCGCAGCGCTCCCGCACGTGGCCCTGCTGCCGGCCTCAACCTGGTCGGGCGGGTGGGCCTGGGCGGCAGCCATCCTCGTCTACGACTTCTGCGATTACTGGCTGCACCGCGTCAGCCACGAGAGCGCCATCTTCTGGGCGGCCCATGCGGTGCACCATCAAAGCGAGCGCTTCAACCTGACAACGGCGCTGCGGCAGGAAAGTTTCTACGCGGTGATGGGTGCGCCCTTCTTCCTGCCGATGGCCCTGCTGGGCATGCCGGTCGATCTCTATCTGGGCGCGGGGCTGTTTGTGCTGCTCTACCAGTTCTGGATCCACACCGAGCTGATCGGCAAGCTGGGCTGGCTGGACCGGGTGATCTCCACGCCCTCCAATCACCGGGTGCATCACGCGGTGAATCCAGGCTATCTCGACAAGAACTACGGCGCAGTCCTGGTGATCTGGGACCGGATGTTCGGCAGCTTCACCCCGGAGACGGAACCCTGCGTCTACGGGACGGTCAAGCCGCTGCACAGCTGGTCGCCGCTGCGCGCCATCGGTCAGTTCTACGGCGAGCTGTTCGAGCGCGCCCGGGCCACGCCGCGCTGGCGCGACCGCGTGCGGGTGCTGTTCAAGTCGCCAGGCTGGACGCCGCCGGGCCTGCCGCCCTTTGCGCCGCCGGATGAGGCGCGGCTGCGGCAGCCTCGCTTCGTCTCGCGCATGCAGGCTTTGGATGTGGGGCGGGCGATCAGCCTCTTCATGGTGACGGCGGCTGCAACGGCGATATGGCTGGACGCCGCCGATGACCTCGGCGAAGGCCGCAACCTGCTGGCCGCCGCGGTGGTCGCAGTGGGCCTGTCGGCAACGGGCGCGATGCTGGCGCGCGGTGTGCAGGACGGAACGGGCGATGGCAGCGAGCATCGCTTGAGTGACCGGGCCTCGCGACGGCGGGCCTGGGGCCTCTATGTGAGCGCCATGATCTTGTGCGGGGGCTTGATCGCGGTGATGGTGGTGCAGGTGCCGGCTTGATCGCCGTGCTGGCTTGTTTGCCTGTGCGCAGCGGCAAGCAGGTGGCCCGCATGTGGCTCCCAGGAACCCAGCCTTGAGGGCAGGATCCACCCGGCCGGCGATCCCCCTTGAGAGGGGGCCGCGTCCGGCCCGGCGGGTGCGAAGATCCGCACGCCAGCGTTTGCTGGCGTTTTTTCATCCGGAGCCTTCATGTTCAAGCGTCTCGCGTCCGAAGCCCTCGGCCTGAGTGATCTCGGCGTCATCGTCTCTCCGAAAGACTACGACAAGGTCGATGCAGACGATTACCTCTTCCACGAGGACAACGAAAAGATCTTCTTCCTGATCAAGTCGAAGAAGGACGAGTACTGCTTCACCAACTTCGCGCTGATCCATGTCGATGGAGACTCGGCGGTCTCCTCCAAGCGCAGCATCCGCCGCTACGATTACGCCAGCCACCACATCAGCGATGTGTCGATCGAGACGGCAGGCACCATCGACCGCGATGTGGAGCTGAAGTTCTCACTGGCGGACGGCCCGGTCTTCAGCATCGATGTGCGCAAGGACCAGCTGGAGACCTTGAAGGACATCTACAAGGCCCTGCACAGCATCGGCAAGCTCCAGCACCGCCATGAGCTGTCGCGGCAGAATGTGCTGCCCTGCCTGGATGCCCTCGGCGCCATGCACAAGATCAGCGCCGTGGAGAGCGAAGCCACGATCGTCAAGCACTACCAGGCGCTGCTGCATGCGGTGAACACCATGCAGCTGGACCGCTACACCCAGAGAGACTTCGGTCCGGTCTTCGAGAAGTACCTGCGCAGCTGAGCGCACCGCCGCAGCCCGATCAAGCCTGCCCACGCCAGACCGCAGCCCTTCTCCCAGACCAGCAAAGTGCTAACGTACGGCGCGGAAGGGAGAACCGTCATGTCCACATCCAATACGGCCACAGAGCCAAGTTCCACGAACCAAAGCCCAGCGCAGCGGCACCCACCCGGATCAACTGATCCGACGCAAGACACCGAAGATTACGTGCGCCTCGCCGCCTTCGCCACGCCTGCGGATGCCCATGTGCTGCGCGGCCTGCTGGCGTCTGCCGGCCTGTCGCCGGTGGTCGTCGACGCCAATACCGGCCAGGGCAATCCCTGGGTGAGCCAGTCGGTCCATGCCATCGGCGTGCTCTTGCCGGCCTCCGAGGTCGCAGCAGGACGGGACGTGCAAGCGGCGTTCGAGTCGGGCGCCTATGCGCTGGAGGATGGCGACACGCCCCCGCCCTCACCCATCAATGTCCAGCCAGCGCTGATCTTCAATCCCGATCGCGCCGCTTTGCTGAGCCTGCTGCTCAGCCCGATGTTCGGCGCGGTGGTGCTGATGGCCAATGCCCGCGCACTCGGGTGGAGGTCTGACCGCTTCTATCGCTGGTTCTGGCTGCTGGTGGCCACCGCGGCGACCGGCTTTAGCGTGGCCCTGCTGCACGCAATCTCGCCGGGATGGCTGGTCGGATTCCGCGCCAACCTTAGTGTCTTGGGCGGCCTCACCGTCCTCTGGTACTTCTTCATCGCGCAGGCGCAGAGCCGCCAAATCATCTCGGCTTACGGGCCGCACTATCGGCGCCGTTCGCTGCTGGTCCCGGCCGTTGTCACGGCGCTCGGCTGGTTGGTGCTGGGCGTGATGCTGACGCACTTGGGGGACTGACCAGTTGACCAGTTGACCGATGACGACCTCGGGGGGCATCCCTTTGAACTCTGAAGGCCGCTACCGTTGGCCGCAATTCTTCAATAGATGCACCCCGTTGAGGACATGGCTCTTGCCGTTGTCTTGTCGGAGATTGATCGTGAGACGGCATTGCTCGGCATTGACCTCGAGCACAAGGTACCCATCCCTTGAGAAGTCGCCGTCAACCTGGCGATAGTTTTCCCAATATCGAATGATGTCAGTGCCCGGCACTCGGGCATTCATTGCAGGCAAGGTGAACGAATAGGTGTCAGAGTTGCCGCCGTGGATATTCAAATGCGGCCCAGCCTTGCTCTGATAGACACGGAGCCACACTTCACCCTTTGCCTGAGTGAAGTGATATGTCACCTCTTCACTGAAGCTCACGCAGCCTGTCAGGCCACCAAGACTCAGCGCGAAAAGCACCAGATAGGCGAATAACTTCTGGCAAAGCCTCGGGCTATGCATTGCGCGTCACTCCCCGCAGCGACATGGTTTTCCGGAAAAGCGGCCCGCATGCTAGCTGAAAAGACGCCGAGCGAAACGCCGCGAGGCCCCGGAAGCCTGGCGGCCGCGCCTTGTGGATGCCCGGGAGCAAGACCATTCGCCCGCCATTACAGTCGCTCACAAGTCGTTGGTAATCGCCCCGTTATTGCAAGCGCTTTCGTCCACAAAATGCGCATTCGGTCACACCGAATTGTGACCTTAGGGGAATCCCTGGAAGTCCTGAAGGCAAGTCCATCCAGCATCCGCGCCACAACCAACCACACCCAGGGAGACCCGAATGCGATTGCTGTCCTTGCTTGCCCTTGCCGTGCTGCCACTGGCGGCCCAGGCCGACATCCTGATCGGCCAGACGGCAGGTTTTACCGGCCCCGTTGCCGCCAGCGTCACCGAGACGACGGACGGCGCCAAGCTCTACCTCGACTCGATCAACGCGGCCGGCGGCATCAACGGCCAGACCATCAAGCTGGTGTCGCTGGATGACAAGTTCGACCCGCCCACCGCCGCCGCCAATGCGCAAAAGCTGATCACCACCGACAACGTCCTGGCGTTGTTCCTGACACGCGGCACGCCGCACAACCAGGCCATCCTGCCGCTGCTGTCCACCCACCATGTTCCGCTCATTGCGCCCTCCTCCGGCGCTGCGTTGCTGCACTTCCCAGTTAATCCCTGGGTCTTTAATGTGCGCGCCACCTACCAGCGCGAAGCCGAACGCGCGGTGCGTCACCTGAGCCTGATCGGCATTGAGCGCATCGGCATCGTGCAAGTGGACGATTCATTCGGCGCGGATGCGGTGATTGGCGCCAACAACGGCCTGGCCGCCGTCAACAAGACGGCCAGCTTCTCGGCCAAATTCGATCGCGCCAAGCCGGACTTCAAGGAAGCGGCACACAGCGCCGTCACCAGCAATGCCCAGGCCATCCTGTTCCTGGGCTCTGGCAAAGCGGTGGCTGACGGCATCGCCGCCATTCGCGCGGCAGGCTCCAAGGCGCAGTTCGTCACCCTGTCCAACAATGCGGCGCAGGGTTTCGTGGGCCAGTTGGGTGAAAACGCGCGCGGCGTCATGGTGACCCAGGTGTTCCCCTACGAACGCTCCAAAGCCAGCAAGATCGTGACCGAGGCCACCCAGCTGGCCAAGGGCAAGACCGACATCACCCCCGCCATGATGGAAGGCTTCGCCGCCGCCAAGGTGCTGGTGGAAGGCCTGCGTCGTGCCGGCCCCAACCCCACCCGCCAGAAGCTGCGTGATGCTCTGGAAGGCATGCGCAAGATCGACATCGGCGGACTCGAGGTCTCCTTCTCGCCCAACGACCACACCGGCCTGGATTACACGGACCTGTCCATGATTGGCCCGGACGGCAAGTTCATGCGATGAAAAAAAGCCTCAGACGTTTCCGTCTGAGGCCAATGAGTTGCTTGCGATGTTGATCGCGAGACAACCCTGGATTCAAGCGGCGCGATCAGCAGATCGCGCCTTTTTTCATGGGGCCGGGCTCAGAAGCTGTACCGCGCCGATACCGCCAGGATGTCGCTGCCCAACTTGTAAGTGCCCTGCAGGGTGCTGCCCGACGACGAGGTCAGATTGACCGTGGTGTCGCTGATGAACAGATGGGTGTAGCCCACGCTGTAGGCCATCTGGCGGGTGGGCCGCCAGGTCGCGCCCACGGACAGCCAGCGACGGCTGACGTCGGGCACCCGCACATCACGCACCGCATCGGTCACCGGCGTCTGGTCATAGGCAAAGCCGCCACGCACGGTCCACGCATCGTTGACCTTGTAGTCCGCGCCGATCGAATAGAAGGACGCATCGCGGTAGCCGAAGTTCAGCGTCTGATTCGGCAGATTGGAGGCAAAGTCCAGAACGACCTTGTCGAACTTGCTCCAATAGGTGCGCGAGTAGTCCGCCATCACCGTCCAGCGATCATTCAGTCGCTGGCTGAGGCTGATCGTCACCGAATCGGGCAGGGTGATGTCCGTGTCGACCGACGAGTTGACGAAGGTGTTGGGCGCGGCCACGGACAGCACGGCATTGGCCGCCGCCGGCACGGTGAAGGTCGCATCGACGCCTCGCGCCTTGTGCTTGACTTCTGAGCGATAGGCCAGGCCGACCGTGGTGTCCGCCGCGGGCCGCAACAGCGCGCCGAGCGTGTAGCCGGCCTGCGTGTTGTCGCCCTTGATCTTCAGTCGACCGTCAGCGCTGGTCGGGAGGAAACCCGGCACCTTGGCAGCGGCCAGTTGGGCGCCAAAATCCACCGCATTGCCAAGTTCCACGTCCAGCCGCTCGGCAAACACCGAAACGCCCAGCGCGAGGATGTCATTGACCTTGTAGGACGCCGAAACGCCCAGGTCGATGGTCTTGAGCGACGTCTTCAGGCCTTGGTAACGCCCCACCCACCCGTCGTCGTATTCGGTCTTGAAGCCGAAGGGGGCGGTCACCGAAAAGCCCAGATGGAACTGGTCGTTCACCGGCGTATGGAAGTAGAGCGACGGCACCGCCGCCGTGGTTCCGGCCTCGCCGCCGTTACCGCCCGACAGCGGACGTCCCAGCGCATCTTTCCCGCTGCCGCTGAACTTGGCCGAGTAATTCACGACGGCGGCATCGGCCTGGAAGAGGTTCCCGCCCATCAGGGCCATGGCTGCTGGGTTGTTGGCCAGCACCGCCAGGTCGTCCACCTCGCTCACCGAGCCCGCAAAGGCCCGCCCCTGACCGGCGGCGCTCTGTTCCTTGAGCTTGAACGCGGCCGCATGCCCCAGGCTGGCGCAGGCCAGCCCGGCGGCCAGCACCACCACGGTTTGGGGGCGAATCTTTTGCAAACTCATCTCGCTGATCTCCTCGTTCGTCATTCGCTGCGCTGGCAGGACCTGCCCCGCCCGCAGCAGCATTCATCTATTGAATGTTGGCCGTAATATAACGCGTCACGATTCGACTTGCAGGGGACGCACCGGCCTGCCCGTATGATTTCCACATCACATGGCAGCGCTTGCTGGTCCGCGGGGCAACAGGTAGACGGGAACGATGCGCTACGACTCTGAGCACAAACAACGCACGCGCGCCAAGGTGGTGGCCGCCACCGCCAGGGCGATTCGTCGTCATGGTCCGGATTCCATCGGCATTGCGTCGCTGATGGGCGAGGTTGGGCTGACCCATGGCGGGTTCTACGCCCACTTCAGCAGCAAGGATGACCTGGTCCGGGAAGCGATTCTCTGGATGTTTGACGAGAGCGCCCGAATCCTTCTGGATTCGTTGGAGCAGCTGAGCCCGCCCGAGCAATTGGTGGCCATCGTCCAGCGGTATCTAAGCACCGAACACTGCGAGCAGCGAGAGAACGGCTGCCCGATGGCCGCACTCTCCGGTGACCTGCCGCGGATGGCGCCCCCTGTGCGTGCGGCGTTCCAGGAGGGAGCCAAGCGGGTCGTCGACCGGCTCGCCAAGATGCTCGATGCAGCCGGTTATGCCGAGCCGCATGAACTGGCGGCGTCCGTGCAGGCCGAGATGCTGGGCGCCATCGCGCTGGCGCGGGCGGTCCCTGACACCGCCTTTGCCGCCCGCTTGCTCAAGGGCTCCCGCCACCAGATCCTGCACCGCCTCCAACTGGGCTGATTGCTGTCAGCCGGCGGCTGGGGTGGCCGACGGCCGCCCGATGAGGCCGCTGAAGAACGTGGAGGAATCAGGTCAAGGTGTTCCAGAACTCTTCGATCCACTGCACCCGTAGATCGCCCGGCGGATGTTCCCCATCAGCAGGTTCTCCGGCAAGCAATGCGCGGTAATTGGCGAGCGCCGGCTTGGCACCGTCGCGGACAAACCGCAGGTAGACACCAGTGAGGTCGGCGCGTGCCTCCTCGATCCAGGCCTCCTTCTTAGGCTGAGCCTCCTTATGGACCGGGTCCTCCGCGGCCTTCCCCGCTTTGGCGGCGATCTGCCCCACCCCGTCCTTCATGCCCGCGTGATTGCCTTTGCCCGCCGTCGCGAAGTGCCCGATCTCGTGGATCAGCGCCGGAAGGAAGGTGTTCGTTCCCACGATCATGAGCAGGCCTTTGATCCTGGCAGGGACACACAGGAAGCCATCAGCGCCACCGAAGCTGTTGCTCAGCAACGCCTGGGGCACCGTGACGTCTTTGCCTTCATGGTTGAGATAGCCCTCGGCCAGGTACTCTGCAATCAACTCGTTGACGGCCTCCAAACTGCTGATCTGGCGCTTCCAAAATGCTGACACACCCGCGTTTTGGCCTTTCTGGTGTGCGTTGTCTGGTGTCTGGCGTTCGGCGCCTGTTCCGCCTCAAACCCGCACCAGGCCCAGGATCTCCTCCCTCACCCACCGCTGCGCCACATGCCCGTGATTGCGCTCATGCCACACCATGGCCATCTCGAATCCTTCGATCGGCACCGGGCATTCCAGCACCTGCAGCCGGGCTGAGCGGCCCTTCACCAGCCGCTCGGGCACCAGCGCCACCAGATCCGACTTCATCACGATGTCCGGCACGAAGAGGAATGACGCCGCTGACAGCACCACTGTGCGCTGCAGCCCCCGTGCAGCCAGCGCGTGGTCGACGGGGGACGAGAAGGCGCCCCCGGACGGCGAGACGATCACCTGCTCCAGCTTTGCGAACTGCCGCGCCGTTAGAGGCCCCTGCACCGCCGGGTGATCCCGCCGCGCAATCAGCACATACCGCTCCTGAAACAGGCTGCGTAGCCGGGCAGATGGCGGCGCCTCTGACGGCATCAACAGGCCCACATCCACGTCGCCGCGGGCCAACTGCGCATCGATCTGGTGCGGGTCCATGTGCCGCACAGCCAGCCGAACCCCGGGCGCCCGCTTGCGCAGGCGCAGCACCAGCGGCTGCACCACCACCGTCTGCATGTAGTCCGAGGCCGCAATGGTGATCACCAGCGAGGCTGTCGAGGGCTCGAAATCCAGATGCGACGTCAGCGCCCCCCGCACCTGGTCAAGGGCGGCCCGCAGCGGCTCCAGGATCTCCAGCGCCTTGGTGGTCGGGGTCATGCCGCGCTGAGCCGGCAGCAACAGCGGATCGTCAAACACCTCCCGCAGCCGATTGAGCTGCGCGCTCACGGCGGGTTGACTCAGGTGCAGCCGTGCGGCGGCGCGGGTCACATTGCGTTCGGTCAACAGCGCTTCCAGGGTGACCAACAGGTTGAGATCAAGGCGCTTGGTATCCATGCCATGAATAGTAGGTCAACCCAATGACGATTTCACGGATGGCAGATCACGCTCCACACTGCGTTCATCCGCTGGATGCCGTATTCAACCCATTTCTCTGCAATCAGGAGCCTGCCATGTCCGCACACACCGACCGCCGCCACGTCCTCATCGTGCACGCCCAACCAGAGCCGAGTTCCTTGACCCGCTCCATGGTCAACACGGCCCGCGACACCCTGGAGCGGGCGGGCCATGAGGTGATGGAATCCGACCTCTACGCCATGGGATGGAAGGCCGTTTATGACGCCGGGGACTTTCCAGATCGGATGAACACTGAGCGACTGTCCTTCGTCCAGGAAAGCGGCCACGCATATGCCGGCGGCACCCAACCCGCCGATGTGGCGGAGGAACAGCGCAAGCTCCTGCGCGCTGATCTGGTCATTCTTCAGTTCCCCCTGTGGTGGTTCGGCATGCCAGCCATCATGAAGGGATGGATTGATCGGGTCTGGGCGCAGGGCCTGGCGTATGGGCACAAAGGCGCTGGCAACCGACACCGCTATGGCGAAGGGGGCTTCCAGGGGCGCCGCGCGATGCTCTCCGTCACCACGGGTGGGCCTGCCGCCGATTACGGCCCGCGAGGCATCAACGGCCCGCTGGACGACCTGCTCTTCCCCATCACCCATGGGGTGCTGTTTTATCCCGGCATGCAGGTGCTGCCCACGCATGCGGTGCACGGCGCCGGTCGCATGGACAGCGTGGGGGTGCAAACCGCCCTGCACGCTTGGAAAGCTCGCCTGGGTCACGTCTTTGACGAGGCGCCGATTCCCTATCGCCCGCAAAACGGCGGTGACTTCGACGAGCGCCGACATCAGCTGCTCGACGAGATCCGCCCTGGCGTGGTTGGTTTTGCCGCGCACCTGCGCGAGAGCGCCTGATGCCCCTTCAATCGCCGATGAGCGTATTCAGCAGCTCGGTGCAGAGCTGTGCGGTCTGGTCGCCAGCGTCTTGCTCCGCATGCCAGGCCGAGACGGAGACTGCGACGACGTCGTGGTCCCGCAGGGCCGTGAAGAGCGCCCGCACGTCTTCTGCACTGGGCCCCTGCCGAACGTGGTACTTGAGCGCCGGCAACCGGCTGCGATCGTCGATCACGTCCGTGTCCCAATGCACATAGAGCCGCTCCTGCGGTCGCAACTGTCCCAGCACCCTGTCCAGGGGCACACGCACGATGGGCGAGCCGAGCAAAGCCTCGCGCTCGCCGTCGTCGAGGTCGCGCGCGTCAGAGAGCACGATCTGCGCTGCCGGATAGGCCTGCGCGCCAATGCAGGCCAGGCAGTCCCGCACGGCCTGGTTGCGCGGGTCCGGACCGTTGTCGACCCGGCCGACAAACATCGCCAGCGGCATGCCACCGATGTAGTGCGTCTGGGTGGTGGCCCATGTGTGGAAATCGCCATGGGCATCCAGCCACAGCACCCGCTCCGGCGCGTGGCCGGCCTGCCTCAGCCCGGCCAGCATGCCCAGGCTGGACACACAGTCCCCTGAGAGGCTGACAGGACGGGCGCCGCGACGAACACTCTCCGCCACGCCCGCGGCCAGCAGTGCGTACAGGCGCCCCATGTGCTTCAACTTGAGCAGGGTGTCGTCCACGCGCGGCGCATCCAGCGCCTGCGGGGCAATCACCTCCCAGGGCCGGGCGTCGATGTCCAGCACACGGCGCAAGCCCTCGCGGCGTTGGCCCATCAGGTAGGGCACTAAAAACCTGGCGTTCACACCCATGTGTCCGGCTCCATGGAATAGCCCAGCCGACTCATCATCTCTCTCACCTCCGCCCGCTGGGCCAATTGAAGAATGAGGTCAGCACGCTTGTGCCAGCGTTTGGCACGCGGCGCCTCAGTCGCCATCCTGACCGGCAACACCTCGGGCAGCGACACCGGCGGCAGACCCAGATGGTCGGTGACCGCGCCGAGTGCCGCCGCAGGGTCGGCCATGAAGTGCTCGAACGACACGCGCAGATGGGAGACATTGCTCTGCAAGATGGCATCTTGCGCGCAATACCATTGATTCAGACAGACATTCTCCAGACTGAGGCGCGTGAAGTGCCGCCAGTTGCGAGGCAGGTCGAACTTCCACCATTTGCCGCCGAACGGCACCACATCCGAGTAGCCCCGGATGGCAAGCTGGCAACCCACCTTGCTGAGATCGTGTGAGAAGAACCCCAGCGGATAGAGCCAGCCGTCCATCAGACCGTTGACGGATTGCGCAAAGCCCCGCGTCAGGTGGATGTAGGTCACCTTGGCATTGGGAAAAAGCTGCTCGTACATGCCAATGCGATAGGCATCGGACGGCGACTTGAACAGCAGCACGGAATCCGCAATGTCAGCCAGGCCGAAGCGGCGGCGCCTGAGCGTTGGCACCACAAAGGGCGGCTCTTCGATCTTCAGACGCTCGTCGAAATAGCGCCCAGCCGCGGGACCTGCGTGGCCGTCGTAGTAGCCGATGCGCCAGGGTTCTTCGCGGTAGACGGTGGCAAGGATCATGGCCTGCAGCTCAGCCTCGCTGCGGCGGTCATGGCGGTCGATCTGGCTCAAGGCTTCTTCCAGCGACAGCTCCAGGCGGTGCGCGACGCCCGCTGCGAGGAAGTGCGTGGGGAACTGCAGAAGCAGCCGGTTCTTCCACTTTCTGAGCAGTGACTCGGTGTCGAGCAATTCGGTCGATGGAAAGGACAGCTCGTCCATGATGGTGCTGGTCAGCCCCGCAGTATTGGCGACCCACTCCAGGGCATCACTGTCGGAGTTTTGGTGGAAGCCATTGCCGGACAAAGCCAGCAGTGGGTCCAACTCCCCGTCGAGCGACGCGAGACGGGGATGCTGGGACAGCGCGTCCTTGAAGAGACTGGAGCCGCAGCGTGAACTCGACAAGATGACGACCACCCGGCGCACCAGCAGATCGAGATCGGAATCGGGGACGTCACGGAGCGACTGGATCGCCAGCAGAAAGCTGTCCACGGCGGGCCGCGCGTCAGGCCCGGGCCATCTCGAAAACGAAAAACTCCTGGCGACGGGAGTCATCCGTGGCCTCGCGGGCCAACTCCGTCACCTTCAGTCCTGCTGCCTCGGCGAGCTGTTGCATGGTTCCAATTTCTCCGAAGTTGGACTGCACAAAGTAGATGCGCCCGCCGGGCCTCAAATGCCGCCCCACCCCCTCGAAGAATCGGGTGTTGGTCTTGAATCCGGTATCCCATTGCGACATGGCCACCACGTCAGGTGCCGGCTTGTTTCGGAAGGGCAGATTGGCGGTGATCACGTCGAACTGCTGATCACCGAGCGCTTCGAACAGGTCGGACTGCATCACCTGCATGGTGTCTGAGAAGCCATGCAGGGCGGCGTTGTGCGTGGCACTGCGCACGGCTGCCGGATTGATGTCCACGCCCACCACCCGCCCGGCCCCCTGGTAGCACGCAAAAATACCGATCACCCCGGAGCCGGTTCCCACGTCCAGCACATGCTCGCCCGCATCGACCCGGAAGTTCCTGATCAAGGGCAGGCTGTCGGCAAAGGGCCAGAAGGTCTCGGGGTAGACCCAGAACTCCTTGTCCAGATAGCGGACCGTTCGACCTTCCGGCGGCACGGCTTTGAAGAGCTGCTGCCGCTGCATCTGCCACTGATCGGTAAAGCTGCTCAAGTCCATCGGCGACCTCCTTAACGACTGTCGTGCAATGAGGCACTTCACGCCATGCGCCGCCAATACCCCACAGCCATGGGGATTGCGGCGGCCCCGAGGGGCCCAGCGGTCCTTGCAAGACCGAGGCGGCCCCCGTACCATCCATTCGAGCAGATTCAGTCAATACACTCAACTCGTCATCAAAGGGGCGAACGACCCCGAGGCGTTGAGTGTGGGAGGACCACTTGACCGCGTCACCCATGAAGGGCCGCAGCCTGAACCGTCGCCACGTGACAGGCGCTGCAGCGCTTGCCCTGATCGCCGCAGCGTGGGGCTTGAGCCGACGTTCGCCCACCCCGACCGCACCCACCGAATCGCTTTCCATCGCACTGCCGCAGGCGCCCCACGCCGGACTCATTCACCTTGCGGATGCAAAAGGGCTTTTTCAGTCGTATGGTCTGTCGGTGACAGTCCTTCCGCAGTCGCATGGAAAAGCGGCGCTGGCACAGGTTCTACGAGGCGGCGCCGATCTCGCGGCCGCCGCCGACGTCCCCATCGTCATCGAGGTCCTCAAAGGTGCACCCGTGAGCATTGCGGCTTCGGTCGCAAGCGCGTCCAATGAACTGGCGGTGCTTGGGCGCCGCGACCGCGGAGTCCTCTCCCCTGCAGAGCTGTTGGGACGTCGGGTGGGTGTCACGCTGGGCACCAGCGCCGAGTATTTCCTCTGGGCCTTCATGGTGCGCCACCGCCTGGCCCCGCAATCCCTGTCCCTGGTGGACCTGCCTCCGAATCGCCTCGTGGCTGCGCTGCGTGACGGCAGCGTCGACGCCATCGCGGCGTGGCAGCCGGTGCGGCACGAAGCCGAACAGGCCTTGAGCAACGACATCGTCTCCTTCACCGCCCCGGATGCCTATGCCCAGAAGTACGCCATCGTGGGCCGCAGTGACTTCCTCGCGAGCCGTGGCGAGGCGCTGCGCCGGCTCATGCTGGCCCTGCTTGCGGCCGAGGCGTTTGCGCAGGCCTCTCCGTTGTTGGCGAAGAATCTGCTGGCCACGCGGCTGCAACTTCGGCCCCAGGCCCTGGAACCTGCCTGGCAGGCCTTGGAGCTGGAGGTGGACCAGTCCCAGGAACAGCTGATCACGCTTGAAGATGTCGCGGTCTGGGCCATGGCCCGTGCGTACGCGCCTGCGCAGCCTGTGCCGAACTTCGTCTCCCATCTCAGCCTCGATGCCTTGGAGGAAGTGCGTCCGAGGCGGGTGACGGTGGTGCGATGAAGATCAGCCACAAAGCCCGAATCGCCGCGGCGCTGATGTTCGGCGCCATGGTGCTGATCGCCGCCAGCATTGCCTGGGCCAATGCGCAGGTGAGCGCTGCGGTGCAGCAGCGGCGGCAAAGCGGCGAGATCGCGAGCGCCCTCAACGACCTGCGGATGGTGTCCTTCGAATATCTGCTCAACCGCCGGGAGCGGGCGCGACTGCAGGAACGTGCCGTCTGGGGTAGGCTGGAGCGGCTGCTCGCGCAACCCCCTGATGCCGACGCGACCACCATAGAAACGCTGGCGATGCTGCGGGAGAACCTCGAGGCCAGCCACCACTTGTTCGTGGAGGTCGATCCCACGCAGGCGACCGCCGACACGGATGACAACAGCCAGCGCCGCTTCGAGACGCAGTTGTCCAATCGGCTGCTGATCCTTCAGCAGCGCGGGCTCGTCGGCGCAGCCCAGATGATCGAGGATGCAGGGCAAAGGATCGACGACACGCAGCGGCGCGTGGTGTTCGTCACGGCGTCGGGCCTGGTCCTGATGGCCCTCATCACGGCGGCCGCGGTCTGGATTTTCCGGCGTGACGTCCTCAACCCGATTGCCCAGCTCGAGCAGGCTACCCGCGAGATTGCCGCAGGCAACTGGTCGGTTGAACTGAACATTGCAACGGCCGATGAAATCGGCGAGATGGCCCGCCGCTTCGATGCGATGACCTGCGCCTTGCGGGATTCATTTCACCGGATCGAGCACAGCAATCGCGAGCTCGTGGCGTTGAACAACGAGCTGGAATCGTTCAGCTACTCGGTGTCCCACGATCTGCGCAGTCCGCTGCGAAGCATGGATGGTTTTTCGCTGGCGCTGCTGGAAGACTACGGCGACAAGCTCGATGACGAGGCCCGCGACAGCCTGCAGCGCATCCGTGGCGCCAGCCAGCGCATGGGCCGCCTGATCGACGAGATCCTCGGCCTGGCACGGGTGACACGGGCTGAGCTCCGGCTGCAGGACGTGGACCTCAGCGCGATGGCCCGCGAGATCGCCGCCGACCTCACCCGCACGCAGCCGTCTCGCCACGTGCGCTGGGAGATCGAGGACGGCATCCAGGTGCATGCCGACCGCGAGCTGATGCGCATCGCATTGCAGAACCTGCTGGACAACGCCTGGAAATTCACCGGCAAGACCGCCGAGGGCGTCATCCGTGTGGGGCAGCGTCACGAATCGGAGGGCCGCGTCTGCTTCGTCTCCGACAACGGCGCCGGCTTTGACATGGCCTATGCCGATCGATTGTTTGGCGCCTTCCAGCGCCTCCATCACGAAAGCGATTTTCCAGGCACCGGCGTCGGCCTGGCCATTGTTCAGCGCGTGCTGCGCCGACATGGCTGGCCGCTCTGGGCCCAGGCGGCCCTCGGTAGCGGGGCCAGTTTCTTCTTCCGTATCCAGGAGCAAAGCGATGAACGACGAGAGCAAGGTCATCCTGTTGGTTGAAGACAATCCGGACGACGTCGCGCTGACGATGCGGGCCTTCAAGCGAAGTCACCTGATGAACCCTGTGGTGGTGGCGCGCGATGGGGTCGAGGCGCTTGATTTCCTCTTCGCGCAAGGCGTGCACGCCAGCCGGGCTGGAGCCCCGCTGCCCACCTTGGCGATTCTCGATCTCAAACTCCCGCGGCTCGACGGGCTGGGCGTTCTCAAGGCGCTTCGCGCCGACCCTCGCACCGCCCTCTTGCCGACGGTGATCCTGACCTCGTCGAAGGAGGAGCAGGACGTCGTCTCCGGCTACAAGCTTGGCGCCAACAGCTATGTGCGCAAGCCCGTTGACTTCGCTGAGTTTGTCGAAGCGGTCAAGGTGCTTGGCATCTATTGGCTGGCCCTCAACCAAATGCCTCCCTGGCCGGCCTCGTCATGAATGAAGCACAGCGGATCCGAGTGCTGGCCGTCGAGGACTCCGAGAACGACGTCCGCCTCGCCATGCGATTGTTGCGCCGCGCCGGCTTTGAGCCCGAGTGTCTTCGCGTCCAGGACTTGCCGAGTCTGGAGGCGGCGCTGGTCGAGGAACGCTGGGATGCGGTGATCTCCGACTTCAGCATGCCGGGCTTCAGCGGCCTGGATGCGCTCCAGGCCTTTCGGAGAACCGGGCTGGACATTCCCTTCATCTTTGTCTCCGGCACGATCGGCGAGGAGACGGCGGTGGTTGCGATGAAGGCGGGCGCCAGCGACTATGTGATGAAGGACAACATGAGCCGGCTGGCGCCCGTGCTGGAGCGCGAGCTGGTGCAGTCCGCCCGCCGGGCGGCCCATCGGGACGCAGAAGCGGAACTCAGGCGCTTCGAGCAGCAGCTGGCGGACGCCCAGAAGATGGAGTCCCTCGGGACCCTGGCGGGCGGCATCGCCCACGACTTCAACAACATCCTCAGTGCGATCCTTGGCAACGTCGAGTTGGCCCGGGGCGCGCTCGGCCCCGACCATCCGGTGCTGGCCATGCTGGGCGAGATCCAGAAGTCGGGGCTGCGCGCGCGCGACATGGTGCGGCAGATCCTGACCTTCAGTCGCCGGGAGCCGCAGCAGTTGCGCCATGTCCCGCTGCACACCATCATCCAGGACACCTACGGCCTGCTGCGCGTGACGCTGCCGGCGGTCGTGGAGATCGAGTTGATCCTGAGCGACGCGCCACTGCAGGTCAACGGCGACGCCACCCAGCTGCAGCAGGTGCTGATGAACCTGAGCACCAATGCATGGCATTCACTGCCGGATGAGACCGGCAAGATCGTGATCGGTCTGGAGGAGATGGAGGTCGACGCCGCCATGGCCCGGGCGCTGACCGGCCTGATCGCAGGCCCGCACGCGCACCTGTGGGTGAGCGACACCGGCAGCGGCATGGATGAGGCGACGCGCAAGCGGATCTTTGAGCCCTTCTTCACCACCAAACCCACCGGCAAGGGCACCGGCCTCGGTCTGTCCGTGGTTCATGGCATCGTGACCGCGCATCAGGGCAGCATCGCGGTGGACAGCATGCCGGGCCAGGGCAGCACCTTTCATCTCTACCTGCCGGCCGTCACCACACCCGCGCCGATCGCCAGGCTCGCCCCCCGCCCGGCCGAACCCATCCGGGGCAACCGCGAGCATGTGGTGTATCTGGACGACGATGAAACGGTGGCGCTGGTCGTTGAAGGCCTGCTTGAACGCGCCGGTTACCGCTGCAGCAGCTTCACCGAGGCTGCTGCAGCGGTCGCCGCGATCGCCTCCCCCGTGGATGCGGTGGACTTGTTTGTGACGGACTACAACATGCCCGGTCGCACCGGTCTGGACGTTGCGCGGGAGGTGGCCGGTCTCCGTCCCGCGATGCCGATCGTGATCAGCTCGGGCCTGATCACGGATGACCTGCGTGAGAGAGCCGCGCAAGCTGGCATTTGCGCGGTCCTTGAGAAGGAAGACGCTTTCCGCGACCTGGCGCCGCTGGTGAAGCAACTATTGGCGTCGAGGCGCTGACCCGGTCGCTTGCCGGTGCCGATCCCAGAACCCCTCACCGCGGAACCTCACCGGCCTGGCATAGACCTCGGCCAGGCGTCTGCGGTAGTGGGTCTGCACCTGCATCATTTCGGCGAAGTAGTCTCGCCGCGCGGCGGTCTCACCGGCCAATTCGCGGGAGATGGCCAGCGCCGCACTCTCTGCGCAGGCCAGGGCATGGAACAGACCTTGTGAGGCCACCGGGTCAAAGGCCAGCACGGTGTCCCCGACCGCGTAAAACCCTGGCACGGCCTCGCACTCGCGCAGATCAAGGGCCGCGGTTCCCGCCGGCTGCAGGCGGACGCCTTCGCCCTCCCCCGCCCCTTCTCCTTCCCCCGCCCCAGTCAGCGGCAGCACATCGCGCAGCAGCGAATGGGAGCGCGCTTGGGTGAGCAAGGCCTGCGCATCACGAAGCGTGCGCAGCAAGGGCTCGTCGGCGTCCATGTGAAAGCACAGCACCCGCCGCCCGGAGGGAATCCTCACGCTGTACCACCAGCCCTGGGCATCGGCGCAGAGCCGGGTGCAGCGGTCTTCTTCCTGCGTTGGCGGCAGCAGCAGATGGACGGCGACGAGGCGGTCGGCGGCCTCTCTTTTCAGCCCGATCCGCCGGCACACAGCGGCATGACGGCCCGTGGCGTCGACCAGGATGGGCGCTCGGTAGCGGCGGCCCGTGCCGGTATCACCCACCCACCAGTGCGCGCCTGCGCGCTCGATCTGGATCGCACCGGTCACCTCGGCCCGCTGCGCACCGCTGTCGGCCGCCGCGTCCCGCAACATCTGATCGAATCGCAGCCGGTCCAGATGCCATCCCGGCCCGTTGGGGTCGCGCAGCGCATCCGTCCAGGCCGGCTGCGGCGTGTCCCAGACCGACACACTGGCCTGGCGCGGCACATGGCCATCGGCCAGAAAGCGATCCCACAGCCCCTGCCGGCGCAGCAACACCGACGCCGCTCCCGGCAGGGATTCGCCAATGCGCCAGGCCGGCTCCCGCCGCCGGGCCGCCACTGGCGGTGAGCGCTCCAGCATCAGCACACGCTGGCCCGACGCGCTCAATCGACGGGCCAACGCCGACCCTGCCGGGCCGGTGCCCACCACCAGAACGTCGCAGTCGTCGGCGCTCTCAGCCGCCCCGATCACGTGCCGCGCCTCGGCGTTCCAACAACATGCGCCACCCGCATCTCGTGGTCGGTCTGCTTGCGGGCCTCATGGCTCAAGGCCTGCCCGCCCCGGTCCTCCACCTGCATGACGGGTGGGAAATCCGGATCATTCGGAATGCCCGGCCTCACCTCCACAATGCCCTGGCGGTCGAAGTGGTCCACCATCGCCTGCAACTGCTGCTGATAGCCCTCGCCCAGCGTGCGGTCCCAGTCGGACCGGGCATTGAATGCGGCCACCCGCTCTGGCCGCTCCAGCGACGGGTCCATGACCTTCTGGTAGTTCTCAAGACTCAGCACCTGGTTGGGCACCCGGGCGGGCCAGAAGGTGGGCAGGTAGGGGTCGTACTGCTTGTCATAGCCCGAGCGGCAGCTGGCCGTGTCGGTCTGCCAGGGAATGGCCATCCATCGGGTGATGGATCCCGGGAATTGCGCGTAGAGCGGTCCGTTGTAGGAGGCCACTTCCGCCGACGTCAGCGTGCTCCCAAAATCAGGTTCCGGATCACCCTCGGCGCGATGACGCCAGCGGTAAGGCTCCATGTACATCGTGGCATGACGCACCGGCCAGGTGACTTCGCAGCCCGGGTGGAAAGCGTCGGCAAGACAGAACTCCAGCGCCGCGCGGTCCAGCATGGCGGGCTGCTCCGGCACGGGCACCTGATCGATGTGCCGGTAGGGGCCCGGTGTCGCATCCAGGTCGGCCTTGAACTCGCCCTTGGCCCAGCATTCCAGAAGGGCCAGCTGGGTAGTGGTCAGGGCCGTCATGGCCCGGGGGGTCGGCGGCATCGGAATGTCCATGGCGTCCCCGTAGACCCAGGGCCAGGGCTTGAGGGAGATGTCGTGGTCCTCCGGATTGCGGAAGCTGTTGAGCACCGTCCGCCGCATCTCCGCATAGGTCTGCCCCGGCTGGGCCAGCTTGCGCAGATAGTCCGGTGCCAGGAAGTACTGCGGGGCCCCATAACCGAATCCGGCGGCAAAGCCGGCATTGACCCATTGCAGATCACACAGCGCACGCAGGATGGGCAGGATGTCGTCCCGGAAGGACGGCATTCGCGGCGCGGGCAATTGGCCGGACTGCACCGCCACATCGGTCATCAGGGCGTAAAGCGTGCGCACGGACTTTTGCTGCGGCCCATAGTTGGGCGGCGCCACCACCACCCAGGCCGGCGTCACCTTCAAGGCCCGGCCATGGAGCGTGACCGTGGCGGTGACCGGGCCATCGCTGGTGTCGTCCCACCAGCCGTCGTTGTTGGCAAAGGTGACGGGCGGCTTGCCGTCCACCGAGCCGGACTTGCCCTGGCCCCCGAAGACATGCAGACGGCCCTGGGCATCGGTGCGCAAGGCGCCAAGCGGCACTGCGGTGCCGAAACAGGTGCCGCCGTCAAACTGATCCTGCGGCCCCTCCTGGTTGGGAGCCGAGACGGTGCGCGGGCCCGGGAGAATCGACAGGGACTTGCGGTCCGCCACATCCGCATTGCGGCGGGTCGTGGGCGGTGCCGTGGCGGCCTCCGGAATGTCCAGGGCCATCTCGAAGTTGTACCAGGCGGCCTTGTGGTTGGCGAGTTCCACCGTCCAGGCCACATGCACGCCGTCGCCCATCAGCAGCTCCCGCACCACGCGGCCCTGTGCGTCATAGCCGTACAGGCGGAATTCGGCCACTTCGCGTTTCAAGGCACCGGTTGAATCGCGGTAGGCCCCCGGGGGCAAGGGGTCTGGGTCGACCACTTGAGGGCCAATGTAGAAACCGTCGGGCTGCGTGGAATTGCCCACCCGTGCAATGCCAATCGATGGATGGATCTTGGCATAGACGATTTCGTTGTCATGGTGATTCATTCGCGTCTCCCTGTCTTGAGTGCATGGATGGACGGTTGCGCCCACCCTGCATGACGATAGGGCGGCGCCCCTCACTTCCGCAGGCTGCGTTCATCAAACTTGCTGAGGCCGGCTCCGTAACCCATTCGGCGCCATTGATTGGCGCGCTCCAATCGGTTTCCGGTCGCCCCGGCAGCGGCTCCCTCTGCGGCCAAGACCGCTGCGACCGCCGCGCTTGCGCTGTTGGAAAACCCCAACCCCTGCGCCCCGTAGGCGAGCCTGCATCGCCCGCCGCCACGTGCTTCTGCGTGGCGGCAATAAACAAATCAGAAACCCTTCTTTCACGGGAAGGACATGCATTCCTAGAGTGCGACGCTTTCCGCTCGGGCGCTTCCCGCCCCAAGCGTCACGGACCCCGGCCTGTCCTGGGTCCTCCGCACAGATCCACAAGGAATGCTCTTGACCCCGAATGCCGACCTTTCGCTGCGCGCCATTGCACTGGCCGCCACCCTGACCTGCCTGGGCAGTTCCCTGGCTTTGGCGCAGACGGCGCCCCCCTCCTCGGCGCCGGCCCCGGTCTCTCCGGCCGCCAGCGCAGCTGCCGCAACACCTGCCACCGCGCCGGTCCCGAAGGACGCCGCCTCAGCCACGGACAAAACGCTCTCCACCGTCGTGGTCACCGGCTCCCGCATCTCCCGCATCGGCTCCGAAGGCCCCAGTCCGGTCACCGTGCTCAAGGGCGAAGACCTGGACCGCTTGGGTTATCGCAATGTCTCGGATGCCCTCGCCGGCCTGACGCAGAACACCGGCTTCACCCAGGGCGAGGACTTCGGCAACACCTTCACCCCGGCCGCCAATGCCATCAGCCTGCGGGGCCTGGGACCGAATCACACCCTGGTGCTGGTCAACGGTCGCCGGGTGGCGGACTACCCCAGCCCCTACAACGGCTCGACGAACTTCGTGAACATCGCCAACATCCCGTCGGCGTTGATTGATCGCATCGAAACACTCAGCGGCGGCGCTTCGGCCGTCTACGGGTCGGACGCCATTGCCGGCGTGGTCAACATCGTGCTGAAGCGGCATGTGGAGGGCGTCACCGTCAACCTGCGGGCCGGTGCCACGCAAAAAGGCGGCGGCGAAAACGCCCGTGCCCAGCTCACCAGCGGCTTCGAAGCCGGCGCGCTCAGCGGCGTGCTGGGGGTGGAGCTGAGCGGACGCCAACCGATCTGGAGCCGTCAGCGTGATTTCATGGCGGACACCACGGCCCAGGGCGCGGCCCCCGGTGTCGTCATCGGTCGTCGCAATGCCAGCACCGGACGCTACCTGGCTCCGGTCGACGGCTGTGATGCCAGCAGCGGTCTGTTCGAAGGCTCGACCTCGGCCTACACGTCCCGCACCGGCGTCTATTGCGGCAGCGGCCGCACCTCGCCGAGCTTCTGGACCACCCAGACCGGCAACCGCACCGCCCAAGCCGCGGGTGCGCTCGCCTATGCACTGGGCAACGGGCTGGAGTTGTTCGCCGAAGGCCAGTTCGGCTGGGCCCACACCGAGAACAACACCCGCGGCCCCTCCTGGACCTCCCAGGCGGCTGGCCTTGGCTACTTCCGCAATGCCAACACCGGCCTGCTGGAAACCTGGAGCCGCCGCTTCTCACCGGAGGAAATCGGCGACATCGACCGCTACAACCGCATCTGGCAGGACTCCACCCACAACGTGGTGGCCGGTGTGCGGGGGGACCTTGGCGGCACCTGGACCTTCGAGCTGTCCGCCGCCAGCGCCTACTACCTGAACAAGACGACCACGCCCCGTCTGCTGGCCAGCGTCGAGCAACTGCTGCTGGGCCCGCAATTGGGCACGGAGGCCGACGGCACCGCCATCTTCGCGGCCGATCCGGCGCGCTTGTACCGACCGCTCACCACCGCCGAATTCGACAGCGTGCTGGGCAAGAGCCGGGGACGCAACAACAGCTGGAATCAGCAGATCAGCGCCAGCGCCAACGGGGAATGGCTGACACTGCCTGCCGGGCCGCTGCGCGCTGCGGTGGTGGCGGAAGTCGGCACCCAGGGCTTCAGCAACGTCACCGATCCGCGCCTGGGCCAGGGCATTTTCTACAACACCACCGAAGGCACCGACATCCGCGGCACGCGGGACCGCTTCGCCGTCGGCGCCGAGCTGAATGCGCCCATCACCCGGCAATTGACCGCCACCCTGGCCGGACGTTACGACCGCTACCAGTTCGCCGGTCGCAAGGACGGCAGCACCACCTACAACGCCGGCCTGGAGTTCCGGCCCATCGATTCCCTGCTGCTGCGGGCCCAGCACGCCACCAGCTTCCGGGCGCCGGACATGAACTACGTGTTTGCGGCGCAGACGCGGGGCTACTATTCCTCGTCCACCGACTACTACCGCTGCGCGCAGAGCGGCGTGCCGCTGGCGCAGTGTGACTTCGCCGATGTCTCGCCAGGCTTCAATTTTGTGCGTACCGGTTCCGCCGATCTCAAGTCCGAGCGCGGCCGTTCCTGGGGCCTTGGGGCGGTCTGGCAGCCGTCCTCCAGCTTCGACGCCTCGCTGGATGTCTGGAAGATCCGCATCAACGACCTGGTCACCGACCTGGATGCGGACAAGGTGCTGCGCAACGAATCCGATTGCCGCACCGGGCAACTGGACGTGACCTCTCCACTCTGCGTGGACGCCATCAGCCGCGTGACCCGCAATCCGGACAACGCGTTGGTGCGACCCGGGGAGGTCACGCTGGTGCGGACGAATCCGATCAATGCGGCCCGCGAATCCACCTGGGGCTTTGACCTGGGCGCCCGCTACAGCTGGACGCTCCAGGACTGGGGTCGCTGGAGCCTGGATGTGAAGTACACGCAGGTCCAGGACTATCGCTATCAGCAGTCCAGCGACGACCGCAACTACAACCAGGTGGGCACCACCGACTTCACCGACTGGCGCAACAAGCTCAATGCCAACCTCACCTGGAAGGTCGGCAGCTGGACCCACACGCTGGCGGCGCAACGCAACAGCAAGATTCCCCAGGAAGATCAGGAAGGCTATCTGCCCGCCTATTGGAACTTCAATGGCAGCACGCAGTGGCAGGTGAGCCCCAGCACCAGCGTGAGCCTGACGGTGAACAACCTGTTCAACAAGATCCGCCGGGACCCCAGCGCGACCTGGCCGTTCTATCCCGTGGGCTACTACTTCCCGTATGGACGGCAGGGCTGGATTGAGCTGGAGCACCGGTTCTGAGGCGCTAGCGCCCCAGCAGCCGGAAGTCGAAGCTGATCGACAGCCGGCTGTCGGTCACCTGGACGGCATCAATCCGGAGCATCTGCACCTCCGTCTGAAGGCGGCTGCCGGTGCCCTGGAGCATGTCCTCGACGGCCTTCTTCACATTGATCTCGACGGCGCCGGGCAAGGTCGGTGCGAGGCCCAGGTTGAGCAGGTTGCGGGTGTTGGCATCGTCCACCTCGTCCACGCGGATGTCGGTCAGCCGCACCACCTGACCCTGGGCGGCCGGCACGGCGGACAGGGTTGCGCCACTGTTCAAGGACACGCCCATGCAGTCGCGCCCCGAGGGCACGCCGAGCCGGCTGTTCAGATGGGCACGGATGATGACGCGTCCGCCTTGCAGCGAGACCTTGGGAGCGTCCAGATAGGCGAAGCAGACGCCCTTTTGCAGATAGAGCCGGCCGTTGTCCTTGAACAGCCCTTCCATGACGAGCGATTGAATGGCCGATGGCTCCAGCACGATCTCGGCGGCCTGCGTGCTCAGCGGCAGGGCCAGGAGGGCGGCGACCACCGGTCCGCACAAGACCCCTGACAAGGGCCGGAGCGAAGGTCTGAGCAAAGGTCTGAGCAAGGGGCCAGCAACGGGGGCGTTTTTCATCGAGAGGTCCTGGGGTCTTGAATCTTGGGGATGCACGGGACAGGTCCCGTCTTCAGGGCAAACCGCGTGCGATGGCCTGCCTTGGGGCGGACAGCTTTCAGGCTCAGCCGCCTCGGGCGCTGGAGGCGGAACGCGCCGAACGGGACCGCTGAGTTTCGCGTGCGGCCAAGCCGGTCCTGAGTGATAAGCTCTTTGGGCACCGACCCCATGGAGCCCTCTCATGAAGCGAGTCACCGGCATTGGCGGCATCTTCTTTCAGGCCAGAGACCCGGTCGCCCTGCGCGCCTGGTATCAGCAGCATCTGGGCATCGAGGTCGATGCCTGGGGCGGCGCCAGTTTTCGGTGGGCGGATGAGAACGGCCAGCCCACCGGGGGCGTCACTGCCTGGTCGGTCCAGCCCGAAGACCGAGAGGCCTTCGGGCCGTCCGCCCCACCCTTCATGGTCAACTACCGGGTGCAGGACCTGACCGCCTTGCTGCAGGCCCTGCGCGCAGAGGGCTGCGAAGTCCTCGACAAGACCGATGAATCCGAGTTCGGCAAGTTCGGCTGGGTCATCGACCCAGAAGGCCGCAAGGTCGAATTGTGGGAGCCTCCACCGGGACGCTGACGCCCCGGCCTGAGGTCTCTCACGCTCCAATGGCTCTCCGATCGGCCCCCACGCCCGACCCCGACGCCTACCGCTTCCGTCTCCTTTCCGTCTTCCCTCCTTCCACTCCCACCCTGGATCGACATGCAACGAGACCCCCTCACCCCCGCCGGCACCGTGCATCGCCTCACGCTCAACAGCGAAGTGCTGGCCGGCAACCGGGTCGGCGCTCCCACCCACCGCCAGGTCGACGTCTACCTGCCGCATGGCCACGATGGCCGCGGTCTGCCGCTGCTGGTGGATGTGGTGGGGTTCACCGCCGGGGGCCCCATCCACACCAATTGGAAGAACTTCGGCGAAAACCTGCCGGAGCGGCTGGACCGCCTGATCGCATCCGGCCAGATGCCGCCCGCCGTGGTCGCCTTCCCGGACTGCTTCACCCGCCTGGGCGGTAATCAATATGTGAACTCCACCGCGATGGGCCGCTGGGACGATTTCCTCCGCGACGAAGTCGTGCCCTTTGTGGAGTCCCGGTTTGACTGCGGCGGCACCGGCCGACGCGGCATCTTCGGCAAGTCCAGCGGCGGCTATGGCGCCATGGTCCATGCCCTGCTGCATCCGGACTTCTGGGCCGGTGCCGCCGTGCATTCCGGCGACATGGGCTTTGAGCTGCTCTACCGGCACGAATTCGTCCCGGTGCTGCGGGCGCTGGCCAAGGAGCCGGACATTGGCCGCTGGGTCGACGGCTTCTGGAATGGCAAGAAGTTCAAGGACAGCGACGTCCACATCCTGATGATGCTGGCCCAGGCCGCGAGCTTCGACCCGGACCCGTCCGCGCCGTATGGGGTTCGGCTGCCGGTGACCCTGGACACCTGCGAACTGATCCCCGAGCGCTGGAACCAGTGGCTCGCCTGGGATCCGCTGACGCTGGTGGAGTCGCACGGCCTCGGGTTGAAGGCGCTCAAGGCGCTCTACATCGACTGCGGGGACGTCGATCAATACAACCTGGTCTACGGCGCGCGGCGGATGCACAAGCGCCTGACCGCGCTGGGCGTGCAGCACGTCTACGAGGAATTCCCGGACGACCACACCGCCGTCGACTACCGCATGGATGTGAGCCTGCCGCTGCTGGCGAAGGCGCTGAGCTGAGCTGAGCTGAGCTGAGCTCAGCTTACGATGCGCCTTCGCCCGCAGCAGGCCTTACGCCGCCAGCAAGGCGGGCCGGGTCTGCTGCCAGCGGCGGCGCTTCACTTCGGTATCGGCCATGTCTGTCGCGGCCACATAACGGATGAAGTCGTATCGCGGCAGCATGCGGGTGCTGATCTGCCCCTTGATGACGTAGACCGGCACCAGCACGCTCTGCACTTCCGTGGGCGGCACCGACAGCAGCCCCAGCTCCATCGAGGTGATGTTCACCTTGGACCGCTCGTCCAGCTGCGCGAACATGTCGGTCGCGGCAAAGCGGTGCAGCACTTCATCGGCAGGCACGGCGGCCCGGCTCTCGATGCGCTCCACGGCTCGCGCAAAGCGGTAGGCCTGCATCATCTCGCCGTCCGCCCCCACGGTGACCTGCGCCTTGGCGCCCGGGCCCACCAACGGCAGGTTATCCAGGGCATACCGGTAGTTGACCTGCAGGCCCACCACCTGACGCTCATCGTCGGACTGCCCACGCACCGCGCGCCGCAGCTCCAGCTCCGTGACGCTGTGCACCGCAGCCTTGGCATGTTCCTCCCCGATCATGCGCATCACCCGCTCGGCCGTTGCCAGCGCCCGTTCCCGGTCCGGTGCGTCCTTGGACAGTCCGCGCCCTTCCCCATCCGCATCGAGACGGTCCAGTCGCAGCGAATGACTGGCCTGATAGACCTCCAGCATCCGGGTGTCATTGCGACAGACCCACCAAAGTCCGGCATCGTTGACCTCGCCCTTCAGGTCAAACCGCGCCGCCAGCCGGGCCACCTGGTCGGTGTTCCAGGCGGGCGGCAATACGGCATACAGCGGAAGTTCCGTGGGCCCATGCGGGAGTTCGGGGCATTGCATCTTGACTGTCATGGTGCTCTCCATCGCCTCAGCAGGCGCCGCGTGCATAGAACAGGACCGTCGGATTGACGGGATCGGACGAGACGCTGCCCTTGCCCCACCAATGGTCGTTGTAGGTGTCGGTGCCGGCGGCATCGGCACGCAGATAGGCCCACTCGGTGTCGGACGCTTCGGTGTCCTGGCAGGCCTTGATCCAGGCGCGGCGCATGGTCTCGCCCGCATTCAGGTATTGCGCCAGCAATCGTCCGCGGTCCGCTTCATCCGACGTCGTCGTGTGGAAGCCGAGGATGTAATGCAGGCCCTTGAACACCGGCCACCCCCAGCGGCCAAACACGCCGTCGGCGGCCAGCACATTGCAGGCGTCGAGCGCGATGAATTCGAGGTCCTGGTCGCCCCAGCGGATCTCCGAGGGACGGGCCTTCGCGTCGTCGATCTTCACACCGAACATGAAGCCGCCCGGGGCGCCGTGGCCGGAGAAGAAGACCATGTCGACGTTGTCGGCCCAGAGGGTGTCGGTCCCCGAGGACGGACTGCCGACCCCCTGCTGTTCGAAGTCCCGGTCCCAGGCCAGGTCGTCGCCCCACTGAAAGCGCCGTGTCGCGCTCAGCGTGTTGTAGAAACCCTCGGCCTGCGGCCGGGTGTTGCTGAGGTTGGATGCCAGACCGTGGTACTGGCGAACCCACTCGATCCCGATACTGCCCATTGCACTACTCCTTCACAACCGGCGCGGTGGCCGTGCTAACGAGGCGCAACGATGCGCCTGCGCTTTGCCACGGGCCATCCACAAGGCAGAGGACGCGGGCGCCGGGCAGGCGCAGAAGCTAGGGGGACGAAGTTAGGGGCCTTCAGTCGCGGGGGGATGGGGGTTGGGTGCTTTCGCCGTCGTAGTATTCGACGGTGGTGCCGGCGCGGAACATCTTGTGCAGACCGGGCGCCGGAAGGTCCGCATGCACGCCGATCTTGTCCGAGTCGGGGTATTCGCAGACCTCGATCTCCGCCAGGGTGGACAGCGACAGATAACGCATCGTCGTGCTGCCGGTGTTGATGATCTGATGCGCCGTGGACCGGTCCCCAGTGGGGCAGGCAATGACGTCATGCGGACGGATTTTGTAGCGCTGGTCCCCATAGCGCAGTTCCCCCTCCCCCTCCAGGATCAGGAACATCTCTTCTTCGGCCCGGTGGGCATGGAAGGGGCATTGCGCCTTTCCCGGCGGCAGCTCGGTGAGGTTGTAGCCGAGCTTCCTGGCGCCGATGTCGGCGCTGAACTGTGCGCGCCGGGAGGTGTAGTAGCCGTTCTCTTCAATGTCCGTGAATGCGACATCCGCGAGATTCACAAAAGGCTTGGGCATGGCGGGTCCTTTGGCGGTGGCGGTGGCGGTGGCGGTGGCGGTGGCAATGACGATGGGCGATGACAGCGGCGGAGCGGCTGCAGCAATCCATTCGGCCACCCGTCACTCGTCACCCGTCCGCCGATTCTGCTGCAGCCTCGTCACGAACCTGTCAGCAGGGCAGATCCTTCATCAGCCCATCCACCCAGTCGAGGAAGGCCTGGAGTTTGGCACTGCGGTGCCGGTGCGGCGCAAAGGCGACCCACATCGGCATCGGCTCGCAGGTCCAGTCCTCGAATAGCGGCACCAGCTCGCCGCGCGCCAGCGGTTCGGCCGCCAGGTAGGTCGGCAGCCACAGCACCCCCATGCCTGCCACGCCGGCGCCGAGATAGGCATTGCCGTCATCCAGCGCCACCGCATGGCGGCCCTGGATCTCCATCCGCGTGCCGCCCTGCTGCAAGACCAGGGGCAGGACACGCCCGGTGCGGGAACTCAGGAAGCCCACCACCCGGTGATGCGAGTGTTCCAGCTCCCGCGGGTCGGTCGGCGTGCCCGCCAGATCAAGATAACGCGGGGCGGCGTAAATCCCCAGTGAAAGATCGCCGATGCGGCGGGCCACCAGTGTCGAGTCCTCCAGGCGGCCGCCGCGCACCACGCAGTCGACGTTGTCACCGATCACGTCCACGGCCCGGTCGCTGACCCCCAGCTCCAGCCGCAGGTCCGGATACCGTGCATGGAATGCCGGCAAGGCCGGCACCAGCACCTTCAAGGCAAACGGACTGGGCACATCCACCCGAAGCAGGCCCCGCGGGGCCGACGAGGCCGTGCGCACACTCCCATCCGCCTCCTCCAGGTCGGCCAGCAGACGGACAGCGCGGTCGTAATAGGCCGCCCCTTCGGCCGTCACCTTGACCTGACGGGTGGTGCGATTGAGCAGCCGCACCCGCAGGTGCGCCTCCAGTTGCTGAACTTGCTGCGTGACAGTGGTCTTGCTGAGTTGCAGCGTGTCGGCGGCGCGGGTGAAGCTGCCCGCCTCGACCACACGCACAAAGGTCTTCAGCGTGTCAAAACGATCCAAGTCCGCACTCCATTGTTTGGCGAGTCCAAACAGTGATTGTGCGGTAGAGCCGTTTATTCCGAAGCAGCAAATTCCTACAGTGGACGCCGGACCTGGATCCCTTCCACTACAAAGGAATTGCTGCATGACACGCGATGTCGTTTTCCCCGCCGGCCGCCAAGCGCTGTATGAGCGCAACCGCTATTCCCCGGCCATTCGCTCCAATGGTTTTCTGTTTGTCTCCGGCCAGGTCGGCAGCCTGCCGGATGGCGCGCCAGAGGCCGACCTGGAGGCGCAGGTGCATCTGGCCTTCGCCAATCTGAATGCCATCCTGTCGGAAGCCGGCTGCCGCTTTGAGGACGTGGTCGACGTGACCGTGTTCATGGTGAATCCGGAGGCCATTTTTGAACGGGTCTGGCCCGTGGTGATGTCCCACTGGGGCGAGGCGCCGCATCCCACGCTGACCGGCGTGGGCGTGACCTGGCTGTATGGCTTCCAGTTCGAGATCAAGGTCATTGCCAGACTGCCCGACCAGGATCAGAACCGCCGTCCCTAGGCCAGCGGCGGAAGCAGGTTCAAGATCAGCACCATGCCCAGCCCTACCAGCGAGACGATGGACTGCACCACCGAGATGGTCTGGGTGGCCTCGCCCATCGTCATGCCGAAGGACTCCTTCACCAGCCAGAAGCCGGCATGGTTGGCATAGTTGAAGAACAGCGAGCCGCAGCCGATGGACAGCGCCAGCAAAGGCTGATTGATCGCCTCGCCGGACACCGCCAGCGGTGCCAGCAGCCCCGCCGCCCCCACGATGCCGACGGTGGCCGACCCGGTGGAGACCGACAGCAGCATCGAGATGAGCCAGCCCAGCACCAACGGCGACACCGCCAGCTGATGGCTCATGTGGACAATCGCGTCGCCCACATGGGCGTCGGTGAGCACCTGCTGGAAGGCACCGCCGCCGGCGATGATCAGCAGCACGTTGCTGATGGGCTTCACGCTGGCGCTCAGCGACTTGCGCACGGAGTCGGGATCGCCGGACCGCAACATCACCATCGCAAACAGCAGGCCCAGCAGCATGGCCACCACCGGATTGCCGACAAAGGCCGCGATGTGAAGCAGGCCCGAGGTCTTGTCCAGCAGGACTTCGGCCACGGCATGGAACAGCATCAGCAGGGCCGGCAGCAAGGCGCACAGGACGCCCACACCGACGCCAACGCCAACGCCTTCGCCAGTGCCGCTCGTGCCGACATTCGCGCTGCCCTCCGCGCCAGGACGAGTGGCGCTCTTGGCCGCCTGGGACTTCCCGGCATCGAGTCCGGCATCCTCCCCGCCTTCTCCGTCGTGCGGCACATATTGATGAATCATCGCGTCATCCGGACGCGCCTTCATGCGCGGCGCAATGAAGGCGGCATATAGCGGACCACCCAGGATGATGGCCGGAATGGCCGCCACAAAGCCATAGATCATGGTGGCGCCGACGCTGGTCTTGAGCGTGGCAATCGCCGTCAGCGGACCGGGATGCGGCGGCACCATGCCATGCATCGCCGCCAGCGCCGCGATCACCGGCACCGCCACATACACATAGGCGGAGCCGCTGCCCTGGCGCCCGGTCTCCAGCTTGCGGGCCACGCCGAAGATCAGCGGCAGCAGCACCACCAGTCCCACCTCGAAGAACATCGGAATGCCGATGATGAACGCCACCCCCGCCATCGCCCAGGGCAGCATGCGGTAGGAGGACCGGCTCACAATGGCATCGGCGATACGGGTCGTGACGCCGGACTCCGCCAGCAACTTGCCCAGCATCGCGCCCAGCGCCACCACCAGACCCACCGCCCCCAGCGTCTTCCCGGCGCCGCCTGAAATCGCCGAAGCCAGCTTGTTCAGCGGCATGCTGGTGGCCAGGCCCACAGCCACTGACACCAGCAGCAGCGCCACCAGCGGATGCAGGCGCGGTTTCAGGACAATCAGGCCGACCAGGCCCAGCACGCTGATCAGCGCAATGACGAGCAGTTCAATGTCTGCGAGGCTCATGGGGCCTGTCTCCTTGGTACCTTTGGTGATGAACGGCCCGCTTCGGGCAAAACGGCCCGACGTTAGCAGGCCGCCCCGCCCGAGCGTGCGTAGGGAGATCGAATGCCCCGCCGACGGGCGATCCGCGTTCGGCCCTCTCGCGCCGCTGCCAACCGTGGCGAAATCCTCACGGACTCCTCTCTGCAACACCCCCCTTTTGGCCGACCCTTCGTGCGCACACCGGATCGCTGGCGCCCCGGTGATATCCTCCCGCGCGATTCAAATAAAGACAGCAGAGGGAACGGATTCATGATCGTCGGCATCGATCTCGGCACCACCAACAGCCTGGTGGGTGTGTTCAAGGACGGCGCACCGCAGCTGATCCGCAACGCCCACGGCGACTTCTCCACGCCCTCCGCGGTGGCGCTGGACGATCAAGGGCAGCTCATCGTGGGCCTGGCCGCCCGCGAGCGCGCCGCCACCCATCCCGACATGGCCGCCCAGGCCTTCAAGCGCTTCATGGGCACCGACCGCCGTCTGCGCCTGGGCAAGCGGGAATTCCGCCCGGAAGAGCTGTCGGCCCTGGTGTTGCAGTCGCTGAAGGCGGACGCCGAGGCCTTCCTGGGCGAGACGGTCACCGAAGCCGTGATCACCGTCCCGGCCTACTTCAATGATGCGCAGCGCCGCGCCACCCGCATGGCCGGGCAACTGGCCGGGCTGAAGGTCGAGCGGCTGCTGAATGAGCCAACGGCGGCCGGTCTGGCCTACGGGCTGCAGGAGCGCCAGAACAACAGCACCTTCCTGGTGTTCGACCTGGGCGGCGGCACCTTCGACGTGTCGGTGCTGGAGTATTTTGAAGGTGTGGTCGAAGTTCGCGCCAGCGCCGGGGACATGCGCCTGGGCGGTGAAGACTTCGCCCAGGTGATGGGCCAGCTGTTCTGCGATGCCTGCCCGGACATCACCAGCGCCACGCGTGAACAGCTCTCCCGCAGCACCCATTGGTGGCGCGCGGCCGAACTGGCCAAGCGCGAGCTCTCCGACCGCGAGTCCACCCGCATGCAGCTGGTGCTGGACAACCGGGCCCTGAGCGCCGACATCACCCGGGACGCCTTCGAGAAAGCCAGCGCGGAACTGCTGCATCGCCTGCGCCGCCCGATTGAGCGCGCGCTGCACGATGCCCAGCTGCAGCCCGCCTCGCTGGACGAAGTGGTGCTGGTGGGCGGCGCCACCCGCATGCCGATGATCCGCCAGATGATCACCCGGCTGTTCCAGCGTCTGCCGCTGCGCACCATCGACCCGGACCAGGCCATCGCCCAGGGGGCGGCGGTGCAGGCCGGCCTGAAGGCCCGCGATGCCGCGCTGGACGAAGTGGTGCTCACCGACGTGATGCCGTTCTCCCTGGGCATCATCGTGTCGCAGGAGGTGAACGGCACGCGCATCGGCGACCGCTTCAGCCCCCTGATTGAACGCAACACGCCGGTGCCGGTGTCGCGCTCCGGCGTGTATTCCACCGTCTCGGACAACCAGACCTTCATCAAGCTGGACATCCGGCAGGGGGAATCGCCGGTCGGCAGCGAAAACCTGAAGCTGGGAGAGCTGGAGATTGCGGTTCCCCCGGCCAAGGCCGGACAAGCCTCCGTCGACGTCCGCTTCACCTACGACGCCAACGGCCTGCTGGACGTGGATGTGCGCGACCTGCTGGGCGGCAATCAGGCCAACACCCTGATCCGCAATACCGACACCAACATGAGCGACGCCCAGATGGCCGAAGCCGTGGCCAAGCTGCAAGGCCTCAAGCGCCATCCCCGTGACGATGCCGACAACGTCTACCTGCTGGCGCGCGCCAAGCGGCTGTATGAAGACCGGCTGGGGGCGGAACGCCAGGTGATCCAGGACTGGATGGCGCAGTTCAGCAGCGCGCTGGAAACGCAGGACCCGCGCGTCATCCGACAGGCGCGTTCGGCCTTCAAGGAGGCCTTGGACAGCATCGACACCAGCTTCCGCTTCTGATCGTCACCGCCATGAGAGATTGGGAACGCCTCGGCCTGGAAGCGCCGACCACGGACCTGGCTGCGATCAAGCGTGCCTACGCACGAATGCTCAAGACCACCCGCCCGGACGATGATGCTGCGGCCTATCAGGCCTTGCGCGAATCGTATGAGCGGCTGGTAGCGGGGGCGCAGTGGCAGCAGAGCCAAGCGCAGGCGCTGGATGCGCAAGAGCAGGATGGGTACGGGCGCGACGCGGTCGTGGTGGCGCCGCTGCCGACTTCGGCATCTTCCCCTCCCCCCGATGCGGATGCCGTATCCGGTGGCTTTGCGCCGCTCGATCCTGCGGAACTGCTCCAATGGTTGGAGCTGACCGCGACGAAGGGCCCGGAGGCCTTGCGTGCGGCAGCGCCCGCGCTCCGCGAGCAATTGAGCCACCAGCCGCTGGAATGGCGCCTGGACAGCAGTCAGCTGTGGGCCGAGCAGACCGCTGTGCACGCCGCGGGCTGGCCGGTCGAGATTCTTCAGGTGCTGTTCGAGCACTTTGAATGGGACCGGGACCTTCGCGCGGAACGGGAACTGGGGGCTGACCTCGCCCTGCGGCTTCGTTGGTTGGCGGAAGAGCGACTGGACCGACCGATTGAGGAACCGCATCTGCGTCAGCCGTCCGGCGAGATCCTGAGGTTTTCACGCCTGATGAACGGCCGTCGGCCCTTGTGGGTGCGGAAAGCCTTGCTGATGACCGCACTCAAGCCGGTGCTGGAGTTCCAGCTCGAACGCATGAGCCCCAGTCTGCTCCGCCGCGCCGGTTGGGCGGCGCCCTCCATGAGCACGCAGTGGCAGCGGCTGGAATGGGCCGCCAAGGTCGTCTCGGCACTGGTCATCCTGCTGACCGTCTATCTGGTCTACGCGGCGCTGTCCCTCTCGTTGACGGAAGGCCTGAGCAAGACCTACAACGGTGTGAACCGCTCCCTGACGGAGGCCGGTTACTGTGTCATTGCCACCCTCGTGGTGTGGGGCATCCGGCGATGGGGCCCCTGGCCCTGGCTCGCCCAACGGCTGCCGCTGCGCCCGGATCGATGGCGATGGTTGCTGCCCTGCCTCGGGCTCGGACTGCTGGCCCTGGCCGCCGTCGCCGCAGTGCTCCATGCCTACACCGATCAGCGGCCGGTGGTCAGGGTTGGGCTGCTGGTGATCGCGGGGCTGTTCCTGGCTTTGCCCAGGTCCTTCACGCTGTCGGCGGTCTCGCTGATGCTGTATTCCTTCCTCTTTCCCGCCCTTCATCCCCTGCACAACGTGATCAGCCCGATCTTGATGCTGTGGATCGTGGCCGGTGCGCAGGCCTATGAACTGGGCTGGTTCCGCCCTGGGGCCCGCCTGCCCGAGGCCCCGTTGTGGCGTTCACCGCGACTGGGCCTGAGCGGCTGGCTGCTGATGGCGACGGTGGGCCTGCCGACGCTGGTCACCTGGATCGCCGACCGCGCGGGCTACTACCCGATGCTCTGGGTCTTCCTGCTCGCGCTTGCACCGGCCCAGCAAAGGGGCGGCGTCAGCGGTCCGGTCCAGGTGACCGCCTTAATGCTGGCGCTGGTGGCCGTGCTGGGGCTGCAGCGCGCAGCCGTGCGCCTGGCACGCCGTCAGTTGCAGACGCTGGCGGCCTAGTCTCTACGGCTCGATGCCACGCCGCACGCGCCAGAGCAGCAGCGTGACCATGGCGGCGATGCAGAGCACCGTGGCAATCCCCCACCACGTTGCCGCGAAGCTGCCACTGTCGGCCGCAACGGCGCCAGCCAGGGGAGACCCGATCGCCAGACCGGCGAAGAAGCCCGCCGACAACCAGCCAGAGGCGACCGCAGTGGATCCGAAACCCTCGTCGCGGATCAGCATGCTCATGGCAACGGCATTGGAGGCCACCGCGCTGGCGCCCATCAGTGCGGCCGCGCCCCATAGCGGCCAGTGCCGATCGGCGGTGGCCATCAGCACACTTCCAGACGCCACGGCCGCCGTCAGCAGCAACACAAGCATCAGCGCAGACTCGTCCGGAAGCCGCCCCGCCAACGGCGTGAGTGCGATGCGCGACAGCATTCCCGTGCCCGCGAAGATGGCGATCAGCGCGCCCGCCTGCGCCAGACTCATGCCCTTGGCCGCTGCGTGCGCGGGCAGGAAGGTCACGAACGCGGAGAGCGCCACACCCACGCAGAGTTGGAGGGTCATCAAGAGGGCCAGCCGATGGTTCGGTCGCGGCGGTCGCAAGGGTCGGACGGGTCCTGGCGTGTGGGGTTTCGTCACCGCCAGCGCCGTCACAGCCAGCAGCACACTGATCGGCGCCATGAGGCCGAGCGCCAGACGCCAGCCTATGCCCGATGCGAGCGTGGGCAAGGCCATGCCCGCAAACAGCGCCGCCCCCTGCACCCCTGCCTGCTTCAGTCCGACGATCCGCGCCTTGTGCGCAGGGGCCACCTCGCGCGCGATCAGCAGGTTCGTGACCGGATTGCACAGCGCCTGCGCCACGCCGCCGATGGCCACCGCGCCGGCCAGTGCGGCAAGGCTTGGCACCCAGGCCGCCGCCACATAGGCCAGAGCCACGGCCATGAACAGCAGTACAAGGCCGCGCCGCGCACCCAGCCTGTCGGTCAAGGGCCCCGCCCACGGGGACAGTACCGCAGCAATGCTGAAGGTCGTGAACGTGACCCAGCCCAAGGAACTGAGCGCCACCCGGAGGTCCTGCGCCAGCACAGGACCGAGCGCACCGACGGCATAGAGCACAAGCATCGGCAGCGCCATCGCGGCCGTGAGGATCGTCCCCAGGAGCAGGCTTTGCGCTCTTGCGCCGGGCGCCGCCCGGCTCACTGGGATGCTGGATTCAGCCATGGTTGCATTCCTCAAGGCGCGGTGACGTCGATGCCGACCAATTGCCTGCCGACCGAGTTGATGAGCGCTTCGTCGGTGCCATCGAGAATGCGTGCGGCACGCGCGGCGCGGTAGATGCCGGCCAGCGGCGAGAGCGCGGCGCACACCCCCTCGGCGCCGTAGACCTGCACGGCCGAATCGGCGCAGCGGTTGAGCGCCCGGGCCGCAGCCACCTTGGCGAGGTTGGCCGACACGTCGCAGCGCCGACCGGCGTCGAAGTCCTCCGCCGCGGCGCGCACCAGGGCGCGGGCACTCGCCAGCGACAGATGCGCCTCGAAGACGTGCTGGCGCATCAACTGCTTGTCCGCCAACGCCGCCAATTCGCCGCGCGGCGAGCGAATGCGTTCCACCATGAGGTCGAAGCAGCGCTGCCCCAGGCCCAGCCAGTGGCTCGCACGCACCAGACGGCCCAGCACCAGACGCTCGCGCATCAAACCCATGCCCGCGTGCGGGCGTCCCAACACGTGGTGGGCCGGCACGCGCACGTTCGTGAACGAGATTTCGCACTGGCCCTGGTGCCGGCCAAACACGTCGAGTTCGCGCTCCACCCTGAATCCGGGCGTGTCGGTGGGCACGATGATCATGGACAGCGCGTCGTCCGCAGGTGCGTCAGGCCGTGTGCGCGCCACCACGGTGACGAATGCGGCGCGGCCGGCGCGACAGATGAACCATTTGCGGCCGTCGATGCGCCAATGGCCGTCTTCGAGCACCGCCGAGGTCTGGATGGTCGAGGGGATGGAGCCGATGCTCCCTGGCTCGGACATTCCGTAGGCGGGTGTGGCGAGCCCCGCCGCCAGCGGCGCGAGGTAGCGTTCCTTCACCGCGGCGCTGCCGTGCCGATCCAGCATGTGCGCGTCGATGACGGCTTCGCTACCGAAGATCATGGGACCATGCTCGGAGCGGCCCTCCTCTTCGGCCACGGGCACATAGTCGGTCAGCCTGTCGATGCGGCCGCCCCAGGCGCCAGGGTAGAACAGGCCCCACAGTTCGGCGCGCCGCGCGGCGGCGATCAGTTCATCGGCTTTGCCTGTGGCTGCGGCGCCCTCACTGTCCAGCACGGCTTCGGCGGGAACGATGTGCGCATCCAGCCATGCGCGGACGCGGCTGGACAGGTCCGAGGCGATCAATGGCGATTGCATGGAAGGTTCCTCCTTCAGACGCTCATGCGGAAACCCGGGCCGCTGCCCAGCGCGGCCACGTCGGCGGCCAGCGCCTTCTTGTCCACCTTGCCGGCGGGGCTCAGCGGCAGTTGCCGGCAATAACGCAGGTACTCGGGCAGCTTGTTGATTTCGAGCCCTTGCTCGCGAAGGTGCGCATTGAACTCGGCCAGACTGGGCCGCTCCACGCCCTCTCGCAAGGTCAGGCAAAGGCACAGGCGCTGGCCCAGGTCGGCGTCGGGCACCGGTATACAGGCGGCACTCACCACGTCGGGATGGGTGGTAGCCAGCGTCTCGACCTGCACCGTGCTGATGTTGGCACCGCCGCGGATGATGATGTCCTTCTTGCGCCCGGTGAGTACCAGGCAGCCGTCGGCATCGATGCGGCCAAGGTCGCCAGTCAACACCCACCCTTCGGAGTCGCGATAGCGGCGGTCCAGTTCCGGCGCATTGACATACTGCATCGGACTCAAGGGCCCGCGCGCGGTGATCTCTCCGATGTCACCCGCCGGCACTTCGCGGCCCGCTTCGTCGATGATGCGAATGGCACACACGCTGTCGTTGGGCCGACCCACGCTGCGCAGCACCAGGTCCAAGGGCTCATCGAGCGTGTTGTGGCAATTCACGCCGTCGGCAGACCCGTACAGGCTGATGAAGCCGCAGCCGAAGGCCTGCACGCAGCGGTGGATGCTGGCCTCGTCGATCACCGAGCCGCCGCTGACCACGGCCTTCAGGCTGGATTTGTCGACGCCCGCCAGCCGCGGGTCGGCCGCCATGCGCTGCAGCATGGTGGGCACGCCTAGAACGTGCGTGGGGCGTAGCGTCTCGATGGCCTCAATCGCGAGTGCCGGTTCGAAGCGCGGCAAGAGCGCAATGGAGCCCCCCAGCCACGACAGCACGCCGAAAGTGGCCGTGGAGCCGAACGACGAACCCAGCGGCACGAGGTAGAGCCCACGAAAGCCTTCGCGGTCGGGATGCAGCCTCTGCAGGAAGCGCCCGCGCCCGCCCAGAAGCGCGTTGTGCGAGTAGGCCACCAGCTTCGGCTCGGACTCGGTCCCCGACGACACCAGCAGGCGCACCGGCGCATCAGGGTCAATCGCGGGCAGCGCCGTCGCGGCGATTGGCGCGGCGTCAAGCATCGCGTCCAGCGAGTGCCAGCCCGGGCGCGGCGCACCGTCGGCCACCAGCACGCGCAGCGACAGCAGCGTGGGACGCAGCGACTCGACCACTTGGCACGGATCGCACGGGTCGCACGGGTCGCCATCGCCTTGGGACGAGGCAAGGATGACGCCACGCGCCTGGCAGCGTCGCAGCAGCGATTCCAGGTCCAGCCGTCCGCGCCCGGGGGGCAGCGGCGCGACCACCGCCCCCAGGGCCGCCACGGCCAGGTCGATCGCGCAACTGCGCCACGAGTTGCCTAGCTGATAGGCCACCACATCGCCTTCGACGATGCCGCGTGCGCGCAGGCTGGCCGCGAGGCGATGCGCGGCGTCCAGCAGCAGGGCGTAGCTCACGGATCCCGTCGGCGCCACCACGGCGGCCTTGTCGGGATGGCGCCGCGCGTGCTGGGCGAACAGGTCGTACACCGAGCGATCGGGGTACCACCCGAGCCGGCTCCATTCGCGGCGCAGGGTGGAGGGAACCAGATCAATGAGGCCGGATGCGTTCATGACCAACTCCAGGGAGATTCGACGTGGGTGTATCCAGCTGACCGCAGCGCACGGGCCAGCGCGGGGTGTCCGGACAGGGTGGCGAGGTCTTCGCTGACGGCCACGGCAGGCACGCCGACAGCGGCGAGGAGCGAAACGGCGTCATGCATGGCGCGGGGGGCCAGCCATGCAGTCAGCGCGCCGCGAACCTCCTGCGTCGCGGCTGACCCGGGCAGGCCCACCACTTCGGCCAGGCGACGCAGTGCTGAAGCATCGGCGCAATCGATGGCCAGGCGCCCGTCCTTGGCGGGGAGCACCGCCTGCAGCGTGGCACGCTCGGCAGCGCCGCCCTCCGTCCAGCAAGCCTGAAGCTCGCGTTCGCACAGCAGCGAGGCCGCCCCCAGCAGCGAGGTATCCACACGGCAGCGCGAGGGCTGCAAGGCCCGGCGCAGCAGCGCGGCGGTGACGCCCTGTGCCGCGACGATGCCGCCCAGCACATCGAGCACGGTCAACAGTGACCCGCCACGCGTGCCGTTGGCGCGCGAGATGAGGTCAGCGACCCCCGAGTACGCCTGCGCCGTGAAGTCGGTACCCGGCAAGTCGGGTTCATCCCCGTCGATCCAGCCTCCCGCGTAGGCATACACCAGGCCCGGATTCACGCGCGACAGGTCTGCGTCGTCCAGCCCCAGATCGGCCGCCTTGCCCGGCGCCCAGTTGTGCAGGAACACATCGGCGTCGCGGCACAGTTCGAGCACGGCGTCTCGCCCGGCCGCGGATTTGATGTCGATCTCGCGCACGGTCTTGCATCGGTTCAACGCATCAAAGCGTGCCGACACGTCGCCGGCCATCGGCGGCATGCCGCGCAGCGCGTCCCCGCCCGGGGGCTCGATGCGGATCACCGTCGCGCCCATCATGGCCAGAAGGTGACCGGCCAGCGGGCCCTGGATGCGGCGGCACGATTCAACGACGGTCAAGCCGCTCAGAGGCAGCGCATCTGGCGGCAAGCCGGGCCGCACCGCGGGGGCGCCAGGCGCGGCGGCGAAACGCCAGGGTCCTTGGTTCCACAGGCTGGAGGCGCTGGCATCGCGCGAGCGCTCGGCCAGCGTTCGCACCGGGCAGATGAATACACCGGCCTGGGCGCAACGCGCGGCGATGTCGGCATACGGCAAGGCCGCCAGGCGTTGCATCATCTCGGCCGGGATGGGCGAGGTCGCCTTGGCATAGCGCAGCAGGAAGCCCTTCCAGCCTTGCGCGGCCAAGGACGCATCCACGCCCAGGCCTGACCACAGCTGGCGCCACGGCGCGGCGTCCAGCGACTCCAGCTCGAACACGATGCCGTCGGACGACACGAACGGCGGCCGGTCCAGCGGTGATCCACTGCCCGGGGGAATGCGTTCAGGCATCTCGGGGGCGGTGGCGCCGGCAATGTACTGCCCGATGCCCAGCAGCGCCGCGCCGGCCAGCGACAGATGGACCCGTGCCACGGCGGCGCCGCGCAATCGGCCCAGCGCGGCGGCCATCGCCCCCTGCAGCGCCAGTGCCGCGCCGGCGGTGGACACGAAGTCCACGCCCAGCGCCCGGCTGCCGCCGCTGGAGCGGCCATGCACCGCCATCAGCCCGCTGGCTGCCTGTATCAGGAACTCGCTGGCCGGCGCTTTGCCACCATCGGCCCAGGCATCGATCCCGATCGGTATGGCGCCTGCGCCGGGCACGATGAAGTCGAAGCTCAAGCAGCCCGGGTTCCCGGTGCGGCGCACGGCTTTCGGCGGCGGCGCCCCTTCCAGCGTGAGCCCCAGCCGCGACGCCTGATACCGCAGCGACCGAGCCAATGGCTCGAACCCTGACGGCGCCTGCTCCGGCAGCCCGGCAAGCGCGCATCGCGCAAGCCAAGCCGTCAACATGCGGGCGCTCCGGCGCCTCCGGCCACCGCGGGAAGGATGGTCAGCGTGTCGCCGGCCTTCACCGGCGTGGCCAGATCGTCGGCGAAGCGGATGTCGTCGTCATTGACGTAGAGGTTCATGAAGCGGTGCGCACGACCCTCGTTGACCAGCCGGTCTTTCAGGCCGGGATGCTGGCGGTCAATGGACTCGATGACTTCGAGCACGGTGCGACCGGTGCCTTCGACGCGCTTGCGGTCCTGCGTGAGAGCGCGCAGCAGCGTGGGGATGTGAACAGTGATGGACATCGGCAAGACTCCTTCAACGTGAAGCGGGACCGGCGACGACCACGGTCTCTTCGATGACATGGCCCCCTACGATTCGATAGCTGCGCAGTTCTGGGTTGGTGCGGTCAGCCGTGGAAACGATGAGGTAGTGCGCAGTGGGGTCGGCGGCGAACGCCACATCGTCACGGCTCGGGTAGGCGCGCGATGCGGTGTGAGAGTGGTAGAGCACGCGCGGCACTTCGTTGCGCGCTTCCAGCTCGCGCCACACGGCCAACTGCTCGCGGGCGTCGAAGCGGAAGGCGTCGCTGGCGCGCGCCGTGTTTTGAAGCGGAACATGGCGTGTAGGCGTTCCCCCGGCCGGGCCGGCCATCAACCCGCAGGCTTCGAGGGGATGCTCGGCCAATGCGTGACGCGTCACCGCATCGGCCAGTTCGGGCGTGAGCAAGAGCATGGGGTCTCCTCAGTAGCGGGGCAGCGAGGCATCCACCTGGTCAATCCACGCCAGGATGCCGCCATCGAGATGGCTCACCTGGGCAAAGCCGCGCTCGCGCAAGGCCAGCAGCGCCTGCTTCGAGCGCGCGCCCGACTTGCAATGCAGCACCAGGGGCGTGTCCTTGGGCAGGCTGGCGAGCCAGGCATCCTCGGCCAGCGCGCCCTTGGGGATGTGCCGCGCGCCGGGAATGCAGGCAATGGCGCGTTCCGACGCTTCACGCACGTCGATCAGCACGGGCGGCCCTTCGCTGTCGAGCAGCGCCTTCAGCGCGTGGGCTGTCAGGATGGGCACGTCGTCGGCCTCGACCGGGTGCAGCCCACAAAATGCCGGGTAGTCGATGAGCCCGGTGATCGGCGTGCGCAGCTTCTCGCGGCGGATCGGCAGACTGCGCCAGCTCATGTCCAGCGCGTCGTAGACCATCAGTCGCCCGAGCAGCGAGTCGCCCAGGCCCGCAATCAGCTTGACCGCCTCGGTCGCCATGACCGAGCCGATGGCCGCGCACAACACGCCCAGCACGCCCCCCTCGGCGCAGGACGGCGCCAGCGCCGGCGGCGGTGGCTCGGGATAGAGGTCGCGGTAGTTCAAGCCAACGCCCCCAGGCGCGTCTTCCCAGAACACCGAGGCCTGGCCTTCGAAGCGGTAGATCGAGCCCCACACGTAGGGTCTACCGGCCAGCACGCAGGCGTCGTTGACGAGGTAGCGCGTGGCGAAGTTGTCGCTTCCGTCGATGACCAGGTCGTAGCCGTCGAGAACGGCCAGCGCGTTGTGGGCTTCCAGCCGCTCACGGTGCAGCCGCACGTCCACGAAGGGGTTGAGCTCGTGGATGGCATGCGCGGCGCTGTCAGCCTTGGCATGTCCCAGGCTCGACATGCCGTGGATGACCTGCCGCTGCAGGTTGGACGACTCCACCACGTCGAACTCGACGATGCCGATGCGGCCGATGCCTGCTGCAGCCAGGTACAGCAGCACCGGCGAGCCCAGGCCGCCGGCGCCGATCACGAGCACGCGGGCGCTCTTGAGGCGGCGTTGGCCCTCAAGCCCGAGCTCCGGCAGCAGCAGGTGGCGGCTGTAGCGGGCGATCTCCTCGGCCCCCAACTCCGCCCGTGGAGGCACCAGCGGCGGCAGCTTCATGGCTTGGCTCCCGACGCTGCGTGGCCGGTGTGCGCATCCCCCTCGTTCATACGCAGCAGGCCATCGAACGTGGAGAACAGCGCTCGACGTGCGGGCGCCACGTCAGCCTCGGCTTTGGCGACCGACGCACTGAGCTGCCTGGCTTGCGCGGGGGCCATGCCGGTGGATTCCAGCGTCTTCGCAGACTTCAGTCCGTCGCCGCCGCAGGCGGCCACGGCCCAGTGGCCGGCCGCGTTGCGCGCCATCAAGGCGCGGCCCCCGCGCTGTCCCTGCGTCCACCCGGCCACGGCGTGGTTGCCGACCACGACCACGGGGCCCACCTCGACGCGCGCGTCCGGCTTGTCCCACGTGGAAAGAATCACTTGCCGAATCGAGGCTTCGTCGGCCGGCTCAGCGGCAATGGCGTGCAAGGCGCTGCAGGCCAATGTGGCCGCGGCAACGGCCCCACGGACCCAGCGGTGAATCGTTGACATGTGAAGGCTCCTCATGAGGGGGTGGGGTCTGGGTCACAGGCTCACATTCACGCCGACTTGCGCGGAGCGGCCAGGCATGGGATAGCCGGGCCGGTAGGCGTAGTGGCGGTCAGCCAGGTTTTCGAGCGCCAGGAAGACCTCGCCGCGAGGCCCGAGCAGTTGGGGCAGCGCATAGGCGGCACGCAGATTGACGACGGCGAAGCCGCCCACGCGGCCGGTATTGGTGGCCCCGTCAGCGCGCGTGCGGCTGAGCGTGAACATCTCGCTTTGCCCTTGCGCATCGGCACTCACGCGCCACAGGCCTTGCTGCCAGTTCACCCCCAGCGACAGCGCACGCTTGGGTGCATAAGGCAGATCGCTGCGGCTCGGGTCGAGCAGCGTCAGGCCGCCGAACAGCGACCACGCATTGCCGATGGCCTGCTGGACCGAGACCTCGGCACCCTGCACGCGGTAGTCACCCAGGTTGGTGAAGCTGGGCTGCGTCACCGCGGGTGGGAAGGCAAACACATAGCGGTTCTTCAGTTCGTCGTTGAAGACGGCCACGTCGAGACTGCTGCCCGGCTGCGGCGACCAGCGCACGCCAGCCTCCACGTGGTCCATGCGCTCAGGCTGGAGGTCGCGCCAACTGGTCGGAGCGCCAGCCAGTGGCTGCACGATGGCATTGAGCAGCGCAGCGTCCAACCCGGGGTGGTTCACCCCGCGCGCTGCGTTCACGCGCAGCGACAGCGAATCGCCGCGGTCGACCACCAGGCCCGCATGCGGCGCGCTGGAGCGGCCGTAAACGTTATGGTCGTACAAGCGCACGCCGGCCGAGGGCGTGGCCTTCCAGCCGCCGCCAATGTCCACCGCCTGGCTCAGCGCCACATGCGGCGAGGTCAGGCGCAGGGACACGCCGTCGAACGCGGTGAAACCGCCGAAGGCCGCGCTGCCGCTCATGCGATCCACATCAAGGCCGGCGGCGATCTCACCATCGGTCCAGGGTTGGATGGTTTCCGTCCAGCGCAGCCCGCTCAGCCGGGACTTGCTGAGGATGTCGGCCTGCGCAGGGTTGTCGTGCCAGTTGCTTCGGGCGCTGTTGTCGTAGATCCGCAGCGATCCACGAGCCCGCTCGTGCTCATGCGAGACCGACACGGCTGCGAAGCCCCCACGGGTGTCGAACTTGCCGGTCTTGGTGGCGGGATTGCCGACTTCGCCGGGGTCGGACACCTTGTTGTCGGCGAACAGGAAGGTCATGCCGACCGACCACTGCGGTGTCAGCCGGTAGTCCACGCGGCCGAGCACGTTGGACAACTTGCCGTCGCCGTCCGCGCGGGCGCCATCGGAACGAGCCATACCCTGGGCCAAGGCGACACCGAGGTCGCCTTGGCGGACCTGCAGGCTGGCCTGCTCCACCACGGTCGAGAAACTGCCCACGCTCAATCGGCCATCGGCCGAGAGGCCCTCACGTGCAGCGCGAAGCGGCGTCACGTCAATGGCGGCGAAGGTGTTGCCGAAGCTCTGCGGCTGTGGGCCTTTGTGGACGGTGATGCGGTCAATGCCGTTCACGGGGATCAGGTCCAGCAGTGGGTGGTTCCACACGCCCATATAGAACGGGATGCCGTCGATGTAGGTCTTGATTTCACTGCCCGGACGACTGGCCCCGAGGCCTCGCACAAAGACCGCTCCCCCTTCGTCGCCTCCGAACGACCCCACCGGATTAAAGCGCGAGACCGTCACGCCCGGCGTGCGCCTGAGCGCGGAAGACAGGTCGAGCGCATTCAGATCCCGAATCTGCGAGGCGGTCACCTCGGTGGAGAGACTGCCGAATGCGTCGGTACGGTTGTCTTCGATGATGGGGCGGCCGGCGATGACCACTGTTTGCAATGTCTTCGGGGTGTCCGTGGTCTGGGCGGCGGCGACGTTGCAACAGGCCAGTGAAGCCGCCATTGCAATGAGATGGGGGCGCATGAATGGGGTCGTATGGGTCATGGAATGGATGAAAGTCATGAGGGAGCGGTGAAGGGCCACCGGCGACGAGGTCCAAGGACCCGGCATCGGACAGCAGCGCACACCGACGTGGCGACGGACAAGGTGGGAGCGACGATGGCCAGAACCAGCGTCAGGGCACCGAACAGAGCACCGGACAGGGGACGCATCGCTGCAGCGACTTCGGGCCAGTGCCGCGAAGTCGAGCCGTCCATGGACGCGCGAGGTTCACCCGGCGTGCTGCCGCGGCCACATGGCGGCCGACCTGAGCGCGCCGACGTGGACGAGCGGTGGCGCCGCTAGGCGCGCGGGTCGAAGGGCATGGAAGTCTTCTGGCGCAGACATGCACGACCGAAGGTCGCGCATGGCGCGTGACTGCGAAGCGTCAGGAGAGAGAGGGCGGTCCGCGAGGCTGCGAAGTGAGCCACGCATACAGCGTGCGCGGCGCGGAAAGGAACAGCCGGGGGACGTCAAAGGCCAACTGCAGCAGCGCCTGACCGTCCATCGACGAGGGAGGCGGCGCGAAAGCCGTGGCGTGGAGTGCGCAGTAGGGGCAATGCTCAAGCATGGAGCTGCCTGGGACGTCTGGGACGTCTGGCGCCTTCTGGTTGGCATCGACGCCGACGCTGACCCACTCCATGCCAGCGACAGAGCAGATCTCGATCCAGCTACCCGCCGATCGAGCCTGCAGCACATGAGAGATTGCCGGTGCAATGGACGACATCAGGATGGCCAAACAGGCGATCCATAAGAGCATCCTCTTGCTGACGACACCAATGCGCATTGAGCCATTGTAGGCACAGGAATCGCTGACCGGGCATTGATGAAAACACGCGAGTCCATGTGAGCACCTCAATGCTGGCGCCGGGTGACCGCAGCGCCAGCAGCCGACACCACAGGCGCGTCTTCAGCCTCCCGTGTAGGGGCCTCGCCCCGGCAGCGCCCACAGCAAGCCCTGCGTCGCCCCTGCCGGCGCGACCGTGAGATGGTCTTCCCCGTTCAACACCTGAGTGCGCAGACGCAGCGATGGAAAGTGGCTGCGCTCAAGAAGAGTCTGGAAACGCCGGGCGTCCGCCACCATGTCCACCTCGCTGTTGAAGCGTGAGCCGCGTCCGATTGCTTCATAGCCGCCGACGTATTGAAAGACCTGCGCATTGAGGTCTCTTCGCGACTGAAGCAGAGCCGGCAAGGTCTTCAAGAGCACGCTGTCGTCGAACCAGAACGAGGGGCTGCCCAGAATGTAGTGACTGAAGCAGTCGGGGCGACTGAGCAGCGCCTGCACGGCCAGCAGGGCGCCGTAGGAATGGCCCAGGATCAACCGGCGGCGAGGATCCAGCCCGTAGGCCGCTGAGACCGCGGGGACCACCACCTTGGCCACGTAGCTCAGGTAGGCTGGTCCGCCGCCATAGCCCCGCCCGCCGTAGTGTCGCGATGAGTGGCCTGCCCGCTGCGACGGATCGGTCGGCGTGTAGTCCCGATTGCGCATGTCCACGGCGGATTCATCGGCCGGCCCCGCCAGTCCCACGAGCACAAAATCAGCGATGTTCTGGCCGCGCTGGCCGACCCGGTGGCGCAGCGCCCGCACCATGGGGAAGGCGTAGGGCGCGTCCGTGACAAACACCGACGGCAGCAGGTCCGTGCGAGAGGCCGCCACACCGGGCGGCAGATCCACCCACACCTCGTATCGCCGACCACTGACCGGATCCGGCAGCGGATGCACGAAGGTGTTGGGCAGCGCATAAGCACCGGTTGCGGGAGGGAGCGAAGGTGCAGGCTGCGCGGTGGACGCGAAGACCCGCGGAGTCCCAAGGGCGCCGCAGAACGGGCTGAGGGCGGAAACGAGGAGGTGTCGGCGTCGGGTCATGGAATGCCACAGGAGACGGTCGTCAGAACCGCAAAGCACCTTGACAGCACGAGGGGCGCTGCAAGCACAAGCGCGCGATTGTGGCGACGCCCTCCGGCCTGACGAGCGCCGGCATGCGTTACGCCGGTGACGCCCCCCGGATGTGGCCCAAGTCCCTCAGCCCCGGTCCTTCAGCCTAGGTCACTCAGCCCTCATCCCCCAGCGCCGCCTCCAGCTTGAGGAAGACTTCCCGAGTGGACGGCTGCTGCGGCCGCGATTCCCACTGCGCCCCCAATGCCAGCTGCCAGCGGGACGAAAACCGCTTCTTCCACATCAGGGACCGATGCCGGTGGGTCTCGGACTCGGCGGGCTTGAGGGCCGTGGCGCCGCGGCCGCTGCGCTCGTTCTGCACGATCACCCGCAGGCTCTCCTGCGCATTCAGATGCAGCAGCGTCAGCAGCCGCACGCCGGTCTCTCGCAGCGCCGCAAACGTGCCATTGCCGGCGATCCGGGTACCGGTCAACACCGGATCTATCTCCAGGCTGCGGCCCCCAGGCAGTGCCCATCGGGTGCTCGCCTGGAGCGACCACCAGCCGCCCTGCCCCACCCGGTCCAGCTCGGTGTCGAGCTGACGTCCGACGCTGCCCTCTGCGGTCAGCCGGGCCATCCAGGCAAAGGGCGTGGTCTCCACGCCGCCATGCCAAGCCGGCACGTCATGCAGCCGACCGCCGCTGCGGGCCCGCTGCTGATCCAGTCCGGCATTCAGCCAGGCATTGGTGCGCCGTGTGGTGGCGAGCCAGAAACCGGTGCGACGCTCCCGCAGGATGACCTCGCCGCCGGGTTGGCCGCCAAGTTGGCCGCTGCCATCGCTCCGCGAGTCGTCGCGCAGACTGCGGGCCTCTTTCAGCCCCCAGTGCCATTCCAGCTGATTCAGCAGCAGGTCCCCCGGCAGCCGGAATTCTCCGAGGCGTCGATTCAGCTCGCCGGACGCCCGCCACAGCCCGGCCTGATCCACAAAGCCCAGCAGATTCACGAAGTCCGGGCCGATGATGGACACCTCGGCGGCGTTGAGCCAGTGGTCGTCGCTGTAGAGCAGATTCATCCAGGCGGATGCGTCGCGCCGCTGCGGGCCCTGACCCGGCGTGACGCGGCCGTCCCCGTCCACCACCAAGTTGTGTCGGCTGGCCATCACGCTCCATTGCGCTTTCCAGTGACGCCCATCGGCGCTCTGGCGCCAGAGTCCATCCACGCCCAGCAGTTCCCCCTGGCCGCCGCCCTCCAGCGCCCGTCGCGACAGCAAGGTGCCCAGTGTCAGCGCCTGATGGCCGTCGTCATCGTCGGCCGTCGCCGCTGCGCCCTGCCACCGGCTGCGCAGCACCTGGGCGCTGCTCGGGGCGCCCAGGGTCCATTCGTCGGTGCCAAACGGACGCCCGCGCGTGACCACCGTCCCCGCGCGATCTTCCGTCAGCAGAAGCGTGGCATCCGCAGCTTCGCCGCGCCAGGTGGCGCGCACGCCCCAGCGCGGATCCGCCACCGTGCGGGAATAAAAGCCCGACAGCGGTAGCCCCAGCACGTCGGCGCTCTCCAGGAAGTAGCGGCGCTTTTCCGGCAGCGCAAGCGCCACCGCGCGGTTGCCGCTGGTCTGCGGCGCGTCGATGTCCACCTGCGCGAAATCCGGATTCAGCGTGGCATTCACCAGCCAATCGGCACGGGGACGCCACCAGCCTTCCACGCCCACACTGCCGCGGTTCGATGTGGCGCCTTCGGACCGCATCGACCGCCCGGTCCACTCCATCGTCACGTCGCCCTCCTGCCGGTCCCGGTGGCGGGACAGCACCGGCGTGAGGCCGGTGATGGGCTCACTGGCATGCAGGAAGCTCAACGCCTCGGCGTCCGCTTCGCCGCTGACCAGCAGCAGGTCGTTCGCACCCGGCACGGCTCGGGCCACCACCATGCGCCACGGGGCCGCCGCCTGATAGGGGTACCTCAACGCGGCGAGCGGCCAGCGGATCTCCATGCTGTAGCCGTCAGGCAGCCTCACGGCGGCGACCTGGACCGGAAAGTCCGGCCCCAGGTCCTCTTCATCGTCGGAGGCGCGGTAGAGCCCATCAGTCACCACGCCGGCCAGGCTCGCCTTGACGAACATGGCGGACTCGCCGCGGCCATTGGTGTCGATCCAGACGCCCACCATGTCCTGGTCCCGCTGCACCGCATCCCGCCGGGACAGCAAGCTGCGCGGCGGCTGTGCCGACCAGGCGCGGATGCCGATGACCAGCGCCCGCCCCTCCGCAACCAACTGCACCTCGGTGCGAAGATCGTCGGCCACAGCGGCGCCGGCCGTCGGCTGGAGCTGAGCGAACCGCCGGTGGATGGCCGCGCGACGCCAGACGCCTTCGTCCAGCCGACCGTCGACCACCACCGGCGCGTCGTCCGGTGCGGCGGTCAGGACCTCGAAGGCAGCGGCCGGTAGACATGCCAGCAGTCCCAGACACGTTCCCAGGCGCAACACCTGGCCCAAACGCCCTTGTTGACCCGTCCGCATCCGTGCCGACGCCCACAACGCACTGCGATTGAATGCCGCCAAATTCAAAGTCTCTCCCTGACTGTCTGGTCTCCTCAGGCTATGGCTGCCGAGGTGGGCGGGAGTATGTCATTGCGCGGTCGGTGGGCGGGCCTCCTCCATGTCGCCTGCATGCCCCAAAGGCCCAAGAAAAACGGGACGTGACCTTCGCCACGTCCCGCTTCCAGCAGTCTCAAGGGGCTCTAGCGGCCTCTAGGGGCCTCTCACCGCCGCTCGCCGTCTGTGATCCGGCTCACTTCACCGTCACGAAGATCGGATTCGAATAGAACCACAGACTGCCGTAGTTGCGATCATTGATCTGGTCATGACGGGTGGCGTTGTCGGTGGTGCTGATCTTCTGGTCCGGCAGCGGCTCGCCGCCCGCGCTCAGGCCCGCCACGTCCTCGGCCAGATTGGTCCCGCGCAGCCGGAAGTACTGGCTCTTGCTGGCGATGACCGTGGTGGTGACGCTGTAGTAGCCGTCGGCGTCCTGCTTCCAGTCCGCGCTGGTGAAGCGCTTGAGCACGCGGGTGCTGGGGTTGGTGGCCAGGTTGTACGCCGCAGTGCCAGGCGCGGCTTTCGGCCCCACATCCCCCACGATCAGGTCGACGTGATGCACCTTGGGCACCATGTTGCCCAGATTGCCGCTGTTCACCGGACGCTGGTAGTTGTTCACCGGCGGGCTTTTGAAGCGCAGGGTGAGCGTGACCGTGCGGCCAGCCGCGGTGGCCAGTTCCTGGCCCATGGTGGCCTTGTCGCTGCCTGCGGTGGCGTGGAAGTCGAGTGCGTTGATCAGGTCGCCGAACACACCAAAGCTGCGGCCGGCCCGCAGGCTGTCCAGGAGGCCCGCCACACCGGTGCTGCCCTTGGGCATCCACACATAGTTCTTGGCATATTCGCCGGGGAAGTAGCCGCTGCTGTTGCCGGCGGTATCGATCTCGAAGTGTGAGTCCGAATTCGCCACGTTCCAGATGCGGCGGCCTTCGCCCAGCAGCGCATCCCACACCCCGCCCAGCTTGGCCACGACCGCGTCGGTGCCGCCGTAGGTGCGGTTGGGCAGATTGGCGTCGACATAGGCCGAGGTATAGCCGCCGCGGTCCGGCTCCATCTGGTTGCCCACCATGCCTTCAATGGCGAAGACGATCTTCGGCGCCAGGTCATTCATCTGGCGGAAGTCGGCAATCGTGTATTTGCCGGGATTGCGGGACGGGTGGTTGATCAGCGCATAGCTGGTATCCGGGTAGTTGTCCTTCAGCCAGCTGATGCCCTTGAGCGTGTCCGCCGCCGTGCTGTTGAAGCGCTGCGGATACTTGGCCTGGAAGCGGGTCACATCGTCGGCCTTGAACAGCGAGGCGTCCCCGGTGGTGAAGGCCCACTGGAACTCCTTGAACGCGCTGGGCGACAAGCTCATCGGCGTGCTGGCTGTTCCGCCTTCGAAGATGCCGATACCGATGTGGTCATGGGCCGGCGCGTCCCATTCGAAGCCGGAGAAGATCAGCTTGTTGCTGTAGGTGCCGGCGGCCTGCAGGGCCTTGATGCGCGGCATCTCGTAGGCCTCCATGCCGTAGGCGAAGGCCACCGGGGCGCTCAGCAGGTTGGCGTTGTTGTCGTACTTGGAGGAGCGCAGGTGATTCGTCACCGCCATCCAGTCCAGGCCGTGCGTCGTGAAGGCCTTGCCCAGCACGAAGTCCAGGGTCTGCGTGGTGCGGGAATCGTCCGACTGCACCGTGTGCACATGCAGGTCGCCAGTGGTCCAACTGCCCTGCTCCACCGGGGCGGTGCTGTCGTTGTCGCTGCCCCCGCAGGCGGCCACGGCCAGCACGGCGGCCACGGCCACGGAGGACAGGAAGAAGCGGCTGCGCGCCGCCGAGGAGGAAAAGAGAGCGTGATTCACAGAAGCGGAGCCGAAGCCATGCGTTAACAACAGCGCAGCACTGTGTCGGCCCGCAGTGTCACGTCCGTGACAACAAGGGGCCGCAGCCCCTCGCCCGTGCGAATCCCGGAGCGCCCTGTTGGCGCGGCCCGGTCTCTATCGGGGCGCCCGCACGACGGTCGGCGCCGCCCCCAACCCGCTGCGGGACAACCATTGGAAGATGGTGTCCGCGGTCGTGGTGTCGATGTGCCCGCTGTAGCGGCGTGCCGAGGGATGGTCGTCAAACGCGACATTGGCCATGCCGATGCGCGCACCCAGCCGCTTGACGGCGGAGATCTGCAGATCGCTGGGTTGATAGCCCGCGCGCTTGAGCCACTGCTGCGCCTGCGGCCGGTTGAAGACCTCGCCCGGCGCCGCCGCGCCCGCCAGGGTTTCCAGGGCCCACTGGTTGCTCTGCTGGTATTGCTGCGCCCACGGATAGGCCAGCATGCTGTAGGCCGGCGTGTGCATGGTGGCGGCCTGGGCGTTGTCCTTGAGCACCGGCAGCAAGGCTTCCTGCAACTGCGGCTTGAGCACCGAGAAGGCCCCTTCGAGCCGGTACGGCCGGTCCATGAAGAACTCCGCCAGGCCCTGCCGATACAGATCCGCCTGTGCGGTGCCGCATTCATTGAGCTTGTGCATCACCCGCCAGACCGGCTTGCCGTTCGCATCCGCATCGCGGTAGACAAAGCCCACATGCGACCAGCGAAGCCCGTATTCATCGAGGTTCTGACCCGCGCGGGCCAGCAGCACCACCTGCGCGCCGGAGCGGTCCAGCGCCTCGGCCGTGGCCTGGGCCAGCGCCATGCTGTCCTTCACCTGGGTGGCGGTCAGCGGCGTTTCTTCGCAGGGGCGGCCTGCCAGAGCCAGGCCCGGCGCAGCCAGCGCCGCCGCGAGAACGACGGCGCCCGCAGCCGCCCTGCATTGGGCCGCGCAGAACGAGAGGCGCGACCCCCGCCCCCCTTGCATCGACGCGCCCTTCACCGCAGCACCTCGTCCTTGCGAGTCACCCGCTCGTTGTGCAGCAGCGAGGCGCCGATTTCATTGGGGACGAAGGCAATGACTTCGCTGCCCTTGGAGAGGATGTAGCCGGTGCCCACCACGCTGACGGTGACCGCCGTGCCCACGCCCACGGCGGACGCGGTGACCGTATCACCCACGAACTTGACGCTGAACTGCACCCCGTCGGACGCCCGCTCCAGCACCCACACGGTCCCCTTCGCACTGGTCTCCACCGCCTTGACGGTCAAGCCGACGGTGACCCCCACGGCGGCCCCCACGAGGATGGCGGGCACCGCCACCGACACGGCCACCGGGACCAGCGAGGCCTCGCTGGCACGGCTCAGGCCGCCGTTATGAGCCTGGGCCGGGCTGGCCGCCATGGCCGCCACCGACGCCACCAAAAGCGCCGCAACGGCGACCTTCTCCGCGGCGCGGTTTGCGCCGCGCCAGCTTGCTGTGAATGTCATTCGTCCTCCCTGCATGCACACCAGCGTCCCCGCGTGAACGCAGGTGACGCGACCGCCGGCCCCATGGAGGGGGCGCTGCGCTCCGCCGAATGCTACTGAAGTTTGCGAGGCCCGGAACCGATCCGCCGGATACGGAGATGAGCCTTGCGCGGATTCGTCAAGATCATTTTCAAATCAAATCTATCGCCACATTCATCACATTTAATCCTCGAATATGCAGTTTCGTGTCATTTTCAACTTTCTCTTTTATCGTTTTGAGCCTCAAATTGAGCACGTGGACGCATGCCGCACCAAGGACGGTGACGACAAACCGCCCTCAGATCAAGGAGCTCAAACATGTCTTTGGTGATGAAAAACCGCCAGGCCCTGGACCACACCCCCGCACCGGCCGTCGTGGCCAAAGGCCTGAACCGTCAGGTCAATCGCGATGCCGAGGCGAATCGTCGCCGGGCCCGCACCCTGGCCAAGCAGCAGCAGGCCGCCGAGCGGGTGGCCAGCGCCAGCGCCCAGCTCGCCGCCGGCATCAACGAGGCGGCCTCCGCGGCGGAAGAGCTCAAGCGCTCGTCCGACCAGATTGCCAGCGGCGCGGAAGAAGCGTCCGGCGCCGCCCAGGAATCCCTGGCCGCCATCACCCAGATCAGTGCGGCCCTGACCCGCCAGCTCAATGCCAGCCAGCAGTCCCAGGGCCGGGCCGAGACCATGCGCGACCTGGTCGGCCGCATCAATGAGGATGTGTCCGCCACCATCAGCGCCGTCGGCGTGGCCGCCGAGCGGCAGGCCAATTCGGTCAAGCGGGTGGCCGAGCTGGAGCGGCAGGCCGCCAACATCGGCGACATCGTCAAGGCCGTGGCCCGGATTGCCGACCAGACCAATCTGCTGGCCCTGAATGCAGCAATTGAGGCCGCTCGTGCCGGACAACACGGCAAGGGCTTTGCGGTGGTGGCCGACGAGGTGCGCACCCTGGCCGAGACCAGCGAAAAGAGCGCCAAACAGATCCAGGACCTGGTGGCCCAGATCCAGACCGAGGTCCAGACGATTGCCGGCGGCATCAACGAGTCGGCCGACATGATTCAGACCGAGGTGCAAAAGAGCCAGATCATCTCCGACCAGCTCAACCTCATCCGCCAGGACGCCGGGGACATCCTCAACGGCGCCATGCAGATCGCCACCGCCGCCAGCCAGAGCAGCGTGGCCGCCCAGCAGGCGCTCAAGGGGGCCGAGCAGATTGCCGCCGCCGCCACCGAACAGGGGTCGGCCTGTGAGGAATCGGCCAAGACCATCGAGGAACAGTCCACCGCGCTGGCCGAGTGCGAACAGACCGCCGCCAGCCTGTCGGAGATTGCGGAAGAGCTGAAGAACTCCACCGACATCGCCAAGAGCGCCGAGGAAGTGGCCTCCGCCGCGGAGGAACTCTCCAGCGCGGTGCAGGAAATCACCCGCGCCGCCAGCCAGATCATGATTGCGCTGGAGCAGATCCGCAAAGGCTCGCAGGCGCAAGCCGCTGCCACCGCGCAGTCGGCCGCCGCCATCACCCAGATCACCAACGGTGCCGAGTTGTCCGAGCGCCGCGCCAATGAAGCCAGCAGCAAGGCCTCCAGCATCCGCACGATGATGGGGGAGAACAAGCAGCACATCGATTCGCTGGTGGCCAGCATCGGGCGCGGCGTGGACTCCACCCGCACCAGCATGCAGCAGATCAAGGAACTGGAGCTGGTCAGCCGCAAGATCGACAAGATCGTGGACGCCATCACCCAGGTCTCGGTGCAGACCAACATGCTGGCGGTCAACGGCAGCATCGAAGCCGCCCGGGCCGGTGAATACGGCAAGGGCTTCGTAGTGGTCGCCACCGACATCCGCAACCTGGCCCATGACTCGGCCGAGAACGCCGACCGCATCAAGGACCTGGTCAAGAGCATCCAGGACCAGATCGCCCTGGTGGGCCGCGACCTGACGGAAATCCTCTCCTCCGCACAGAGCGAGATCGAGAAGACCCGCACCATCACCCAGAACCTGCAGACGATCGAGCGCGACGTGTCCGACGTGGAGCGGGGCAATGTCGAGGCAGCCCAGACCTCCGCCGAGATCGTCACCGCCCTGGGCCAGGTGCGCAACGGCGTGGAGCAGATCTCCGCGGCCGCCCATCAGGCCGAGAAAGCCGCCGAGCAGGCGGCCACCGCCGCGCGGCAGCAGTCGCAAGGCGCCGATGAACTCAGTGCCGCCATCGAGGAAATCTCCTCCCTGGCCGATGAGCTGCAGAGCAACTGAGTCGGTCGCGTCGGGAGCTGCGCATGAACGATCACGTCAACGACGCCCAGGCGGGTCCGCAGGCCGACCGCCAGTTCGTCAGCTTTGAACTGGCCGGCGAGCGTTTCGCCGTGCCGATGGCGCCGGTGCAGGAAATCATCCGGCTGCCGGAGGTGGCACGGCTGCCGCTGGCTCCCTCGGCCCTGCTGGGCCTGGCCAATCTGCGGGGCCGGGTGCTGCCGCTGATGAGCCTGCGCCGCCTGCTGGGCCTGCCGGACCAGGACCATGGCGACACCGCCCGTGCTCTGGTCATCCATTGCGGACAGGCGCTGGGCTTTCTGGTCGACCGCGTCTGCAGCGTGCTGCAGGTGGAGGCCGATCAGGTCGAGCCCGCGCAGGCCCTGGGCCATGTGCACAACACCGAATCCCTGTCTGGCCTCATCCGCCATCCCGGCCCGGACGGTCAGGACGAGCTGCTGATGGTGCTGAACTTCGAGCATCTGGTGCATCAGGCCTTTGCCCTGTCCGCGTCGGACGTGGACCGGGGTGCGGCACGCTCGGGGGCCGACGCCGCCCAGTTGCTGGCCGACACGTCCGCGCACGTCCCGGAGCCGGACCTGCGCCTGGTCAGCTTCACTGTCGACGCCCAGGAGTACGGCGTGCCGATCGAGGATGTCCAGGAGATCGTGCAGATGCCGGAGCAGATCACCGTGGTGCCGCAGGCGCCGGCTCACATGCGCGGCGTGATGACCCTGCGCCGCCGCCTGCTGCCGCTGGTGGACCTGCGCAGCCTCTTCGGTCTGGGCCATCTGCGTCAGGACGAACACCAGCGCATCGTGGTGGTGGCCCTGCCCGGCTGTGGTCCGGTCGGGCTGGTGACCGACACCGTCAAGGAAGTGATGAGCGTGCCGCGCCAACAAACCAGCGGCATGCCGGACCTGCTGGCCCGCGACGGCCAACACCATGAATTCGACGCCATCTGCCAGCTGGACCAGGGCCGCCGCCTGATCTCGGTGCTGTCGGCCGCCCGGCTGCTGGGGCTGGAAGCGCTGCGTGAAGCCAGCGCGGCCGCCCAGTCCCTGGCGAACGGCGACACCGCCGCAGCGACCGGATCCTCGATGTCGTCAGGAGATGCCATGTCAGCAACGCTCCCCTCCGCCCCGCTCATGTCCACCGCCGCGTCCGCCGCTGGCAGTGCCGTGGGCGAAGACATGCAACTGGTGGTCTTCCGCCTGGGTGCCGAGGAATTCGGCGTCCCCATCATGTGCGTGCAGGAAATCGTCCGGGTACCGGAACAGCTCACCCGGGTGCCGCGCACGCCGGCCTTTGTGGAAGGCGTGATCAACCTGCGGGGCGCTGTCCTGCCGGTCATCGACCTGCGCAATCGGCTGGGCCTGGCCACGCTGGAGCGCAATGACGGCCAGCGCATCATGGTGTTCGCCCAGGGCAACCAGCGCACCGGTTTCATCGTGGACGCGGTGGCCGAGGTGCTGCGGGTCGCCCACGGCTGCCTGGCACCGGCGCCCGACGTCAGCGGCCCGCACAGCCGGCTCATCCATCAGGTGGCCCGGCTGCAGAACGGCCAGCGACTGGTCATGCTGATCGACCCGGAACAACTGCTGGGCTGGCAGCGGGACGCCCACGGCGCCCAGCCGATGCTGCCCGCCGGCAGTGCCGACGGCGCCAGCACCGGAGCCGCCCCCGCCTCCCTTCCGATGGCTGCCTGAGGAGCCTCCCCATGCCCACGTCTGCAAGCACCCCAAAAAAAGTGCTGGTGGTCGATGACTCCGCGCTGATGCGCAAGGTGCTGCGCGAAGTCCTGACCGATGCCGGCTTCGAGGTGGAGTCCGCCCGCAGCGGCATGGAAGGTGTCAATCTGGCCCAGCAGTTCCTGCCCGATGTGGTGACCCTGGACATCAACATGCCGGAGATGGACGGGCTGACCGCGCTGTCGCTGCTGATGAGCATCCGCCCGACCCCGGTGGTGATGGTGTCGTCGCTGACCCAGCAGGGCACGATCAGCACGCTGGAAGCGCTGGCGCTGGGCGCGGTGGACTATGTGGCCAAGCCGGGCGGCACCATTTCCCTGAACCTGCGGGAGATCAGCGACGAGCTGGTGCGCAAGGTGCGCACGGCCAGCACGGCACGGGTCAGCGGCGGTGTACGCGCGCCCGGCGTCGGGCAGGCCACTGCGATGCGACGCCAGGTTCCCCGCACGCGCGGCGCCATCGTCGAGCCGAACGTGCCGGAGCCGAGCAGCCGGGCGACCCGAACGGCAAGAACCGCCCCCGTCCCCGCGCCGCCTTCCCCCGCCGCACGACTGGGCTTGCCGGACGGCCTCGTCGTCATCGGCGTCTCCACCGGCGGCCCTCGGACGCTGGAAGACGTCTTGCCCCGGCTGCCCGCCGACTTTCCCTGGCCGGTGCTGGTGGCCCAGCACATGCCGCCGCACTTCACCGCCGCCTTCGCCCAGCGCATGGACCAACTCTGCGCCCTCCAGGTGCGCGAATGCAATGCCCCGATGCCGCTGCAGGCCGGGCAAATCCTGGTGGCGCAGGGTGGCCATGACATGGTGGTGGTCGAGCGTCTGGGCCGGCTGCTGGCCCAACCGGCCCCCGAGTCGCCGGCCCATCCCTGGCATCCCTGCGTGGACGTGCTGGTGGACAGCGTCATGAAGCACATGCCCGCTGAACGCGTGGTGGGCGTCCTGCTCACCGGCATGGGCGATGACGGCGCCAGCAGCATGACCCGGCTGCGCCAACGAGGCGGCCACACCATTGCCGAATCCGCGGAAACCGCCGTGGTCTACGGCATGCCGCAGGAACTGGTGAACCGCGCCGGCGCCGAATGTGTGCTGCCGGTGCAGCGCATCGGCGACCAGTTGCTCCACTGGGCCCGGCCCCACTGACGATGAGGACCCCATGGCACTGCGCAAAGCCCCCACCCCCAGCCTGCATCCGGTCCATGCCCGCGAGCATGCGCGGGACTTCCCCGGCCTGAGTCAGCAGCTCACCAGCGCCGATCCCGTGCAGCGCCGTCACGCGGCCCGTGACCTGGCCCGCATGCCGCAGGCCAGCCCGGTGCTGGGACAGGCCCTGGCCAAGGAGACCGACGCGTCGGTCCGCGAGGCGCTGTTCACCAGCCTGGGCACCCTGGCCGATGACAGCGCCGTGCAGGCGCTGATCCCGCTGCTGCGCACCGAAGACGCTGCCCTGCGCAATGGCGCCATCGAAACCCTGAGCGGCATGCCGCAGGCGGTCGGCCCCTCCATCCAGCGGCTGCTGCAGGATGCCGACCCGGATGTACGCCTGTTCACCGTCAACCTGCTGGGGGACCTGCGCCATGCCGAGGTCAATGCCTGGCTGTGCCAGGTGCTGCGGCAGGAGCCCGAGATCAATGTGGTGGCCGCCGCCATCGAAGTGCTGGCGGAAACCGGCAGCGCCGACGAACGCGCGGCCCTGCTCGGCGCCCGCGACCGTTTTTCGGACGATCCCTTCATCGGCTTTGCCACCCAGGTGGCGCTGGAACGCATCGAGGCCCCATGAATCAAGCCCTGCGCACGCCGGCCGGCCGATCCAAGCTCGCCATCACCGACGCGGACTTCCAGAAATTCCGCGAATTCTTCTATCGAAAGACCGGCATCCACTTCGACGACAACAAGCGCTACTTCGTCGACAAGCGTCTGCTGGAGCGGATCGAGGCCACCGGCGCGGACGACTTCCGCAACTACTTCGTCGGCCTGCGCTTCGAGCGGGACGGCCGCGAGCTGCAGCAGCTGGTCAATGCGATGACGGTCAACGAGACCTACTTCCTGCGGGAGAGCTATCAGTTCGACTGCATGACCAACAACCTGCTGGACGAGCTGGTCCGCAACAAGCCGCGCGGCGAGCGCATCCGCATCTGGTCGATTCCGTCGTCCACCGGTGAGGAGCCCTATTCCATCGCCATGCAGCTGCTGGAGCGCTGGCCCGGCATCGAGCAGCATGAGGTGGAGATCTTCTCCTCCGACATCGACACCACCGTGCTGCAGGCCGCCCAGCGCGGGGTCTACAGCCCGCGCTCGGTGGCCAATGTGCCCAAGGCCTGGCTGGACCGCTACTTCACGCCGGTGGGCAATGGCGACTGGGCGATCTCGCGGGAGCTGGTGGCGGCGGTGGAGTTCAGCCAGGTCAACCTGAGCAATCCGGCCGACACCGCGCGCTTTCGCGACATCGACCTGATCTTCTGCCGCAACCTGCTGATCTATTTTGATGATGTGTCCCGCCGGGCCGCCGCCGAGGCGCTGTACGACGCCCTGCGGCCGGGCGGCTTCGTCTGTCTCGGGCATTCCGAGTCGATGAGCCGCATCACTTCGCTCTACAAGGTGCGCCGCTTTGCCGACGCCATGGTCTATCAGAAGCCGTTGACTGGGGAGGCCCCATGACAAGCACAACCCGCATCCTGGTGGTCGACGATGCCGCCACCGTGCGCATGTACCACCGCAAGCTGCTGGGCGATGCCGGCTGGAGCACCGATGAAGCGGTCAACGGCATGGAGGCCCTGGAGAAAGTGGTCGCCGCCGGCGATCAGCGGCCCTTCGACCTGTACGTGGTGGACATCAACATGCCCAAGCTGGACGGCTACGGCTTCGTGCGCGAATTGCGCCGGCTGCAGACGGCGGTGCAGGCGCCGGTGATGATGGTCTCCACCGAGTCCCAGTTGCAGGACGCCGAGGCCGCGCGGCAGGCCGGCGCCAACTGCTACATGATCAAACCGGCCCGGCCGGCCGAGCTGGTGCTGAGCGCGGCCCTGCTGCTGGGCGACGGCGCCGCAGCGGCCCGTGCGGCCGCCTCGATTCCGGTCAAGGGGAGCCTGCGATGAACGACGCTGCGGAAATCCTGGCGCAATTCATTCTGGAAGCGCGTGAATGCCTGGAGACCATCGGTCAGCGCCTGCTCCAGATCGAGCGTGATCCGACCAACCTGGAGCTGCTGAACGACCTGTTCCGTTCGGTGCACACGCTCAAGGGCAATTGCGGCATGTTCGAGTTCGGCGCGCTGGAGCGCGTCGTGCATGCCGGCGAAGATGTGCTGGACCGGGTGCGCGCCAGCAAGCTGCCCTACACCAGCGCCATGGCGGACGTGCTGCTGGCGGCGATGGACCACAGCGCCGAGATGATCGATGCGCTGGACGGGCATGGGGAACTGCCGGATTCGGCCGAGCAGCGTTCCCATCAACTGGCGCGTGACCTGCGGGCGTTCCTGCAGGAGGCACCGGCCGCGAGCGTCGCAGCAGCGGTGCCTGCAGCGCCTGCAGCGTCTACAGCGCACGCATCGCCAGTTGCGGCTGTTGCGCCGGTTACCCCGGTTGCGCCGCCCGCCCCGGACTGGGTGCAGGCCCTGCCGCAGGACTGGCAGCGGTCCGGGGCCTGTGTGGTGCGCTACCTGCCGGAGCCGGAATGCTTTTTCAAGGGTGAGGACCCCTGGGCGCTGGTCCAGCAGTCACCGGGTCTGCTGGCCCTTCAAGTGCTGCCGCCGGCCGACTGGGGCCCGGCCGAAGACTTCGACTGCTACCAGTGCCGGCTCGGCTTCCTGGTGCTGTGTGACGCGCCGCTGGCCTATGTGGAAGAGCACTTCCGCTATGTGCCGGAGCAATGCGAATGGCATGTGATCCAGCCGCCGGCTGCCCCGGTGACGGCGGCATCAGGCGCTGCTGGCGGAGCGGCGCTGGCCAGCGCCCGATTCAACGGACCGTCGGCGCCCGCAGCCGCCGGAACAGCTGCAGGAACAGCCGCCGACAGCGCCAGCAGCGGCGCGGCCGACCCAGGCGGTGCCGCAGCCCAGGCCTCGCTGCTCCATCGGGCCCAGGAGATCTGGCGCGAACAGCTGGCCCTGCTGGACCGTCCCAGCTGCACCGCCGGAACGCTGGAAGCCGTGGCTCAGGTGCTGCGCCATCTGCTGCCGCTGCTGGACGACAGCACGGGCCCCCGCTCGGTCGCGGCAATGCCGCCATGCGCAGAGGGGGCACCGGCGCTGGCCGCCTGGGCCCGCCGTTCACATCCGGACGGCGGCGCTGCAGCAGGCGCGCCGGGAGCCGCGGCGACGACCCGCGCAGCGGCCGCTGAAGACCCCACCAGCCCGGACCGCGGCGGTCAGCGGGTGCTCAAGGTGGCGCAGGACAAGATCGACCGCCTGATGGACCTGATCGGCGAAATGGTGGTGGCCAAGAACGCCCTGCCCTATCTGGCGCAGCGCGCGGAAACGCAGTTCGGGCAACGCGAACTGGCCCGCGAGATCAAAAACCAATATGCGGTCATCAACCGCATCGCCGAGGATATGCAGCACGCCATCATGCAGGTGCGCATGCTGCCGGTGGGCACTGTCTTCCAGCGCTTTGGCCGCCTGGTGCGGGACATCTCCAAGCGCCTGGGCAAGGACGTGCAACTGGTGATCGAGGGCGAGGAGACCGAAGCCGACAAGAACGTCATCGAGTCGCTGGCCGACCCGCTGATCCACATCCTGCGCAACAGCCTGGACCACGGCATTGAACTGCCCGCCGACCGGTTGGCGGCCGGCAAGCCGGCGCAAGGGACCTTGCGGGTGCAGGCACGTCAGGAAGGTGACCGGGTGATCCTGGACATCAGCGACGACGGCGCCGGCATCAACACCGCCCGTGTGCGGGCCAAGGCCGTGGAGCGCGGCCTGATCCCCGCCGACCGGGCCGACGGCCTGAGCGAAGCCGAAGCGGTGCAGCTCATTTTCCTGCCCGGCTTCTCCACGACGGACAGCATCTCCGACCTCTCCGGACGCGGCGTCGGCATGGACGTCGTGCGCTCGGCGGTGGAGCGGATCAACGGCACGGTGAGCCTGTCCAGCGAGCGCGGTCAGGGCACCCGCATCCGCCTGACGCTGCCGCTGTCCATGGCGGTCACCCACGTGATGATGATCCGCGCCGCCGGTTGCCGCTTCGGCGTGCCGATGGACCTGATCGTGGAGACGGTGCGGGTACCTGCCGAAGACATCCACCGCTTCAAGCAGGCCCAGACGGTGGTGCTGCGCGGACGTGTCGTGCCGCTGCGCCCGCTCAACCAGATGCTGGCCCTGGACGAAGCCCCGCGCCTGAATGCCGAAGGCGAGCATGCGGTGCTGGTGCTGCGCTGGGGCGGCGAGCAGATCGGCCTGATCGTCGATGAATTCGACGGCACCTGCGACATCATCCTGCGCCCGCTCGAAGGCGTGCTGGGCGGCCTGGCCGGTTTCGCCGGCTCGGCGCTGATGGGCGACGGCAGCGTGCTGATGATCCTCAACCCCAAGGAGCTGCTCTGATGGCCATCGACTATCTCAAGACCGTGGCCCGGCTGCAGGGCCATGTGGATGCCGAATCCGCCGAAGCGCTGCAGCAGTGGCTGCGGGCCGGCAAGAAGCGCACGGTGGACCTGGGCCGCTGCGACAGCCTGCACACCGCCGTGCTCCAGACCCTGCTGGCGCTGTCCCCTCCCATCAAGACGCCGCCGCCCGATGCGCGCCTGCGCCATGTGCTGGGCCTGGGCCCGGCGCCCGAGATTTCCGCAAGGAGTGCCCCATGAGCAAAAAGATCTTCCTGGTGGACGATTCAGCCACCATGCTGATGAGCCTGAGCAAGACGCTGAAGATCAGCGGCTTCGACGTCGAGACCGCCTCGGACGGCAGCGCCGCGCTGGAGCGGCTGCAGTCCGGATTCAAGCCGGACCTGATCATCACCGACATCAACATGCCCAAGCTGGATGGCCTGGGCCTGATCCGCGAGACCCGTCGCCTGCTGCGCTTCACGCCCATCCTGGCGCTGACCACCGAGAGTCAGCAGCACAAGCGGGACGAGGCCAAGCGCAATGGCGCCACCGGCTGGCTGGTCAAGCCGGTGGGCGGCAATGACCTGCTGCAGGTGATCCGGCAGGTGCTGCCTGGAACCTGAGGGAGGCGTGTCATGGACGAATCAACCGCATCCCCGATGACGACCGGTGCCCTGCAGGGCGCCGCTGACGATGGACACCCCGCCACCCCCGAAGCGGCCCGCGCCCAGCGGCGGCTGATGGCGCACTGGCGCCGCTGGGTGTGGCCCTTGATCGGGGTGGCCGTGCTGACGCCGCTGGTGTGGATGGATTGGCCCCAGCAGCGCTGGCTGGACCGGCTGGACACCGTGGCCTGGGTGGGACTTGGCGTGTTGCTGGGCTGGGCCCTGCGCAGCTGGATGAGCTGGCGACGGTTCCGCGCCGACGTCTCCACCGCCGCCTTTCCCGCCGATCTGGTGACGCAGGACATCTCCACATTGCAACAGGCTTTCGCCGTGTTGACCCAGCAGGTCAATGCCACCATCCAGACCTCCGAGACGGCCGTCATGGACATGGGCGAGCGCCTCACCCGGGTGCATGACCAGACCGGCGACCTGCATCAGCGCATCGTCGCTGCGGTGGCCCGGTCGGAGGAGCTGTCCGCCCACTCGCTCAGCCAGGCGGACCAGCATGCGGCTGCGGTCACCCAGCTGGCCGAGCATCAGGCGATGTTCGAACAGACTCGCCAAAGCTTGCTGGACCGGGTGCGCGAGTCCGCCGATCAAGTCCGCCGGCTGTCGCCGCTGGCCGAGATGATCTCGGACATCGCCCGCCAGACCAATCTGCTGGCCATCAACGCCGCGATTGAGGCGGCGCGGGCCGGTCCGGAAGGCGCCGGCTTCAAGGTGGTGGCGGCGGAAGTGCGCCGCCTCAGCGGGCAGACCGCCGAGGCGGCCCGCCAGGTCACCGACGGCATCGGCCAGGCGGCCCAGGCCATCTCCCAGGAGGCCGGCAAGCTGGAAGCCAACATGGGCGAAAGCGCCGCCGCGCAGATGGGCCAGATTGCCGAGCACATCCAGAGCATGAGCCGCACGCTGGGTGAGGTGGTGCCCTACCTCAGCCAGCTGTCCAAGGACATGGACGGCGGCGTGGACCGCATCACCTCCGACATCATCGACACCCTGGGCGACATGCAGTTCCAGGACATCAACCGGCAGTTGCTGGAGCAGATCAACAATGCGCTGGGCGGTCTGTCGACCCACTTCGCGCAGCTCTACCAGCTGATCGACGGCCAGGCGCCGCCGCCGCCGGTGCAACTGGAAGAACTGCTGCAGCTGTGGACCAAGGACTATGTGATGCATGCGCAGCGGGTGGCCCATGTGCTTGCCGGCAGCCAGCGCCGCGCGGCGCCCGCTGGCGGCGGCGCGGAAGTGATTCCGCTGCATGAGCCGCGCCCGGTCGAGCTGGCGGTGGTCAACGGCCCGCGGATCGAGCTCTTCTGAAACTCCATGTCCGGGAGTGACGTCCATGATGTATGAACTCCCCTTGACCGGCCTGGTGCTCAGCGGCGGCGGCGCCCGGGCGGCTTATCAGGTCGGTGTGCTGCGGGCCATTGCGCAACTCAGGCGGGACCATCTCACCCCGCAGGCCCGCAAACGCAATCCGTTCGGCGTCATCACCGGCACCTCGGCCGGCGCCATCAACGGCACCGCCCTGGCCTGTTATGCCGACGACTTTGACGAAGGCGTGGAGCGGCTGGTGGCGGCCTGGTCGCAGATGCATGCGGAGCAGGTCTACCGCTGCGATGCGCTTCACCTGGCGGGCAACGGCGCCCGCTGGCTCACGATGATGTCCCTGGGATGGGCGCTGCGGCGCTGGCGCCCCCGCTCGCTGCTGGACAACACGCCGCTGGCCGGCCTGCTGCGCGGGCTGGTGCCGATGCACCGGCTGCCGACGCTGCTGGCCCGGCGCTATCTGCATGCGGTGGCGGTAACGGCCTCCAGCTACAGCAACGGCCATCACGTCAGCTTCTACCAGAGCCAGGCGCCGATCACGCCCTGGGTGCGTATGCAGCGAATGGCAGCGCCGGCCATGCTGGTGCATGAGCATCTGCTGGCGTCGTCGGCCATTCCCTTCATTTTTCCGGCAACACGGCTGCACCATGAGGGCCGCGGCGCCTGGTATGGGGACGGCTCGATGCGCCAGAGTGCGCCGCTGTCGCCGGCCATCCATCTGGGGGCCAAGCAGTTGCTGATCATTGGCGCGGGACGCATGCATGAGCCCAGCGTCAGCGATGCGCAGGACCACCGTTATCCAAGCCTGGCCCAGGTGGCCGGGCATGCGCTGTCCAGCATCTTCCTGGACGCGCTGGCGGTGGACATCGAGCGCATGGAGCGCATCAACCGCACCCTGGCGATGTTGACGGCAGACCAGCGCGAACGCCATTCGCTGCGGCCGGTGGATGCCCTGGTCATTGCGCCCAGCGAGCGGCTTGATGCGATTGCGGCGCGCCATATCGACAGCCTGCCCCGGCCGGTGCAGTTGCTGCTGAAGTCGGCCGGCGCGCGGCAGGGGAATGCCCAAGGCGGCGCATTGGCCAGTTACCTGCTGTTCGAGCCAGGCTACACACGCGAGCTGATGGACCTCGGGGAGAAAGATGCGCTGCAGCAGAAGGAGAAGCTGCTGGCCTGGCTGCATCCATCCGAGCTGGCCCAGGCGCGGGATCGGCGGCGAGCGCCGGCCGGCAAGCTCATGACGGTTTGAAGTCGCGACCATTAGGGTTTACCCACACCCTGAACGAGAGTGTCCGCGCGACTACACGCTGTTTCCAGTGTGAGGCCTTCCCGTATCATTCCGGGATAACGAACTGAAGAATTGATGGGGGGCCCGATGGCTGCATTCTGGAAACGAAGCCTGCGGGCGACCACTCGCGCTGCCGCCGGTCGGCCTCTCATCGCACCGCCACCGCCCGGTGGAACTGACGGGAACGCTGGCGGGTCGGGCGCCTCCTCCATCGGCAGCCCGCTCATCCTCGCCCTGGAACCTCGCCTGATGTTCGACGCCTCGGTCGCCGTCACGGCGGCCGCTGCGGACGTAGCGGTTCAGGACCACAGCCTCGCCGCCAGCATCGATGCGCGACCGGTCGCACTCGAAGCCGCCCCGGCATCCGCGCGCCATGACGTCGTCTTCGTGGACGGCAACGTGGCCGGCGCCAGCCAGATCGCCCAGACCCTGCCCTCCGGCACGGAAGTGGTAATGCTGGACGGCAGCAAGGACGGCTTCGCCCAGATGGCGGCTTATCTGTCTGGCCGTCATGACATCGATTCGATTGCGCTGATCTCGCACGGCAGCATGGGTGCGGTGCAGGCCGGGTCGGTGTGGCTCACCTCGGACACGCTGGCGCAGCATGCGGATGCGCTCAAGGCGATTGGCGCCTCGCTCAGCGAATCCGGAGATCTGCTGCTGTATGGCTGCCGGGTCGGCCAGGGCACGATGGGTCAGCAACTGCTGGACCAGGTGGCCGCCCTGACCTCGGCCGATGTGGCGGGTTCGACCGATGACACCGGCGCTGCAGGCCGCGGGGGCAACTGGACGCTGGAGCGCAGCACCGGGAGCATCGAAGCGCGCAGCCTGCAGCAGGACGCCGCGCTGGTGACCAGCTTTGATGGGCTGCTGACGGCACCCGGATACGAGAACTTCGACACGGTGGTGCTGCCCGACGGCCAGTACTACTTCGCTCCTGCGGCCGGCTACGACCTGAACAATTGGACCTTCCAGGTGCTGCTGAGCAACGGGAGCACCGATCCGAACGCTCAGATCGTGGTCACCAATCAGCAGGTGAACACGGACCTGGCCAACAACGCCAATGACAAGGCCCTGATTCTGGATAGCGACCAGAACTCACTCACCTCTTACACCTCGCAGCTGGTCCTGAAGGCGACCTCCGGGGAGAACTTCAACTTCCACTCGATCACCGTCCAGCAGGGCCTTAGCAACAACGTCAATTACCGTCTGATCGGTTATCAGGACGGCGTGCAAGTCTCGGGGGCCACGCAGGACTTCCAGGCCCCTGTTCAAGGGGCGACGGGGGCCGTCATCTCCGTCAGCGGCAGCGCCTGGGAAAACGTGGACGAGATCCGCATCATCACCACGGAGAATTCGGGCAGTGTCTCCCTCTGGGTGGATGACATCAATATCTCCGCGGCCCCACCGCCCAATGCCCCGCCTGCGATCACTCAGCTCAACGGAGATTCCGTCACCTTTACGGAAAAGGGCGCCCCGGTCCTGCTGGATGTCGGTGCCAATGTGACGGTGACCGACGGTGACAGCACCGACTTCAACGGCGGCAACCTCACCGTCAACATCATCACCAATCGCTACAACGGTGTGGATGAGCTGGTGATCCAAAGCCAGACCATTGGCGCGGATCAGATTTCAGTGGTCGGCCAGAACGTCCTGTTCAACGGCAATGTCATCGGAACTTTCAGCGGCGGCACCGGCACGGACGCCTTGGTGGTGACCTTTAACTCGGCCTTCGCCAATTCTGCTTCCGTCGCTGCGTTGATGAAGAGCATCGCTTTCAACAACACGAGCAGCGATCCCGGCACCTTGCAGCGCACTGTCTCGTTCACGCTCAACGATGGCGATGGCGTCAGCAGCAGCACAGCAGCCCTGACGACCGTGAATGTGACGAAGGTCAATGACGCGCCCACGGTCACGGCCAGCCCACAGACACCCACCTACACGGAGAATGGCGCCGGTGTGGCGCTGTTCAGCGGCACTTCGGCCTCCACCGTTGAATCCGGCCAAGGCTTCACCGCCTTGACCTGGACGGTCAACAACGTCTCTGACGGCAGCAGTGAGATCCTGAGGATCGACGGCACCGACGTCCTGCTGGTCAATGGCACCTCCGTCAATACCTCCACCTTCAACGCCGGGGTGACAGTGAGCGTCTCGGGGGGTGTGGCCACCGTGAGCCTGAATGCGAGCAGCCCGCTGAGCGGCGCCAATGTGGCGTCCCTGCTCAACGGCATGACCTATCGCGACACGAGCGACAACCCCACAGGCGGTCCCCGGACGGTGACGCTGACCACCGCCCGAGACAACGGAGGCACCAGCGACGGGGGCAGCGACACGGCCCTCCTGGGGCTGGCCAGCACCGTGACGGTGGTGGCAGTGAACGACGCGCCGGTGGTCACTACCACCGGCGGCTCTGCCAGTTTCACGGCCGGCGACAACACGGCGTCCACCCCCATCGTGGTGGACAGCGGACTGACGCTGTCGGACGTCGACAGCACCACCATGAGCTCCGCCACGGTGCGCATCACCGGCAACTTCCAGCCCGGTGAAGACGTGCTGAGCTTCGTCAACAGCAACAGCACCCTCTACGGCAACATCACCGCCAGCTTCAATGCCGGCACCGGCACGATGACGCTGAGCTCGGCCGGCAGCACGGCGACGATCTCGCAGTGGCAGGCCGCCCTGCGTTCGGTCCGCTACACCGACACAGCCGTGACGCCCAACACGGCCACCCGCACCATCAGTTTCACCGTCAATGACGGCAGCAACGACAGCGTGACGGCCACCCGCAACGTCACCGTCACGGCGGTCGACCAGACCCCGCTGATCAGCACCAGCAACGGCGCGGCCAGCTTCATCGAAGGCCAGGGCGCCGTGGCGGTGGACGCCGGCATCTCCGTCTCCGACCTGGACAACACCACGCTGAGCTCTGCGCAGGTGCAGATCGTTGGCAACTTCAACGCGGCGCAGGACGCGCTGGGCTTCATCAACAGCAGTGCCATCACTTACGGCAACATCGTCGGCAGCTACAACAGCTCGACCGGCGTTCTGACGCTGAGCTCCGCTGGCAGCACCGCCTCGGTGACGCAGTGGCAGGCGGCGCTGCAGTCGGTCTCCTACCTGAACAGTTCCTCGTCCCCCGACGTGTCGACACGGACCGTCTCCTATGTGATCAGCGACGGGGTCAAGACCAGCGCCGCGGCCACGCGGGATATCTCCGTCAGCGCCGTGGCCACCCCCCCGGTGCTCGGCACCTCCGGCGGCAGCATCACCTTCACCGAAGGCAATCAGGTGGCCAGCACGCCGGTGGTCGTGGATGCCGGGCTGACCGTCTCGGACGCGGACAACACCACCTTCGCCGCGGCGGCCGTGGCCGTGACCGGCAACTTCGAAGCCGGCTCGGATGTGCTGAGCTTCATCAACAGCAGCGCCCCGGTGTACGGCAACATCATCGCGACTTACGACGCCGCCACCGGCCTGCTGTCGATGAGCTCCGCCGGCGGCACGGCCACCGTCGCCCAGTGGCAGGCCGCCCTGCGCGCGGTCACCTACACCAGCACGTCCGACGCTCCCTCCACTGCGGCACGCACCATCAGCTTCATCGTGGATGACGGCGCCGGCGGGCTGAGCAATACCGGCAGCCGCACGGTGAATGTGGTGTCGGTCGATGACAGCCCGGTCATCACGGGGGGCAGCGGCACCGCCGTCTTTGCCGAAGCCGACAATGCCGCCGCATCGCCGGTGGCGATCGACCCGGGCCTGACGCTGTCGGATGCCGATTCGGCCACGCTCACCACCGCCACCGTCACCATCACCGGCAACCTGCACACCGGCGAAGACCTGCTGGCCTTCACCAACACGAGCGCCATCCAGTTTGGCAACATCATCGCCAGCTATGACCCGACCTCCGGCATGCTGAGCCTGAGCTCGGCCGGCGGCACGGCCACGGTGGCACAGTGGGAAGCGGCGCTGCGCGCAGTCACCTACGCCAACACCTCGGAAGCCCCGAACACCGCGGGCCGCGTGATCAGCTTCGTGGTCAACGACGGCAACAGCGACAGCAGCGCCCTCACCCGCTCCGTTACCGTGACCAGCGCCAACGACACGCCGGTCAACACCGTGCCGTCCGCCGTGCAGCACGTCGATCAGGACAGCACGCTGGTGTTCGGCACCGCCCAGGGCAATGCCATCAGCCTCAGCGATGCGGACGCGGGCAACGGCCTGATGCAGGTCACCCTCACCGTCACCCAGGGCACGCTGAGCCTGTCCGGCACGAACGGCCTGAGCTTCGTGACCGGCACCGGCCGCGGCGACGCCACCATGACCTTCACCGGCAGCCTGGCCGACATCAATGCCGCGCTGCAGGGCCTGAGTTTTGCGCCCACGGCCGGCTATCACGGTGACGCCAGCCTGCAGATCACCACCAATGACCTGGGCAACGGCGGTGGTCCGGCCCGCACGGACACCGACACCCTCACGCTCAGCGTCGACCCCACCAATCCGGTCATCAGCAGCATCAGCACCACCACGCCCGATGGCGGCTACAAGGTGGGCGACACCATCACCACCACCATCACCTTCGACCAGGCGGTCACGGTGGACCTCAGCGGCGGCACGCCCAGCCTGCTGCTGGAGACCGGCGCCATCGACCGTCAGGCGGTCTATGTCTCCGGCTCCGGCACCAACACGCTGACCTTCCGCTACGTGGTGCAAGCCGGTGATGTGGCAACGCGGCTGGACTATGCGTCCACCGGCGCGCTGGCCCTGAACGGCGGCAGCATCCGCAGCGCCACCCAGTTCGATGCCCTGCTGGCCCTGCCGGCCCCGGGCAGCGCTGACTCGCTGGCCGCCACGCATGCCATCCAGGTCGATGGAGTCGCCCCCGTGGTGACCGGGGTGCGCTTGCCTGCCGCCGGCACCTATGTGGCCGGGCAGACACTGGACTTCACCGTCGATTACAGCGAAGCCGTGACCCTGGCCACGAACGGAGCCAACGGCGCCGCGCCTCGTCTGGCCGTGACGCTGGACGGCGGGCGTGTTGCTTACGCCGACTATGTCTCCGGCTCGGGCAGTTCGTCGCTGGTCTTCCGCCTCACCGTGCAAGCGGGCCAGCAGGCTTCGGGCGGCATCACCGTGGCGGGCAGCGTCGACGCCAACGGCGCGGTGCTGCGCGACAGCGTGGGCAACCTGTCCGGCGTGACGCTCGTAGGGCTGGGCTCCACGGCTGGCATCCGGGTGGATGCCGTGCTGCCTTCCGTCTCCAGCATCACCCGCCTGGATGGCAGCGCCACCAGCGGCCAGCCGGTGCGTTATCAGGTCACCTTCTCCGAAACCGTGACCGGCGTGGACGCTGCGGACTTCCGCCTCAGCACCACTGGCAACGCCAGCGCCACCATCACCGGCGTGACCCGGGTGGATGGCAGCACCTATGTGGTCGAGGTCGGGCAGGTCTCGGGCGCGGGTCAGATTTCGCTGGCGCTGGCGGCCGCCAACAGCGCCATTGCGGACAGCGCCGGCAATGCGCTGAGCACCGGGGCCGAAGGACCGGCTTATGCCGTCGCCCCAATCGCGCCGCCGCCGCTGCCGCCGGTGGAGCCGCCCATGACCTTGACGCCACCGGTCGTCCCGCCGGTCGAGGTGGCCTCACAAACGCCGGTCACCTTCGACGTGCCGGCGGGCCTGTCCACCGGTCTGGTCATTCCCAACCCGGTGCTGATCACCGGATTGGATACGTCCCCCGGCACCGGAAATTCCGGGAATGCCGGCAACGCGATCTCTTCCATCGCAGCCGTGTTCAACGTCCCCCTGCTCAACAACCCGCTGGATCCCAACCGCGTCTACAACCCGGTGCCGGCGGGCAGCGACAGCCGCACCGCAGACGTCGTCAACACGGCCGGACGGTCCTTCCAGGGCCTGGATCGCCCCACTTCGGTGGCCATTGCCTCCGGTGAGCCGGTGCGCATCGCCCTGCCGGTGGATCTCGCCGCCACGCTGAATCCCGACAACCCCACCACGGTGGAGGTGCGCCTGTCCAACGGCCGGCCCCTGCCCGCCTGGCTGCGGTATGACCCGGTCACCGGCACGCTGGTGGGCAAAGCGCCGGCGGGCATGAACCAGAAGATTTCCATCGAGTTCACGGTGCGTGATGCCAAGGGCCAGCGCTCGGTCAGCACCATCGAGCTCGAGATCAAGTCCGGCGCGAACCAGCGAGGCGCGTCCGCCGAGGGCGAGGCCCGGGTGGCGGCCCTGCAAAGCCGCGCCGCGGACGCCGGTGCTCCGGCCGACGCAAGCCCTACCGCCGGACGCCCCGGCCTGGCCAGCCAGTTCAGCCAGCATGGACGCGGCGCCTGGCAGGCCGAACGACAACACTGGGAACAGGTCCTGACCGATGCCGGTACGCCGGCCTGAGTCCCGCGATGCATTCAGAGGAGAAGCACAAGATGACGATGGAACGATTCCCCCGCCACAGCCGGGTGGCCCTGGCCGTGATGGCCGTGGTGGCCGCCGCCCTGAGCGGCTGCGCCGTGGCCCCCGAGGCCCTGACCGCGCAGGAGCGCCAGAGCCTGATCCAGGCGGACCGCCAGACGCTGACCAGCCAGCAGGAGCCCATCCAGGGCCCGATCTCGCTGGAAGAGGCGATGGCACGGGCCATCAAGTACAACCTCGACCATCGCGTGAAGCTGATGGAGGCGGCGGTCGCCCAGCGCCAGTTGGACCTCACCCGCAGCGACCTGCTGCCCAAGCTGACGCTGCAGGCCGGCTACAACTGGCGGGACAGCGAACTCGCCTCGTCCTCGCGCAGCGTGCTGAGCGGTCAGCAGTCCCTGGAGCCTTCTACCTCCAGCGACCGCGAGCGCAACACCGCCGACTTGACCCTGAGCTGGAACGTGCTGGACTTCGGCGTCAGCTACTTCGGCGCCCGCCAGCAGGCCGACCGGGTGCTGGTGGCGGAAGAGCGGCGCCGCAAGGTGCTGCACCTGCTGATGCAGCAGACCGCGCAGGCCTACTGGCAGGCCGCGGGTGCGCAGATGCTGGAAGGCAAGATCGAGCCGGTGCTGGAGACGACCCGCCGCGCGCTGGACGACTCCCGCAAGGTGGAAGTCGAAAAACTGCGCTCGCCGCTGGAAGCGCTGACCTATCAGCGGCAGCTGCTGGACATCGTTCGACAGCTCGAAGCGGTGCGTGACGAACTGGCGCAGGCCAAGCCGCGTCTGGCCGCGCTGATGAACCTGGAACCGGGCCAGTCCTTCACCGTGCAGATGCCCACCAGCATGCAGGCCCCGCGCATCACGCTGCCAGCGGCCAGCATGGAAGAAGCGGCCCTGACGCGCCGTCCGGAGCTGGTGGAAGCCCAGTACAACGAGCGCATCGGCGTGCTGGAGACCCGCAAGGCGCTGGCCCGCCTGCTGCCGGGTCTGGAAATCAGCGTCGGCGGTCACTACGACAGCAACAGCTTCCTGGTGAACCGCCAGTGGGGCGACGCGGGTCTGCGCGTGGGCTGGAACCTGTTCAATGTGCTGAACGCCAGCAACATCCGCGGCATGGCCCAGGCCCAGCTGGACCTGGCCCGTCAACAGCGCCTGGCGCTGAACATGGCGGTGCTGACCCAGGTGCATGTGGCCCGGCTGGACTACCAGGGCCGTCTGCGCCAGTTCGAGCTGACCGAGCAGCTCAACGGCGTGGAGCAGCGCATTCTGGGCTACACCCGCAATGCCGCCACGGCCAACAGCCAGGGCAAGCTGGAAGAGATCCGTGCTTCGGCAGCGGCCATGATGTCCGAGCTGCGCCTCTATCAGAGCTACGGCGCGCTGCAAGGCGCCTACAGCCAGCTGGTGGCGACGCTGGGTCTGGACCCCCTGCCCCAGTCGGTGCCGGGTCATGACCTCAAGAGCCTGGGCGAAGCGGTGAAGGCCTCCGAGCAGAACTGGACCAAGACGATGAACCCCGAGGGCGGTGCATGAGAGAAGGATGGGATGCCCCGGTCAGGCAGTTGGGCCTGGGCATCATGATGGTGGGCCTGATGGCCACCGCAGACGCACAGACCCCCGCCAAGCCGGCAACGCCGGCCCGCGCTCCCGGCACCCCCAGCGCCGCCCAGCCGGGCGCCATCGACACGGACAAGGAAGGCCGCATCCGCACGCAGCTCAGCGCCCGCAATGCGGTGACCATCGCCGCGGAGATTCCCGCGCGTGTGGCCACGCTGCGGCTGCGGGAAGGAGACGCCTTCCGCGCCGGCGAGTTGCTGGTCGGCCTGGACTGCTCGCTGCATCAGAGCCAGCAGCGCAAGGCCGAAGCCGCGGTGGAGGCTGCCAGTGCGCTGGTGGCCTCCAATCAGCGGCTGGCCGAGCTCAATTCCATTGGCGCTCTGGAAGTGCAGCAGGGCCAGGCGCGCTTGAAGGAAGCGCAGGCGGAACTGGCCGGCAACAAGATGCTGGTCAACCGCTGCAACATCTCGGCGCCCTTCTCCGGCCGAGTGGCCAAGCGGCATGTGGCGGCCCATCAATATGTCTCGCCGGGCAATCCGCTGCTGGACATCATCGAGACCGGTCAGCTGGAAGTGCAGATGATCGTGCCGTCCCGCTGGCTGGCCTGGCTGCGCCCGGGTGCGGTCTTCCAGGTCGATGTGGAAGAACTGGGCAAGCGATATCCGGCCAAGGTGCAGCGACTGGGCGCGCAGATCGACCCGGTCAGCCAGACGGTGGCCGTGTTCGGCGTGATGGACGGCAGCCAGCCGGGCCTGCTGCCCGGCATGAGCGGCTGGGCGGTGTTCCCGCCGCATCCGTGAGGGCCCGATCATGACGGCGCCGGAACGCGCGGCCCCGCTGGTCACGCTGCTGCAGTTGCAGCGTCGGGCCCGGCAGGCGGCCTCGCCGCAAGCCCTGGGCTTCATCGCGGTCAACGAAACCCTGCAGTTGGCCCCTTACCGGCAGGCGGCCTTGTGGAGCGCGTCCGGGCTGGGCCAGGTCATGGCCGTGTCCGGGCCGCCGCAGCCCGACCCACAGGCGCCCTACATCCAGTGGCTGGCGCCGCTGTGCCGGCATCTGATGCGGGAGGCGCTGCCGGCCGGTGAAGTGGCGGTGGACGGCTTGCCCGAAACACTGCGGGCGGAGTGGCCCAGCTGGCTACCGGCGCATGCCCTGTGGCTGCCGCTGCCCGCCGGCGATCGTCCTCCCGCGGCCGGCCTGCTGCTGGCCCGCGACACGCCCTGGGCGACCCATGAAATCGGCCTGCTCGGCGAGCTGGCCCATGCCTACGGCCATGCGCTCGATGCCCTGCAGCCGCGCCACCCTTGGCGCGAAGGCCTGGGCCCGCTGCTCAAGAAGGGCAAGACGCGCCGCTGGCTGCTGGCCGGTGTGCTGCTGGTGAGCCTGTGCCCCATCCGTCTGTCGGCCCTGGCGCAGGCCGAGGTCGTCCCTCTGGAGCCGTTTGTGGTGCGCGCACCGCTGGACGGCGTGATCGACCGTTTTGACATCCGGCCCAACCAGCCGGTGCAAGCCGGCACCGCCCTGTTCAGCCTGGACACCACCGCCCTGCGCGCCCGTCTGGAAGTCGCCCGCAAGGCGGTGGACACGGCGCAGGAGGAATATCGCCAGTCCGCCCAGGCGGCCGTCACCAATGACAAGACGCGGGCGGAGCTGGTGCTGCGGCGCGGCAAGGTGCAGGAGAAGGCCGTTGAGCTGGACTACACCGCCGAACAACTGGACCGGGTGCAGGTCAAGTCCGACCGCGCCGGCATTGCCGTCTTCGCCGATGCCAATGACTGGATCGGCAAGGCCGTGACCCTGGGCGAGCGGGTGCTGCTGGTGGCCGATCCGGCCAAGGTGGAACTGGTGGCCTGGATGCCGGCTGCGGACCGCCTGCCGGTCTCCCCCGGCGACACGCTGACGCTGCATCCGCAAGGCGCGCCGCTGCAGTCCTTCGAGGCGCAGGTGCAGACCGTGTCCTATCGCGCCGAACCCACCCGCGACGGCTTCATGGCCTACCGGATCAAGGCCAGCTTCAAGCCCGAGCAGCCCCTGCCCCGCATCGGCCAGCTTGGCAGTGCGCGGGTCTACGGCGGCTGGGCGCCGCTGATCTATGTGGCCCTGCGCCGCCCGCTGTCGACGGTGAGGCAATGGCTGGGGTGGTGACACTGCCGCCGCTGCGGGAGGACCTGGCGCTGCACCCAGGTCCCGAGGCCCTGGACGGCTCGCCCACCTGGACCCTTCACGACCCGGCCAGCCACCGCTTCTACGCGCTGAGCTGGCCGGCCTTCGAGCTGCTGTCGCGCTGGAGCCTGGGCGATCCGGCGCAGGTGCTGGCGTCAGTCGCGCGGGACACCACCTTGCGGCTGGGCGAAAACGACCTGCTGGCGGTGCTTCAGATGCTGCGCAGCCATCACCTGCTGGTGGCCAGCGATGCCGCGCAGACCGAGCGCTTGACCGCCCACGCACAGGCCACCCGCATGTCCGCCGGCCAATGGCTGCTCAAGCACTACCTGTTCTTCCGCGTTCCGCTGCTGCAGCCGATGCGCTGGCTGCAGCGCATGAGCCGCTGGGTGCGCTGGGCCTTCCAGCCGGCCTTCTGGCTGGGCTGCGGTGTGTTGATGCTGCTGGGCCTGGTGATGGCGGGTCGGCGCTGGGATGAGTTCAGCCACACCCTCACCAGCTATGCGAACTGGGAAGGCCTGCTGGCCGTTGGCCTGGCCCTGAGCGGCGCGAAGGTGCTGCATGAGCTGGGTCATGCCTTCACCGCCACGCATTTCGGATGCCGGGTGCCCACCATGGGCGTGGCCTTCCTGGTGATGTGGCCGGTGCTCTACACCGACACCAATGAGGCCTGGAAGCTCACCTCGCGTCGGCAGCGACTGTTCGTGGGCGCTGCCGGCATGCTGAGTGAATTGGCCTTGGCATCAGTGGCGCTGCTGGCCTGGAGCCTGTTGCCGGACACGCCCGGGTGGGCGCCGATCCGCTCCGGCGCCTTTTTGCTGGCCACCACCACTTGGCTGCTGACGGTGGCCATCAACGCCAGCCCCTTCATGCGGTTTGACGGCTACTTCCTGCTGTCCGACGCGCTGAACATGCCCAACCTGCATGAGCGGGCCTTCGCCTTGGGGCGCTGGTGGATGCGCGAGCGCCTGTTCGGCTGGGGCGACGCGCCGCCCGAGCGCTTCAGCCCGGGGCGCCGCCGCGGACTGATCGCCTTTGCGCTGGCCACCTGGCTCTACCGGCTGGTGCTGTTCTTCGGCATTGCGCTGCTGGTCTACCACGCGTTTTTCAAGGCGCTGGGCCTGGTGCTGCTGGCGGTGGAGTTGGTGTGGTTCATTGCACGGCCCATCTGGCGCGAGCTGCAGACCTGGTGGCAACAGCGTCAGCGCTGGCGCTGGAACCGGGCCACCCGCCGCACCGTGCTGCTGCTGGGCGCTGCGATGTGGCTGCTGTGCTGGCCCTTTGAGGCTTCCGTGCGTGTGCCGGCAGTGATGTCCCCCAGCGAGGTGCAGGTGGTGGTGGCCAGCTACGCGGCGCAGCTCACCAGCCCGGCGCCGCGCGAAGGCCAGGCGGTCCAGGCTGGCGACCTGTTGCTTCAGCTCCGCTCCCCGGAGCTGGAGATGCAGTGGCAGCAGGCGATGGTGCAGGAACAGCAGTTGCGACTGCAACTGGAGCAGCAGCCCTTTGACGAACGGCTGCGCGAGCTGGGACCGGCGCTGCGCAAGCAGTGGGAAGGCTCGGTGGCAGCCCTGCAGGGGCTCAGCGCCCAGAAGGACCGCTTGGCCGTGCGGGCGCCGTTTGCCGGCACGGTGGTGGAAGTGTCCGAAGGCTTGCGCCCTGGCGTCTGGGTGCCGGCCGGCGAGCGGCTGCTGAGTGTGGCGGCACCGGGGGGCCTGAAAGTCGACGCCTATGCGGACGAGTCCGCCCTGCAGGGGCTGGCCACAGGCGCCGTTGGCACCTTTGTCCCGTCCGTGCCGGAGGAAGCCAGTCGGCGCTGCTCGCTCACCCGCATCGACCCGGTCCAATTGACGACCCTGGAGGAGCCGGGCCTGGCTGATGCCCATGGCGGACCGGTGCCGGTGCAGCGCCTGCAGGATGGCCGCTATGCCCCGGTGCGCCCGACCTTCCATCTGCGGCTCGACCACTGCGCCAGCGACGGCGCGCCGCGGCGGGAGATCTTCGGCACGGTGGATCTGGCCGCGTCCGAGCGACGGTCCTGGCTGGGCGACGGTCTGCGGTCGCTCCTGGCCTTGTGGCATCGCGAAGCCGTCCTGTGACGGTCGCAACAACAGCGCGGCCCACGCTGTGAGGCGCGGGCCGCTTCGACGGTTCCCAACGTCGTCTGATCAAGCCTTGAACAGCACCACGGCCGAGGCCAGCGCCTTGGTCTGACTGTTCAAGCTGTGTGCAGCGGCTGCCATCCGGCCCACCAGCACCGCGTTCTTCTGTGAATCCGCATCCACGCTGCCGACGTCATCGGTGGCGCTTTCAATCTCTTGGGTCTGGCGCTGTGCGGCCTCGCTGATGTCGCCGATCAGGGCGGCCAGCCGGTTGACCTGGCCTACGATGTCGCCAATGGCCGAGCCCGCCGACGTGGCCAACTGGCTCCCGGTCGACACACTGGCCACATTCGCATCGATCAGGGTCTTGATCTCCTTGGCGGCCTCGGCGCTGCGCTGGGCCAACACCCGCACCTCCGACGCCACCACCGCAAACCCCTTGCCATGGGTGCCGGCCCGCGCCGCCTCCACCGCCGCATTCAGGGCCAGCAGGTTGGTCTGGAAGGCAATGGCCTCGATCAGGCCCACCATCTCCATCATCCGGGTGGACTGGCTGGAGATGTCGTCCATGGTGGTGACCACCTGGGTGACCACCGCGCCGCCCCGCTGGGCCGCCGTCTGGGCGGACTGGGCCAATTGGGTGGCCTCGACCGCGTGGAGCGACGTGCCCCGGGCTGAATCGGTGACCTGCGTCATCGACGAGGAGGTGTGGCGCAGCTTGCTCACCTGATTGTCGGTGCGCTCGGACAGGTCCTGATTCCCGGCCGCGATCTGCGCGGCGTCCTCCGCAATGGCCAGGGCGCTGGTTCGCACCTGGGAGACGATGCCGGCCAGCGAGCGCTGCATCTTGGTCAAGGAGGCCAGCACGCTGTGGGACGGTGCGTCCCGCACGTCGGGCGAGTCGCTCAGGTCACCGGAGGCCAGTCGGTCAGCAATCTCGCGCAGCACGCCCGGATCGACCCCGAGGGACCGCAGCAGACGACGCGTGATGATCACCGACAGCCAAATCGCTGCCAGCACCGCCAGCAGCGTGATGCCCGCAGTGGTGAAACGCTGGCGTTCCATGCTGGCAGTGGTCTGGCGCATTTCCTCGTTGCTGGCGGCGGTGATGAACGAGGTGTAGGCCGAGGTGGCCTGGATCAACTGCTTGAGCAAGGGCCGGCATTCGGCATTCATCTTGTTGACAGCCTGCTCCCGCTGCCCTTGCAGCGCCATGTCCACGATGGCCAGGGCCACGCGGCCATATTGCGTCTCCACCTCGACCATGTGCTGGAAGTGGGAGCGCTCTTCCGCGGAGACATCGTTGCGGGAAAGCGCGTCGCGCAGTTTGTCCAGGCTCTTCACAACGCGTTCGTGGGCGGCGAGCACGGCGGTGCGTTCCTCTTCCTGCTGCGCGGCATTCGGCGCCAGGACAATGTTGCGCGCGGCAATGGCGCGTGCACTGGCGGCCGCGCGGACGTCACGGCCCAGCATGGCGCGCTGGAGTTCCTCACCCACCATGGTCTGCAGCCGATGCTGCGCCCCGCTCAGGCCATAACCCGCATAGAGAGCGACCATCAGCAGCAAGGTCAGCTGGAAGGTAAAGGACAGCACCAGCAGTTGGCGCATCGACAGCCGATAAAGCTTGAACATGGTCTCTCCTCTTCTCCCTGGCGTGTCCAACGCCTGCGAAAGCTGCGACCACGGCGAATCGGCATGGGCGCGATGGTGACGACTCAGCACGCGGATGAAAGCGTGCAGGAGCGACTCGCCAGAACAATGTAGGCGACGGAAAGAGACAAATGATCGAAGTGATATTACTGACACCGACAAAGTGCGAGCCGCGCGGAAAAATGCGCGAAACAGCTGGACGGGCCTGACCCGGCCCATCCACGCCCGTCAGATCTCGGCCACCACGCCCAGCGGCATCAGCACATGGAACACCGCGCCGCCGCCCGGACGGTTCTCGGCATAGATATGGCCGCCCAGGGCCGACATGATCTTGCGGCAGATGGCCAGGCCCAGGCCGGTCCCGCCCGCGCCGGTGCTGGTCGCACTGGACTGCACGAAGGCGTCGAAGATGCGCTCGAGCTCCGGCTCCGGGATGCCCGGTCCGCGGTCCATGATGGCCAGATGCGCATGCCCCTGCGACTGCCGCAGGGACCGCACGGTGATGGCGCTGCCTTCCGGCGAGAACCGGATGGCATTGGCCAGCACATTGCGAATGACCTGCTGGAACCGCAGCGGGTCGACCCGCGCCACCAGCGGCTCGGGCGCCTGGGACATGTCCAGCGTCAGGCGTCGCGCCGCCATCAACGGCTTGAGCTCTCGCACCACCGCCGTGATGTGCGGCCGGATGTCGCAGCGCTCCAGGCTGAAGGTGCCGACGCCGCTCTCCAGCGCCGACACATCCAGCAGGTCGTTGACCAGGTCCAGCATGCGGCGACCGGAATCGTGAATGTCCCCGAACATGGCGGACAGCTTGGGACAGGTGGCCTCGCCGCGACTGCGCCCCAGCTCCGAATAGCCGATGATCGATTGCAGCGGTGTGCGCAGTTCATGGCTCATGTTGGCAATGAACTCCGACTTGACCCGCGAGGCCTCTTCCGCGGCCTCCTTGGCTTCCATCGTGGCCCGTTCGGCGCGTCGGAACTCGGACACATCGGTCAGGGTGAACAGCACACCGGCCGGCCCGTTCTCGTCGCCGGGGACGACCACCTTGGACTGCACCACATCGCGGCAGTCGTGATTGCGGTCATAGAACTGGGTCTCGTAGCGCAGCAGGCTCTGGCCCTGGATGCCTTCCATCGGCACCCAGTCGGAGGTGGGCGGCTCCATGCCGCACTCCGGCAGATGGCGGTCCACCGGTCGGCCCACTACGTCCTCGCGGCGGCGACCGGTGAAGTCTTCCCAGGCGCGGTTGACGGTCACATAGCAGCCTTCCCGGTCCACCATGGAGGTGGGCTGCGGACTGAGTTCCAGCAGCAGCGCCACCAGATGCAACTGCTGCTGCAGACGGGCCTCGGCCTCATAGCGCTCGGTGACGTCCACCGCCGAGCCGGCATACCCGTCGATCCGGTCGCCGGTGCGCAGGGGCACCACGGCCATCGAGAAGCGGCGCAATTGCCCCGGCGAGACCGGCACGCTCACCTCCGCATGCCGCACGCCGTCCGGGGTCGCATCGGAGAACAGCCGCTCCACCTGGGCCCGGTCTCCCGGGACCGCGAGGCTGGAAATCTTGCGTCCGAGGATCTTCTGGGTCGGCTCGCGGGTGAGCAGCCCCCAGCGGGCATTGACGAACACCAGCTCGCCATCTGCATTGGTGCGAAAGATCAGCTCCTGGATGCTGCGCAGCACCAGCGACATCTCCTGCTCGCTGGCGGAGAGCTTGGCATAGGCCTCATCCAGCACCCGCTGCGCCTGCGCCCGGGTCGACAGCGCCCGAAGTGTGGCCGCCATGCCCCCCAGGATCAGCAGTTCCATCACCAGCAGTGCGCCGGCATTCCACCAAAGGCTCTCGCGCCAGTCCGCCAGCAGACGGCTGCGCTCCTGCTCCACGACCACCACCATCGGGCGCGAGCGGGAGACCCGATAGGTCAGCAGTTGCTGGCCGTCGCTGAATCCTGGGCCCTGCCAGCCGCCGATGGCCTGCGCCGGCAGCGCCTCGCGGAACAGCCGGTGCGCCTGCTGCCAGGAGCCGGGCTTGAGCGGAAACTCGGTGGTTGCCGCGAGCAGTTGTCCCCCGTAGCTGAACAGGCCCGCATGCCATTCCGGCTCCGCCACGCCCTGCTGGTAATTGGCGAGCGCATCGGGATTGACCAACGCCACCAGGTACAGGCGCCGTGCATGCGACTGGAAGGGCATCACCAGCGGCAGATAGGACACCTGGTCGATACGCTGCGGGCGCCGTCCGTCCAGCAGACCACGCCCGCCCTGCAGGTGCATGAGGGTGACCTTGCCGTCGCCCACGGGCAGCGGCCCCCATTCGGCCATGCGGACCAGACTGCCGGGTGGATGGCCGGCCGAGCTGCTGAGCACCTGTCCGCTTTCGCTCAGCAGCGCCGCTTCGCGAAGGGTCGGCTGGGCCAGCAGCATCTGACCCAGCATTTGGGAGACATGCGCCGGGTCGACGACCGGCTGCGTGCGGATCGCATCGCCCACGGTGGTCAAGGCCAGTGCGGCGGACTCCAGGGTCTGGGTGGCATGGTCTTCCAGCACCCGGGCGATCAGCCGGCTGCGCTCCTGGGCCGCCTCCAGCGCCTCATTGCGGCTTTGCCAGGTCAGGAAGCCGACGCCCAGCGCCGCAGCCAGCGCCAGGGACGCACCGACCCCGCGCGCCAGCCACACCAGCGAGAGGGTTTGCGGGCGGCGCACGGTCATGGCTCAGCGGGCCAGGATGTCGGTCAGTCCGTTGCGGCGGGCGGCAGCGGCCAGACGGCCATCGGCCTTGATGGCCGCAACAAAGCTGTTGATGCGGGTCAGCCAGGCCTCGTCACCGGGACGCACCGCATAGGCATAGGGCAGCACGTGGAAGGGCTTGGGCGGCGGGATGAGGCGCATCCAATCGGCGTTCTCCAGCAAGCGGCGGCTGTAGGGATAGTCGGTCATGAAGACGTCGATCCGCCCGGCGGCCAGTTCGGCCTCGCGCGTTTTGGGCGGACGGATGACGACCAGCCGCGCCTGCTTCAGGCGCTCGGTCATCACCGGCTCCATGAAGGTGCCGGCCTGCACCGCGACCGCCACGCCGGGCTGGTCGATGTCGTCCCAGGTCTTCACCAGGCGGCTGGACCGGGTGGTGATGCCATAGATGTCGCTTTGCAGATAGGCCGCGCTGAAGGCCAGTCGTTCGCGGCGCTGAGGTGTCACGCCGATGGCGAACATGGCAATGTCGCAGCGGCCTTTGGTGACGTCGTCGATCACCGTGGCGAAGGACGACTCCACATAGCGGAGCTTGACCCCGAGGTCCTTGGCAAAGGCCTCGGACAGCTCGACATCGATGCCGCTGAGCTGGCCGGTGTAGGGATTGCGGAAGGTGATGCCGTAGTAGTCCGGCCAGATGCAGACCGGCAGTTCACCGCTGGCCTTGAGGCGGGTGAGCACCGGAACGGAGAGGTCGGCTGACGGGGGCGGCGGCGGCGGCTCAGGCGCGGCGGCCCGGCTGACGCCGCTCATGCCGCTCAGGCAGAAGGCGGCCGCCAGGCACAGGGCCAAGCCCCGCCAAGCCGGGCTCAGCGCCTGAGAAGAGCGCGACGAGGGTCGCGAGGGCCGATGCATAGCGTTCGTTGGCATGAAGGCTCCCTGTGTCCGGGCCGTTGCTCAGAGGCTGCCCAGCAGTTCGTCGTGGGTCGGCGGGGCGGCATTGATGCGGGCCCGCAGCGCCAGCAGTTCTTCAAAATGGTCGGTGAAGGCCTGCACCACCTGCGGGTCGAAGGCCTTGCCGCTTTCCGCCTGCAGCATGCCCAGGGCCACCTCGGGCGCAAAGGCGGGCCGGTAGCAGCGGTCCATGGCCAGGGCATCGAAGAAATCGGCCACGGCCACGATGCGGGCAGAGATCGGAATGTCCTCGCCCTTGAGGCCGCGCGGATACCCCAGGCCGTTCCAGCGCTCATGGTGGCAAAGGGCCACCTCGGCCGCCAGCAGGAAGACCGGGATGTTGGACCGGCCCAGGATGTCGGCGCCGATCTCCGGGTGACGGTTCATGATCGCCCGCTCCTCCACCGTCAGCGGCCCCTGCTTCTTGAGCACATGGTCCGGAATGCCGATCTTGCCGATGTCATGCATGGGCGCGGCACTGCGCAGCAGACGCGCAAAGGCCTCGCCCTGCCCCAGCTTGATCGCCAGGGCCTCGGCCAGATAACCGATGCGGAATATGTGCACGCCGGTATCGTCATCTCGGAATTCGGCGGCCCGGGCCAGTCGCATCAGGGCATCGTGATGCGCCCGGGTCACCTGACGCAGGGCTTCATTGCGTTCACGATACATGATGCGCAGGTCGGAGACGATGCGCTCCATTTGCGCAAACGCCTGCGCGTCATAAGAATTGGTGTCGGACATGGGGACGGTCATCAAGCGGCCTTGGCGCTGGCCCGGCTCAATTCGTGAATCAATTGCAGAGGACTGAAGGGCTTGATCAGGTAGGCGCTGCCGCCGGCCTTGAGCCCTTCGTCGGTGTCGCGCGCATGCCCGCGGGCGCTGAGGAACAGCACCGGGATGTGCGACGTGCTGGGTTGCGCGCGAATGGTGCGGCACAGGGTGAAGCCGTCCATGCCGGGCATCATCACGTCGATGAGGATGGCGTCCGGGGTCCAGTCCTGCAACACCGTCAGCGCGCCGGGACCGTCCGGCGCCTCACGCACCTCGAAGTCCTCGAAGTCCAGCGTCAGGCGAATCAGTCGACGGATATCGGCGTGGTCGTCCACCACCAGCACTTTTTTCATGGCTCTACCTCTCTGATGCCATCACTATACGAGGGCGCCGCGCTTGAGATTGATATTTATGGCGGACCAATCGTGACTGAATCGCTAAAAGCGCTTCCCATGAATGCCCAAATGACAGTCCCTCCCGTGCTGGTGACATTGAGGGCGCTTCACTTGCCGCCCCTCTTCCCGCCCCTCTTCCCGCTCGCCTGCCCACCTCCACTGCGTGCTTCTCGATTCGTCGATGCATCCCCGGAGTCTCTCCGGCGTCTCCACGATGGCCCCGGCGTGCCCCGCGTTCCCCGCACTGGGCACCACCTGTTCAGCGCCGAATTGCGTTTTCCCTCAGATCCAGCAGCCCGGGTCGCGCGTACAAGTGCACAAGCTCCACGAGAACAAGCGCCCCATGACTCTCAAACTCTCCTCCCTCGCCGTCCAGATGGCCGAACGCGGCCTGCTGCCCGATGTGGCGCTGCGCGCCGGTATTCGCCAGCTGCTGCGCCAGCGGCTGGATGAATCACAGGCCCGCCATGCGGAGTCGGCGGCGCAGTTGACGGCGCAGTTCCTGGCCTCGCTGGACCGGTCCGCCCTGGCGCTGGTGCCGGAAAAGGCCAATGAACAGCACTACGAACTACCGGCCGCGCTCTATCTCAACATGCTGGGCCCGCATCTGAAATACAGCTGCTGCTGGTGGCCCGAGGGCGTTGCCACGCTGGAACAGGCCGAAGCCGCCGCCCTGCAGGAAACCGCCACGCGGGCGGGCCTGGCGGACGGTCAGACCATTCTGGAACTGGGCTGCGGATGGGGCTCGATGAGCCTGTGGATGGCGGCGCACTACCCGCAATCACGGATCACCGCCGTCTCCAATTCCGCGTCTCAGCGCGAATTCATCCTGGCCCGTGCCCAGGAGCGCGGCCTGCACAACCTGCAGGTGCTGACCATGGACTTCAACCGCCTGGGCGACGACGGCGGCATGGACGGACAGTTCGACCGCATCGTCTCCGTCGAGATGTTCGAGCATCTGCGCAACTGGCCGCAGGCCTTCCGCAAGGTCTCGCGCTGGCTGAAGGACGATGGCCGCTTCTTCATGCATGTCTTCGCCCACCGCGGCGCCCCCTATGCCTTTGAGGTCCGGGATGACACCGACTGGATGAGCCAGTATTTCTTCTCCGGCGGCATGATGCCCAGTGACGATCTGGCCCTGCGCTGCCAGGGTGATCTGGCGCTGCAGCAGCAGTGGCGCTGGGACGGCCGGCACTATGCGCGCACCGCCGGCGCCTGGCTGGAGAAGTTCGATGCCAACCGTCTGGCGGTGATGCCGGTGCTGGAGTCCGTTTACGGCGCGGCGCAGGCCCCGATGTGGTGGCAGCGCTGGCGGTTGTTCCTGCTGTCGGTGCAGGAGCTGTTTGCGTATGACCAGGGCCAGCAATGGTGGGTCAGCCACTATCTCTTCGCGCCGCGCCGCTGAGCGGTCGGCCCTGCGCCCACCGCTACCAGTGTCAGTGCCAGTGCCCGTGCCAGTGCCAGGTGCTTGGCAACTGCCACTGCGCTGACGCTGACGCTGACGCTGACGATGGCGCCCGCGCTTCTGCGCTGGCGCCTCCCTTGCCCCTGTGACTGCAGCCCATCCCGGTGCTGCCACCCTTGCCGACCCTCGCCATGGACTTCCTCGACGCCGTGCTCCACCCCTCCAGCCTGTGGGCCGCTGCCGGCGGCGGGCTGCTGATCTGCGTGCTCATCGCCCTGCCGACCTGGCTGATCAGCCTGCCCCTGCGGGACGCCAGCGTGGCGGACCGCGTCTGGTCGGTGTTCATCACGGCACCGGCCCTTTGGTATGTGTGGCGCCTGGGCGCCGACGCCCGCACGCTGGTGATGGCGGCCATCACCCTGGCCTGGGCGGTGCGCCTGGGGGTCTACATCACCGTGCGCAACTGGGGCCATGGCGAAGACCGGCGTTATCGCGAGATGCGTGAGCGCAACCAGCCGGGCTTTGCCTTCAAGAGTTTCTACCTGGTGTTCCTGCTGCAGGCGGTGCTGGGCTGGATGGTGAGCCTGCCCTTCCTGGCGGCTGCCGGCCTGGAGCGTTCCGACTGGGGACCGCTGGACACGCTGGGCGCCGTCGTGGCGGCCGTGGGCGTCCTGATGGAAGCGGTGGCGGACGCGCAACTGGCGCGCTTTCGCCGGGTGCCCCGCCAGGGCGACCGGGTGCTGGACACCGGCTTGTGGCGCTACAGCCGCCATCCCAACTACTTCGGCGAATGCTGCCTGTGGTGGGGCGTGGGGCTGATGGCCTTGTCGGGCGCGGGACTGTCCGGCCTGTGGGCCCTGGTCTCCCCCTTGCTGATGACGGTGCTGCTGCTGAAGGTGTCCGGCGTGAGCCTGCTGGAAAAGGACATCGGCGAGCGCCGCCCCGCCTACCGCGACTACATCGCCCGCACCAGCGCCTTCATTCCCTGGCCGCCCCGGCGCAAGGGCGCGGCCTGACCCTTTTGTCCACTCCCGGTGCCAACAGATGCGAAAGCTTTTCCCCGTTGTCCATCGTCCGCACGGTGCCCTGTTGCTGGGGACCCTCCTCGGCTTGAGCGGTTTGAGCGGCTGGGCTCAGGCCCAGACCTGGAACTTCGACATCCGGCTGGATGGCAAGCCCATCGGCACCCATCGCTTCGAAGTGAGCGGGCCGCCGGACGCCCGCACCGTCTCCAGTGACGCCACCATGGCCGTCAAGCTGCTCGGGCTGACCGTGTTCCGCTATCGCCATCAGGCGCAGGAGCGCTGGCAGGGTGACTGTGTCGACGCGGTGCAAAGCACCACGGACGATGACGGCAAGGCGGAGAAGGTCGATTGGCGCAGAGACGGTAGCGGCACTGGCAATTCGAGTGGCAGTGGCAGTGGCAGCGCCGCCACCCCGGCCAAGGGCGACTGCGTGATGAGCTACGCCTACTGGCATCCCGCCCTGGTGCAACAGACCCGCCTGCTCAACCCGCAGACCGGCAAGATGGACGAGGTGAAGGTGGAGCGCCTTCCCGACGCCACGATCCAGGTCGCTGGCCGCGAGGTGATGGCCGCTCGCTGGCAACTGGTCACCAAGCCGCCCAAGGGCGACGCCCAGCGGCTGACGCTCTGGCTGGACCGCAGCGACCAGCGCTGGCTGGGCCTGGATGCGCGCGTGCGCGGCGACCGTCTGCTGACTTACCGACTGCTCTGAGTGAACTGCCACCCGGCCCACGCGTGCCGGGTGGCTTGCTTGCCAGGCCTGAATCAGGGCTGATCCCCATCACTGGATCCCCTTCTTGTTCCGCCTGTTTGTTCCCCCGTTTGTTCCCTCGATTGATTCCCTCTGTTCCCCTCTCAGGAGACGCTCATGCCCCCCGCCCACAGTGCTTCCCCCCGGTCCGGCAATGCCGCGCACCGGTCGCCGGGCTCCCCCGCTTCCACGCTCCATGCATCCGCACCGACCGCAGCGCCGGTCTGGCGCTGGCCGCTGGCCTATGGCCTCACCGCAGTGATTTTTCTGGGAATGGATGCCGTCTGGCTGAGCCAGGCGAACCAGGCGCTGTACCAGCCGGCCATTGGCCACCTGATGGCCAGTACGGTGGACTGGGGCGCCGCAGCCCTGTTCTATCTGCTGTATATCGGCGGGGTGGTGTTCTTCGGCGAGGCGCCGGCGCTGCAGCAAGGCCGCAGTCTCGTGGCGCTGGGCCGCGGGGCCCTGTTCGGGCTGATGGCCTACGCCACCTATGACCTGACCAATCAGGCCACGATGCGCGACTGGCCCTGGTCGGTGACGGTGATGGACCTGATCTGGGGATCTTTTGCGAGCGGTGTGGCCGCCTGGGCCGCCACCGCCCTCACCCTGGCTACATGCCGACGAGTGAGCCGAACCAGCGGGCGATAAACCCGTCGAAGCTCAGCCGTCCCTCGACGGCAGCGATGCAGATGCATTCGCTGCCGTCCTGCACCACCGGCTGGTGGTGCACCTCGCCGTCGGCCCAGTCGAAGTCACCGGGGCCGAACAGTTCCCGGCCGTCATGGAAATGGCCGTAGATGACCTGGGTGAGTTCCACCCCGTCATGGGTGTGCTGCGGCAGATACTTGCCCGCGCCGATGCGCAGCAGGAAGACATTGGCGTCCGGGGCCTCCGGCACGCTGACACGGCTCCAGCGCATGCCCGGGCCGAGCCAGCGCCAGCGGGTGGCGCTGCAATGGGCCAGGGCCTTGGGCCAGACGGCGCCGGCGGGCAGCGGTGGCGGGCCCGCCACCTTGAGCGTGCGCGGACCTTCCGGCTCCAGCGCATCAATGGCGGCGAAGGCCCGTTCCAGCGCATCGTCGCGCATCGCGGCCGCGGGCTGGTCTTCCAGCACCACACCGCCCAGCGCTTCCAGCATGGCCACCCGGTCGCGGCAGCTCTTGCACAGCTCCAGGTGGGTCTGCGTCACCAGCCGGATGCCCACGGGCAATGAGCCCGCAGCCAGCGCCAGCAGATGCTCGTCGGCCGGATGATGTTGGATGCCGGCCCTGGAACGGGTCGGTGCGACGGGGGCGGAAACAGTCATGGCTAACATGTCAGGCGTCCAGCATCTTGCGCAGCTGCGCCACGGCCAGCCGGATGCGCGACTTCACGGTTCCCAGCGGGAGTCCGAGTTCGGCGGCAATCCGGGCATGCGGCTCGTCGTCGTAATAGGAAAGACGCAGGACCTGGGCCTGCTCGGCAGGCAGCCGGCCCAGGGCGTCACGGATGCGCCGGGTCAGGCGGGTGGCGTCGGTGTTCTCACCCAGCTCCCGCTGATCGGCTTCCAGGCGGTCGAAATCAAAGGCTTCATCGCCCGTGTCCTCCAGCCGATGCCGACGGGCAGCATCAATCCGCAGGCGCCGGGCGATGGTGAAGATCCAGGTCGACACCGCCGCCTGGGCAGGGTCGAACAGGGCGGCCTTGCGCCACACCGTCACCAGTGCTTCCTGCGACAGGTCTTCGGCCATTTGTTCACTGCTGCCGGTGCGCATGAGATAACTCTTCACACGCGGGGCAAAATGCTGGAACAAACGGGAGAAGGCGTCCCGGTCCTTGTGCTCGGCCACTCGCCGAATCCATTCGGACCAGTCGTCTGCAGAAGGCCCGGTTTCCGGCGCCAAAGCACCGGCAAGGTCGGTCAATGCCGCAGGATGGGCAGCACCCGACCCGCCGGGCGGCGGACCGCGCAACGGATCGATGGGGGGCTCGCCATGGAGGGAAACAATTTTCAAGTGAGGCACGGCCGACGAGGACGGCTTGGGCAAAGCCGCCGTGCCCGGCTGTGGAGCCGGGGTCTGTGCCAGAGAGTCGCGTCGCAGGGTGCCCATGCAGCCCTATACGCGTCCAACGGCGGTTCGGATCATCGCTGATCATCACTGCCCCCGCCATCCGGGCGTTTTTCGCCCCGCCTCAGCGCCCGACCCAGGGTTCTCCCGCATCCGACGGACGATCCAAACGTCGCCGCCGCGCGTACAAGTGAAAATTGCACAGAACCCACCATGGACCGTCCCCACCTTCACGCCCTCCCGCCCCACCCCGCCGCGGCCACCGACCGCCCCCTGCGCATTGCGGTGGTGGGCAGCGGCATCGCCGGACTGTCCTGCGCCTGGTTGCTCTCCCAGCGTCATGAGGTGGAGGTCTTCGAGGCTGAAGGCCGCATCGGGGGTCACAGCAACACGGTGGACGCGCCCTGCGGCATCCGGCAGGTGGCGGTGGACACCGGCTTCATCGTCTACAACGAACCCTCCTACCCCAACCTGACCGCCCTGTTCCAGCATCTGGGCGTGCCGACCCGAGCGTCCGACATGTCCTTCGCGGTCAGCCTGGACCACGGCCGGCTGGAATATGCGGGCACCGACCTCAACGGTCTGTTTGCCCAGCGCAGCAACCTGGTGCGGCCGCGCTTTTGGCGGATGCTGCGCGAGCTGCTGCGTTTTTATAAAGAGGCGCCCGCCGATGTGGCCCAGTGCGGCGACCTGGCTCTGGACGACTACCTCGACGCCCGCGGCTACGGCCGCGCCTTCCGCGACGACCATCTCTACCCGATGGGCGCCGCCATCTGGTCGTCCACCGCCTCGGACATCGGCCGCTATCCGATGGCCTCGTTCGTGCGCTTCTGCGAGAACCACGGTCTGCTGAAGGTGTCCGGCCGACCGGTCTGGCGCACGGTGGACGGCGGCAGCCGCGAGTATGTGCGCCGCCTGGCCGAGCCGCTGGGCGACCGCATCCACCGCAATGAATCGGTGCTGGCCGTCCTGCGCGAGCCCGGCGGCGTGCGGCTGCACACCCGCAGCGGCGCGCTGAGCCGGCAGTTTGACCATGTGGTCATCGCCGCCCATTCCGACCAGGCCCTGCGCATGCTGCCCACCCCGACCGCCGATGAGCGCCGGGTGCTGGGCGCCCTGACCTACAGCCGCAACCTGGCGGTGCTGCATCACGACCCGGCCCTGATGCCGCGTCGCCGGTCGGTCTGGTGCAGCTGGAACTACCTGGCCGGCAGCGGAAAGTCCGCCAGCGAGGCCCCCCCCACCGTCACCTATTGGATGAACCGGCTGCAACCGCATCTGCCGCAAGGCCCCCAGGCCACGCCGCTGTTCGTGACGCTCAACCCGACGGGGGCACCGCGTCCGGAACTGCTGGTGCATACCGAGGTCTATGAACATCCGCGCTTTGACGGCGCCGCCATCCAGGCGCAGCGTCAGCTGTGGAGCCTGCAGGGGCAGCAGAACACCTGGTTCTGCGGCGCCTACTTCGGCTCGGGCTTCCATGAGGACGGCCTGCAGGCCGGTCTGGCGGTGGCGGAAGCGCTCGGCGGCGTGCGTCGCCCGTGGAACGTGGAGAACGAATCCGGCCGCATCCACCTGCCGCAGGCAGCCCTGCAGGGGGTAGGACCGGTGACGACGCAGGTGTCCGCGGCATGAGTGACACCCAGGACGCGGTCCACGCATCGGCCATCTACCGCGGGGAGGTGATGCACCAGCGCCTGCGGCCGATGCGCCATCGCCTGCAATACCGTCTCTTCACCCTGCTGCTGGACCTGGATGAGTTGCCGGCCCTGGACCGCCGTCTGCGCTGGTTCAGCATTGGCCGCTTCAACCTCTTCAGCTTCCGCCCGTCCGATCATGGCGACGGCCAGGCGCCGGACGTCGCCACGCTGCGCGCCCAGATCGACGCGCACCTGAGCCGGGCCGGCCTGCCGGTGGGCGGCCCCTTGCGGCTGCTGACCATGCCGCGTCTGCTGGGCTATGCGTTCAATCCGCTGAGCGTGTGGTTCTGCCATGCGCCGGACGGCGAGTTGCAGGCCATCCTCTACGAGGTCAACAACACCTTCGGCCAGCGGCACAGCTATCTGGCCGAAGTGGCGCCCGACCAGCGGCAGGCCCGCACCGTGCTGCAGCGCTGCGACAAGCAGCTGTATGTGTCGCCCTTCCTGGGCATGGACCTGCATTACCGCTTCCGCATCGACCCGCCGCGCGAGCAGCTGTCGCTGGGCATCTCGGTGCATGACAACGCCGACGGTGCGCCGGTGCTCAATGCCCGCCACGATGCCCGCCGCGCCCCGCTGACCGACGGCGGCCTGCTGAGCCTGCTGGTGTCCTATCCGCTGCTGACGCTCAAGGTGATCGTCAGCATCCACTGGGAAGCGCTGCGCCTGTGGCTCAAGGGCGCCCGCCTGCATGAGCGCGGCCAGCCGCCCCAGCCTCCCGTCACCGTCGTGCGACCGGTCCAGCCGGTCCCGACCGATCTTCCCTGAGCGGCCTCAGCGCCCGCCACTATCGACTTCATGAAACAGGAACGAAGCGCCATGCATCCCAACAGCCGCACGCTCCCGCCGTCCCCGCCGCCTGGCTCGTCGTCCGACGCGCCTGTCAGGACCGGGACCGGGACCGCGAAGCACTGGCTGTTGCGCCTCCCCGCCGTCCGCCGCGCCTGCGAACGCATTCGCCACGGCCAGCTCGACCTGACCCTGCCCGACGGCAGCACGATGATGCTGGGCGGCAACCTGCCCGGACCGCGCGCGGCCCTGCATCTGCACCGCTGGCGGCCGTTGCTGCGCCTGTCGCTGGAAGGCGACCTGGGCCTGGCCTTCTCCTATCGCGACGGCGACTGGAGCACCCCGGACCTCACCGCCCTGCTCTCCTTCGGCCTGGCCAATGAAACCGCGCTCAAGAGCCAGGGCCGTGCCCGGGGGCCGGCGCGCTGGCTGGGGCTGCTGCGCCACCGGGCCAATGCCAACACCCGTCGGCGCAGCCGCGACAACATCTCCGCGCATTACGACCTGGGCAACCGGTTCTATGAGCAATGGCTGGACCCCAGCATGCTCTATTCCAGCGCGCTCTACGACACGGACGGCCCCAACACCGCAGCCACCCTGGAAGACGCCCAGCAGCGCCGGCTGGACCGCATCGTGTCGCTGCTGGATGCGCAGCCCGGCCAGCAGGTGCTGGAGATCGGCTGCGGCTGGGGGACGCTCGCGGCCACCCTGGCGCAGCGCTGCCAGGCCCAGGTGGTGGGCCTGACCCTGTCGACCGAGCAACTGGCCTTTGCCCAGGAGCGCGCCCGGCAGTGGCAGGTGGCCGACCGGGTCGACCTGCGGCTGCAGGACTATCGCGACGTGCAGGGCCAGTTCGACCGCATCGTCTCGATCGAGATGATCGAGGCGGTGGGCGAGGAATACTGGCCGGTGTACTTCCAGACCCTCAAGGACCGGCTCAAGCCCGGTGGCTCGGCAGTGCTGCAGGCCATCACCATCGACGAGGCGCATTTCGAGGCCTACCGATCCAGCCCGGACTTCATCCAGCGCTGCATCTTCCCGGGCGGCATGCTGCCCACCCCGGAGCGCATGGCGGCCCATGCCAGCCGGGTGGGCCTGCGCTTCAGCACCGAGCTGCGCTTTGGCCGTGACTACGCCCGCACCCTGGCCGACTGGCGACACCGCTTCCTGGCGCAATGGCCGGCGATCGAGGCCCTGGGCTTTGACCTGCCGTTCAAGCGGGTCTGGGAGTACTACCTCTGCTACTGCGAGGCCGGATTCCTGGCCGGACGGGTGGATGTGGGGCTCTACCGGCTGGAACGCCCGCTGTGACGGACTGAGCCAGGACGCGACCTTTGTCGCGTCCCTCCGGTGTGGGACGCACAAGAAACCACCCCGGGCGATGATCGCCCGCGTACCATCAGGCACATGGGACGTCAGGGAGAAATGACGGACGACAGGCTCGGCCAACCGAGCGCCGATCGTCCGCTTGCATCGTCTTGAAGCCTCTCGGAGGCTTCCGGGGAGATCACCTTGGGAACCACTTCACCGGTGGGCGGTCTGGGCGCGCGATTCAGCATCGCCCAGCAGTTCGTGCTTCTTGTGGCCATTGCCGCCGCCATCCTTCTGGGCCTGAGCGGCATCAGCCTGTTCCGGGTCAACCAGCTGGGCGACACGATCGACCATGTCGCCAATGAGCAGGTCGAGCGACTGCAGTTGGCGCAGCGTTGGCGCACCAACATCGCCGTCAATTCCACCCGCGTCTTTGCGGTGATCATGTCCGACGGCGACGAGCTGCAGAACTACTTCAAGGACGCCATCGCCGCCACCACCAAGGACACTTCCGAGACCCAGAAGCGCTACGTGGAGCTGGAAAAGTCCCCCGAAGGCCTGGCCATCCTGGAAGAACTCAGCGAGGCCCGCAAGCCGTATCTGGAAGCGCGCGACAAATCCCTGGCGCTGAAGAAGAGCGGCGATCTGGCCCAGGCCAAGACGCTGGCGCAAAACAGCTATGCGCCGCTGATGGACAAGTACAACGCCATGGCGGAGAAGATGGTGGCCTACCAGGCCCGCCGTTCGGCGGAGCAGGCGGAGCAGGCCCTGCAGATGGTCAACGGCTACCGCTGGCTCACCATCGTCTCCGGCGGCGCCGGCCTGGTGCTGCTGGGCTTGCTGGCCTGGATGCTGGTGGCGGGCATTCGCCAGTCCCTGGGCCAGGTCACCCAGGCCGTGAAAGCCATCGGCGATGGGGACCTGTCGCAGGACATTCCCACCACCGGCCGCGGAGAAGTCGGCGAAATGCTCGACGCCACCCGCCACATGCAGACCTCGCTGGCCCGCATCGTCAGCACGGTGCGCCAGGGCAGCGAGAACATCGCCACCGGCTCCAGCGAGATCGCCAACGGCAATGCCGATCTCAGCCAACGGACCGAGGAGCAGGCCGCCAATCTGGAGGAGACCGCCGCCTCGATGGAAGAGCTGACCAGCACCGTGCGCAGCAATGCCGACACGGCGCAGGAAGCGGCCCGGCTGGCCGGTGAGGCGGCCTCCGCCGCAGCCGGCGGGGGCGTGGTGGTGGGCAATGTGGTGGCGACGATGCAGGACATCGTCACGTCCTCACGCCGCATCACCGACATCATCGGCGTCATCGACGGCATCGCCTTCCAGACCAACATCCTCGCGCTGAATGCGGCGGTGGAGGCGGCACGCGCCGGTGAACAGGGCCGCGGTTTTGCGGTGGTGGCCGCGGAAGTGCGGACGCTGGCGCAGCGCTCGGCCAGTGCGGCCAAGGAGATCAAGCAGTTGATCGAGGACAGCTCACAGAAGGTGGAAGTCGGCACCCGGCTGGTGGATGAGGCCGGCCGCAGCATGACCGCCATCGTGGCCCAGGTGCAGAAGGTCAATGACCTGCTGGGCGAGATTTCTCATTCCACCACCGAGCAGACCTCGGGCATCAGCCAGGTCAGTGATGCGGTGACGCAGCTGGACCAGGTCACTCAGCAGAATGCGGCGCTGGTGGAGCAAAGCGCAGCGGCGGCGGACAGCCTGCGGCATCAGGCTGATCAGTTGGCCCAGACGGTGCGGGTCTTCAAGCTGCGGGGGTCCTGACCGCACGCAGCGGGCATGCGTTGAGCACGCGTTGGGCACGCGTTGGGCACGCGGCGCGCCCGTGGATCGCGCGTGGATCGCCCGCCCCAGCGGGCACCTGGTTTGCTGAAGGGGCGCAGGTCCGATACTCCTGCTCCCCTTTTCTTCAGGTGCCGCCTTGCCGAAAGACTCGACCCGTTCTTCACGCACCGCTCGTGGCGCAAAGGCTGCCAGTGCCGGTAGTGCCGGTAGTGCCACCATTGCCATCGGTGCCGCCAGTGCGCCCCCAGCATCGCCTGCGAAGGCGTCAGGGAAGGCTTCAGCGAAGTCTCCTGCGGAGGCGCCTTCCTTGCACTCGACCATGGGCATGGGCATGGACCGCCCCGCCTGCGTTCAGGTGCGCGGGGCCCGCGAGCACAACCTCAAGAACGTGGACGTCGACATCCCGCGCGACGCCCTGGTGGCCTTCACCGGTGTCTCCGGCTCCGGCAAATCCTCCCTGGCCTTCGGCACGATCTACGCCGAAGCCCAGCGCCGTTACTTTGAATCCGTCGCGCCCTATGCCCGCCGCCTGATCGATCAGGTCGGTGTCCCGGCAGTGGATGCCATTCACGGCCTGCCGCCGGCGGTAGCCCTGCAGCAGCAGCGCGGAACGCCCAATGCGCGGTCCTCAGTCGGCAGCGTGACGGGGCTGTCCTCGCTGCTGCGCATGCTCTATTCGCGGGCCGGCCGGTATCCGTCGGGGCAGCCGATGCTCTATGCGGAGGACTTCTCGCCGAACACGCCGCAAGGCGCCTGCCCCCATTGCCACGGCCTGGGCCGTGTTTATGAGGTCACGGAGGCGTCGATGGTGCCGGACCCGAGCCTGACAATCCGCGAGCGGGCTGTGGCCGCCTGGCCGCCGGCCTGGCACGGACAGAACCTGCGGGACATCCTGGTGACGCTGGGCATCGACGTCGACACCCCCTGGCGCGATCTGCCGCGCAAGACGCGGGACTGGATCCTGTTCACCGAGGAGCAGCCCACTGTGCCGGTCTATGCCGGCTTCACCCCAGCCGAGACGCGCGACGCGCTCAAGCGCAAGATGGAGCCGAGCTATCAGGGCACCTTCAGCAGCGCCCGCCGCTATGTGATGCACACCTTCGCCACCACCCAGAGCGCGCTGATGAAACGCCGGGTGTCGCGCTACATGATCGGCGGCGCCTGCCCGGTGTGTGACGGCAAGCGGCTCAAGCGCGAGGCGCTTTCGGTGACCTTCGACGGGCTGGACATCGGCACCCTGTCGCAGCTGTCCCTGGCTGAGGTGGCGCAGCGGCTGGGCGCGGTGCGCCACACCGGCACCTCCCAGGAAAAACGCATCGCGGCCGAGCGCATCGTGGCGGATGTATTGATGCGCCTGGCGCCGCTGCTGACGCTGGGGCTCGGTCATCTGTCGCTGGATCGGGCCACGCCCAGCGTGTCGCCCGGCGAGCTGCAGCGGCTGCGACTGGCCACCCAGATCTGCTCCAACCTGTTTGGTGTGATCTACGTGCTGGACGAGCCCTCCGCCGGCCTGCACCCTGCCGACGGGGAAGCGCTGATGGCGGCCCTGCGCCAGCTCCAGGCGGCGGGCAACTCCGTCTATGTGGTGGAGCACGACCTGGCCCTGATGCGTCAGGCCGACTGGATCGTCGACGTCGGGCCGCAGGCCGGTGAGCGCGGCGGGCAGGTGCTCTACAGCGGGCCGGTGGAAGGCCTGCGAGGGGTGAAGGACTCGAGCACTGCCACACATCTGTTTCCGGCCAAGGCCCGCGACCGCGCGCCAACGCGCACGCCCCGCCCGCCGCAAGCCTGGCTGCGACTGGCGGGCATCACGCAGAACAACCTGGTGGACTTGGCTGCGGAATTCCCACTGGGCGTGTTCACCGCTGTGACGGGCATCTCCGGCTCGGGCAAGTCGTCGCTGATCAGCCGGGCGCTGGTGGATCTGGTGTCCGAGCATCTGGGGCAGGACACGGCCAGCCCGGCGGAGGAAGACGAGGCGCTGGACAGCGAGCCCGTCCCTGCCACCGGCGGGCGCATCAGCGACGGCGCCCAGCACATCCGGCGTCTGGTGCAGGTGGACCAAAAGCCGATCGGGCGCACGCCCCGCTCCAACCTGGCCACCTACACCGGGCTGTTTGACCATGTGCGCAAGCTGTTTGCCGCCACCCCGGCGGCGCGCTCGCGGCGATTCGATGCCGGACGCTTCTCCTTCAACGTCGCCAAAGGGCGCTGCGAGACCTGTGAAGGGGAAGGCTTTGTGAGCGTGGAGCTGCTGTTCATGCCCAGCGTGTTTGCGCCCTGCCCCACTTGCCATGGCGCCCGCTACAACGAGGCCACGCTGAAGGTGCGCTTGCGCGGCCAGTCGATTGCCGATGTGCTGGGCATGACGGTGGAGTCCGCGCTGGCGTTTTTCGCGGACGAACCGTCCCTGGCTCGACCGCTTGGGCTGCTGCAGGGCATCGGCCTGGGCTACCTGCGGCTGGGCCAGCCCGCCACCGAGCTCTCCGGCGGCGAGGCCCAGCGCATCAAGCTGGTGACCGAGCTGCAGCGATCGGCGCGGGGCCACACCCTGTATGTGCTGGACGAGCCGACCACCGGGCTGCATCCGTCCGACGTGGACAGGCTGATGGCGCAGCTCAATGACCTGGTCGAGGCCGGTCACAGCGTGGTGGTGGTGGAGCACGACATGCGCGTCGTGGCGCAGGCGGACTGGGTGGTCGACCTGGGCCCGGGCGCTGGACAGGCGGGCGGACGCATCGTGGCAGCCGGAACGCCGCAGCAGGTGGCGAAGGCCAAGGGGTCGGTGACGGCGCCCTACATCGACGCGGCCGCGGCGAGCGACTGATCTCGCCCCGTCGCGATCCTGTTGCGTCCCTGGCGCGTCCCTGATGCGTCCCCTGATGCAGCGGCAGATGCACGTCCTGGCTGCTGCAAATACGCCACGCGGGGAAGCCCTCGATGGAGGTGCATGCGGGGCGACTTTGCCTCCCGCGGTGAGAGGCATGCGGGTGCGACGCGCCCGCCCATCGCGCCCAACGAAAACGTGACACGGGTTATCACGGATGTCAGATCTGACAGTCCGTTCGAGCCATCGAAGTGCCTACATTCGCGCTCTTGCAGTCACCAACACCCATCCCTCCCCGACATCCGGTGAGCAAGTGGGGGACCGGCCCTTCCACCACAGTTCTGGGGCCGGGTATTTCTTCGGGAGATCCTCAACCACGATCTATCACGAACGAAAGACACGCTATGAAGAAGGCATCCCTTCACCGTTTCCTGCAGGCCAGCCTCCTGGCCGCCGCCGCTTCAGCCACCTGCCAGGCCTGGGCCGCGAACCGTGTCCCTCTGGACGACAGCACGCCGATCAGCACCTTCCAATCCGCGACTTCCGCAGCCGCCAGCGGGCCACAAGCCGCCGCCACGGCACTGGGTCTCGCCCCCACGGATCTGCAGGCGGTGCGCAGCCAGATCTATCCCAACGGCCGCGTCATCACCCGGCACCAGCAGTACTACCAGGGTGTGCCCATCTGGGGCGAAGCCGTGGTTGAGCACCGCGACCCCGGTGTCAGCGCCGCCCGTTTCTCGGGCAGCCTGGTGACCGACATCCAGCAAGACCTCAACACCACCCAGGCCAGCATCTCGCCGGCCGGCGTGCTGACGATTGCCAAGAGCGCGATCAACGCCACCATCACCGAGAACGAGCAGGTCAAGCTCTACATCAAGCTGGACGACGCCAACAAGGCGCAGCTGTTCTACCTGGTGTCCTTCGTGCGCCATGACCGCAGCACGCCCAGCCGCCCGCACTTCATGATCGACGCCACCACCGGCGCCGTGCTGCAGCGCTGGGAAGGCCTGACCCACAAGGACGCCACCGGCCCTGGCGGCAATGCCAAGACCGGCAAGTATGAGTACGGGACCAACTATCCCTACCTGCAGGTGACCGACACCTGCCAGATGAACACCAACAACAATGTCATCACCGTCAACCTCAATGGCGGCACGAGTGGCAGCACGCCGTTCCAGTTCACCTGCTCGCGCAACGAGTACAAGCAGATCAACGGCGCCTACTCGCCGATCAACGATGCCCACTTCTTCGGCAACGTGATCTTCAACATGTACCGGGACTGGTTCAACCTGCGGCCGATCTCGCAGACCCTGTACATGAAGGTGCACTACAGCAGCAACTACGAGAACGCGTTCTGGGACGGCACCGCGATGTACTTCGGTGACGGCGCCACCACCTTCTACCCGCTGGTCTCGCTGGATGTGTCTGCCCACGAGGTGAGCCACGGCTTCACCGAGCAGAACTCCGGCCTGGTGTATTCCGGACAGTCGGGCGGCATGAACGAAGCCTTCTCCGACATGGCCGGCGAAGCTGCCGAGTACTACGCCCGCAATGGCGTGAACGACTGGCTGGTGGGCACGGAGATCTTCAAGAGCAGCGGCGCCCTGCGCTACTTCGCCGACCCGACCCGCGATGGCCGTTCCATTGCCGACGCGAGCAAGTACACCACCGGGCTGGACGTCCACTACTCCAGTGGTGTCTACAACAAGGCCTTCTACACGCTGGCCAAGACGGCCGGCTGGAACACCCGCAAGGCGTTTGAGGTGATGGTGGATGCGAACCGTCTGTACTGGACGTCCAGCAGCACCTTCAACCAAGGCGCCTGCGGTGTGGAGAAGGCGGCGACGGCCCGTGGCTATGTGACGGCGGACGTGACCGCGGCCTTCAAGGCCGTGGGCGTGAGCTGCAGCGGCGGCACCACGCCGACCACCACCGTGCTGTCCACTGGTGTGCCGGTGACCGGCATCGGCCTGACCAAGGGCGCGACCCGGCTGTTCAGCATCGCCGTGCCGGCTGGCCGCACGACGCTGACGGTGAAGCTGTCCGGCGGCTCGGGTGACGGCGACATCTATGTGCGCCGCGGCTCGGCACCGACCACCACCACGTATGACGGGAAGTCGGAAGGCAGCACGAATGCCGAAACCGTGTCGCTGTCGGCGACGACGGCGGGCACGTACTACATCCTGGTCAATGCCTATGCGACGGTGAGCGGTGCGTCGCTGGTGGCGACTTACTGATCACGACAGAGCACGTCGGATCACGGCAGGTGCAGACCTGCGAAGGCCCGCAGAGACTTTGGTCCTGCGGGCCTTTTTGTGGGTGGGGCTGGTTTTTGGGGGGTCTCTTTTGCTGCCGTTGGACGATTGGCGCTGGCTGCGTGAGTCATGCGGCGGGCGGGTACTCAGTCTGAGACCCGGCGCCGATTACCAGTTGAGATTGACCGACTTGCAGACGCACAGCGAAGCGCCCGCAACGACCGCGCGCCCGCAGTTGTGAAAAGCGCCCCTCTCGGACACATGCAACGCGAGGGCCTTCGCTGCCCTAGGCGCCAAGCCGAGAACGGTCTCTGCAAAAGTGGCGGCCTCCAGGGGATCACGATGGGCGATCTCGCAGAGTTTGGCCAAATCTACGCTCTCCAATTCCGTGGGCCAAACCAGGTGGGTTCGACACTTCAGACATCGGAGGTGCGGGCGACCGGCAGGGTTGATGAGCGGAGGGTTCACGTCGATCATTTTGAAGACGCTTCGCTGCGAAGTGGGCTCATTTCACAGATAGCAGCTTCAGGCTGATCTCTGTCAATGGCCCCGGCAGCGTGAAAGGCTGCTCCGTCTGACATCGGTCACTCGATCTCAGCACCGTCGAGCGGCAGCTTCCCGGTAGACACCAACACGCCCCTCCGCGACGCACACCTGTAGGTAACGGGCGCATGGCGCCCCTTTGCACAATCAATCGACTGCTCCGGGCAGGGAGTGCCAAGAGATTTGGGAGACCCACTATGGGCACCGCATGCCTGCAGAAGCACAATGTGGCTTCTTGTTGCAACAGCCATAGCCATTCATGCAGCACCACTTGCCTTCCTTGGTGCCACACGCGTGACTGCCCTCTGGGCACTTAAAGGTCTGCGCCCACGCTACCGGCAGCGCTGTAATGGCGCCGACTACCACTACTGACTTGATGAGGTGCCTTACGGCCATTCGCCGTTCCACCATGCCCTGCTCGATAGCCTGACGTGTGGATCTGAAACTGTAAGCAATCAAATGACTTACCCAAAGGAGAGCACCAAGACCAGCAGCCAACGTAGCCCACATAGTCACGGTGCTTTTCGTGCCTAGTGCTAACCCGGCTACAGCTGCGACGACGGCGAGGTACATCGAAATCGAGAATGACTGTCGCGCACAATAGCCGCAAGCACCAAGCCTGAAAAATTCGACAATTACGTGCATGGTCACTCCCTATACGATGTGGTATTCGATTGCAGCTCGTGGAGCGCCTGCCTGCAAGCAGGCAGGCCACGTCCAACATCAGTAGTAGGGATGACCTCGGGTTTCCCCCGCGTTCGAAACGACTCAAAGTATCAGGGTGAACTTTCAGTTGGGCTCCTGCTCAATAACTTGGGCGTGAGCGGCAAGCAGTCAGTTCACCTACATCGTTGAGCAGCAGCTTTCGAGCGGCCTGCGGTATCTGATTGGCAGACAGCACCGGGTCGAGTGGGCTGCTGCCGATTCCAAAGACGCCTTGTTAAGGTGGAAGATGGAACCGGAGGTGGGTTTTGGCAACGAGACGGCGTTTCAGCCGGGAGTTCAAGGTCGAGGCGGTCAAGCTGGTGACAGAACGAGGCGTGTCGATCGCGCAGGCCGCGCGTGATCTGGACGATCGCGAGACGATGGTCAGGACGTAGGTCAAGGAGATCGGCAAGGATCCCGAGCACGCGTTCCCGGGCAAAGGCGTGATGAAGCCCGAGCAGGCCGAGATCGAGCGGCTGAAAAAGGAAGTGGCCAAGCTCAAGATGGAGCGCGACATCTTGAAAAAAGCCGCGGTGAATTCAGACGGTCATTGCAACACCTTCGGCGAGTGTAGCGGCCGGAGTGCGGTATCCGAGGCTCTTGGAGCCTGCAGCCTCACATGCACTCCGCCCTGGTCAAGGACGCTTTGCTGATGGCCTGCTTCCGACGCAAACCCGCAGACGGCCTGACCTTCCACAGCGATCGTGGCAGTCAATATTGCAGCCGAGACTTCCAGGACACCCTCAAGGCCTGGGGCATCCGCAGTTCAATGTCCCGCAAGGGTAACTGCTGGGACAACGCTCCAACCGAGAGTCTGTGGGGACGACTCAAGACAACCTGCGTCCAGGGGCGCCGGTTCGCCACACACAAGCAGGCCCGCCAGGTCGTGCTGGATTGGCTCGCCTTCTACAACCATTCGAGACTACATTCGGCGCTGGGCTATCTCAGCCCGATGCAATTCGAGCAACGCTGGCTTGCGTCGCAGCGACAATCTGCCGCTTGATGATCGGGCTATGCACTCCGGTTCTCAGAGGCAACCTCAGGCCGATCACGCTGGCGTTGCACGCCTGGCTTACCGCCCAGCGAACGAAGGTTGTGGACGGCGGTGCAACGGCCAGGGCGATCGACTACAGCCTCAAGCGCTGGGCGGCATGGACGCGGTACCTGGACGATCCGGCACTGCCCATCGACAACAACCATGATGAGCAGTAGATCAGGACCTGGGCCACAGGGCGGCGCAACTGGCTGTTCGCCGGGACGTTACTGGCTGGCCAACGCGAAGCCGCAATCACCAGCTTGATCCAATCTGCAAAGCTCAATGGCCATGGCCCCTACGGCTATCTGAAGGACGTGCTCACGCGGCTGCCAACTCACAAGGCACGCGACATCGACGAGCTGCTGCCCCACCTTTGGCGGCCTACCGACGCCATTGCGTAATCACCCCCCCAAGGTCTACCGTTCGCGCACTTTAATTTGCCGCCCTTTACGATTGATGTATGACACGTTAGAGGGTCGAGGCCAGGCACGCGCTGGGCAGTTTCACGCAGGCCGCCAGTCCCAGTTGATATCAAGCGGCTTACCCGTGCGGCTGTTCTTGGGCACGCGGGTGCGAGCCACACCGGTGCCGCCCAGGTAGACGGTTCCGCCCACGTCTATTTTTGCGGGCAGCTTGCGGATGGCGCTGTCGGCCAGGTGCAGGTCGAGCTGCACGCGCAGATTCTCTGGCAGCTCTTCGATGGCGCTGCCGTTGAGGGCGAGCGTATCTAGCTGCGCCAGGCCTGCCGGTAGCCGCTTAATCTGTGTGCCATTGGCCCACAGGCTGCCGTGCACCCGAGTGGATTCGGGCAGGTGCGTGATGGGGGTGTTGGTAATGTCCAGGGAGGACAGGTGCAGCTTTTCAGGCAGGCTGGTGATACCGGTGTCGGAGACGAATAGGTCACCGCGCAGCCCCAGCGTGTCGGGCAGGCGGGTGATGCGCGTGCCGCGGATGTCCAGGCTTTCGCCCACCTTGGACTGGGCCGGAATTTCCGCGATGGGGCAATGAGTGGCGACCAGGGCGCTGCCGATATCGAGCTGCGCGGGCAGTCGGGAGATGGCGGTGCCGCTGATGTCCAGCGAGCCCGACAGCGTGAGCGCCTCAGGCAGAACTTCAAGCTTGCTGTCTTTGGCCACGATGCTGCGGCCCACGCGCAGGTCGGGCGGCAGGGCGCGGAACTGACAGTCCCCGATGAAGAGGCCGCCGCCCACCACCAGGCCGGTGGGCAGAACCTCGCTGCGGATTTCGCTGTTGGTGAGCATCAGGTCGCCGGTCACTTCCAGGTGGTCGGGCAGCGCGAGGTCCGGGCAGCTGTAGATGTCCAGGTCGCCCTTGATGGTGAGCGGCGAGGGCAGGCTGCGCAGGCTGCCGTTGTGCAGGTGCAGCGACCCGGCGATGACCCGCACCTGGGCCGGGAACTCGCTGAGGTCGCTGAGCGAAACGTACTGGTCGGGGGTGAGGGTGAGGCCCTCGGGCGATTCGATGGCTGGGACCCGCTGTCCGCCGATCTCGATTGAACTGATCATGCTGCGTTGTGCTTGTTGTTTCTAGACGGCCGATGTACTAGCTAGATAATTCGCAAAGACGCAGTGCTGCGCGCCTGCATCGCTGAGTCAGCCGATGAAGGCGCTCTCAATGCGCGTCCTTCCATACCGAAGTGATGATCATAGAGCCACCTGAACACACACTGGTTTGGCGTCGCCCAGATGTCAAGATGACTTCGCCAGCCGCTTACGCTTCCGCTGCATAGCTGCTGCAGCTTCAGGCTGATTGCGGCCGTCCGCTACCAACATGACGGGCGACAGCTTTCCACCACGAGCGGCCCTTCGAGGTACCGAGATACCCTGCCACGAACCGGACATTCGCCGAGCGCTGCCGTCGATGCCTGCATTCGATCTACAACAGACGCAGGCACCGGAAAGTCTCTGACTAAGCAAACTGGGACGGTGCGGCTGTCGCAAAGGATGCCAAGCGCGCAGCCTCTGAGGCGGCGCGAATCTCGTCCTCGGCGACTTGTATTCCGCGAAGACTTTGCTCGCACCTGATCCTGTCGCCCAGCGACAAGTGGACCCGGTAATGATCGAATCCATACTCGTTGAATTTCGGCGGGACCTGGAAATACCTAAATCCGAACCGTTCGTAGAAGGTGTTTGAGCCACCAACAGATGTCATCACGACGGTGCACGGCGTATGTGACTGCGGCAATGCGGCAAGACGGGAAAGCAGTAGGGTGGTGCCAAGCCCAACACCCTTTGACTCAGGGTGCACCATGCCGAAGGCCAACCAGGTGATGCAGTGCGATAGATTCGCTGGCATAGAGAAGCCGGCAACAGCGCGGACTCTTCCATCAACCTCCGCAACGAGGAAAACATGCCGAGGCGACTTCAATGCGCTGACGAACTTCTCAAGGAAGCCGCCAGGGAAATGCTTGACCTCATTCAAGCGATAGATCTCCTCGCAAATCGCGTAGTCATCGGGCCGAAGCAAGCGGACCCGAAAGTTGGGACTTCCTGCATCTACTGGGACTCTGAATCGAGGCGGACCGAGGAACCAGTCGGAGAGCTTGGCGAGGATGGTGTGGCTTCCCATGCCTGACGTATGAGCGGAGAGACTAGCCAGCAAGAAGCGTGGCTCACTTCATGTCGAACAAAGACCGAGGCAGCATTCAGTGCGTCCTTGGTCAAAAGGCAATCACTCTATCTTGACATTGAGTCGTGCGAAAGCGGTCATTGGCGAAAGCCCGCTCATGGCCAGGCACAGCCGGTCAAGATGCCGCGCCTGCGCTACCCGGACGCCGCGGCGCACACCGGCAGCCGCTCGCGCTGACGCCTCGTCTGGTCGTCGACGTAGGCCTTGTGCCGCTTGGCGGCACCCGCGTCAGCCGATCCGAGGAAGTCGTACAACGCCTGCGCCTTCGCCCGCGGCTGTGTTTGCGTCTGCGCCTGCTCCTTGGTCTCGGTCACCGGCTCCCAGCGCACGGTGGGTTGCGTGGCGACGAAGCGGCGCGTTTGCGCTTCCAGGTCGAGCAGCTTGCTCAACGGGAAGTCCGGCCCCAGCCGCCCGGCCAGCGCGGCGCGCGTCAGCCGCTGCGCCAGCACGAACTCTTCGAGCGGGCGCATGAAGTCGTCATAGTTCGGGCTGCGCATCCGCTGCTTCAGGTGGTCAGGCAGCTGCTGCGCCACGGCGCCGCGCAATACCGCCAGCTGCGCAGGCGGAAAATTCAGCGCCGCGGTGCGCGATTCATCGCCCGCGCGCTCGCTGCGATCGCGCAGCGAAAACGTGGTGTGGGTCCAGAAGTCGATGTGCCCCATACGGTCGGCACTCGGACGCAGCCAGGCTAGCGTGGGCGACAGCGCGGCTTCGCGTTCGCGAATCTGCGAGGTGTGGTCTTCGGGGAACCAGTAGTGCTCTGGCAAGCCGGCGGCGAGCTTGCGGCACAGACAGTCGGCCAGCCCATCGGCCCCGGGCGCCGTGCAGACGCGCACAAGCTCAAGCATGCCGGTGGTGGCCGCGCCGTCGGCGGCCGCTCGGTCGCGGACGAAGGCATCGATTGCCTGCGTCAGCGCGGGCGAGAAACGCGGCAGCTCCAGCTGCCGCTTGGTGACGGCCTTGCGCACCTCATCAACCGGGCAGGCGCGGACCCGGCTCTGCAGTTGCCCCACGAGCTCGGCCAGATCAGCCAACTTCAGCCATTGCCACATGGCCTCGCGGTCGGCGCCGAGCTGCGCCACCTCGACCGAGCGCGCGGGGCGGCCGTCGCGTGGCAGCGTGAAGGTGTCGGGCCAGCGATCGGCTTCGACGACTCGGCAACCCAGCGGCGTGTCGACGAGCGCCGGGTGCAGGTTGACCAGTTGCCCGATTGCCTTGCGATCGCCGGGCGTGATTGTCGTGGCCACCACGCGCCGGTCGGCGGCGAAGTGCAGAGCCTGATTCAGAACACCGGCATCGAAGCGGCCCGCCTCGCGCCAAACGGGGGTCTGGCCGGGCCGGGAGCGACCCGCAGCTCGAGCGCCACGCGCGTGGCAGTGCCCACCGGGGCGGCCGCGGCCGGCGGCTCGATGCGCCAGCGCAGGTCGGTGGCATCGAGCGCAGCGCCGGTGATCTCACGGCCGAACAGCACGCCCCGCACGCGGAAGCTGCGCGAGGCCCAGTGGAAATTGCTGGCTCGCGCGGTGGCATGTGGCTTAGTGCCACCGCCGCCACTGCCACCCGCACCGGGATTCCGTCCATCGGCCGCATCGGGCGGCAGTGGTCCCTCGTCGCGCTGGAACAGGTGCTCGTAACCGCGCACCCGCCCGGCCGCCGCGGTGCGCATCTCGGGGCGCTTCGCATCGGCATGCAGCTCGCCTACGGCGTCCGACACCTTGCGGGCGATTGCATCCTCCTCCTTGGCCTGTGCGTTAAGGCTCCAGCCGCGGCCCTCGCGCTCGGCCAGCGCGCGCACGAAGTCGCGCGCATCGTCGGAGGCCACGAAGGCGGGCATGCGGCTTGCGACGTCGCCCTGCGCCGCGCCGCGCAGCGCCTTGGCGATCACTTCCTTGACCTGCGCATCGGCCCAGGTCTTGACCGACTTCTTGCCGAAGTCCTTCGTGAGCTTTTGCGCCTGCTTGCCCAGCTCGCCCTCGGTCGCGGCGTCCACCGCGCCGAACGCCCCGTCGACCATCTTGCCGATGAGTTTGCCCTGCGCGTCGGAGACGCCCATCGCATTGGCGCTGTAGCGGGCTTCGAGCCGCTCGAGCAGCGCCGCGAAGCGCCCCGGGTCGCGCTGGCGCAGCGCGGTCATCGTGGGTTCGGCCAGTTCCACGGCACGGCGCGCCGCGGGCGAGGTCCTGGCGGCCTCAGCCTCGGCCTCGGCCGCGGCCTTGCCTGCGTCGCGCTTCGCCGCCTCGGTGCGCACCGCGTCTGCCGCGGTTCCGCTGCCCGCATCGAGGTGCTCACCGGCGAGCGCGGCGCGCACGAATTCCGACCGGGCGGCCGTCGAACGCTCGACACTGGCCGCGTGGTCCAGCAGCGGCGAGCGCGCCATCTGCCGCATCGCGGCGCGCGCCAGCAGCTGCGCGGCGCGTTGCGTGGCCTGCGGCGACGCTGTGTCGGAGGTGGCCTGCAGCGGCGGCTCATCGGGCGTCTGGCTGAGTGCCTGATCGAACTCGCGCTGCACGTCGGCCGCGTGGGCCTGCACACGCAGGTTGTTGACGCTCAGGCGAAGGCTGTCAGCAAGCGGCGTGGCAGCCCAGCCGGTGAGCGAGACGAACAGCAGCGCGGTCGCCGCGCGGCCCAGCCAGGTACTGACGAGGCCCAGGTCTTCGCCCAGCCGCTTGCTCGCCAATATCCGCATCAGGCGGCGCCAGCGACCGGGCTTCTCCGCGGCTTCGGCCGCGGTGGCGCGGCCGGCCGCAGCGGGGAAGTCAAGGCCCTGCCCTGCCACGCCGATGGCCAGCGCCGACAGGGCCTCACCCACGCGCTGCTGCGCCGCAGCCGCGGCGGCCTGGGCCGGCGACGGTTCGGCCGTACTGCCGTCAGGCTGCAGCGTCTCGTCCTGTGCGGCCTGCCGCGCGGCGATCGCGGCGTCCAAGGCCTCGTCTAACTGATCGACCAGCGGCGCGAGCGCCGGGTCGGCGCGCGCAGCCTCGATGCGCGCCGAGTCGTTGCGCAGGTCTTGGAAGGCTTGGCTTGCTGCCGCGCCCCAGACCTCGCCGACACGCTGGCGGGCACGGCGCGCGGCCATCCATAGCACGCCGCCCGCGCCAGCCAGCCCGATCCAGGTGACGGTGGAGCCCCAACCATCGGCCAGCGCCTTGAGCCACGACTGCAGCCCCGACACGGTATCGAGCACCGCCTTCGGGACGGCCTCATCCGACTCCGCGAGCCAGCCGGCCAGCGCCACCAGCGCCAGCATGAAGCCGAGGGCCACGGCGCCTGCGCCGGCCAGGTCGCGCAGCTTCTCGGCCACGCTCAACGCGCCGGCGCGGGCCATCTTGCCCCGCAGCGTCTCGGCCTTCCAGCGCTGCTGCATCCGCGGCAGCATCTTCATGTGCATGAGCCACCACAGCACCGCCACGATAGGCAACAGGACCAGCGCGCTGAGCGACATGGCGAACACCTCCTCGCAATGCGCGCGGCGCGGGCCCAACCTGCGGCGGGCCGCCACGCAGGGCGCAGGGCATCGCGCATGCCACCGGCATGCGTCGCGCGTACGTTAGCCCAGTGGCGCCGCAAGCGGTGGCGACAGGTCGGTCAACTTGGGGATGCGCCGTCGGACCGTGCGGCCGGGCTTATGTGCCTATGTGGCTACGTGCCTACGTGCCTACGTGCCTACGTGCCTGCGACCATCGTCCGAATGTGGTTCACGCTCGTCCGCGTCGGCCCGGCAGCAGCACCCGCTGCGATGCCACCGCAGCATCAGACATTCAGCGGTGATCGTCTTCATGCGGAACCCGCTCAAGTCGGGCGCCTGTCGGAATCAACCGCGCCTCGACTTCTTTCATCCGATAGACGGCTAGCGTTCCGACAAGCAGGCCATCCGCCGAAGATAGTCGGGCGGCGAGTTGGCCGAGCGGGAGGATCCGTGCTTCGGTGAACAAATCCCGTACGCACTTCAACGTTGCGGCGGCCACTGGCGCAGAGACTCTGACCGACATAACTGGCATCCGTTCCGCTCGAGGCACCTCGCCCCAGTCGTCACTCACCGTCCCCTCTACCTTCCACTTGCATATCGTGCAGCGAGCATTAAATAGCCCTCCAGCGTCGTTGAGCTGAAGCGTTCCGTGGCAGTGCGGACAGGCGGCTTTCATGTAGCGAGGAGATTCGATGACTGCTGCTGTTGCATAGCACCACTTCATGTTGGGTTGCCGCTTCAGGCTGGGTGCGGACTCTGGCTCACGATGAGGACTGGGCCTCGCAATAGCTGAAGACCGGCAAGCCAACCAAAAGCTCAAACTCTTCTAGTTCTGTCTTCGACACCCGCCGCGGCGGCTCCCCACACATGACGTACCCGGCTTCAGCTTGCTCGATGAGCTGCATGATTCGCTGCCGCAACTCCTCGGAGCTCCCTGCTTTTGGCGTCAATGTGTGCCGTGATATGTCGACGACAACCATTTCATCGTCCAGCGTCATCTCTCTGATGGCGAATCGCAGCTCCATCGGGTCACTCTGCAACACGCAGACCGCCGGCATGACGTTGCCGCGCGCATGCATCCTCGCCATCAAGGCCTCTTGCAACTGTTCTCGTTCGGTCTTGGGGCGTGCGGGTCGCATGTCGTTTGATTTGTCGGGTTGAGATGTGTTGGCGCTAAGTGTCCGCTTCACCTGCGACGCTGCCGCTGCTCCAGGCTGGTTGCGGAAGTTCACCAGCGTCCGCTTTGCGGCAAGCTGGCATCATGAGCACGCTCTGGCGGCAGCGAAACCTCGTCGAAGGGTCGTAAGCACGTGCCGCTTCTGTCAGTAATATAATGCTGTATACAAATGCAGTAGAACGAGTGATTTCTATGGCTTATCAATGGCTTGCTGGTGCGCGGATGTCCCGATCTAGGGCGCAGCGGGTCTGCCTAGGTGGCGTTGGCTGTCTCCCGAGAACGCGTTAGGCCTCACATAATCAATCATGCGCGGACTCTTTTCATTTGCTCTGGCGTGCGTCCTTGCCGCGCCCATGTGGATGTCGCAGGCATCGGCGGCCGATCTCGTCACTGCGATACCAACGGCCGCAGCAAGTGCGGCGGTCGGCGATCAAGAACTAGCTCGCCTTCGAGCCGAGCAGCACCGCTTGCTGAAGCAGCTGCGTCAGCAACTTGCTGCTCTTGCGCCGTTGCCTGCTCCATCAGATCTCGAATCTGATGACCTCAAAGCGCAACGCGCGAAGCGTGCGCAACTTCAACGGTTGCTGGAAACTATTGAGCGGAGAGTGCGACTCGAAGCCTCTCCACGAACGCGCTTCTCATCGTCATTGTCCAATGAGCCGGAATGGCTGGGCTACTACGCGCGTTTGAAGAGCAGAATCGAAGCGTCTGCGAATGAAGATTTTCCTAAGGAAGGCACTAAGCCACTTTATGGTCGGGTCGAAGTGGCTTTCGTTCTCGATGCTATAGGTCAGTTGGTGAGCGTCGACATCCATTCTTCAACCTCTACGCCACTTGCTAAATACTCACAAGCGCTACTGTCTCGTCTGCAGCCATATGAGCCATTTCCTCCGAAGCTGCGCCAAGACGTTGATCATGTTGTCGTAACCATCCCATTCATTTTCGAGCGCCGCGAGTGAGGCCTAACCAGTCGCTCGAGCCGACTCGCGTCGGCAAGCCGCCGCTCGCAGCTCAGCTTCAACGTTGGGCACCACACGCCAGGGGTTATTGAACGCATGGGCATTCTTTGTGAACTCTTCGTGTCGACGCAACGTGACGCCTTCAAGTTTGAGCGCCGACTCGAAGAAGCCGCTGCTCCACGCTACGTTCGCGCGGAGGCGAAAGGCTTGGAGTCGGTTGATATCGAAGTCTTGTGGTCTGCTCTTGCGGACCAACCTTTCGATCCCAAGCGGCACCGACTAGAAGATTTGTACTTCGCGTCGCACCACACCTCTGGACTCGGATTGCTGAAGCAGCGCTTCCTCGTCTTTAAAGCAATGGCCCGAGAACTACTCGGCGGTGAAGTCGGCAATTCCTGGCTGTACCGCTTTCCCCCGGAACTCGTCCGCCTTCTCTCTTCCGTTCACCGAGAGTCACTTGGCACCATCTCGGAGAAGTGGTTAAGTGGGATGGGTCGGCCAAGTCGCACTGCAAGCGAACTTGAGCAGGTACTTTGACCTGAGACGTTTCCTGTAGCCAGTTGGAAGGTGAGTTCTCTCGTAACCTTGAAACGAGGAGAACTCATGAAGAAGCGATTTACCGACGAGCAAGTGGTGCGCATCCTGCGCGAAGCCGAGAGCAAGCAGGAGTCGATCCGCGAGGTCTGCAAGCGCCACAACATCACCGAGCAGACCTTCTTCCGCTGGCGCAACAAGTTCGGCGGCATGGACGTGGCCGAGGCCAAGAGGCTGAAGGAGCTGGAGTGCGAGAACGCCAAGCTCAAGCGCATGCTGGCCGAGCAACTGCTGGTCATCGAGGGCCTGAAGGAGTTCACCGGAAAAAAATGACATCCCCGTCAGGTCGCCGGGCTGCTGTACGAGCCCTGACCTGCCGGGGCATCTCCGAACGCCGGGCCTGCCAGATTCTGGGGCTGAGTCGGCACGTGAGCAGCTATGCGCTGCGCCAGCCTGGCAAGGACCAGGCTCTGGGGATTCGACTCATGGACGCAACGCAAGACGTGCCGCGCTTCGGCTACCGCCGTATGGCGGCCTGGCTGGACGTGGGCGAGGCCCGGGTGCGGCGGCTGTGGCGCAGCCTGGGTCTGCATCAGCCCCGCAAGCGTCCGCGCCGACGGCGCAGCGGCTGCGACATGCGCCTGCCCGGGGCTGTGCGGCCCAACAGCGTCTGGAGCTACGACTTCGTGCACGACCAGTTCGTGGACGGGCGCGTGCTGAAGATGCTGTGCGTGCTGGACGAGCACACGCGGGAGTGTCTGGCCATCGTGCCGGCCAGCCGGCTGCGCTCCCAGGACGTGATCCTGACGCTGTCGCGGCTGATGCGCCTGTACGGCAAGCCCGAGCACATCCGCAGCGACAACGGGGCAGAGTTCACCGCCCGTTCGGTCATGCGCTGGCTGCGCGACGAGGCCATTGGCCCGGCCTTCATCGCGCCGGGCAAGCCCTGGCAGAACGGCTTCGTCGAGAGCTTCAATGGCAAGCTGCGCGACGAGCTGCTCAACCGGGAGTGGTTCCGCACACTGGCTGAGGCTAAGGTGCTGATCGAGGCGTGGCGGCAGTTCTACAACGAGCGTCGCCCGCACAGCGCCTTGGGCTACCGGCCTCCCGCCACGGTTCGCCGTGAGTGGTCCGACACCGATAACATCACCCCGAGACTCACCGCCTGAGTGGCTACAAATTACGTACGCAGGTCAGTGCTTTCAATTCTTCTATTCCCCCTGGTGCTCATCAGCATCCCCGTTCTCACTTATGTCGTCGAGCGTTCCATGCCGCACGCGCCTACATTTGATGTGCGGCGCAACCATGTGATCGAGCTCTACACCGTCGTCGACGGCGAAGAACAACACGGGAAGCTGACATACATCGATGGCGTTGGACGAGCAATGTGGGTCATAGGCGGTTCTGCTCCACAGACAGTGGATGAGCCGATTTCCAATCCCGCGTTTCGCGTGCTCTGGAACTCGATACGTTCGGTTGGTTCGCTGCGCAACTACAAGACAACTGCGTCCGTGGAGGCCTTGGACCTCACATCAAACTATTTCGTAGGCATCGGATTCACAGCTGACGGGCAGACTTACGCAGGCAAATATGTCATCCCCCACCGTTGCCAATCTGCGAAGGTGGCCGAGTGGATATCAGAGTTCATGTCCACTCGCCATGCCGCGGCATAACCTGCCATTGGAACGGACCGCCTTCGACGTCCGCTCACTTTCGCGTTGAACGACTGCTTCCGGTCGTCGAGGTCTGCAAGTCGAATGACTGCGACCGCTGGAGGCTGTGTGAGAACGTTGCGGCGGCTTCCTTGAACGTCAACTGAGGCGCTGTGTGCCCAGTTGGGCGAGCGCAATCACATTTTTGGGGTTCCCGATGCAGTCGGAGCGCAGGAGACCGTTTGAAGGCTCGTGTGAGACGCGCAGCGGCAATGGAGAAGGGCCTCACGCCCCGAGCAGTCTCATTGCCCTTCTGGCTTTTGCGAAGCCAAGTATGCCCAGCACGCGCTTGAAGTTGTAGGCCAGCACGCTCAAGCTCATCTCGGTGCCGACGTTCTCGATGCCGCGCATCAGGAAGTGGGTCCAGCCCATCCAGTGCTTGAGGGTGCCGAACACATGCTCAATGGTGCGTTTGCGTACCGTCATGGCCTCCGGCATGCGGTCCAATCGCTGCTGCACCCTTTCAGCGACCTCTTCGTGCTCCCAACGCCTGATGCGGCGGTACTCGCTGGTCGTGCACTGAGCTTTCATGGGGCACGATGGGCAGGCGCTGGACCAGTAAATGCGGATCGGCAGGCCATCCTCTTCTCGACTGAAGCGGTGTATCGCTCGCTGCCCTGCTGGGCATTGGTACTGGTCTTCCCGAGCGATGTAGATGAAGTCTGTCTTGTCGAATCGTCCTTCTGCCCTTGCGTTGGACGTCATCGGCTTGGGGACCACCGCGGCGACGCCTGCGTCTTCGCAGTCCTTGAGGACTTGACTGCTGTAGTACCCGCGATCGGCGATGGCTGTCAGTCGACGCTTACCCATGGCTTCTCTCGCGGCTACGGCGATGGCGCAGAGCTGGGCTCGGTCGCTGCCGGTGTTGGTCACTTCATGCGCAACGATCAAGTGACTCTTGGTGTCGACAGCCGTTTGCACGTTGTAGCCCACCATTGCCGTGCCCTTGGCGCTGTACGTGGTCATCGCGCGCGCATCGGGATCGGTCTGTGAGAGCTGCTGATCGGGTAGGGCCTGAAGCTGTGCCTTCACGGCTTGAAGCTCTTGCATGCGCTGCCGCATCTTCTGAATCTTTCCTTGCAGGCGCGCCGTCTTGGCCTGCATCTCCACCGGCTGCGTCCGGTCGGCCGTCTCCAATGCATCGAGATAGCGCTGGATACTCTCTTCCAGCTCACGTTCGCGACGTTCAATCTTTCCTGGCGTGTAGTTGCGCTCGCGGTTGTTGACCGCCTTGAACTTGCTGCCATCGATGGCAACGATGGATTCGGTAAACAGCTTCAGCTCTCGACACAGCATCACAAAGCGGCGACAGACATTGCGAATGCCTTTGCCGTTGTTCCGGCGGAAGTCGGCGATGGTCTTGAAGTCAGGAGCCAGCCTTCCCGTCAGCCACATCAGCTCCACATTACGCTGGCATTCGCGCTCAAGGCGCCGGCTGGACTGGATGCGATTGAGATAGCCGTACAAATACAGCTTCAAGAGAACCGCCGGGTGATACGAGGGGCGGCCCGTCGCAGCAGGACTCGCTCCCTCGAAGCCCAGCGCTGCGAGATCCAGCTCGTCGATGAAGACGTCGACGACCCGGACCGTGTTGTCTGCGTCAATGAAGTCGTCCAGACACTCCGGCAGCAGCGTGACCTGGTGCCGATCTTCTCCCTCGATGAATCGCTTCATGTCCCAGCCCAAGAGTGGTGTCACCACAATCTAGGCAACTGCGCGCGCGTTCCAAGGAGGGTTTTCACACAGCCTCGCTGCAGAGCCGCCCTTCACGGCAGGTGGCCGCTTCAGGCGGGAAGCGGTCTTCCCCGGACGATTACTCGTGCTCCGAGAGCCTCGTCGGCCACCCTGCCGAAATGAGCTTTCCCTTGAACCGCACATGCCACTCGGGGTCGGAGAGACGATGCGGGTAGACCGTCAAGGCGCCGTCCGACACGAGGACCGAAATCGGGAGCAGTTCCGGTGAAGCCGTGCCTAGTAGCTCAACCTCGTGGCCTGGCGACAGATGGACTTCCGCACACAGCATCTCCAGATACAGAACCAGAGGCCGGTCTGTCTCGTTCTTGAAGTTCCCTACGCTGACCAGTTCCTTATCGTTGCTCACCCCTGCCTCCAAGTTGTTTGCAACGGAACATGCCCGCTGTCGCTGCAAAGCGCCTCTTCATTCTGAGGCGCGCTCCACGCCAGAGCCGGGACCCTGCCCCGTCTCCCCCTCAACAGGCGGCACCGGCGCCACCCCCGCCGCCGGATTCCGTACCGAAGCAGGCGCCGGCGCAGGCGCATCCGGCGCCACATCCAACCCAGCCGCCCGCACAGCCGCATCCATATTCGCATTGAGCGCACGCGCCGCCTGCAAATCACGCTGACTCGCCGCCGCGTCCTTCAATTGCAAGAACGCCATCCCCCGCCCATAAAGCGACCAACTTCGCTTGCCATCCATTTCCAGGGCCGCATCAAACGCATTGCGTGCCCGATCCGCCTCCCCGGACCGCAGATACGCCCATCCCAGGCTCTCCCGGAAATCCGCCACCGTCTTGTCCTGCGAGACCGCCGCCTTGCAGTCCTCCACCGCCAGCTTCAGATCCACCGCCAAACGGGTCCGCGCCCGGCACCGGCCATTGAGCGCCGCCGCATAGTCATGGTCGCTTTCATGAGTCGGCAGCCACAGCGACCATTGCCGGATCGCATCCGGCAGACGTCCGAGCCGCCGGTAGAACTCCGCCATACGCAGACGCTGCGGCGCGGACGGTGCCAGCTGAGTGTCCAGCACCGTCAGATCTTCCAGCGCGAGCGCAGGCTTGCGACCCGCCACCCGCAGACTGGCCCGCGTCACCCGCGCTTCCGCGAGGGCCGGATCCAGCCGGAGCGCTTCATCCAGATCCAGCAGCGCCTCGTCACCCCGCTTGAGCGCCAGCAGCACCCGCGCACGATCCAGCCGGTAGGCCGGCACGGTCGGTGCCAGGTCAATCGCGCGCCCCAGATCTTCCAGCGCCCGTGCAGGATCCCGATTCGCCGCAAAGGCATTGCCACGCCGCGCCAGAGCGTCGGCGTTGTCCGCCTCCACTTCGTCAGGACGAGCGGCATAACGCTGGTCGTATTCACTGGCCTCGCGTCCCTTTTGCCGCGCAAAGATCGGGCTGCCGTTCCAGGTGGCATACACCTGCCCTTGCAGACGCGACACATACACCCGGTGCGCCAGGAAGTAATCCAGCCCCAGCAGCAGACCGTCGGAGAAGGTGTCGTTGTCGTCGATCCGTAGCGTGTTGTGGGCAATCTTCTCGCCGCCGATCTCAAACAGGTCCACCATGCCCAGATACGCCTTCACCTTGCCCTCTCCGGCGCCCGAGGCGAAGCCGGCCACCTTCAGGCTCTCCTTCGAGATGCCAGCCCTCTTGGCGGTCGACAGGGTCAGCACGGTTTCGGGCGCGCCGGTATCCATCAGCGCCACGGCACTCTTGCCATTGATGGCCACCGGCACTCGGATGGCGGTATCTCGATTGTTCCTGCGGCGCTCCATCGGCACCTGGATCACCGGTGCGCCGTTCGCCCAATAGGCCAGGTTGGAGTCCTTGCACTCCTTGTTGGGAGCCGCCAGACGGATGACGCCGTGGGCGAGGTCGTATTCGGTGTCCGCAATGGACAGGATGTTGCGCCCCAGCACGCCCATGATGCCGGCGCCCAGCTCCGTGCCGCCCACGACGAAGTCAACGTCCTTGATCTCGGAATTCCTCAGCCCCACCCGCGCCACGCGGGCGGCCCGCGCGTCAATGGCGCCGGTGTAGCCGTCGATGCGCATCTCAAAGGGCAGGTTTCGCTGGCGCAATTGCAACTGCTCGGCGGTGGACGGTGCCAGCATGCTGAAGAAGGCGCCGCTGTCCACCAGCATCGGCACCTCGGTGCCATTCAGGACGAGCGTGGCGACCGGGCGTGAATGCACGATGCGCACCGGAATGTCCATGCTCTCCACCGTGCAACCGGCCCACGCGCTGGGGGCGCTCCAGGCGGCCACCGACGCAAGAACCAGCAGGACCTTGCGCGGCGCAATGGCCACCGTCCATGACGACAGGCGTCGTTGCATGATGGTTGAGGTTTGACGTAACACCTTGTCCTCCCTGCAGGTCATGGCTGCAGTCTGTTTGATGGCAATTTAGGGGCGCCCCGTGGTCTTTCGGGGGCCTTGGAGTATCGCTGTTGCCGGCTCTACGGCACTACGGCGTTCACCTCCCCCCAAAGAGGGCGTGTCCAGTCCGGGGGCCAGGACTGCGGTCGCTTGTTGCGTCGTGAAACGGTCATGAAACGGCAGGCTGCGACAGTTCGTATCCATCGACAGACCGGGACGGATCCCGGCCATCAGGACATGGGACATGCAGGTTCAGCTTCATCAGTTTCGGCCGTTCAACGGCAGCACCTCGATGGTGACCTTCGAGTCGCCGCTGGGCTGGGGCACCGCCCAATGGGTGGGCCTGCGGCCGGAAGAAGGCGCCCGCCGCCAGGTGGAGCTGGCCGTGCCTGGCATGCTGACCTGGGGCTATGAAGTCGCGGCCAGCGGCCACGAGGAAGAAGCCATCTTTGAAGAGCAAGGCCGGGTGTGCCTGGTCGGCCGGGTGCGCTGGAGCGGCGAGGACGGCGCCACCGCCGTCCAACTAGGCAACGACCTGGTGCTGGTCGGCATTGCCAACGCCCCGGCGCTGATGCCCACCCATTTGGTGATCCGCGCGCCGCGGCTTCAGCTCTTTGATGTGGTGGCCTGCGCCGCCTGAGGGCGCGCTCACCGGGATGCGAGGCCCGGACACGATTACCTCCTGCTTCCCTAAGCAGCTTGCCCAGGCCTCGGCCTGGGTTTTTTTTGTTTGTTAGGCTTGGGCCCTGTTTCTTCTCTCAGGATCTCTTCGTGAGCAATGCCCCCAAACGCCTCGGCGGCGACTGGCCTTTGGACGACGTCGTAGCGGGCCTGCGGGCCGCCCGCCAGGCCTGGCGCGAGCAGCACCGTGCGCATGAGCCGCGGGGCCGGGAGCTTCCCTCCACCGAGGTGCTGGACGGGATCGTGCAGGGGCTGCGCGGCGTGCTCTTTCCGCTGCGGCTGGGCCCGCCCACCCTGCGGCCGGAGGCGGAGGACTACTACATCGGCCACATGCTGGACACCCAGTTGCAGGCGCTGCGACAGCAAGTGCTGCTGGAACTGAGTTATGCCTCCGGTGCGGACCCCAGTGCACAAGCCGCGCCGGAGATGCTGGCCCAGGCCGATCAGGTGACGGCCGACTTCGCCCGCGAGCTGCCCACGATCCGCCGCCTGCTGGACGCCGATGTGCTGGCCGCCTTCCAGGGCGACCCAGCCGCCCGCAGTGTGGACGAGGTGCTGCTGTGCTACCCCGGCATCGCCGCCATGATCCACCATCGTCTGGCCCACAAGCTCTACACGCTCGGGGTGCCGCTGCTGGCCCGCATCGTGGCCGAGCTGGCCCACAGCCGCACCGGCATCGACATCCATCCCGGCGCCACCATCGGGCCTGGGCTGTTCATCGATCACGGCACCGGTGTGGTGATTGGCGAGACGGCGGTGATTGGCGAGCGGGTCCGCATCTACCAGGCGGTGACGCTGGGCGCGCGCAGCTTCCCCACCGACGAGCAGGGCCAGATCCGCAAGGGCGCCCCCCGCCATCCGGTGGTGGAGGACGATGTGGTGATCTATGCCGGGGCCACCATCCTGGGCCGCATCACTCTGGGCAAGGGCTCGGTGATTGGCGGCAATGTGTGGCTCACCCGCAGCATTGAGCCCGGCAGCCACATCAGCCAGGCCAACTCGCAGAGTCAGGTGCCCGGGCTGGTCTGAGGCGCCAGCGACAGCTCGCTGGCCGGGGTCAGCACCCGTTCCAGCAGCTCCCGCACGGACGCGATTTGCGCGCCGAAGGGCAAAGCGCCCTTGCCGCGGAAGAACAGGCCCTTGTCGACCTCGCCTCGCAGGGCGGCGGCCAGCCGCTGGTCGATGCAGAACTGGCCCCAACCCTTGAGCCCGTCCCGCAGGCCGCATTGGGCCAGGCAATCGAAGGCCATGGTGCAGTGCTTCTTCAGCTGGGCCACGGTCTGCAGCCGCTGTTCCGCGCCCAGATATTTGCGCAGCCAGGGGGTCATGACCGCACGCGCGGGCAGCCCGGCGACGCTGGTGAATTCCACCAGCGCTTCGTCCGGCGCCTCGGCCAGCACCCGTTTGAATTCCGGATGGGCGTCGCATTCATGGGTGGCCACAAACGGCGTGCCCATCTGCACGCCATCCGCGCCCAGGGCCTGCAGGCGCTGGATGTCCTCGCAGCGGCGGATGCCGCCGGCCGCAATCAGCGGCACCCGGCCTTCCATGCCGGCGTCCCGGATCCACTGGAGCACGGCGGGGATGACCACCTCAAAATCAAAGCGACTGTCCGACACATCGGCCACCCGGGCCGCGCCCAGATGACCGCCGGCATGGCCCGGATGCTCGATGATGATGGCGTCCGGCACGCGCTTGCGGCGTTCCCACTTGCGCCACAGCAGGGACACCCCACGGGCATCGGAGAGGATGGGAATCAGCGCGGTCTTGGGATGGTCACTGGCCAGGTCGGGCAGTTCCAGCGGAAGGCCGGCGCCCACGACCAGCGCGTCCACCCCCTGCTCCAGCGAGGTGCGCACGGAGCTGGCGTAGTCACTCACGGCCCGCATGATGTTGACGGCCAGCAGGCCGCTTTGCTTGCACAGCTCGCGGGCGCGCTGGATCTCACGAGCCAGGGCCACCTGGTTCGCCGCCACGATGGCGGTCTTGCGGGCCTCCAGGTCGGAGCCGACCTCGGCGCTGCTGCACTGGGCCATCAGGTCCGGGTGGTGACGGCGAAGGTCCACCGACGAGATGGTGCCCATCGCCCCTTGCGCCGCCACACTGCCTGCCAGCCGGTGGGCGGACACGCCCACCCCCATGCCGCCCTGGACAATGGGCAGCAGTTGACGTCCGGCCAGGGTCAGCGGCTGAAGACCGGCGAGCTTGAGACGGTCGAACAGGGACAAGGTGCTGGGCATGGGCAGGCCGTTTCAGTCATGAAGCGAACCATCCTGCCAGCGACCTCATCGCCTGTCCTTGCACTAAATCAAGCTACGCAGCGAACCCAGTTCAGAAATGAACCACCGAGCGGATCGACTTGCCTTCGTGCATGAGGTCAAAGGCCTCGTTGATGCCGGTCAGCGGCATGGTGTGGGTGACAAACGGGGCCAGCTGGATGTCGCCACGCATGGCTTCTTCCACCATGCCGGGCAGTTGCGAACGGCCCTTGACGCCGCCGAACGCCGAGCCCTTCCAGGTGCGGCCGGTGACCAGCTGGAACGGGCGGGTGGAGATCTCCTGCCCGGCCCCGGCCACGCCGATGATCACCGACTGACCCCAGCCGCGGTGGGCGCATTCCAGCGCAGCGCGCATGACCTGCACATTGCCGATGCATTCGAAGGAGTGGTCAACGCCCCAGCCGGTCATCTCGACGATCACCTGCTGGATGGGTTTGTCGAAGTCCTTCGGGTTGACGCAGTCAGTGGCGCCGAAGACGCGCGCCAGCTCGAACTTGGTCGGATTGGTGTCGATGCCGATGATGCGGCCGGCCTGTGCCAGCTTGGCGCCCTGGATCACCGCCAGACCGATACCGCCCAGGCCAAACACGGCCACGGTGTCGCCCGGCTGCACCTTGGCGGTGTTCTTCACCGCGCCCAGGCCCGTGGTCACGCCGCAGCCCAGCAGGCAGACCTGCTCCGGATTGGCGTCCGGGTTGATCTTGGCCAGGGAGACCTCGGCCACCACCGTGTACTCACTGAAGGTGGAGCAGCCCATGTAGTGATAGAGCGGCTGGCCGTTGTAGGAGAACCGGGTGGTGCCGTCCGGCATGACGCCCTTGCCCTGGGTGGCGCGCACGGCCACGCACAGGTTGGTCTTGCCGGACTTGCAGAACAGGCATTCGCCGCATTCGGCGGTGTAGAGCGGAATGACATGGTCGCCGGGCTTGACGCTGGTCACGCCCTCGCCCACTTCCACCACCACGCCGGCGCCCTCATGGCCCAGCACCACCGGGAACAGGCCCTCGGGGTCATCCCCGCTGAGGGTGAAGGCATCGGTGTGGCAGACGCCGGTATGGGTGATGCGCACCAGCACCTCGCCCTTTTGCGGCGGCGCCACGTCGATCTCGACGACTTGCAGCGGCTTGCCGGCCTCGAATGCAACAGCAGCACGTGATTTCATGGGACAACCTTTCTGAACAGAGGGAGGGCACGGCGGTCCTGCCGTGCCGGCGATTCATTTGAGATAGGTGCGCACCAGCGTGGTCATGTCCTGGGCGAGCCGGGCATGGCGATCATCCGCCTCCGGCAGCGCGCCCAGTTCCTCGCGGATATGGGATTGCAGGATTTCCGACATCAGGCCATTCACCGCCCCGCGAATGGCCGCCAGTTGCACCAGCACCGGGCCGCAGTCTTCCCCGGCCTCCAGCGCGCGCGCCAAAGCCTCGGTCTGCCCCTGGATGCGGCGTACCCGCAGCAGGGCCTTGCGTTTGTCTTCCGGCGCATGTGGCATGGAGGCGAAGTCTATACCCCCTGGGGGTATCGTCAAGCATCCGAGAAGTCGTCCTCCCCTCCATGGGGGACACCATTCGCCCATCCAGACGGCGGATGCGCACCCGGCACGCCTTGCGCGGCATGCCGGATGCTCCTAGGCTGGGTCCCCTCCCCTCAGGAAAGCGCCCGCATGGAAGCCACCTCCTTTGACGCCCTCATCATCGGCGCCGGCCAGGCGGGGCCACCGCTGGCCGAACGCATGTCCCAGGCCGGATGGCGGGTGGCGGTGATCGAGCGCAGCCGTGTCGGCGGCACCTGCGTCAACACCGGCTGCATCCCCACCAAGGCGATGGTGGCCAGCGCCCATGCGGCCTGGGTGGTGCAGCATGCGCAGCGCTGGGGCGTGCGGGTGCCGGACGGGGCGGCGGTCGACCTGGCGGCGGTGCTGGCCCGCAAGGACCGGATCTCCGGCAAGTCCCGCCAGAGCGTAGATCTGTGGCTGCGCGGCATGCGTCAGGTGGAGCTGATCATGGGCCATGCGCAGTTCGAGGACGACCACACCGTGCGCGTCGGCCAGCGGCGTCTTCAGGCCGACCGCATCATCCTGAACGTCGGCGGGCGGCCGGCTCAGCCCGGGGTGGAAGGGTTGGCGGACGTACCCTGGCTCACCAACGCCAGCATCATGCAGCTGGAGCGGCTGCCGCGGCATCTGGTGGTAGTGGGGGGCAGCTACATCGGTCTGGAGTTTGCGCAGATGTTCCGCCGCTTCGGCGCCGAGGTGACGGTGGTCCAGCGCGGCCAGCAACTGGTGCCCCGCGAGGACCCGGACGTGGCCCAGGCGCTGCAGCAGTTGCTGGAAGGCGAAGGCATCGCCATCCGCACCGGCGCCGAATGTGTGCGGCTGGCCCCGGCCCGGGACGAGATCGCGGTGGAGGTCAACTGCAAGGAAGGCGAGCCCCGGCTGCTGGGCAGCCATGTGCTGATCGCCACCGGCCGCCAGCCCAACACCCATGACCTCGGACTGGACCGCGCCGGCGTGGCCTTAGATGCGCGCGGCTATGTCCAGGTCAATGACCAGCTGCAAACCAATGTGCCGCACATTTGGGCCCTGGGGGATTGCAATGGGCGCGGCGCCTTCACCCACACCGCCTGGAACGACTTCGAGGTGCTGGCCGACAACCTGTTCAACGGCACCCAGCGCAGCATCAAGGACCGGCTGGTCACCTATGCGCTCTACACCGACCCACCGCTGGCCCGCATCGGACTGAGCGAGCAGGAGGTGCGCAAGAGCGGTCGCCCGGCGCTGATCGGCACCCGTCCCATGACACGGGTGGGCCGCGCCGTGGAAAAGGGTGAAGACGCGGGCTTCATCAAGCTGATCGTGGACGCCCAGACCCGCGCCCTGGTGAGCGCCACGATTCTGGGCGTGGACGGCGACGAAGCCATCCAGTCCCTGCTGGACGTGATGGCGGCGCGCACGCCCTACACCGACATCCTCACCGGCGGGGTGCGCATCCACCCGACGGTCAGCGAGCTGCTGCCGACGGTGCTGCAGTCGCTCAAGCCGATGCCGGATTCATGACCGCGCGCAGGCCCTCCAGCGCGGGCCGCACCACGCCCATATCCGCGCCTTCGGCAAACACGGCATAGGCGGGGTAGAGGAATTCCGGCGCACCGGGAATGCGCCGCATGCGGCCGCTCTCGAGGTAGGGCGTGACCACCTGCAGCCGGAAATACGCGGTTCCGCCCGCCGCCAGCACATATTCCCGGCCCAGCGGGCCCAGCCCGACGCTGATGCCGGCGTTCACCAGATGCGGAAACGCCAGCCCATGCTGCGCGGCAAATTCCGGGCCCCAGTCCACGTAGACGTAATCCTCGGGATGCAGCGTGGCTGATTCGCGGGTGGTCACCAGCACCAGCTTCTCTTCCAGCAGCAGTTCAATGCGAAGCCCCGGTCGCAACTGCGGCGCATAGACCACAGCCACGTCCAGCATGCCGCTGGCCACCCGGTCGATCAGCTCAGCGGAATGGCCGACCTGGGTCCGCAGGGCCAGATGCGGCGCGGCCGTGCGCATGTGCAGCAGCCAGTCCTGCAGCAAGGGGTCCCAGAGACTGAGCTCGCAGCCGATGGTGAGGATGGATTCCCGCCCCGGCGGCAACGCCACCTGATGACGGGCGCGTTCCCAGATCTGCACCAGCATCGCGGCATGGCGGGTGAACTGCTCGCCGGCATGGGTCAGCGTGGCCCCGGCCTTGTTGCGCACGAACAGCTTGGCGTCCAGGTGCTCTTCCAGCGTGCGGACCCGGGCGCTGACCGCCGTCTGGGTGATGTGCAGGTTCTCGGCCGCCCGCACAAAGCTGCCGGACGCAACGATCTCGAGAAAGGTCTGGGCCAGGGTGATGTCCATGAGGGGCAGGCGTTGTCCGTGAGGCGTGCGCGGGGGTGTGCGGGGGTGCGCGGGAGGGTCGAACGATTGAATGCAGTATTTTTGCATTCAACGATCAATAAGAATCGCTTTACCGGAGGGAAAGACTTCGTCACCATGCACAACTCCGCGATTACCCTAATTGCCAAGCGTCACGATTCGTGAAGCTTGTCACGAAAAGTAGATCAGTCGTCCACCTCCAGCCCTCTGGGCTCCAACTGACCCTCCGATGAATCTCGCCTTTGCCCCCCGCGTTCGACGTCTTTTCGCCCTGCTCTGCCTGGCTGCCGCACCGGCCGCCCATGCCGACATCGTCATTGGCCAGGTGGCCCCGTTCAGCGGCCCGCAGGCAGTCACCGGCAAGGCCATCCGCGCCGGCGCCAAGCTGTGGCTGGATGAGGTGAATGCCCGTGGCGGCATCAAGGGCCAGAAGCTGAAGCTGGTCACCCGCGACGACGGCCAGAAGCCCGAAGAAACGGTGCGCCTGGTCAAGGAAATGATCGAGCGGGACAACCCCACCGCACTGATCGGCACCATCGGCACCAGCAACCTGGAAGCCCTCAAGCAGGACGGCATCCTGGAAAAGAGCAAGGTCTCGATGCTGGGCGCGGTCTCCGGCGCCACCAGCGTGGTCAGTGCCCGCAACATGTATCCGGTCAAGGCCACCTACCGCGAGGAAGTGGAGCGTCTGTTCAAGCAGCTCGGCGAAATGGGCCGCACCCGCGTCGGCATGGTCTACCAGGACGACGGCCTGGGTCGCGATGCCCTGGCCGGTGCCCAGGCGTCGGCCAAGGCCTACGGCCTGACGCTGGTGGCCCAGTCCGGCTATGCCCGCAACACGACGGAAGTGACGGCTGCAGTCAATGAGATGGTCAAGCAGCAGCCGGACGTGATCTTCCTGGCCGCCACCACCGCCGCCGCCATCGAATTCACCAACCGCTACCAGACGGCCGGTGGCCGTGCCGGTCTGTATGGCATGTCCATCATCGACGTGCAGGAACTGCTGACCAAGCTGGGCCCGGACCGTGCCCGCGGCTTCGCCTTCTCGATGACGCTGCCCACCGATGACCGCCAGGACCGCGAAGTCATGCGCGACTACGCCCGCCTGCGCCAGAACGCCAAGGATCCGGATCTGTCGGCCCGTTCGGTGGAAGGTTTCATTGCCGCCAAGGCCCTGACCAAGGCGCTGGAGCGCAGCACCACCCTGACGGCCGCCGGCCTGTCGGACGTGCTGGAACGCGGCATGGACACCGACATCGGCGGTCACCGCCTGAGCTTCGGCAAGGGCCAGGCGACGTCCAAGTATGTGGACTTCGCCATCCTGGGTTCGGGCGGCCGCCTGGTGCGCTGACCGGATGGGCGGATCGGGCTGGCCGGCTGGCTGGCCCGATGGGTCTGAAGGTCCCGATCCGGCCGATTTAGCCGATTTGGCCAATCGGCCGATCGGTCCGATTCACCAGAGGAGTCGGCGAACCGACTGCTGGCTCAGCCCATCACCCGCTGCAGGTGGCTGGCCATCATGCCCGCGGCAATGCGCGCCACGTCCTTGGGCTTGAGCGACTCGTCGAACAGCATTTCCACCGTGGCGTAGATCAGCTCCACCACGATGCGGCTGGCCAGCTTCAGCTCCGACCGACGGGCCCCCGGCAGCGCCTTCACCAGCAACTGGGTCTGCGCTTCCGTCACCGCCGCATGCGAGGCCAGCCGCACTTCCTGCAGCGCCGGGACGGCGCGCATGGCCCGCATGATCCACACGCCGCCTTCCGTACGGCGTGTGACCTCATAGGTCTCCAGCAGCAGACCCGCGAGCGCTTCCTCCAGCGCCGGCACCCCGCCCTGAATCACCTCCGGGGACATCCACCGCGCCACACACTCGTTCTGACGCTGCATCAGCCGCTGCCCCAGCTCGTGCAGCAGCGCGTATTTGTTGGGGAAGTAGCGATACAGCGCCGGCGGCGAGACCCCGGCCCGCTCACACACCAGATTGGTGGACAGGCGCTCCACACCCACCTCGATCAAGGTCTGGGCGGCGGCTTCCAGCAGGCGTTCATAGGTCTCCGTGGCCCGTTGCTGGGCCGGTTGCAGCTTGGTGGCCAAGTCGTGCCCAGTCGGCGTCTGCAGTGCCGAGGCGGCCGGTGGGAGGGCTGCGGTCTTGCGGCGGGAAGTGGGCATTCAAACAACTACCAGGCGAGCATCGATTCAAGAATACCGCGACGGACGCGTCCACAGCGCGACCGCCCGGTGCAGGGATTGTCCCAGGGTCCCCGGGTGCGTCACAAAGATAGTGATGACTATAAGATGATCGCCACCATCCGGGATGCGGCGCTTGTACCCGTTTTCAGGGCGACGGCGCAGGCCCGGATCCACTCATCCAGGGGACAGGCGCGATGCAGGCTAGCAGACACACCGGGCGCGCCCAGGCCGCGCTGGCCATCACCGTCGGCTCCGTCGCGCTGTTGATGCTGGGGCTGCAGCCGCTGCTGCTGGGCGCCCTGCTCGAAGCCGGCGCGGTGACGCTGGAGGGCGTGGGGCTGGTGGCCATGGGCGAGATCGTGGCGCTGGGGGTGGGCGTGCTGATCGGAGATCTGCGCCTGCCCGTGCGCCTGCTGCGACCGGTGACGGTGGTCGCCGCCCTCACCGCGGCCGCATTCGACCTGGCCACCACACGCGCCCATGGCGACCTGGCGGTGGGTTGCGTCCGTGCGGCGGCGGGCATCGCCGAAGGCCTGCTGGTGTGGAGCACCACCGCCGTGATCGTGCGCGCCTCAACGCCTGAGCGGCTGGCGGGGGTGTTCTTCGTGGTGCAGACCCTGGCTCAGGCGCTGCTGGGGCTGGTGCTGGCGCATGCGGTGATGCCGCTGGCGGGGTGGCACGGCGGCTTCCAGACACTGGCCGGGCTGGCCGTCGCCGCGGCGCTGCTATCGGCCGTGTGGGCGCGCCCGCTGGCCCCTTTGACACCCACCGTCAGCCAGGCCGGCGTGGGCCTGCGCTGGACGCCACCTCGCCTGGGCACTTTGCTGGTGGTGTTTCTTCAGCTCGCCACGCTGGGGGCCTTCTGGGCCTATGCGGAGCCGCTGGGCACGCGGGCTGGCTTTTCGCCGGTGGCGGTGCAGACGCTGATCGCCGCCGGACTGGGCATGCAGGTGCTGGGCGGCAGTGTGGGCACGGCGCTGGTCAAGCGGCTGCCCACAGTCCCCACGCTGCTGGGCTGCTGCCTGACGCTGGGTCTGTGCGCGGTTGGCGTGGCGGGCACGGCGCAGGGAGGGCCGCTGCCGTTCGCGGCCCTGTGCGGGGTGTTCACCTTCACCTGGCTGTTCATGCTGCCCTTCCAGATGGCGCTGGCGTTTCGAGCCGATGGCAGCGGGCAGGTTGCCGCCCTGGTGCCGGCGGCGCAGCTCTTTGGCAGTGCGTTCGGGCCCTTGGTCGCGTCGCTGATGCTGTCCGGAGATGAGGTCGGGCCGGTGCCGATGGTGGCCACCGGCTTTGCGGTGTCCGCCGCGGTGGCGCTGCTGCTCACGCAGCGGCGGCGGGCAGCAGCGCCCACTGGCGCCTCGGTCTAGCTGTCCCACTGCGCCGTCATGGACGTGCGCTGCGCGCGTGGAAGGGTTTCTCCGCAGACCCAGAAAAGTAGCCATCGCTACGATAGTCATCACTATCCACCCGATTCGGGACCCGATCCCGCAGGAGTTCTGCGATGTCTGGAATGTCCGGCCGAGCACTCTGCTTTCCGCTGCGCGCTTCATCCCTGCGCCGCCATGCCCTCCGCGGCCCTGCCCTGCCCGTCTGGGCGATGGCGCTTGCGGCGCTCTTTGCCGCTTCTGTCGCCCACGCCACCACCCCCGATGACGCCAAAGGCCTCTGGCTCAGCGCCGACGGCGGGGCGGTGATCGAGTTCAAGGCCTGCGCCGACAAAGCCACCGCCTTGTGTGGCCGCATCGTCTGGGACAAGGACGCGGGCAAGCCGTCCGACACCTGCGGCATCCAGATCGCGCAGCTGGACCGCTTCGAGAACGAGGCCTGGCGCGACGGCTGGGTCTACGACCCGCGCGACCGCAAGAAATACAAGGGCGCCCTGCGCATCAAGAACGGTGACCTGCACATCCGTGCCTTCATCGGCACCGAGATCCTGGGCCAGACCGAGCAGATGCGGCGAGTGCCGGAGCTGCCGGCCTCGCCGGTGTGCAAGTCCTGATCGTCCCCCTCACATCCCACCAAGAGGAGCCGCCCCATGACCTGCCAGCCCACCCCTTTCGCACCCCTGATGCCGCTGTTCACTGCGGCGATGGTGCTCGCCACCACCGCTGCGCCCGCATTCGCCGACACCAGCGGCACCGCCACCATGGCCGTGGACACCGAAGTGAAACTGCTGTCGGACCTGCGCAATCGCGGCATCTCCGATTCCGGCCGCAAGCCCTCCGCCCAGCTCAATGTGCAACTGGCCCATGAAAGCGGCCTGATTGCGCTGGCCCAGCTGTCAACGGTGAGTGACAAGGCCTTTACCGGCTCAGACGGCTACAACCTGCTGCTGGCCACCGGCTACCGCTGGGGCGACCCGGACGGCTGGCATTTCGGGGTGGGCCTGGCCAAGGAATTTTTCCCCGGTGCCAAGTTCGACGCCCCGCATGCGATTGACCTGGAGGTGGGGGAGCCGGTGGACTTTCGCCGCACCCGCTACGACACCGCCTATGCCGTGCTGGAGCTTGGCTGGGGCAAGCTGGAGGGACGCATCCTCAACGTGATCTCCCGAACCTATCGCGGCGCGGACACGGGCGGGGTCTGCGGCCAGATTCTGGCGGCAGCGGTCGACCCCACACCGGCCATCGAGTGCTACCTGCGCGGGGACAAGAATTCCCGCGGCAGCATGCTCTACGACATCGGCTACAAATTCGATCTCACCCCCACCACCACCCTCAACCTGCATGCCGGCACCCAGCGCATCCGCCACTTCAAGGAGGCGGATTTCAGCGACTACAGCGTCGGTGTCACCCATCAGCGCTGGGGCATGAGCTTCACCGCCGAATGGGTGACCACCCGCACCCACCGCCCCGAGCTCTTCCTGATTCCGGACGGCAACGGCTGGAAGCGGCAGGATGACGACCGGCTGGTGGTGTCGGTTGGCTACAAGTTCTGATGTCTGAAACCGTCGTGACCACCGACCCCGACTCGGCACCGCTGGTGCTGTCCATCGACCTCGGCACCTCCGGCTGCAAATGCGCGCTGGTGACGCTGGACGGTGAGGTGCAAGGCTGGGCCTTCCGCCCGGTGCCCTTGCATGTGCAGGGCGTGCAGGCGGAACAGGACCCGCACGATTGGTGGAATGCCCTGCTGGGCGCGGCGGACGAGTTGCTGGCATCGGATGCGCAGCGGCGCGGCCGCGTGGCCGCCGTGTGCTGCTCCACCCAGACCGAAGTCACCGTCTGCCTGGACCGCCAGGGTGAGCCCATTGGCCGCGCCTTCAGCTGGCTGGATGCGCGCGGCGCCCAGGCCATTGCCAGGCGCACGAGGGGCCGCTGGCTCAACATTGAAGGCTACGGACCGCTCAAGCTGTGGCGCTGGTTGCACCTGACCGGCGGCGCGCCCTCCACCACCGGGCGGGACGGCGCCGGCCATATGGCCTATGTGCGGGACCATCTGCCGCAGGTCTATGAACGCACCCATCAGTTCCTCAATGCACTGGACTATCTGAACTTCCGGCTTTGCGGACGGCTCTGCGCCACGCAGGACTCCATCCTCACCAGCTGGGTGACCAACAACCGCGACCCGGCACGGGTGCGTTATGACGCGGGCCTGATCCGCCTGCTGGGCCTGGATGCTGCCAAGCTGCCGGAGATCGTCGGCTCCACTGAGGTGCTGGGCACGCTGCGGGCCGATGTGGCGCAGCGGCTGGGTCTCTCGCCGGATACCCGCGTGGTGGCCGGTGCGGTCGACACCTCGGCTGTGGCCGTCAGCGCCGCCGTGCGGGACTACGAGACCCATCTGTACCTGGGCACGTCCTCCTGGCTGGGCGCGCACGTCCCCACCATGCGCACGGATGTGCGTCACAAGATTGCCGCCGTGCCCTGCGCCGTGCCGCAGCGCTACCTGGCGCTGGCGCTGCAGTCGACGGCGGGCGCCAACCTCTCCTTCCTGCGCGACCGCATCCTCTTCCACCCCGATGAACTCGCCAGTGACGAGGAACATCCCGCCGTCTACGAGGTGCTCAACCGCATTGCAGCGCGGGTGCCGCCCGGCTCCCGCGGGCTGATCTACACGCCCTGGCTGTTTGGCGAACGCACCCCGGTGGACGACCCGCTGCTGCGGGCCGGCCTGCTGAACCTGTCGCTGGAGCATTCGCGGGAGGACATCTTCCGCGCCTTCCTGGAGGGCGTGGCCCTGAACACCCGCTGGATGATGGAGCCGTTCACCCGGCTGCTGGGCCGCTCGCCCGGCACGATTGCAGCGGTCGGTGGCGGCGCGCAGAGCGATGTGTGGTGCCAGATTCTGGCCGACGTCACCGGCCAGCCCATCCGCCAACTGGCGCAGCCGATCCAGGCCAATGCCATCGGGGCGGCCTTCCTCGGCGCCATCGGCATTGGCGAGCGCCGCTTCGAAGACCTGCCCGAGCTGCGCCGCACCCGCCGTGTGTACGAACCCGCCGCCTCGCTGAGCCGGCTCTATACCGACCAGTTCGAGACCTTCAAGGAAGTCCGTCAGCGCCTGGCCCCGCTCTACCACCGACTCAACCGCGTGCCGGCGGCAGGAGCGCCCGCATGATGCATGCGGCGACCCGGCAGGCGGTGGTGTCGCTGTGCCTGCGGCTGTCCGATCGCGGCTATTTCGCCGGCACCGGCGGCAACCTGATGCTGCGCATCGACGACACGCTGGTGGCCGTCACCCCCTCGGCCACGGACTACCTCACCATGGCGCCGGAGGATGTCTGCCTGCTGCGGCTGGCCGACCTGAGCGTGGTGGAAGGCAGCCGGCCGCCGTCGGTCGAGACCGGCCTGCATGCCCGGGTGATGCGGGCGCGTCCCGATGTGGGCTGCACCATCCACACCCATCAGCCCCTGGCCAGCGCCTGCGCCCTGATTGGGGAGCCGCTGGAGGTGCCCCGGTCCCAGCAGGCCGTGCTGGGGGCGACCGTCCCGGTCGTCGGGTATGCCCCCTCGGGCACCGGATGGCTGGCTGGCAAACTCGCCGCAGCGATCCGCCCGGACCGGCAGGCCTGGCTGCTGCGCAACCATGGCATCGTCTGCTGCGGGCGGGACAGCACAGCCGCCCTGGAAGCGGTCGAGCAACTGGAACTCCTCGCGCGGGGCCATCTGGCTGCGCGGCTTGAGCGGCAGATGCGGCAGCAGCCCGGCGCGCAGGAGCGGCTGGCCGCACTGAGGCAGCTACTGCTGTCGTCGAAGGAACTCTCATGATCGAAACGTCTCACGCAAAAATCGCTGACGCAAGCGCCGACGCACACGCCGCGTCGGACTCCCGCGCGCCGGCATCGGCAGCGCCATCCGCAGGAGCGCAGGCCGCGCCGGATGCACCCGCGGGCATCACCGGCCCCTCCGCTGCCCCGAGCGGTACCCCTGCTCCCGGCGATGACGCCCAGCACTACGCCGTCTCCGAATGGCCGGACACCCACGCGCTGTATGCCCGCCTGGCGGAGCTGGTCCGCCAGCCGATGCGCCCCATCCGGGCCGATGCGATGCCCAAGGTGATGCGCTGGTTCGACGAGCGCTGCGCCGGCTCCAAGGCCCTGGCCAGTCGCGCCCAGGCTGTCATTCCCGGCGGCGTGCAGCACAACCTGGCCTTCAACCATCCGTTCCCGCTGGCGATTCGCCAGGCCGAAGGCGCCTGGCTGACCGACATCGACAACAACCGCTACATCGACTTCCTGCAAGCCGGGGGGCCGACGCTGCTGGGCAGCAACCCACCCGCCGTCCGGGAGAAGGTGCATGCGGTGCTGGATGAATGCGGCCCGGTGACCGGCCTGCTGCATGAATACGAGGTGAAGCTGGCCGAACTCGTCTGCCGCCACATGCCCGGCGTGCAGATGCTGCGCATGCTGGGCTCCGGCACCGAAGCGGTGATGGGCGCCGTGCGGCTGGCCCGCACCCACACCCGTAAGCGCTGGATCATCAAGATCGGCGGGGCCTATCACGGCTGGAGCGATCAACTCGTCTACGGCATGCGGCTGCCCAAGACCGGCCGGATGGAGGCCACCGGCATTCCGCGTGGCGCCACCGCCCATACCCAGGAGTGCCTGCCCAATGATCCGGAAGCGCTGCGGCGGTTGCTGCGCTGGAACCGGCTGCGCGGCGGCACGGCAGCGGTGATGGTGGAGCCCTTCGGCCCGGAAAGCGGCACGCGGCCAGTGCACAAGGACTTCAATGCGCAGGTGCGCGCCTTGTGCGATGAATTCGGGGCGCTGCTGATCTTCGACGAGGTGGTGACCGGTTTTCGGGCCGGCATGGGCGGCGCGCAGGGCTACTTCGGCGTCACGCCCGACCTGACCGTGCTGGGCAAGTGCCTGACGGGCGGCTATCCGATGTCGGGCGCCATCGGTGGCCGCAAGGAGATCATGATGTCGCTGGTGGGCGGCATCGGCACGACCTCGCGGCGGGCGTTTGTGGGCGGCACCCTGTCCGCCAATCCGCTGACCTGCGTGGCCGGCTACTACGCGCTGCTGGAGACGGAACGCACCCGGGCGCCGGTCATGGCGGGCCGCGCGGGCGACCGGCTGCGGCGCGGGCTGGACGAGATCATCCAGCGGCGCGGCCTGCCCTATGTGGCCTACAACCTGGGCTCCATCGTCCACCTGCAGACCTCCGGCGTGCTGCTGCTGGACACCAGCAGCCTGCTCAAGCTGCTGCGGGTGAAGGAAGAAGCCAAGCGGCGCAAGCACATGATGGAGGAGATGGGCGCCGCGTTCACCGCGCACGGGTTGATTTCGGTGGCGGGCAGCCGTCTCTACACCAGCCTGGCGGATACCGACGAGATCATCGACGAGGCGCTGAACCGCTTCGATGATGTCTTCGCACTCGTTTGAAGGCGCAGGATCGATGCAGGAGCAATGGTTCGCGCTGCGTCATCGGCTGCTGAGCCGGGGACTGATGCCCTCGTCGGGCGACAGCCTGTCGCTGCGGCTGCCCGGGGAAAACGCCATGTGGTGGGGGACCGCTGAGGCGGTGCAGCCGCGGCGGGTTGGGCTGTCGCCGGCCGACGTGGGCGACGTGGGCGACGTGGGCGAGGTGGCCGATGTGCCTGGCGTGACTGGCGCGGCTGGCGCGGCCACGCCCTCTGTGCATCGACAGGTCTATGAGTGGCGGGAGGATGCCTGCGCGATGCTTCTGGGCGGCGGCGCTTTTGGTCGGCAGTTGCCTCACTTCGGCGGGTGGATGCCGTCCGTTTTCGATGAACAGATCCGCCAACTGGGGGCCATGGGGCCAGCCTGCAGCGAGCTGAGCGCACTACAGCGCTCGCTCGTTGCCGGAGGCAATGCTGCGGTGTTGGACGGCCAGGTGCTGCTGCTGGGCATGACCGCCTCGCGGCTGGCGCTGAATGCGGAGCTGTTCGAGAAATGCGCCAAGGCCTATGTGTGCGCAGTGGCCGGCGGTGGCCGGGTCAAGCCGCTGCCGTGGCTGGTCCGCCGTATCGCCAATGGACGGCTGATGAAGGAGGAGCGGGCCGCCCGGGTCCGGGTCCGCTCCGGTCTGCGTCCGGCCGAGACGCGTGGCTATTGAGACGAATGGGAGAGGAATGGGAGGGGAGTGGGACGGGAATGGGCGACGAATGGGAGAGAAATGGGCCGAGGTGTGCCTGCCGCGAGGCCTGCTGAGAGGATTGGCAATCGCCCAAACTTCGCTCGATGGCAGATTCTCGATAGAACTTGGCACGTTGCCGACAACCGGCCACCCTAGACTGCAAAGCCCTCTCCTGCAGTACCCGCGCGCGTCGTTGCGACGTCGCGGTATTCGATCCATGAGCACCTTGTCTGAACGCCTGCAGCCCAGCACCGCTGAGGCCGCCGGCTCCACCGCCAGCACCAGCGCCGGCCCCAGCGCCAGCACCCTGGTCATGCCCATCGTCGGTGCCGTGGCCTTTGTCCACCTGCTCAACGACCTGATCCAGGCCACCCTGCCCGCCATCTACCCGATGCTCAAGGACCAGTTCGGCCTGAGCTTCACCCAGGTCGGGCTGATCTCGCTGGTCTACCAGTGCACCGCGTCGCTGCTGCAGCCGTGGATCGGGCTCTACACCGACAAGCATCCCAAACCCTATCTGCTGCCGGTGGGCATGTTCTTCACGCTGGCCGGCCTGGCACTGCTGGCAGTGGTCAACAGCTTCCCGCTGCTGCTGGGCGCGGCCGCGCTGATCGGCATCGGCTCCAGCACCTTCCACCCGGAAGCCTCGCGGGTGGCGCGCATGGCGTCGGGCGGGCGCTTTGGGCTGGCCCAGTCCTGCTTCCAGGTGGGGGGCAATACCGGCTCGGCCTTTGGCCCGCTGCTCGCCGCCGCCATCATCATTCCCCGGGGGCAAGGGGCCATCGGCTGGTTCACCCTGTTTGCGATGCTGGCCATCACCGTGCTGTTCCGGGTCAGCGGATGGACGGTGCGGCATCAGGCGGCCCGCGGGCACAAGGGCGCTGCCAAGGCCAACGGCCTGAGCAACCGCCAGGTGGTCATGGCGCTGGCGGTACTGGCGCTGCTGGTGTTCTCCAAGTTCATCTACATGGCCAGCCTGAGCACCTACTACACCTTCTATCTGATCGACAAGTTCCAGCTGTCGGTGCAGGCGGCCCAGCTCTATCTGTTCCTCTTCCTGGCGGCTGTGGCGGTCGGCACCTTTGCCGGCGGACCGGTGGGCGACCGCATCGGGCGCAAGTATGTGATCTGGGCCTCCATCCTGGGCGTGGCGCCGCTCACCCTGCTGCTGCCGCATGCCAACCTGTTCTGGACGGCAGTGCTGACGGTGATGATCGGGCTGGTGATGTCCTCGGCCTTCTCCGCCATCGTGGTCTACGCGCAGGAACTGGTGCCGGGCCGTGTGGGACTGATTGCCGGCTTGATGTTCGGGCTGATGTTCGGAGTCAGCGGCATTGCCGCCGCGGGCCTGGGTCAGGTGGCCGACCACTACGGCATTCGTCAGGTCTACGCGCTGTGCGCCTACCTGCCGCTGCTGGGCATCATCACCGCGCTGCTGCCGAATCTGGAGCGGCGCTGACGCGGGAAACCGCGAAAGGCGGGAAGCGGCGATACAGCGGGCAGCGGTGTTCAGGCGGGCAACGGCGCTGCACAAAGAAAAAGGCCCTGATCTTGCGACCAGGGCCAAATGTTGTCCGTCCGCAGAGGGAAGAGACGGACCATGCGAGAGAGAAGCATGAACAGCGAAGCTCGAGTTCCGCTGTCAGGATCTACTCTACGCAGGAGGCCCCAGCCCCGCATGTCGCAAACCGCCGATGCGGCCCGCTGGTTTCGCCCGAAAGCCATGAAGGGTTTTTACCTACAACCGGTTGATGATCCGGGGCTTCGCTGCAGGTCGGCCGACGGGCCGGCGTGAGAACGGCTCTGTCTGCCAGCGATGCTCGGTTAGCATCCCGCGGCCAATGAGGGCCAGAGGGAGCAGAGCGCATGAGCGCCAACGACGATCACAACACCAGCAACGGTCAGGCGGGCCGCGCACCGTCCGTCCAGTCCGCCCCGACCGAGCAAGCCGAGCAGGCCGCCAAGGCCGTCCAGACCGTCCAGGGGCCCACTCAGCAGTCCGCGCCGCTGTCCACCCAGCAAGGGGACCCGGATCCCGGCAACACCCCGTTGTCGCCCCTGTACTGGATCGCCCCGCTGATCGGCGGTCTCTATGGCCTGGCCATCCGCTACCTGGCGGGCTGGGTCGGCCCCTTCCTCCAGTCCATCGGTCTCGACACCCGGGTGGCCGGGGTGATGAGCGTCGGCTTCATCATGCTCACGCCGGTGGTGCTGGGCGCCGTCACGGTCTATTTGCTGCGCGACACCCGGCCCGGCTGGATGGTGGCCTTCTTCTCGCCCTGGGTCGCGACCGCCTTGATGATGATCGGGTCCATGCTGACCCTGCTGGAAGGGTCGATCTGCGTTGTCATCCTGTCGCCGGTCTTCCTGGTGCTGTCGTCGCTGGGCGGGCTGCTGATGCGGGCCATCTTGAATGTGATGGCGGTGCGCGGGCCTCACATCGGCGGGCTGGCGGTGCTGCCGCTGCTGGCCCTGATGGTCGAGGGGCCCATACCGCCGCAGGACAGTTGGCAGCGCATTGAGCGGTCCACCGTCGTGGCCGCGACGCCGGACCGGGTGTGGAACGAGATCGTCCAGGCACGGGACATCCGGCGGGAAGAACTCAAGCCCACGCTGGCCCATTGGATCGGGGTGCCGCGCCCGGTCGAGGGCATTAACCATCCCACTGCCCAGGGCGAGGTGCGGGAGTCGCGCTGGGAACGCGGGGTGCATTTCCGCGGGCGGGTGATCGATCGGGTTGAGGGCCAGACCATCGCCTGGCGCTATGAATTCGCCCCGGACTCCTTCCCCCCAGGCACCATGGACCACCATGTGGTGCTGGGCGGCCAGTATCTGGACCTGGGCGAGACCCGCTTCACCCTCACGCCCATCGATGCCGGCCACACCCGGCTGGACGTGGTGGCGCATTACCGGGTGAGCTCCAGCATCAATGTGTATGCCGTTCCGGTGGCCAATCTGCTGGGGCGCGACTTCGTGGACATGCTGCTGGACCTGTATCGCAAACGCAGCGAAGCGGCTTGATGTTTGACGCCCGGCAAGCCGCCGGAGTCATGCAAGAATCACTGAGCCCGGCTGGTCGGCTCGGGGTCATCGGCAGGGAGAGGATGTCTTGAAGAAGATCGCAACGGCAGCGCTGGCACGCCCTGCCTCGCCGAATCGTCGCAGTACGGTGGAGGTGGTGGAGCTGGAGCTGCCTGGCGGCGACGCCGTGGCCCAGCGCTTCATCGTCACCGTCCGCCAGGACCTGAACGACACCAGCCTCACCGCATCGCCCCTGCCGCAGGAAGAGGCGCTGCGCCGCGCACTGGACTTCATCCAGCGACGCATGGCGGCGGGCTACACCCTCATCCGTCAGGAAGGCTTCGATGCGCTGGCGGCGCCAGGTGTTGGCGACCTCTTGGCGGGGACGGCCCTGCGGGATCCCGGACAAGCGACCGCCATCAGCCCTGCCGGCGCCAGCACCGCGCCCCATGCCCCACACGCTGGCGTGCCGGGTGCCATCTCCGCCCTGGTGGCGCGCTTCCAGCCGGACCGCTGGAAGCTCCTGCCACCCACCCGGCGCAGCCGCTCCGCCTGGCGGGTGGCCGAATGTGCCGATGCCCGGCGTCCGGACTCCCCCACCCATCAGGCCCTGTACCGTCTGGTGCCGCGCCTGGTGGAATTGCTCGACAGTGGCGAGGACCTCCTGGATCTGTGCCTGGCCGCTGCCATCGGGCGCCTGGGTGACCCGGGTGCTGCCGAAGCGATGAAGCAGCTGTCCACCCACGGCCGCAGCCCAGCCACCCAGCGCTATGCCCGTCAGGCGTGGCTGATGCTGGATGCGGACGCACGCACCGTGGAAGCGCAGCGACTGGGTGAAGCCTGGGCGGAGGCACTGGCCTTGGAGGCCTCCGGCGAAGCCCGTGTGGCCGCCCTGGAGACATGGCTGCCCGCGCATCGACTCCACTGGCCGGCCCTGCTGCAGGACTGGTATGACCTGGCCCTGGTGGAGGTCTCGGTACGCCCAGCCCTGCTGGATCTCATCGACCACCTGCCGCTGGTGGCCGAACGTTTTCAAGGCCTGCGCTACGTCTACAAAGCCGCGGAACTGCGCCGCGACGCGGAGGTGGTGGCGCACCTGCATGCACGCTTCGAGAGCGCCCGCGCCAACCCGGTCGGCGCTGGACGCCGGCACTTCCTGTCGCCGATCACGGGGGATCGGATCACCAAGGACGGCAAGCGCCGCAAGCCGGAGCCCGACACCTTCTCGCTGGCCACCCGGCGTTATCTGGTGAAACGGGCCCCGCGCCAGTTGCGGCATTTGAGCGCGGTGCAGCATCCCTACGCGCCGGAGCTGGCAGTTCAATTGCTGCTCCAGCTGGACGACGGTCGACTGCCCGCAGCGACGGTCGAGGCCCGCTATGGCACGGTAGCCGGCCAGTGGTCCCGGACCGAGCGCCACTATCCGGCCGGCGCCCACTGGCGTCTGGTGGGCGACCTGCTGCTGCCGCATGAGCCCACGCTCGGGTCCCGCCCCTGGTCCCCCAGGCTCTGGACGCGGGAACCGCTGAACCTGACGCGCGCCCTGCCCCAACGCACCGAAGCCCTGCAGACCATGTGGGGCGCCCATCCGGAGGCCCTGCTGCAACTGGCGGTGAGAAGCCGCAGTGCGCTGGTCCAGGCGGTGGTGGCGCGTGCGCTGCAGGACCATGCGGACGTCGTGCAGCGCCAGCCGGCGGCGGTGTTGCAGGCCCTGCTGCGCAGCCCTTACGCCCCGGCCGTGGACACCGGCTTTACCGCGGTGAAGGCGCGCGTGCTGGCCTCAGCACCCCAAGATCAGGTCGAATGGCTACAACTGATGGCCGCCAGCAGCCATGCGCCTGCGCAGGACTTTGCGCTGATGCACATCGGCATGGACCCGGCCACCTTCGCCAAATTCCCGGTGCTGATCGTTGGGCTGCTGCTCTCCGGCCAGCCCCGCGCCCGCAAGCAGGGGCAAGGCCTGGCGCTGCTGGCGCCCAGCGCCGCGCTGCTGCAGGAACTGCTGGCCGCCCTGGCGGCGGTGGATGCCGATACACCGGAGCTGCCCGAGGCCGCCGCCGTGCTGGAGGGCCTGTTGGCCGGCCCGCTCGGCGACTTGGCAGCCGAGCACCTGCTGCCGATGATCGGCCTGGTCCTGCCGCTGCTGGCTCATCTGGAATCCCCGGTGGTGAGCGTGGCCGTCACCTGGCTGCTGCGCCATCCCGCCGGGCTGAGCTTCCTGCCGCCCAGCACGTTGACAGGGCTGCTGGAGTCCGGCGATGACCGCCGCCGTGCCTGCGGCGCACGCCTGTTGGCGGCGCTGTCGGACGAGGTGCTGCGGGGCCAGGCCGAGATGATCGCCGCGCTGGCGACCAGCGGCGCGGGTGCCATCCGGGCCGCGATTGAACCGGCGCTGATCCGCGTGTCCCAGGACGATGAAGCCTTCGCCCGCACCGTGGCGGACCGGCTCCATGCGTCCCTGTTCCAGACCGAGGCTGGCGAAGGCGCCCATGACGATGCCCTGCGCTGGCTGACCGGCCCGCTGGCCACCTTCGCGCCCGCCCGGGATGTCTCTGGCACCTGGCGCGCCTTGCAGGCGCGCAGCACGGGCGCGCAGCGGTATGGCGCCTGGGCGCTGGGTGCGCGGGTGGCGACGGATTTCAGTCTTCGTCAATGGGCCACGCTGGCGCGTCACGCCGACGTGCTGGTGCGCCAAACGGCCCTGCAGGCGCTGGACGCACTGCTGCCGGCCGCTCCCGCCCCGGCCCAGGTCGACGAGTTGCTTCCGCTGGTCGAGACCGCCTTCGACGACGCCAAGGTCTACACGCAGACGCTGATCGGCGAACGACTGCCGGACGAGTCGCTCAGCATTGATCTGCTGATCAGCCTGGTGGACCATCCCAGCCTGTGGGTGCAGGCCCTGGGCCGCAGCCGGCTGGTGCGCCGCATGAGCGCCGCCGACGCCGCCTTGTGCCTCACCCGGCTCAGCCAGCATCCGGGGCCGCAGGTGCAGCTCTTTGTGACGCAGTGGCTGCTGGAGCTGCCCACCGACGACCCGGCCGCGCTGGCCCAGCGGCTGCGCGGACTGACCCCCTACTTCCTGGCCGTGCTCAGCCAGGTGCATCGGGGTCGCACCGCCAAGAGCCGCGTCATCGACTTCCTGCGGGCCCAGACGGTCGCGCCGGACACCGCCGAGGTGGTCGCCAGCATCTTCGCCCGTCAGGTCGTCACCGCCAGCCTGACGGACAAGCCGCAGTACATCGCCGGTCTGCGGGACATCGCGGCCCGACACCCAGGTATCGCCCTGCCCTTCCTGCAATGGAAGTCGGCGGCGGCGCCCTCCCATCCCAGCGCCTGATCCGCATGCGATTCCGCTACAAGTACTACGGCAGCACCAGCGTGGACGACAGCACGTCGGCCCAGGCCTTCCATCTGGTGCCGGACGCCCTGCGACCGCCCACCGCCTTCGACGGCGTGCTGCGGCGCGATTCACACGCGCATCTGGCCTTTCGCGAAGCGATGTCGGCCCTGCATGATGTGGTGGTGAGCGACCTTCGTTACCGCGGACGCGACCCGTCGGCCTACAAGGCCTGGATGGCCAACAATGAGCAGGCCATGCTCACGGCGTACATGGCCGGCGCCGGTGACATCCAGGCGCAGTCCACCGTGCTGCGCGACGAATTGAAGACCCTGCGTGATCGCAAGACCGCGCTGCTGGCGCCCTTCTACAAGGCCCGCCAAAAATACTTCAACTGGCTCTACACCGCCAATCGCGACACCTGGTTCGTGCTGGACCCGGTGATCAGCGTGCATCCGGAGCGCTTGCTGTTCGAGGCCTTCAGCCAGGACGAATCGACCTATTGCGCGGTGAGCGTGCGGCATGACGTCTTCGACCGCACCGGCGAGATGGCCTTCGGCACCACCAACATCGATTACTCCAGCAGCCTGTACGACGAGTTCCAGAAGATCCGGGACTACAAGGCGACTCGGCTGCAGGTGGATCCGGCCGGTTTCACCGTGGCCAGCGGGGATGACCCGGCTTTCCGCGAGGAGAAGATCGACCTGCCCGACAGCTGGGTGCGCGGCTTCCTGCAGGTGTCGTCGGCGATGACGCTGCCGGCCACCGTGGTGGAGCTCCACCCGATGGACCTGCACAACCTCTGCGCCGCCCTGCGCCAGCGCAAGGAGCGCGCCGGCCCGCGGTCGCTGCGCTTTGAGCTGAGTCCGAACGGCCCCGCCAAACTGGTGCTGGAACCCTGGGAACAGAGCTTCACCGCCCGGCGCAGCAGCGTGGTGGGAGAGCCGCTGACGGAGCCGCGCACCATCCGCATCTGGGGGCGCCGCCGTCTGCTGACGCTGGAGCGGCTGATTGCCGTGGCCACCCGCGTGCGTGTGCATCTGCTGGGCACCGGCATGCCCAGCTTCTGGGTGCTGGAGCTGGGGGACATCACGGTCACCCTGGGCCTGTCCGGATGGACCAGCAACGATTGGTCCGATGCCGGCCGCTTTGACCTGCTGCAGCCCCGCCATGAGGTTAGCGACATGACGAAGCAGACCGTCGCGGCGGCGCTGCAACGCGACTGGATGAATTCCAGTGCGGCCCTGTCGAGCCAGACCGGACTGTCCCGCCGCGATGTCGACGCGGCCCTGGGCCTGTGGGTGCAGGCTGGCCGCGCCGTGTTCGATCTGCCCAGCGGACGCTACGCCTGGCGCGAACTGGCCCGCGAGCCGCTGCCGCTGGAGGCGCTGCGTTTCTCCAGCCCCGAGGAGGCCTCTGCACTGGCGCTGATCCACGCGGGCGGTGCTCGCTTGCGCAGCGTCTCTGCAGCCGGCCCGCGCCTGGTGATCGACGGCGAGGTGCGGCAGGGCCCCCATCGCTTCACGCCGCAGGTGGTGCTCAATGCCGACCATCAATGGTTGGACGGTCAGTGCCAATGCAATTTCTTCCGCCAGAACCGATTGCGCCGCGGCCCTTGTGCCCACATGCTGGCGCTGCGGCAACTGGCCCAACCTCGCCTGGCTGAACGGCCCGCGCCCACTGTGGCGCCGGCAACACCTGGCACGTCCGAGGAGGCCGCATGAAGCTCAATGCGGTTAAACTGGTTTTGAGTGCAGCGCGCAGGCTCTTGCAATCCGGGCGGTGTTTCGCCGTCCTTGCTACCTGCCGTTCCATGCGTCACGGGCGCCGTCTTCACTGTGCCACCCAGCCCCACCATGCGCATATTCGATGTGGCTCCCCTGGAGCAACATGGCGCATGGTGGGGCGGGTGGCGTCGAGTGGACAGCGCCCGTCCTTCAAGCCTTTCAGGCTCTTCGACGAGAAGCGCGCTGCACTCCCCTCTTTCGGCGCAAGCTCTTTCGGCGCGACCTCTTTCCGCAGGTCCTTGATACGCGCGTTCTTGTTGCGCGAGCTGACCGTCACCGCGCTGCAGCCCACAGGAGGCGCACGATGACCGAGCGCATGCCCACCCGCGCCGAACTGATCGAGCGCATCCGCGCCAGCTCCAAGGACGCCGTGGTGCTGCAGGAAATGCAGCGCCTGGGCTTCTGGCCCAAAGCGGAAGCCGAACCCACCCTGGAAGCCGCGCTGATCGAGCGCGAAGCCGAGCTGGTCAAGGCGCTCGACGCGTTGCAGGCCAAGTTGCGGGTCATCCAGGACCCGGCGGCCGCCCTGCTGGCCATGCGCCAGCAGCGGATGGCCGAATCCCGCGCACGCCGCGAAACAGCGGCCCAAACCCGTGAACAGCGCCGCCATGAGCGCGCCCTGCGCTGGCATGCCGCGCGCGACACGCAGGCGCTCTACCTGGGCGCGGGGGTCTCCGGAGGCTTGTCGCAGCCCGCGCCCGGTGAGCGGCAACGCCCGCTGGCCGCAGGCCTTCCGTCCATCGACAGCCCCATGGCCCTGGCGCAGGCCATGGGCCTGACGCTGCCCGAGCTGAAGTTCCTGACCTTCCATCGGGAGGTCGCGCGGACGCATCACTACCGGCGCTTCCTGCTGCCGAAAAAGACTGGCGGGCAACGCACGATTTCCGCGCCCATGCCGCGCCTGAAGCGGGCCCAGTACTGGGTGCTGGACCAGTTGCTGGCCAAGGTCCCCTGCCACCCGGCCGCCCACGGCTTCCTGCCCGGCAAGAGCATCCTGACCAATGCGCTGCCGCATGTGGGCAAGGACGTGGTCATCAACCTGGACATCCAGAACTTCTTCCCCACCATCACCTTCCCCCGCATCAAGGGCGTGTTCCAGGGCCTGGGCTATTCCGAGCCCGTGGCAACGCTGCTCGCCTTACTGTGCAGCGAGAACCCCTGTGATGAGCTGGAGGTGGATGGCGAGCACTTCTTTGTCGGCGGCAAGGGGCGCGACCGCGTGCTGCCGCAAGGGGCCCCGACCAGTCCAATGCTGACGAATGTCCTGTGCCGTCGCATGGACCGGCGCCTCCAAGGGCTGGCCGACACGCTGGGCTTCACCTACACCCGGTATGCGGACGACCTGACCTTCTCGGCCTCGGGCGACGCCGCCCAGCTCGTGGGCAAGCTGCTGCGGCAGGTCCGGCATGTGCTCAAGGACGAAGGCTTCACGCCGCATCCGGCCAAACAGCATGTGATGCGCAGCGGGGCAAGGCAGTCGGTGACCGGGGTGGTGGTGAATGACAAGCCCTCGGTGTCTCGACAGGAACGGCGCCGGCTGCGGGCGGCCTTGCATCAGGCCGGTCAGAAGGGGTTGGAGGTCGCCACCTGGCAAGGACAGCCGGCCACCCGTGAAGGTTTGCTGGGCTACAGCCGATTTGTGGCGATGGTCAATGCGGCGCAGGGCGCGCCGTTGCTGGCCCTGGCGGAACGACTGCCCGGCGGCCGGGCCAGCCGACGGTCCGGCTTCGGGCAGGTGTTCCGGCGCCACGCCGCCAAGGGCGAAGCACCGCCGCTGCAGCGAGGCGCCTGGTGGCAGCCAGCGGAGCGTCCCGCCCCGGTGCTTCAGCTGACTGATGCCCAGCGCAAGGAAGCTCGGCGGGCCCAGCGACTGGCTGCTGAAGCGTCGGCGCCAACGGGTGCGCGCTCGGGGTCGTCCAGCTCATCGGCCTCACGGGCTGCGTCCGGCTCACCAGGCTCACGTGGCGGCTCAACTACGGCCTCGTCCACCGCGGGCGATTCCGCGCAGCATCCTTCAAGCAAGTTGCCGCCGCCGCCGTGGTCGCAGTACGGCTTCCAGGCCAGTCTGCTGCTGTTCGGATGGATTGCGGGCCTGTCCAGCTTCGTCGTGCTCGGCGGCTTTGCGCATATGGCGCTTCGCTTCCGCAAGCGTGAGGGCAGTTGGAGCGGGTTCTGGATCGGGCTGGCGGTGCTGATCGCCATCAAGCGACTGCCGGAGTGGCTCAAGTAGGGCTCGCCGTGGCTCGCTGAGGCCCGCTGCGGTCCGGCCTGCCCGTCCTGATCAGGGCGATCCGGCCTGGCGCAGCGCTCTGGGCGCCGCCAGCGCCATGAAGACGGCAAACAGCACCACGCAGCCCAGACCGACGGTCAGGGAGCTGTGCTCGGCCACCAGGCCGATCAGCGGCGGCCCCGCCATCATGCCCAGGTAGCCCACCGCCGACACGGCCGCAATGCCGTGCGCCGGCGCAATGCCGGGCACCCGGGACGCCGCACTGAACAGCACTGGCACCACATTCGACAGGCCCAGGCCCACACACGCAAAACCGACCAAGCCAACCGCGGCGATCGGCACCAGCAAGGCCAGCGCCATGCCCAGCGCGGCCAGCAGGCCACTCAACACCATCAGCGGGATCGGAGCCACGCGGGCCCGCACGGCATCCCCGGCGAAGCGCCCCAAGGCCATGGCGAGACTGAAACTCGCATACCCGAGCGCGGCCAGACTCACGTCGCTCTGACGCTCCTGCTTGAGGAACAGCACGCTCCAGTCATACATCGCGCCCTCTGCAATCAGCCCCAGCGCCGCCAGCAGGCCGATCAGGGCCAAGGCGCCGCGCGGCAGGCTCAGCGGGTGCGCATCCTCCGCATTGCCCCGCATCGGCAGCATCGCGGCGCAGGCGCCCCAGACCATCAGCAGCGCGATGACCGACGCCAGCAGCAGATGGGTCTGCGCCCCCAGGTTCCAGGCCGGCAGCAGGCTGCCCACGCCGGCCCCCACCATGCCGCCCAGGCTGAACAGCGCATGGAAACCGCTCATCAGCGGGCGACCGGCCAGGGTTTCGATCTCGCTGGCCTCGGCATTGATGGACACATCAAACAGGCTGGCACTGCAGCCAAACACCACCATGGTGATCAGCAGGCCGGCGTACGCGTGGGTCAGCAGGAGACTGGCCACCGCCGCGCACAGCAACAGTCCCATGGCCGCCGCCACGCGACGAGGCCCGAAACGCCCCACCACACGGCCCGCATGTGTCAGCGCGAAGACGGCACCCACGCCAGACGCCAACATGGCCAGCGCCAGCGACTGCTCCCCCAGCCCGTAGTGCGCCTTGACCGTGGGCACATGCACGCCCCAGGTCGCGAACATCGCGCCGGCCACGAAAAACTGTGTGCGCAGGGCCCAGGCGGCAGGGCGTAGCGAGGGAGCGTCATGAAGGGTCGAAGTCATCGGCGGGCATTCTGACTGACCCGACGCAGTCTGGCGGCTGTCCGCAAGAGTCATGCCGTCCCTGGCGCGCATCTCGCCCGAATCACAGCATTTTTTGTCAGCGGGTGACAGGCCTGGGCCGACCTCGAGCCGCCGGAAACGTCATTCTTTTAGAGGTGTGTCAGCAAGATTAACAACATGTTTCTTGCACCCCCGGGCGTGCTTCTGCCCGGCCATACTGCGCCCCGCATGGACTGCCCCTGGATCCGGGGACAGCATCATTGGCCAGGTAGCCTCGAATGAAGCCTTTACAGAATTCCCCCCGTCCCTTGATTGCACCGCTGCCCCCCGAGGGCAACGAGGCGGTGGACAGCCGACGCCGCACACTGGTGGCCGCAGCGGGCGCCGCCTTGCTGAGCGCTTGCGGCGGGGGCGGAGGCAGCAATGGCGGAAGCGATTCAACACCGGCTGCGCCGACCCCCTCCCCGGCTCCGTCCCCCTCTCCGTCTCCGTCTCCATCCCCCTCGCCGGCCCCTGCGCCGACGCCGTCCCCGACGCCGTCTCCTTCACCGTCCCCCAGCCCGGCACCAGCGCCGGCCCCCACACCCAGCCCCGCGCCCGCACCGGTCCCCAAGCGCGGCATCGCCTACGACCTGAAGGACGGCGGCGACTTCAGCGCCCTCACCGGCCCGGTAGGCTGGTGGTACAACTGGGCGCTGCAACCGGCCTCCACCGTGCAGGCCAATCCCTCCATCGCCCAGGCCATGACCCATGTGCCGATGCTGTGGAACTTCGACTTCGACAGCACCCAGGTCATCGCAGCGCTCAAGGCCCGTCCGACCGTCAAGCATCTGCTGGTGCTCAATGAGCCCAATCTGAAGGACCAGGCCAACCTCAAGCCCGCCGATGCGGCGGCCCTATGGCCCCGCTACGAAGCCATCGCCGCACAGACCGGCGTGCAGATCATCGGCCCGGCCATCACCTGGGGCACGATGGACGGCTTTGCCGACCCGGTCGTCTGGCTGGATGCGTTTTATGCCGCCTACCGCGCCAACAATGGCGGGCGCGACCCGCAGATCGACGCCCTGGCCTTCCACTGGTATGACTACGGCCTGGGCGGTCAACTGGACCGTCTGAAGAAGTATGGCAAGCCCTTCTGGGTAACCGAGATGGCCAACTGGCACAGCCAGGCCGACGGTGCGCAGATCGACACCGGCGCCAAGCAGATCGCCCAGATGGCGGACATGGTCAAGACGTGCGAGTCCCGGACCGATGTCGTTCGCTACGCTTGGTTTACCGGACGCTGGGCCAACGATGTCCACTACACCAGCCTGTTGGCGGCCACCGGTGTGCTGACCGCGCTGGGCCAGAGCTACAAGCAGCAGGCCACCAGCTGACGCAGTGCGCCGCGACGCGGCGGGACTCTCGATTGCTCGTGGAAGTCATCCTTCCAACAAGCATGGAGTCCCCCATGAATGACGTCGTGATTCGCAGCATCCCTTCCACCCGCGCCGTTCGCTGGGGCCGGGTGGCCCTGGCAGCGGCCGCCGTGGGCCTGATTGCCAGTGTGCAGGCGCCGGCCGCCTTTGCGCAGGCCGTGGTCCCCGGCGCATCCGCCTCCGCCGCCGCCGGCAAGATCAGCCACAAGGATTCCGCCTTCCTCAAGCAAGCCGCCGAGAACGGTCATGCCGAGGTGGAAAGCAGCAAGCTGGCCCTGCAGAAGTCGGGCAATGCCGATGTGAAGGCCTTCGCCCAGAAGATGGTGGATGAGCACACCAAGGCCGGCGAAGAGCTGTCCGCGCTGGCCGCCTCCAAGGGTGTGGACCTGCCCAAGGACCCGTCCGTGATGCAAAAGGGCAAGATGAAGGTGCTCAGCGCCCGCGACGGCACCAGCTTTGATCGCCACTATGCGGAGTCCGTCGGGGTGGAAGCCCACCGTGACACCGTCAAGCTCTTCGAGAAAGCGGCCCAGCAGTCGGATGATGCCGATGTGAAGGCCTTCGCTGCCAAGACGCTGCCCACCTTGCAGCATCATTTGCAAGAAGCGCAAGCGCTGCAAACGGCCACCCGCGCCGCCGACGGCAAGAAGGCCAAGAAGTAAACCGGGACGTGTGGCGGCCGACACCGCCGTCACGTCACAGCGCGCTCAGCAAGGCCTGCCGCACCCGCGCCAGGCCTTGTTCCCATGCGGGCGTTCCGCGCGCAGGCACCTGATCGTCGCCCTGCTCCAGGGCGCGCGCGCCCAGATTGGCCAGCACCGGCACGGCCACCAACTCGGCAATGTGTCGCACGGCGCTGGACGGCAGGTCCTGGCATTCGATCACGTCATACAGACGGGACAACATGCGCACCAGCTTGTCCTGCTGAGCCGCCCCGGCATCCACGACATCGGCGGCGTGCAGCACCGCCACCTGCGCTCCGAGGCCTTCCGCCGCCTCAATGAACAGCGCGGCGGCCGGCGCCTGCCGGGAGTCGCAGATCAGGCCGATACGCCGCCCCTCCAGTCTGTGGGACCGGACGGCCTGCGCGTCGGTCACCGACTTCGCCACGACGCTTTCCTCCCGGTTTGCGCTCCCCCGCTCGCCACTGCCCCGATCGCCCACCCGCTCGCTGCCCGAGGGCATGCCGGACGCCGGCAGCGCCGTGGTGCCGGCAGGAGCGCGGGGCGGTTCTCGATCAGACGGGGGGGCATGAAGCATGGCGGGCGGGGATGCCACACGGATGTGGCACTTCTTGTACGTGGGCGACAGCCTAAGTGCCGCACCGCCCGCAATCGTTGATTGTTGTCAATCAACCAACTCCTCTTCAGGAGTACAGCCAAAAACAACTTGAGCGGATGCGCAAAGTCATCTGATCGTTACCGTCGGTTCACCCAGTGTTACCCAGCGATGTTGTCGATTGCCACTCCGGTTGCGACCGTTTTTTAGGATGCGTGTCAACACCTCAACGACCGAAACGATCATGTCCGAAGCCGCTCAACTCATCCAGCACGACCGCTCCCATCAAATTTCGCGCGACCGTCTCCCCGCCTTCCCGTCCCGCCCGGTGTCCGGACTGCCGTCCTCCCTGTTGGATGACACCGCGGACCTGCATGACAGCTTCATGCCGTTCCAGGGCTTCCAGTCGCTGCAAGATCCGCAGCAGCGCATGCTGGAGATGATGCGCACGGTGCGTGAGCTGGTGCAGCCCGCGTCCAAGGTCGTGCGCCCCGGGGATGTGCTGTATCACTCCGGACTGCCTTTCAACACCGTCTTCCTCATCAACTCCGGGGCCTACAAGCTGGTCAGCCGCAGCCTGGACGGCCGCGAGCAGATCGTCAGCCTGAAGTTCCGCGGCGATTGGCTCGGTTTCAGCGGCATCGCCTACGGCCGCCATGCCTGCGACGCCGTCGCCATGGACACCGGCAACGTCTCCATCATCCCCTACGCCACCCTGCTGGAAGGCTGCGTCCGCCACCCTGAGCTGATGGCCGTGGTCCATGAGGCCATGAGCACCGAAATCCGCCGGGAGCGTGAATCGCTGATGTCGGTCTGCACCCTGGCCTCGCAGGCCCGAGTGGCGGAATTCCTGTGTGCCTGGGCGCGCAGCATGGCCCAGCGCGGCCTGCGTGCCGATGAGCTCACGCTGCGCATGACCCGCGCCGATCTGGGCAACTACCTGGGCATGACGCTGGAAACCGTCAGCCGCTGCCTGTCCCGCCTGAATCGTGAACAACTGATCCGCTTTGGTGAGCGGGGCCGCCGTCAGATTAGCATCCCGGACCTGACCCGTCTGGAGCAGTACGTCATCAGCGGCTCCTCGGCCCGCACCGCACGCCTGCAGTGATCGGTCCGTCCCCCGCGGGCCGCGGCAAACACCGCACTCACCGTCGTGCGCGGGCTCAGTCCCGCAGCACGCGGGCCAGAGCCTCGGCCAGATCTGCCCGGTTGTAAGGCTTGGGCAACAAGGGCCAGGGCCAGTCCGACGCCCCCTGCAGCAAGTCGGCGGAGAAGCCCGAGGTCAGCAGAATCTTCATCGCCGGCCAGGCCTCCTGCACCTGACGGGCCAGTTCCGTGCCGCGCATGCCTGCGCCCAGCGCCACATCGCTGAGCAGACACATGGGAGGGATGTCCCCCCGCTCCCGCAGCTCCTGCAACCAGGCCAGCGCCTCTTCCCCGCTGGCACAGGCGGTGACGCCGCAGCCCAGGTCCTTCAGGAACCGTCGGGCCACCAGACGCACTTCTGCATCATCTTCCACCAGCAACACCCGTGTCCCGGGCGCCACTTCACTGGCCGCCGGCAATTCGGCGCGCGCTTCCATCGCCTCCGCGGGCGGCTGCGGCAACACGATGCTCAGCACCGTGCCATGACCGGCTTCGCTGTCGATCAGCACCGTGCCTTGCGACTGCCGCGCAAAGCCATACACCGTACTGAGACCGAGCCCGGTGCCGCGGCCGGCCTGCTTGGTGGTGAAGAAGGGCTCAAAGGCCCGTTCCTTCACCGCGTCCGGCATGCCGGTGCCGGTATCGCTGATGGCGATGCGCACATAGGCCGGTGCCGGGTCTTGCGGACCCAGTTCCAGTTGTTCCCGCAGCTCGGCCGTCAGCGCTGGCAGCGGCGCGGCCGAGAAGACCAGATCTCCGCCCTCGGGCATCGCATCCCGGGCATTGATCGCGATATTGAGCACGGCAGATTCAAGCTGACTGGCATCCGCCAGCACATCCGGGCAGCCGCTGCTGACGTCGACATGGATGCGGATCCGCTGGTCCAGCGTGCGTCGCAGCATGTCGGCCAGCGAGCGCAGCAGCGCCTCCACATCCACCGCGGTGGGTTGCAGCACCTGCCGACGCGAGAAGGCCAGCAACTTGCCAGTCAGGTCGGCGCCCCGGCGTGAAGCGCGGGTGGCAGCGGCCACCAGTTGAGGCGCAAGCGGGTCCGCCGTGATGGACGGCAGATCCGCCAGCACCTGCAGGTTGCCCTGGATGACGGTGAGCAGGTTGTTGAAGTCATGCGCAATGCCGCCGGTCAGCTGCCCGACCGCCTCCAGGCGCTGGGAGTGGCTGAGCGCCTCCTCGGTCTGGGCTCGCTGCAGACAGGTGCCCAGCAGGTTGGCCACCGACTCCATGAAGCGCAGTTCTGCATCGCCGAAGCGGCGGTCAAGTCCGGACCAGACGGTCAGCGCCCCCACCACCTTGCCGCGGTCCGACACCGGCACCGACAACAGCGACAGCCGCCCCAGGCGCAGCGCATGCTCCACCGGAAAGCGCTGCTCCTGCCTGAGGTCTTCCACGATCACGGGTTGGGAGCCGGTCAGCACCAGACCTTCCGGCGAGTCGGCCCGCCATGCGGCGCTGGCGCCCAGCACCTCGCCGGCACCCAGGCCCACGCCACCCGCCAGTCGCAGCAAGGTGCGACCCGGGTCGAGCAGATGCAGCATGGCGGTGCGCAGCTCCAGCGCCTCTGCGGCGATGGCGGGCGCCTGGCCCAGAATCTCCTGCGGGTCCCGCGCATCCACCGCCAGCTTGCCGAGCTGGGCGAGATGCTCGCTGCATCGCGCCCGCTGCAGAGCCTGCCGCACACGCGGATATTCACCGATGCCCCGCACCGACGCCATCACATACGGCAGCCCATGGGACTGCAGCGGACTGAGCGCAATCTCCACCATGACCTCGCTGCCGTCACGGCGCTTGGCCACCAGATCCATCTGCGTGCCCATGGGCCGGGCCCGCGGCGCATGACCGTAACGTTCACGGAATTCGGCGTGACGAGGCCGGATGCTGTCCGGCACCAGCGCCTCGATGTGCAGGCCGGCCAGGGTGCCGGCGTCATAGCCCAGCAGCCGCTCGGCCGAAGGGCTGGCCAGCAGGATGATGCCTTGGGCATCCACCAGCAGAATCCCGTCCGGCGAGGCCACAAAGAGCGACCGGAACACGGTGGTGGCGTCGATGCCGGGCGGCAGCGGCGCCGAGGCCAGCGGCTCGTTCACCGCGCCGCTCATGAGGCCGCTCGTGTGGTGGTGACGCGAGGCACGAAGAGGTAGCCGGCGCCGCGGATGGATTTGATCCATCGGCCATCATTGGCATCGGTACCCAGCTTGCGGCGCAGCCGCCCGACCTGCACATCGATGGTGCGGTCAAAGGGCGACGATTCCCGCCCCCGGGTGTGTTCCAGCAGGAAGTCCCGCGACAGCACCCGCCCCGGATGCTGGGCAAAGGTCAGCAGCAGGTCGAATTCACCGGTGGTGAGCATGACCTCCGCACCGGCTTCATCGTTCAGCCGCCGGGCCGCCACGTCCAGGGACCAGCCCTCGAAATGCAGCAGTTCGCGGTCGTCCGGCTCGTCTTGAAGCGCCGCCTGAGGCGTCGCCGCGCTGGCGGTGACGGGGGCCGGGGCCTGCGCGGGTTCCGCCTGCAGTCGGCGCAGCACGGCCTTGACCCGGGCCACCAGCTCGCGAAGGTCAAAGGGTTTGGTGACGTAGTCGTCCGCCCCGATCTCCAGACCGACCACCTTGTCCACCGCATCGCCCCGTCCGGTCACGATGACCAGCCCGCAGCGCCAGTGCTCCCGCAACTGCCGCGCGATGGCGAACCCGTCCTCGCCGGGCAGGCCCAGGTCGAGCAGCACCAGTTGTGGGGGGTCGCTGGCCATCAAGTCCATCAGGGCCCGGCCGCTGTGCAGTTGCGTCGTCCGAAACCCGTGCGTGCCGAGGTAACCCGCCAACAGGAGGGTGATGTCGGGCTCATCATCCAGAACGGCGATGTGGGTGGGTGCCGGCGTGCCGGACAAGGGAGGGACGAGAGAAGGACCAGTCAAGGACATGAGCGCGGGAGCGCAGAAGTTCAGAAGGATTCTAGGGGGCACGGCGGGGGATCATCCCCTCCAAGGTGTGGAGCAGCCGCTCCAGGTCGATGGGCTTGACCATGTGTTCGTCGAAACCGGTGGCCAGCGCCTTGTCGCGGTCGGACGACTGTCCGTAGCCGGTCAGCGCGATCAGCCGCGGCGTCCGCTCCGCCATGCCTGTGCGGATCAGCGCCGCCAGTTCATAGCCGTCGATGACCGGCATGCCGATGTCCAGCACCGCCACATCAAACGGGCGCCGGGCCAGCAGACCCAGCACTTCCTGCGGCAAAGTGGTGGTCTCCACGTCATAACCGCTGTAGCGCAGCGCCAGGCCCAGGGTTTCGGCGGCGTCACGGTTGTCGTCGACCACCAGGATGCGGCCAGGCGCCCCCTGGTCCTGGGGCTGCGGCGCAGGCGTCGGTTGGGCGGGCACTTCGGCCGACATGCGCACAGCCGGCAGCATCACCCGAAAGCGGGCCCCCTGCCCCACGCCTTCGCTGTGGGCTTCCACCCGGCCCCCATGCAGGTCGACCAGTTGCTTGACGATGGCCAGGCCAATGCCCAGCCCGCCCTTGGCACGGTCCAGGGTGGTGGTGCCCTGCTCGAAGAGGTCGAAGATGCGGGGGAGCAGCTCGGGATCAATCCCGGCGCCGTTGTCGCTGACCTCGATCATCAGTTCCTGCGCCCCCAGCACCTCCGCCCGGATGCTGACCTGTCCATGCACCGGCGTGTATTTGGCGGCATTGCTGAGCAGGTTCACCAGCACCTGGCGCAGACGCCCCGGGTCGCCTACGAGTCGCACGTCGGCCGGGACCTCAAAACGGGTGCTGAGCAGTTGCTGCCGTTCTTCCAGCAAGGGGCTGACGCCCTCGATGGCATCGGTGAGCAGCGATTCCACCTCCACCGGCTGTCGGCTCAAGTCCACCTTGCCGCGGGTGATGCGGGTGATGTCCAGCAGGTCGTCCACCAGCTTGGAGAGGTGGCCGACCTGGCGCTCGATGATCTGGTGCTCACGGCCCAGGCCGTCATTGCGCAGCTTGATGAGATGCAGCGCCGTGGAGATGGGCGCCAGCGGATTGCGCAACTCATGGCCGAGCATGGCCAGGAACTCATCCTTGGCGCGAGCGGCGCGTTCGCGTTCCTGGTCCAGTCGCGCGGCGTGCAGACCGGTACCGGCCAGTGTCGCGGCGGCGCGCATGAAGGCGCTCTGGTGCAGGGACGGAAAATCGCCTCGGGAGGAGCCGAACCACAGGCCGCCGAACCGACCGGCCGGACCGAGATGCAGCCTCACCACCCGCAGCGTGCCCAGCGGCGAGGTCAGTGCGACCGGGTCTTCGGGGCCTTCGTCGATGCGCAGGCAGGTGTCGATGAAGCCGTCCCAGGCGGACTCGGCATCCACCTGGACGCCGCCCACATACAGCCAGGTGGAGGGCTCGGCGCCGGCCGAGAGCGGCGCCCGCACCAGGCAGACCGCCGTGCTCACAATGCTGTTCACCGCCTCGGTGGTCAGCTGCAGGACGGTGGCGGCATCCCGGCCGACCCACAGCGCAGGCAGCGCCAGCAGGCCCATCAGGTCCCGAAGCGCCTCGTCGGCCGCCGACACCGGTCGGCCTGTCTCAAGATGCAGTGCGCGCATTGGCGTTTTGATCAGGTCATTGTGAGCCGCACCGACGCCGTACCACCCACGACATCGCCCACGACATCGCCCCCTCGGCGGGCGGCCAATTCCTTCAGCATCTGCGCGGGTGGGGTGTAGAACGGGTTTTCCCGGAGCGCACCGCCGATCAGCGTGAGCGGATGGGTCCGCAGCAAGTCCATCATCATCGCACCGTCCAGCGTGGCGATGTCGTAGACGCAGATGGCCGGCTGTTGATGCCGGGCCAGCACCTCATTGACCTCGGCCTCGTAGGCAATGACCTCGGAGCGATCCACGCCCGGCTGGACGATCCAGTCCATCTGCCCCATCACCCGCACCGGCACGGAGCCCGGCGCACTCGCCTCCCGGGTGACCTGGTCGATCAGCGTCAGCACCCGCTGGCGGTCGAACACGCCGGCGTCGTCCAGATAGGCATGGTGCCAAGGCATCATGACCAGTTGGCCGCAGGCTTCACAACCGGGCACGTCCATGCCACCGGCCGCCAGATGGGCGCGATGCGCCGCCATCGAGCCCGATTCCACGAGATGCAGATTGCGCTCCCCCAGCCGCACCCCGTCCCGGTAAAAGGAGCCCAGCACTTGATGCTCTTCTTCCCTGCTGTTGAAAAACGCGCAGACATGGAAGTGCCGAAGCCGACTGCCCGCCAGGCGCAGGCGCGACTCCTCCGCCGCATCGCTGGCGGGGGGGTCGGACAGTCGCTGGTCCTGGCTTGTGGTCATCAAAGCTCCCCTGGAGATCCCGGGCACGATGTTAGCCTTGCCAGGGGGTCTCTCGTGCGAGGGGCAAAGCAGCATTTTCAAAGAACTGACCTTTCAGGAGTCTCATATGGAACCCAGCGTTCATCCCTTTTCCGAACTTTTCGATCAACTGGGTCTACCCTCCTCGGAGTCCGAGATCCGCCGCTTCATTGACGAGCACCGCCCGCTGCCCAATGACGTCAAGATCACCGAGGCGCCGTTCTGGACGCCGTCCCAGGCCCGGCTGCTGAAGGACCTGCTGCTCGAAGATGCCGACTGGGCGGAGGTGGTGGACCAGCTGAATCTGGCGCTACATTAAGCAGGATGTCGGTCAGCGGCGCCGAGGTCGGCGCCCTTTTGGCCTGACGCCCTCCGCTTCTCCCCCGGCAGCGAATGCCGCTTCAGCAGCGGTGCCGAGTCGCAGTCCCGATTCGTGAAGACCGGGACAGCCACCTGTTCCGGGGGTGTGATGGCAACGGTTCCTTCATGGCCTGAATGGACATCGACCGAGCCGGCGGGTCGTCGATTCTGGTGGAGTCCGCTCCTGGCCTTCAGCGTGATGCTGGTGTTCATGGGGCTGATGCTGTGGAATATCGGCACCCAGATGGCGGCGATCCACACCATCGGCAAGGCATCGCGCTACGAACTGCGAGCCGTCCCGCCCGACGATCCCGATGCCCTGCGATTCGACGGCCCGCTGCTGGACAACGAGGTGGACGCCATGCTGCCGATCGTTGACCACCGGGAGGGCGCCACCCGATTGCGCAAAGCCCGCCTGGTCATCGATGTGGATCCCTTCCTGGCGCCGGCCGACAGCTACGACGACACGCGGGAGGGCAACCGCGAAATTCATCTCCGCGGTCCAGCCAAGGCCATCCTCATCAGCCAGGCCGTGCACGGGGTGGATGTCTACCTCAACGGGGTCTGGCTGGACGGCTTTCCGCGCTCCACGGCCAACGACCGTTTCATGTGGTTTCGCCCGATCATGGTGCCGCTGCCAGTCAAGCTGCTGAGGCCGCAGGGGCCGAACCACCTGGTCATCGAGTACACCAGTTGGGAACCCCATCTCATCTTCTCACCAGTCTACATTGGGAATGTGGGCGCCATTGCCTTCATCACCGAGGTGGTGGACTTCATCGGTGGATCCCTGGCCGATGCCAGCAAAGCCTTCTGTCTGTTGGCCGGGCTGTTCATGGTGGGCATCTGGGCGGTCAACCGGCAGGACGACACTTTCGGTCTGATCGGGGCGGTGGCGCTGCTCTGGGCCACGGTCTACACCCTGTCGCTGTGGGTGCACATTCCGGCGGCCTGGCGAGATGCCTGGCTGTGGGGCTTTTACGTCTGCACCGGCGCGCTGAACGCCCTGACCATTCTGTTTGTGCTGCGTTTCATCCAGGAGCCGCTGAGCCGGACCATGGCGGTGCTGGTGACGCTGTCGTCGTCGACTGCGGCACTGATCTCCCCGTTTTTGGGCAGCCGTGGGGAGGTCCATCTGGCCCATTTCTGGATCTGGTTGATGCTGCCCCTGCAGCTCTGGGTGATGGTTCGACTGGCGCTGTATGCGCGCCGCACCCGTAACGGCCCGGCCATCCTCCTGCTGATCCACATGAGCCTGGCCGCCCTGCTGATCTTTCATGATTTTCTGGTGATGACGCATCGCATCGGGCCGCTCAGCGAGGCGTCACCCGGGTCCATCCTCAGACTGCTGGGCACCCCGATGTACCTCACCCATCTGGTGCTGCCGCCGCTGCTGATCGTGATGGCGCGGGTGCATCTGCTGAAGTATGGGGAAAGCACCCAGCGGGTGCGCGAGGCCAATCGGATTCTGACGGAGAGCCTGCGGCGGCGGGAGCTGGAGCTGACGCTCGCCTACGACCGTCAGAGCAGCCTGGAGCGCCGGGAGGCGGCCCAGGAAGAACGGGAGCGGCTGTATCGCGAGCTGCACGACGGCATCGGCTCGCGCTTGGTCACGACCCTGTTTTCGGTGCGGGACGGCCACTTGAATGCGGCGCAACTGGAACAGAGCCTGCTGGACCTGCTGCAGGGGGTGCGAGGACTGGTGTCGAGCAGCCCGCAGCGTGAAGAGCGGGAGTTCCAGAACATCCTGTTTGACTACTGTGTCAACCTGGACTCCCTGCTGAGCGGCAAGAACTTCCAGCTGACGTATGAGGTGCCTGAAGGCGCCGAGTTCGTGTTGCTGGACGAAGGGGCGAAAGACCTGCTTCGGGTGGTGGAGGAGACGGTGGCCAACACCTTGAAGTATGCCAACGCCACCCACATCAGCATTGAGATGCAGCAGACGGACACCCGTATGAGCCTGCGCATCTCCGACAACGGCCAGTCCGGGCTGGCGCAGTCGCTGCCACAGCGCCCCGCATTCGGCACTTCCACCGGCATGGGCCTGACCCACATGCGGGAGCGCATGCAGGCGCTGGGGGGGACTTTTGACTTTCAGTTGACCGAGACCGGCGCGGTGACCCAGGTGGATCTGCCGCTGGTCCAGGCGCCGACGCCGACCGCCGCACTCAGGCGGGATAGCGAAGCGTCTTGAGATAGTGCGCCGGGCTGCAGAGGCGCCGCATGAACAGCCAGACAGAGGCATCGACGGCCTCACGGTCCTGAGCGTCACTGCTGCGCAAGGCGGCGCGCTGATAGACCTCCACCTGGTCCCGGACGGCCTTGCTCCAGCCGGCATGGTGGCCGTGACAGGCGGTCCGTTGCAGGATGTCCAGCCAGGCCGTCAGAACGCCGGGAGGCAGCGACTTCACCAGGGCCGCCAGGGACCCCGGGTCCTCCTGCCGTCCCCCGCCGTAGACACGATGCAGCAACAACAGCCGCATCACCAAGGCCGGGTCAGCGGACAAAGCCACCGCCGTCGCCTGCGCCGACACATGGTTGGCCTGCAGCAGCTGGATACGTCGCAGCACCGCCGGGTCACAGGTCGGCAAGGCGGGAACGATCAACTCCAGCGGTGCTGCAATCACCGGCCCTTGCAGCCGGGTCACCACCAGATGTTCCAGACGTCGATAGCCCATCATGGACTGGACGCCGCAGCCGATCACTTCCAGCCCCTCCGCATCGGCACGGGCGACCAGCGCATTGAGCACGTCCGACGGGGTGCGATCCAGATGCAGTCGGACCGAGTCGGCATAGGGCGACAGCAACCAGCGCGGGTCGTCCACACCGCTGACGCCGTCCATGCTGAAGCGGATGCCCAGGGACCGCAGTTGGGCCACCCGCATCAGCACTTGCGTGGTCACCGGCAGCGAGGCCGGAAGCAGGATGACCCCCACCGCCGGGGTCACCACCCGGGCGACCGGCGCACTCAGCGCGGCCTCGTCCATCGGCACCATCAACTCGCCGGTCGGCAGGCTGTTGGCCGCGTAGCCCTCCAGCAGGGCGTTGGCCAGGGCGCAGCACACGCGGGTGACCGATTCGCCGTCGTCGGAAGCGGGCAGCATGCTGTCTCGACGGAACAGCAGGTCGCGGCTGTGCACGCGGCCATGGTCATCGGCGATGTCCAGCAGCGCAAAGCGTCGCTCGGCGCCCTGGCCGAGCGGGCCGGGTCGGGACGTGATCCGCCCGGTGGGTTGGAGGGCCGAATCAACGGCGGGCGACTGGGGAGGCGGGGTGGAGTCCAGTGCGGAATCCAGCGCGCCGTCGAACACGCCCTCCAAGGCCGGAACCGGGGCGACGGCGGCGCCGGAGAAGCTTGATGCGCTGGAGAGACGGAATGTGGAGGGGTCGTACATGGCGATGTCCTAACGGTGAGGGCTGGGGCGTCAGACGCCTGCCACGGGGGGAAGCACGGGCGCGGCGTTCAGGAGCGCACCGTCGAGCGGGGGCGCGAAAGGACTGCCGGTCAGGGAAGTCACCCACAGCGCCTCTGTGGACGAGAGCGCGTGCTGGGTGATCTCAGGGGCCTCAGGGGCCTGCACCCACCCGGGGGCCAGCGCGCCGACGCTGGTGGCGTCCGCGGTCTGCGGGGCAATTTGCCAGGCCACAGGGGCGGAAGTGGCCGCATTGCCGGCGGCATCGGTTGCCACCGCGCGGAACAGATAGTCACCGGCCGACAAACCCTCGCTATGAACGAGCACGGGCAGCCAGGTCTGGCCCTGGTCCGTGGAGACCTGATAGGTGAGCGTGTCAGGGGTTTCCTCGCCCGTCCATTGCAGGTCCACGCCAGCGGCGCTGCTGGCCATGACGGTCAGGGTGCCTGCTTGCGGGGCCGTGGTGTCCACCGTGACCAGACGCGGCTCTCCAAGCCGGGTGTTGCCCGCCAGGTCGGTGACCTCGGTGCGGAACCAGTAGTCGCCGTCCGCCAGCCCTTGCTGGGCCGCATCGGTCGTGGCCCATGTCGCACCGCCATCGGTGGAACGCCAAAAGCGAACAGTGGCGCCGGCTTCGAGTGGGGGGGTGCTGAGAGTGAAGTCGGTGTCAGAGGTCAGGCGGTCGCCCACGGCGCCGGTATCGTCGAAGTCATGGAGTTGCAGAGGAGCAGCGGCCGGGGCGTCACGGTCCACGACGACCTTCACCGCCTTGCTGACGCTGTTCACGCCGGACACGTCCACGGAGGCGGCACGGAACCAGTAGCTGCCTGACGCCAGGTCCTGCTCTGCGGACGTGGTGAACCATCCCCCGCTGCCGGTGTAGGACACCTCGAAAGTGGTTTTCGCGGCCGGGTCGGGGTTCAGCAGGCCCAGGTTGAAGCGGCCGTCCTGCGTGATGAAGTCATCGCTCGCAGAACCGGTGTCGTCCAGGTCCTGCACGGTCAGTGTGGCGGCCGACGGTGGCAGCACATCGACGGTGACGTTCAGGCTGCGGGTGGTGAAGCTTTGGCCCTGATCGTCGGTCACGACCGCCCGGTACAGGTAGTGGCCGTCCCGGAGATTGGATTGGGAGGTCGTCGTTGCCGACCAGGTGTCGCCATTGTCCAGGCTGCGCTGCCACTGAATGGCCGTGGCCGTACCGCTGGGCCGGTGGACCAGGGTGAAGGTGTTGTCGGCGGTGATGCGGTCCGCTTCGTTGACGCCGGAGTCGACGAAGTTCCCCAGGGTGATCGTGCCGGCGCCCGTGCGCCGGGTGTCGACTTCCACCGCCAGGGTGTTGGAATACGTCATGTTGCCCGCGGGGTCGCGAAAGCCCACCCGGTATTCATAACGACCATCCAGCAGACCGTCCACCTGGGCACTGGTCGGGCGCCAGGCCGTGGCCCCCTCCAGGCGGAACTGATAAAGGACCTGGGCGTTGGCGTCCGTGCGGTCCGGGGTGATCTGGAAGCTGCCATCGTGGCTGAGGTAGCCGCTCTGGGCGTCTCCCTGACCGTTCTGCAACAGGGCGGAAATGCTCAGGGCTGGCAGTGGGGTCTTGTCGACCGTGAGCGGCACCGGGTCCAGCACGGTCTCATTGCCAGCGGCGTCCTGCACGAGGGCGCGGAAGCTGTAGCTGCCCTCCGCCAGATTGCGGATGCTGGAGGACACGGTGGCCCATGTCTGGCCGTTGTCGGACGACTGTTGATACACGGCCGTGGTGCCCGGTGGCAGCGCCACCTTCAGATCGACCGCACCGGTGCTGCTCAGCGGCGAAAGTGCATCCCAGCCCTGCTCGCCCACCTTCCGCAGTTGCAGCGTCATCGGGGCCGGCGCGGCGGTGTCCACGGTGACGGACTGCACCGCCGTGACGCTTTGGTTACCGGCGGCGTCGGTGACGACACCCCGGAACAGGTAGTCACCGTCCAGAAGCGCTGTGAGCGACGCCTGGGTGCGCTGCCAGGTCTGCCCCTGGTCCAGCGAGATCTCGTAGGCGCTTGAAGCATCCGCTTCGACGCCATTCATGGCCAGCAGCACCTGCCCCTGGACGGGTGTTCCGGACACCAGGAGGTCCGCGGCGGCGGGGGCCTGACTGTCCAGCGTCAGGGCGACCGGCGCGGTGATGGAGGCTGAGTCGCCATTGCTGACGACGGCGCGCAGCAGATAGTGGCCATCCGGCCAGGGCGAGGTCAGCGCGGTGTTGTCCTGCCAGGTTTTTCCGCCGTCCAGCGAATACTGGTAGCGCACGCTGGTATCGGGATCGGCGCCCACCACCTGCAGCTGAAACTGCGGGTTGGCGGTGATCTGGTCCACGGCGCTGCGGCCCGTGTCGGCCGCCAGTTGCAGGCTCAGGTGGCCGGCGCGCGGGGGCGGTGCCGGGGGGAGGCTCGGAGCAGGCGGTGGCACGGTGCCGTCGTCGGGGGGCAAGGGGGTGCCAGGGATGACAGAGACCGGTTCATCAGGGGTGGGCGCGCCGCTGCCATTCCCCACTGGGGGCTGGCCCGCGGGCGCTTGGTCACCTGAGGCGGACTTCCCGCTGCCTGCCAGCATGGCAATTCCACCGATGCCTGCCGCGCCGGCCAGCGCCCACAGCGCGAGGCCTTTGTGGCGGTCATCGTCGTCGGACGCAACGGGCTCAGTGAAGGGGCTGGATGGGCTGGATGAAGTTGTGGGGCCAGTCAACGCGTCGGCGCCGTCATTGAGCGCAGGCGTGGCCGCCCCATCGTCCGCGTCGGCGTTCGGCGCTGACGAGGGGTCACGGTCGGAGGCCGCATCGAGAGGGTCGGACTCGTCTGTCAGGCGCTTGAGGCGCGCCTTGTCTGCCGCCATGGTCTTGGACAGATCCTGACCCGCCAGCGCGTCCACCATGGCGTTCTGAAGCGGAGCGGCCCTTCCGGAGTGCCGCTGACGGAGGAACGTTGCAGCCGCTACATCGTTGAGCGCCGTTGCGAGAACAGAACCAGTGGTGTTCAGCGAGGAGACCGGGCGGTCCGGGGTGATGGCGGAATGAGTCATGGCACTTCAAAAGTGGGTGGCGCAAATGCGGACCCGATAAGGCCGCAGCGATGCACCCAACCGCTGAAAACCACGATCAATCCAGTATCCAACCCCGCAGTTTTTAATTGAAACCGGAGATTGGAAGAAGGATTTAATAAACTCTGAAAATTAAGATATTCCGCAGTCGGGCAACGAAGAAAATTCTATAAAACCCGACTGCGGACTTGGATAGCAAGCCTTACGCGCAAACCATCCACAATTACCAAAGAATTGCGCTCAAATAGCAAATTGCTGCCATCACTCCCCCTCGGCGCCTGGCAAAGCGTGACGTTCACCGGCATGCACCGCGCAGGCACGTTCGCAAGCCCGGCAGGCTGCTGCGCAGCGGCGGCAATGGGCATGCTGATGCTGTTCGCAGATCTCGGCGCAGGCCTGGCAGATGTGCTGACACAGCGCGCAGAAATCACCGTGATGGTCAGACTGGCGCAGCAAGACATTCAGTGTGGCCTGACAGATGGCCGCACAGTCCAGCGCCGCCAGCGCACAGGACTCCAGGGCCCGGTCGCCGGAGCGAATGCAGGCGTTGGCGCAGGCTTGCGTCTGTTCAAGGGCGGCCAGACAGGCGCTGACACAGGCGGACAGGTCTTCCGTGGTGGGATCGGTTTTCATGGCAACTCCAAAGTGGGATGTCCCACTTCGGCAACTCCCATTCCTTGGGGACAGCGACGGGGTATTGCCGCATGGTCTGAGGATTCATTGGCCGTTGGACCCATTTCCAGGGGGCATCACCAACAAATTCTTGCTAGCCTGCGCCACCTATGCCCGACAAAGGCCCAACACCTTGCGATTAACTAGCACATAGATGCTATTGTTCGCTGTACAAGCGGCGCTCGAAACTCTCGGCATACCCCAGCCCGGAGAGTTTTCCCATGACAACCAGCCGCCTGATTAGATCCGTTGCCCATTACCCCCAAATCAGTGTATTTGCTGCAAAAAACCACTGGCTGATTGGTTTGATCGTGAGCGCTTTGGCGTCGGCTCCGGCCCTGGGCGCGGAACCCGCACCGTCCGAGGCGGTCGCCACGGACGTCGTGACCACCGGGCTGGACCGCCCTCGCGAGCCTGCCGATGACAACGTGGGGCGAGACGCCATCACGGCAACGGCTCCGGTCGCTGACGCAGCAGCACTCCCCTGGGGCCACGCGATGGATGATTTCATCACCAGCGCCCTCACCGCCGATCCCTCCATGGACCGTGCCCGCGCCAACATGGACGCGGCGCAGCAGGGTGTCACCGCTGCCAAGTGGCAGTTCGGCCCCACGCCCAGTCTGACGGTGGAACCCAGCGGCAGCGGCTACGTTCAGGTGCTGCGCATCCAGCAGCCCCTCTACACCGGTGGCGCCCTGACGGCCGGTTTGCGCGCGGCGCAGATCTCGGTGACCAGCAGCCGCCAGGAACTGGCCGCGGTCCGACGCCAGCTCAAGATCACCCTGGTGAGCACCTGGGCCGACTGGGTCAAGTCCAGCCGGCGTGCCGCCAGCCTCGAACAGCTCACCCGCCAGCACCAGGATCTGCTGGCGATGATCCAGCGGCGTGCCAGCGCCGGCACGGCCACGCAGTCGGATGCAGCGCTGGCCGCGGCCCGGCTGAGCGCCGTTCAGGCGGAATGGACCCAGGCACGCCTGGAATCGGACATGCAGCGCCAGCAATTGCAGCGGCTGGCGCACCGCCCGGTGGCCCCGTCCTTGCTGCATGCGCTGGACGGTGATGCGCCCCCTGCCCCCACGCTGGCCGGCATGCTGGACAGCATCCAGCTGTCGCCGGACATGGCCATCGCCCGCGCGGGCGTTGATCTGGCGCATCAGGAACTGGCGAAGTCCAAAGCCAGTCTGCTGCCCACGCTGAGCCTGCGGATCGACAAACAGACCGGCGTGGCCAGTGACCGACGCGTCGGGCTGGTGCTGCAGTCCGGACTCTCCGGCGGGCTGGGCACGCTGGCCGGCATCAATGCCGCACGCAGCCGCATCCTGGCCGCTCAGGCCGCCGTCGCGGCGACGGAGCAGGACCTTTTCAGCCGCTATCAGCTGGAGTTCACCCGCTACGCCTCGGCCAGTGCCACCGCCCGAAGCGCGGTGAACACGGCCGCCAGCAGCGACCAGGTGCTCGCCTCCTATCAGCGCCAATTTGCCGCCGGCAAACGCGCCTGGCTGGACCTGCTCAATATGGTGCGAGAGAACCACAGCGCCCGGCAGTCGCTGCACGAAGCCGCCGTGGAAGAGCGCGCCAGCCTCTACCGGCTGCGCGTCCTGATGGACACCCGCTCGGAATGAGGGGCCCCACGCACCCGCACGCCGCGTCGCCGACGGCCCACGACGGCCGACACCGCAGCCCTCCCCATCTCCTCACAGTTCCCAGAAAGGTTGGCCTCATGTTCCGCTTCTTCTCTTCGCGGCCGCCGGTCGCTTCCGATGTCACGCAGGACCACGCTGCGCTGGCCCATTGCTTCCAGCACTGGATGCGCCTCAAGGGCAGCGCCCTGCCGGCGGATCGCATCCGGCAGCAGTTGATGACGCTCACAACCACGGCGTCGAACGCTGGAGCAACGGCCCCGTCCCAGGCTGGGTCCTCCAGCGCGTCGGGCCTCACCCTGGCCCGGCGCCTGGCGGTTGCGCTGGATGAGCAGACCCGCTTCGTGTCGCTCAAAGCTCCCCAGCAAGCCGCCCTGCCACTGCTCACCCACCATGCCGAGCACGGCTGGCTGGTGATCACTGCCCGCACGGTGGAAGGCCTGTGGCGCTGCATCGACGCCCAAGGCGCTCGCCATGAGCTGGTCCTGAACGCCTGCCCCTGCCTGCACGCCATTGAAGATCACGCCGCCGATCGCAGCGACATCCGCAGCGCACGCGGCCTGATGATGAGTCAACTGCGCGGGAACTGGCCGGTGTTTCTGGAATCGGCCTGCCTGTCCCTGGTGCTGGCGGCCGTCAGCATCGGCGTGAGCTTCTACACCATGCAGGTGTACGACCGCGTCATCCCCAACCAGGGTCTGCAGACCCTGTGGGTGCTGACGCTGGGGGTGGCGCTGGCCATCGGCCTGGAGTGGCTGCTGAAGCTGGCACGCGCGGGACTGCTGGAACCACGGCTGAAGTCCCTCGACGTCAGCATCTCGAAGGCCCTGATGAGCCGCCTCAATGCGGTTCGCATGGACCAGCGCCCTGGGTCGATCGGCACGCTGGCCTCGCAGATCCAGAGCTTTGAATCGATCCGCGCCATCCTGTCCACGTCCACTCTCTTCCTGCTGTTCGACCTGCCGCTGGCGCTTCTGTTCGCCCTGGTCATCGCCGCCGTGGGCGGGCCCCTGCTGGCGTTGCCGGCGGTCGTGCTGTTCGGCCTGATGCTGTTGACCGGCTTGCTGCGTGCCCGCCGCATTGCGCGCCTGACGGCCAGCAACCAGACCGGTGCGAACGCCAAGACTGGCTTGCTGGTGGAGGCCATTGAAGGAGCGGAAGCCATCAAGGGCATGGGGGCCGCATGGCGCTTCGAAGCCCGCTGGGCCGGACTGTCCGACGCCAACGCCGTGCAGAGCCTGGCGCTCAAGCATGAGACGGATGCCGCGGGTTACCTCGCCGCCGGCCTGCAGCAGGTGAGTTATGTCGCGCTGATCTGCATCGGCGCGGTCCTGGCCGTGGACGGCCAGATCACCCAGGGCGCGATCGTGGCCTGCTCCATCCTGTCCGGCCGTGTGCTGGCCCCGATGGCCATGATTCCCGGGCTGCTGGTGCAAGTGGGCAACGCGATCAGCGCCATGAAAGCGCTGGATGCGATCTTCCGCCTGGAAACCGATAACCACGACGTGGCCCGGCCCCTGGTGCCGGAACACACCGACGGCGACTTCGTCTTCGAGGACGTGGAATTCGCTTATCCGGGCCAGAAGCAGGCCATCCGTGTGGGCAACCTGCGGGTGCGCTCCGGCGAGAAGGTGGCCATTCTCGGCACCGTCGGGGCCGGCAAGTCCACCCTGCTGGCGCTGGCCTGCGGCATGACCAAGCCCACCGCCGGCACCGTCTATTTCGGCGGGGTCGACCAGCAGCAACTGCATGCGGACTGGCGCAGTGCGCACATGGCCTACTGCCCGCAGCAAGCCTGGCTGTTCGCCGGCACCTTGCGGGACAACCTGGCCTTCGGCCTGACCGACGTCAGCGACGAACAGATCCTGGCTGCTGCCGGTAAGACCGGCCTGCTCGGCCTCATTGCCCAGCATCCGATGGGTCTGGATCGCAAGCTGACCGAGGGAGGACGTGGTCTGTCGGGCGGCCAGCGTCAACAGGTGATGCTGACCCGCTTGCTGCTGGCCGGCCGACGCCACTGGCTGCTGGACGAGCCCACCGCCAGCATGGACGACGGCATGGAGCAGGCCACCATCGCCCAGCTGAAAGCGGCCCTGCAGGCCGACACCACGCTGCTGCTGGTGACCCATCGCCTGTCGCTGCTGGCGCTGGTGGATCGGGTGATCGTGATGACGCCGGGTGGCATCGCCATGGACGGCCCGCGCGACGAGGTGCTGGCGCGTCTGCGTCAGCGTCCCGATGCGGCGCCCGCTTCTGCAGCTGCGGTGAGCGGTCGTCCACAGCCCGCTGTGGTGCGCCCGGGCACCGGCGTGCCCTCTGCGGCCACCATCACGCTCAACCCAGTGAGGCACAAGCCAGCGGCCGGCATCCAGGCTGGCGCGCCCCATGCGGCCACCCAAGAGGCCTGCGCCACCACCACCGCCTGACCGCACGTCCCCAGGAGAATAGTCATGAACGATTCCGCATTCACCCGCCACAGCGCCCACCGCATCCGCTTCACCATGCTCGCCGTCGTCACCGTCCTGGGCGCAGGCGCCTTCTGGGCCTCCCGCGCGAGCATTGATGAGGTGACTCGCACAACCGGCAAGGTCATGGCATCCTCACGGACGCAGGTGATCCAGGCCGCCGATGGAGGCATCGTGGAGAAGATCTTTGTGCGCGAAGGTGAGACGGTGAAGCAGGGCGACCTGCTGGTGCAACTGGACGACACCAAGTCCAAAGCCGCGCTGGCCGAGGCCAGCCAGAAATCCGCTGCGCTGCAGGCATCGCTGTCCCGTCTGCGCGCCGAAACCCTGGGCACGGCCTACCAGCCGCGGGCCCAGACCAGTTTCGACACCATGCAGGGTCGCCTGTACGAACGCCGCCAGACGGCGCTGCAGGAAGACCTGGCCGTGCTGGAAAAGTCCACCCGTCTCGCCGCCGAGGAAGTCCGCCTGAACGAACCCCTCTTCAAGGCCGGCGACATCAGCGCTGCCGAATTCCTGCGCCTGCAGCGTACCGCCAACGAGGCTGCCGGCCAGGTAACCACCCGCCGCAACAAGTTCCTACAGGACGCCCAAGCCGAGCTGGCCAAGACGGAAGAAGACCTGGCGTCTGTCCACCAGCAACTGAATGACCGTCGGGGCATGGTGGAACACACCCAATTGCGTGCGCCGCAGGACGGCATCGTCAACCTGATCACCCAGACCACGCTGGGCGCGGTGCTGCGCCCCGGGGACGAGATCATGCAGCTCCTGCCCACCGGGGACGACCTGATCATTGAGAGCCGGCTCAAGGCTGCGGACATCGGTTTTGTACGCCCCGGCATGCACGCCACGGTCAAGCTGGATGCTTTTGACTACAGCATCTATGGCAGTTTGCAGGGCGAAGTGACCTATATCAGTCCTGATGCCTTGACCGAACGCACCCCGCAAGGAGTGGAAGTCCCCTACTACCGCACTCACATCCGCATCACCGGCCACCGGTTCAAGGGAGCGTTGGCCGACACGATCAAGGTCCAACCCGGCATGACGGCCACTGCCGAAATCATCACAGGCAAGCACACCGTTTTGGACTACTTGCTCAAACCGGTCAAGAAAACACTGTCGGAGTCGATGGGGGAGCGCTGATGCTCATGCTCATGAAGGTGGTTCGTCCCACTGACACCCACCTGATCCGTGCAGGCCCGGTGCCCGCGCCCCAGTCCTGACTGCCACAACCCCGACCCTACAAGAGGGACTCTCATGACCATTTCCGTCACCATCATTGAAGACGACGCCAACGTGCTGCAGCGCCTGATCGACGTCGTGTCGGCCAGCAGCGCCTGCCAGATCGTCGGCATCGGCCGCAACCGCGGCGAGGCGGTGTCCGCCATCCTCGCCAACCGGGCCGACATCTATCTGGTGGATCTCGGCCTGCCCGATGTCGATGGCATTGACCTGATCAAGCTGATCAAGGAGAAGTGTCCCGATGCCCACAGCATTGTGGTGAGCACCTTCGGTGACTCCAAACATGTCATGCGCAGCCTGCGGGCAGGGGCGACCGGCTACCTGCTCAAGGAGGAGATCCAGCCGTCGTTGATCGAGAAGATCATCGCCACCCACAACGGCCATGCGCCCTTGAGCCCGGCGGTGTCCCGCCTGGTGCTGGAGAAGCTGGAGAGCCTGGAGACCGGTGTGAAACCCAAGGTCGACCGCAGCCAGAAGCTCAAGGAACTGGGGCTGGGTCAGCGGGAATGGAGCGTGCTGAACCTGTTGATCGAGGGCCTGCCCATTGTCGACATCGGCAACCGCCTGTCCATCTCGCGCTTCACCGTCAATCAGCATCTGCGGTCCATCTATCGGAAGCTGAATGTCAATTCCCGGGCAATGGCCACCAGCGTGGCCCGCATGCATGGTCTGGTGGACGACTGACCTCCACCAGCCCCCATCGGCCCCGATCTGCGCAACAGGTCGGGGCTTGTTTTTTTGAGGCTCGACACACGCGCCCTCGAATGGCGGCCCGACTGCAAACATTTGCTAGTCGAGCGAAGTGACCGACCTCCTTGGGTTATTCGCCTCGAGAGGCCCAATCCCTAGCATGAGGCTCAATGAAACCTAGCAGGGCAGCATCATGTGGACGGACGATTTCTCTCGACGCAATCCGCCGACTTCGGCCTCTCTCTGGACGAGCACACCCCCTTCCAGCCTGCAGGGCTGGACATGCGAGCGCGCGGCCAGTCCCGCGGTCCCCACCGCCCCGGTGCCGCCAAAGGTCCAGCGCCCTCCTGCGCCTGTCGCGCAAGTCCCGGCGGCGGACCTCGAGCACGCCACCCCCCACCTCCGCTTCGCCGTGCAACCTCTCGTGGCGGCCAATGGGCGGGTGCTCGGCCATGAACTGCTGTTCCGCTGGAACAGTGCAGAGGCACCGGTCCACCCGACCTTGGGCGCATACGCCACCGCCTCCGCCCTCAGCCATGCCCTGATCGACGGCCAACTGCTGACGCAAGACCCGCAGGCCCAGCCGGTCGGCACGCTCTACGTCAACATGGACGAGCGGAGTCTGCTGAGCCCGATGGTGGAGGTGATCACACCCGATCTGGGCGTCATCGAACTGCTCGAAACCATCACGCCGACGGCGGCCGTGCAACGACGGGTGCAAGCCCTGCATCAACGCGGCTATCGCTTCTCGCTGGACGATGTGGAATCAACTGACGACCCGCGCTGGGTGCTGGCCGAATATGTGGAGAGCATCAAGATCGATGTCCGCGCCACCGCCCCCGACCAGATCCGCCCCATCATCGCGCTGGCTCGCGCGGCAGGGCTGACCGTGGTGGCCGAGAAGGTCGAGACGCAGGAGCAGATCGCTGAATTGGCCGCGATGGGCGCCCAGCTGTTCCAGGGCTACGGCATTCAACGCCCGATCGTCAAACAAGTGCCGGCCCTGCCTGGCTGCCGTTCCCGCGTGCTGGGGCTGCTGCATCAGATGCTGGCGGAGGGCGCCGGACCGGAAGCGCTGTCGATGGTGGCGGACACCGACCCGGCCCTGGTGGCCCGCCTGCTGCGCCTGCAGGCCCTGCATGCACCACGGGAAGTGGCGCTGTCCAAGGACTTGGCCCAGGTGCTGGCCAGCCTGCCACGCCCGGTGTTGACCGGCTGGCTGACGCATTGGCTGATCGCGGCACAGCATGTCCGCGGGCAGGATGCGGTGGCCGGGGTCTCGCGCGAGCTGGCGCGGTACCGGGGCGCGTTGATGGAGGACGGTCCGCTGCACGGGCCCGAGCGTCGGGTGCGGCTCTTCAGCCGGTATCGCGAGCTGGTCGCGGCGCTCTGAGGCTTTGCGTCAGCGCTCTGCTTCTCTTACGCTGGACCTCTTACGCTGGACCTCTTACGCTGGACCTCTTACGCTCCACCTCTTGCGCCCCTCACATTCCGTCACCCCGCGCCACTCACCACCCGCACGGCCCTGCAGCGTTGCAGGACTGATTCTTGCCCCTGAGCCAGCCCGAGCGGAGATACTCCGCCACGAGCGCGTGTCGGCCCCGACAAGCGCTCATCGATCAGACAAGGAGATTCCAACATGCGATTCACACCCCCAATCCGGCGAACCCAAGGTGCCGCATGCGCCGCTGTGCTGCTGGCCCTGCTGGCCGGCTGTGCCAACATGGATGAACGTCAGCGCGGCACCGCCGGTGGTGCGGCCATCGGTGCGGCTGCAGGCGCGGTGCTCAGCTCCGCCACCGGCGGCAAGGCCGGCACGGGCGCCCTGGTGGGCGGCGCACTCGGCGCCGTGGCGGGCAACATCTGGTCGCGACGCATGGAAGAGAAGCGTCAGGCCATGGAACAGGCCACGCAGGGGACCGGTGTCGAGGTCACCCGCACGGCAGACAACCAGCTCAAGCTGGACGTGCCCAGCGACATTTCCTTCGCCACCAACAGCGCTGCGGTCGAACCGCGTCTGCGCCCGGTGCTGGACGGCTTTGCCAACGGTCTGGGCAGTGGCCCGGCGACCGTCGTGCGCATCATCGGCCACACCGACAACACCGGCAGCGATGCCATCAACGATCCGCTGTCGCTGCGCCGCGCAGAAAGCGTGCGCAACTATCTGATGGATCGGGGCGTGCCCGGCCACCGGATCGAAGTGGCCGGCCGTGGCTCGCGGGAGCCGCTGGTCTCCAACGACACCGCAGAGAACCGCGCCCGCAACCGCCGCGTGGAGATCTTCCTGCGTGAACCGCAGCAAGGCACCGGCGGCTGATCCAACCCGCCTGCATGACAAAGGCCACCCGATGGGTGGCCTTTTTTGATGGGTCTGCAGCGGATGGATCTGAGCCCAGCCGCGCTCAACCCAGCCGCGCTTAATGCAGCCCCGCTCAGTGCAGGCCAGCGGCCGCAGCTGCAGGTCCGCCGCGCGGGTCTTCCACGATGGCCTTGCTGTGCGTCGGCTCCGGGCCGAGCTGGGCACCGGTCTGATGCAGGGCGCCGCCCTCACCCTCCCAGGTCGTCACTTCCTCGGGCTTCTTGCCCACCGCGGCATGCTGCTTGCGACTACGCGCCTTCTGCCACTGCCACAGGGCATAACCGGCGAGGGCCAGGGGAACGATTCGCTTGAACATCAGAATCTCCTCAACTTGAGAATGAACGTTGGGCGCATGCCCTGGGTGGTCACCGGCCCGCAAACCCGCGGTCATCCGGTGCCTTCACGAACCTGCTGGCCTTAGCGCGCAGACGCACTGGCCGGCGGCAGCGGATGCGGCGGGGTCTTGGGTCGCTGCGGCGTCTGCTCAGGCGCCACCGGCGGAGCGGGCGGGGTGGGCATCGTGGACGGGTTCGGAGCGGCACCAGCGCCCGTCGGGTTCTCTTCCACCATCCGGTCGATCTTCTTCAAGATGCCGCCCGTTTGTACGCTGCCATCCCGGGTTCCCTGCCCCAGCACCATGTCGCGGCAGTCCTGGCGGTCTTCCTCGGCCACGCGCTGGCAACGCAGCAGTGCGTTGTTGGCGAGTTCTTCCTTGTCGGCGGTCTTGAGATGGCCGCGGCGGGCCTCTTCCCGGGCTGCGGCGGCTTCCTTCAAGCAGGTCTTCTGATCCTGCCCGGTACGGCCGGCCATGCAGGCGGCACGTTCCTTGTTGTAGGTGGCGTCCACCGAAGCCTGGGCGCCGCCGGTGGCAGCGAAGGCGGTCGAGGCCACCATCATCACCGCGGACAGCACCGCGCCAGCGGTCACCAGCGCAGTCGTGGACGTGTTCGTGAGCAGCTTCATGTTTTGCAGCTTCATGTCTTCTCCTTGCGCCGGTCCGCCGGGGGCCGGTCTGAGGCCTTCACATCTGGGAAGGCGGTTTTTGGAGGGTCAGGAGGACCCTGGATGACTCAAGCGTATCGACGCCACCTGCCAGCGTCTGTCGTACCGCGCCGCCGCCGGATGTAGGACGTATCCGGCACGCCCCTCCCCCACCGGCTAGCGCCCCAGCGTCCCCACTGGCGTCATTCGCGTGACACCCCCTGTCGCGGCGTCCTGTCCTACAGACGGACGTGGGACTGGCTGATCCCTGGCGCCACAGGGCGTCTCTACAGTCACTCCCAGTGCCGCAACGCGGTTTCGAAGTGAAAGGACATCATCATGTTGAAGTGGGCCCTGATCTTTGCCGTCATCTCCCTGGTGGCAGGCGTGCTCGGCTTTACCGGTATCGCTGCAGGTGCCGCGGGTATTGCCAAGATTCTGTTCGGCATCTTCCTGGTCATCTTCCTGGTGCTCCTGGTGCTGGGCATCACCGGCGTCAACGCCATCCGCAAATAACTCTCGGGGACCGGTGAGCCGGCCCCCGTCTCAGCCACTCCCACACTGGAGCCAGCCAATGGAACAGAAATCCGACAACTCAACGATGCAACTGGACGAAGCCGCCCTGGACCGTGCCCGCAAGCACCTGGACGACGGTGCCGTCACACCCAGCTATGGTCCTTATCGTGACCAGATCGTGAAGCTGCTGAACGATGCGCTGGCCACCGAGCTGGTGTGCGTGCTGCGCTACAAGCGCCACTACTTCACCGCGCATGGCCTGTCCTCGCCGAGCATCGCCGCCGAATTCCTCGAGCATGCCAATGAGGAAAGCGCCCACGCCGACAAGCTGGCGGAGCGCATCGTGCAACTGGGCGGTGAGCCCGACTTCAATCCCGATTCGCTGACCCTGCGAAGCCATGCCGACTACGACGATTCGGACGACCTGAAGGCCATGGTTCGCGCCAACCTGGTGGCCGAGCGTGTGGCGGTGGAGAGCTATCGCCAGATGATCAACCTCATCGGCGACAAGGACCCCACCACCCGTCGCATCCTCGAGCAAGTCCTGGCGGACGAGGAAGAGCACGCCGACGAGCTGCTGGACATGCTCAAGGACTGAGTCTTCCATGCCCGTGCCCTGCCCGTCCGCCGTCCACGAAGCGCCGAGCGCCGCTCTGCAGAGCTCCCGATGGGGCGGATGGCGCAGGCTCACAGCCGGCCGTGCGGGCGCGGTGCTGGTCAGCCTGCTGTCGGCGGTGGCGCTGTCGGCCTGCGCCACGCCGGCACCGCCGGTGCAAGGACCGTTGCCACCTCCCCCCGCGTCCACGCCGGCCATGGCCAAGGTGGCCAGCGACGTGGACGTGGTGGGCGCCCAGGGGACGCTGGGGCCGCAGCGACGCGAGGCCGTCATCCGCAATGCGGCGGCCCAGGGCAGTGCGGATTTGCTCAAGCGGCAGCTTGCCGCCATGGCGTCGTTCGGTGACGTCGACCTCTACGCCAACAACGACACCCGCCTGCTGATCGACGGACCGGCCACCTTCGAGGCCATGTTCGCCGCCATCGGCCAGGCCAAAAAACAAATCCTGCTCGAGAGCTACATCATCGAAGACGCCGCCGTCGCGCAGCGTCTGGCTGACTTGCTGATCCAGCGCCAGCAGCAGGGCGTGCAAGTGGCTGTGATCTATGACGCCATCGGCTCACTCTCGACCCAGGACGCCTATTTCGACCGCATGCGCCAATCCGGCGTGGCCATCTGCGCCTTCAGCCCCGTCAACCCGCTCAAGAGCCGCCGCTACCAGGACATCACCAAGCGCGACCACCGCAAGATTCTGGTGGTGGACAACGCGGTCGGCTTCACGGGCGGCATCAACATCAGCGCCGTTTACTCGTCAGGCTCAGGCTCATTCGGCGGCAGCAAGGGCCGCAGGAAGGACGACGAGACCGGGAAGGACAGCAAGGACGCCAAGGACCGCGGCTGGCGCGACACCATGATCCAGGTCCGCGGCCCGGCCGTGCAGGCGCTGCACGGGCTGATCCTGCAGACCTGGCAAACCCAGGCCTGCGGGGGCACCCTGCAAGCCTTGCCCGCCCCCGACACCGCCGCTGGCCAGCAGCTGATGCGCATCATCCCCAGCACGCCGCAGGACAAGGAAAACCGGATCTACACCTTGCTGCTGGGCAGCATCCGTGCAGCGCAGAAAAGCGTCTATCTCACCATGGCCTACTTCGCGCCCGGTGACGACATGGTGCAGGCCCTGGCCGATGCCGCGCAGCGCGGGGTGGATGTGCAGCTGATCCTGCCCTCCCAGAGTGACTTCTCGCCCGTGATGCATGCCGGCCGGAGCCACTACGAGCGCCTGCTCAAGGCCGGGGTCAAGATCCATGAGCTCAAGGATGCGGTGCTGCATGCCAAGACCGCCGTGATCGACGGCGTGGTGTCCACCATCGGCTCCAGCAACATGGACTGGCGCAGCTTCGTGCACAACAACGAGGTCAATGCGGTGGTGCTGGGTGAAGACTTCGGCACCGCCATGACCGGCATGTTCGAGAAAGACCGCGACGCCTCTCACCACATCGACCTGACCAGTTGGCAGCATCGACCGATGCTTCAGCGGGGCAAGGAATATTTCTACAGTCTGCTGGAACACTGGTGGTGACCACAATGACAACAATTCCGCCAACGCCTGCCGCCGAGGCATCGCCTCTGGCCCCGCCTGCCTCGCCACCCTCCCCACCTGCCTCCGGGCCCGGCTCCCCACATCGTCGTGCGCCCTGGCTCAAGGGCGTGCTGGTGGTGATGGCGCTGCTGGTCGGCGGTGTGGCCGTGTGCGAGTGGATGGGCTGGCCCTTTCTGCGCCGGCCGCTGGAGAACTGGCTGAGCCAGAAGCTGGACCGCATGGTGAGCTTTGACGGCTCTGGCGAAACCCGCTGGCGCCTGCGCTTCATCGGCGGCATTCGCCTGCAGACCGACAGCCTGACCATCGCCGGGCCGAGCTGGAGCTCAATGGGCCCGATGGTGGTGGCCCGCGATGCCAGCCTGGCACTGCGCTACAGCGACCTGATGGACCTGCGCCAAGGCGACCCGCTCCGCGTCAAGAGCCTGCAGGCCGGTGACCTCGCCCTGCGTCTGGCGCGCGATGTCGAGGGGCGTGCCAGCTGGCAGTTCGGCCAACAGCCCGACAGCAGCACCCAGGTGCGGGAAAAGCCCAAGATGGACGGCATCCGCTTCGACCTGCTGGAGGTGCGCCAAGGCTCGGCGGTGGTGGACGACAAAATCCAGCAGCTGTCCCTGCTGGTGAAGTTTGCGCTGCGCGAGGCCTGGGACCTGCCGCCGGCCGATGAGCACCTGCTGGATCGGGCGACCCTGCATGTCGGTAGTACCGGCCATGCGGCTGCTTCCGCCGCAGCCACTGCGGGCAGCGCTGCCGCGAGCGATGCGGATTCCGCCCGCATCGCCGCCAACGGAGCCCGCCCCCCCGCGGACGCCGACCGCCGCCTGGGCGTGATCGCCACCGCCGAAGGCCACTTCCACGACATGGCGCTGAAGGCGGCACTGCGCACCAGCTCCGCCCTGCCCTGGATGTCGTCGGACCCCAATGCGCCCGCTGTCGAGGTGACGCTGCGCGGGGACATCGGCCGCGCCAAGCTGTCCTTCGACGGGGAAGTCCGCGACCTGCTGGGCAGCCAGGGTCTTGCCGGGCGGTATCAACTGTCGGGCCCGTCGCTGGCGGCGGTCGGCGAGCCGCTGGGCGTCACGCTGCCAACCACCCCGCCGTTCGCGATGAAGGGCACGCTGCGCCATTCCGGCTCCATGTGGTCCACCGTTGTGCAAACCGCCACCATCGGCAAGAGCAAACTCAACGGCCACTTCGAATTCAACGCGCCGCGCAACCAGAAATCCAAGCTCACCGGCGAGCTGCGGGGCAGCGAGCTGTGGATGGCCGACCTGGGCCCCTCCATCGGTCTGCCCACCGAGCGCAAGGCCCGCCCATCCACCCGTCCCAATCGGGTGCTGCCCGACCGTCAGTTCGACCTGCCCTCGCTGCGGGCGATGGACGCCGACGTCACCGTCAACCTGGACCGTTTCGAATCCGGTACCGCCCTGCTGCAGGCCGCCCAGCCGCTGCGCGGCCACATTGTGCTGGCCGATGGTGTGCTCCAGATCCGCGACATCGATGCCCGCGTGGCCAAGGGCCAGTTTGCCGGCAGCATCACCCTGGACGGCCGACAGCCCACCGCCCGCTGGCAGGTGCGACTGCGCGTGGCCGGGGTGCATCTGGAGCAGTGGCTGCAGGTGGAGCGCGGCGGCAACAAGCCGCCCTACGTGACCGGCTTGATGGGCGGGCGCATCATGCTCGACGGTGAAGGCCGGTCCACCGCCGACCTGCTGGCCACCGCCGATGGCCGCATCGTCCTGTACTGGACCCAGGGCAGCGTCTCCCACCTGATTGTGGAGGCCGCCGGCATTGACCTGGCACAGGCCGTCGGCGTGCTGATCCGCGGCGACAAGGACCTGCCGGTGCAATGCGGCATCGCCGACCTGACGGTGAAGGACGGCCGCGTGACGCCGCAACCGATGATCGTGGATACCCGCGACTCCCTGGTGCGGGTGGAGGGCGACGTGTCCCTGGCCACCGAACGGATGAAGCTGCGCGCGAAGGTGGAGCCCAAGGACGCCAGCCCGCTCACCTTGCGCACACCGCTGAAGGTGGAAGGCACCTTGTCCGACCCGGACATCAGCCTGGAGAAGGCGCCGCTGCTGCGCCGGGTGCTGCCGGCCGCCGTGCTGGGCGTGGCGGTCACGCCGCTGGCAGCCCTGCTGCCGCTGGTGGACCTGGGGGAAGAACCGGACGATCAGACCAAAGCGGCGCTGTCTGAATGCAACGCCGCGTTGGCGCGGCGCGCCAGGCAGGGCGCCGGTTCGTGATAATCGCCCCCATGTCCGTGACGACTCAGCCCCACGCAACGCCTGGCCCCCTCAGCTGCTTCCTGGTGGAAGACAGCCCGCTCATCCGGGAAAACCTGGTCGCCACCCTGCAGGAGATGGTCCCTTTGCAGGTGGTGGGTCAGGCGGAAGATGAAGCGGGCGCCCTGCGCTGGCTGCTGGATGAGGCCGTGCCCTGCGATGTGCTGATCATCGACATCTTCCTCAAGCGCGGCACCGGGCTGTCGCTGCTGCCCAAGGCCCGCAAGCTGCAGCCCGAGGCCAAGATCATCATCCTGAGCAACTACGCCACGGCCGACATGCGCACCCGCTGCCAGGAACTGGGCGCGGACCGGGTGTTCGACAAGTCCAGCGAGCTGGATGACCTGATCACTTATCTGCTGGATCTTCCGATGCCGGGCTGAGGCTCGGCGCTGCGTCCGAATCTTGGGCTGGAGCTGGCGCTGGAGCTGAGCCCGCGCTCATGCCCTCCGCCCCGGCCCCGAGCTGGCTGTTTAGCGTGCGCCGCAGGGTCTCCATGTCAAACGGCTTGCGCAGCACCACCGCTTCCCGGCCGGTGGCGGCATGGAAGGCGTCCGCATCCGGATGGCCGCTGGCAAAAACCACCTTCAGGTCGGGCCGCAGCGCCAGCGCATGGCGCGCCAGCTCCGCGCCGTCCATCTGCGGCATGGAGAAGTCGGCCAGCAGCAGGTCCACCCGCTCGGTGCCCAGCACCCGCAACGCTTCCCGACCGTCCGCGGCTGCCACCACCTTGTGCCCGAGTGCACGGACGGCGTCGATCAGGAACTCCCGCACGTCGGCATCGTCGTCCACCACGAGCAGCTGGTGCTGGTGCGCATCGGGATGGGGCGTCGGGTGCTCCGCATCACACGCGGCCGGGTCGGGATGCGCCCGGCGCAGACGCAGCGTCACCGTCGTGCCAGCTCCTGGGGCGCTCTGCACATCCACCGAGCCGTCCACCCGCTTGCACATGCCATACACCTGACTGAGGCCCAGCCCGCTGCCCTTGCCCACCGCCTTGGTGGTGAAGAACGGATCGAAGCAGCGCGCCAGCACATCCGGCGTCATGCCCATGCCGTCGTCGGCCACGCGGATCAGCACGCTGTTGCCGTCCTCCGCCACCGTCAGCGTCAGACGACCGCCGTCGGCCATGGCATCGCGGGCATTGATGACCAGATTGAGCAGCGCCATTTCCAGTTGCACCGCATCGGCCATCACACACAGGTCCAGGGACTGCGCCTCGCGCCGGTAGTCGATGCGTGCGCCCAGCGTGGTGCGGAACAGGGGCTCCAGGTCCTGCAGCAGACGGCGCAGGCTGACGGGCTTCAGATCAAAACTGTGTTCGCGAGAGAAGGCCAGCAACTGCGAGGTGAGCTTGGAGGCGCGCTCGGAGATGGACTGGCCCTTCTCCGCGCAGCGGGCCACCAGCTCGGCGTCCGTGGCGCGGCGCGCGATGATGTCGAAATTGCCGCGGATGGCCTGCAGCAGATTGTTGAAGTCATGGGCGATGCCGCCGACCAACTGGCCGATCGCCTCCATCTTCTGCGCCTGCGCCAGGGCGGCTTCGGTGCGCGCCAGTCGCTCTTCCTTCTCGATGCGCTCGGTCACGTCGTAGACGAACTGATAGGCGCCGATGTGGCGCCCGTCCCGATGCAGGGAGCGGAAATGCATTTCGTAGTGACGGCTGCGGCCTTCACGTCCGAACTCCCGCACCTCGGTGAATTCCTCGCCGGACAAGGCCCGGCGCCAGACGGCCTCCACGCCGCGCTGCTGGTCCGGGAAGTCCTTCAGCAGGGTCAGCATGTTGTCGCCGACCTTGGGCCGCATGCCGAAGATCCGCTCGAATTCGGTGGCCGCGGCATGGTTGATGGCCATCCAGTTGAAGTGATGGTCGGAGACCTGCACCATCGCATCGGTGCCTTCCACCAGATCCCCGAAGAGTCGGCGCTCGGCCAGATACAACGAGAGCTTCTGCTCCAGCGCATCATTGAGCTCACGGATGCGCTGCTCGTCATGCTTGCGCTGGGTGATGTCGATCACCGATCCCACCACCCGCTTCACCCGGCCATGGGCATCCATCACCGGCACGCCACGGGCGGCCACCCAGCGCACCTCGCCGTCTTCCTTGCCCACCGTCCGGTATTCAACGTTGTAGAGCTTGGCGCCACCGGGCACGGTCACCGCGGCAAACGCATCGGAGGTGGCCTTGAAGTCGGCCGGATGAAGGCCTTCGTAGAAGTCGCGCAGGGACACGGGTCGATCGCTGAAGATGCCGAACAGCTCGCGCGTGCGGGTGGTCCAGTAGATCATGCCGCTGGCCAGGTCCACGTCCCACACCCCCACCCCGCCGCCTTCGGTCGCCTGGCGGAGCTGTTCTTCCTTCGCCGCCAGTTCTTCCTGCGCCTTGGCGCGGGCTGTGACGTCCGAGCCCAGCACGAACACACCGGTCACCTGGCCCGATTCGTCCAGCAGCGGCTGGCAGACAAAGTCCACCGTCACCCAGCGGGGCGACGTTCCGGGCGCCTCGATCCGGTAGGTCACCTCGGTGCCGGCATGCGGCAGGCCTTGGCGATAGACCTGGTCCAGGATGTCCAGATAGCCCTGCTCGCGGGCTTCGGGGAGCGCGTCGCGGGCCGGGCGTCCCACCAAGGGCCGCTGGCCCACCAGATGCAGATAGGCCGGATTGGCCATGGTGAAGACATGGTCCGGCCCGCTGTGCAGCGCCATGAAGGACGGGGCCTGCTGGAACAGCCGCGCAAACTGCATCGGATCGCCGAGCATCAGGCGTGCCCCCTCACCGTCCCCGACCTCGCTCTCCCCGTTGCCGGGCGAACTGAGTGGGGCGCTGGGCGCATCGTTCGGCTTGGAAGGGTCCCCGGTCATCGCTGTCCCTCAAGAATGCCTGCACAGGCGGTGATCGGACCGCACGCGATCCGGGGCGGAGGGCGTGTCGGAAACCGCCGATCTTAAGGGGCAGATGACGCGCCCAAAGCAAAACGCCGGTCGACCTGAGGCCGACCGGCGTTGAAGCAACTGGCGCGCAAGCGCTGGCAGTGCGGGCGCGCTGTCAATGCAGGCGCTCTGTCAATGCGGACGCGCCTTCAGTGCGCCCCACCCGCGTCCACCGGCGCTGCCATCTTCGGCGGCCGCTTGGTGAGCCACACAAAGGCGATCAAGCCGATGAACAGCACCGCCGATGCCAGGAAGATGTCGTCCGCCGCCCGGGTGAAGGCCTGCTGGTCCACCAGCCGGTTGAGGTAGGCCAGCGCTTGGTCGTAGCTCATGCCCGCGCTTTGCAAGGTGCTGAGCGTCTGTCCCGCCACCGGATCGCCAAGGCCGATGTGCTCTACCAGATGGGTGTGATGCAGCGTGGCCCGGTTCTCCCACAGCGTGGTGGAGATGGACGTGCCCATCGCACCCGCCGTGATCCGCACGAAGTTCGACAGACCGGCCGCCGCCGCAATCCGGTCCGGCGTGATGCCGGACAGGGTCAGCGTCGTGAGCGGAATGAAGAAGAAGGCCAGCGCCGCGCCTTGCAATACCGTTGGGACCATGATGATGCCCAGGCTGGTGTCGGTGGTGAACATCGAGCGCATCATCAGCACGATGAAGAACATGACGAAGGCGAAGCTGGCCATCAGGCGCGGATCCCAGACCGACACCTTGCGCCCCACCACTGGCGACAGCAGGATGGCCAGCACGCCCACCGGTGCCAGCGCAAAGCCGGCCGCGGTGGCGGTGTAGCCCATGAACTGCTGCAGCCACAGCGGCAGCAGCACGACGTTGCCGAAGAACAGGCCATAGGCCAGCGACAGCACCGAAGCCCCGAACAGGAAGTTGCGTCGGCCGAAGAGGCGCAGGTCCACCACCGGATGTTCCGCCGTCAGCTCCCACACCACGAACACGGCGAACCCGACCACCGCCAGCACGGCCAGGATCTGGATCTGGCCGGACTCGAACCAGTCCAGTTCCTTGCCCTTGTCCAACATGATCTGCAGCGCCCCCACCCACAGCACCAGCAGGGCCAGGCCCACGCTGTCGATCGGCAGCTTCTTGGTCGGCGTTTCGCGGCTGCGGTAGATGCTCCAGGTCAGGCCCGCGGCGAACAGGCCCACCGGGACGTTGATGTAGAAGATCCAGGGCCAGGTCATGTTGTCGGTGATCCAGCCGCCCAGCAGCGGCCCGACCACCGGCGCAACCAGGGTGGTCACGCCCCATAACGCGAGGGCCGTGCCCGCCTTGTGCTTGGGATAGCTGGCCAGCAGCAGGGTCTGGGACAGCGGAATCATCGGCCCGGCCACCAGGCCTTGCAGCACCCGTGCCGCCACCAGCATCTCCAGGGAGTGGGCAAAGCCGCACAGCCAGGAGGCCAGCACGAACAGCAGCACGCTGGTGGTGAACAGCCGCACCGCGCCGAAGCGCTGGGTCAGCCAACCGGTGAGCGGGACCGAGATCGCATTGGCCACGCCAAAGCTCGTGATCACCCAGGTGCCCTGCGTCGCGCTGACGCCGAGGTCACCGGCAATGGCCGGCAAGGACACGTTGGCGATGGACGAGTCCAGCACATTCATGAAGGTCGCCAGCGACAGGGACACGGTGCCCAGCACCAGCGCGGAACCGGTCAGCGGCTGGGGACCCGCGCCAGCGACCGGTGCGGCAGGGGGCGCCGGAGGAGCCGCAGGGCCCGAAGGCCCCGATGCGGCTGAAGCGACATTAGTCATCTTGTTTCGCTTTTTCTCTGGTGGCGGGGCAGGACAGCGGCGCAGGCGCCCTGCCCTGACCCGCCGTCCAAGGCTCAGGCATGCGCACCGGCGGCGGCAGTGTGCTGGGCGGTCGTCTTGGCTGTTGTCTTGGCGGCTGTCTTGGGAGTTGCAGCAGCACCCGACTTCATCGACTTGCCGGTCTTCTTGCCAAGGTTGGCGGCAATGATCTGGTTCACCTGATCATCAGCGGCGCGCTCCTGGGCGTCGAAGATGTTGGTGGTCAGCGCCGGGGCCTGACGCTGGCCCTGGGCCAGGGTCTTGCCGTCCTGATTGCGGATGTCCACCTGCACATCCATCGACAGGCCGACCCGCAGCGGATGTTCCGCCACGTCCTTGGGATCCAGCGCAATGCGCACCGGCACCCGCTGCACCACCTTGATCCAGTTGCCAGTGGCGTTCTGGGCCGGCAGCAGCGCAAAGGCCGCGCCGGTGCCCGCTCCCAGGCCCTGCACCGTGCCGTGGTATTCGGTCTTCTTGCCGTAGACGTCGGCCTCCAGCGTCACCGGCTGGCCGATGCGCAGCTTGGCCAGCTGGCTTTCCTTGAAGTTGGCATCCACCCAGACCTGCTGCAGGCCCACCACGGCCATCAGCGGGCTACCGGCGGCCACACGCTGGCCCAGTTGCACCGAGCGGCGTGCCACCCAGCCATCCACCGGGGCCACCAGGTCGGCACGCTGATAGGCCAGGAAAGCCTCACGGAAGCGGGCGGCGGCGCGCTGCACATTGGGATGCTGCTCCACATCCACTCCGTCGGTCAGGGCCTGGTTGGACTGCAACTGCTCCTGGGCGGCCAGCATGGCGGACTGCGAGGCCGTGTAGGCGGCGCGGGCGGCGGTCAGTTGGGCCTGGGTATGGTCCAGCTCTTCCTTGCTCACCGCGCCGGTGGCCAGCAGCGGCTGACGGCGGGCCAGGTCGGCCTGCAGGCGGGCCATTTCCGACTGGGCGCGTTGCTGCTCGGCCTGACGGACCTGCACCTGCGCGGCCAGGCTGCTGTTGTTGGCAAACAGGGTGCGCACTTCACGCACCGTCTGCGCCAGCTGGGCCTGGGCCTGCTCCAGCGCCACGCGGGCGTCGGCCGGGTCCAGGCTGACCAGCTTCTGGCCGGCCTTCACATAGTCGGTGTCGTCGGCGTAGACCGCCCGCACCGTGCCGCCGACCAGCGGCGTGATCTGCACGACATTGGCCTGCACATAGGCGTTGTCGGTTTCTTCGTAGCGGCTGCTGACCAGCCACTGATAACCGCCGTAGCCGATGCCGCCCACGATGACGGCTGCCGCGATCAGGGCCAGGCCCTTCTTGCGCTGGCCGTTGGGCTTGCCATTTCCATTGCCATTTCCATTGCCGTTCCCAGTTCCGGAGCCGTTGCTGCCGGCAGCGGCGGGAGTCGTGGACGTGTTGTTGTCGGGCTTGGCGCTCATGATGATGTTCTGACCTGTTCTTGGATGTTGTTCAGGGCGGCGACCGGCTCACGCGGGCGGTCAGCCGCGGATGGGGTTCAGCTGCGGGAGGAGGAGCTTGGGGCGGCCGGTGCCGCGCTGGCGGAAGCGGGCGTCTGCGTGACCGGGTCGGCATAGCCGCCGCCCAGGGCACGGATCAGATTGATCTGCGCGTCCACCGTCTGGGCTTGCAGGTCCAGTTGGCTGCGCTGTTGGGTGACCTTGGACTGCTGCGCATTGATCACCGCCAGGCGGTTGACCAATCCGGCCTGGAAGCGCTGATGCGCCAGGCTGTACTGGCTGTCCGCATTAGCCACCAGCGCGTCCTGCGCGGTCTGCTGCTGGCGCAGCGACTGCAGGCTGGCGAACTGGTCGCTGGCGTCGCGCACGGCATCCAGGACGGCAGCGTTGTAGCTGGCAATGGCCGCGTCCTGTTCGGCGGCACTGCCACGCAGGTTGGCGCGCAGATGGCCGGCATCAAACAGCGGCAGACTGAGAGCCGGGCCCCCGCCCCATTGGCGGCTGCCGGACTTGAACAGCTCGTCCAGACCGATGGCATTCAGGCCGACAAAGGCGCTGAGCGACACACTGGGATAGAACCGGGTGCGAGCCGCCCGCACATCCTGCGCACTGGCTTCCACTCGGGCGCGGGCGGCGGCGAGGTCCGGACGGCGACCCAGCAGGTCCAGGCTGGGGGCCTGCTGCCAGTCCAGCGTGCGGGGCAGCGCGGCCTGCAGGCTTGCGGTGGCCGACGGCCCCTGGCCGGTGAGGGCCGCAATCTGGTTGCGCAGCAGGGTCTGCTGTTCCTGGAGCACCAGTTGCTGGCGTTGCAGGTCGGGCAGCGGCGCTTCGGCCTGGCGCAGTTCCTGGCTGTTGTCCAGACCGGCGTCCGAGCGCTGGCGCACCAGCTCGAACCCCTGCTGGCGCAGGGCCACCTGTTCCTGCAGCAAGCGGCTCTGGGCCTGGCTGCGGGCCAGGGCCACATAGGCCTTGGTGATCGCATTGGCCACGCTCAGGCGGGCGGCGGCGGCGTCCGCCTCGGCAGCACGATTCTGGCCCAGGGCGGCCTTGAGCTCGGCGTCATGGCGGCCGAAGAAATCCCATTCATAGCTCAGACCGGCCTGCACATTGCCGAAGGTACGGATGCTGCCGGCCAGCGGCGCGGGATAGATGCCGTTCTCGGTGATGCGCTGACGGGTGACGCTGGCGTCCAGCGCCGCATTCGGACGCTCATTCGCCTCGGCGTTCTCCGTCATGGCGGCGGCGCGGGCGATGCGGGCGCGGGCCAGGGCCAGCGACGGCGACTGGGCCATGGCCTGGTCCACCAGGGTATCGAGCTGCGCATCCCCGAACAGCTTCCACCACTGTTGATCCACCGACTGGTGGTCGCCAGACGCCAGACCGAGCTGCCGGGCGGCCCCATCGCCGTCCAGCGTCTGGCCGGGCTGTTCCAGCTTGGGGATGGGAGCGCAGGCGGCGAGCACCAGCAGCAAGGCGGCGCCCATGGCCAGCGCCAGGGTGGTGCGGTGGAGGGAACGGGGCGTCATGGGAAGGTTCCTCGACATCATGTTGTTGTTCTCTATGAGAGGCAGGTCTGGGTTGTTCTTGGTTCCGGTCCGGGTCCTGGAGGATCAGGGGGGCGATGCAGCGGGGCCATGTCGGCCTCAACTGCGGGCCTCAGCTGTCGTCCTCCGTGCTGCAGGACAGGGACGACGATTCGGAGGCATTGCCCGCATCCCGGATGGCCTGGCCATTGGCCACCACCCGCTGCAGCAAGCCGATCAGCATGCGGAATTCTTCGTGGGTGAATCCGGCCAGATGCTCGTTGGAGACCTGGGACAGCACCGCCGGGGCCCGGGCCATGGCGTTCAGGCCATGGTCGGTCAGGGACACCATCACCACGCGGCGGTCTTCGGTCGAGCGCTCGCGCTGGACCAGGTTCTTGGCTTCCAGCCGGTCCAACAGCCGGGTCATGGCGCCGCCGTCCATGGCCAGTTCACGCGCCAGGGCGGCGCTGGACATCGGCCCATGAAAACGCAGGCGCAGCATCGGCGCCCATTGGGCGTGGGTCAGGTCATGGGCGCCCAGCAGCTTGTCGGCCTGGCAGATCATCGACTGCTTGATCTGGCGCAGCAGCCAGCCCAGGCTGGGTTCCCGGGTGAAGCTGTCGGCGGTGTAGAACTCGGGCGGTGGCGGACGGGGGCTCACGGCATTGACTCAAGGGCTGGCGGTGCGCAATTATTGCCTAGGCAGTCATTGCCTTGCCATGCAGTTGTCGCCAAAGGCCTGGGACAGGCAGGGGTATTCCCTGCTTTGACCGGACCGTGCGATGCGTCACAGACCTGCCTCTACACTGTTTCGATGTCCGCCCAACCTGCCAACGCTCCGTCTTCGGTTCCCACCAGCCCCGCGTCCTCGATCAAGGCCAGCCCGGCAACGCCCCCGCCACTGCGGGCGATGTGGCCGGCGCTCTGGCCGTTTCTTCGTCCCTACAAGGGCCGTATCGCGGCGGCGGTGCTGTTCCTGATCCTGGCAGCGGTGGCGACGCTGGTGTTTCCGCTGGCGCTGCGTCAGTTGATCGACCAAGGCCTGATCTCCGCCGATCCGGGCGACCGGATGATGGCCCTGCGGGAGCATTTCCTGGGGCTGTTCGCTGTGGGCGCTGCGCTGGGCGTTTTCTCGGCCCTGCGTTTTTATGCGGTCACCTGGCTGGGCGAGCGGGTCAGCGCCGATCTACGCAGTGCGGTCTACGCCCACGTGCTGCGCCAGAGCCCGGAATTTTTCGAGACCACCCAGACCGGTGAGGTCATCAGCCGCATCACGACCGACACCACCGTCATCCAGAACATCGTCGGTTCCAGCCTGTCCATGGGCCTGCGCAACATGATCATGGGCCTGGGCGCGGTTGGCCTGCTGATTGCCACCAACCCCTGGGTGATGAGCCAGGTGATGGGCATTCTGGTGTTGGTGGTGCTGCCGGCCATGTTCTTCGGTCGGCGGGTGCGGCGCCTGTCGCGGGCCAGCCAGGACCGGGTGGCCGACACCAGCGCGATTGCCGCCGAAATGCTCAATGCCATCTCGGTGGTGCAGTCCCATGCGCAGGAAGACCGGGAAGCGCAGCGCTTTGGCGTGGCCAGTGAGGCGGCCTTCGACACCGCCCGCAAGCGCACCAAGGTGCGGTCGCTGCTGGTGGCGTTCATCATCACCGCCACCTTTGGCGCCCTGCTCTGGGGCTTGTATCAGGGGACGCAGGCGGTGATGGCCGGGCACATCACCGCAGGCCACCTGGGCCAGACAGTGGTCTATGTGATCTTGCTGGTGTCGTCGGTGGCGGTGCTGGCCGAGGTCTGGGGCGACCTGCTGCGCGCCGCCGGCGCGACCGAGCGGCTGATGGAGCTGCTCGCCGCCCGCTCGCCGGTGGCCGACCCGGTGGCGCCGCTTGCCATGACCCCGGTGGAAGGCCCGGCCCATGTGCAGTTCCGCCAGGTGCGCTTCCACTACCCGTCGCGACCGGACCGCGCGGCCCTGAGCGCCTTTGACCTGGACATCGCCCCTGGAGAAACCGTGGCCCTGGTCGGGCCCAGCGGCGCTGGCAAGAGCACGGTGCTGCAGCTGCTGCAGCGTTTCTACGATGCACAGGACGGGGACATTCTGGTCGACGGCGTGCGGGTGGACCGGGTGCGGCTGGCCGAGCTGCGGGCACGCATGGCCCTGGTGCCGCAGCAAAGCGTCATCTTCTCCGCCACGGCGCTGGACAACATCCGCTACGGCCGCCCAGACGCGAGCCGGGACGAGGTGGTGGCGGCCGCCAAGGCCGCGCATGCGCACGAATTCATCGAACAACTTCCGCAGGGCTACGACAGCTTCCTGGGCGAGCGCGGCGTGCGGCTGTCCGGCGGTCAGCGCCAGCGGATTGCGATCGCCCGCGCGATGCTGCAGAACGCCCCGCTGCTGCTGCTGGACGAAGCCACCAGCGCCCTGGACGCCGAAAGCGAGCGTCTGGTGCAGCAGGCCCTGGACGAAGCCATGCGGGACCGCACCACGCTGGTCATTGCCCACCGGCTGGCCACGGTGCAGCGGGCGGACCGGATCATCGTGATGGACCAGGGCCGCATTGTGGAGCAAGGCCGGCATGCGGAACTCGTGGCGCAAGGCGGCTTGTATGCCCGGCTGGCGGCGCTGCAATTCAATCATTGAGCCCCCGGGCGGCCTCTCAGGGCCTTCTGCGGAACGAGCCGGCATCGAGCGCCGGCGTCCGTCAGGGTCTGAAGATCGGCGCCGAACGCCACCACTAGAATGCGCGCTGGATCGCGCCTGCGATCATTTTGCGACCTGTCCTCGAGCTGCCCATGACCCGCCCTGTCCGCCACCAATACGAAGATTTCATGCGCCATGTGTTCGAGCATGGCGTGGCCAAGGGCGACCGCACCGGCACGGGCACCCGCAGCGTCTTCGGGCACCAGATGCGCTTCGACCTGAACGAAGGGTTCCCGCTGGTCACCACCAAGAAGGTGCATCTGAAGTCCATCATCCTGGAACTGCTGTGGTTCCTGCGCGGGGACTCCAATGTGAAGTGGCTGCAGGAACGCGGCTGCACCATCTGGGACGAATGGGCGCGTGAAGATGGCGAACTGGGCCCGGTCTACGGTGTGCAGTGGCGCAACTGGCCGACGCCGGACGGCGGTCATATCGACCAGATCAGCCAGGTGGTGCAGCAGCTCAAGAGCAATCCGGATTCACGCCGCATCATCGTGAGCGCGTGGAATGTGGCGGACCTGGACAAGATGGCGCTGATGCCGTGCCACGCCTTTTTCCAGTTCTATGTGGCGGACGGCAAGCTGTCCTGCCAGCTGTACCAGCGCAGTGCGGACATCTTCCTGGGCGTGCCCTTCAACATCGCCAGCTATGCGCTGCTGACGATGATGCTGGCGCAGCAGTGCGACCTGGGGCTGGGCGACTTCATCTGGACGGGGGGCGACTGCCACATCTATTCGAATCACTTCGAGCAGGTGCAGACGCAGCTCAGCCGCGAGCCCTTCCCCTACCCCACGATGCACATCAAGCGTCGCCCGGCGTCGATCTTCGACTACGCGTTCGAGGACTTCGAATTGCAGGACTATCAGCATCACGCGCCGATCAAGGCGCCGGTGGCGGTGTGAGGCGCTGAGCGGGGCTTTCGCGGTGGGCGCGTTGGATGGAGCCGTAGAACGGTAGAACGCGGTCCGTCGTTGCCCCCTTGCTCCCTTGCCCCCTTGCTCCTCGCTGCGCAGCGCATCCTCGCCATGGCGACTCCCTTTCTTTTGTTGATGCTGGCCGTTGCGGCCGTTTGGTTGCCATCGGTGCGCATCGGGGCCGGTTGGTCGATTGCTCCGTGGTGCGTTGTGTACGCTGCCGCTACGGGGTTGGCGGTCGCGCAAGGGTTTGTCGCGCCGGTCGGTGTGGCGGCCTTGGTGCTGCTGATTGGACTGGCGGAACTGCTGCGACGTCAGACGCTGCTTGGGGGACTAGGGGGGCTTGGCTGCCCTGCGCGGCCTTCGCGATATTGGTTGGTGTTTGCATGTCTGTTGGTCCTTGCGGTGGCGCTATCCCTGCATGCGGTGCCAGGATTCCGCAATCCTGTGGCCCTTGATGCGGTGAAGTTCTCCGAAGACGGCCAACCGTTCACCCAATATCTCAATTTCGATAAGGGCTCGGTGGGCCTCGTGTTGGTGGCACTGCTGGCGCCGAGGTTCCGACGCGGGGATGGGGTGGTCAGACCTCTGGCCATGACACTGCTGCTGACCCTGATCGTGGCGGGCGCGGCCCTTGGACTGGCCGCCGCGCTGGGCATGATCCGATGGGATCCCAAATGGCCGCCGCAGGCACTTCAGTTCCTGGTGACCAACCTGCTGCTGACGTGTGTGGCGGAAGAGGCGCTGTTCCGCGTGATGGTGCAGGAACGCCTGGCCGCATCCCCTTCAACAGTCCTCCCCCATGGCTGGGGATGGCGACCTGTTGCGGCGCTCGTCATCACCGCAGTGCTCTTCGGCGCGGCCCATGCAGGCGCCGGTACCGGCATGATGGCGGTGGCGACGGTGGCCGGTGCAGGCTACGCCTTCGTCTATCAATGGCAGCGGCGGATTGAAGCCTCGGTACTGCTGCACTTTGGTGTGAACGCCCTGCACTTTGTGCTGTTCACCTATCCTTTGAAAGCCTGAGCCCCGACACCCCGGGCCCCCCATCCCCCACCCTATTGAAGAGCGCGCCATGCCGCCACGCCAGCCCTGGGCATTCGAATTGTCTGGACAGGACGACGGAACCTACATGCTGGGCGGCGAGACCTACCGCCCCCCTGCGCCCCAGACCGACTGGCGCTTCGGCCGCCTGGGTCACCCGCACCCGGCCACCTGCCCGGCTTGCGGCGCGAAGGCCGACAAGGCCTATGTCGATCCACTCTTTCGTGTGAAGAAAAGACGTCGGGACCTCACAGTCACGTACGACGGTGGGGTGCTGGTCTCGCAGCGGATGCGCAGCCTTTTGCTCACCTGCGGCGCGACCGAAGATGACTTTCGGGTCCTGCCGGCCGACCTCGATTTCTTCTGGCTGTATCCCCGGCAAGTCCTGGACTACGAGGCGGGCCGGCGCAACGATCCGTGCGCCATCTGCGGTGAATACTTCGATGAAGTCGGTCCCATCCCCAGCTTCCTGAACACGCTGACGGCGCCGCTCACGGCCGGGGTGTATCGGTCCTCCCTCGAATTCGGATCCGTGCCGCTGAAGTCATGGGCCCTCGTGGTCGGCGTTGAAACAGCCCGGGCGATGGCAGACGCCGGCTTGAAGGGCCTCGAAATGAGCGAGCTTCATCGCACCTGAGGCACTGCGGCCCCTCATCCGGGCGCTCCTTTGCTGCCGGGTAAACCAATTGCAACGGCAGGTGATGTTTGTGGAAACGGTCATCGGCGGTGTGAACCGGTTCGTTGTATCGGCACCGACACACTCTGGAGCCTCTCCATGAACCGCAACCTTCTCGTCACTGCCCTGATCGCCACCGCTGCCTTCGGCAGCAGCTTTGCGGCATCGGCCCAAACCAACGCCGCCACGACGACGCAGCGCGACGTCAAGCAGGAACAGCGGATCGAAAACGGACTGCGCAATGGCACCATCACGGCCCGTGAAAACGCCAAGCTGCAAAGCGACGAAGCGCATGTGGACCGGCTGGAGGCCAAGGCCCTGAAGGACGGCAAGATGACCGCCGGTGAACGGGCCCAGATCACTGAGGCGCAGAACAAGGCCAGCCGCGACATTCACACCGCCACGACCAACGGCGTCAACGGCAATCCGCTGTCGGCCTCGTCGCAGCGGGCGCAGGCGGATGTGCAGCGCAACATCGAGCAAGAGAAGCGCATCAACCAGGGCGTTCGCAGCGGCAGTCTGACCAACCGCGAAGCCGCCAGCCTGGAGCGCGGCCAGGCGCATGTGGACGCTCGCGAAGCACATGCCGGCGCGGATGGACACGTCAGCGCCCGTGAGCAGCGCAACATCCAGCACGCAGAGAACCATCAGAGCGCGCGCATCTACAACAAGAAGCACAACGCCGCCGTCAAGGACTGAGGCTGGCGCTGAGGTCAGGCGCCCTATCGGCGCCTGGCCCGAGAGCGTCAACGCACGCTCGAATTCAAGCTGGCCCTCGACTGCGGGTGCCGCGCTCAGCGAACGCAATTGCAGCACGGAAGGGCATCCGGGAACCGAAGGCGCCCCTTGCGACGCTTGCGACGCGTACGACGCCTACGACGCTTGCGACGCCACAGCCGCCAAGGCCTGCTGGAGCCGGTGCGACGCTCCTTGAAGCGGCACATACCCCCGCATCAACACCTGCGCGCTGCGCTGATAGGCGGCCGAGGCAATGGTCACCTCGTGACCATCGGTCGCGGCCACCACGGTGGTGGAGAGCACACCGGCCGGGTTCTCAATGTCCACGGCATATTCGCGCAAGTCTGCGGATGCGCTCTTCGGCGCCAGCTGATGCGCCACCGATCCCGGGATCAACGTCGCCGATGCCAGGCAGCATCCGCCCGACACGGCCAGCGACGGATGCCCCGTCTGCGGCGTGAAGTAGCGCACCGCCAGGTCGGCATTGCCCTGCGCAGGGCCGACGATGCAGACCTTTGGAACGGTCTCGCTGCGTGCGAGATCTTCCGCGGACATGAGGCTGCCGTCCTTGCGCCGCAATCCCATCCGAAGGCCTGCCGCCACCCACAACTGCTGGAGGCGCTGCATGAAGCCGGCATCTCGGGTGAGGTCCGACATCGGCTCGTGCGCCGTCTTCCCCAGGTCGCTGGCGCTGATGATGACCATCGGCACCGCCACATCCACGCAGCTCAGACGCACGCCTTCGATCACCTCCATCGCCTGGCCCGTCGGCAGCAGCCGCCCGGTCTTGGCGCCCGAGGGGGCATGCAGGAACAGGTCCACGGCCGGGTGTTGTCCCATCACACCGGGAATCTCGGCGGTCGCCAGCGTGCCGTCGGGGCTGACCACCATCCGCGACGTCGTCAGCACACCGGTGTTGGTGTTGCGGATGTCCAGGGTCTGGGGGCCGGTCCCGGTGGCTTGGAGCAGCTCGGTGTCGAGCGCCCACAACTGCAAGGCGGACGACATATTGCCGCAGTTCACGCTCCAGTCCACCCGGCCATGATCCGCCGCGAGTTGCGCGAGGGTACTGACCAGCCGCGGACCGGAGGGCGTCGTTTCCATCTCGGCAAAGAAGACCTTGTTGCTGGTAGCCGAACCACGGCCCAGGCCGGTGATCTGGCGATTGCCCGGCCACTCGCCCTCCAGCGGCACGCCCATGAGATGGCGCAGCAGCTCTTCGCGCAGGGCCTCTTCGCTGGGAGCCAGCGGTGCCCAGATCACCAGCCCGGTCGAGGTGCCGCCCCGCATGTGATGCACCGGGAATTCCCAGGTGTGATGGCGGAACTGCGGGCGAGGAAGCAAAGGCATGCTGGCGCGATCCAAGCGTTGCCGAAGGGCACGGTGCCGCGAATTATGCGGCGATGAGCGATGAGCAGCATGCGGCGCTCACCGCATAGCGTTCAAGCGGTTCTGAACTTCGCCATCAGGGCCACCAGTTGCTCCGACCGGCGCCGCAGGCTCTCGGCGGCAGCACTGGTCTCTTCCACCATGGCCGCATTTTGCTGCGTGCCATGTTCGAGCCTGCGGATGGCCTCATTCACCTGACCGACTTCGGCATTTTGCTGGGCGCTGGACGCGCTGATGGCATGGATAAGGCCACTCAGCCGCCCAATCGACGACTCCACATCCCGGATAGTGACGCTGGCGCCCTGCACTTCCTGCGCGCCTGCAGTCACCCGCTCCGAACTGGCCAGGATCAGTTCGCGGATCTCCCGGGCCGCACTGGAACTACGCTGCGCCAGCGACCGCACCTCCCCGGCCACCACCGCGAAACCGCGTCCCTGGCTGCCAGCCCGGGCCGCTTCGATGGCCGCATTCAGCGCCAGGATGTTGGTCTGGAACGCAATGCCGTCAATGACTTCGATGATGGGCACCACCCGCTGCGAGGCATCCTGGATGCTGGACATGGTGCCCATCACCGCCGCAATGGCCTGCCCGCCACGGGTGGCGACCTCGCTGGCTTGCTGCGCCAATTGATGCGCCTGCTGGGCGTGGGCGTCGTTATTGCGCACACCACCGGCCAGTTCTTCCATGGAGGTCACGGTCGTCAGCAGGGCTGAGGCCTGGTGTTCGGTCCGTTCGGCCAGGTTGCCGTTACCGGCTGCGATTTCGGAGCTGGCAGAGGCCACTTGCTCGGCATTGCCGCGCACTTCATTGACCAAGGCACTCAGGTCGGCCTGCATGGCGGCCAGCGCGCGCAGCAGTTGACCGACCTCGTCCGAGCGGTCCGCCGTGATCGGCTCCACCAGGTTGCCTTGCGCCACCGCCGTGGCCACGCTGACGGCCTGCTCCAGCGGCCGCACCACCGCACGGGTGATCCGCCAGGCGATGAACACCCCCAGCACCGCCGCCACCACCATCAGGCTGAAGCTGAGCCAGATGGCCCGCGTGCCAAACGCGTAGGCGCCGTCGGCCACCGCGCGGCTCTGCTCGGCAATGGCGGTCTTGAGCTGCTGCAATTGCGCACCCGGCTCACGGTCAACGCCTTTGACGGCCATGTCTCCCACCGACGAGTCAAAGCCGACCATCTGGAATTTATCGAGGCCCGCCCGGTAGCCTGCGGCCATCTTCTGATGCTGCGCCTGGAACTGCTCCACCCGCTCGCGCAATGCCGGGTCGGCCAGCATGCCCTTGAGCACGGCCGCCTGGGCCTGCACGGCTTTTTCGTGGGCCTGAAAGGCCGCCCAGTGCTTGTCGAACAGCGCAGCGTCGGACCCGCGCAGCAGCACGTCCTTCCATTCCTGGATCTGACCCTTGAAATGACTCTCCACTTCCGCGGCCACCCGTTCGGCGGCGGCGTGGCCTTGCACATCGTTCTGGAAGGTGCCCAGCGATTGATGGGCAGTCCACAGGCCGAAAAGTCCGGCGGCCAGGGTGAAGATCAAGGCCATGGCGATGGCCAGCGGCAATTTGTGACGGAGGTTCATACGGCTTCCCAAACAGCTGAGTCAGGGCCTTCTCAGATGAAGCCCTTGACCGCCGGAATTCTGCGCAGCCAGCCGCTGGGGCTGCCATCACGAGTCTGTGACAGTTGCTTACGAGTTGAGCGCAGCGTGAAATCCGTCCGATGCCGGAGCGTCGCCCGCGGTTCAGTCAGCGCCGGATGGCCGGGTCGCCGCCGCCTCCTTCAGCACCTCCGCCGCTGTGCGAAACGCATCCATCGCGGCGGGCACCCCGCAGTAGATGGCGGTTTGCAGCAGCACCTCCTTGATCTCGTCCTGCGTCACGCCGTTGTTGAGCGCCCCGCGCACATGCAGCTTCAATTCATGCGGCTTGTTCAGCGCGGTCAGCATGGCCAGGTTGAGCATCGACCGGGTGCGCCGATCCAAGCCAGGGCGGTTCCATACGTCGCCCCAGCAATACTGGGTGACCAGTTCCTGCAGGTCCAGCGTGAAGTTCGTGGCTTGAGCCAGTGCGTTGTCGACGACCTGCTCACCGAGCACCGCCTTGCGGGTGGCCAGGCCGGCATCGAACAGGGCTTGATTTTTGGGAGCGAGAGGACGGGTCATAAGCGTGGGCGTTGAAGTTGCGGGTGGAAGTTGCGGGTGGAAGCTGCGGATGGCAGTTGCTGGAGAAGAGCGGCAGGACAAGCGTAGCCGCTCGATCGTCGCCGGACGAGGCCCCAAAAGGAGGCCGCCATCAGAGGGTCCCAGTCTCCCCCGAAATCCTTGACGTTCCGTCACAGGGAGCGGGGGACGCCGCTCTAAAATCGCCCGTCCCTTGATGACCAACCCTGGAGCTGTCTGCCATGCCTCACCTCACCCTCATCGCGGCGCTGGACCGTGCACGAGGCATTGGCCGGGACAATGAACTGCTGTGCCGCCTGCCGCAGGACATGGCCCGCTTCAAGGCCCTGACCCTCGGTCACACCGTGCTGATGGGCCGCAAGACCTGGGACTCCATTCCCGTCCGCTTCCGCCCCCTGGTGCAGCGTCGCAATCTGGTGCTGTCCCGCCAGCCGGGGCTCGCGCTGGAAGGCGCGGAGGTGTTCTCCACAGTGGACGCTGCGCTGGCCGCATGCGCACCGGACGACACTGTCTTTGTCATGGGCGGTGCCCAGATCTATGCGCAGACCCTGCCCCTGGCGGACGCTCTTGAACTGACCGAGATCGACCACAGCTTCGAGGCCGATGCGCACTTCCCGCCCGTCCCCCCCACCCAGTTCCGGGAGACGAAGCGGGAACGCCACTTCAGCCCTGAAGACCAAGGCCACGGATGGCACTTTGACTTCGTTCGTTATGAACGCGTGCGACCCTGATGTCCGCCCCTGTCTGATGTCCGCCCCGTTTCTGATTTCTCTCTGACCTCATTTTTCTCTGGAGCCCGAATGTCCGGCAGTCATTTCCACGTCCACGGCCCGCATGACCACGAACTGGAGCATGCCGCCCAGCACGAACCCAAGGGTCTCGGCGGGCAGTTGGCCGTCATCACCGCCATCCTGGCCACAGTCGGCGCCTTCTTCAGCTACATGGGCGGCGCCACGCAAGCCAATGCAGGCCTGTACAAGAACAACGCCGCCATCACCAAGACCGAAGCGGCCAACCAGTGGAATTATTTCCAGGCTAAGAGCAGCAAGCAGAGCCTGGCGGAACTGGCGGTGGAACTGGCCCCGAGCGACGAGCAGAAGGCCAAGTACCGAGACAAGGTCGCCCGCTACGAATCCGAGAAGAACGAAATCAAGACCAAGGCCGACAAGCTCGAAGCCCAGTCGCAGGAATGGGACCACCGCAGCGAGGAGCAGATGCACCTGCATCACCGCTGGGCCCAGGCCACGACGGCCCTGCAGATCGGCATCGCGCTGGCGGCCATCGCGCTGCTGACGCGCCGTCGCTGGATGGAGTACGCCACCATCGGCGTGGGTGTGGTGGGCGTGGGCCTGGGCATCGCGGCCTGGCTGCACGTCTGAGCGGGTCGCCTTCACACACATATCCCGCCAACACCATCTTGTCAGGCCTGACACGCCATGGCGGCTGTGCGCCGTGATCTCGGCGCCTCATCCGCCGCTTGTGTCAGTCCCCTGCGTGTTGCGCCCATCTGCTTCACAACTCTCGTCGCTCAGGCAACCGCGCAGCAACTGCGCGCGGTTGAAATGGCTGGACTGATCGCCCGATGTCTCGGGCGACCGCAGCCAGCCTTTCGAGACGTTGAAGCACACTGCCCCCGCCCCCCACCGCCTGCTGGCCCTCTCCGGCTTGATTCTTGTCGCCGCCTTTTGCGGCGCACCTGACGGCGCCAAAGCCGCTGGTGATGCAGCGCCCTCCCCGCCTCCGGAGCTCGGAAGCGGCGGCAGGTCGGCCAGCAAAGGGCCTGGCGGCCAGACACCGGACCCGGCCACAACGCTCCGCCCGACCACCAGCGGCACGCCCACCGGCAGTGACGCGGCTGGCCGCAGTGCGACCGGCCCATCGGCAGCCCAACCCAAGGGCGACGCTGGCACCGCCACCTGGTCGCTCACGCAGCCTCCCACGGGCGAGACAGCCCCAAAGACAGCCGGCCAGTCAGCCACCAAGGCCCTCACCAAGAAGACCCCCGCAGCACCCGCAGCCCCTGCAATGGGAGCCGCCTCACTCGCCGTCGTCAAATTCGTTGATGCCGATGTGGACGCCGTCGCCCGCGCGGTCGCTGCCATCCTGGGTCGTCCCATCCTGGTGGACCCGCGCGTCAAGGGCAAGATGACCCTGGTCAGCGAAGAAGGTCTGACACGCCCGCAGGTCTATCAGTACTTTGCCAGCACGCTCCGCGGACTCGGCTACGCCGTTGTTGAAAGCGCCGGTCTGTTGAAGATCGTTCCCGAAGGGGAAGCCAAGGTGCAATCCGGCACCGTCGTCGCCGGCGCGGACTCGCGCAGCCAGGACCAGATCGTCACCCGCATCTTCCCGCTGCAATACGAAAACGCCAGCAATCTGGTGTCAGTGCTGCGGCCCTTGATCGCGGCCAACAACACCATCAACGTCAATGCCGGCAACAACTCGCTGGTCATCACCGACTATGCGGACAACCAGACCCGGCTGGCGTCCATCATCGCCGCGCTGGACACCCCCAGCGCCACCGATGTCGAGGTGATCCCCCTCAAGCACATGCAGGCCGCCACGGTGGCGCAGATCGTCTCGAAGATGGTCGATGGTGTGCAGCGGGCGCAAGGCGCATCGGCCAGCGGTACAGCCGCCGGCACGGGGACCAGCCCGGCGCAAGGGGCCGCGGGCGGCGGCACTGCGCAGGTCTATGCGGACATCAGCAGCAATGCCCTGCTCGTGCGCGCCCCCAGCCAGGCACGGCTGCAGGCCATCCGCGCGCTGGTCTCGCGGCTGGACAAACCCGGCAACAACGGCATTGCCGGCAGCAGCATCCATGTGATCTACCTCAAGCATGCGGAGGCGACCCGGCTGGCCTCGGTGCTCCGGGCGGCGTTCTCGGCGCAGGACAGCAACAACGGGTTGAACGACAGTGGCGGCAGCAGCGGGGGCAGTGGCGGCAATGCGCGCGCCGGAGGCTCCTCCACCGCATTCGCATCCATGTCCAGCGGGTCCGGAAGCAGCTCGGACAGCAGCGCCACTGGCAGCGGCGCTTCCAGCAAGCAGGCCACCGCGCCCGTCTCCGCCACGGCCGAGCCGTCCACCGGCGGCTTCATCCAGGCGGACCCGGCCACCAATGCGCTGATCATCACCGCTTCCGAGCCGCGCTTTCGGGAACTGAGCGCGGTGGTGGACCTGCTCGATTCCAACCGGGCGCAGGTCTATGTGGAGTCGCTGATCGTCGAGGTGGACGCCAGCAAGGCGCTGGATGTGGGCATTCAGTGGAAGCAGATCTTCAACATCAGCAGCACCACGACCGACATCACGCTGGGCACGGTGGTGAATGCGCTGGAGTCGATGTCCGGCACCAACATCCTGTCCACCGCCAACCTGGTCACCCTGGACAACGAAGAGGCCAAGATCGTGGTGGGCCAGAACGTGCCCTTTGTCACCGGCTCCTACACCACCACCAGCAGCTCCAGCAGTTCGCCGTTCCAGACCATCGAACGCAAGGACGTGGGCATCACGCTGCGCATCCGCCCGCAGATCGGGCCGAACGGCAGCATCCGGCTGACCATCTATCAGGAGTCGTCCTCGGTCGCCTCGACCACCACCCCAGGCACCACCAATGCGGGGCCCACCACCAACAAGCGGTCGGTGGAATCCACGGTGACGGTGAAGGACGGCAAGATCATCGTGCTGGGCGGGCTGATCGAGGACAGCGACACGGCCGACGCGGACCACCTCTACGGGCTGGGGCGTTTGCCGCTGGTGGGCGGGCTGTTCAGCAGCCGTAGCCACACCCGCAAGAAGACCAATCTGCTGGTGTTTCTGCGGCCGGTGATCATGCTGGACGATGACGCCGCCGAGCGGCTGACGCTGGACCGCTACGACATGATCCGTGCGCGGCAGCAGGCGCTGCCGGCCAATGTGCGGGCCATTCTGCAGGACGAGCCGCCGCCAGCGCTGGTGCCGACCAAAGACGCGGCGGGCGTGTCACAGCCATGATGGGGGTGGTGGACGCCGCCGCGAGGTGACGCCCAGCCCATCAGGGCATCACACGCCGGACCGCGCGCCGCAAGCGCCGCTTCATGTCGATCAGCGTGCGGGTGCGGGACCGGTCGATGCGCTTGACGTCCAGCAGGGTCAGGTCGCCGCAGGCCGACAGGGTGTGCAGCCCATCGGGGAAGTCCGCGTGGGCCAGGTCCCCGGTGTAGACGGTGCGCTGGTCTTCCAGCTGGATCGACGACGGGCTGAGCTGGTCAAAGCGCAGCAGTCGTGTGCCGGAGCCATACCCCGAACGGCGGTCCTGAACCGGCAGGTGCATCTTGCCGTCATGCCCCACAAAGGGCGTGCCGGCCGGTCGCGCGCCATGCTCGCTGGTCAGCACCGGATTGCCGGCATGGACGGTCCACGGCCCGGTCAAGTCGGGGGCGTAGGCCACATGCAGCTCGCGCTGGTCCTTCTTGTTGGGCCCGATCACGGCATAGAACATCCACCACAGTCCGTCATGCAGGACCACGGAGGCATCCACCCCCGGCACGCCCGCCAACAGCGGGGCCACGCGGATCCACGCCGAGGTGGGATCATCCGCGCCTCCCGCGGCGCGGTAGAGCGCAATCTCACCGGCCTGGCTGGATTCCGGCACCATCCACCACGCTCCTTCGTGATGCAGCACAAAGGGATAGGACAGATGGCAAGGCAGTTGCAGCACGCATTGCGGGGCGGTCCAGAGCCCGGTGGTCAGATTCAGCGTCAACCGGCGCAGCTCGCCCTTCTTGCTGCGGTAGTCAAAGTGCTCGACGAAGACGTGGAGTTGATCGCCGTCCCGCACGCCGAAGGGATCGGCGTAGTACTGCCAGTCCCCGGCCAGGGGCATCCAATGGATCTGATCGCGAAGCTCCCGCAGCCGCTCCGGGGTCAGGTGGGAGAGCTTTTCGGGAACAACACCAACGGTCCAGAAGTCAGTCTTGGGCCGTTTAAACACGCAGGTCTTCCAGCGGTGTTCCCGTGGATTTGGGTTGAGTGGCACCGCGGTGCTGAGCCACGTCCGCGTAAAAATCCAGCGTCGCCTTGACGGCGGTGGAGCGGTCGAAACGGCTCATGTCGTATTGAATGTGACGCTGCACGCCTTCGGCGCCCGGCACCAGAGCGTTGGCAATCGCCTGGCCCATGGCCGGGATGTTGCCGATCGGCACGATGGCCGACTGAGCGGGGGACAGCATTTCGCAAGCGCCCTGCGTGGCGGTAGCGACAATCGGCAGGCCGGCGCGCATGGCTTCCAGCATCGACAGAGGAAACTGCTCTTCCAGCGAGGCCGACACATACAACGTGGCATCGGCCAGCAAGGTGTCCACATCCCAGCGGAAGCCGATGAGATGGATGCGAGGGTCACCCGCCGCCAGCGTTTCGAGTTCCTGGCGCTGCGGGCCTTCGCCGATCAGCACCAGATGGGCCTTGGCCGGGGCGTAGACCTGGAAGGCTTGGACCAGCGAATGCATGCCCTTGGACGGATGCAGCCGACCGACCGACACCACCACCGGAACGTCCCCGGCGATGCCCAGTTCCGAGCGCAGCTTGCCCAGGTCGACGTTGGCGGAAGCGTCAGCGTCGGGCGCGCGATGGCCACGCTCAGGGGCCCAGTTGTAAATGACCTGATGCGGACCTTGGTAGTCCCGGAGGGTGTCGACCTGCTTGATGTTCACGCAGATGACGCCGTCCATCTTCGCGTGATGGTGGGGCTTGTAGCCGACGTGCAGCGTGCCGACCCGCAAATGCGGCGTGGCGCAGGCGGTGGCCTTGCAGGCCGGGCCGAGATGGCCGTGGACGACGTCGGCGCCCAGCGAGCAGGCCAGCCGCCTCAGACGCCAGCCCCGCAGCAGCGGAAAGCGAAAGCCGTGATAGCGGACCCGCGCACTCAGGGCATTGGCCACCTGGGCGCCCGCAGGCCCGACGACATGCACTTCATGACCAAGATCGGCTTGGGCATTGGCAAGATCAGCACAGTGCTGCTCGCCCCCCGCTAACTTGGAAGAAAAAACCGCGTGAACAATGCGAAGCCGCGTCATGAAAGCCAGAGACGTACGTCGTAATTTTCGAAGTGTAGCGCTTCACATTCCTTAACGTAGCAGGATGTTTCCCCTATCTTCGGACTGCGCCGATGGGGCGGCTTCGGAAGTGCGTTTGTCGCCCACTTTCCGGTGAAGGGTACCTACAGACGAACAAGCCAAACGCTCACGGCCGCAAGTTCACTCTTGGACAATGCCGCGGGTCAGATGCGAGCTGCGGCCCCCCCCTACGAGGATGCCCCCTGACGAGGCCTACAAATCGAACTCGCTGCTGTCCCGCAAGCCGCGAATGAAGGACTCGAAGTCAGGTGCGAGCCTTGTGATTGCGTAATCGCGCTCCTGGTCCACATGCACGACTGTCGGCTCGCCCTGAGGGCCGCAGGCCCGGTAATCGAGGCACAGCATGTCATGCCCTGCCGAAGGGCAGTCAGCAAAGTAAACGCCAATCTCAGGGTAGCCCCACTCTTCGATGTGAAATCGACTGCCGAGCTCCCCGCAAAGTGAATGGGGCTGGGCGCTCCCGATGGCAAGGATGCCGTCAATGGCGACATGGTCCGCCGCCCAGGAAGTGGGCGAAGTGGTTCGATGCGCACGATGCCGCGGAACTCCTCCGTTTTGGAGGGCCGCAAGCGCAACGTAGGCGGCAGGCAGCTTGAACCCAAGTTCCGCCTCCACACTCGCCACCGACTCAGCGGTGCATGGCGGCTCCACATATTGACGGAGGGCGTAGTCGGAGGGTTCCCAGAATGAGCTCAGGTCAAAGTCGGCAAAGGGCTGCATAGGGGGATTCTCCTCCGCATTCACGGACCTACTCTGCGCACGATCGGCTCCCGCGCGGCCCCAGGCATGCTGCTGCGCCTGGAAAGCGCCACCTGCAAGTAAACCGACCCAGAGACGGTCATTGACCCTGCCCGGGTGACCAGTCCGCTACGATGGCACACCGCGCACCGGTCACGATGCGCGTGTGCGTTTTTCTCCCTGGATCACCATGAAACTTGCCACCTGGAACGTCAACTCCCTCGCCGTACGGCTGCCGCAACTGCTGGACTGGCTCGCCGCCAATACGGTCGATGCCATCGTGCTGCAGGAAACCAAGCTGACCGACGACAAGTTCCCCGCCCAGGCCATCCAGGACGCCGGCTATCAAGTGCAGTGGTTCGGCCAGAAGACCTACAACGGGGTGGCCCTGATCAGCAAGGAGGCGGCCACTGACGTCTCCCGCAACATCCTCGGTTATGCCGATGAACAGGCCCGTGTCATCTCCGGCACCGTGGCGGGCGTGCGGGTCATCGGCGCCTACTTCCCCAACGGCCAGGCGCCGGACAGCGACAAATTCGTCTACAAGATGGCCTGGCTGGACGGCCTGCGCGCGCAGGTGAAGGAAGAGCTCAAGACCCATCCCAATCTGGTGCTGATGGGCGACTTCAACATCGCCCCCGAAGACCGCGACGTCTACGACCCCGTGGCCTGGGCCGGTCAGATCCACTGCACGCCGCAGGAGCGGGAGCACTTCCAGCAGTTGCTGGCCGCCGGCCTCGTCGACGCCTTCCGCCTCTTCGAGCAGCCGCCCAAGAGCTGGAGCTGGTGGGACTACCGCAATCTGGCCTTCCGCAAGAACCAGGGTCTGCGCATTGACCACATCCTGGTGAGTGAAGCCCTCAAGCCGCGGGTCACCGCCTGTGTCATCGACAAGGTGCCGCGCAAGAATGAGCGGCCGAGCGACCACGCACCGGTCATCGTCACACTGGACGCGGCCTGAGCCCACCACTGCGCGAGCTCACCCCTCCCATCGCCCCAGCCCAGGCGCAAAGCCAGCCCACACACGGCTCCGGTCGGCCAAGCTCGCCAATTCACACGAGCGACCTCACGAAGCCGCCCACATGAGCGCCCCCACCACCATGAGCAACCTCCTCATCTATCACAACCCCAAGTGCGGCACCTCCCGCAACACCCTGGCACTGATCCGTCATGCGGGGCTGGAACCGACTGTTGTTGAATACTTGAAGACGCCCCTGGACAAGGAAGCGCTGCGCGCGTTGGTGGCGGCCACTGGCGAACCGGTACGGGCGCTGCTGCGGGCCAAGGAATCGCAGGCCGCCGAGCTGGGGCTCAACGACCCCGCCGTCTCCGACGAAACGCTGCTGGACGCCATGGCGGCCCATCCCATCCTGATGAATCGGCCGGTGGTCGTCACGCCGCTGGGCACGGCGCTGTGCCGCCCCTCGGAGCAGGTGCTGGCGCTGTTGCCTGTCGGCCCCCTGCCCGACTTCACCAAGGAAGACGGCGAAGTCGTGAAAGACAGCGGCGCTCGCCGAGGCTGAGCGCGCCGATACCCACTGCCACCAGCGCCACAAAGCAAAAGGCCGACCCCGCGCCACTGCAGGCGCCAGGTCGGCCTTTGTCTTTTGGAGCGGTAGTTCGCCCGCGACCTCAGCCGCGCAGCGCGCCCGCTTCCTTCGCCAGACGCGTGATGCGGTCCCAGTCGCCGGCCTTCACCGCGTCAGCCGGCGTCAGCCACGAGCCGCCGCAGACCTTCACATTGGGCAGTGCCAAGAAGTCCGGCGCAGTCTGCACGGTGATGCCGCCGGTCGGGCAGAAGGCGATGTCCGGGAACGGACCGGCCAGCGCCTTGAGCAGATTTGTGCCGCCCACAGCCGTGGCCGGGAACAGCTTGAGGAAGCGATAGCCGGCATCCGCGGCCATCATCACCTCGCTGGCGGTGGACACGCCCGGCAGCAGCGGCAGGCCTTGCGCCTCGCAGGCCGTGGCCAGTTCCGCCGTGAAGCCCGGGCTGACCGCAAAGCGGCTGCCGGCCTGCTTGGCGGCCGCCGCATCGGCTGCCGTGCGCAGCGTACCGGCCCCCACGATGGCCTCCGGCACTTCCTTGGCAATGGCCGCAATCGCGTCCAGCGCCACCGGCGTGCGCAGCGTCACTTCCAGCACCTTCACGCCACCGGCCACCAGGGCGCGGGCCAGCGGCACCGCATGGGCCAGCTGGTCAATGACGATCACGGGAATCACCGGGCCATGCTGGGCCAGGCTCAGGGTATCGAGGGTCTCGCTCATGGGTTCTTGTCCTTGTCGATTTACAGCCAGGTCACCGCGCCCTCTTCGGCGCTGGAGACATTGCGACGCATGCCGGCGAACAGCTCGCGACCCAGGCCTTCGCCATTGTCGCGGACGGCTTCCGGCGTGATCTGGGCGATCTCGCGGGCGGCCCAGGTGGCTTCATCCACCAAGGCAGTCAGCGCGCCGGTGTTGGCGCAGACCCGCACCAGATCGCCGTCGCGCAGCTTGGCCAGCGGGCCGCCGGACAAGGCTTCCGGGCTGACGTGAATTGCCGCCGGCACCTTGCCGGACGCGCCGCTCATGCGGCCGTCCGTCACCAGCGCCACCTTGAAGCCCTTGCCCTGCAGCACCGCCAGCGGCGGCGTCAGCTTGTGCAGCTCCGGCATGCCATTGGCCTGCGGGCCCTGGAAGCGCACCACCACCACCACGTCGCGCTCGAGTTCGCCCTTCTTGAAGGCGACCTGCATGGCTTCCTGGCTGTCGAAGATGCGGGCCGGGGCTTCCACCGTGTGGCGGTCTTCCGGCACGGCGGAGACCTTGATCACCGCACGGCCCAGATTGCCGGCCAGCAGCTTCAGGCCGCCGGTGGGCGAGAACGGGGCGGCGGCGGTGCGCAGCACGGTCTCGTCGCTGCTCGCCTCGGGCATGGGCTGCCAGCGCACGCTGCCATCTTCCGCCCGCTCAGGCAGACGGGCGTAGGCGCTGAGGGACTGGCCGGACAGGCTGGTCAACACCTCTTCATGCATGGCGCCCGACTTGAGCAGCTCGCGGATCACAAAGCCCGGGCCGCCAGCGGCCTGGAACTGGTTCACGTCGGCGCTGCCATTCGGGTACACACGGGCCAGCAGCGGCACGACGGCGGACAGATCGGAGAAGTCACTCCAGTCGATCAGGATGCCGGCCGAACGGGCCACCGCCACCCAGTGGATCAGGTGATTGGTCGAGCCGCCGGTCGCCAGCAGGGCCACCATGGCATTGACGATGCAGCGCTCGTCCACCACGCGGCCGATCGGACGGTAGTCACGCTGCGGGATGATGCCCAGCAGCTGACGCACGGCTTCGCGGGTCAGGGCCTCGCGCAGCCCGTCATGCGGATGCACGAAGGCCGCGCCCGGCACATGCAGGCCCATGGCTTCCAGCAGCATCTGGTTGCTGTTGGCCGTGCCGTAGAAGGTGCAGGTACCGGCGCCGTGATAGGCGGCGGACTCGGCCTTGAGCAGCTCTTCGCGCCCCACCTTGCCCTGCGCATACAGCTCGCGCACCTTGGCCTTTTCGTTGTTGGACAGGCCCGAGCTCATCGGCCCGGCCGGCACGAATACGCAGGGCAGATGACCGAAGTGCAAGGCGCCGATCAGCAGCCCCGGCACGATCTTGTCGCAGATGCCCAGCAGCAGCGCGCCATCAAAGACATCGTGGGACAAGGCCACCGCCGTGCCCATGGCAATGGTGTCCCGCGAGAACAGGCTCAGCTCCATGCCGGGCGTGCCCTGGGTGACGCCGTCGCACATCGCCGGCACGCCGCCGGCCACCTGGGCCGTGGCGCCCTGGCGGTGGACCTCGTCGCGGATCAGCGCCGGATAGGTCTCATACGGCTGATGCGCCGACAGCATGTCGTTGTAGGCGGTGACGATGCCCAGATGCGGCGCCTTCTCGGCGACGATGCGCAGCTTGTCGTTCTCCGGCAACGCCGCCACCGCATGGGCGACGTTCGCGCAGCCCATGCGCTGCACGCCGCGTTGCCGACCGGACATGCGGTCGATCAGATCCAGATAGCGCTCGCGGCTGGCGGCGCTGCGGGCACGAATGCGTGCCGTGACCTCGAGAAGCGTCTTGTTCATGCCTGCTGCCGATGTAACTCGGTTTGGGTGGGATTGGTAACCATATTACACGCTCGACAGAGACCCTTCGAGCGTTTTCGGGGTACGAAACGGTTACGGGGCAAGGCGAACGCCTGCGCTTTTCGGCCACACTCGCGGCATGCCAGATTCCCGCCCCGCGGCGCCGGACGCCACGCTCACGGCCCATGTGCCCTCCTCCGCCACGCGCCCTGCCGTGGAAGCGCTTTATCCGCTGCTGTTCGTGGCCCTGTGGAGCACCGGCTTCATCGGTGCGAAGTTCGGCCTGCCCGATGCGGCGCCGCTGACCTTCCTGGCCTGGCGTTATGCGGCGGTCATCCTGCTGATGGGGCTGATCGTGGCGCTGACGCGGGCCCCCTGGCCCCGCGCCTCGGGCGCCTGGGGCCACATTGCCGTGTCCGGCCTGCTGGTGCATGGGGTGTATCTGGGCGGCGTGTTCACCGCCATCAGCCATGGCCTGCCAGCGGGCATCACCGCGCTGGTGGTGGGGCTGCAGCCGGTGGTCACCGCGCTGGGCGCCCGGGCGGTGCTGGGGGAGCAGGTGCGGCCGGCCCAGTGGGCGGGGCTGGCGCTGGGCTTCCTGGGCGTGGGCCTGGTGGTGGCGGCCAAGACGCGGTCGGTGCCGTCGGCAGCGCTGGTGACGATGCTGGTGCCGGCCGTCGTGGCCCTGCTGGGCATCACCGCCGGCACGCTCTACCAAAAGCGCTTTTGCCCCTCTTTTGATCTGCGCACCGGCGCCGTCATCCAATTCGTGCCTTGCCTGGCCATCACCGCCGCGCTGGCCCTGGCCACTGAAAACACCACCGTGCACTGGACGCCCTCCTTCCTGTTTGCACTGGGCTGGCTGGTGCTGGTGTTGTCGATCGGGGCGGTGAGTCTGCTGAATCTGCTGATCCGCCGCGGCAGCGCCGTCAATGTGGCCAGCCTCTTCTATCTGACACCGCCCACCACGGCGCTGATCGCCTGGGCGCTGTTCGATGAGCGGCTCAGCGGGCTGGCCATCGTGGGCATGGGGCTGTCGGTGTTCGGGGTGTGGCTGGCGCGCAGCACCCCGGCTGTGCGAGGCTCGCAACAGCGGTGATTTCGTGTGTCATCCCCGCTCGGATTGTGACTACCTGAGGACGAGCGGCCGGTGCTTGTGGCACGATCAAAACCATGTTGAATGCAAGTGTCGAAGCCTGCAGCCCCGATCCCCTGGCGGGGGCCCGCATCGAGGACCTGCCGCAGCACAGCCGTGACTGGCTGGACCGGTTTCAGCAGCAGTGGGACCGCACCGAAGGCCTCTGGATCTTTGCCTACGGCTCGCTGATGTGGAACCCGGGGTTCACACCGGCCGACACCCTGGTGGCCAAGGTGCAGGGCTATCACCGCGCGCTGCGCCTGCGCTCGCTGGTCAACCGCGGCAGTGCGGAAGTGCCGGGCCTGGTGATGACCCTGCTGTCCGGCGGCAGTTGCCGGGGGCTGGCCTACCGCATCCCCCCGGAGCGGGCCGCAGCGGAGCTGGAGCGCCTGTGGCTGCGCGAGATGGTCGTGGGCACCTATGTACCGCGCTGGCTGCCTTGCTTCAGCGAGAACGGCAGCCGTCCGGCGCTGGCCTTCACCCTGTCGCGGCGCAGCCCCGGCTGGGCGGGCGACATGCCGGACGAGCGGCTGCTGCACACCCTTCGGCATGCGCGCGGCCGCTATGGCACCACGCTGGACTATCTGGAGCGCGCCGTCGTCTGCCTGCGGGAGCACGGCATTCACGACCGCTCACTGGAGCACCAACTCGCGCTGGCGCGTTCCCACGGGCTCTGAGGCCGACCGGGATCAGGCCGCCCCGCCTCCAGCGCGTTGAAGCCGGTTGCGGGCGGAGGCCGGCGTCGGCACGGCCGGATGCACCGACACCACCCGCTGCAGGTCTTCCACCGTGTCCACATCCACCAGCACACCGGGGTCGTTCACGTCCACCGCCTGCGCCGGAAAACGCGCCAGCAGCTTGCGGGCGCCCTCGTCCCCCTGCAGGGCCGTCAGCTCGGAGAAGAGCTCCGCGCTGAAGCCCACCGGATGGCCGCGCTGGCCGTCGTACTGGGCATAGGCAATCGGGTCGTGCTCAAGCGCGCGGGCCACCGCCAGCAGGGTGCTGGTCTGCAGCAGCGGCATGTCCGCCGGCACGATCAGCCAGCCCTGTGCATCGCCCGTGGCGGCCACACCGGCCGCAATCGAATGGCCCATGCCCACCGGCACGGGGCGGCCCAGCCGGTCCTGCGTGGGCAGCACCAGCATGTCGCGCTCGGCCACATGCCCGCGCACCAGCGGTGCCAGGGTCGCGGACGTCACCACCAAGAAACGCAATCCGGAGGCCATCGTCTGGCGCAGGGTGTGAGCCAATACCGTCTCCCCACCCACCAACTGCTCGAGCTTGTGGCCTTCGCCGCGAAAGCGCTGACCTCGTCCTGCCGCGAGCACGACGACAGCCGGTCGTCGCTGATCCATGCGTACTTCCTTCAGGTTGATTCCTCGCTGCGGCTGACTCTTGGGCGATCAGTTGACCTCAGCATGCCTGCCCGGGGCGCATCCTCACACCCGGAGTTTCACGACTGGGAGCTTTACCTAAGGATTCGCCCCATACTTCACCCTTATGGACAAACTTGCCGACCTCCGAAAGAGCTACGAACGGGACGAGCTCGATGAAAACGCCTCGGCCTCCGAGCCGCTGCTGCAGTTCCAGCAATGGCTGCGCCAGGCCCTGGACGCCCAGGTTCCCGAACCCAATGCGATGACCCTGGCCACCGTGGGCCCGGACGGACGACCGTCCACCCGCATTGTCCTCATCAAGGACATGGATGAACGGGGTCTCGTCTGGTACACCAACTATGACAGCCGCAAGGGCCAGCAACTGGAGGGAAATCCGTTTGCCGCCCTGCAATTCCACTGGGTGGAGCTGGAGCGGGTGGTGCGGATCGAGGGCCAGGTGGAGAAAGTCGACGCCGCACAGTCGGACGCCTACTTCGCCTCCCGCCCGCTGGATTCCCGCCTGGGCGCCTGGGCGTCTCCGCAGAGCCAGGTGATCAGCAGCCGCGCCGTGCTGGTGGCCAATGCCGCCAAGGCGGCGGCCCAGCATGGATTGAATCCAAGCCGGCCGCCGCATTGGGGCGGCTACCGGCTCAAGCCGGACCGCTGGGAGTTCTGGCAGGGCCGCAAGTCGCGCCTGCATGACCGGCTCTGCTACCGGCTGGTGGACGGACGCTGGGTGCGAGAGCGCCTGGCCCCCTGACTGGCACCGGTCAGGCATAGGCCGTCGCAGGCGCGAGGCTTGAACCGGCCTCATGCCAGAGGAGTGGACCGGCCCATGCCACAGAGGCGTGGACCGGCCCATGCCAGAGGCGCCCGACTTGCCGGGCGCCCTCCCCCTCAGAACTTCACCTGCACCCCGGTGAAGATGCTGCGGCCCGGCAGTGGCGTCAGGTCCCGGATGGTGGCCACGCTGCTGGCGCTGTAGGCCAGCTTGTTGGCCAGGTTGTCCAGCTTCACATACCAGAGCGCGTCATAGCTGCCCAGGTCGAAGTGGCGGGCAATGTTCAGGCGCATCGTGCCGTAGCCGGCGGTCGGCGTGTCGAACTCGGCCACGCGATTCTGGCGGGCGGCGCCGCGCAGCTCCGCCTGCACCATCCAGGGCCCGCTTTCCGCCTGCAGCGACAGCGTGCCGTGCAGCGGCGCCAGGCGCGGCAGCGGCTCGCCGGTGTCGCGGTTGGTGCCGCGCACCAGGTCCAGCGTCGTGCCCAGGGTCAGGTCCCAACCGGCCACTGATGGCAGCGGCTGACGACCTTCCAGCTCCACACCGTGCATACGGGCGCGCACGCCGCGGTAGACGTAGACCGGGATTGACTCCACCGCGCCGTCATCATTCACTTCATTGCGCACGTCGCCATTGGCGTCCATGGCGATGAAGTTGGAGAAGCGGGTCTGGTAGACCTGCACGCCCCACTTCGCGCCATTCTGTTGCCAGTGAAGGCCCAGATCCACTGACTTGGCCTTCTCCGGACGCAAAGAGGCGTCGCCGATCTCAAATGCGCCGGAGGCCACGTGCACGCCGTTGGCAAACAGCTCGTAGAAGGTCGGGGCGCGTTCGGAGCTGCTGACGCTGCTGGACAGGCTGAAGCCGCTACCCACGTCCACGGCGCCGGACAGCGAGAAGCTCTTCGGGCTGAAGCGCTTGGAGGTGGGCGGGCCGAACTTGTCCTCATCCCCCCCGGTGGAGGAAACCGTCACGCGCTCGGACCGTGCGCCCGCCTGCAGGCTCCACGGGCCCGACTTGAAGTTTTCGATCAGGAACAGCGCGCTATTGCGGGTGGTGGTGTTGGGCACCAGGGCTTCGTCGCCAAGGGCGGAGAAGTCGCTGTTTTCCCATTGCCAGCCAAGGACGCCTTGCAGTGGGCCCCAGGGCGTTTGCACGGCGGCATGCTGGGCCTCGATCCGGGCGTCCTTGCCGTCGGACTGGAAGGTGGTGCCGACGGCGCCGTCGCCCTCAATCTCCTGATGCTTGTAGCGGCTGCTGGCGAACTGCCATTGCACGCGGGCAATGCCCGGGGCCACGTCGCGCCATTCACCGGCCGTGGCAATACGCTGGCGCTGCATCTCGATGCGGGTGTCGGGCTCGACCGTTACGCCGTAGTTGGTGTGATAGTCCTCGACCGAGACGCCCGCATAGCCTTGCGAGAAGAAGAAGGACCCGCCCAGCGCGCCGCTGCGGCTGTGGCTGTCGGAGTTGCGCACATGGGTGCTGGTGGTGCCTTCACTGTCGGTGAAGCGGGGGACGCGCTGGTCGTCGGCATGGCGGTCGGCGGCATCGACGTGCCAGCCAAACTGCTGGGTGCCGCCGTCCAGCACGGCGGCACCGCCGTACTCGTTGGCGGCCCCGCCCAGGCGCACTTCCGCCGCCCCATTGATGCCGGGCTGCGGGGCACGGGGAATGCGGTTGTCCAGGGTGTTCACCACGCCGCCGATGGCATTGCCGCCGTATTGGAGCGCTGCGGCGCCGCGCAGCACTTCCACGCGGGTCAGGACCAGCGGATCCACCGGCAGGGCGTGGTCGAAGCTGAGGCTGGAGGCATCCACCGACGCGCCAGAGTTGCTCAGCATCTTGACGCGGTCGCCGTCCAGGCCACGAATCGTCGGACGATTGCTATTGGGGCCGAAGTAGGTGGAGCCGACGCCGGACATGTCTTCCAGCGTGTCACCCAGGGTGGCACCGCGCTTGAGCGTCAGAGCGTCGCCGCTGAGGGTCTGCACCGGAATGACGAGATCGCGCAGGCCCAGCGGATTGCCGGTGACGACCACGGGCTGCAGGCTTTGCTTCTGACGGGGTTTGGGTTGGGTGCTGCTGGTGCTGCTGGTGCTGCTGGTGCCGCTGCTGCTGCTGCTGCTGCCGCCGGTGCCCGCATCGGCACTGGCGGTGTCGGCGGACGCACCGGCGCTGTCCGCGGAGGCGCTCGCGCTGTCTGCGGAGGCACTGGGGACGGCAGCAGCAGCGCGAGAGGACGTCGCAGGCGCCGCCGTTTGAGCGATGGCTGCCCCGCAGCTCATGGCCAGGGCCAGGCCCAGTGCCTGCGTCAGCGGGGACAGGGTCAGGCGGGACGACGGCGAGGCAAAGGCACCATGGGCACCCAGGCTGCTGTGGGCAGACAGGACGGAGGACACAACAAGCGGAGAAGACTTGGACATGACAATGCTTTCAGGTCGGCAGCAGGCGGCCTCGGGCTGGCCGCATCCCTCGATGAAGCTCAGCCCGGACAACCCAGGTCAGCGGCCGTCAGACGGGCCATGACCTGAGCGCGCCGCAGCGCCAGGAATACGAACGAGTGCCGCGATCCGGGCGGCACGAGGGCCGGTGGACGGATCAGCGGATCGACAGATCTCGGAGATTGGGGGGAGACGACGCTGCTCGACCTCGACCTCGGCCCGGCGCGGTGATTCACCGGCCAGCGCGACGGATGTCGGCAGCGATCAGACTCGGCTCAGGCGACCGGCGGAGCGCGAGCGGGGGCGCGCCAGGTCTGGGCGACCGTGGCGCTATGGGGCTGCGGCGTGGAGACCGGATGGTCCGGCAGCAGCGCGGTCCAGGCGAGCGCCTGGGTGATGGGGCCCAGCGCGGTGCTGAGCTGGTCCAGCAGCTGGCAGTCGCTGCTGCCTGGGAGGTGACCCAGGCTGGGGGACTTGACTACGTCATTGCCGACGTCGAGGGCGGAAGCGGTGCTGGCACTGCTGCCCGTCCCGGCCACCGCCAGCACCGCACGGGGCCCAGCGCTGCCGCCGTGCAAGGTACGGTGCACCAGTCCCAGCGACTGGAAGCCCAGCAACGACACCAGGCACAGCAGCACCCACCACCGCAGCACAGGCGGCAGCGACGTCATGCCGGTGACGGCATGGCGGGGGTGAGGCCGGCGAGCGGCTGAGGTCAGGGTGAACATGCTGGGGTTCAGAACTGCCGCGATTGTGCCTGCGCGCAGCGACCGCTGTCTGAAGTCACCGACTTGTGGTGGGGGTAGTCCCCGCGCAAGAGGGGGCGGGCGGGCGCCATCCGCCCTTCCCTCGCCACCCATTCACATCGTGTGGTGCGGATGGCACGGCGGGCGGCGCTGCTTCACAGCCTCACACACTCACAGCTGCACAGCAGCCTGGCCGCACAGCCGGCCTGCCGATCAAGCCGAATCAGTCCGCACCAGCTCGCGGAACTTCTTCAGGAACTTGTCCACCTTCGGCGCCACCACAAAGGCGCAATACCCCTGCTCCGGATGGTTCTCGAAGTAACGCTGGTGATAGGCCTCGGCCGGCCAGTAATTCTGCTCCGGCTGCACTTCAGTCACCACCTTGCCGCCGTGCGCGGCATTGGCTTCGTCCAGCACCTGCCGGATCTCGCCGAGCTGGTCAGCTCGGTGGTAGTAGATGCCGGAGCGGTACTGCGTGCCGACGTCGGCCCCCTGGCGGTTCAGCGTCGTCGGGTCGTGGATGGCGAAGAACACCTGCAGCAGCTCGGTCAGGCTGACCACCGCCGGATCAAAGCGCACCCGCACCACTTCCGAGTGACCCGTCTGGCCGGAGCACACCTGCTCATAGTTCGGATTCTGAAGCTGGCCATTGGTGTAGCCGGACTCGACGGACAGGACGCCCTTGACCTTCAGGAAGACGGCCTCGGTGCACCAGAAGCAGCCGCCGCCCAGGGTGATGAGGTCGTCGCTGCGGGGGGCCGTGGTGTCGGCCTTGGTGCCTGCGTTGGTGCCAGGGGTGGAGGGGGCTGCGCTCATGGCATCGTCCTTTCAATCTATGGTTGAGCTCATATGGGGGCAGCGACCGGGATGCCAAGGGCGCGTCCGCCCCCTGCCCTTATTGCGTCGACAGCGACAGCTCGACCTTGGGCGTCCAGGCCGGCGCCTTGCCGCCCTCGCCGGCCTCGCTTCCCGAACCCTGATGCAACTTGGGCGAGGACAGGAACATCCGCGCATTCGGCACGCCTTTGGCAATCAGCGCATCGCGCACGGCCACCGACCGTTGCAGGGCCAGTTCGCGCATCTGTTCGTCCGACACCGCATAGCTGTCCAGCAGCAGCTCACGCATGTCGGCCGGCGGCAGGTCCTTGGCCAGGCCCAGCAGATTGCGCGGCTTGTTGGGGAGCTTGGCGTTGTCATAGACCACCTTGAGCAGGCGCTGCCGCTGGCTGTCATCCAAGGTGATGGGCGGCGGCGCTCCAGCGGGGCTGGACGCGGCGCCTGAAGGAGACGCTGCGGATGCGGACACAGGTCTAGATGTAGCCGTAGCCGCAGCTGCAGAGACCGGTGCCGACACGGGCACTGCCGGCTCGCGCAATTGCTGCCGGCGCAATTCCCGGCGCCGTTCATTCAGCAGCGCTTCCTCCAGCCGCGCCGCTTGCGCCGCGCGCCGTTCAGCCGCCGGATCCACCCAGCCGGTGATGCTCAACTGCAGGCCCGGCTTCTCCGTGAGCACCTTGGCCACCTTGTCCAGCGCCTGATCGGTCGCCTCGGGGAGCACGGCGGTTCCGGGGTCGAAGCCCAACTGACTCACATCGGCGCCGCGCCCTCCAGAGAGCAGCGAAAACGGCGACGTCAGCGCCTTGGCCAGCAGATTCACGATCAGCTTGCCGATCACGCCGCCCACGCTGAACTCCGGATCGTTGATCGAGCCGCTGACTGGCAGGTCAACGTCGATCACCCCATTGCTGTCCTTGAGCAGCGCCACGGCCAGCCGTACCGGCAACTGGGTGGCGACCGGGCTGTCGATCCGCTCACCAAAGCTCAGTTGGTTCAGCACGATCTTGTTGTCCGCCACCAGCTGACCGCTCGGGTCGATCCGATAGTGCACCCGCGAGGACAGTTTGCCCCGATCAATCGCATAGCCCGCATATTTACCGGCGTAGGGAGACAGCGGCGCCAGTTCGATGTCGGTGGCGCTGGCGGTGATGTCCAGCGTCAGCGGAAGGCTGCCCGGGTTGATCTGGCCGCTGACATTCAGCTCGCCGGTGCCTGCCACCCGGCCCTTGAGCTGCAGCGGCGCCATGTCGCTGGCGCCGGCGCTGAAACGGCCCAGCGTGCCGGTCAGGTCGCTGATCTGCGCGGTGTAGTTGGGCTTGATGAAGCGGTCGGTGAAGTCCACGCGTCCGCCGGTCAGCTCGGTGCCGTTGATGCTCAGACGCAGCGGCGGGCCAGCCACGGCGGGCGCTGGCGGCGGCGTCGTGGTGACCGCGGCACTGGCGACGTTGGCCGCGCTGGCCGTTGTAGCCGCGCTGCCGGCGGCGCCGCCACTGCCAGCGCGATCGGTCTGGGCCGCATCGGTCGCCGGCAAAGCGCCAGCCCGGGCGATCACGGTAGACACCGGTGCCGACGCAGCAGCGCTCACCGCCACCGCCGCCACGGCCTGCCCTTGGGAGGTCTGCCGCAGATCCCGCAGGTTCAGCCGCCCCTGCTCATTGATGATCAATCGTGCATAGAACTCATCCAGGCTGGCCAGCCGAATGGCGATGTCAGGCACCTGGGCCGGCGCCAGTTGGAGCTTGAAGCCGGCCAGCCGCAGCGCCTGCCAGCTCAGCAAGTCCTCCGCCGAGCGGCGACGTCCGTCCTGCAAACGCGTCTGGCGCAGCCGCAGCTCAGACAACTGCAGGTCTCCCGTGGCCTGGACCTGCGGGCCGGCTGCGGGCAGCGCCAGCGACAGGTCACCCTTGAAGCTGCCCTCGGCCCGCTGCAGATGGATGCCAATGGAGGGGTCCAGATACGGATCGGCCCAATGCAGCGGCAAGTGCTCCGCCTGCACCTTGCCGGCCAGACGCAGCGGCGCCAGGCTCAGTTGACCGTCCCATTGCAACCGGGCCGGGTCGCGCACATTGCGGATCTTGGCGTCGGGACGGCGGGCGATCAGGGACAGGCGCGCCGGCATGGTGCCGCGCAGTTGCGTGCCATCCCAGTCCAGGCTAGCCAGGCGCAGGTTGAGGTCTTGCACGCCGATCGGGCGGACCGGTTCATCGTCCAGCACGTGAGTCGATGGGTCCAGCAACTGAACCTGACCGCCTTCGACCACCAGCTCCGCCAGCCGGGCCCGCCAGGGCTCCTGCGGGGCAACCGGTGCCGCTGCGACCGCAGGCTCAGCCGGGCCCAGGGGCCCAGCAAGGTCCGCGGGGTCGGACAGGCGAAGCACCGGACGCCCGGCGGGTGCTGCCAGGCCAGACCTGGGCGCGGGCGCGGGCGCGGGCACCGACGGGGCCGTCCAGGACGCCCAGTTCCACGCCCCCTTTGCATCGCGGGCCAATCGGACTTGGGGCTGCTTCACCGTGAGACGGCCGAGTTGCAGCGCTCGGGAGGTCAGATTGATGTCCAGCTTGTCCAGCGACGCATCGGCCAGACTGATCACCGGACCCGTGGCGTCCAGCACCTCGAGTTGCGATGTCTGAATTTCCTTGACGGTGAGCGGGCCGAGTGCGCCACTGGCCTCTGTTTTGATCTGACCTTGCAGTGCCAATTGCCCGCGGACCTGCAAGGGGGTGACCGGACGCAGATAGGGAGCGGCCCAGACCAGCGACAGCCGGTCCGCCCTCCAGTCGACGATGACGCCGGACGCGCCGGCCTGGGCGGTGGCTTTCAGCAACGCGTTGGGGGGCTCGGCGTCAGCACGTGACCGGGGGGCGGCGCCTGCTGCATGCAAAGCTGCCGTCAGCTCCAGGGCCCCGGCGGGCGCGGCCAGGGGCCAGTTCAGGGCACGGCCTTTCAACGACAGATCATCCAGCTGCCACTGCGCCGCTGGCGACACCGACGCATCCTGAAGCGCCACACGGCCTTGGGTCAGCGCCAGTTCGCGGATGCCGATCCGCCAGGGATTGTTATCAGACGCGGTATTGGACGCGGCGCTGGCGCTCGCCCCCCCGGAGGAGGTCCGTCCAGTTGCGCTCACCGCTGCGGCTGGCGTGGATGCAGATGCGGTTGCGGCCGCCCCCCCCGCTTTGACCTTGTCCCCCTGCGGAATGGGCAGCCACACCTGACCCGTGGCGTCGCGACTGAGGTTCAGCACGGGTCCGTCCACCACCAGCTTATCCAGCAGCACCATCTTCTTCAGCGGCTGCACATCCGCCAGGCCCACGCTCAGCCGCTTCCATTGCAGCCAGTCGTCCCAGCCGTCGCCCTTGGTCTCCGGTGCCGACCGTCCAGCGCCGTCCGCTCGCCGTTGCAACACCAGATTCCGCAGATCGGCCGCGCCGCTGATCTTCAACTCCGGAGCCTGATCCTTGGGCAGTTGGAACTTGAGCGTCAGATCGGCATCCACCAGGCCGGAGGCCAGCCGCGCCGGCAAGGCTTTGGGCCAGTAGGCGCGATACGCTGCCAGATCCAGCGCTTCCATCTTGAAGGTCAGACTGGCCGAGCGCTTCTGGGCAAACGGCTGGGCCTGGCCCTCGGTGCTGAAGGCGACGCCATTGAGCTGACCCGCCAGATGCGGCGCCACGGTGACCTCCACGTCAGTATCCAGCGTCGAAATGAAGGGCAGCCCCAGCTGCAGCCCGGTGAGTTGGTGCACCATGCCCGCCGGCCGGTCCTCCAGTTGCACCCGGCCCTCGACGAGTTCGAGGTTGTACAGCGCCAGGGGCGTGTCCTTGGACGGCTCGTCAGCGGGCTTGGGCTGGCCGCGCAGCCGGGTCAGGATGTCGTCCACATCGGTATGACCCTGACCGAGCAGGCTCAGACTCAGCGAGGGCTGCACGATCCTCAGCGACGAGACGATGGGGGTGAAGCGCCACAGCGTGCGCGGCGACAGCGAGACTTCCACCCGCTTCACCGTCAGCAGGTCGGCCGCGCCGGTCTGGGTGCCCGCCACTTGGGCTCCGCCGCTCTGTGCGCCGCTCTGTGCGCCGGTCTGTGCGCCGGTCTGGGCGCCCCCCACCTCGGCACCACCAATCCGCAGCCCGTCCAGACTCAACGCCAGCCGCCAGGGCGTGACATGCGCCGCCTCCAGCGACACTGGCCGCCCCAACTGCTCACTGATCAGCCTCACCCCTTGTCGCTCCAGCCATAGGGGCAGCGCCACCCAACTGATGAGCATCAGGAGGAGCAAAAGCAACAGCAAGGCGGCGAAGCCTTGAATCAGGCGCCGGAGCCAGCGGGGGAATGCAGCAAACAACAAGTGACAGCCGGATCAGTGGTGTGGGCTCCGATTATGCTGGCGCGCTCAACACCTGACACTGATGAACGACATCATCCACAGCGTGGCCGCCTGGCTGCTGCCGCCGATGGGGGCGGTTCCCCTCCTGCTGCTGGCCTGGTTCTGGCGCGTGCGCCATGCCCGGCTGGCCAACGGCCTGTTTGCGGTCTCCCTGCTGGCCTTGTGGTTGGGCAGCAGCGACCTCGGCGCGCAATGGCTGCAAGACCGGCTGATGGGGCGTTACGAGCCGCTGGCGCTTGAGCAGCTGCAGCAAGGGCCCGCGGAGCAGACCGCCATCGTGGTGCTCGGGGCTGGCGGACGGCTCATGGTGCCGGAATATCAAATTGCGCAGCTCAAGACCTTGTCGATTGAGCGCCTGCGCTACGGCATCTGGCTCGCACGACGCTGCAACTGCCCCTTGCTGTTCACCGGCGGCGCCGGACGCGCGGCCAAGCCGGGGCAGCCCAGCGAGGCGGCCCTGGCCGATCATCTGGCCCGGGAACAGTTCGGATTTGAGCCCCGCTGGCTGGAGGACCGTGCCTTCGACACCCGGGAGAATGCGCTCTACAGCGCGGAGATGCTGCGTGGGACCGGCGTGCGCCGGGTCATCCTGGTCACCCATGACCTGCACATGCGCCGCGCCCTGCGGGCCTTCCGGGCCGCACTGCCTGCGGACGTGGAACTGGTGCCCGCCCCCATCGGCCTGAGCGGCGAAGGATGGGAATGGCGCGACGCCCTGCCCTCGGCGGAAGGCATCACCCGAGCACGCTACCTGGGTTATGAATGGCTGGGCTGGATGGCCGGCCACTAAAGAGAAACCCCTCCCCAACCGGTTGACCCGGACTGGGAAGGGGTGGGCGGACCAGCCGCCTTTGGGGCTCCGTGGCCATCTGCCACAGGGCTCCTGGCGCGCAGTGACTGCGCCAGAGGGAATGCCTCGAAAGGCCTATGAAGCTTAGGTGGGCGCGCCGGCAGTTTCAAGGTGCCAAATCGGCCCACCCCTCAAATCAGCCCCCGAACAAACGCTGATAAAGCGCCTTCGCCCGCGCTGTCTGCTCGGCCGGCATCTCAATCACCCGACCCCACTCCCGCGAGGTCTCGCCCGGCCACTTGTTGGTCGCATCCAGCCCCATCTTGCCGCCCAGGCCGCTAACCGGGCTGGCAAAGTCTAGGTAGTCGATCGGGGTGTTCTCCACCAGGGTCGTGTCCCGCGCCGGATCCATCCGGGTGGTGATGGCCCAGATGACGTCCTGCCAGCTGCGGATGTTCACGTCCTCGTCCACGATGACGATGAACTTCGTATACATGAACTGCCGCAGGTAGCTCCACAGGCCGAACATCAAGCGCTTGGCATGGCCTGGGTAAGCCTTGCGGATGGAGATGACCGCCATGCGGTAGCTGCACCCTTCCGGTGGTAGATAGAAGTCCACGATTTCCGGGAACTGCTTCTGCAGGATGGGAACGAACACCTCATTCAGGGCCACGCCCAGCACCGCCGGCTCATCGGGCGGCTTGCCGGTGTAGGTGGAGTGGTAGATGGCACCGTCGCGCTGGGTGATGCGGTTCACCTCGAACACGGGGAACCAGTCCTGCTCGTTGTAATAGCCGGTGTGGTCGCCGAAGGGACCTTCCAGCGCGTGCAAATAGCCGTTTTTCTCCTTGAGCGGCACGCCGTCGTCACTATGGCCGGTGAAGCCGGGGGCGGCCGGGGGAATGCAGCCCTCCAGCACAAATTCGGCACTGGCCGGCACCTGCAGCATCCGGCCAGCCTCGCCCGCCTGCGTGTCCGCCAGTTCGGTCCGGGAGCCGCGCAGCAGGCCGGCAAACTGGTATTCAGAGAGCGTGTCCGGCACGGGGGTGACCGCGCCAAGAATCGTGGCTGGGTCGGCGCCGAGCGCCACGACGATGGGGAACGGCTGTCCCGGATTCGCAAGGGCAAAGTCCCGGAAATCCAGGGCACCACCCCGGTGGGCCAGCCAGCGCATGATCAGTTGGCGACGGCCGATCAACTGCTGGCGGTAGATGCCCAGATTCTGGCGAAGTCTGGGCTGTGCAATGGTCTGCGGCCCCCGGGTGACCACCAGGCCCCAGGTCAGCAGCGGGCCGATGTCACCGGGCCAGCAGGTCTGGATGGGTAGACGCTTGAGATCCACATCGTCTCCCTCGATCACCTGCTCCTGGCAAGGCGGACGACGGACCACGGACGGCTTCATGTCCCACAAGGCCTTGGCCATTTGCGCCAGTCGACCCACATCCTTGAGTCCCCGGGGCGGTTCTGGCTCCTTCAGGCTGGCCAAGAGTTGTCCGACCTCCCTCAATTGAGCGGTCGACTCCGCGCCCATGCCCAAGGCCACCCGCCGTGGGGTGCCGAAGAGATTGGCCAGGACAGGTGTGCGATAGCCGCTCGGTTGTTCGAACAGCAACGCAGGCCCTTTCGCCTTCAACACCATGTCACTCAGGGCCGTCATTTCCAGCACTGGGGACACCGGCTCGGCGACACGGCGCAACTCCCCCATGCCCTCCAGAGCGCCGATAAAGTCACGCAAATCCCGATACTTCATAACTAAAAGAAATTTAGAAGAGCCCCCATCAGCTTGACGGGTTATTTTTGGTCCATAGAATCGCGCCCTGCCCTGACTTCAGGGTAATCCCGGTCTTTGCTTTGGGACAGCAGGACCGGCCCGCTGCCAATGGACGCCGGAAGTCCTGATGCCTGGCGCGTCGTCTTCGATGCTTCAGGTGCAGGTCAGATCCGGCCCATTATCGCCAGCCCAGGTAGCCGCCCTCTGAGAGAGGTTGCTGCCCGGGATGTCGGAGAAAGGAGTCGCATGACAGCGCGTTCACATGTTCTTTCCCTCTCGCTCCAGGCGCGTTCCGCCCTGGTTCTTTTCATCAAGGATATCGGCCAGGGTCTGCTGGTCGTCAGTCACAACACGCTCGCTCTGCTCGGTTTTGCAGTCCTCGCCGTCGGCATCGTGTTCGCCAGCCAGGCGGATCTGCGGCAGGACACCGAAAGCAAGGTGCTGGGCTGGCTCAATGCCCGCCATGAAGCCCGGGTGGAAGCCTCCGGCGACGTGCTCGCCCTGATGGTGGAGCCCGACGCGATCAGCCGCGCCACCGCAGTGGACCCCAAGCAGCTCAACCGTGAGCAGGCGGCCGTGGCGCAGTATCTGGCCCGTCGTTACCGGGTCGCACCGGAGCCGGTCAGCCGTCTGGTCAAGGAAGCCTACGACGTGGGTCAACGGGCACGGGTGGATCCCACGCTCATCCTGTCCATCATGGCCATCGAATCGGGCTTCAACCCGTTCGCCCAGAGCTCCGTCGGCGCCCAGGGTCTGATGCAGGTGCTGACGCGCGTGCATGACGACAAGTACGAAGCCTTCGGCGGCAACCTGGCGGCGTTTGATCCGATCACCAACCTGCGGGTGGGTGTGCAGGTGCTGAAGGAATGCATCCAGCGTGCCGGCAGCGTCGAAGAAGGCCTGCGCCGCTATGTGGGCGCCGCCAATCTGCCCGACGACGCGGGTTATGCCGTGCGTGTGCTGGCCGAGCAGGACCTGCTGAAGATGGTGGTGGCGGGCCGCAATGTTTCGCCGAATGCCGCGCGCCCTGCGCGTGAACCGTCTTCTGCCCCCGCGCCCAGCACGCCGACTGGCGAGCAGGTCGCCATGGTCAGCCACACCCCCAACTGACACATCCATGTTGCCTCCCCGCTGACGCGGCGGAGGTACACTGGGCGCTCGCGCAACTGGCGATGAGGTCGGACTGTCTGGTCCGGCCAAGGTGGGTCACCACCGGGGAGCGCGAGCGACGGGGTTCAAGGGGCGATCAACCGCTCTCATCTTGGCCTCGTTGTCCGTGCCGTTCGCCTGGGCCGCCACTCGCTGTGGATGCTGGGAGCCCCGTATTGCCAGGGCACACCCGCAGCCACCGCCGGGCGGCGCCAACCCTTGAGCCGACACCATCATGTTTGACCGCAATCAACACACCCTCGCCAACGTGGACGCGGAAGTCTTTGCCGCGATCCAGCAGGAAACCCAGCGCCAGGAAGATCACATTGAGCTGATCGCTTCCGAGAACTACACCTCCCCGGCCGTCATGCAGGCCCAGGGCAGCCAGCTGACCAACAAGTACGCAGAAGGCTATCCCGGCAAGCGTTACTACGGCGGCTGCGAATATGTGGACGTGGTGGAACAGCTGGCGATCGACCGCCTCAAGCAGCTGTTCGGCGCCGAGTACGCCAACGTGCAACCCAATTCCGGCTCCCAGGCCAACCAGGGCGTGTTCTTCGCACTGCTGCAGCCCGGTGACACCATCATGGGCATGAGCCTGTCCGAAGGCGGCCACCTGACCCACGGCATGCCGCTGAACATGAGCGGCAAGTGGTTCAACGTCATCAGCTACGGTCTCAACGACAAGGAAGAGATCGACTATGACGCCATGGAAGCCCTGGCCCGCGAGAAGAAGCCCAAGCTGATCATCGCCGGCGCCTCCGCCTACGCCCTGCGCATCGACTTCGAACGCTTCTCCCGCGTGGCCAAGGAGATCGGCGCCTACTTCATGGTAGACATGGCCCACTACGCCGGCCTGATCGCCGCCGGTGTCTATCCCAATCCCCTGCCCTTTGCCGACGTGGTCACCTCCACCACGCACAAGAGCTTGCGCGGCCCGCGCGGCGGCATCATCCTGATGAACGACGAGGCGATCGCCAAGAAGATCAACTCGGCCATCTTCCCCGGCATCCAGGGCGGCCCGCTGATGCATGTCATCGCTGGCAAGGCGGTGGCTTTCAAGGAAGCGCTGACCCCTGAATTCAAGGCCTACCAGCAGCAAGTGGTGGCCAATGCCAAGGTGCTGGCTGAAACCCTGATCGAGCGTGGCGTGCGCATCGTCTCCGGCCGCACCGAGAGCCATGTGATGCTGGTGGACCTGCGGCCCAAGGGCCTGACCGGCAAGGAAGCGGAAGCCATCCTGGGCGCCGCTCACATGACCTGCAACAAGAACGGCATCCCGAACGACCCGCAAAAACCGATGGTCACCAGCGGCATCCGACTGGGCACGCCGGCCATGACCACGCGTGGCTTCAAGGAAGAGCAGGCCCGCCAGACCGCCCACCTGATCGCCGACGTGCTGGACAACCCGCACGACGAAGCCAACCTGGCCAAGGTGCGCGAGCAAGTGGCCGAACTGGCCCGCCGGTTCCCGGTCTACCGCTGAAAGGACGGCGCGCATGCGTTGCCCGTTTTGCGGCCATGGCGACACCCAGGTGTCGGAAACCCGTGAGTCCGATGAAGGCGACGTGGTGCGCCGGCGCCGCCGGTGCCAGTCCTGCGACAAACGCTTCACCACCTACGAACGGGCAGACATTGCGCTGCCCATGGTGGTGAAGAAGGACGGCACGCGGGCGGACTTTGATCCGGCCAAGCTGCGCGCCTCGATGGGGCTGGCGCTGCGCAAGCGGCCGGTGAGCATTGAGCAGGTGGACGCCGCCCTGGAGCGCATCCAGGAAAAGCTCTTGACCAGCGGCGCACGGGAAGTGGCGTCGACCAAGCTGGGGGAGCATGTGATGCGCGAGCTCAAGCGCATCGACAAGGTCGCTTACGTGCGGTTTGCTTCGGTGTATCGCAGCTTTGAAGACGTGGATGAGTTCCGGCAGTTGATCCGGGATATCTGAGCGCTCAACCCCATCACTCCAGCGGCAACGACGTCAACCGCGACGCGAGAACCTCAAGGGACGTGCCTCCTCGGAAGTTGCCGGGGTCAGTCCTTTCGCCACCGCTGGGATTGTCGTAGGCGCTCCATGAAGCTGCAATCAGCTCTCGAAAGCCAAGCTTGCCTTCCAACTGAGCACTGACGTCCTTGAAGTTGTAGGTCATGGTCGCTCCGGTATACCCATTCTGACCCGTGAATGCTTTGTTGAGGTCGGTCGTCTCAAGGTAGGACTTGGCTGCGTCCATGTAGGCGCCGACTGCGCCCACCAAGCTCTGGTCCTTGTTGAGGCGAGCCTCCATGTAGAGCTTGTCTTCAGCGGAGACGTTCCCCGTCACCTTCAAGCGGCCATCTTTCACCGTCACGTCCCAGTCCACCTTTGCCAGGTCCGGTCGAGCCAACGACAGGTTTTTGCCGAAGACGGCCAGTCGCTCTTCAATGGTTTTGATGGAATTGTCGGCAGCGAGTGAAGGCCCCGACCTGGTCTTACTGATGCGGTCGTACTCCTGTAGCCAGGCTTCGGAGTCATGGGACGCTTCGGTCAAGGTGACTGTGGTGGCCGAGTTCAAGTAGCGGATCGACTGGGCCCCGCCCTCTGCCGCCCTCGCGGGCTGTGTGGATCTGCCAGCGTAGGCGGAGGGTTGCGTAGTCAGGCTTGATGTTGTGATGTTCATTTTTTCTCTCCCTGTTGCTGCTCGGTAAGCAGACCGCCTATCCATCTATCGGCCAACGTCGGCGGGTCTTGAGCGATCACGCCGCAGAGGGACCTGCCCCCTCCTGAAAGGGGGTCTGTTTCCCACAGTGAGGGCGAAGCGCCGGCAGGCGCAAATTCCTAGAGTCATGTCCATGCCGGCAGCGGCGCTGACAGCCCCCATGTCCACCCTCTGCCAGCCCCAATTCCGGGAAGGACTGGTTGATGACTCCTCCGCGTCTGTCTCCTTCGCAGCCCTGGCTGCGCACCACCCGCCATCGCATGGCCCTCTTGCGGCATCGCACCGTGCAACGGCGTGGCTTCACGCTGCTGGAAGCCTTGGTGGCCCTGTTGCTGATGAGCCTGCTGCTGGCCTTTGCACTGCCGGCGGGTCAGCGGTGGCTGCAGCGTCAGCGGCTCTGGCATGCGGCGGAAACGGTGATGGCAGACCTGTACTTCGCCCGCAGTGAAGCGCTGCACGGCAGTCGCAATGTGCTGCTGCGTTTTGTCTCGACGCCGTCCGGTAGCTGCTACGTCATTTACAGCGGTCCGCAGAACAGTTGCCAGTGCGGAACCGAAGGCCCCTCGACATGCCAGCCGGGCAGCCAGGCCTACAGGACCTACCAAGCCCCGCAGCGCGACGGCTTTCCGATGCTCAGCAGCAATATTTCTTCGATGCTGTTCAGCAGCCGCCTGGGGACGGTGGCCCTGGCTGCCACCTTTCGTCTGAGCACGGACGGCGTGGGCGAGGTGCGGCATATCGTGGGCATCACGGGTCGCGTGCGGAGTTGCTCGGTCGATCGCAGCTTCATGCGCTGGCCGACCTGCGAAGGAGTGTCGTGATGCCAAGCTCATCGAGCTCATCGAGCCCATCGAGCCCATCAGCTCATCGTGGCTTCACGCTGGTCGAAATGCTGGTGACCCTGATGCTGTTGAGCGTACTGGTGAGCCTTGCCTTACCCAGTTTCCGGTCCCAGTGGCGGGCCGCTCATCGGTCGGAGGGCGTGCAGGCCCTGACCGCACTCCAGTTGGCGCAGGAAACCTACCGGAGCCGCCAGACCCGTTACGCCCAGAGCCTGACGGAACTGGCCATGCCGGACCAATCCCCCCACGGTCGATTCCGATTGAGCGTGGTGCAAGCCACTCCTGACGGCTTCACGCTGGAAGCCCAGGCGCAAGGAGACCAGGCCCGGGACGACCGCTGCCAGCGTCTGCGACTGGTGCTCACCCAGGGCCAAGTCAGCCTGTTCAGCTTCGCCGCAGGCCAGACGGCGACCGCCGGCTGCTGGCCGCAATGAGCGCGAAGGGGCATCCAGTCATGAACGCCTCTTTGAGCCCGAACGGCGTCACCGGCGGGTCCGTCCGCGGTGACGGGGACCGCCCAGCCGCCCAAGCCTGCGCTCCGCACCCGGTGATTGACCGCGCCGCACTTCATCGCAGCCGCGCACCACGAATCGCCCGAACCGGCGGCTTCACGCTGATGGAGTTGCTGGTGGGTCTGGCCGTGGGCCTGAGCGTTGTCTCCGCTGCGCTTGCATGGGTGGGGCAGACCTTGGGCTCGATGGTGCGACAGCACCGCGCCTGGCAGGTCCAACAGGACTTGCGAGCCATCGCCCAGCCCTTGCAGATGGAGATTCGCCGTGCAGGCGCCTATGGGCGTCCGTCCCAACTGGTGTGGCAGCCTGGCGCTTCTGCGGGCACTGGCGCAGCGTCAGCCACAGCCACAGGCACAGGCACAGGCACAGGCACAGGTGCGGGTGCGGGTGCGGCCTCCAATCCGTTCACCACCCTGGGCGTGACCGACGCCGGCACCACACTGCGTCTGAGCCGCGCGATCGACCCCAATGTAGTCCTGCCTGACGCCAGCACGGAGGTGACCTTCCGCTGGATCGACGGACGCCTGGACCAGACGGTCGGCGGGCGCTTCCAGCCCATGACCGACCCGGCCCTGATGCAGCTTCAGGCGTTCAAGGCCGAGATCCAATCGACCGCCCACCTCGGGGACCGCGCCTGCGCGGACACCGTCCTGTCCCGCACCGTCCAGCTCCAGATTCAGGCGCACCCCACGCAGGACGTGGCCTTGGCCACATCGGCGTCCTGGTCAGTCCACGTGCGCAATGACCGGGTCGCCGGAGGCTGCCCATGAGGCCCCGCCTCCAGCGCGGCGGCGCCACTTTGCTGATGTGCGGCCTGCTGCTGATGGTCATGGCCCTGGCTGTCCTGTGGACCGCACGCCCCCTGGCCGCCGCGCAGCGCATCGCCGCCAACGACCACCGCTCGGCCGCCGCCGTGCAAGCCGCCGACGCCGGCCTGGCCTGGGCGACGGCCATGCTGAACACAGGCCGGGTGGATGACACCTGCCGCCCCTCCTTCGACGCCGGACTGGATTTCCGCTCGCGCGTCCTGCAGCTGGGCCCGTCCGGACAACCGCTGGCCCGCACCCCCACCACCTGGATGGCCGTCTGCACCCACAACGGATCGCTGCGATGGAACTGCCGCTGCGACGGGCAATTGCCCAGCCCTGCGTCCGCCACTGCATTCCCCGACCTGGAGAGCACCTTCGCCATCCGCATCACGGACGCAGACGTCGCCGGTCAGTTCATCCTCCAAGCCCGTGGCTGCAGCGGCGCCCCACCCACCTGCGCAGTCAGCGACCTGCCCCCTCCCGACGGCACCGGCCTGGCGGAACACACACAGCACCTGGCCTTGCTCAGCGCTTTGCGCCGCCCGCCAGGTACTGGGTTGGTAGAAGGCAGCCCGCCCAGTCCGGCCTTTGTGCGGGTCTTCGGCTTCCCATCCCAGCAGTATCGGCTGCAACCGGCGCTCACCCGTCTGGCCTGCGGGGACCGGTGCGGCCCCGAGCTGCGGCAAGCCTTGTCACGGGGGCGGCGACTGATCTGGATCGACGGCAACGTCACCTTGCGTGAAGCCCTGCCAACCCCGGCCGACGGGCAGCCGCTGGTGCTGCTGGTGGATGGCCAGCTGGATGTCGAGACCGCGCAGACCTTCTCCGGGCTGATCTATGCCCGCAGCGGCATCCGCTGGGCCGTAGGCACGGGCGGCAGCTCGGTGGTGCGCGGCGCGCTGGTCACGGACGGCCGCCTCATCCGCGTCGGCGATGCGGACGCCCTCCAACTGGATTGGGACGAGACCCTGCTGCGGCGCATCCAGTTAGGCATGGGCAGCTATCTTCCCGTGCCCGGCGGGTGGAGCAACAGTCCATGACCACGATCACTTGCTCCCGCCAGCAACGGCCCACTGACGCCAGGGGCGGGCCAAGGAGACGCCCGCCCCCCAGGGTCAGGCGGCTTGCGACCGCAGGCCTGGCCCTGCTCGAAGCCCTGGTGGCCGCCGCGCTCCTCGCCGCTGGCGCAGCCGGGCTGATCCGTTTGCAGGCCCGGCTGGCGTGGGCCGGTGATGAAGTCCGTCATCAAGGAGAAGCGCTGTGGCTGGCCCAGCAGGCGCTGGAGCAGGCGCGAGACTCGCTGCAAATCACGGCCTTGCGCTGGATCGGTCGCACGGCCACCTTTGAGCTGCAAGGCGACGCCCAGGACATCACGCCCGACGGCCTGCCTCTCTCCCCACCTTCCCCACCCGCAACGACCTCCGCGCCGCCCCCACTGAAGGACCCTTTCCCGGTGCGCGCCCTCAGCGTCCACGTCTCCTGGACCGACCGCCACGGCCAGCCGCAACGTCTGGATCTGCACACCCTGGTGCCGTCCGCCAACCGCTCCCTGACTGCCTGGCTCACCCGGGCCGACGGCTAGACTTCGACCCATGCATTCCGATTCCTCCCCTTCCAGCATGCCGCTGTCCCCGCAGGACCATGACCACCTTGCGGCCGCCCTGGCGCTGGCCGAGCAGGCCATTGGCCTGACCGATCCGAATCCGCGCGTCGGCTGCATCATCACCACGGCCCGGGGCGACGTCCTGGGCAGCGGCCACACCCAGCCGGCCGGACAGGCCCATGCCGAAGTGATGGCCCTGCGGGACGTGGCCACGCGTGGCCATGACGCCCGGGGCGCCACCGCTTATGTCACGCTGGAGCCCTGCGCCCACCATGGCCGCACGCCCCCTTGCTGCGATGCACTGATCGCCGCCGGCATCGCGCGCGTGGTGGTCGCGCTGGGGGACCCCAACCCGCTGGTTGGCGGTCACGGCCTGGCGCGCCTGCGTGCCGCAGGCGTCGAGACGCATCTGCTCCCCGCCGACCATCCGCAGGCGGTCGCCGCCCGCGAGCTCAACATCGGTTTTCTCTCCCGCATGGAGCGCGGGCGTCCGTTTGTGCGGATGAAGATTGCCGCATCCCTGGACGGACGCACCGCCCTTCACAACGGCGTGAGTCAATGGATCACCGGTCCACAGGCGCGGGCCGACGGTCACGCCTGGCGCCGACGCGCCGGTGCAGTGCTGACCGGCATCGGCACCGCCAAGGAAGACAACCCCCGCATGGATGTCCGGGAAGTCCCCACGGCCCGGCAGCCGCAGCGGGTGCTGGTCGATTCCCGACTGACCCTGTTCCCCGAAGCCCGTCTGCTGGACCCGCCCGGCACCCTCTGGGTCTACCACGCGCAACCCGATGGCGGCGCCCTGGGTGAGGCCCTGACCGCCCGCGGCGCGGAACTCATCTCGCTGCCCGACCCCAACGGCAAGGTCGACCTGACCGCGATGATCCAGGACCTGGGTCGCCGCGGCATCAATGAGCTCCACCTGGAAGCCGGCAACAAGCTCAACGGTTCCTTGCTGCGCACCGGACTGGTCGACGAATTGCTGGTCTACCTCGCCCCGATGCTCATGGGCGACGGCCGCGGCATGGTGGACCTGGGCAGCCTGACCGCGCTGGCCCAGGCCCCGCGCTACGAAGTGGTCGATATGCGCCCGATCGGGACGGACATCCGCCTGCGGCTGCGTCCCGCGCCGGCCGGTTCCACGTCCCCCACCCCTCCCCCCAACGAGGCCCGGTAGCCCCACCGCCCCGCAGCCTCGCCCCGCCCGCCTACAATCACGCCCATGCCTATTTCTCCGATTCCTGAGCTGGTGGCCGAACTGGCTGCCGGCCGTATGGTCATCCTGGTCGATGAGGAAGACCGCGAAAACGAGGGTGACCTTGTCATCGCGGCCGACCATGTCACGCCCGAAGCCATCAATTTCATGGCCAAGTACGGCCGCGGCCTGATCTGCCTCACGCTCACCCGTGAGCGCTGCGAGCAGCTCCAGCTGCCCCCCATGGCCACCCGCAACGGCACCAAGCACGGCACCGCCTTCACCGTGTCGATCGAAGCGGCCACCGGCGTCAGCACCGGCATCTCCGCCGCCGACCGCGCCCGCACCGTGCAGGCCGCCGTCGCCCGCAATGCGGTGGCGACCGACCTGGTCCAGCCTGGCCACATCTTCCCGCTGCAGGCCCAGGACGGTGGCGTGCTGATGCGCGCCGGCCATACCGAAGCCGGTTGCGACCTCTCGCGCATGGCCGGCCTCACGCCCGCCAGCGTCATCTGCGAGGTGATGAACGACGACGGCACCATGGCCCGCCTGCCGGACCTGGAAGTCTTCGCTGAGGAACACGGCCTGAAGATCGGCACCATTGCCGACCTGATCGAATACCGCAGCCGCAACGAGTCGCTGGTGCAACGCGTCACCCAGCGTCCGCTGGAAACCCGTCAAGGCGAGTTCGACTGCCACGTCTTCCGTGACCGTACCGGCGGCGTGCACATGGCCCTGAAGCTGGGCCAGTGGAAGCCCGAAGACGAAGTGCTGGTGCGGGTGCACGAGCCCTTCTCCGCGCTGGACCTGCTTGAAGCCGGTCGCTGCGGCCACTCCTGGCCGCTGCCCGAAGCGCTAGCCGCCATCCAGTCCCAGGGCAGCGGTGTCGCTGTCCTGCTGAATTGCGGCGAAGCGCCGGACGGCCTGCTGGGCCGGCTGCAGGCAAGCGTCGGTGAAGAGGTCCGCCCCGCGGTGGACCTGCGCACCTATGGCGTGGGTGCGCAGATCTTGCGCGAGCTGGGCGTTCAGCGCATGAAGCTGCTGGGCAGCCCGCGCCGCATGCCCAGCATGACCGGCTACGGGCTGGAAGTCACTGGCTTCCAGGCCGCTCAAACCTGCTGAGACGAGGGCTGCATGCAAGGATCTGACAAGGGTCATTCGGCCCCCCTGAACGGCCAAGGCCTGCGCGTGGGCATCGTGCAGGCGCGCTTCAACGAGAAGCTCACCACCGCCCTGGCCAATGCCTGCCTGGCCTCGTTGCATCAGCACGGTGTGGCCCAGGCGGACATCCGCCACGTCACCGTGCCCGGCGCACTGGAAGTGCCAGTGGCCCTGCAGGCCATGGCCCGCAGCGGTCGCTTCGACGCGCTGGTGGCCCTGGGCTGCATCATCCGGGGCGAGACCTACCACTTCGAGCTGGTGGCCAACGAAAGTGGCGCCGGCGTCACCCGCCTGACGCTCGACCATGCTCTGCCCATTGCCAATGCCATCCTGACCGTCGAAAACGACGCGCAGGCCTGGGCCCGTGCCGAAGAAAAGGGCCGGGATGCCGGTACCGTCGCGGTCGAAATGGCCCTGCTGCTGAAAGAACTCCAGTGACCTCCAAGGACAACCTCCCCTCCACCGGCGCCCCGTCCGGCCCGTCATCCGGTGGCAAAGCCGGCGGCAAGCCTGCGGCCAAGCGCCCGGCCGTCAAGTCGGCCCGCCGCCGCGCCCGTGAGCACGCCCTGCAGAGCGTCTATCAATGGCTGCTGACCGGCGACGACCTGGGCGTCATCGATGCCCACACCCGTGAGCAGGAAGGCTTCGACAAGAGCGACCGCGGCCACTACGACAAGCTGTTCGCCGGCGCTGTCGAAGATGCCGCCTCACTGGACGAAGTGCTGGCCCGCCACGCGGACCGCAAGACGACCGAGCTGTCGCCCATCGAGCATGCCATCCTGATGCTGGGCGCCTACGAGCTCAAGCACTGCATCGACATCCCCTACAAGGTCGCCATCAACGAAGCGGTGGAGCTGGCCAAGTCCTTTGGCGGCACCGACGGGCACAAGTACGTCAACGGCGTGCTGGACCGCGCTGCGGAAGACCTGCGTCCGGTGGAAGTCAAGGCCGCCCGCGGCTAAAGGTTGCCAGCTGAAGGTTGCCAGCTGAAGGTTGCCAGCTGAACCGGAAGACCAGCGGCTTCCACCAAGGGCTCCACGGGACTTCTGTCTCGAACTCCGCTCCCGCTATTGGGGGAGTCGGCGCGTCGCGGTGTAGGACGGCTCCATAATCCAGACGAGATCTGGGAGGACACGCCTCGGTGCGGGCGTGCCGGAGCCGCTTCACAACTACACGGGACCCATCAGGCCCCCTTCACCGCATGTCCGCTCTCGCCGACGCTGCGCGCCAGCTGCGCGCCGCCATCCATGCCTCCACCACGGGCCTGATCGGCCGTGAACCGCTTGCCGAGCTGATCGTGCTGGCCGCGGTGGCTCAGGAACACCTGCTGGTGGTCGGGCCTCCCGGCACCGGCAAAAGCGCGGTCGTGCGGCGCGTGGCCCAGGCCCTGGGCGGACGTTACTTCGAATACCTGCTGGGCCGCTTCACCGAGCCGTCCGAGCTGTTTGGTCCGGTGGACCTGCGCAAGCTGCGGGAAGGCACGGTTGAGACGGATGTCACCGGCATGCTGCCGGAGGCGGAAGTCGCGTTTCTTGACGAAGTCTTCCTCGGCTCCACCGCCGTGCTCAACACCTTGCTGGGCGTGCTGAACGAGCGGCGCTTCCGGCGCGGTCACACCCTGCTGGCCTGTCCGCTGAGGGTCTGTGTCGCGGCGGCCAACGGCTTGCCGGAGGAAGAATCGCTGGCAGCTTTTGCCGATCGTTTCCTGCTGCATGCCTTTGTGGAGCCGGTGCCAGACGATCAGCTCGAAACCCTGCTCAAGGGCGGCTGGCAGTCGGACTTTGCGCCGACCGAAGACGGCGGCGCCCTCGCACAGCTGGATCTGCTGTCCCAGCATCTGCCCCAGGTCAAGATGGACACCGTCCGTCCCGCCCTGGCGGATGCGGTGCGTCAATTACGCGCTGCTGGCCTGGCCCTGTCCGACCGGCGGATCGTGAAGGCGCAGCGTCTGGTCGCTGCCGCCACGGTGCTGGGCGGACGCCTGGAGGCCCGGGCCGCAGACCTGTGGCCCCTACTCTACGTGCTGCCCAACCAGGCCGCACAACAGCAGGCCCGGGACGCGCTGAAGGACCTCTTCGCGCTGGCCGAGCATCCGCACCTGCGTTATGCCGTTGAAGCGGCGACCCTGCAGCCCCGCTCACGCATCGCGCGTTTGCTGGACGCGGCGCGGAGCTGCCTGGCGGACCTGTCGTCCACGGAGGCTGGCTCCCCGACGCAGGACGGTGCTGCGCCCAACGCCAGCGCCACAGCGCCCCGCATTGAAGCCGTGCTGCGCGAGATCGACGCCAACTTTGCGCCGGACGAATTGCCGGACGAACTGGCCGAAGCCCGCGCCCAGTTGCGCATGCGCCTGCGCGGCGCGGAAAGCCAGCCACAACCCGCCCAACTGGCATGAGCACCACGGAGGGCGAGGCCAGCATCGCGCCCCTGCGATGGTCCTGGCTGCCGACACCGGAAGCGCCCCCGCCGCAAGCGGTTGTGGCCCACGGGGATTCCACCGTGCATGCCCTGCTGACTCGCCTGCAGGCCTTGCCCGACGCCCAGCGGGAACGGCTGAGCATCGTGGCGGCGGCCGGCTGGCTGATCGTGCTGGGTGCGTCCGCGGACCTACCCTGGGTCGATGGCGTGCGGTATGGCGCCCCCAGTGCGGTCGCCCCGTCCCTGTGGCTGCCAACGCACCGCCACCCCGATCTGCCGCAGGACCTGATCGCCCAAGCCCTGGCGCAGGCCATGGGGGCCGGTCCGCTGCTGCTGTGGCCGAAGCCCGAGGCGGTGATGCCGCTGGCGGGCGCACAGCCGGCCACTGATGCGGTCCTGGCAAGCGCACGCCAGCAGCTTCGCCTTCCCCCACGGCCCGCACTGCCCGTGGAGACGGCCGGATGAGTCGCCCGCCCCAATCCCGCCTCCCGGCCGCGCTGCAACCCTGGAACACCTGGCTCGGCTGGTTTGATGCCGAACTGGCCGAAGCGCTGGGGGATGTGGTGCGACGCCTCGCCCAACTGGCGGGGCCGGCTCCGGCCTCGACGGGTCGCCAGCAGTCCGAACCGGACGGGCTGGGAGATTTGCGCACCCAAGGTCGCTACGAGCGCCTGCTGATGAGCGAATGGCTGCTGGCCGACGAGATGCCGCTGGAGTTCCTGCGCCGTGCCGCCTCGTCCGAGCATCTGTTCCTCGCGCCCAGCCTGCGGGCGACGCCGTCCGAGCGGCACATGGTGGCCATTTTTGACGCCGGCCCGCATCAGCTGGGAGCCCCTCGGGTGGCCCATCTGGCGGTGCTGATCCTGCTCGCCCGCCGGGCTGAGCAGTTGGGCGGGACGCTGCGCTGGGGCTTGCTGCAACAGCCCGGGCAGCTTCACACCATGAATGGCGCCCAGTCACTCAAAAAGCTGCTCAAAGGCCGCGCGCTGAAGCCGGGCGACGCAACCGCCATCGCCCTCTGGCGGGACGCCCTGGCGGCCGAGCACCCGGCGCCGCCCCCCACCTCCGCTCCAGAATGCTGGTGGATCGGCGCCGCGCCGGGCCCTCAGGCGGACGCCCCTCTGCCCAACGAACGGCGTCTTGAGCTGCGCCCGGCATGGTCCGGCCCGATGCTTCATGCCACCTTGGTGACGCCCCGCAGCAGCCGCCAATGCGACCTGCCCCTGCCGGCAGACATTCATCTGGGCGCTTTGTTGCGAGGTCAGTTTGCCAAGGCGGCGCCGAAGCTGGCCGAGTCGACCCAGGGCGCGCCAGCGCTCGCCATCACGCACCGTCAGTTGTCGCTGACGCGGCGGCCCCTGATCAGCGCCGACGGCAACCAGGTCGCCGCCTTCCCGCTGGAGGACCGGGCCGTGCTGCTCATGACGCCCAAAAAACGCAGCGCTGGCACCGCGCCAGGCGGTGGCGGCCGGCTCCATGTCCACGAACAACAGTGGGCCGCTGGCCGCGCCCTGATCGCCGCTCAGTTGAACAACCGGGTGGTGCAAGGCTTGCTGGTGGATGAGTCATCCCTGCACTTCTGGCAGGTCGCCGGCTGGCTCACGACCGGCAAACCGTCCTCGGACGCGATGTCCATGGCCATCGCCACGGCCGCCGCCATGCCCCTGCTGGTGCTGGAGGGCGGCCGCAAAGGACCGCATTGCGTGCTGGTGGTCGATGAGCGAAAACGGCTCCTGGCCTGGCACAAAGGCGGCCACAAGTCGGTCGGGCCCGCACAGGTCGCCGAGCGCGTCATGGCGGCAGTGCCTGGCAGCAACGGCACCCTGTTCTACGTCTATCTGATGGAGGGTGCCCTGTGGCTCCAGCAGCTGAAATGGGACGGTCAGGCGTTGGTCCCATTGCCCGAGGCTGTGCATCTGCTTTCGGTGACACCGCTGGCCTCCGGCCTGACGCCGCTGTTTTTCAGTCTGCAGCCGGGCCACATCGGCGTGGTGCCGACGGCGTATGCCGCGCAAACCCGCCAGTCCGGACAAGGCCAGACCTGGATCGTCGAATCGGACTTCGGGCCGCAAGGCTTGATGTCAACGGCGGGCCCCGCGTCGCGCCGGCGCATGGAGGTCGAATTGTCGGCCGGCCAGCGGGCGGTCGGGCTGGTGTGCAGGGGTCGCAATGAAGAGCGTCAGGCTGGACTGCTGGTGATGAGCACCGACCGCAAGACCCTGAGCCTGGCTTCGGCCGGCAGCCGCACGCCGGTCTTCAATACCCCCACCAGCATTGCGCAGGCCGTCGTGTGCCCGGGGCGCGGGCGCGTGGCGATCATCACCGAAGATCGGTCGCTGCATTTCATCGAAGGCAGCAGCGGCGATGTCGTCGCCCGACTGACGTATGAAGAGGCGCCAGACCAGGACAACTCGCAACACGATGCACCCCCAGGACCCGCTCAGGGGGCGCTCTCACTGACGCCGGAGATGCCGTCATGACCGCCGCCCTGCCCGATTCGCTTGCAGTGAGCCGCGACATGCACGCAAGCGCCTCGCCCTTCCCACGTCCACTGCTGGCAGGACGTCGTCCGGTGTCCGCCTTGTGGTGGCCTGCGGGCTGGCTGTCGCCGCTGGCCGAGCGACGTGACGTGCTGCGTCACTGGACCCCGGGCGCGACCGCCCATCGCTTCAGCGACGGCCTGCTCCTGCGCCTGCCCGCGCCGGTGACCCTAGACTGCGCCGGCCTCACCGCCTGGCCGCTGCAACGTCTGTCCGGCGTGCTTTGCAGCGCCGACGTCAGCTCGGAACGCTTGGCGACGCTGCCGCTGGCGGACGCCTGGCTGGTGGTGGCGGGGCAGGCGCACGCCCTGCATCTGTCCGCCGCCCAGGTCGAGGACGTGTCCCGCTGGCTGGCCGTGGACCTGCCCCGGATCGAACCGCTGGACCTGCGTCAGCCGGAGCCGGAGCGCATCCTGGTGATGGACGAAGCCCGGCCCTTGGCGAAGGTCCTCGGGCCGTCGGTGCCGCAGTCGATGGCCCCAGAGACACGCGCCTTGTTGGAAACGCTCCAGCAGGCAGCACAGCGGCGGCGGGGGAAGGATGGCGCCCGAACCCCGACCGCGGCCATCGGCGACCGCCATCGCCGACTGCTCTCCGGCACGGCGGCTGCGGCCGCAGTGACGGCCGGGGGCTTGGTCGTGGCGGCGCTGATCGCCGGTGCTGCCTCCGCCGCCGCGCCCTTGAGCCTGAGTGCGGCCGCCGTTGGCGGTCTGCTTGGCTTGTTGGGAGGCTTTGGGGGCATCGCCCGCCGGGCTGGGCAGTCCCGATCGAGCGGGTCCGCCGGGCAAAGCGCCGCCCCCTCCGGAACAGGATCCGCCGGCCAGAGACCCGGCGACGGTCTGCGCGAACGCCTGAAGCGCGCTCCCATCCTTCCGGAGCAGTGGCGCAACTGGTTGGCCCGCGCGGCGCTGGCCTCCGGCCTCAGCCATGCGTTGAGCATGAGACAGTCCGCCTACCTGCGCAAGATGCTGCGCATGTTCGACGACGGCGACCTGAATGAGGCCTTGCGCCACGCGCTTCCCCTGGGCGGCCAAACCGGATCGCTCGGGCAGGCCTTCGGCGCTCCGGGTCGTCGCCAGGACCTGCATCTGAGCGCGAATGGCACTGGCCCATCCGCCAGCATCCACCTGTCCCCGGACCTCGAGCAGCACCTGCGCGAGCTGTACCGGCGCACCGCCCAGGACCTGGAAGCCAAGGGCCGGATCGACGAAGCGGTGTTCGTGCATGCCGAGCTGTTGCACGACCGGGCCCATGCGCTGGAACTGCTGGAGCGTCACCAGCGCTTCCAGCAGGCCGCTGAGCTGGCCTTCGGCTGGGACATGCCCGCCGCCGCCATCATCCGGCTCTATGCCCTGGCGGGAGACTGGCAACGCGCCGAACGCGTCGCACGTCGCGACGGTGCCTGGGAAGAGGCGGTCACCCTGCTGGAGTCTCGCTGGCCCGAGGCCGGACGACGCCTGCGGCAGCGCTGGGCCGAGACCCTGGCCGACCAAGGCCGCTGTCTGGATGCGGCGCGGGTGCTGTGGCTGTGCACCGATGCACGCGAGACGGTGCAGTCCTGGATCGAGTCGGCCGAGCAGGTCGGCGGGCTGGTCAGCACCCGTGCCCTGGCTTGGCGCGCACTGGGCTGGCCGGACACGCTCGATGCACGTGTGCCGGAGATCACCGCCCTGCACTGCGATCCGTCCGCCCAGCGCGCCCGCGCGGCCCTGGTGGACGAACTGCTGCGTCTGCCCGGCGAGCCCACGCCCGCCGTGCGACGGCTGGCGCTGATGCTGGCCGGCCCGACCCTGGCGGACCAGTCCGTCAGCGGCCCGTCGCTGTCGGCGCAGCGACTGGGCCAACTGGTGGCCCTGACGCAGGACGCCGCATTGAAGGCGGACCTCCCGAGCGCCAGCTTCCATGCGCTCGCCCCGGCCCTGCCCCCGCTGGCGCAGCAGACACGCCCGCTGACCGGCTGGGTGCCTGAGCCGGGCCTGCATCCGGTGCTGGACGCCGTGTGCATGGCCCACGATGAACTGCTGGTGGCCCTGGGTGAGGCCGGTGCTGTCCGCCTGGACGCCGTCGGTCGCCGTCTCGACCACTTCCCGGTGCCGGCCGAGGTCCTGGTGGTGGCGGAAGATGGTTGCAGCGCGCTGGCCTTGGCCAGGCGGGATGCGGTCTGGCGGGTGACGCGCCTGGACCTGATGCATCGCCGCGCGATGGATCTGGGCCTGCACCGACTGGACGCCTTTGCCGACCGCTTCGATGGCGGCGGCTGGACGGTGGCGGTGGGCACCCGGGTGCAGGTGCTGGATGTGCAGGCGCCAGGTCTGCGCGAGGTACTTTGGCAGGTGGCCGACCTGCCGGGCCCGGTGCTGCACATCGCGCGCGGGATGCAGCAGGAAACCTGGGTGATGCAGCCGAGCCCCAACGCCCAGCAGTGGAGCTACACGCTCCCCCAGCGACGCCTGCAATCGCGCGACGAGCTGCCGCCCTTGAACGCCGAGCAGCTTCGAACGGCGGAAACCGAAGGCTCACCGCGACTGCTCGCGGGGGGACGCGGCGTGCTGGAGTTCCGGCCGGCGTCGCCCGGCAGCAGCGAGTCCTGGCTGTGCACACTGGCGGGCCACCCGATGCGGCTGGGCAGCTTCGACCGATCGGGCATGCAGGTGCTCAAGGCCGATGGCCAGTGGCTGCTCATGGCCAGCCTGGGCGCCCCGGTGGAGGAAAACGGCGCACCGCGCCGTCTGATCCGGCTGCACCAGATCAACGGCCCCTGCAAAATGACCTGGCACTGGCCCGCGGATGCCCGTTTGCGGGTGCGCGCCCAGGGCCAGCAGTGGCTGGTGTTCGATTCGCAAGGCCGCATCGCGACGGTCGATATGCAGACGGGGGCGCAGACCGCGCGGTGCTGCTAGGGGCGTTGGAGGTCTTATCATCGGGGCCACGCCAGTGACCGCCTTGCACGCGCCCTTCCCCATGCCGCACGACATCAGGCTTGCCCAACGCGTAGATCGCATCCAGCCCTTCTACGTCATGGAATGCGCCAAACGCGCCGACGAGATTGCGCGCTCGGCCGTGTGCGACCCGGCCCAGGGCGGTCGGCACATGATCTATCTGAACATTGGCGAACCGGATTTCGGCGCGAGCGCCGCGGTGCGCGAAGCGGCCTCCCGCTTCACTGCCGCCGGCCAGGTGCCCTACACCCAGGCCACCGGCCTCGTCGCGCTGCGCCAGCGCCTGTCCGACTGGTATCGCAACACCCAGAACCTGAGCATCGCCCCGGAGCGCATCGTCATCACGGCCGGCGCCTCGGCCGCACTGCAACTGGCCTGCCTGGCCCTGTTCGAGCAGGGCGACGACGTGCTCATGCCGGACCCCAGCTACCCCTGCAACCGCCACTTCGTGGCTGCGGTGGACGCCACGCCCGTGCTGCTGCCCGCCGGCCCTGAGCAGCGCTTCCAGCTCACCGAAGGCCTGGTGCGACACCACTGGACCAGCCGCAGCCGCGGCGTGCTGCTGGCTTCGCCCAGCAACCCCACCGGCACCTCGGTCGCGCCGGAGGAACTGGCCCGCATCCACAGCTTCGTGCGGGAGCGCGGCGGTGTCATGGTGGTGGATGAGATCTACCAGGCCCTCAGCTATGACGACCGCTACCGTCGCAGCGCCCTGGCGCTGGGCGACGACATCATCTCCATCAACAGCTTCTCCAAATACTTCGGCATGACTGGCTGGCGACTGGGCTGGCTGGTGCTGCCCGAGTCCCTGGTCTATCCGGTGGAGAAGCTCGCGCAGAACCTCTACATCTGCCCGTCCACCATCGCCCAGAAGGCCGCGCTGGCGAATTTTGAGCCGGAGTCCCTGGCGGAATTCGAGCGCCGCCGCGAAGAGCTGCGCCGCCGACGCGACCTCGTCGTGCCGGCCCTGAACGCCATGGGCCTGCCGGTCCCGGTGGTGCCGGACGGCGCGTTTTATGCCTGGGCCGATGCGTCCAGCACCGGCCTGAGCAGCTGGGACCTCTGCATGGACCTGATGCAGCATGCGCAGGTCGCCCTCACGCCCGGCCGGGACTTCGGCCCCGCGCTGGGCGAACGCTTCCTGCGCCTGTCGTTTGCCAGCAGCATGGACGACCTGCGCGAAGCCCTGAACCGGATGCGCGTGCGTGTGGCCCAACTTCAATCGTCATGACCAGTACCGCCCTCCTCGATCCCAATGCGCCTGCGGCAGGCGCAGTCGCAGCAGCATCGGCCACCAAGGCCGGCCAGCCCGCCTTCCAGCATGAACTGCGCATCTACTGGGAAGACACTGACGCCGGCGGCGTCGTCTTCTATGCCAACTATCTCAAGTTCATGGAACGCGCCCGCACCGAATGGCTGCGCGGCCTGGGCTTTGAACAGGAAGTGATGCGGCGGGAAGAAGGCCTGATGTTCGTGGTCAGCGACACCGCCCTGCGCTACCTCAGCCCCGCCCGCCTGGACGACTGGCTGCGGGTCACGGTGAACCCGACCGAGATTGGCCGCGTCAGCCTCACCATCGACCAGCAGGTCTGGCGCGGCGAGACGCTGCTGACCGAAGGCCGCATTCGCATCGGCTGCGTCGACGCCGCCAGCCTCAAACCCTCCCGCATCCCGGCACGCATCCTGCAATGCCTGCAGCGCTGAAACCGTTCAGCCAACATCCGGACACAGAGCCGGTCGTATTTCGAGCAAAAATGACCGGTTTGCAGACAGACCTCCAGCGCCGACCCGGCGTCGGCCCCTTGTTGACCTCCCGCTGACTTCATGAACCAAGACCTTTCCATCATCTCCCTGATCATGCATGCCAGCCTGACGGTGCAGCTGGTCATTGCAGCGCTGCTGCTGGTGTCGCTGGCCAGCTGGAGCGTGATCTTCAGCAAGCTGATTTCGCTGTCCCGCGTGAAGGCCCGCAACGAGCATTTCGAGCAGGAGTTCTGGTCCGGCAAGAACCTCAACGACCTCTACAACAGCGTCTCCAATCATCAGGACGGTGCGCCGCTGGAGCGCATCTTCGCCTCCGGCATGCGGGAATTCCTGAAGCTGCGCGAGCGCCGCGTCTCCGAACCCAATGCCCTGCTGGACGGCGCCCGCCGCGCCATGCGGGCCAGCTTCCAGCGCGAGCTGGACGCGATGGAATCCCACCTGTCCTTCCTGGCTTCGGTCGGTTCGGTCTCGCCCTACGTGGGCCTGTTCGGCACCATCTGGGGGATCATGCATGCGTTCGTGGGCCTGTCCAACCTCACCCAGGTGACCCTGGCCACCGTCGCCCCCGGCATTGCCGAAGCGCTGGTGGCCACCGCCATCGGCCTGTTCGCCGCCATCCCGGCAGTGCTGGCCTACAACCGCTTTGCCCGTCAGATCGACCGCAACGCCATCACGCTGGAGAGCTTCATCGAAGAGTTCTCCAACATCCTGCAGCGCAATGCCGGCCAGCCGGCACCTGCCGCCGCCCGCTGAAGCCGACACCGGAACCGCACCGCCATGCCCGCGATGTCCTCCCGCAGCGGCTCCCGCCGCCGCACCATGAATGAAATCAACATGGTGCCCTTCATCGACGTGATGCTGGTCCTGCTCATCATCTTCATGGTGAGCGCCCCGCTGATCACCACCGGCGTGGTGGACCTGCCCAGCGTCGGCACCAGCAAGCAGCAACCGACCCACGTCATCCAGGTGGTGGTGGGCAAGGATGAGCAGCTCAAGATCAAGCTGGACGGCGACCAGGATCCCCAGCCGGTCCCCCTCAAAGCCCTGGCCGCCCGCGTCAAGGACGCCCAGGCCGGGGACGCCAACACCCCGGTCGTGATCTCCGCCGACCGCAATGTGAAGTACGAAGCCGTGGTCAAGACCATGGACGTGCTGCAGCGGGCCGGCATTCAGCGGGTGGGCCTGTCGGTCAAGAACGGTCCGTCGGACACCTGATCGCCCATGAGCAGTCTTGTTTCCCGTTTCCCCATGGACCGCGACCCGCTGCGGCCGCCGCCCGCCCCGGGCCTGGGCCGCGGCATGGCCCTGGCCGCCGTGGCCCATGTGCTGCTGGTGCTGGCGCTGAGCTTCGGCGTGAGCTGGCGGTCGGCCCCGATTCCGGCGGCCGAGGCTGAGCTGTGGGCCTCCATCCCGGTGGCCGCGGCGCCCAAGGAGCAGTTGCCGCCTGAAGAGACCCCGCCGCCCCGGCCGGAGCCCAAGCCCGAACCCAAGCCCGAGCCGCCCAAGCCGACGCCGCAGGAAGTGCAGGCCCAGCGTGATGCCGACATCGCCATCGCCAAGGCCAAGGAGCGCAAGCTCAAGGAAGAGCAGGAGCAGCGCGAGGCGGACGAGAAAAAGCGCAAGCTCGAGCAGCAGAAGAAGGACGAGGCCGAGAAGCAGGAGCGCGAGCGCAAGGACAAGGACGAAAAGGCCAAGAAGGACAAGGCGGAGCAGGCGGACAAGGCCAAGGCCGAGAAAGCCCGCAAGGACGCTGAAGCCAAGGCCGAGCAGGCGCGCCAGGACAATCTCAAGCGCATCATGGGCATGGCCGGCGCCACCGGCGCCCCCAACGCCACCGGCACAGCGCAAAAGAGCGCGGGCCCGTCCGCCAATTACGCGGGCCGCATCAAGGCGCGGGTCAAGCCCAACATCGTCTATCAGGACCCGGGCGGCGCGGCCAATCCGGAGGCGGAAGTGGAAGTGCGCTGCAGCCCCGACGGCACCATCATCGCCCGGCGCATCATCAAGTCCAGCGGCCTGCCCGACTTCGATGCCGCCGTACTGCGCGCGCTGGACAAGACCGAGATGCTGCCCCGCGACACCGACGGCTCCGTGCCCCGCGTGATGACGCTGGTCTTCCGGCCGAGGGAATAAACCCTCAGCAGCCCTCAGTCCAGTTGCCCGGCGCCCATCCGGATTTCGGTCTGGGTGAGCGCCGTGTGCAGCGCCAGCCGGGTGGCGGCCACCAGGGTCTCCAGCGGCAGGCTGGCCGCGCCGGGATGCTGGGCCGCCTGCTGCGGCAGATAGGGAATGTGCATGAAGCCGCTGGGCACGTCCTGCTCCGCCAGCCGGTGCTGCAAGCCATAGAAGACGTGGTTGCAGACAAAGGTGCCGGCCGTCTGCGACACCGACGCCGGATACCCGGCCGCCCTCAGCGCCGCCACCATCGCCTTGATCGGCAGGCTGCTGAAGTAGGCCGCGGGCCCCTCGGGCACGACTGGCTCGTCCACCGGCTGCGCCCCGGCGTTGTCCGGAATGCGCGCGTCGTCCACATTGATGGCCACCCGCTCCAGGGACAGGTCACAGCGTCCGCCCGCCTGCCCCACCGCCAGCACCAACGCGGGCTGCACGTGCGCCAGCGCCTCATCGAGCCGGGTCAGTGCGGCACCGAACACACAAGGCAGTTGGACCGCCACGACCCGCCGGTCCGCAATGATCTCGCCACCGAGTGCATGGGCCAGTTCCCAGGACGGATTGACCGACTCGCCGCCAAAGGGCTCGAAGCCCGTGATCAGGATGTTCTTCACGGAACCGAGTCTAGCGGGCCTCTCCCCTGCTTTTCCTTGTGATGCAAGATCGACAAACGCGTTAGGCTTAGGCCTACGGCGTCCCTTTGCCGTCAAGAGAATCACCGCGGAGACCGCTACATGTCCGACCCGTCCGTGCCGCTGCAATGGCCTCAAACCGCGCCTGGAGGGCTGGCCGAGCCGTCCAGGCCCGCGTCGCTGGGTGCTGCTCCGGTGGCCAGGACAGCCGCGCGCCGCAATGCGGACGGTGACTTCGAATGGCCCACCCCGCCCTTTGCCGCCTACCCCCGGCCCAAGCCGCAGCGTGACCCGCTGGCCTGCGAAATCCTCGGCCTGAACGGTAGCCGCACCGTCGGCAAGGTCATCATGATGGTGCCGCAGGAGCGGCTGGCGCAGGTGCTGGTGCCACCGGCGCGCAATGCCATGCCGCTGAAGTTCTCCCAGTTCCGGGCGCTGAAGCTGCTGCACGCCATCGAAGTGCCGCCCCGCGACCCGGCCACCGCCGACGACCCGACCTCCCTGGACCAGCGCCCCCGCGACGAGTTCCGCCTGGTCTACCAGGGCGGCGAAGAATTCAAGGGCACCACCATCGGCCATGTCGAATCCGACATCGGCCTCTTCCTGTTCCCACCGGTCAGCGACACCAGCGACTGGGTGCGCTGCATGTTCGTGCCGCGCGAAGTGCTGACCAGTTACGAGGTCGGCGACCGCATCGGCGACCTGCTGGTGCGCGAGCAGGCAGCCACCCCCTTGCAGGTGGAGGAAGCGGTGCAGGAACAGAAGGACCTACGCGACCGCCGCGTGGGCGACATCCTGGTGGCCCAGCACATCGTCAGCAGCGAGCAGCTGATGCAGGCCATCGAGCAGCAGGCCCGCATGCCGATGGTGCGCATCGGTGAAGCCTTGCTGGCGCTGGACCTGGTCAGCCAGGCGCAGCTGGACGAAGCCCTGGCGCAGCAGAAGAACGACCGCTCGGTCCCGCTGGGCGAGTTGCTGGTGCGCAAGGGCGTGGTCACCCGGGCGCAGTTGCAGTCGGCCCTGGCCCGCAAGATGGGCTACCCCCTGGTGGATGTGGATCACTTCGCCATCGAGCCGGAAGCCGTGCTGAAGCTGCCGGTGTCGGTTGCGCGGCGCCTGGAAGTGCTGCCGCTGGTGGTGCGGGACGGTCGTCTCATCGTGGCGATGGAAGACCCGACGCGGCGAGACTGCATCGACGAGGTGGAATTCATCACCCAGCTCAAGGTGGTGCCGGCGCTGGCGCGGGTGGGGTCGCTGCAGTTCGCCCTGCCCTCGGCCTATGAGCGCTATGGCAATCAGCCCGCCTCCAGCCGCGACACCGGCCTGCCCACCCTGGGCATCGACTTTGAACTCGACAGCTCCGACAAGCTGATCGAAACCCTGGAGCGCGAAGGCCAGGAACAGGTCGCGCGGGAAGCGGCGCGGGAGGAAGAACGCCCGATCGAGCAGAGCGACAACTCGCTGGTGCGGCTGATCAACACCATGATCATCGATGCCTACAACCAGCATGTGTCGGACATCCACATCGAGACCTATCCCGGCAAGGAGAAGGTCCGCATCCGCTTCCGCAAGGACGGCGTGCTCCAGCCCCACCTGGAACTGCCGCACACCTACCGCAGCGCCCTGATCGCCCGGATCAAGATCATGTGCGACCTGGACATCTCCGAGCGTCGCAAGCCGCAGGACGGCAAGATCAACTTCGCGCGTTTCTCGTCACAGCATCCGATCGAGCTGCGGGTCGCCACCATCCCGACCAACAACAGCCTAGAAGATGTGGTGATGCGGATCCTGGCCTCGGCCAAGCCGATCCCCATGGAGAAGCTGGGCCTGTCCGCCTACAACTTCGAGCAGCTCAAGATCGCCTCGGCCCGGCCCTACGGCATGGTGCTGTGCGTCGGGCCGACCGGCTCCGGCAAGACCACCACGCTGCACTCGGTGCTGGCCCAGATCAACACGCCGGACCGCAAAGTCTGGACGGCGGAAGATCCGGTGGAAATCACCCAGGCCGGGCTGCGGCAGGTGCAGGTCAATCCGAAAATCGACTGGACCTTCGCCAAGGCCTTGCGGGCCTTCCTGCGGGCCGACCCGGATGTGATCATGGTCGGTGAAATCCGGGATGAGGAGACCGCCGAGATCGCGGTGGAAGCCTCGCTGACCGGCCACCTGGTGCTGTCCACGCTGCACACCAACAGTGCCCCGGAGACGGTCACCCGTCTGCTGGACATGGGCATGGACCCCTTCAACTTCGCCGACTCGCTGCTGGCCGTGCTGGCCCAGCGTCTGGTGCGGCGTTTGTGCACGTCCTGCCGCCAGTCCGAGCCGATGCCCGATGAGAAGCTGCAGGAGTTGCTGGACGACTATCTGCATGTGTTCTCCGCGGAGAACCGGCCGACCCGGGAATCCGTGCTCGCGCAGTGGCAGGCCGCCTCTGGGCCGCAAGGGCTGCTGCACTATCACAGCCCGGGCTGCGCGAAGTGCGACAACACCGGCTTCAAGGGCCGCGCGGGCCTGCATGAGCTGCTGGTGGTCTCGCGTACGCTGCGCCGGCTGATCCAGACCGGGTCACGTGCCGAGGAACTGATGCATCAGGGCATGGCCGAAGGCATGCGGACACTGCGTCAGGACGGCATTGCCAAGGTGCTGCAGGGCGTGACCACGCTGGGGGAAGTGCGGGCGACGAGCAATCAGTAGCGGGAGGGGCCGGGCGGCGAGCGTCCGGCGCCGTATCAAAGCGTCAACGCATCAACGCATCAACGTATCAACGCATCAACGCGAGAATCCGCGTCGCCATCCGCTGCGCAGCACCCCGGTGCGTGGCGGCGAACGCGGTCGCAGCGGCAGCCATCCCGGTCCGTGCGGCCGGATCTGACAGCAGCGTCAGTGCCTGCGTCACCGCCTGGTCCATTGACTCTACCCGCCGGGCCGCACCGGCCTCCAGCGACAGCGTCGCCGCCTCGGCGAAGTTGAAGGTGTGGGGGCCCATCAGCAGCGGCACGCCACAAGCGGCAGCCTCGATGAGGTTCTGCCCGCCCAGCGGCTCGAAGCTGCCGCCCAGCAGCGCCACATCGGACAGGCCGTAGTAGAGCGCCATCTCGCGCATGGAATCGCCCAGCCAGACGTCGACGGTCGCGTCCGCGTCGCTGGGGCCGTCTGCGGCGAATGCACTGCGACGCGCCAGACGCAGCCCGGACTGGCGCACCAGCTCGGCGATGTCGTCGAAGCGTTGGGGATGCCGGGGCACGATCAGCAGCAGTGGACGGACCGGGTCGCTACGCTGACCCTGCGCCGCCCCGAACTCCGCCGACAGCGCCGCCCACAGCGCCAGCAGGGCCGCCTCTTCCCCTTCGCGGGACACCGCCAGCATCACCACCGGCCGGCCAAGGCGCGCCCGCCAGGCCCGACCTTGCGCCAGCAGCGTTTCATCCGGCTGCAGATCGAACTTGAGGTTGCCGCAGACCTGCACCTCCGGCACGCCGGCCTGGGTCAGCCGCTGTGCATCCTCCCCGGTCTGGGCGAGCGCCAGGCGCAGCGTGCGGGCGGCCGGCGCCAGCAGCCACTTGAAGCGGGCGCCGCGGCGCAGGCTACGCGCCGACAGACGTGCATTGGCCAGCACCATCGGCACCCCGGCTTGCGCGGCGGCGTGCTGCAGGTTGGGCCAGATCTCGGTTTCCATCAGCACCCCCACGGCTGGTCGGGTGGCCAGCAGGAAGCGACGCACCGCGCCGGGGGTGTCAAAGGGCAGCCAGCGCTGCACATCCCCCGGACGAAGCAGACTCTGTCCGGTCTCCCGGCCGGTGGCCGTGGTGTGGGTCAGCAGCAGCCGCATGTCGGGCCGCTCCTGCCGCAGCCGCTCGATCAGCGGCGCAGCAGCCCGGGTCTCACCCAGCGAGACCGCATGCACCCAGATCGAACCGGGCGCCACTTCCAGGCCAAAACCAAACCGCTCCGGCAGATGAGCTCGGTACAGAGGCTCGGCCCGCCCGCGGCGCATCAGGCGCAGCAGGTACAGCGGCGTGCCCAGCCGCAGCACCGTGCTGAAAAAACCGCGAGCCAGCCGCTCACGCCAGGAATCACCGGAGGGCGGAGTCATGAAGGGCAGCTTTATCAGGCAAGGCGGTCTCGAATCAAGAGGTCACGCCCCCGCGGAACGGGGTCCCGCGGGGTGGGTTCGCAGGTCTGCTGCGGGACGCCCCAGCAGCAGAGTGCGGCGCAGCCCGGCGGGGGCGCGGAGCGGCGCTGCAAGGCACAGCGCCATGCGCCGCGTCGGCTCAGTGACCGGCGGTGAAGGTGATGTCCGGCTTCACCCGCTTGAGCTGGGCCAGCACTTCCTTCTGGATGCGCTCCAGCGCTTCCTGGGTATGCCCCTCGAAACGCAGCACCAGCACCGGCGTGGTGTTGGAGGCCCGCACCAGGCCGAAGCCGTCGTCATATTCCACGCGGATGCCGTCGATGGTGATCACGTCCTTGGCATTCGGGAATTCGGCGATCTCCTTCAGCTTGGCCACCACCTCGTGATGCTCGCCTTCGGCGCACGGCACATTCAGCTCCGGCGTGTTGATGCTGTTGGGCAGATCGTTCAGCACCTTGCTGGGGTCGTCGCTGCGCGAGAGGATTTCCAGCATGCGGGCGGCGGTGTACATGGCGTCGTCGAAGCCATACCAGCGCTCGGCGAAGAAGATGTGGCCGGACAACTCACCGGCCAGCGGTGCACCGGTTTCCTTCAGCTTGGCCTTGGCCAGCGAGTGGCCGGTCATCCACATCAGAGGCTTGCCGCCGTGCTCCTCAATCCACGGACCCAGGCGCTGCGAGCACTTGACGTCGAAGATGATCTCCGAGCCGGGCTTGCGCTTGAGGATGTCGGCGGCCAGCAGCATGATCTGGCGGTCCGGCATGATCATCGTGCCGTCCTTGGTGACGATGCCCAGGCGGTCGCCGTCGCCGTCAAAGGCCAGGCCCAGTTCCGCATCGGTGGCGTGCACGATGCGCTTGAGGTCTTCCAGGTTTTCCGGACGCGACGGGTCCGGATGATGGTTGGGGAAGTCACCATCCACCTTGGAGAAGATGTCCACCACTTCGCAGCCCAGGGCGCGCAGGATGGCCGGGGCGGTGGCGCCAGGAATGCCGTTGCCACTGTCCACCACGATCTTCATCGGGCGCGACAGCTTGGCGTCGGTCACGATGCGGTGGGTGTATTCGGGGACGATGTCCATCTGGCCGACGCGGCCCTTGCCGCTGGCATAGTCCTCGGCTTCGATCCGGCGCTTCAGGCCCTGGATCTGCTCCCCATACACGGCGGCGCCCTTGAGCACCATCTTGAAACCGTTGTAGTCCTTGGGGTTGTGGCTGCCGGTGACCTGGATGCCGGAATGGCAGCCATGCTTGCCTCGCGTGGCGGCCACGTAATAGAGCATCGGGGTGGTGACCGCACCGATATCCACCACATCCAGACCGGTCGAAGTCAGACCGCGGATCAGCGCTTCCACCAGGCCCGGGCCCGACAGGCGGCCGTCACGGCCCACGGCCACCGCCGTTTCGCCGGCCAGCTTGGCCTCGGTCCCGAAGGCACGGCCGAGATGCTCGGCCAGCTCTTCGTTCAGGGTCTGACCCACAACACCGCGAATGTCATAGGCCTTGAAAATGGAAGCATGAACTTGCATGAGCGTCCCTGTGCAAATGTGATCAAGTAACGAAAACTGGGGCGGATTGTAGGCAGTAGAAACGACGGTCCCGTGTAACCCCGGGTGATGAATCGCGTCTCCGGGCAAAACCCGTTGGGCACAACCCGGTGGCAGGAAGGGCAAGAAACGGACCTGCCCGCACCGGGAGGTGTCGGCGCCTCGGGTCGCCTCAGCTGTCATGCCTTGTCAGTGACAGGTCCGAAAACGGCCAGCGCCGGTCACAGGCGCTGCCTATGATGCCTCCCATGGCTTCCTCGCTCGACCCCCACCACTGCTACCCGGCCCTGCTGGCCCGGGATGCGCGCTTTGATGGCCAGTGGTTCGTGGCGGTGAAGACCACCGGCATCTACTGTCGGCCGATTTGCCGGGTGCGGACGCCCCGGATGGAGAACTGCCTGTTCTTCCCGACGGCCAGCCAGGCCGAGGCCGCGCGCTTTCGCCCCTGTCTCAAGTGCCGCCCTGAATTGGCGCCCACTGCCCGCCCATGGAGCACCATGGACGCCAACGAGGTGCTGGCCCGGGAAGCCGCGCGCTGGCTGGATGAGTGCGCCCCGGACCAGGCCAGCCTGCCGGCGCTGGCCGCCCATCTGGGGGTGAGCGAGCGGCATGTGCGGCGCGTCTTCAGCGCCGTGCATGGAGTGGCGCCGCTTCAATATCTGCAGACGCGTCGCCTGCTGCTGGCCAAGCAGTTGCTGACCGACACCCGGTTGCCGGTGGCCCAGGTGGCCTTGGCCGCAGGGTTTTCCAGTCTGCGTCGGTTCAATGCGGCGTTCGCCGAGCACTACCGGCTCAGTCCCACGGGCTTGCGGGATGGGAGCGCCCGTCGACGACTGACTGCGGACGAGCAAGCGCCGGAACTGCGCCTGGACCTGCGCCCCCCGCTGCTGACCACCGCCTTGCTCCAGTTCCTGGCGGCGCGCGCGGTGCCGGGGGTGGAGCATGTGGACGTGCAGGAGCGGCGCGTGGTGCGGAGCGTGCGTCTTGCGCAGACCGGTCAGGCGGATGTGCTGGGATGGGTGACGGTGACGTTTCCGCCCGAGGGCGAAGAGCGCCCGCAGGTCCGGGTGGGGATGAGTGCATCGCTCTGGCCCCACGTCGCGGCCTTGATGCCCAAGCTACGCCGCTGGCTGGACCTGGACGCAGACCCGCATGCCATTGCGTCCGCCTTGGGTGAGGAACTGGGGCCGTCCGCTTTGGGTTTGCGGCTGCCGGGCACACTGGACCGGTTTGAGCTGGCCGTGCGAGCCGTGCTGGGCCAGCAGGTCACCGTGGCCGCGGCCCGGACCCTGGCCACGCGCCTGGTGGCTGCTTTCGCCGAGCCGCTGCCCACCGAGCTGGACGCCCCGTCACCGGTCACCCATGCCTTCCCTTCCGCCGCCCGACTGGCCAGCGCCTCGCTGGATGAGGTTGCCGCGCTGGGCATGCCCGGGCGACGGGCACAGGCCCTGATCCACCTGGCCAGCGAATGGCCCAGGCTGGCGTTTGCGCAAGGCCGTGGCCCGGTCGAGGCCGCCATCGCCGAACTGGCCGCGCTGCCTGGGCTGGGCCCCTGGACCGCCCACTACATGCTGATGCGAGGCTGGAGCTGGCCGGATGCCTTCCTGCCTGGCGATGTGGTGCTGCGGCAGCGGCTGGAAAGCCGCGCGGGTTTGCCGATGCGTCCCTCCGCACTCGCGCAGGCGGCGCAGGTCTTTGCACCCTATCGAAGTTATGCGGTGCTGCAGTTGTGGCGGGAAGCGAGCGCGCTGGCCAAGCCTGCGCAGGCCGCGAGAACCGGGGCGGCGACTGCCCCTCCCGCTCACCCGCCCGGTGGCGCCGATCCGCACCGCCCCAGTCGTTCCCGCCGTCCCGCTCGTTCCCTGTCGATTCAGGAAGGACCTCAGTCATGAACCCGCATCCGATGATTGCGCACACCGACACAGTCACCCCACTGGGTCACATCCTCCTCGCGCGGGATGCACAAGGCCTCTGCGGCGTGTGGTTCGAAGGGCAGAAGTACCATCCCGGCGCCGTGCCGGTTCCCCGTGACGATGCGGACCCGCTGCTGAAACAGGCGGTCGAATGGCTGCTGGCCTACTTCGCGGGGGATGAGCCTGCGGGGGTGTCGATGCCCCCCTTGTCCTTGCGCGGCACCGACTTCCAGCAGGCGGTCTGGCACGCGCTGCTCCACATCCCCGCTGGCGAAACCCTCAGTTATGGTGAGTTGGCGGCTCGCCTGGGACGCCGGGAAGCCGTGCGGGCCGTTGCGGCGGCCGTGGGGCGCAATCCGGTCTCGGTGCTGGTGCCCTGTCATCGCGTGGTTGGCAGCCAGGGTCAATTGACCGGCTATGCCGGCGGCCTGGACCGCAAGCGGGCGTTGCTGGCGTTGGAGGCCAAAGCTCCCGCCTCACTGTTCCCACGGCTCCCCCCGTTCTCCACCTCCCCCCGCAGCAGCGGGCCGACCTTCCCCCACCCATTGCAAGGAGCAGGCGCTTGAAGCAACGCGACCTGGTCGAATTGACCCTTCTGGCGGCCATCTGGGGCGCCTCCTTCCTCTTCATGCGCATCGCCGCCCCCGAATTCGGGCCGGTGGCCACCGCCTTTGTGCGGGTGGCCGGTGCGTCCTTGCTGTTGATGCCGCTGCTGTTCGTGCGGGAAGGCTTTCAGGACCTGCGCCGCCACTGGCCCGGCCTGCTGCTGGTGGGGCTGCTCAATGGCGCCCTGCCCTTTGCGCTGTTCAGCTTCGCCGCCTTGTCCATCAATGCCGGTCTGTCCAGCATCCTGAATGCCACGACGCCGATGTGGGGCGCGCTGGTGGCCTGGGTCTGGTTTGGACAGCGCCTGGATGGCTCGCGACTCATGGGCCTGGCGCTGGGGTTTGCGGGGGTGGTGATCCTGGCCTGGGACAAGGCGTCCTTCAAGCCCGGCGGCGGCGGCTTTGCGATTGTGGCGGTGCTGCTGGCCACCCTGAGCTACGGGGTGGCGGCCAATGGCACGAAGCGCTTCCTGAGCCAGGCCTCACCGCTGGCCGTGGCCAGCGGCAGCCAGTTTGCCGCGGCGCTGCTGCTGGCGGTGCCGGCCCTGCTGCAGCAGCCGGCGCAGATGCCCTCGCTGAAGGCGTGGGGGGCGGTAGCCCTGCTGGCCCTGCTGTGCACCAGCGTGGCCTACATCCTCTTCTTCCGCCTAATGAAGCGGGTGGGCCCGACCAACACCATCGCCGTGACCTTCCTGATCCCGGTCTTTGCGCTGATCTGGGGCTTCCTGTTCCTGCACGAAACCCTGACCGCCAGCATGGCCGTGGGCTGCCTGGTCGTGTTGCTTGGGACCGGGCTGGCCGTGGGCGTGCTGCGACTGCCCATGCCGCCGGTGACGCGACCGGCGAAGTGAGTCCGCCGGGCTGGGGCACGCCCGCCGACAGGTGCACGGTCAGCCGGTCGGCTGGTGCACCGTCAGCTGGTCGGCTGATGCACCGTCAGCCCGTTGGCGGGTGCGAAGTCAGCCTTCCAGCAGGGCGTGCAGGCCGGCCTCGTCGAGCACGGTCACGCCCAGCTCCCGGGCCTTGTCCAGCTTGGAGCCGGCCTCTTCGCCGGCCACCACATAGCTGGTCTTCTTGGACACGGACCCGCTGACCTTGCCACCGGCCGCCTCGATCAAGGCCTTGGCCTCATCCCGTGACAGCGTCGGCAGCGTGCCGGTCAGCACCAGCGTCTTGCCGGCCAGCGGCTGAGGCCCCTGCGGCTCGGACGCGGCGCCATCCGTCTTGGGATAGTCCACGCCCGCTGCCATCAACTGCTCCACCACTTCGCGGTTGTGCGGTTCGGCAAAAAACGCGGCGATGCTCTTGGCCACCACCGGGCCCACATCCTTGACCGCCAGCAGTTGCTCCTCGGTCGCGGCCATCAGCGCGTCCATGTTGCCGAAGTGCTTGGCCAGGTCCTTGGCGGTGGTTTCGCCCACATGGCGGATGCCCAGTGCGTAGAGGAAGCGGGGCAAGGTGGTGGTCTTGCTCTTTTGCAAGGCATCGAAGAGGTTCTGCGCGCTCTTCTCTCCCATGCGCTCCAGGGCGGCCAGCTTAGCCACGCCCAACTTGTACAGGCCGGGCAGGCTGGTCACGATGCCGCCATCCACCAGCTGGTCCACCAGCTTGTCCCCCAGGCCTTCAATGTCCATGGCGCGGCGACCGGCGAAATGCAACAAGGCTTGCTTGCGCTGCGCCGGGCAGAAGATGCCGCCGCTGCAGCGATGGTCGATGCCGCCCTTTTCCCGAAGCACATCGCTCCCGCAAATCGGGCAGTGGCGCGGCATGTGGAAGTTGGCCACATACTGCCCTCGAGGGCTGTCGACCTTGCCGACGATCTCCGGGATCACATCCCCGGCGCGGCGCACGATGACCTGGTCCCCCACCCGCACCCGCTTGCGGCGCAACTCGAACACGTTGTGCAGCGTTGCATTGCTGACGGTCGTGCCGCCCACAAACACCGGTTCCAGCTTGGCCACTGGTGTGAGTTTGCCGGTGCGGCCCACTTGGATGTCGATGGCGTTGAGCCGGGTGATCTGCTCCTGCGCCGGATACTTGTGGGCCACCGCCCAGCGCGGCTCGCGTGAGACGAAGCCGAGTCGGCGCTGCAGTTCGCGACTGTTGACCTTGTAGACCACACCGTCGATGTCAAACGGCAACTGGTCCCGTTTGGCGCCCATCTGCTGGTGAAACTTCACCAGGCCTTCGGCCCCGCGGACCACGGCCCGGTCCTCGCATACCGGCAGTCCCAAGGCCTTCAACGCATCCAGCAGACCGGAATGGGTGGGCGGAATGTCCCAGCCCTGCACGTCCCCAAGGCCATAGGCGAAAAAGCTCAGCGGTCGCTGCCGCACCAGCGCCGGGTCCAGTTGTCGAATGGCGCCGGCGGCGGTGTTGCGCGGATTCACGAAGGTCTTTTCATTCGCCGCCCGCTGGCGCTCGTTCAGCGCTTCGAAGTCATCGCGCCGCATGTAGACCTCGCCGCGCACTTCCAGCACGGCCGCCTGGGCGGCCTCGCCCGACAGACGCAGCGGAATCTGGCCGATGGTGCGCACGTTCTGGGTGACGTCTTCGCCGGTCTCTCCGTTGCCCCGGGTCGCGGCCTGGACCAGCACGCCCCGCTCGTAGCGCAGGTTGATGGCCAGGCCATCGAACTTCAGCTCCGCCGCGTATTCGACGGGTGCTGCGGCGGGGTCCAGGTCCAGTTCCCGGCGCACGCGCGCATCGAAGGTCTCGGCGCCGCTGGCTTCGGTGTCGGTTTCGGTGCGGATGGACAGCATCGGCACGGTGTGACGTACCGGCACAAAGCCGTCCAGCACCTTGCCGCCCACCCGCTGCGTGGGCGAGTCCGGCGTCAACAGGGACGGATGGCGGGTCTCCAGGGCCTGCAGTTCCTGGAACAGCTGGTCGTAGGCGGCATCGGGCAGCGCCGGGGCGTCCAGCACGTAATACAGATGCGCATGGTGATGCAGCTGCTCACGCAGCTCAGCCGCCCGGGCTGCGGCGTCGGCCGGCACGACATCAAGAGAACGATCGGAATTCATGCCCGGATTGTGGCTCAGCGCCACTGGGCAGGAGTCGGCGGAAAGCGCCCGGGTCCATGCAGCGCCAACAGCCCCCAGTGTTTGTGGCGAGCACCGGCTTGCATACGTGGGAGATGACCTATGCAGGCTGTCATTTCTATCAATGTATGGAAGTTATTTTTATCAAACGGATCTCTACGATTCCGCTCCATGTTGTTCAGACCCGAATGACATCAGCCGCCACCCATTTCATTCGGAGCAACCGTGGCGCGCTGTGACTTCCACCCCTATCCACCCAAAGGACCACCTATGAATCGTCATCCTTTCCGTCCCAAGTTTTCCAAACAGGCTGCACGGCAGCAGGGCTACACGCTGATCGAACTGTCGATCGCGCTGGCCATTGTCTCGGTCATCATCGTCGGCTCGCTGATCGGCGTGCAACGCATCCTGGCCAACAACCGCGCCAACAACCTGCTGGCGGAAGTGCCGCGCATCAATGCAGCGCTGGTGGGCGCAGCGGCGAACAGCAGCAACTTCGCTGACATCACGACCAAGCGAGCCGCCGCCCTGGGCGCGTTCTCGCCCAACACCGTGAAGTGGAACGGCGACACGCCCACCGTGACCAACGCATTTGGCGGCTCGCTGTACATCCAGGGCAACGACTCCAACATGGACGGCATCGGTGGCAAGGACCGTGGCTACATCGTGGTCGCCACCGGCATCCCGAACGAAATGTGCGCCACCGTGGTCAACGGCCTGGCCCCCCTGGCGCAAGTGCTGTGGGTGGATGCCCCCACCACCTCCGTCACCCCGACCGCCTATGACACCGCGCTGACCAAGGAGCCGGCCGCTGCAGACATGATCAAGGGCCCGGATGCCACGTCCGCCGTTGACATCACCAAGCTGGCTGACAAGTGCCGCACTGGCACTTCCAACAACCGCGTGATCAACGCGTTCATCCCCCTGTAAATCTCCGTCCGTCCGGGCCTGCTGTTGCAGGCCCGGACCTTTGGCTCGTCCTGAACGGCTCCCCATGAACTCCCCGATGAAACCTCTCAGGCTGCTTCCGCTGTTCGTCCTGGGCCTGCTCACTGGTGTGCAGGCTGCGCCCGCAGCGTCCCAGCCCAGCACGTCCCGCCCTTCCGCTCCACCGGCCTCCCCCGGCGCCGTCGCCGCGGTGACCTCGGCTGACAAGTCGGGGCCCACGGCCCCGACTCGCCCCATGAGCAGCGCCATGGCTGCGCCCCGGACCACTCCGGTTGCCAAGGCCGAGCAAGAAGGTGTTCAAGGTCGCGCACGAAACGGCACCCCAGAGAACGCCTCAGTTGGCGCCTCAGTTGGCGCATCAGTTGGCGCATCAGTTAGGGCCCCAATCCGGACACACGACAGCGCACCCAACAGCGCCCGTGAAGGGGCCAGCGCCGCCGCAGACGTCTCAGCGCTCCCGGGCTATGCCGAGGTGGAATGGATTCGCACACCACGACCGCACGCACAAGGGAACCGGACGGACGGCACCGCACAGGACAGCGCATTGGACGGTCTGCGTCAGGAGGCATCTTCGGAATGGACCGTCGAACTGTCGGACCGCACCTTCCGACAAACGCTCCTGCGCTGGACACGTATCGCGAACTGGCAACTGGTCTGGGAAGTGGACCGGGACTTCGCCATCGACGCTCAGGTCACCCTCAATGGGAACTTTCTGGATGCGCTGAACCAGGCCATGACATCCCTGCGGGACACCGACTACCCGGTGCAGGCCCGCATCAATCCCGACACCCGCGTCGTGCGCGTGGTGCGTTACATGCTTGATGGAGAACGGCGTTGATCCGACTTTCCCACGTTATGACTGGGGGCCTGTCGGCCCCGGCCACCGTGCTGATCCATCGGCCCCGCCGGTGGGCTGATCTGCCCCCACTGCCCGGCCGCCTGGCTTTGGCGCTGGGGTGCGTGCTGTCCACGGGTTGTGCCGTGCAGTCCACCCATCTGGCCCAGCAGGACTACACCCGGGACAAAACTCGCATGGCTGAGTTCCAGACCCAGGCCCGCGAACCCCAGCGCATGCCCAACCTCGTGCAGGCCGACACCCTGCCGCGCTTTGCGCGCCACTCGATTCCCGTGCAACGGGCCTCCACGCTCCCCACTCACATCGGCCAGGTGACCTTGCGCTACCCCGGTCGGCATTCGCTGTCCACAGTCGCGGAAGTGATTTCCCGATTGATCGACATCCCGGTCATCATGACCCCTGACGCACTCGCCAGTGCGTCGGACTACGCCACCGGTACCCGGACCAGCGCCGAAGGCGCCGCCGCCCAAACCGGCGCGGCGGCGCGGGGCGCATCCTCCGGCGGACCAGCGGTCACCGATCCCGAGGCCGTGGTCCAGCAGGCGGAAGCCGCCGGTGCGCTCACGCTCAGCCTGCAACCCCGGGAGTTGCAAAACACGCTCGAGCTGGACTACTCCGGCCCCTTGGCCGGTCTGCTCGATCTGGTCGCCACCCGGGCCGGTCTCCAGTGGGAATACAACGGCGGCAAGATCGTCTTCAGCCGCCTGGTCACCCGGTCCATCCTGGTGAAGGCGTTGCCCAACGGCCTCAAGACCAACGGCTCCTTTGACATTTTCGGCGGCTCCAAGGACAGCGGCAGCGGTGGCGGCTCAGGCGGCGGCAGCAGTTCCAACGCCGGCACGCTCACCGTCGACTTCCAGACGGAAAGTGATTACTGGGGCGGACTGGCAGAGTCGCTCAAGGGCATGCTCTCAGCCCGCGCCCATCTGCAGGTCGATCCACGCTCCGGCCTCGTGACCGTCACCGACGCCCTGGGCAATGTCGAACGGGTGGAGGCCTACCTGCAAGAGATCAACACCGCCCTGCTGCGCCAGGTGGTGCTGGAAGTGGAAGTCCTGCAGGTCGACCTGACCGACCAATACAGCAACGGCATCAACTGGCAGGCCGTCCTGGGCAAAGCCACCGGCAACCAGCTCACGCTGACCGGCCCGCAAGGCCCAGGCGCGCTGTCGGGCAACACGCCCGGCTCGCTGTCCTTCCTGCTGGCCCCGTCTTCGTCCCGCGGTTCTCCCAGCCGCCTGGTGGCGGATTCGCTGCAGGAATACGGCAAGGTGTCCACCGCCTATTCCAGCGTGGTGACCACCACCAACCGCATGCCAGTGCCCGTGGGCTCGCTGCAGACCCAGTCCTACGTGAAGCAGACCACCGCCCCGGTGGTGAATGGCACTACCGGCGTCACCACGGCTGGCTCGCTGGTGCCGGGCTCCATCTCCACCGGCCTGGGCCTGATGATCCTTCCCGTCATCCTGGACTCCAACCGCATCCTGCTCCAGACCGTGATGCAGGTGAGCGAGCTGCGGGAGATCAAGGCCTTCACCAGCGGCAGCGGCTCTTCCGCACAGTCCATCCAGTTGCCCAACACCGTCAGCTTCTCGTCGCTGCAGCGCATCAGCGTCCCCGCCGGCCAGACCCTGGTACTGGTGGGCTACGAGCGCGAGCAGGCCCAAGCGGATGACACCGACGTGGTCCGCGGCTTCCTGCCCGTTTCCAAACGGGGGGGCCGCAGCAAGCAGGGCACCGTCATCCTGATCACGCCGCGTCTGACCGACCGCTGAAGGGAGCACTCATGGCATACAACCCTGGCGCCAGCGGCCAAGGCAACACGGGCGCCGGCGACCTACTCGGCCTGACAGGCAGCTCCAACGCTGCGGGCTCGGGGGCCATCGCCAAAAGCGCCGTGCTGGCTGGCACCCGCGTGATCTTCGAGCTTGAATGGAGTCCCACTCAGGACCGTGGCAACCCGGCCGCCGAATTCCAGCGGGCTCGCAAGCTGGGCTACAGCTTCGGCACGATGCTGCCGGACAAAAGCCTGATCGGCCTGACGCGCGGTCTGCAGGCGGGCTCGGGTCGGCCCCATTCCGCCGTCGTCATGCTGATCGAGCGATTCGCATCCGGCGGCGCCGAGGCTGTCCTGCTGGCGGCCGGCAACCGGATCGCCTTCATCGGCCTGATGGACCGCCGCCCGGTCCCCGGCTTCGACCGGCTGCTCAACGGGCTGGAAGCCGCGCTTGCGCTGCTGAAGGAATTCCGGGACATCCACATCGACCAGGACGTGCGCGTCGCCACCGACCTGCGGGACGTCATTCCCAATGCCGAGTCGCTGCAGGTGCAGTCGATCTTCGAGATGCCGGAGGCGACCTCCCTCGTACGCCCGCTGATCAATCGGGCACTTCGGCGCACGGTGGTCGTCGTCGCGGCCGGGGCCTTGCTGGGGGGCTCCAGCATCGGCTACATACTCTGGAACCAGTATCAGCAACGCAAGGCCGCCGAAGAAGCCGCACGTCTGGCTCAGGAAAACGACCCGAACCGACTGTACGAGCGCGCCATCGACGCCCTGATCGCGGGCGCCGGCCATCCGGGCAACGCGGTGCTGGACCGGTGGCGCATCTTGCTCAGCCGCGTTCCGCTGACCCGGGAAGGCTGGGCCCTGCAACGTTTCAGTTGCAGCCAGACCAGCCGGGACTGCCAAGCCACCTGGACCCGCAACTTCGGCAACTTCCAGGACTTTCTCACCGACGGCCCTCTGCCCACCGCCGGCAGCGCTGCACCGGAAGTCACGCCCGACGGCAACAGCGACCTGCTCGGCGCCACCATCACCACTCACTACACCTGGGACGACCTGTCGGCCAAGCTCCCGCCCTCTCCCCTGGTGCGGGACCAGCTCCCGCTGGCGGACGGGGTGACCCAAAGCTGGGGCAGCCGTCTGCAAGACCTGGCGCTGGTGGCGGGCAACAACCAGGCCGCGTCCCTGAAGCCCGCACGACTCTTCGGCCCGCCCTCCGTCACCCAGCTCACAGCGCTTCACCGCCCGGTGGTCAGCCTGTCCTGGCAAGTGACGGACGGACTGTGGTCTCTACCGTCCATCAATCTGCCGCCCTCCGCGGTCCCGGAAAGCCTCACTGTGCAATTGAGCCCGGGCCAGGTCACCTACACCCTCACAGGACAAGTCTATGCAAAAGGCAAACCCTTCTGATGTTGCCCACTCCCGTCGGCCTCCCCGCCTGCGGGCGGCCCGGCCTCTGCTGGCGGCGTTGCTGAGCGCATGCGCCGGCCAGACCTTGTGGTTCAGCGCCGAGGCAGCAACTGCGGATGACAGCCGCACGGCCTCGTCGGCCTCCATGCAGCAGGTCATCGAAGCGGCCCGTCGCAAAAAGGCCCAGGAACTGGAGGCCGCTGCGCGGCGCCTGCTCGGCACCGATGCCCCGCCGGCCGTCTCCGACGCCCCCCCGGCACCCGCGGTCTCACCGCCCGCTCCCCCCAAAACCGTGGAGCTCCCGCGTGTGTGGTCCTTGACCGGCGTGGGCCGACGGCTGGACACAGAACTGCTCTATGAGGGTCGCATCCATCGAATCTCCGTCCCTGACACCACCGCCTCCCGCACAAGCCTTCCCCTGGTCGGCCCCTGGCGCATCGAGGCGATCAGCCCCAATGGCGTCACCGTCTCGCTGCACAGCCCGGCGGCTGGCGGCCGCAAGGCGAAGCTCGCCCATCTGCTGCCCGCCCCCTCTCGCGGCAGCACCATGGCCGGCTACGCCTTCCAGCCTGGCGCAGCCGGCGTGGTGGGCCTGCCGATCGCAGGGGCAGACCCCTTGCCTCTCTCCGCGCTGAACCCCATGTCCCTGCCCCCCTCGGCCCTGCGCGCCAGCCAGTTGCCGCGGGAAGGTCAAACGGCCATGGCCACCATTCCGCAAGCCCGCTGACATGAGCATCGACGCACCGCCCCTGCCCGCTGCGCCCCCCGCAGCCGACCCGACTGGCGTCCCGCACGGCACCTCCACCGCCGGTCCGTCCTCGTCCCGTCACCTCACCGACTACGCGCAGTTGCCCCCCTTCGACCGCGTGCTGTCCGTGGTGTCGGACAACGTCATGGCCGGACGCGACGAGCGGCAGGTGCGCGTGTCCCGCGACAAAGAAAACAAGCTGATGGCCCTGGCCCTGCCGGCGCATCGCTTCCTCGTCCTGTCCACCGAGGACGAACTGCGCAGCCCGGACTGGTATCACGTCGTGCAGGCCGGCAAACGGCTGGGCTACGACTTCCAGGGTTTCTACACCGCCTCGCCCGACATCTTTGAGCTGATCGCCTATCGCAGCCAGCGCCACGACGGCGACAGCGAGGGCGAAAGCGCTCGCGCCATCGAAACCATGGTGGCCAACTCGTCGCCGCTGGAATGGTTCCGCACAGTGGTCCACCGCTGCGTTCTGGCCGGCGCCAGTGACCTGCACCTGGAGCTGCGCGGGGAGATCGGCCGGGCCCGGGTGCGACTCGATGGCCTGATGCGCACCCTGGGCAGCTTCCCGGCCCGCATCGTGCTGGACGGCGTCTCCGCCGCCTACACCGTGCTGGCGGAGGAGAACTCTCGCAGCGAGGTGGCTTTCAACGGCGGTGTCCCGCAGGCCGCCATGATCCCGCTGGACCTGCCGGACATGCGCCTGACCCTGCGCTACCAGAGTCATCCGGCGGTGGGCGGCATGGACGTCGTGATGCGGATCCTGCGCTCCAACAGCGCCTCCCGCATCCAGCAGTTGACGCTGGACAAGCTGGGTTTCACGCCCTGGCAGGTCGATCGGCTGCACGATGCCCTCAGCTCGGCCTGGGGCGGGATTTTCGTGGCGGGCATCACCGGCTCCGGCAAGACCACCACCCTCAACACCATGCTGGCCTATCTGGCGCAGGAGGGCACTCGCAAGCTGATCACGATTGAAGACCCGGTCGAATATGAGCTCGCCGGCGCGTCCCACCTCTCCATCCAGCGTGGCGCGCTGGAATCCGCCCCCGGCAGCAACCCGTTCCACGGCGCGATGCTGTCCTTCCTTCGCATGGATCCGGACGTCGGGCTGTTCGGCGAGATCCGGGATGCCCTGTCCGCCAACATGGCGCAGGTGGCCATCCAGACCGGCCACAAGATTCTGTCCACGGTGCACGCCACCTCGGCACTGGGCGTGGTCAGTCGGCTGAACTCCCACATTGTCGGTTTGCAGCGCGACGACCTGTGCAGCCCGGAGTTCATGTCCGCCCTGGTCTATCAGGTGTTGATCCCGCTCAACTGCGACCACTGCAAGGTGCCCGCCCGACAAGTGATGTCGCCCGAAGCCCTGGACATCTATGTCAAAGGCTTTGGCCTGCAGGCCGACACGATTTTCTGCGCCAGCGACCGCGGTTGTCCCCATTGCCGCAAGCCGCTCATCGACTACAGCACCGGGGAGCGCAATGGCACGCATGGGCTGAAGGTGGGCGCGGAAGTGATCGTGCCCGACCTCCGCCTGCTGGAATTGCTGCTCGAACGTCGCGACCTGGAAGCCCGGCGCTACTGGCGCAGCCGACAGAAGTCGCCCTTCACCGATCCGGACATGGATGGCAAGGAAGCTTGGGGGCATGTGCTGTATGACCTGTCTCAGGGCCGTGTAGACCCCTTCTACTTCGAACGCACTTTTGGCCGGGCTTCACTACTCGCCCAGTCCCTGCTCTAAGCCCCCTTCGTCCCCATGCAGATCATCGACCGGATTTTGTTCCGCGCCGCCGCCCATCGACTCAAACAGCGCCGCGCGGACTTCTATTACGACGTGGCCAGCGCCCTGGAAGACAAGGTGCCCCTGTTCACCATTCTTCGCAAGTACGAAGCCCGTGGACGTACCCGCTCCCGCGGAGACGCCCTGCTCTATCGGCACATGCTGCGCGAGGCCATGGGCGGGTCGCTGTCGCAATCCTTGATCGGCGTGGTGCCCACCACCGAACTGATCCTCATCGACGCCATTCAGGGCAGCGGCGATGCCGGACTGGCGCGAGGTCTGTACTTTCTGTCGGAAACCGTGGAGAAGGTGGACCGCATGTTTTCCACCGTCCGCCGCGCAGTGACCTACCCCATCATCCTGATGGTGCTGTTTGCCGGCCTGCTGGCCGGGTTTTCGCTGTTTGCGGTGCCCATCCTGGCCGAGCTGCTGCCCCCGCAGCGGTGGCCGGCGATGGGCCAGGTGCTCTACGCCATGTCCTATGTCGTCAGCCACTACGGCCTGCTGTTGGGGCTGGGGTTTGTGGCGCTGATGGTGGCCTTCGGCATGTCCCTGCCCCGCTGGCAGGGTCCGCTTCGGCGGCGTCTGGATCGATGGGCGCCCTACAGCCTCTACCGGGACTTCTCCGGCGCGATGCTCATCGTCTCGATCGCATCGCTGATGCGGGCGGGCGTGTCGCTGCGCTCGGCCCTGGAGCGGGCCGCGCGGTTCAGTTCCCCCTGGATGCGTTGGCATTTGCGAGAAATTCTGTCCCGACTGTCCTCCGAGCAGTCCACCCAGTTCGGTCAGGCCTTCACCACGGGTGTGCTGAACGGGCCACTGGAAGATCGGGTCCAGGATGCCTCGGAACGACGCGACCCCATCGCCGCCTTCGTCAAGATCGGTGTGGGCTCGATCGACCGCATCGAACGCAGCATCCAGCAAGCCGCCAGCCGAATCAACAGCCTGCTGATTGGCGTGGCCGGTTTCACGCTGGCCGCCATGATGGTCGGTTTCTTCGCCACGGCCTTCGAGATGCAAAGCGGCATTCAGGCAGCTCCCACCGTGCAGACGCCATGATGCGCCGGGTGACCGGGCGGCGGCGACTCGCCGCCCACACCACGCCGGTGGCGCCCTCCGCGGTCCCGGGCCGGGCCCGCACTCTGGCAAATGGTTCGGTGCGACGGCTCGCACCGTCTTCGGCACTGCGCCTGGCGACCTTCCTGGCGGCCTCTCTATCAGCCTCGCTGGCGATGCCTGTCGCCTGGGGCCGCCCCATCGGCATCGCCTCCGCCGCTCAAGCTGGCATCGTCTCCGCCGCTCCATCTGCCACAGCCCCCCCATCTGCCATCGCGACCTTATCAGCCACGAACGCCCCCTTGCCTGCGCGCGCGCCCAGCGCCAACGGCGGCGCCCGGCTCACCGCAGACCTGGCCCCGAGGAGCACCGTCAAGAGCACTCTTAAGAGCGCCACCAGGAGCACCACCACGGGCACCCCCGAGAGCACCACTGCCGCTGCCCCCCGCAAGCCCTCGCCCCCCCATCCGCCCATCAATACGCTCACCCCAGCCATGGCCCAATGCTTCGACTGGGCGTCGCACCGATTCGGCATGTCGTCCCATCTGCTCTACGCCATCGCGCTGCAGGAGTCCGGACTGAACCCCCGTGCGGTCAATCGCAACGCCAACGGATCGCAGGACATCGGACTGATGCAGATCAATTCCAGCTGGGCGCCGACGCTGGCGCGCTACGGCATCCGCCCCTCCGACCTCTGGGACCCCTGCACCAACATTTTGGTGGGGGCCTGGATCCTGGGCGACAACCTGGTCCGCATGGGCCCGACGGTGGCGGCGCTTGGGGCCTACAACGCCCGAGATCCGGTCAAGCGCGAGGCCTATGCACGGCGTGTACTGGAGCGTTTGCACCGGCTGACCACGCCCCCGCCGCATCGCGTCTCTCCCCCTCCGGCCGCAGGACTTCCGCCTGCCGGCCCTCACCTTGTATCCCGTTAACTTTCATGCTCGTTCATCCTGAAGACATGCAGCCCCAGCTCTGGCTGGGCCCTCTCGTGACCCTCTGCTATCAACATGCGGTGCTATTGGTGGACCGCAGCCAATGGGACGACCAGTCCACCCTGGGGCGCGGCGCCTTCTGCGTCATGGTGGAAAGCACCCACCGGCACACCCCCATGGGCCTGCATCAACCGCCCGCCCATGCGGACATCCGATCGGACCGCCTGGTGCTGCTGCGGCTGCTGGACTTCCCCGCCTGGCCGGCCGCCGGCACCGGCGAGCGGGAGCGCATCGACACGCTGATGCAGGGTCAGGCCCCAGGCGGCGCTGCGCAGAGCGCGGTGATGCTGGTGCGCTTCTCGGTGCTGGGCTGCTATTGCCTGGACCTCGACCCGTCTTCCGGCGCACAGGCTGGCCCCCCCCGTTTCTCCGGCGAGCCCGGTCATCTGCTGCATGCCGACCGATATGGGATCTTCGCCCCCACCCCGCGCGTGCAGGACCTGCTCATCAACGGCACCGTGCTGCCGGAGCAGCGCATCCGCTTCGGTCTGCTGCGCCACGACGAATCCCTGGTCTACCGGCACAACCACGTCACCAGTTGCCTGTCGATGCTGGACATCCGGGGCCGCCGTACCGCCATGTTCGGCAAGACCCGGCTGGGCAAGTCCAATGTGGTGAAGCTGCTGGTCCAGGGCATGCTGGATGTGACGGCCGAGCGGCGCAACGTCGGGCAATTGATCTTTGACGTGAACGGGGAATATGCCAACAGCAATCCGCAGGATGGCGCCGACAACATTGGCACCGTCTATGCCGACCGCTGCACGCTCTACTACCTGTCCGAGGGCAAGGCCGGTGGCCCCAACAGCAAGCTGCTGCGCTTCAACTTCCATGAGCGACCGGAAGAAGCGATGAACACCCTGCGCGAGTTGCTGCCCGCTGACGTGTCGGAGTCCGACTATGTGCGCCCCTTGCTCAGTTGCCGGCTTCCCGGCCTGGATTTCAAGGCGGATGAAGTGCCGGAGATGGCCCTGCGGCGGATGCGCAAGTTGATGGTGTTCTGGACGGTGCTCTATCACGCCGGCTTCGAGCATGACGAGGGCCGTCTGGCGGCCCTGCTGCAGCAACTGGGTTACCACCAGCCGTTCAACCCGGGTTTCAGCCAGCCTCTGCGGCTCTCCGCCTACCAGGCGGTCAATGGCGCCAGCCCGCCGCCGCTGCCCCGCTGCTTTGCTGACATGGTCGCGGAGGTCTCGCTGATGCTGCGCTTCAGCCTGAGTTATCCCAACGACCCGACGCTGCGCAAACAAGGCAGTTTTCTCTTCGATGCCGACGAGGAGATCATGGCCCGCTTCATCTATCCGCAGGAAGGCGCCGGGCCCTATGTGCTGCGCCCCGCCGTGCCTTTCCACTCGCCCCGGGTGGACAACTTCATCACCGAAGTGCTGGCCACGGTGGACCAGGGGGACACCGTCATCGTGGACCTGGGCAGCGCCAATGAACGCATCATTCGCTACTTCGCCAAGACGCTGTCCGTCGCGGTATTCCTGCATCAGGAACGCAAGTTCGTCCGCAACGAGATGCAGGGACGGTATGTGCAGATCTACTTCGAGGAAGCGCACATGATCTTCCCGCCCAATGCCGGCAACGTGATTGACGTCTATTCGCGGTTTGCCAAGGAAGGCGCGAAGTTCAACATCGGCATCGTCTATTCCACGCAGTCCCCGTCCACCATCAACCATGACCTGCTGGCGCAGACCGAGAACTTCTTCATCGGCCATCTCTCCAGCCAGCAGGAAGCCGCCATGCTCAGCACGGTGCAGTATGCGTTCCGTGGGCTGGAGGAAGACCTGATGCGCACCCGCACGCCCGGCTTCATGCGGGCACTGACCGCCTCACACCGCTATCCGATTCCGGTGCAGGCCAACCGATATGACGGCAAGACCTTGCTGATGAGTTGATGGCTTGATGGGTGGACCCGCGGCGCCACCCTCAGGCTTGCGCCGCGTCCTTGGACGGCGGCTGCACCCGGGCGATCATCACCTGGTCGACCCGGTGACTGTCCACGTCCACCACCTCGAAGCGCCAGCCTTCCCACTCCACCACATCGGTGCGTTTGGGAATCCGGCGCAGCATCACCATCAGGAAGCCGGCCAGGGTGTCGTACTGGCCCGGATGCGGGAACTCGTCCAGGCCCAGCGAGCGCTGGACATCCGGAATCGGCGTGATGCCGTCTGCCAGGAAGCTGCCGTCATCGCGGCGGATGATCTGCTGCTCTTCCTCATCGGTACGCACCAGGCTGCCCATGACGGTGGACATCACATCGTTGAGGGTGATCACCCCCACCACCAGGCTGTATTCATTGACGATGACCGCAAAGTCCTCATGCGCCTGCCGGAACTGGGTGAGCACCTCGGCCAGGGTCAGCCGGTCCGGCACGATCAGCACCTTCTTGACCAGCGCCGGTTCGGCCCGCAGGTTGATCGGGTCCCCGAGCAGCACCCGCTGGAACAGGTCGGTGGCATCCACATAACCGACCACCTGGTCGATGTCCTGCTCGCAGACGAGGTAGGTGGAGTGCGGGGAGTCCGCAATGCGGGTGCGGACCAGGGCTTCGTCGTCATCCATCGCAAAGTAGACGATGCGCTCGCGCGAGGTCATGGCCGACTCAACGGTGCGGGTGTCCAGCTCGAAGATGTTCTCGATGACCTGCTGTTCGGCGTCGGCCACCACACCGGCCTGGTGCCCGGCTTCAGCCAGGGCCAGGATGTCGGCATGGGTGATGGTGTTGTCCGGCTTCACCGGGCGGCCCATGACCCGGATCAACAGGTCGGTCAGCGCGTTCAAGGCCCAGGCCACCGGGCGCAGCACCAGCGTGAGGAAGAGCATCGGGCCGACCAGCAACATCGCCACCCGCTCCGGCTCGTTCATGGACAGGCGTTTGGGCAGCAGGTCGGCCAGCACCACGAACATCATGGTGACGCAGCCGAAGGACAGGGCAAACGCCAGCCGCTGCGCATTGTCGATTTCCATGATGGGGCGCAGCACGGTCTCGAAGTGCGGCGTCAAGGCGCCCTCGCCCACCACACCGGCCAGGATGGCCAAGGTGTTCACACCGATCTGCACGACGGTGAAGTAGTAGCCCGGCTGCTCCTGGACTTTCAGCACCTGGGATGCCCGGCTGTCTCCTTCATCCGCCAGTTGGCGCAGCCGCAAGCGACGGGAGGCGGCCAGTGACAGTTCCGCCATCGAAAAAAACGCGCTGGCGGCAATCAGGACGAAGATCAACAGGAGGCTGGAACTCAAGGCAGCTTTCGGAGCATGAACAACCGCCAGTGTAGCGGGCCGCTCCAGGCGTGGCATGCCTCATTGAGGTGAGCCAGCGGCCGGGACCCCTCAGCGCAGGTCAGGCGTGCGAACCGCCATGACCACCACACCGGGCCGGTCGTGTCGGGGATGCTCGCAGCGGATCCACCACAGCCCGGCCTTGGGCAGTCGCCAGGGAATGGCCTGCGCCAAGGGCACGCCGCCCACCACATGCGCCAGCACCATGCCCAGCGTCGGCTGGTGTCCGACCACCACCACCGAGTGGCCCGCATGCGGCCATCCCGAGACGTCCAGCAGGGCCTGCGCGCCTTTGCGAGGGGCCAGGTCTTCGACCACACGGGTGGGGCGGCGCAGGTCCTGCACCGTCTGCCGGGTGCGTAGGGCTGGACTCACCAGCACACGACAGTCCTGCGGGAGGTGGCGATCCAGCCACTCCGCCATGCGACCCGCATCGCGCTCCCCCTGGGTGGTCAGCACCCGGGACATGTCGTCCATGCCGGGACCGGGTTCGACGGCCTCCGCATGCCGCCACAAGATCAGATCCATGAAACACCTTTGCTGCTGGGTCGCTCCCGGCAAACGACGCGCCCGGCCTCGCCGATTCACCGATGCGCGTGCACCCAACGCACAAGCACCACAACCCCCTTCCCAGGCGCAGCCCCGCTTGTAGACTGGCCGCTTCGCGATCTGGATAGGGAGCCTGACCGCATGCCTCCAACGACTGGCGACACGGGCCATACCGGCACTGCCGGACCCGCAACGAACAGCACGGTCAGCGCCACGACCGCCACGGCCGATCCGCCCGTCGCGCCCCCATTCCTGCGCGGCGGCGGCGAAATGGGCGCCCGCATGCGGGCCCACCCGTGGGCGGACTCTCCGCTGGGCCCGCCGGACACCTGGCCGCAGTCCCTGCGCACGCTGGTGCGCATCATGCTCGACTCCCGCTACGCCATGTGGATGGCCTGGTCCTGCGACCTGCGCTTCTTCTTCAATGACGCCTACCTGCCCACGCTGGGCCTGAAGCGGGACTGGGCCCTTGGGGAACGTGCGGACAAGGTCTGGGAGGAGATCTGGCCGGATATCGGCCCCCGCATCGAGCATGTGCTGACCCAGGCAGAGGCGACATGGGACGAAGCCCTGCTGCTCTATCTGGAGCGCAGCGGCTTCAAGGAAGAGACGTATCACACCTTTTCGTACAGCCCGGCCTTCGATGACAACGATCAGGTCGCCGGCATGCTGTGCGTGGTCACCGAGGTGACCGAGCGCGTGCTGGATGAGCGGCGCCTGCGGGTGCTGCGCGACCTGGCGGCCCGGGCCACCGGCGCGGAGGACATCCGCCAGTGCTGTCGCCACGCCTGCAAGGTACTCAGGGACTTTCCGCGGGATGTCCCCTTTGCGGCGATCTACCTGACGCAGCCCCAGGAGCGGGTCGCGCGGCTGGAGTGGTCCACCGACGAGGTGCAAGCCGCGCAATTGCCGCAGCGGCTGTCGCTGGACGACCCGCCCAGCGGCTGGCCGATCAGCCCCCTGTACGGTGAGCAGAGCGCCCAGGAACTGCCGTCGCTGCAAGCCCTGTCGCTGCACCTCACGGTGGAGGATTGGACCGAGCCGGTGCGCACCGGTCTGCTGCTGCCGCTGAAGGGGTCGGGTCATGAGCTCACCGGATTTTTGCTGGTGGGCTACAGCCCTCGTCGTCCACTGGACGAGTCCTACCGGAGCTTCCTGAACCTGGTGGCCGGGCAACTGTCCGCCGCCCTGACGGACGCCCAGGCCTATGAAGAGGAGCGGCGGCGCGCCGAAGCGCTGGCGCAGCTCGACCGGGCCAAGACGGCCTTCTTCTCCAACGTCAGCCATGAGTTCCGTACCCCGCTGACCCTGATGCTGGGTCCGCTGGAAGAGCTGGCGGTCGGTGATGAGCTGAACGACGGACAGCGCCAGCGGCTGGCGCTCATTCTTCGCAACGCGGCTCGGCTGCAGCGGCTGGTCAACGCGCTGCTGGATTTTTCGCGGCTGGAGGCCGGTCGGGCGCAGGCCTATTTCGAGCCGGAGGATCTGGCCGCGCTCACCCGGGACATCGCCAGCACCTTCCGCTCCGCCATGGAGCGCGCCGGGCTGCAGTTCGAGGTGGACTGTCCGCCCCTGACGGAGCCGGTGATGGTGGACCGGGACCTGTGGGAGAAGATGGTTCTGAACCTGCTGTCCAACGCCTTCAAGTTCACCTTGCAAGGCGGCGTGACGCTGCGCATGGGGCAGGACCGGTCGCAGGTCTGGATGACGGTGTCCGATACCGGCGTGGGCATCAGCGCCGACGAGTTGCCGCGGCTGTTCGAGCGCTTTCACCGCATCGCCGGCGTTGAAGGACGGACCCATGAAGGCTCGGGCATTGGATTGGCACTGGTGCAGGAGCTCGTTCATCTGCATGGCGGCACCATCACCGCCACGAGTGCGCCCGGCCAGGGCACCACCTTCCGGCTGACCCTCCCCTTGGGGCAGGAGCATGTGCCCAAGGATCAGCAGCGGCCGCGAGCGCCGGGCCGGGGCGCCCGCACCTCGGCGGCTCGCGCCTTTGTGGACGAGGCGATGCGCTGGATTCCCGAGGACGCGCCTGTGCCGGTCTCCACGGACGACTCGCAGGGTCTCGCACCGGATGCGCCGACCGCCCTGCAGACCCGGTCCACGGACGCCGCACGCCCATCGCGCAAGGACGCCCTGCCCCCGCCCACCCAGCTCTCCCTGCTGGCGGCGGAATCGCTCCCCCCGAGCGACCAGCGTTTTGCGCCCACCTTCGGCGCCCGCATCCTGCTGGCCGACGACAACGCCGACATGCGAGGCTACCTGCGCGACCTGCTGGCCCCCTACTACCAGGTGGAAGCCGTGCCCGACGGCCAGGCGGCGCTCGAAGCTGCCCGGCGGCATCCACCGGACGTGATCCTGAGCGATGTGATGATGCCGCGCCTGGACGGCATGGGCCTGCTGGCCGCCATCCGGGCCGACGCAGCGCTGCGTCCGACGCCGGTGGTGCTGCTGTCGGCGCGGGCCGGGGAGGAAGCCCGGATTGAAGGCCTGGATGCGGGGGCGGATGACTACCTGATCAAGCCGTTCTCGGCGCGGGAGTTATTGGCGCGTCTGGGCGCCCTGCTGGAGCTGCGTCACATGCGCCGCGCCGCCGAAGCGGCCACCCAGCGACGCCATGCCCAGTTCGAGACCCTGCTCAATGCCGCGCCGATCGGGGTGTTCCTCGTGCATGAAGTCCAGGGCCGCCTGACCCTGCGCGATGCCAACCCGGCCGCACAGGCGACCTTCGCCGCCATGGAGGACGGCACGCCGGTGGACTTCGAAGCCATGCTGATCCGCCAGTGGGGCCCGTCCCTGGCTGGGGAGATCCTCCACAGTTTCTGGTCCACCCTGCACACCGGCAACAGCTTCCACGCCCCGGAATTCATTGCCCGGCGCAGCGACCGCGATCGGCTGGAAGCCTATGACTGGCAGACCCACCGCATTCCGCTGGCCGAAGGCGGGCTCGGGGTGGTGTGCTACTTCCGGGAGATCTCCTCGCATGTGCAGGCCCGCCAGCATCTGGAGGCTGCCGACCGGCAGAAGGACCAGTTCCTGGCCATGCTGGCCCATGAGCTGCGCAACCCGATGGCACCGATCCGCAGCGCCAGCGACGTGCTGGTGCGGTTGGACCTGCCGGATGCGCGGGCGCGTCGCATGGTCGGCATCATCCAGCGGCAGGTGGGCACCCTGACCCGGCTGGTGGACGATCTGCTGGATATCTCCCGCATCACGCAAGGCCGGGTGCAGTTGCGCCTGAGCCCTGTGGCGCTGGTGGAGGTGCTGGCCCAGGCCGTGGAAACCGTGGAGCCGCTGATGCGCGAGCGCCGTCATCAGTTGTCGATGACCAGCGGACGGCCGCTGCGGGTGCGGGGCGACCAGGCCCGTCTGGTGCAATGCGTGGCCAATCTGCTGACCAATGCCGCCAAGTACACCGACCCGGAAGGTCAGATCCAGTTGAGCATGGACGAGGATCTGGAGCGCCAGCAGGCGGTGATCACGGTGACGGACAACGGCATCGGCATCGCGCCCGAGCTGAGGCCGCAGATCTTCGACCTCTTTGTGCAGGGGGAACGGGCGCTGGACCGGTCGCAGGGCGGGCTGGGCATCGGCCTGTCCCTGGTGCGGCGTCTGGTGGACATGCATCAAGGCACGGTGGCGGCCTTCAGCGACGGGCCGGGATGCGGCGCGCGCTTCGAGCTGCGCCTGCCGCTGCTGGCCGACGAGATCGGTGATGCGCCTCCGGTAGCAGCCTCCACGGCGGCCCCGCGGCGCATTCTGGTGGTGGATGACAACGCGGATGCCGCGGCTTCACTGGCCATGATCCTGGCCATGGAGGGCCATCAGGTCGAGCAGGTGCACAGCGGCGCGGACGCGCTGAAGTCCCTGGGCCAGACCCTGCCAGACCTGGCGCTGCTGGATATCGGACTGCCGGGCATGAGCGGCTATGAGCTGGCGCAGCAGATCCGGTCACAGCCGGCGTGGGCTGAGCTTCGGCTGATCGCATTGACCGGGTATGGCCGGCAGGAGGACCGGGAGGAAGCGCTGCAGGCGGGGTTTGATGCCCATGTGGTCAAACCGGCGGATCCGGACACGTTGCTGCGGACGATTGCGGGTTTGTCGTAGAGGCGGCTCACGCCGGGTCTTGCAGCATCCGCGATGCGGCGGTCAGGGTCTGCCGACAGGTCCAGTAGTGCTGCCAGGGGTCCTGCTTGACGAAGCTCAGGTGGTCCCGTGCGTCCTTCAAGGTCCAGTGGTCGCCGCCCTTGAGCTCGGGGAGCTGATCCCAGTCCACCGGCATCGACACGCCCATCCCCGGACGCGCCCGCACCGAAAACGCCGCCGCCGTGGTCTGCCCTTCCCCGTTGCGCAGGTAGTCCACAAAGATCTTGCCGACCCGGTTGCGCGGCCCGCTCTTGGCGGAGAAGCGCTTGGGCAGCGTGGCGGCCAGGTGCGCCACCACGGCGCGGCTGAAGGCCTTGCAGGTGTCGTGGTCGGCCCGGCGGGTGAGCGGCACCACCACATGCAGCCCCTTGCCGCCACTGGTCTTGAGCCAGGCTTTGAGGCCGAGTTCCTCGAGCAGCGCGCGGACCAGTTGGGCGCCCTCCCGCACCTGCGCAAAGCGGACCCCCTCCCCGGGGTCCAGGTCGAAGACGAGGCGGTCGGGCTTGTCCAGCTTGTCGGCGCGGCTGTTCCAGGTGTGGAATTCCACGGTGTTGAGCTGGGTGAAGGCCAGTACCTGGGCCATGTTCTGGACGACGATCAGGTCGTCGCCGTCCACATGCTTCTGGAAGAACAGCTGGCCGCCGACGCCTTCGGGGGCGCGGACCAGGGCCAGGGGTCGCTGGGCCAGGTGGGGCAGCAGCCAGTCGGCCACGCTTTCGTAGTAGCGCACCAGCTGGATCTTGGTGGCGCCGGAGGCTTCGTCGATGACGCGGTCGGGGTGGGTGATGCGCAGTTGGCTGTTGGGGGAGACTGTGCCAGCGGGCTTGGGAGGGGCTTTGGCCGCGGTTTTGGCAGAGCTCCTGGCAGTGGCCTTGGTGCTTTGAACCTTGGATGCTTTGGGTGCCTTGGGTGCCTTGGGTGCCTTGGACACATCGTCCGGGCTCTTCGCTGCTTCCATCCCGATCTCCCCGGCAGGTTTGTCCTCCCGTACGCCCTGGAACGCCGCATGGCGAATGTGCCCGTCAGGGGTCCATTCCGCAAACGCCACTTCCACCACCATTTCTAGACGCACCCAATGCTCGTCCGCGACCGGCCGACGGGCCCAGTGGCTGCGCTTGATGTCCTCGCCACTGAAATGCGGCGTGTCAACGCTCAGCGCTTCCAGTTGCCGGCGCAGTGCCGCGCCCTCCGTCAGCGACCATCCGGTGCCCACCCGGCCGGCGTAACGCCAACCGCTGGTGTCGGCGCGATCCGCCCCCTGCGCGTCCCGCACGGCCAGCAGCAGGCTGCCCAGCCCCTTGGGCGCGTCGCTGCGGGGGGTGAATCCCACCACGACGAATTCCTGCCGGAGCTGGCACTTGAGCTTCACCCAGGTGTCGCTGCGGGCGGATACATACGGCGCGTCCGGCCGCTTCAGGATCAGCCCTTCCATCCGCATCTGGCAGGCTGCGGCCAACATCTCGTCCGGCGGCGCTTCCAGGGCGGCACTGAAACGCAGGGCATCGTGCGGCTGATCCGCCAGCAAGGCCTGCAGGACGCGGCGCCGCTCGCGCAGCGGGACTTCGCGCAGGTCGTGGCCCTGCAGATAGGGGATGTCGAACAGGAAGTAGACGACGTTCTGCTCGCCGGGACCGTTCTTGCCGCTCGCCCCGCTCGCCCCGCTCTCTCTGCGCTCCCCGCGCTCCCCGCCAGGCCCGTCACTCCCGCCAGGCCCGCCCTGCACGCCAGACCCACGACTCGCGCCACGCCCGGCCCGGCCACTTCGGCCGATGGCGTTCTGCAAGAGATTGAACGCGGGCGCACCTCCGGGCCCGAGCACCACCACTTCTCCGTCCAGCCAGGCGGTCTCCAGATTGAGCGCTTCCAGGGCCTGGGCCAGGGTCGGCATGCGGTCGGTCCAGTCGTTGCCGCCGCGGGTGATGAGCTGGACGCGGCCCTTGGTGATGCGGGTCATCAGACGGTATCCGTCCAGCTTGGCCTCGCTGATCCACTCGCCAGGGGGCGTGCTGGACACCAGCGTGGCCAACTGCGGGGATAACGCGGCCGGCTGACGGGCCTTGCGAGCCAGGGAGAGATCCGGGGGCGCGGTGTCTCCGGGCGCGGGTGTTGGGTCTCCGGATGCGGATCTGGGCGCCTGTTGCGTAGCTGGCCCCTCTCGCAGCTCCCGGTCTTCGACCCGTCCCAGCGGCTTGGCCACCACGCTGTCCGGCAGCTCCGTCGTCACGTCGTACTCGTCGTGCGGCCGCTCCCAGGGGTCATGCTTCTTGATGAGCAGCCATTGCTCCCGCTTGGCCTCCCCCTTGGACGTGCGCACCAGTTGCCACAGCCCGGCCAGCTTTTGGCCATGCAACCGAAAAACCAGCTTCCCGTCCCGCAGGCCCGCCTTCGCGTCGCCGACCGGCTCCCAAGTGCCGTTGTCCCAGACGATGACCTCCCCGGCGCCGTAATGTTTCGGCGGGATGGTGCCCTCGAAGCTGCCGTAGTCCACCGGGTGGTCTTCCACATGGACGGCCATGCGGCGCTGGCGCGGGTCCAGGGACGGCCCCTTGGGCACAGCCCAGCTCAGCAGCACGCCGTCCAGCTCCAGACGGAAGTCGTAGTGCAGGTGGCTGGCCCAGTGCTTCTGGATGACAAAACTCAGCGCTTCCTTGGCGCGGCGACGCTGGACGCGGCCTTTGGGCTCGGTGGTGCCCTCGAAGTTGCGTTTGGCGATGTAGCGGCTGAGGGGCGCTTCGGCCGACGTCTGGGCGCGTGAAGGCATGGTCAGGTCCGTCGTGGGAGTGCGGTCTCCCAGCAAATGGCGCGCCCGTGGAGGCGCCGCGACCGTAGAGGCGGCACAGCCCGGACCTTGGGCGCCTGCGGATGACCTTCCCCAGGAGGCCTCCGGTGTGCCGGCCTCAGGCCCGCTTCGCTGGCTTCTTGCCCCCGCCCAGACTGCGCTTGAGCAGCTCGGTGAGGTCCACCACATTGCCCTGATCCTGCGTGGGCACCTCTTCCAGCGGCTCGACCGTCTGCGCCTCGCCGGCCTTGACCTTGCGGTCGATCAGCTTGCGGATGGCCACGGTGAACTCGTCCTGATAGTCCTGCGGGCGCCAGTCGGCGGTCATCTCTTGGATCAGTTGCTGGGCCATTTTCAGCTCGGCCGGCTTGATGCCGTGGGCGCTGACGCCCTCGTCGGGAAGATCCAGGTCGTGGGCCGGACGGATCTCGTTGGCCCAGCGCATCAGCCCGATCATCAGCGCCGGCCCGGCCGGCAGCAGCGCAGCCAGATGCTCCTTGCTGTGGATGACCAGACGCGCCACCGCGATCAGCCCCGCCTGCGCCATGGCTTCGCGCAGCAACGCATACACCTTGGCGGTCTTGCCCACCGGCGCCAGGTAGTAGGGGCGCTCCAGGTAGACGAAGGAGATCTGCTCGGCCGGCACGAAGGTCTCGATGTTGATCGTCTGGGTGGTGGCGGGATAGGCCTGGCGGATCTCGTCTTCGCTGAGCACCACATAGTCGCCGTTGTCCTGCTTCACCCCTTTGACGATCTGCGCCTTGTCGATCTCCCGCCCAGTGCGCTTGTTGATGCGCTTGTAGCCGACCGGGTCCAGGGTGCGTTTGTCCAGCCAGTCGAAGTCCACCTCTTCGTCCCGGGTGGCGGGATACAGGGCCACCGGCACGTGGACCAGGCCGAAGCTGATGGCGCCCTTCCAGATGGCCCGGCGCGGAGCGGGTGCGGCATCGGCGGTGGTACCAGTGCGGGCCACGGCCGCGGCGGCGCCTTTGCGGCTCGACGTCCCTGGCCGCCCTGCACGCTTTGCGGCACTGGCCCGCGAGGAAGCGGAGGACTTCGAGCCGCCGGTTTTGGACGACCGAGCGGCCGATCGGGGGGCGGAGGTGGGCATGCGGGCGGACTCCAAAGAGGCCATCCGGACTGGATGGGTCAGAGCTCCTGGCAAACCACGGACCCGTCCTGCCCCCACCGGCCTTTCCCTAACTGCAAGCTCTTACAGTACCCCGCCGGTACCGGTATCCCCACAATGGGCCTGCCCAGGGAGACATCGCCAGACAAAACACTGACAACATGGGCAGGCGGGCCGCACCACGGTCTGCCATCGTCACTTCGTCAATTCCCTGCTCGCCCCCCTGCGCGGGTCGATGCAGCGGCACCCCGCTCCTTCAATCGGACAGGTTGGTCCTGACGGCCACCCGCGATTCACGCCAAGAGATCCCGCCACGGCGGGAGGCTCCAGCCACGCTCCCCGGGTGATCTTCTTCATCATCACTGGAAGGTAATCAAATGAACCGATTGATTGAACGAGTGTCGTTCGGCGCGCTGCTGCATGCCGTGTTCGCCCTGGTGGCACTGTTCCTGGCCTCACAGGCCCATGCCGCCCCCGGCGTGAGAACGGTGCCCAGCTGTACCAAGGTCAACATCAGCAGCACCATCGAGGTGGCGGCTGGCGCCACCTGGGACGGCACGGCCGTCTACGGCAAGTGGGTCTGTCTGGTGGGCACCGCCTCCAACATGAAGGGCACCCAGAGCGAGAGCCAGATTCCGATGTTCAAGCTGAACAACGGCGCCACGGTGAAAAACGTCGTCATTGGCGACGGGTCGCTGGGCAGTGGGACCAATCTGGCCGCTGGCGGCGCGGACGGGGTGCATTGCTACGGTCAGTGCAACATCACCAATGTCTACTGGGCCGACGTGGGCGAAGACGCCGCCACCGCCATCAAGCTCAGCGGCGTCACCAGCAAGCTGACCATCTCCGGCGGCGCCGCCTTCAAGGCCGCCGACAAGGTGTTCCAGCACAACGGGGACGGCACGGTGATCATCTCCGACTTCTACGTGGACAACGTGGGCAAGCTGTACCGCTCCTGCGGCAACTGCTCCACGCAATATGCCCGCAAGGTGACGGTGTCCGGTGTGCGGCTGGGCACGGTGAGCGCAGGCGGGGTGGGCGTGAACAGCAGCTATGACAGCAAGTCTGGCATCGCCGGGCAGTACGACGTGGCCACCATTTCCGACCTGGTGTATTCGGGCTCCAAGCCCAAGTGCATCGCCTATGTGGGCACCGGCAAGGGCAATGAACCCGGCAAGGACACGAGCAGCAGCAACATTGCGCGGTCCTGCGTTCTGAAGTGACGGGCGGCAGCCGTCGGCTGCGCCTGTAGCTGGAAGGGCCCTGGCTGGATTGCATGGGCAACAGCTGGGGTCGTTCTTGCTGGACGTTGATCGCGCGGATCGCGGATCGCTGATCGCTTACTGGGGATCGGCGACCGCGTCCTTTTCCCTCCCATGCGCCAGGACCGTCAGGACATCATGAGCGAACGCTTCAACCTGGATCGCCTCGAACAGCAGCCGCCTCTCGGCAGCTTGGGTCAGAGCGGCAAGACTGCTCAGCCCCAACGGTCAGGGCGGCCGCACAGCCGACCAAGCCGCAGTTTCTTCCTGCCCACGACGGATGAGTCCGCGCAAAACGGCCCGGGGTGGCAGCGGATGGGATGGCGCGTTGCGGCGGTGGTGATGGTGAGTGTGTCCGCCCTTGTGTGGATGTGGGGAGGCGCGGATGAGGATGCCTCCGCGTCCAACAGCCCGGCGACTGGCAGCGCCTACCAGGACCCCTGGCAGCAGCTGGCGACGGCCACCGCGCAGGCGGACGACGCGCCGCTCTCGGCGGGCCGCACAGCGGCCTTGTCCCTGGCGCAGTGCCAGGCGATGTTGATGTCGATGCTCGCCAAGGACCCGTCAGGGGCTTGGCGCCTGGCCTTGCAATGGGCGTCAGAGCGGCCGGACTGGGCGCAGGCGCTGGTGGATCCGCTGCTGGAGCCACTTTGGCAGCGCCGGATGTTCGATGTGATGCTTCAGGGGCTGGATCAGGCAACGGGCCTGGAGCTTGCGCTGCGCAGCGCCTGGATGGATGCGACGCTCGTGCGGTGGACTGAGACGGCGCCCACGCAGGCGGCTAACTGGGCGGCGAATTGGGAAGCCCATCGGGCGGCCTATGGGGCTGCACATTGGACTGCGGCAGGCGCTGCGTCAGGAAATGCCGCAGGCCCTGCCGACGGCGCTCGACCCGGCGCTGGCGGTGCAGACCTGCTGGCCGTGGTCAACGACCGATGGGCCCATCAGGACGCCCGGTCCGCCACCGTGTTTGCCAGCACCCTGCCCCCGTCGATCGGCCGGCCGCTGCTGACTGAATCGCTCAATCGTTGGTTGGCGCTTGACGGGCTTGCGGCTCGGGAATGGATACGCGCACAGGGCGCCACCCCCGCGCTGGATGCGTCCATCGTGCAGCATGCGACTCAGGATGAACTGGCAAGGCAGTCACCGCGGGAGGCGGTGGATTTGGTGCATCGGATTACGGATCCGTCGGTGCGGCAGCAGGCGCAGTGGGCGCTGGCGCGGACGTTTCGGGATATCGATCCGGGGAGGCAGGACTGGCAAGCAATGGCGTTGACCGGGGGGCAGCCGCTTCCTGGGGATGAGGGGCAGGCGTCTGGGTCTGATTGAGCGTCAGTGGTCAGACCGCGACCGTCGGACTTAAACCGAAAGGCCTCCGCGAAGGCCGGAGCGGTTCACTCACGCGAGGCAATCAATAACTCGCAGAAATTGCGCCCCAGACTTAAGGGCATGAACTTTTTACTGAAACCGAGCGCCAGCATCAATGGGCATCCAATTGCCAACAATTTCAATACGCCCGTTTTCATAATTTAAAGAAATTTGCTTTCCATCAGACCGGTTGATAATAATATCTTTATTATTCCGCAAGGTTAGCACATTACCCCAAAAATAGTGCGACGCAGTTTCAGTCAAGGTAGATGGTTCAGCAACAATTTCGCGAAGTCGAAAGCGACGGAATATCCTACCCCTCCGCCAAACCGTCATTAAAACCAAATTCTCTGAATAATTCTTTGGTATTAAATTTAGGCCACCGTATAGAACAATTAGATCGATCCCATTGTTTGGAACCAAAAATTGCTCGTGCCATCCTGGCACAATCCACAGACGCTTCCCATCAACGCTGTAGGCAATAGTGTTGCGCCCTGGAATTGATACCACACTAATGCGGCCATCCGAACTTTTTACGCGTATGGTAGCCGGGGGCAAGCCAGGTGCATCTGCCTTAGCAGAATTCAGAATTACTGAAGCGATGAGGACGATTAAAATCCGACCTGCTTTTAATCTGGAAATTTTCATTGCTCTACAACCACCAAAACCCGGCACAGCGTTCATGTGCTTCGCACTAGGGGACTGTTACATGGCCGATTACCACATCGCCGTTTAAAACATACAGCGTGTCTCCGGCGTCCAATCGATCTTTTATGGATATCTGGACTTTTCGAGAGCATTCGCACCCGGACGATCCGCTCACGCCGCCAGACGATAGCACCAAGGTTGCCTTATGGTCGATGAGAGGGGAGACAAACGGCCGCAACGAGTTGACTTCACATCCCAGCTCGGCTGACAAGTCGACGATGTAGAGTCCGTCCTTCTTTGCTATCTTCAGATTGCTATCCAGGTCACTCGCATTACAAACATCGGAGTTCACTACCGTGACGCCTGTCGCCAGAGTGCTTGGAGCTTCGCTATTGATCGATCTGGAACAGCCGGAAAAAAATATCAATATTGCCAGCAAACAATTATAAAGGCTGCCCTGGCACCTCTCGTCAATGTGCGTGGACATCATGACTGAAGTCAATATGTTCATCAGGATGGGCGGCATCAATTGGATGTCGTCTAATATCTTGATTTACAAGTTGAATTTCATTTTCGGCCTCGAATTTCCTCGCCAATTTTGCCAGAATAATGCAAATGACTGCCAAAAATGCAGACGTTGTAGCCAAAGCTTTTTTTATCACCAAATCTCTTGGAACTGAGAGGAATATTGCCACAGAAATGCACAGTAGTGCAGCGAATAATCTCAGCAGTTTTGTCCAAATATTATTATTACCCATCCAACTATCTTCCTTTTAATAAGCCACAAAGTGCAGAGAAGTCACTTGGGCTGCCTTTTCTGCTGTGGGGATAATTTGGGGATTCTGGATTCTCAAATTTTGGACTACTTGTGCTCTGAGCGTATTGACCGTTGCTGCACATTTCAACACACCCGTCGCCCCTGGGGAAACCTACGGGATGAAGAAGCTTATGAAGCTATCCCGAGGAGTGGTGGTCTCTTTGGTATTTGCTGGTTTTGTTGCTGTGCCCTTGATTGTTGGGTATGTCACCAGCGGCCTGCCGTCGCCACATGAAGCCTGCGCGCAAAAGTGTGCGGTTCTGAACAAGCGCGGTGAACTTGTATACAAGGGCCCAGCCACATCCAGGGACGTCTACAAAGAGGCGAATAGCGTCTGTGAGTGTCGCTGAATTACGGCACGGCCATGGAGTAGTACGAGCGAGTCGGCTCAGTAGTCGGACCTGGAAAATCGATTGCCACACGTCTGGCATCTGCGGTCGGCACAGCGAGACGTGTGCGGTCCGCAACCGCCGGGGCATTGCATAGGGGGTTCGCAACGTTTTCGGGGTCGAGGTGCGGTTCAGGTGACGCTTCCGTCAGCGGTCCTGATTGGGTGAGCACTCAACTTGGCGGCGCCACCAACGCTCGCTTTCATTAAGATCGATTGGAGTACCCAAGCCTTGGGCATGCACCAGCGCCAGCAAAACTTCCGCGTCTGACCAGCCAAGATCGCCAGACGCTTTCAGCAAGGCGATGCCGCCAGGCTCGTCACGAGTGATGCTCATGCCTTTCAACTTAAGCCAACCGAGTGCAAACATTGCTCGCGCGTCCCCGCGAATGGATGCGCGTTCGAGCCAGGTTACGCCCGCTGCCATGTCTTTGGTCGTCCCCCACCCTCGCATCCACAGTTGCGCCAAGTCGAACTGAGCCGCGGTGTGGCCCTCCAGCGCAGCGACTCGGAACCAGTGAAAGGCCTTTGACTTATCAATTCCAGTAGGTGTCAATCCCATCAGATAGCGCTGGCCCAGTTCGAAGGCAGCATCCGGTTGATCTGGCCCGGCTTGCGCTTCCAACTGCTGAGAGACTTGATTCTCCCGCTCAACGCTGGCTTGGAAATGTGCGAACGCGGCGACATGTCCCAGCGACGAATAGACTCCCGTCCCGAGTACGGACGACTCTAGAGCTTTCGCCTCTGCCTGCCGGAACAAATCGCGTGCGCGTCTGGCATCCTCACTGGATCCTGTACGCGCAAGGTCTACGCCCACCCTGATCAGGGCAGAGATGTCGCCCTGCTCGGAGGCTTCAAGATACTGCCGGCGCGCGCTAGCAAGGTCTTGCTTGCCACCTCTGCCATCCAGCAACATCAAGGCGTGCCACGAGGTGGCGCTCACGACACCAGCATCGACGCCTTTCGCAAACCAGCGGCGTGCCGCCTTTTCGTCTTTGAGCGTGCCGATTCCGCACAACGACCGAATGCCCAACTGCGTGTATGCCTGCCCCCCTTCCATCTCGGCCGCCACGCGATACCACCTCGTGGCCTCTGCCTGATTGACCGGCTGACCATACAACCCGAACCGGTGGATTCTTGCGATCACATGCGCCGCGTGACCGTCCCCAGCCTGAGCAGCCTTCTCGCACTGCAACAAGCGATCATCCCTATTGCCTCGCTCACACGCCTGAGCGGGATCCACGTTATCAGCTGGGTCCACTTTGGCCCGGGCTAACGCGGCAAAGCCTGGCAAAGCGCCGCAACCGAACAGCGCCAGCGCCAAGAGCATCAGAGAAAGCAGCGGCTTCAACGGTTTCATCTGATGGGTGCAAGGTCAACCATAGTTGAACAGTGCCTTAATAGGGTCGGTCCGAGGTAGGCATCGATGGCACGGCGCATCAATGCAATACCCATCTCGTTCCCCGGACCGTCTTGGTTCATGGCTTATTGTGCCAATGCCATCGTTGTCAACGCTCAAGCCAAAGCGAAAGGAACGGGGCAATGAGCATGAAAACAAAGACCAGCCCCCACCCCTGGATCTCTCGCTTTGAGAACTTCCAGTCCTGCCGTTTCAACACGAAATAAATGGGGCCCAACAGAATGGCCGCTGCCGGCCCTTTTGGCTTTGCTTTGCTCAAGTACCAAAAAAGCAGGATCAACACACCCCATCCAATGAGCATGAAAACCAACAGTGCGAAATTACCTTTGATGTTCATTGCTTGCCGCCCTCCCTGTGTCAGTGCATTTGACCTGATGTCTGTAGCGTCGAATCAAAGCAATCCCCGCACCGCCATTGCTCCTCATGAGCAGCGTATCACCACGCGCCAATGCTGAGAGAATGCGTCGCTCATCAGAGCCTGCCGAAGCAAAAGCGGCGAGCAATCATCGGAAGCCCCCTCGCGAAGAATCATTGGCGCGCCCGCCCCAATGGGATCGATGTCCATGGCGAGCACAGATCTCGCGGGACTCATGCGCGAATTGCGCGAGGGTGTGGCAACAGCACCGGTTGAGAACAAGGTGCCTGGCGAAGGGAAGAGACAGCAGTCTCTTGCACTCGCAGTCGGCAAGCGCTCAGCATCCGCCAGCGCTCACCCGCCCCTCAGCTAAACAACCTTCTCGCCACCGCCGACCCCGCCGCCAGATCCCTCGCCGCCAGCGCCTTATAAAGCGTCGCCAGCTCCTGCCCAATCGCCTGGAACGCATGCAGATTCAGCACCTGCCCGCGGTCGTCGCAGATCTCCGCCTCGAAGTCCCGCGCCAGATGCCTGGCCGACTCCTGCCAGATCGCAAACGGCTCCTGCGCTTCCGGCGTCTGCAGCACATCCAGCGCCAGCGTCAGCTCGCGCAGGGACGAAGCTTGCGGATCATCCGCCAGCGCCGCCTGGGCATCGAACTGCAACGCCAGCACCGGCGGAGCGCCCTCCTCCTGCGCCGGCATCACCAGCCGACCCGGAATGGACCCCGGCACAAAACCATGCCTCAGCGCCCCCTGCTGCACAAACCCCAGCGTCCAGGCCGCGCCCTTGGCCCGCAAGCGGATGGCCAACTGCGCATCATGGCTGGCCGCAAACTGATCCAGCTCACGGGCACGCGCCACCACGTCCAGCATGTCGGGGAACTCCACCATGGCCCCCAGGCCATCGGCAAACCCCTGCACCTTCTGGATGAACTCCGAATATTCGATCTCGTTGAGCGCCCCACTGCGGTTGGCCATCTGAAGCCCCGCCTGGAACTCCGAATACCGCTGACCGGGCTGCGGCAGTTCCCAGTCCCCCGTGGCCGCATTCAGGCCTTCAATCTGGAACGGCTTGGTCCCCGCCCGTCGGCTGCCCGGCAGATGCGACAAAGCCATCTCCCCACTCACCGGCGCTTCCGGCGTGACGGTGGCCAGCGCATCAATCAAGGCATCAATCCGGGTGGACGTCTTGCGCGTGCGCGCCACTGCAGGCACGGTCTCGTCCAGCGTGCGCAGATCCGGCAACGGGTCCGCCGGCGTGCCGTCGGCCGCTGCCGCACCAACGCCGCCACCCAGGCTGGGCTCATGCCGGTCCGCCGGGGCGACCTTGGGCGCAGCACGCTTGGGGCCGGCGCGTCGGGCGCTCCACCAGCCCTGGGCAAGGACACCCGCCAGCACCACGCCGCCCAGGGCGGCCAGCATGGCGGTAAGGCTCCAGTCGGTCGTCATGACGTCATTGTCTCCGTCTCCCGGATGCGGGGCGGCGATCCCTCGCCCTGTCGCTGCGCCTCATCACCCGGGACATCTTGTTCATGGAAGGGTCACTGCTCCGCCATGGCCAGCGCGGACTCCATGTCCACGGCCACGATGCGCGACACCCCTTGTTCCTGCATCGTCACCCCGATCAATTGCTTGGCCATTTCCATCGCAATCTTGTTGTGGGAGATGAAGAGGAACTGCGTCACCTTGCTCATTTCCGCGACCAGCCTTGCATAACGCTCGGTGTTGGCGTCATCCAGCGGCGCGTCCACTTCGTCCAGCAGACAGAACGGCGCGGGATTCAGCTGGAAGATGGCAAACACCAGCGCAATCGCCGTCAGCGCCTTCTCGCCGCCGGACAGCAGATGGATGGTGCTGTTTTTCTTGCCAGGCGGCTGGGCCATCACCTGCACGCCGGCATCCAGGATCTCGTCCCCGGTCATCACCAGCTTGGCCTGGCCGCCGCCGAACAGGCTCGGGAACATCCGCCCGAAATGCTCATTGACCTGGTGGAAGGTCGTACCCAGCAGGTCGCGGGTTTCCAGGTCGATCTTGTGGATGGCGTCTTCCAGCGTCGTGATGGCGTTGGTCAGGTCACCGTATTGGGCGTCGAGGAAGGTCTTGCGCTCACGCGCGGCGCCCAGTTCGTCCAGCGCAGCCAGGTTGACCGCGCCCAGGGCAGCAATCTCACGGTTGATGCGGTCGATCTCGCCCTGCAGGCCGTAGAGCTTCACGGCGCCGTCTTCAATCGTCTTGGCAAGCGCCTCCAGATCGACATTGGCCGCCACCAGTTGTTCCATGAACTGCTGGCCGCCCAGGGCCGCCGCCTGTTCATCCAGTTGCAGCCGGGTGATGCGCTCGCGCATCGGCTCCAGCGCCCGCTCGATGCCCAGGCGTTGCTCCTCGCCGCGCTTGAGCCGCAGGCTCAGGTCGTCATAGGCGGCGCGCACGGTGGCCAGGGCCGCCTCACGTTCCATCTTCAGCGCCAGCGCTTCCTGCAGGCCGGCCTGGGCGGCGGCATCGTCGAGTTCCTCGCGCTCGCGGCCCATGTTCTGGATGGTCTGCTCATTGACCTGCACCTGCTGGCGCGAAGTCTCGATGCTGCGCTGCAGTTCACCGCGTTTGGCGGCCAGCGCGCGGGCGCTGAACACCGCTTCCTGGGCGCGGCGCTCCAGCACCCGCTGCTGCTCGCGCGCCTCGGCCAGCTTGCGCTCAGCCTGGATGACGGCTTCGTCCAGCTCGGCGTGGCGTTCCTGCGTGGTGGCCAGTTGCAGGTCCAGCTCCTCGAAGCGGGCCTCACCTTCCATGCGGCGCTCCATCAGGCCTTCCTGCTGGGCGTCGATGTCGGCCAGTTCCTCGTCCAGCTGGCTGCGGCGGGACAGCGCCGCTTCGGTCTGCTGCGTCAGGCGCAGCAGTTCCACCTGCAGCTGATGGGCGCGGGCCTGGGTCTCGCTGGCTTCACGGCGCAGCACCGACAGGCGCTGCGCCGAATCGGTATAGGCCGCCTCGGCACGAATGGCCTGGGCGCGGGCTTCGTCGCTGATCAGGGTTTGGGCGCGTTGCTCCAGCGTGAGCTGCTCGATCTCCTGGGCACGGGCCAGCAGGCCAGCGGTTTCGCTGTCGGCGGCATAGAAACTGACCGCGAACTGGCTGACCGCATGGCCTTCGCGGGTCATGATGACCTCGCCGTGGCTGAGCTTGGGCCGGTCGGCCAGGGCCTGGGCGATGGATTCGGCGGTGTAGATGCCTTCCAGCCAGTCGTTCATCAGCGCGCGCAGGCCGGGGGACTCCAGCTTGAGCAGATCCGTCAGCGGCGACAGGGCGCGGTGGGTGTTGCTGATCTCGCCCTGCGGCGCGGCGTAGAAGGCCAGGCGGGCGGGCGGTGGGTCCTGCACAAAGGCCTGCACCGTTTCCAGCCGGCCCACGGACAAGGCGCCCATGCGCTCACGCAGCGCGGCCTCCAGGGCGTTTTCCCAGCCGGGGGTGATGTGCAGTTGGGTCCACAGGCCTTGCAGGTCCTGCAGGCCGTGGCGGGCCAGCCAGGGCTTGAGCTTGCCTTCGGTCTGGACCTTCTCCTGCAGCGCACGCAAGGCGGCCAGCCGGGCGGCGATGTCGGTCAGGCGTGCCGCCTGGGTCTGGGATTCCTGTTGAGCGGCCTGGCGGTGCTCGTCGGCCTGCGGCACGGCTTCAGCCAGCTCCGACAGGCGGGCATCGGCCACGGCCTGCTGTTCGTCGGCTGCGGCGCTCAGGCGGCGGACTTCCTCCAGCTTGTCCTGCTGCGGCGCGGCCAGACCCTGGCGTTCCTGGGCCAGGCGGTCCCGACGGCCGCGCAGGCCGCGCAGTTGCTCGTCCACGCTGCGGCTTTCCGCCGCGAGCACCTGGATCTGCTGCTGCACCTGCGCCACCTGGCTGCGCTGCTCATTGGCACGGGCCTGGGCGGCCCGCAGTTGGTCCTCGACCTCGGGCAGCTTCATCGCCTGATCTTCGGCCTGGGCGGCGAGGATCTCGCTTTGCTCTTCCGCCTGGGCGATCTGCCCGGCCACTTCGTCCAGCTCGGTCTGAGCCTGCTCGGCACGTTCCTGCCACTGCTGGTTCTGCGTCTGCAGTTCCACCAGCCGCTGCTCCAGCCGCTGCCGGCCTTCCACCACATAGCGGATGCGCTCTTCCAGCCGGCTCACTTCCAGCTGGGCCTCGGCCATGCGGCCCTGGGCGGCATGCAGGTCGTCGCCCGCGGCATAGTGAGCCTGGCGGATGGTTTCCAGCTCGGCTTCCAGATGGCGCAGCTCGGCCATGCGGGCTTCCAGCGCATTGACCGCCTCGGCATGCTCGGTCTTGACGCGGGTGGCCTCACCGGAGGCGTCCCGGTGCTTGAGGAACCACAGCTGGTGCAGCTTGAGCGTGCCCTGGTCCTGCAGCGAGCGGTAGCTGGCGGCGATCTCGGCCTGGCGCTCGAGTTTTTCGAGGTTGCTGTTGAGCTCGCGGAGGATGTCCTCCACCCGCGTCATGTTCTCGCGGGTGTCCTTGAGGCGGTTCTCCGTCTCGCGGCGGCGTTCCTTGTATTTGCTGACGCCGGCCGCTTCCTCCAGGAACATCCGCAGCTCTTCAGGCTTGGATTCGATGATCCGGCTGATGGTGCCCTGGCCGATGATGGCGTAGGCGCGCGGGCCAAGGCCCGTGCCCAGGAACACGTCCTGCACGTCTCGGCGACGCACCGGCTGGTTGTTGATGAAGTAGCTGCTGGTGCCGTCCCGCGTCAGCACGCGCTTGACCGCGATTTCGGTGAACTGGTTCCACTGGCCGCCGGCGCGGGCGCTGGTGTTGTCGAACACCAGCTCGACGCTGGAGCGGCTGGCGGGCTTGCGGTTGCCCTACCCGTTGAAGATGACGTCCTGCATGGATTCCCCACGCAGTTCGCTGGCCTTGCTTTCGCCCAGCACCCAGCGGACGGCGTCCATGATGTTGGACTTGCCGCAACCATTGGGCCCCACCACGCCCACCAGTTGCCCGGGCAACTGGAAGTTGGTCGGGTCGGCGAAGGACTTGAAGCCCGAGAGCTTGATCGAGTTCAGTCGCATCGGGGTTGGAGACGCCTAAGCCTTTGATTTGATTGTGGAAACGCCCCTTGACGGGGCGCTTGTTTCGCGCCGGATGATACCATCGCCCCCTGCACCTGCCGGCCACACCGTGAGCCGCTTTTTTCCCCCGAACACGACCATGGCCAAGACCAACTCCGCCAAGACCAACTCCTCGTCCGCCGCCAGCGCGGCCGCCACCCCGAAGGCCAACGCCGCAAAGAGCGCCAGCAAGGGCTCCAGCAAGGGCAAGCTGGCCGCCCAGCCCAAGATGCGCGAGATGCCGCCCAACCCGCCCAGCGCCCCGAGCAAGGAGATCCACGTCTTCCCCAACCCGGCGCCCGAGCGTGACTACGTCATCCAGTTCCAGGTGCCCGAATTCACCTGCCACTGCCCGCTGACCGGCCAGCCCGACTTCGCCCATTTCACGATCGACATGATCGCGGACGAGTATTGCGTCGAGCTCAAGAGCCTGAAGATGTATTTTTGGAGCTACCGCAACGAAGGCGCGTTCCATGAGAAGGTGACCAACACCATCCTGGACGACATCGTGAAGGTGACGAATCCGCGCTACATCCGCATCACCGCCAAGTGGTATGTGCGGGGCGGCATCTACACCAATGTGGTGGCGGAACATCGCAAGAAGGGCTGGAAGCCGCTGCCGGCCGTGGACATCCCGTCGCACAGCTTCGAATCGGGCCTGCTGCGCTGAGCGGCCTGCCCTCACGCCCCCCCCTCTCGGACCCCTCATGGCGCTGCGCTTTGACCCCCGTCATACCGACGTTGAGGTGGCGCTGCGCCGCAGCCGCATCGACGGCTACGGGGTATTTGCCCAGCAGCCGATCCGGGAGGGTCAGCGGCTGGGGCAACTCACCGGGGAGTCGATCACCGTGGCGGAGGCGCGGCGACGCGCCCAGTCAGGCGGGCGGCTGATGCTGGTGGAGCTGTCGCCGGCGCGTGCCATCGACGCCAGCCGGTCCCAGGACGCTCTGCGCTTCACCAACCACAGCTGCGCGCCCAATGCCTGCATCCAGGTGGAGGACGGTGAAGTGCAGTTCCTGGCCCTGCGGGACATTGCCGACGGTGAAGAGCTCACCGTCGATTACGGCCTCACCCATCACGAGGGCCGACTGGCCTGCCAGTGCGGCGCCCCGGGGTGCAAGCGCTGGTTGTGACAAGGCTGCTCAGTACGGCCAGGCCGGTAGACCGGTTTCCACGTCCAGCCACTGACCGGTGGCCAGTTGGTTGTGCTTGCCGGCTGGCAAGGCGTAGAAGCTGCGGGTCGCCATCGGCAGATTGAGGTCGGCCACCGAGCCCAGGGCCGTCTCGCTCAGCGGCAACCCATACATCGCGAAGACCTTGCGCAGATCCTGCCCGATGATGCGGGAGCTCAGCACATACAGCAGGTCATGGTTGCTGATGGTGTTGGTGGTGTAGCGACCCATCCCATAACTGGAGGCCGTGGCCGCGCTGAAGGACTTGCTCACCAGCCGGTCGCCCTTGGTCAGCAGACCGAAGAAGTCCATGGTGCTGTCCAGCGTCGGCTGGTTCAGCCCACTGCGCGTCTTGCTGAAAAGGAAGGCCAGCTGGAAATGCACCGACCGCATGATGTCCTGCGAGCTGTCGTTCCAGATGCGGCGGGTTTGATCCGCCACCAGCGCGTCCCCGGTGAGGCCGCTGGCCCGGTTGGCCTTGAGGGCCGCATACAGGCCGGCATGGTCCAGCGGGTGGTCGCGGCTGATCTCCTGCCCCCACAGCGCATAGGCCCGCAAGGCGGTGGCGCTGGCCAGGATGTTGTTGTCGCATTCGGTGCTGCAGCCGGTGGTGCCGTCGGGCACGATGTGCATCACCCGCTGCACCGTGTTGTGACCCAGCTCGTGCGCATAGCCCCAGCCCAGGCCGATGCCGGCATATCCGTCGATCGGATTGCCCGAGCACAGGTAGCCGCAGGTGGCGATCCAGCCGACGAAGTGCTGCACGGACGGGGTGTCGTGCACCGGGCCGTTGCAAGTCCAGCCGAGGCTGCCGCACAGGCTGGCGACCTTGGTACTCAGGCCGGCGTCGTTGTAGCCGTTGGCCAGGTGGTTGCTCATGAAGAGACCGTCCCGGATCTGGGTGTTGGCATAGACCGACGGAGACACCGTGCCGATGGTGCTCTTGGCATAGGCCATGATCTGCTGCACCTCCCCGCCCACCACCTTGGTGGTCTGCCAGCCGTAGGTGCCGGCAGTGAGGGCGGCAACCGCCTCGGCGACGTCGGCGTCGCTCATAGCCGTGGTGTAGTCGAAGTGGGCATACCGGGTGACGCCCTTGATGCGCAGCGTCACCACCGCATTCGGCGTGGCGCCGCTGTAGCTCAGCATCAGCGGGCCGCCGTTGGGCGACACAAAGGCCGTCGGCCCCGTGGTGCTCAGCGGAATGTTGAAGGAGTGCGGGCGCAGCGGACGGGCGTAGGTGTCCGCCTCATCGGTCAGCGGATTGCCCCAGGTGCGCAGCAGGCTGGTCTGCAGGCCCAGCGTGGCGCCGGCTGTATCCACCACGTCCACCTGCACACCGCGGGCCGGCAAGGCACCCCGGCCGATCAGCGTGGTGCCGCTGGCCTGCGGCAGCGTGATGCGCAGTTCCTCGGCGGTGGTGCTGGGGCTCAGGGTCTGGGCACTGGCCGGCATGTAGTCGCCCTGCCCGGCCGTGGCGGCCTTGGTGCTGCTGCGGGCGAACCACTGGAAGGCGTCGGTGGCGTAGGTGCGCAGGAACGCGGCCGCGTCGCTGCGGCTGACCTTGCCGTAGCTCAGGTCCGGGCGCTGCTGGTCGGCCCACAGCACGAGCAGGCGGTGCAGCAGAAAGCGGGCATCGTCATTGAAGATGGCCTGGCCGGCGCTTTGCAGGTTGCCCAGCTCGGCCAGCAGATCCTTAAACGGGGTGAGCGCGGTGCTGTCGGTCTTCAGATCCAGCGCGGGGGTGCTGGTCTGCAGGAGTTTGAGCGAGGCGGGCAGTTCACTCAGCAGCGTCTTGCCGCCCAGGACCTGCGCCACCGTGCGACTGCTAGAGACCGAGACACCGGTCGTTGCCGCAAAGTAGTTGCCCGGGTATCCGCCCAGCTTCATGCCCAGACCGGCCAGCACTTGCGAACCGCCGGCTGACTGACCCCAGTTGGGGTGCATGTAGACCACCGCCTTGCCCGCGGCCAGATAGCTGCGCACCAGGGCCGTCAGGCCAGTGGACGCCGGAACGCTGCCGCCCAGCACGATCAGGTCGGCGCCGGTCCAGCAGGTGTTGGCGGGGTCGGCCACCGCGCAGTCCACGGCTTCGCCGGTCGCGCCGGCGCGGGTGAGGAAGCTCTTGACGGTGGCGGCGTTGTAGCCGCCGGTGGCGAACTTGACGGTCGCCGGCAGCGCGCCGCTGCCGCTGCCGGTCATCAGCCAGCGAAAGCTGCGCAGGAACAGCGGGTAGTGCTGCTGCTCCTTGCTGGTGGCGGACATCCACTGCAGCACGTCCGCGCCGTAGGCCAGGCCCCGCCCCTTGCCGTCCGCAACCACGGCGGCCAGACCGTTGCCGCTGTCCGACTTGATGCTGGCCACTGCGGTGGTGGCACTCAGCGGCGTGATGCTGGCGCTGTTGGTCCCGATGTTCAGCGTCAGGTCCAGCGAGGTGCTGCCGTCCCCATACAGGGCGGACAGCACGGCGGATTCGGACTGACGCCGGCTGGTGGCTTCGGCAATCGCCCGCTCCAGCAGGGTGGGCGTGTCGGCGCTGGTCAGACCGGATGGATCGCCACCGGCCAGGGCGGCGCTGATGCGCTGATCGCCCGAGCTGCCGGTGTTGGAGCCACCGCCAGCGTCCGGGCCGGATGTGCCGGAGGAACCGCTGCCGGAGCCGCCGCCACAAGCGGCCAGGGTCAGCACGGTGGCGGCCACGACGGCGCGCGGCAGCATGCGGACGAATGCGTCGGCCAGCGTGGCGCCGATGGCGTCGATCCACTGGGTGACCACGAAGTCCCCGACAGGAGCCGCGCTCCGGCGGGCGCTGGCGCGGTCGCTGGGCTGGTGGGTCCTTGGGAACATGGGGGGCTGGACGGCGCTGGAGGCGGGGTTGCGGGTCAGGCTCGTCGCGGCCTTCCTGACGGGGGGCGTGACGGGGTTCTTGCCCCGGGTGCGCTGCGGGTCCGGCAACTGTCTCTTCGGTGTCATGGCGGTCAGCCCGTGTCGCCTGGGGCGGCGGGCCTGGTTTTTTGGAATGAGCGCACTGTCGGCGAGGGGCGTTTCATCGTCGTTTCATCGGCGTTACACGCTGGGACGGCAGCCGTCAGCAGCAGTCGCCGGTCCCTAGCGCCGAGCAACCCACGGTTGCCCAACCAAGTAAGCCGGGCGCCCTCCTCCCAGGCCCAAACCCGCTTCGCGCACCGCCGCGCCACTATGATTCGCCGATCACTGACACCCCAGCAGCTATGTCGACCACCACCCCGGTCAACCCCCGCCTGGCGCTCCTGAACCCCTACCCGTTCGAACGCCTGCGCGCCCTGACGCAAGACATCGTCCCGAATCCCGACCTGCCCCATATTTCCCTGGGCTTGGGCGAGCCTCGCCATCCCGCGCCCAAGCTGGTGGAAGAGGCCTTGATGGCCAACCTCAAGGGCTTGTCCAACTATCCGAGCACCCTGGGCACGCCGGCGCTGCGCGACGCCATCGCAGGCTGGATCCAGCGGCGCTACGACCTGACGGTGGACCCCGCCACGCAGATCCTGCCGGTCATCGGCTCGCGCGAGGCGCTGTTCTCACTGGCCCAGGTGGTGATCGACCCTACCCGGCCTGGCGCCACCGTCGTCTGCCCCAATCCGTTCTATCAGATCTACGAAGGCGCGGCCCTGCTGGCCGGTGCCACGCCTGCGTTCGCCAATTCCGACCCGGCGCGGAATTTCGCGGCCGACTGGTCGCAGATCGACGAGGCCACCTGGGCCCGGACGCAGTTGCTCTACGTCTGCTCGCCGGGCAATCCGACCGGGGCGGTGATGCCGCTGTCCGAGTGGAAGACGCTGTTTGCGCTGAGCGACCGCTACGGCTTCGTGATCGCCTCCGACGAGTGTTATTCGGAGATCTACTTCCGCGAAGGGCCGGAGGCGGCGCCGCTGTCCGGGCTGCAGGCCGCGGTGCAACTGGGCCGACCGGACTTCCGCAACCTGATCGCGCTGAGCAGCCTGTCCAAACGCTCCAACGTGCCGGGCATGCGCTCCGGGTTTGTGGCGGGCGATGCGGCCTGGATCAAGCGTTTCCTGCTCTACCGCACCTACCACGGTAGCGCCATGAGCCCGATGGTGCAGGCCGCCAGCGTGGCCGCCTGGAATGACGAGCAGCATGTGGTGGAGAACCGCGCGCAGTACCGGGCCAAGTTCGCGGCGGTCACGCCGCTGCTGGCGCAGGTGCTGGACGTGGCGTTGCCCGATGCGGGCTTTTATCTCTGGGCGGGCGTGCCCGATGGCGACGACATCGGCTTCGCCCAGGGACTGCTGGCTCAATACAATGTGGGCGTACTGCCGGGCAGCCTGCTCGCGCGTGACGCGCACGGCATCAATCCGGGGGCCGGACGGGTGCGGCTGGCACTGGTGGCCGAGCAGGCGGAATGCCTGGAGGCGGCTGAGCGCATCGTGGCGTATACCCGCAGCCGGTTTCCGCAGGCGCGAGGACCGGGGGCGCTTTGACCTGACCCAGTTTTTAGAACGTTCTTCCAGCGCGGATGCCTGCCCCGGCGATCCTCCGACCGACCGCCAACGACCCGCGCCGGTTTCTTCACTTCTTATCGACACACTGCCATGACGCAAGATCTGCAATCCATCATCGACCTGGCCTGGGAAGGCCGTGCCAACCTGAACCCTGCCAATGCGCCGGACGTGCGCCGCGCGGTGGATGAAGTGCTGGCCGGCCTGGACGCGGGCACGCTGCGGGTGGCCGAGCGCAAGAGCGTCGGCGACTGGACGGTGCATCAGTGGGTGAAGAAGGCGGTGCTGCTGTCCTTCCGCCTGAACGACAACCGCCAGATGGGCGCGGGCGACATGACCTTCTTCGACAAGGTGCCCACCAAGTTCGGCGGCATGAGCGACGAGCAACTGCGCGCCACCGGCGTGCGGGTGGTGCCGCCGGCCGTGGCGCGTCGGGGCAGCTTCATGGCGCGCAACGTCATTCTGATGCCCTCGTACGTGAACATCGGCGCCTATGTGGATGAAGGCACGATGGTGGACACCTGGGCGACGGTGGGGTCTTGCGCGCAGATCGGCAAGAACGTCCACCTGAGCGGCGGCGTGGGCATTGGCGGCGTGCTGGAGCCGCTGCAGGCCAACCCGACCATCATTGAAGACAACTGCTTCATCGGTGCGCGCTCGGAGATTGTGGAGGGCGTGATCGTGGAAGAGAACTCGGTGATCTCGATGGGCGTGTACATCGGCCAGAGCACCCCGATCTACGACCGCGAGACCGACACGGTCACCTATGGCCGCGTGCCGGCCGGCTCGGTGGTGATCAGCGGCTCCCTGCCCAAGAACGACGGCAAGTACAGCCTCTACGCCGCCATCATCGTGAAGAAGGTCGATGCCGGCACCCGCGCCAAGACCTCCATCAACGATCTCCTGCGGATGTGAGCTAGGCCCCCCCCCTACGCGCTTCGCGCGCCCCCCAGGGGGGCAGTCGGAGCCCGGCAGAGCCGGATCTCCAGACTCCGCTGGGGGCGGGCGACAGGGCGACTGGCTCATCTGGCATGGGTGGGCGGTCGCCCTATGTCTTTTTGGCGGGAGCGGGGGCGGGGGCGGGGGCGCGAGAAATTACCTTGTTTTTCAAATGGGGCGCCCAGCGGGCGGTGATACAAATTCGATAATGCCGGATTCAGGCCACTGGCCGCTGGGAAGGGACTCATGAGCACTGGGAATATGGAGCGGATCCTCCGCTTGATGGCCGAAAAGGGCGCGTCCGACACCTACCTGTCGGCCAATATGCCGGTGTTGATCAAGATCAACGGGCAGATGGTCCAGGTGTCCGACCAGTTGCTCACCCCCACCCAGCCCAAACAGCTGATCGCGGAAGTCATCGACCCGCAGCACCTGGCCGAACTCGACCAGACCGGCGAGCTCAACCTCGCCGTCTCCATCCCCAAGGTCGGCAGCTTCCGCCTGTCCGGCTTTCGGCAGCGCGGCTCCATCGCCGCCGTCTTCCGCCACATCCCCCACGTCATCCCGTCCCTGGACAGCCTGGGCCTGCCCGCCATCCTCGGCAAGCTCGTCACCGAGAAGCGCGGCCTGATTCTGATGGTCGGCGCCACCGGCACCGGCAAGAGCACCACGCTGGCCTCCATGCTGGAACATCGCAACCAGACGATGACCGGCCACATCCTCACCATCGAGGACCCCGTCGAATACCTGTTCGCCAACAAGCGCTCGCTGGTGAACCAGCGCGAAGTCGGCCGGGACACCGCCACGCTGCAAGTGGCCCTGAAAAACGCCCTGCGCCAGGCCCCCGACTGCATCCTGATCGGCGAAATCCGGGACCGCGACACCATGACCGCGGCCATCTCCTACGCCCTGTCCGGCCACCTGGTGCTGGCCACCCTGCACGGCAACAACAGCTATCACGCGCTCAACCGGATCATGTCGTTCTACACGCCGGAATCCCGTCCGGCCATGCTGAACGACCTGGGCGCCGGCCTCAAGGCCGTCGTGTCCCAGCGCCTGCTGCGCTCCACCCAGGGCGGTCGCGTGCCGGCCATCGAAATCCTGCTCAACACCAAGCTGATCTCCGAGCTGATCGAGCAAGGCGATTTCGCCGGCGTCAAGGAAGCGATGGAAAAGTCCATCGCCGAAGGCTCGCAGAGCTTTGAAGAGCATTTCGCGCAGCTGATCAACACCGGGGTCATCACCCGCGAAGAAGGCCTGGCCTTTGCCGACTCGCCCACCAACCTGCTGTGGCGTCTGCAGAACGACATGACCGGCGGCAAGCAGCAAGTCGCCAAAAAGGAAGAGCCAGCGGCCGACGAGGCCAGCTTCACGTCCATCACTCTGGACGTGCAACCTGGGTGACACAACCTGGGTGAGGCAACCTGGGTGACAATCGGGCGGTGAGCTCCGCCCTGCCCCCCACTTCAGATTCTGGTCCGCATCCTGATCCGCGTCCTGATTCGTCTGCCGACGACCTCGGCGGGCAGTGGCGCGGCCCCTATTCGCCGCTGACGCCCACCTTCGCCGCCCAAGCCGATGCCGCCGACGTGCAAACGCGCACCCTGGCCCTGCTGGAACAGCTGATCGCCCGGCCGTCCGTCACCCCGAACGATGCCGGCTGCCTCACCCTGATCGGGGAACGGCTGGCCGTGCGCGGCTTCCAGCTCGAACGCATGGACAGCGGCCCGGACGACTTCCGCGTGCACAACCTCTGGGCGGTGAAGGACGGCAGCCAGCCGTCCGCCCCGCGCCTGGTGTTCGCCGGCCACACCGATGTCGTGCCCACGGGCGAGCTGGCCCGCTGGACCAGCGACCCGTTTGTGCCCACCGTCCGCGAAGGCCGTCTGTATGGCCGCGGCGCGGCCGACATGAAGACTTCGCTGGCCGCCATGGTCGTGGCCGTGGAGGACTTCATCGACGCCCATCCGCACCATGCCGGCAGCATCGCCTTCCTGCTGACCAGCGACGAGGAAGGGCCTGCGCGAGACGGCACCGTCATCTGCGTGGAGCGCTTGAAGCAGCGCGGGGAGCGGCTGGATTTCTGCATCGTCGGTGAGCCCACGTCGGTGGAGCAGCTCGGCGACACAGTCAAGAACGGCCGCCGCGGCTCGCTGTCCGGCAAGCTGCGGGTGATGGGCATCCAGGGCCATGTGGCCTATCCGCACCTGGCCCGCAATCCGGTCCACCAGGCCGCCCCGGCGCTGGCCGCACTGGCCGCCATGACCTGGGACGCCGGCAACGACTACTTCCCGCCCACCACCTTCCAGATCTCCAACGTCCAGGCTGGCACCGGCGCCGGCAATGTGATCCCCGGCGAGATGGTGGTGGACTTCAATTTCCGCTTCTCCACCGAATCCACCCCGCAAGGCCTGCGCGACCGTGTGCACGCCCTGCTGGACGAGCATGGCCTGGAGTACCAGCTGGACTGGACCCTGTCCGGTGAACCCTTCCTCACGCCGGTGGGTAGCCTCTCGGCCGCCCTCAGCGCCGCCATTGCCGAAGAAACCGGCGTGGCTACGGAACTCTCCACCACCGGCGGCACGTCGGATGGGCGCTTCATCGCGCGCATCTGTCCGCAGGTGGTGGAATTCGGACCGCTCAATGCGAGCATCCACAAGATCAACGAATATGTGCCGCTGGACCAGATTGCGCCGCTGACGCGCATCTACCGCCGCACCCTGGAGCATTTGCTGCTGTGACGCTGCTGGAACTGATTGAGGCCCAGGCCGCCCGCCTCTCCGAGGCGGGCGTTTCATTTGGGCATGGCACCACCAACGCCTTTGACGAGGCCGCCTGGCTGGTGATGTGGAAACTGGGCGTCCCGCTGGACGCCCTGGACGAGCATGCACAGGATGCCGTGTCGGCCGACCAAGCCGACGCTGTGCAGGCGCTGGTGCAGGAACGCATCGACTCGCGCAAGCCGGCCGCCTATCTCACCCGTGAGGCCTGGCTGCAGGGCGTGCCCTTCTATGTGGACGAACGGGCCATCGTGCCGCGCAGCTTCATCGCCGAGCTGCTGGCCGACGCCACCATCGATGCCTGGTTGTCCGACCAGACAGTGCGGGTGCTGGACCTGTGCACCGGCAATGGCAGTTTGGCGGTACTGGCCGCCATGGCCTGGCCGGAGGTGGCGGTGGACGCCATCGATCTGAGCGAAGACGCCCTGGCGGTGGCCCGCATCAATGTGGAGCGGCACGGCCTGGCCGATCGCATCCGCTTGCTGCAGGGCGACGGTCTGGCTCCCGCTCAAGACGCATACGACCTCATCCTGTGCAACCCGCCCTATGTGAACAGTGCGTCGATGCAATCGCTGCCGATGGAATACCAGGCGGAACCCGCGCTGGCCCTGGCCGGCGGCACCGACGGCATGGACTTCATCCGCCAGATGCTGGCCAAGGCGCCCGATCATCTGAGTGAACACGGCGTGCTGGTGCTGGAAATCGGCAATGAGCGCGAGTATTTTGAAGCCGCCTTCCCGCAACTGGAAGTCGCCTGGCTGGACACCTCCGCCGGCGAGGACCAGGTGCTGCTGATCACCCGCGACGCACTGGTGACTGCCCCATGATCACACTGCGCAACATCACGCTGCGGCGTGGCACGAAGGTGGTGCTGGACGATGCCAGCGTCACCCTGCAACCCGGCGAAAAAGTCGGCCTGGTGGGCCGCAACGGCGCGGGCAAGTCCAGCCTGTTTGCCCTGTTGACCGACCGGCTGCACAGCGACAAGGGGGACGTGGAGATTCCGCGTCAATGGGCAGTGGGCGAAGTCGCCCAGAACATGCCCGAGACGGAGATGCCGGCCACCGACTTCGTGCTGGAAGGCGACACCCGCCTGATGGCCGCTCGCGAAGCGCTGGCGCAGGCCGAAGCCGCGGACGACGGCCATGCCATCGCCGAGGCCCACGGACTGCTGATGGACGCCGGTGCCTTTGATGCGCCGGCCCGCGCCCAGGCCTTGCTGATGGGCCTGGGGTTCAAGGGCGCGCAGGTGGATGCGCCGGTCAACAGCTTCTCCGGCGGCTGGCGCATGCGCCTGCAACTGGCCCGTGCGCTGATGTGTCCCGCCGACCTGATGCTGCTGGACGAGCCGACCAACCACTTGGACCTGGATGCCCTGGTCTGGCTGGAGGCCTGGCTGCAGCGGTATGAAGGCACGCTGATCGTCATCAGCCACGACCGAGAATTCCTGGACGCGATCACCAAGGTCACGCTGCATCTGGACGAAGCCAAGCTGCACCGCTACGGCGGCAACTACACCGCCTTCGAAGCCATGCGGGCCGAGCGGATGGTGCTGCAGCAGGCCGCGTTCGAGAAGCAGCAGGACCGGGTGGCCCATCTGCAGAAGTTCATCGACCGCTTCAAGGCCAAGGCCAGCAAGGCCAAGCAGGCCCAGAGCCGGGTGAAGGCGCTGGAGCGGATGGAGCGTCTGGCGCCGGTGCTGACGTCGGCGGATTTCAGCTTCTCCTTCCGGGAGCCGCTGAGCCTGCCCAATCCGATGCTGATGTTCGATCAGGTGTCGGTCGGGTATTTGACGCCGGGCGCGCCTGAGGGCGATGAGAAGGTGATCGTGCGCGGGGTGGACCGCTCGGTGCTGGCGGGCCAGCGCTTCGGCATCCTGGGCGCCAATGGCCAGGGCAAGTCGACCCTGGTCAAGACGATTGCCCGCATGCAGCCGTCGCTGGGCGGCACCATCACCGAGGGCAAGGGCCTGTCCATCGGCTACTTCGCCCAGCAGGAAATGGATGTGCTGCGGCCGGACGAAGGTCCGCTGCAACACATGGTGCGGCTGGCCAAGGAGGTCAGCCCGTCCGCGCGCGAGCAGGAACTGCGGGACTTCCTCGGACAGTTCCGGTTTGTCGGCGACATGGTGAATCAGGCGGTGGGCAGCCTCTCCGGCGGTGAGAAAGCCCGCCTGGTGCTGGCCATGCTGGTCTGGCAACGCCCCAACCTGCTGCTGCTGGACGAGCCGACCAACCACTTGGACCTGCAGACGCGGGAGGCGCTGTCCATGGCGCTGAACGAGTTTGAAGGCACGGTGATGCTGGTCAGCCATGACCGCGCCCTGCTGCGTGAGGTGTGCGACGAGTTCTGGCTGGTGGCCGAGGGCAAGGTCGCGCCGTTTGACGGCGACCTGGATGACTATCAGCGCTGGCTGCTGGAGCAATCCAAGGAGGCGGCGAAGCAGGCGAAGGAACTGGCCAAGCGGGGCAAGGCCGGGGCTGCGGCGGCAGGCGCGGCGGCAACGGCTGCTGGCGGAGCATCCGGAGCCGGGGCGACGAGCGCTGCGGCTGGATCGACTGACGGGCTCTCGGGTGCGGGTGCGGGCGGCGGCGTGAATGGCAGCGCAGCAGCGGCCCCCGTGGCCAAGCCTCCTGCCGCAGCGCCAGCGCCCATCGCGTCCCGGGACGACCGCAAGGCCGCCGGCCAGGCCCGGCAGCGCGTGGCCGAGCAGACCCGTCCGCTGCGCAAGGAGATGGAGCAGATCGACGCCCGTCTCAAGGCGCTGCATGCGGAGCGCGAAGCGCTGGAGGCGCAGCTCTCCGGCGGCGCGATGACGCCAGCCCAGATTGCCGATGCCGGCAAGCGGCTCAAGGCCATCGGCGACGAGGTCGAGGAGAAGGAGCTGCGCTGGCTGGAGCTGAGCGAGCAGGTCGACGCCCTGCAGGCGACGAGTTGATCGACAAGCGCTGAGCGAGTGGTCTCTTCCAAGGCGGCTCCCCAATCCGGGCAGCCGCCTCTTAAAGACCACTTTGATTGTGTGCAATTTAATTGCTCGCTACAGTAGAGCCCATGTCGAACGCAGCCCCCTCCTCCACCCCGGCCCCCGCCGCTCCCGCAGCGGCGGCCGTGGACTGGCTGAGTCTGGACCAGCAGCTGTGCTTCGCGCTGTATTCAAGCTCCCTGGCGATGACCAAGCTGTACAAGCCGCTGCTGTCGCCGCTGGGCCTGACCTATCCGCAATACCTGGTGATGCTGGTGCTGTGGGAGTCGGACGGGCTGGCGGTCTCCGCACTGGGGCAACGCCTGGGCCTGGACTCCGGCACCTTGACCCCGCTGCTCAAGCGGCTGGAAACCCAGGGCCTGGTCCAGCGGCGCCGCAGCGCGCAGGATGAGCGGCGGGTCGACATCCATCTGACCGATGCCGGTCGCACCCTGCGCGAGCAGGCCGTCCGCATCCCTGAACAACTGGCCTGTGCCAGTGCCTGCAGCCTGGATGAGCTACAGACGCTGACGCGGCAATTGCAAGATCTGCGGTCCAGTGTGCTCCACCATCTGGAGCACATGGACAGCACCCTTCCCCCGGGCTGACCCCGGGTCTCTTTCACAACGACACCTGCCACACAAGGAGCGCCACATGGCCATCGAGAAAGCCCTCTACACCGCCACCGCCACCGCCACCGGAGGCCGCGCCGGCACCGCCCAGTCGTCCGACGGCGCGCTGAAGCTGGACCTGTCCACCCCCAAGGAACTGGGCGGCGCGGGCGGCAACGGCACCAACCCGGAACAGCTGTTCGCGGCTGGCTACTCGGCTTGCTTCATCGGCGCCATGAAGGCCGTGTCGGCCCGCAACAAGGTGGCCCTGCCGGCGGAAGTGTCGATCACCAGCGACGTGTCCATCGGCCCGCACGCCAACAAGCCGGGTGCTTTTGGCATTGCTGTGGCCATGAAGATCTCGGTGCCGGGCATGGAGCGCGCCGCGCTGGAAAAGCTGGTCGCCGAAGCGCACGAAGTCTGCCCGTATTCGAACGCCACGCGTGGCAACGTCGACGTCACGCTGACGATTGCTTGAGCGACTGACGGCTGGGGACTGACGGCTCGGCGCTGAAAGGCGCTCGAGTCCGGGCCCTGCCGGCGCAAGGCGCGCCTGCGGACTGGATCTGCTCGTCGAGCGGTGAGGTGCGCGGCGCGCCTTGTTGCGTTGGGCGGGCCGCGCCGTCTCCTGGACGGATCAGTGCTGCTGCAGCAGCTGCAAGCTGAGTTCGATGCGGGCCGCCCAAGGCGTCAGCTGCGCGGCCTTCTCATCGGCAGCGCCGACGATCCGGCCTTGGGCGCAGCGCGTGGTGCGCCACACCGGGACGCCCGACTGACGCAGCGCTTCGACCGCAGCCCCCAGCGCCTGATGCACCGTGCCATTGCCGGTGCAGGCCAGCACCAAGCCTTGCAGACCCGCCTGGCGCCATGCCTCCAGGGCCTGACCGCGCGCCCCGCCGTGGCTGGCGAGCACTTCGACCCAGGGCCACCGGGCCGCGTCCTCCGGCAACACGGCGGCGCCCAGCGCCTCACCGGTCGGCCAATCGCGGAAGGCTCGCACAACGCCCTCTTCCACCACACCCAGCAGGCCGGTGTCCGGCCCCGGCTCAAAGGCGTCCAGGCGGTAGGTGTGGGTCTTGCGGATCTCCAGGCCGTGCAGCACCTGCCCCGCCATCACCGCCACCACACCGCGGGCGCCCGGGGTCTTCGCCACCGCCACGGCATCCAGCAGATTCTGCGGGCCGTCGGCCTGAAGAGCGGTCGCGGGCCGCATGGCGGCGGTCAGCACCACCGGCTTGCGAGGCGCAAGCACCCGTTGCAGCAAGTAGGCGGTTTCCTCCAGCGTGTCGGTGCCATGGGTGATGACGATGCCGCGGACCTCCTCCCGGTCCAGATGCTGCTGCACCCGGCGGGCAAGGCGCGCCCAGGTCACTTCATCCATGTCCTTGCTGTCGAGCTGCGCCAGTTGCTCAGCCTCAAGCGCTTCGGACTGAAGCGCCGGCACCGCACCAACCAGCGTCGCCACCGACAGCTGTCCGGCCTTGTAGCCGACGTTGTCCGTGGCCGAGCCCGCTGCGCCGGCAATGGTCCCGCCGGTCCCGATGATGACTATTTGCTGCTGGGCGCTTTGCAATTTGGGCTCTCCTGGATAAAAATACAGAACACTGGATGGATACTCAGGTCAACCGTGAACACACCACCAAAACTCACCGCCCGCCAACAACAGATCTTTGACCTGGTCCGGCGCAGCATCGAGCGCACCGGCTCGCCCCCCACCCGCGCGGAAATCGCTCAGCAACTGGGCTTTCGCTCGGCCAATGCGGCGGAAGAACATCTGCAGGCTTTGGCACGCAAGGGCGTGATTGAACTGGTCGGCGGCACTGCCCGCGGCATTCGCCTCCCCTCGCCCGCCCTCAAGCAGGTGAACCAGGCGCGTGAACACAGTCAATTCGCGCTGCCCCTGGCAAGTCTGGCGCAGCTCACGCTGCCCCTCGTCGGCCGGGTGGCGGCAGGCGCTCCCATCCTGGCGGAGGAACATGTGGAGCAGCACTATAGCGTTGATCCCTCCACCTTCTCCCGCGTCCCGGACTACCTGCTGCGGGTGCGCGGCATGAGCATGAAGGACATCGGCATCATGGACGGCGACCTGCTCGCCGTACAGAAAGCCAGCGAGGCGCGCAACGGCCAGATCGTCGTGGCGCGACTGGGGGATGAAGTCACCGTCAAGCGTTTCCAGCGCCATGCGGGGGGCGTGCGGCTGCTGCCGGAGAACACCGATTTCGAGCCGATCGAGGTGGCGACGGGCGATGAGTCCTTCGCGCTCGAAGGTCTGGCGGTGGGCTTGATCCGGGCTCAGTTCAACTGAGCTTGGGCGACGCCGGAAGGGTGGCCCATCCTCCCTTCCACTCCTTCCCCCCAGCCGGCTCGAAGTGGGTTGATCGATCGCTTCACGAATCGCACATTCACGATTGAACGGGCTCGATGGCTGGCTAAAACCGGCCACACGGCCCACAAAAAAGGCAGCTACGACGACATTCGTAGCTGCCTTTTTTAATGTCGATTTAGCGCAAAGCGCAGTTCTTGATTCGCTGGCGCATGAAGGCTGGAACCCGTCATGTGCGATACGTGAAAGTATGCGGCTTGCCCCACATTCCTTTGCCAGACATGACCAGGCCACATGCGGCGCTTCCCACCTACCTCCATTATCCGGAGGCTTCCCTCAGACCCGAATGACGACCACGGGAGTATGTGAAAGCATGCGGGCGACTTTGAAATGCAGTGTCACGGAGGCCTGCTCAAACGAGCGGCCGAGCAATGGCGCCACTGGTTCCACGAATCTATGGCATGGTTAAGCGGATATCTCGAAGCGCTGCTCAGCGTTGAATAGATGATCCCAAACCCTCATGCCTTCAACCGCATCGACATATCGAGGATTCTGCAGATTCAGTGCAGCTTATCGCGGGCGGCCGATACTCGGCGAACCTTGATCCAGATGCACTGCCATCATCCATTCATCCACGAATTGGAATCAATCTTCAGCGCCTCAAAAACAAAAACCCCGCCAGCTTTCGCTAGCGGGGTTTGAAGATTGGCGGAGTGGACGGGGCTCGAACCCGCGACCCCCGGCGTGACAGGCCGGTATTCTAACCAACTGAACTACCACTCCAGATTCAAGGCCAGTTATGAACTGTTCTGTTGCCTCAATCCTTCGGACAAGTTGTGCCGCACTCAACAAAGCGTGAAACGCTTTCTTCCTGCGAGCCAAGCCTTGTCAAACTTGGCGTCCCCTAGGGGATTCGAACCCCTGTTACAACCGTGAAAGGGTCGTGTCCTAGGCCTCTAGACGAAGGGGACTTACTCTTTCAGTGCTACCGCTCTCGCGTCAGCCACCAAGAAAACTTGGTGGAGGTAAGCGGGATCGAACCGCTGACCTCTTGCATGCCATGCAAGCGCTCTCCCAGCTGAGCTATACCCCCGAATGCTTGACTGCAGCGCTTGCGCCCTGCTTTGCATCGTGGACTAACCCGAGTCCGGCAGCAAAGATCAATTGTTGGCGGAGTGGACGGGACTCGAACCCGCGACCCCCGGCGTGACAGGCCGGTATTCTAACCAACTGAACTACCACTCCAGATACGCTGGCAATGTGCATGAGCTCACTGCCGTTGCATCGTCGATTGCAGTTTGTCAGCTTGCAGAACTTTTGCTCTGCTTGACGACATTTGCAATGTCTTGCGACGTTTTCGTTACTGTACCAGATTTTTTGATGATTCTTTCGAATTAACGAACTAATCATTCAATTTTCTGGTCAATAACCAAGTACATCAACTTGGCGTCCCCTAGGGGATTCGAACCCCTGTTACAACCGTGAAAGGGTCGTGTCCTAGGCCTCTAGACGAAGGGGACTAAACCTTCTTCTCTTGAACTGCGCGCCACCTTGAATATGGTGGAGGTAAGCGGGATCGAACCGCTGACCTCTTGCATGCCATGCAAGCGCTCTCCCAGCTGAGCTATACCCCCTTTTTGAAACCTGATGCACCAGCGCTCTGCTGCATCAAACTTCTCAATTCGGGCAACGCCATCTTCTACAACAAACTGAGCGTCCGTATGACGTTCGCCGGGAGTTTGCTAAGAATCAGATTCTATAACTAAATTTGCATCCAGTTTTGAATCTAACTCTCTAGCGGCTCACGACCCGGTGGCGTTGGGTTACTGGGCGGTCACATCAGCGAGGTTTTAAGGGCCTCAGCGAGTAACTGGCAAGCAACTTAACTAGCCGGTCAATCAGTTGTTTCTGATTTCGTTTCGCGCTGTTCAAGCGAGAACGAGAGTATAGAACGAGTTTTAAACGGAACGCAAGCGGTTCACCAAAATTTCTTTGTTGAACAGTTCCAACACCGCATCCACGGAGGGCGTCTGTGCACGACCGCACACCAGCACCCGCACCGGGATGGCCAGTTGCGGCATCTTCAGACCGTGGGCCGTGATGGTTTCCTTGATGGCTGCGCTGATGGCCGCCTTCGTCCAGTCGGCCGGTGCCAGCGCATCCAGCTTGTCGGCCAGCGTGTGAATGGCGGGTTTGACGGCGTCCGTCAGGTGCGTGGCCTTGTCCTCGTCCGACGGCGTCACCGGCGCCACATACATGGCCAGCCAGTCGGCCAGTGCAACGGTGGTGCTGCAGCGGTCCTTGAACAAGGCGCACAGGGCCGGCAACCGCTCCGGCGCCGCCAGGCCGCGCTTGGCCAGTTGGGCTGTCACCAGCGTCGCCAGACGCTCGTCATCCGCCTGCTTGATGTAGTGGGCATTGACCCATTCCAGCTTGGCCGGATCCCACTGGGCCGGGCTCTTGGAAATGTGGGTGCCGTCAAACCACTGCACCAGCTGGTCTCGGGTGAACAGCTCGTCGTCCCCATGACTCCAGCCCAGGCGGGCCAGATAGTTCAGCATGCCCTCGGGCAGGTAGCCGTTCTCTTCGTAGGCGGTAACACTGACCGCGCCCCGGCGCTTTGACAGCTTCAGACCGTCATCCCCCAGAATCACGGGGATGTGCCCGAACTGCGGCAGCGGCGCCCCCAGCGCGCGGAAGATGTTGATCTGCCACGGCGTGTTGTTGATGTGTTCATCGCCGCGGAACACATGGGTGATGGCCATGTCCCAGTCATCCACCACCACGGCGAAGTTGTAGGTCGGCACGCCCAGAGCGCCCTCGCCGGCCTGCGCATCGGCGGGACGCATGATGATCAGGTCATCGATCTCGCGGTTGTTGATGGTGATCGGGCCCTTGACCAGGTCGTCCCAGGTCACATCCCCTTCCAGCGGATTCTTGAAGCGCACCACCGGCTTCACATCGGCCGGCACCGGCGGCAGCGTCTTGCCAGGCTCCGGACGCCAGCGGCCGTCGTAGCGGGTCTTCTCACCGCGAGCCTTCTGGCCTTCACGCATCTCGTCCAGCTCGGCGGGCGTGCAGTAGCAGTAGTAGGCCGTGCCAGCCTCAATCATTTGCTGCACCACGGCGTGGTAGCGCGCCAGGCGCTGCATCTGATAGACCGGACCTTCGTCGTAGCCCAGGCCCAGCCACTGCATGGAGGCCAGGATCTGCTCGACCGAATCCTGGGTGGAGCGGGCCACGTCGGTGTCTTCAATGCGCAGCACGAACTCGCCGCCGTGATGACGGGCATAGGCCCAGGAGAACAGGGCGGTGCGGGCAGTGCCCAGGTGCAGGAAGCCAGTCGGCGACGGCGCGATGCGGGTGCGGATCACAGGGGAGCTCATAGTGAATTCAAGCCTCGGGCCAGGTCAGCCTTCAGGTCTTCGATGTCTTCCAGGCCGACCGCAACGCGGATCAGTCCCTGGGTGATGCCCGCCGCCTGGCGCTGGACCTCGGTCAGACGTCCGTGCGAGGTGCTGGCGGGATGGGTGATGGTGGTCTTGGTGTCGCCCAGATTGGCGGTGATCGAGCAGATGCGGGTGTGGTCGATGACATGGAAGGCGGCCGCACGGCCACCGTCCTGCGCATCAGCCTGGCTGCGCACGATGAACGACACCACCGCCCCACCCTGCCCGTTTTGCTGGCGCATGGCCAGTTCATGCTGGGGATGCGACTTCAGGCCTGGGTAGTAGACCCGTTCGATCGACGGATGCGCTTCCAGCCACTCGGCCAGTTGAGCTGCGCTGTCGGTCTGCGCCTTCATGCGCACGCCCAGCGTCTCCATGCCCTTGAGCACGACCCACGCATTGAAGGGCGACAGCGACATGCCCACGCTGCGCATGACCGGCGTGAAGACGTTGTCGATGTAGTGCGCACTGGCGCAGATGGCGCCGGCGATCACCCGGCCCTGCCCGTCCAGATACTTGGTGCCCGAATGGATGATGAAATCCGCGCCCATCCGTGCGGGTTGCTGCAAGGCCGGGGAGGCGAAGCAGTTGTCCACCGCCAGCAGCGCCCCATGGCCGTGGGCGATCTCGGCCAGCGCCGCCACGTCGCAGACTTCGGTCAGCGGATTGGTCGGCGTCTCGGCGAACAGCAGCCGGGTGTTGGGCTGCAGCGCGGCCTTCCACTCGGACAAGTCGGTCTGCGAGACGAAGCTGACCTGCACGCCGAACTTACCGAACTCCCCCTGCAGCAGCTTGATGGTGGAGCCGAAGACCGACCGCGAGCACACCACATGGTCACCAGCCTTGAGCAGGCCCATGACCAGCAGCATGATGGCCGACATGCCCGAGGACGTGCCAATGCAGGCCTCGGTGCCTTCCAGCGCCGCCAGGCGACGCTCCATCATCATGACCGTCGGGTTGGAGAAGCGGCTGTAGACAAAGGCCTCTTCCTCATTGGCAAACCGGCGAGCGGCGGTGGCCGCGTCCGGATGCACGAAGGAGCTGGTCAGAAACAGGGCTTCGGAGTTCTCGCCCCAGGGCGTGGGCGGCAGGCCTTCACGCACCGCCAGCGTGGCCAGGCGCGCATCCTGCGGCAGCTCCACGCGGGGAATGCCGCCCTTCTTCGAGTCGGTCGGAGAGCCTGCGCCTGCGCTCACTGGTCACCTCCGCTTTGCAGGGCCAGACGGCTGCGGGCCGGCAGGTCGTCTTCCTCGGCCTGCGACTTGCGCTGCGCCTGCATGGTGGCGAAGTCTTCCGCCGACACATCGCCGGTGATGTAGCGGCCGTCAAAGCAGGACGCCTCAAAGCCGTTCAACCCCGGACGCAGTTGGGCGACCACGCGCTTCATCGCATCCACATCCTGATAGATCAGCGCATCGGCGCCGATGAACTGGCGGATCTCTTCGATCGAGCGGCCATGGGCAATCAGCTCTTCCTTGGTCGGCATGTCGATGCCGTAGACATTGGGGAAGCGCACCGGCGGCGCGGCCGAGGCCAGATAGACCTTGCGGGCACCAGCCTCACGGGCCATCTGCACGATTTCCTTGGAGGTGGTGCCCCGCACGATGGAGTCATCCACCAGCAGCACATTGCGGTCCTTGAACTCCAGGCCGATGGCATTGAGCTTCTGACGCACCGACTTCTTGCGAGTGGACTGCCCCGGCATGATGAAGGTCCGCCCCACATAGCGGTTCTTCACGAAGCCTTCGCGATAGGGCTTGCCAATGCGGTGGGCCAGCTGCATGGCCGAGGGACGGCTGGACTCCGGAATCGGGATCACCACATCGATTTCGGTCGGCGGAATGGTGGAGATCAGGCGCTGAGCCAAGGTCTCGCCCATGTTCAGGCGGGACTGATACACCGAGATGCCGTCCATCACCGAGTCCGGGCGCGCCAGGTAGACGAACTCGAACATGCAGGGGTTGAGCGTCGGATTCTCGGCGCACTGCTGGGTGTGCACGGTGCCCTGGGTATCGATGAACAGCGCCTCGCCGGGGGCGACGTCGCGGGTCAGCTGATGGCCGGTGCCTTCCAGCGCCACGCTTTCGCTGGCCACCATCACATCGCCCTCGGCCGTCTGGCCAAAGCACAGCGGACGAATGCCAAAGGGATCGCGGAAGGCCAGCAGACCGTGACCGGCGATCAGCGCGATCACCGCATAGGATCCCTTGATGCGCTTGTGCACCTCGCTCACCGCCTTGAAGACGGAAGCGGGCGTCAGGGGCAGCTCACGACCGGCCATCTCCAGCTCGTGGGCCAGCACGTTGATCAGCACCTCGGTGTCGCTTTCGGTGTTGATGTGGCGGCGGTCCACCTCGAAGAGCTGGTCCTTCAAGGCATGGGCATTAGTCAGGTTGCCGTTGTGCACCAGCACGATGCCGTAGGGCGCGTTGACGTAGAAGGGCTGGGCCTCTTCCTCGCTGTAGGCATTGCCGGCCGTCGGATAACGGACCTGACCCAGCCCCACCGTGCCGGGAAGCGCCCGCATGTTGCGGGTGCGGAACACGTCCCGCACCATGCCGCGCGCCTTGTGCATGAAGCACTTCTTGCCCTGCATGGTGACGATGCCTGCTGCATCCTGCCCGCGGTGCTGCAACAGCAGCAGCGCGTCATAAATGAGCTGGTTGACCGGCGCCTTGGAAATCACACCGACGATGCCACACATGCCTGATCCTTCAAATCACAGAGAACAATGAGGCCTGACCACTTGTGGAGGTCAGGCCGGAATGGGAATGTAGTCGTGCAGGGCCTGCGGCAGCAGCGGCCGGACCTGCACCAGAGTACCCTGCAGCCAGGGTGCCAGCAGCGATTCTTTCCAGGACGGGGACTGCACGGCCGGCGTCATGCCCACCACCACGGCCACCACCAAGCCCAGCAACACGCCCCGCAGCACGCCAAAGACCGCACCGCCCAGACGGTCCAGGATGCTCAGCGGCGTCGCCTGGATCAGCGCACGCACCAGCTTGGCGCCCAGGCCCCACAGCAGCAGCACCAGCAGGAACGCCAGCACCAGGCCCAGCGCATGCAGCAGCGTCGGGCTCCATTTGTCCTGCGGCAGCAGATGCTCGATCCAGGGCGACACAAACGGCGCCGCCATCCAGGCCACCAGCCAGCCCACGATGGTCATCACCTCGAACACCAGCCCCCGCCAGACGCCCAGCAGGATGGAGATGACCAGCATGGCCAGCAGTGCGAGGTCGACCCAGCTCATCATCGGGCCGTCAGAGCGTCAGGACCGCGGAGCTCAGACCGCCGCTGCGCACCTTGGCCGCCACCTTGTCGGCTTCATCCCGGCTGCCGAAGGGACCCACCCGCACACGGATGCGCTTGCCGTCCGGCGTCTCGACCGCCTGGGTGTAGGTTTTCAGGCCCATGCGCTCGACCTTGCTGCGGGCGTCCTGGGCGGCCTTGGCGTCGGCATAGGCGCCCACCTGGACGATAAAGCGGTTGCCATTGGGGACCGCAGCGGCGGCGGCATCGGCCAGCTTGCGGTCGTTGGCGTGGCCTTCCAGCATGGCTTGCACACGGGCGGATTCATTCGGCGTGGCGGGGCGCTTGGCCTCGGTGCGGCTGTCTGAGCGGCTGTCCGTCCGCGCATCCGGCTTGGCCGGCTTGGCATCCGCCACGCGCGTGTCGGTGGGTTTGTCAGCGGGCTTGTCCGCCGGCTTGGGCCGCGACTCGACATGCGCCGGTGCTGCCATCCGGGCCGTGGCCTCGGGCTTGACGTCGCTGCGGGCGGCAGGATCTGCGGCGGGGTCACGCGGGGTCTGCGGAGTTTGGCCCGCCTGAGCGGTCTGAGGCGTTTGCGGCACCGGCACCGCACGGTCAGCAGCCACCTGCTCGGCCGTTTCCTGGATGACGGCGCGGCCCGCTTCCTTGGGGTCCACCGTGTCGTCGATCTTCGCCACCTTGGGCGCGGGCACATTCAGCGGTGCGGCGCCTTCCTTCTTCGGAATGTCGATCGGCAGGTCCACCGGAATCGGGCGCGGATGGGTCTCGAACAGCAGCGGGAAGACGATCACCCCCACGCCCACCAGCACGACCGATCCGATCAGCCGACGCCGGGCGCGCAGGCGCAGTTGCTGCACATCATCCACGGCGTCCGCCGAGGCGCGCGCATTCCGGGCCGGTTTGCCGGCAGAGGCGCTACTGGCCGCCTTGGCGCCATCATCCGCACCGCCGCGCTTCAGAAAAGACAACAGACCCATGGAGCTTCAATGCCTATGCTGGCGTTAAAAAGAGAGGCCGCCGTCTTCATGCCTCGCCCGTTGAGGGCTGCTCATCTTCGGGCATGACACCTACCCCCAGGCGGGGCAGCCCATGCTTGAGCACACCTCCAACGGTGTAGAAGGAACCAAAGACCAAAATTCTATCAGCGGGGTCAGCCTGCGCCGCGGCCGAGGCCAATGCGGAGGCCGGGTCCGGATGCACGCTGGTGCCCACGCCGGATGGGGCTTTGAGCAGGCCCTGCGCCCTCGCCTCCTCAAAGCGCTGGGCCAACGCCTGGGCGGTCGCCGCACGGGGGATGGGCAGGTCGCAGAAATGCCAGTGGTCGATCAGCGGGGCGATGCGGGACAGGATGTTGGCCAGGTCCTTGTCCGCCATCGCGCCGAAGACGGCCCGGGTGCGCGGATAAAAACCCATCTGGTCCAGATTCTGGGCCAGCGCGGCCACCGCATGCGGGTTGTGGGCCACATCCAGCACCAGCATCGGCGAGCCGGGCACTACCTGGAAGCGGCCTGGCAACTCCACCAGGGCCAGGCCGGCCCGCACCGCCTGGGCGCTGATGGGCAGGCGCTCATACAGCGCCTCGAACACCGCCAGCACGCCGGCCGCATTCAGCAGCTGGTTCACCCCGCGCAGCGCCGGATAGGACATGCCGCTGTAGCGACGGTTGCGCCCGGCCCAGTTCCACTGCTGACGGTCGCCGCTGTAGGTGAAATCTCGGCCCAGTTGCCGCAGATCGGCGCCGATGGCCTCGGCATGGGCGGCAATGCTGGCCGGCGGCATCGGGTCGGACACCACCACCGGCTTGCCGGGACGCATGATGTGGGCCTTCTCACGGCCCACCGATTCACGGTCCGGGCCCAGGTATTCGGTGTGGTCCAGGTCGATGCTGGTGATGACGCTGCAGTCCGCATCGATCACATTGACCGCATCCAGCCGCCCGCCCAGGCCCACTTCCAGGATGACCAGGTCCAGCGGCTCGGCCGCCAGGCGGTGCAGGATGGCCAGGGTGGTGAACTCGAAATAGGTCAGCGCTTGGTCCCCGCGGGCGGCTTCCACTGCCTCGAAGTGCGGCAGCAGCGAGGCCGCCTCCACCGGGCGTCCGTCCACCCGGCAGCGCTCCTGGAAGTGCACCAGATGCGGCTTGATGTAGAGCCCCACCCGGTAACCGGCCTGCAGGGCGACGCTTTCCAGCATCGCGCAGGTCGAGCCCTTGCCGTTGGTGCCGGCCACCATCACGACCGGCGTCTCGCCAAAGCCCAGCCCCAGGGTGTCACGCACCCGGGCCACACGGGCCAGGGTCATGTCGATCTCTTTGGGATGCAGCCGCTCGCAGTGGGCCAGCCATTGCTCCAGCGCCTGTTGCGGATCGGCCGCCGCAGCGATGGCGGGCGCGATGGAAGCGTCGCTGGGGGGGGCGCTGGGAGTGGGAGTTGGAGTGGGAACGCCAGAGGTTGTCATGCGAATCTAGGCCCAAAACAAACACGGCCAGTCCGTTGCCGGCCTGGCCATTGATTCAAGACGCCCCGGACGGGGAATTCCGGGGCGGGCGCTGCGGCGCTTGTGTCGCAGCGCGCGCGCCGATCAGGCGACCGCGTCAGCGCTTTGGCGCTGCAGCATGGCCAGGCTGCGGGCAATGGTTTCACGCAGCTTGCGGCGGTCCACGATCATGTCCACCGCGCCCTTTTCCAGCAGGAACTCGGCGCGCTGGAAGCCGGCGGGCAGCTTTTCGCGCACGGTGTTCTCGATCACCCGCGGACCGGCAAAGCCGATCAGGGCCTTGGGTTCCGCAATCACGATGTCACCCACGAAGGCGAAGCTGGCCGACACACCGCCCATGGTGGGGTCGGTCAGCACGCTGATGTAGGGGAGCTTGGCTTTGGCCAGACGCGTCAGGGCTGCATTGGACTTGGCCATCTGCATCAGCGACAGCAGGCCTTCCTGCATGCGGGCGCCGCCGGTGGCGGTGAAGCAGATGAACGGCGTCTTCTGTTCCAGCGCGGTCTCGACCCCGCGGGCGAAACGCTCACCCACCACCGAGCCCATCGAGCCGCCCATGAAGTCGAACTCAAAACAGGCCGCGACCACGGGGACGCTCATCACCGCGCCGCCCATGACCACCAGGGCGTCGGTCTCGCCGGTCGATTCCAGCGCTTCCTTGAGCCGGTCCGGATACTTCTTGCTGTCCTTGAACTTCAGGGCGTCCACCGGCAGCACTTCCTGGCCGACTTCATAACGGCCTTCGCCGTCGAGGAAGGCGTCCAGACGCGCACGGGCACCGATGCGGTGATGGTGCGAGCACTTGGGGCAGACGTTGACGTTTTGCTCCAGGTCCGTCTTGTAGAGTACGGTTTCGCAGGACGGGCACTTGATCCACAGACCTTCGGGCACCGTGCGGCGCTGATCCGGGTCAGTCTGTTGAATCTTCGGCGGTAGCAGTTTCTCAAGCCAACTCATGGCGGGCTCCTTGATAGGCCTTGGAAGGCCTTGGTAGGTGTCAGGCGGCCACTGCCGGGCAGCCGATCAACGGGAGATCACAGGGATCTCCCAGGGATCAGCTGTCCAGCGCCTGGCGGATGTCTCGGATGAAGGCCGCAGCCTGGTTGGCGACATTATCGCGTGTCTGGACCTCGATCAGTTGGACGAGTGCCGAACCGATCACCACCGCGTCCGACACGCGCGCAACCGCGGCCGCCGTTTTGCCGTCCCGGATGCCAAAACCCACGCCCAGCGGGATCTTCACATGGGCACGCAGCCGGGGCATGGCATCGGCCACGGCGCTGGTGTCCAGGTGGCCGGCACCGGTGACGCCCTTGAGCGAGACGTAATAGACGTAACCGCTGGCCAGCTCCCCGATGCGGCGAACCCGCTCGTCGGTGGAGGTGGGCGCCAGCAGGAAGATCGGGTCCAGGCCTTGGGCCTTCAGCGAGGCCGCAAAGACATCGCTTTCTTCCGGCGGATAGTCCACCACCAGCACCCCGTCCACACCGGCCTGCTTGGCGGCATCCACAAAGGCCTGGGGGCCCATGCGTTCGATTGGGTTGGCATAGCCCATCAGCACGACCGGGGTGTCCGCATGCTGATCGCGGAACTCCCGGACCATGGCGAGCACCTGCCGCAGGGAGATGCCCTTGGCCAGCGCCCGCTCGCTGGCGCGCTGGATGACCGGGCCGTCCGCCATCGGGTCGGAGAACGGAATGCCCAGCTCGATGACGTCGGCGCCGGCGCGGGCCATGGCCAGCATCAGCTCGACGGTGACATCCGCATAGGGGTCGCCGGCGGTGACGTAGGGGATCAGCGCCTTGCGGCCCTGCGCCTTCAGGCGCTCGAAGGTGGCTTGGATGCGGCTCATTGCGCACCTCCCTGGCCGCCTTGGCTGCCCTGCCCGGTCAGCTCGGCGCCGCCCTTGACCGCATGCCCGCCCATCGAGGGACGGTCGAAGTAGGTCGCGCCGGAGAGGTCGGCGACGGTGCCGATGTCCTTGTCGCCGCGGCCCGAGAGGTTGATCAGCAGATGCTGGTCGGGACGCATCGTGGGCGCGAGCTTGATGGCATGTGCCAGCGCATGGCTGGACTCCAGCGCCGGGATGATGCCCTCGGTGCGGCACAGGCGGTGGAAGGCGGACAGCGCTTCGGCGTCGGTGGCGCCGACATATTCAGCACGGCCGATGTCCTTGAGATAGGCATGCTCCGGGCCGACGCCCGGATAGTCCAGACCGGCGGAGATCGAATGGGTCTCGATGATCTGCCCGGCCTCGTCCTGCAGCAGATAGGTGCGGTTGCCATGCAGCACGCCGGGCGTGCCGGCGCTCAGGGTGGCGGCATGCTTGGGCGTGTCCACGCCCTGCCCGGCGGCTTCCACGCCGATCAGGCGCACGCCCGTGTGCGGGATGTAGGGATAGAAGATGCCGATGGCATTGCTGCCACCGCCCACGCAGGCGATCACCGCATCGGGTTGGCGGCCGATCATCTCCGGCATCTGGGTCAGGCACTCGTCCCCGATGATGCGCTGGAAGTCCCGCACCATCATCGGATAAGGATGAGGACCGGCCACGGTCCCGATGATGTAGAAGGTATTCTCGATGTGGGTGACCCAGTCGCGCATCGCTTCATTCAGCGCGTCCTTGAGGGTGCGGGAGCCGGACTCCACCGGCACTACCTTGGCGCCCAGCAGGTGCATGCGGTAGACGTTGGGCGACTGACGCTTCACATCCTCTGCGCCCATGTACACCACGCATTCCATGCCGTAACGGGCGCAGATGGTGGCGGTGGCCACGCCATGCTGACCGGCGCCGGTCTCGGCGATGACGCGCTTCTTGCCCATGCGGCGGGCCAGCAGGGCCTGACCGATGGTGTTGTTCACCTTGTGCGCGCCGGTGTGGTTGAGGTCCTCGCGCTTGAGGAAGATCTGCGCGCCGCCGAGCTCCTCGCTCAGCCGACGAGCGTGATAGATGGGGCTGGGACGACCCACGAAGTGCGCCAGCTCGTACTGGTACTCGCGGATGAATTCCGGGTCCTTGCTGTACTTTTCGTAGGCTTCGTTGAGCTCATCCAGCGCATGGATCAGGGTTTCGGCGACAAAACGTCCACCGTAATAGCCACTGGAGGCCGGGGTGGTCACCGGGCCGAAGCGGCCGGCGGCATCCGGCTGGGCATAACCCTCCAGAGGGGTGGTCAGCGAGACGGGAACCTCGCCGGAACGGTTCAGCGAACCGTCGTTGGAGCGATCAAGCAATGTGGAAGACATGAGGCGTCCTCAAGTGAGGGCAACGCTCAATGGCCGGATGACAGCTGTTGGTCGGCCTGGCGCACGGCGTTGCAGAAATGGCGGATCTTGTCGGCGTCCTTGAGGCCCTTGGCGACCTCGACACCGGAACTGACGTCAACGGCCCAGGGCCGTACCTTCAGCACGCCATCGATCACGTTGGCTGCACTCAACCCACCAGACAAAACGACCGGAGAGGGAACGCTTGGAGGCAGCAGTGACCAATCAAACACCTTTCCACCCCCACCATACCCGTCAACGAATGCGTCGAGCAGGACAGCCTGGGCGCTGGAGAAACGATGGGCGAAGTCTAACAAATCAAAGCCCGGTGCCATGCGAGCCGCACGCAAATAGGGGCGATTCCAGCGCTCGCAGTCCTCGGGCGACTCGTCGCCGTGGAATTGCAGGGTCAGCGTGGGGATGGCGCGCAGGGCGGCTTCAATGTCGGCGGCCGGGGCATTCACGAACAGTCCCACTGGCGTGACGAAGGGCGGCAGCCGCCGCACCAGCTCGGCCGCGCGGGCCACCGTGACGGCGCGGGGGCTCTTGTCGTAGAAGACCAGCCCGATGGCATCGGCACCGGCCTCGACGGCGGCATCCACATCGGCCTCGCGGGTCAGGCCACAGATCTTGATTCGGGTTCGGCTCATGCGGTCGCTTCGGGGAATCAGAAAGTGAGGGAGAGGGAGTGATCCGGTGATCCCGTGATCTGGTCAGGCCGTGATCCGGTTAGGCCATGATTGTGCGATGCCCCCGCCCCTCGTGCGCGGTCGACCCGGGAGTCCTTCAGGGCAGCCAGTCCATCGCCGCGGTGCGCTCAGGCAGTCCGAGCGGCGCGTCGTAGTATGGCCCCACGAAATACAGCCCGTCCGGCGCGAAGGTCGGCGCGGCTGCATCCCGTGAGCGCGCTGCCAGCACGTCGTCGATCCAGGACGGCGGCCGGTTGCCGGTGCCCACCGCCACCAGGCAGCCCATCAGGTTGCGCACCATGTGATGCAGGAAGGCCGAGGCGTCGAACTCGAAGCGCCAATAGGCCCCGCGTCGCTGGATCTCGATCTTGCGCAGCTGCTTGACCGGCGACGCCGCCTGGCATTCCGCCGAGCGGAAGGAACTGAAGTCGTGCTCGCCGATCAGCCGGGCCGCTGCATCCCGCATCGCGTCGCCATCCAGCGGACGGAAGGTCCAGCCGACCGCGCCCTGCTCGATGGCCGGGCGCACATTCGACTCCAGCAGCAGGTAGCAGTAGCGGCGACCCCGGGCCCAGTTGCGGGCATGAAACCCTTCACCGGGAAACGCACACCACTGCACCGCGATATCGGGCGGCAGGTAGCGATTGGTGCCGCGCACCCACGAGAACGGCTCGCGGTCCACCGGCGAGTCGAAGTGCACCACCTGATTGAGCCCGTGCACGCCGGTATCCGTGCGGCCGGCGCAAAGGGTGCGGATGGGCTGGGCGGCGAACTGGGTCAGCGCAGCTTCCAGCGCATCCTGCACCGTGCCGCCGCCCGGCTGACTCTGCCAGCCCTTGTACGCCCCACCGCGATAACTCACACCCAGCGCCACGCGCATGCCCTGCCCTCGTCTGTCCATCGTCACGCGCCAGCCGTCACCCGACAGCCACCCCGTGAGCCGCAAAAAACAAAAGGCGCCCGGCTTGGCCGAGCGCCTTTGATCAAGTGTAGCCGCTGCCGTCTGGGCAGCGTCCGGGTCAGCGCAACTGGTTCAGCATCGCCTGGGCACGGTCGCGCAGCGGGCCGGAGGCCTTGGCCACCAGTTCCTGCAGCACGTCACGGGCCCCTTCGGTGTCACCGATCTGGCGGAATTCTTCAGCCAGCTCCAGTTGACGCTGCAGGGCATCGTCATCGTTCGGATCGATGCTGTCCAGGTCCACGCCCAGGTCGTCCAGGCTCAGCGTGTCGGTGGAGGCGGCCGGTGCCGGTGCGGGCACGTCCAGGTCCGGCAGGTCCAGCGACCCCATGTCCAGGGTCTGGCCAGGAGCCGGGCTCGGCGAAGCCGGCAGGTCCAGATCGATGCCACCCAGGTCGAAGTCCAGGGACTCAGGCGCTTGCGCCGGGGCCGACTTCGGCGCCGCGCGGGGCGTTTCGTTCAGGTCACCCAGGTCGAACTGCAGGTCGTCGCGAGCGGACGGAGCGGCCGCGGGCGGCGTGCTCAGGTCCAGATCCATGCCCAGGTCAGGCTGGTTCACGGCGCTGGGCAGCGCTTGCGTCGAAGCCATGGCGGGCGCCGGTGCCGGGGTCGAGCCCAGGTCCAGATCCAGGTCCAGGTCCATCAGGCTGGACGGGCCGGCATCGCGCGGAGCGGCCACCACGGCGGCTGCGGCGGCGGCCGCTGCTGCCGGAGCGGCACGGCTGGCCGGCGGCGGCACCAAGCCGGCAGCCGGCAAGGTGCTGGCGTTCATCGGCTCGGGACGGTCGTCGTCATCGCCCAGCAGCACCGGAGCGCCGCCCGGCTGGTACAGCGGATTTTCCGGATCGACCTGACGGCCCAGCTCCTGGACCTTGGCCCAGTCTTCGCCTTGACCGCGGGTCTCGGCATACAGCTGGGTGGCCAGTTGCTCAAAGCCCTTGATGTCACGACGCTTGCCGTAGACCTCCAGCAGCTTCAGGCGGATGGCCAGACGCTCGGGGTTGGCACGCAGCGCTTCCTTCAGGATTTCTTCGGCCTGCAGGTCGCGGCCGTAGGCCAGATAGACGTCGGCTTCGGCCACCGGATCCACATCACCGATGGCATCCAGCTGGCTCAGCGAATAGCTCATCGACGACTGGCCGCTGGCGGCGCCGTCGCGGGTGTCCACGCGCTGACCGCCGCTATGGCCGAAGAACGAATCGGGGGCCAGACGGCTTTCGGCAAAGGCGGTCTCACCGCGGTTGGCGGCGTCCTTCTTGGCCTTCCAGGTGCGGTAGCCAATGCCACCCACGATGACCAGCAGCGCGGCGCCGATGGCCGGCAGGTAGTCCATCAGCGAGTCCAGCAGACCCGGCTCTTCCGGCGCGGGTTGCGGCTGCGGCATCGGACGGGCCACGACCGGTGCGGAGGCAGCCACCGGCTCCGAAGCCGCTTCAGCCACGACCGGCGAGGAGGCCTCTGCCGAGGCAGCCACCGGCGGCGTGCCAGCGACCGTGACGGCCGGCACCGACGCTGCAACCACCGGCGCGGGGGCCGGCGCAGGCGCAGGAGCCGGTGTGGGGGCATTCGCCGGAGCCGTCGCCGAAGCCGGCTTGGCCGCTGCGCTGAGCTTCTTGAGCTCTTCCACGTTGCGGGTCAGCTCGGCCACGCGGGCGGCGGAGTCTTTCTTCTGGGTGTCCTTGGACGCCTTGGTTTCAGCCTTCTCGGCGGCAGCGCCCTTGCTCAGGGTCAGCTTGTCCGGGGTCGGGGCGGCGGCGTTCTTGCGCTCTTCGACGGCGGCTTGCACCTGGCCCTTGGCCTGGCGCTCGCTGTCGGTCTGCTTGAGCGTCGGCGCAGCCTCGGCCAGACGCGACCGGTAGCCACCGAAGTCGCTGCTCTGCGCCTGGATGACCTGACGGGCTTCCTGCGGCGAAATGCCATTCAGGGCGTCACTGCCCGGCACCTGCAACACGGCACCGGACTTCAGCCGGTTCATGTTGTTGTTGATGAAGGCATCGGGGTTGTTGCGATACAGGCCCACCAGCATCTGGTCCAGCGACACGCCCGAGGGCTGGGTCTTGGAGGCGATGCGCGAGAGCGTGTCGCCCTGCTTGACCGTGTATTCGCTGGCGCCAGTGGCCGGCGCGGGCGCCTGCGCGGTGGGCGCCGGGGCGGCGGCCTTGGGGCGTGCGGTCACGGCCGGTGCGGGGGGCATCGGCGCGGCCGATGCGGCGCGGCCGTTGGAACCCGCCACCGCCGCAGTGCCCGACCCCTGGGCCGTGCTGGCCGGGGCAGAGATCACCGGCGAGGTGCCGCTGTCGGTATTGCGTGCGACGTTGTTGGACGGCGGATCGAACAGCAGCGTGAATTCGCGGGTCAGACGACCGTTGGACCAGTTCAGCTCCAGGATCACGTCCACGAACGGTTCCTGCACCGAGCGGTCACTGGTGACGCGCAGGTAAGGACGACCGTCGGCACGACGGGCCAGTTGCACCTGGGCACTGGTCAGCACGGCGTTGTAGTCCAGACCGCTGGCGCGATAGGCCTCCGGGGGCGCCACCTTCAGCTTCAAGGAAGCTGCTTCCTCGGGCGTCAGACTGGTGACGTCGATTTCAGCGCGCAGAGTCTCCCCCAGCGCCGATTGCACCGTCAGCTTGCCCAGTCCCAACCCCCAGGCCGAACCCGCCGCGAGACCGAGAGCGGTCACCGCAGCCACTTGGCTCAGGGCAAATCGCGCATAAGCGCTTGCATGTTTTTTCAAGGCGTCCCCCAAAGCAACAAAGCGGCCCCTAAAACTTGGACCGCCTGTCATGACGTATTGTTGTTGTGTGACGCGAGCGTTTGGCAATGCCCGCTCCGTTCCCGCGGTAGAAAATCACAACGGTGGCAAGCATATACGCTCCGTTGCTGAGAAAGCTCCTGAATAGCATGGATGAACTAGCCACGGTTCACAGGCGGTTACCAGCTTGTCGCGTACGGGCAACGCGAAATGGGTCACGAAGCGGGGAAAGCCCGGGTCCGGACGTGCCACCGCCCCGGTAGCGCCCCTTGAAGAGGGCACAGCCGGGGCGGTGTTGGTCACAGCCGGCGACCGGTGTTACCCGGTGCCGATGCGGCTCAGCGTTCCAGCAGGATGCGCAGCATGCGGCGCAGCGGCTCGGCCGCGCCCCACAGCAACTGGTCACCCACGGTGAAGGCGCCCAGATACTCCGGACCCATGGCCAGCTTGCGCAGGCGGCCCACCGGGATGGTCATGGTGCCGGTGACGGCCACCGGGGTCAGGTCGCGGATGGTGGCCTCGCGGGTATTGGGCACCACCTTCACCCATTCGTTGTCCGCGGCGATCATGGCTTCGATGTCGGCCAGCGGCACATCCTTCTTGAGCTTGAAGGTCAGCGCCTGGCTGTGGCAGCGCATGGCGCCGATGCGCACGCAGAAACCATCCACCGGGACGGCGGCGGTGCCAAAGCCCTCGCCCTGCCCCAGGATCTTGTTGGTTTCCGCCATGCCCTTCCACTCTTCCTTGGACTGACCGTTACCCAGGTCCTTGTCGATCCAGGGAATCAGCGAGCCGCCCAGCGGCACCCCGAAGTTGGCGGTTTCGTCGGCGGACAGGCTGCGCTGCTTCTGGATGATCTTGCGGTCGATCTCCAGGATGGCGCTCTTGGGGTCGTCCAGCAGGGCGCGGACTTCGGCATTGAGGGTGCCGTACTGGGTCAGCAGCTCACGCATGTGCTGCGCGCCGCCCCCGGAGGCTGCCTGGTAGGTCTGGGTGGACATCCACTCCACCAGGCCCGCCTTGTAGAGGGCGCCCACGCCCATCAGCATGCAGCTGACGGTGCAGTTGCCGCCGATCCAGTCCCGGCCGCCCTTGGCCAGCGATTGCTGGATGACCGGCAGGTTGACCGGGTCCAGCACGATGACGGCGTCGCTGGCCATGCGCAGCGTGGAGGCCGCGTCGATCCAGTGGCCGGCCCAGCCGGCGGCACGCAGCTTGGGATAGACCTCGCTGGTGTAGTCGCCGCCCTGGCAGGTGATGATGATCTCGCAGCGCTTGAGCTGCTCCAGATCAAAGGCGTTTTGCAGCTGCGTTTCGTTCTTCGCGAACGACGGGGCGGTGCCGCCGGCATTCGAGGTGCTGAAGAACAGCGGCTCGATCAGGTCGAAGTCCCGCTCCTGGGCCATGCGGTCCATGAGCACCGAGCCCACCATGCCGCGCCATCCCACCAGTCCTACCAATGTCGTCATCTTGCGTTCCTTGAATCGCTTGAATTGCTGAAGGTCGTCTCAACACAAACCCTGGGGCCCCTGCCCGGCTCGCTTCGCCGGGTTTGTGCAGGGGCGAGACGAACCGGAGCAGTCAGCTCTTGATGGTTTTGGTGGTGGTGATGGCGGACGTGCCCGCTTTGACAGCGGACACAACGGCATCACCCATCTCGCGGGTGCTCACCTTGCGGGTGCCCTCGCTCCAGATGTCCGCGGTGCGCAGACCCTGGGCCAGCACGGCTTGAACCGCCTGCTCGATACGAGCAGCGGCTTCGGGCTGGTGGAGGGAGAACTTGAGCATCATGGCAGCGGAGAGGATTGTAGCCAGCGGATTGGCAATTCCCTGCCCGGCAATGTCCGGCGCGCTGCCGTGGCTGGGCTCATACAGGCCCTTGTTGTTCTTGTCCAACGAGGCCGAGGGCAGCATGCCGATGGAGCCGGTGAGCATGGCGGCTTCGTCCGACAGGATGTCGCCGAACATGTTGCCGGTGACCACCACGTCGAATTTCTTGGGGGCCTTCACCAGCTGCATGGCGGCGTTGTCCACATACATGTGCTCCAGCTCCACGTCCGGATACTGGGCATGGACCTCGGTCACCACATCCTTCCAGAACTGGAAGGTTTCCAGCACGTTGGCCTTGTCCACGCTGGTGACCTTGCGGTTGCGCAGGCGGGCCGCCTGGAAGGCCACATGGGCGATGCGCTCGATCTCCGGGCGCGAATAGCGCATGGTGTCGAAGGCTTCTTCGCTGCCGGGGAAATGCCCATCCACCGCAGTGCGGCGGCCACGCGGCTGGCCGAAGTAGATGTCACCGGTCAGCTCACGGATGATCAGGATGTCCAGCCCCGCCACCAGCTCGGGCTTGAGGCTGGAGGCATGGGTGAGCTGCTCATAGCAGATGGCCGGGCGGAAGTTGGCAAACAGGCCCAGGGCCTTGCGCAGGCCGAGGATGGCCTGCTCGGGACGCAGCGCCCGCTCGAGCTTGTCGTATTTCCAGTCGCCCACGGCGCCAAACAGCACCGCGTCGGCCTGCTGCGCCAGCTTGAGCGTGGCCTCCGGCAGCGGATGGCCGGCCGCCTCATAGGCGGCGCCACCCACCGGCGCGGTTTCCATCTCCAGCGGCAGGTCCAGCACCTTCAGGACCTTGACGGCCTCGGCGATGATCTCGGTGCCAATGCCGTCACCCGGCAAAACTGCAATCTTCATGGGGTCTCCCTGGGGCGCCGCAAGCCGCCCGAGTGTGGGCACGCCTGCGCGGCGCTGGACTGGTTTAACGGGGAAGGCGGTGATTCAGCCACGGCTTGGTGGCGATGCGCTCGGCCTCAAAAGCCTTGATCTTGTCGGCATGCCGCAGGGTCAGGCCGATGTCGTCGAAGCCGTTGAGCAGGCAGTACTTGCGGAAGGGCTGCACGTCAAAGGGCAGCTCTTCGCCGTCCGGCTTGATCACCACCTGGCGCTGCAGGTCCACCGTCAGCTGATAGCCGGGGAAAGCCGCGACCTCGTCGAACAGACGGGCCACCTGGCTTTCCGGCAGCACGATTGGCAGCACGCCGTTCTTGAAGGTGTTGTTGAAGAAGATGTCGGCAAAGCTCGGCGCGATCAGGGCGCGGAAGCCGTATTGCTGAAGCGCCCAGGGCGCATGCTCGCGGCTGGAGCCGCAGCCGAAATTGGCCCGCGCGATGAGAATCGACGCGCCCTGATAGCGCGGCTGGTTCAGCACGAAGTCCGGATTGGGCTTGCGGCTGGCCGGATCCTGCCCCGGCTCGCCGTGGTCCAGATACCGCCACTCGTCGAACAGGTTGGGGCCGAAGCCAGTGCGCTTGATCGACTTGAGGAACTGCTTCGGGATGATCGCGTCGGTATCGACGTTCTCACGGTCCATCGGGGCCACCAGGCCCTTGTGAAGGGTGAACGCTTCCATGTCAGGCTCCCAGCTTGCGGACGTCAACAAAATGGCCCTGCATGGCCGCCGCCGCAGCCATGGCCGGGCTCACCAGGTGGGTACGCCCCCCGGCCCCTTGCCGTCCTTCAAAATTCCGATTGCTGGTGGAGGCGCAGCGCTCGCCCGGCTCCAGCCGGTCCGCATTCATGGCCAGGCACATCGAGCAGCCCGGCTCGCGCCATTCAAAGCCGGCGGCCTTGAAGACCTGATCCAGCCCTTCGGCTTCGGCCTGCGCCTTCACCAGACCCGAGCCCGGCACCACCAGGGCCAGCTTCACATTGCTGGCGATGCGGCCACCCAGACGGCGCACCACCGCAGCGGCTTCGCGCATATCCTCGATCCGGCTGTTGGTGCAGGAGCCGATGAAGACCTTGTCGATACGGATGTCGTTGATCGCCTTGTTCGGCTCCAGCGACATGTATTGCAGCGCCCGCTCCATGGCGCCGCGCTTGACGGCGTCCTTTTCCTTGTCCGGATCCGGCACCCGATCCTCGATGGACAGGACCATCTCGGGCGAGGTGCCCCAGGTCACCTGGGGACGGATCTGCGCGGCATCCAGTTCGACGACCTTGTCGAAGTGGGCCCCTTCGTCGGAATGCAGGGTGCGCCAGTACTGCACTGCCTGATCCCATTCAACGCCCGCCGGCGAGAACGGACGGCCCTTCACATACTGGAGGGTGGTGTCATCCACCGCAATCAGGCCGGCCCGCGCGCCAGCCTCGATCGCCATGTTGCAGACGGTCATGCGACCTTCCATGCTCAGGGCACGGATGGCCGAGCCGGCGAATTCAAGGGTGTAGCCGGTGCCGCCGGCCGTGCCGATGCGGCCGATGATGGCCAGCACGATGTCCTTGGCACCCACACCCGGCGCAACCCGGCCCTCCACCTTGATCAGCATGTTCCTGGCCTTCTTGGCCAGCAGCGTCTGGGTGGCCAGCACATGCTCGACTTCGGAGGTGCCGATGCCATGGGCCAGCGCACCGAAGGCGCCATGGGTGGAGGTGTGGCTGTCGCCGCAGACCACCGTCATGCCGGGCAGTGTGGCGCCCTGCTCCGGGCCGATCACATGCACGATGCCCTGGCGGCGGTCGCTCATCTTGAACTGGGTGATGCCGAAGCGGTCGCAGTTGGCGTCCAGCGTGTCCACCTGCAGGCGAGAGACCGGGTCGGCAATGCCCTGGCTGCGATCGGTGGTAGGCACGTTGTGGTCGCTCACCGCCAGGTTGGCCGACAGGCGCCAGACCTTGCGGCCGGCGATGTCCAGCCCTTCAAAGGCCTGCGGACTGGTCACTTCATGGACCAGATGGCGGTCGATGTACAGCACGGCGGTGCCGTCTTCTTCCGTATGCACCACATGCTCGTCCCAGAGCTTGTCGTAGAGGGTGCGCGGAGTGGCGTGGGGGGTGGTCATGAGACTCTCCATCACTGCAAGGTCACGGGGCAGACGATTGGGTGGAACGCTGAGCGAATCACTTGGCGGGGGGCGGGCACAGCGCGTCCACAAAGCGCTGCACCACGGTGGGCAGGCGCTCCTGGCGGGCCACACCCAGAACATAGTCGCGACGGGCCCAGGCTTCATCCAGATCCAGCCGCTGGACCTCGAAGACCTGGGCAAATCGGCGGGCGGGCGCGTCCGGCAGCACCGCCACACCCATACCGGCTTCCACCAGCTGGGCAATGGCATCGAAGCCGCGCACCTGCAGCCGGGCCTTGAGCGTGCGGCCACGGGCCATGGCTTCCTGCAGCATCAGCTCCTGCGCGGCGGCGCCACTGTGCAGGCCGACCAGGTCGTGGTCCAGCAGGTCGTCGAAGCTGACGGAGCTGCGGTCCGACAGCGCATGGCGGTTGGGCACCAGCACCGACAGCCGGCCATGGCGGTAATTCCAGGTCTGCAGGCGGTTGTCGAGCAAGGGGGTGGTGAACACGCCGACATCGGCCCGTCCTTCGGCCACTGCCGCCTGCACTTCGGCACTGGTCTGGTCTTCCAGGCTGATGCGGATCTGGGGATGGGCCTGGGAGAAGGCGGCCAGGTCGGGCGGCAACGCTTCGGCGATAGCGCCGGCATTGGCGGCAATGCGCAGATGGCCCTTGATGCCGCGGGCAAATTCCACCACTTCGCTCTCCAGCGCATGCAGCGAGGCATGCAGGGAACGGATGTGGCGGACCAGGGCGCGGCAGGCTTCGGTCGGCTCGACACCACGGGCGCGGCGCTCGAAGAGTTGCACGCCCAGACGGGTCTCGAGGTCGGAAATCCGCTTGCTGGCAGCGGCCAGTGCCAGATGCTCGCGCTCGGCACCCCGGGTGATCGACCGGGTCTGTTCGATGGCCAAGACGAGGTTGAGGGTGGTGAGATCGAGGCGCATGGTGGGCTTCTGGCTAGGGTTGACTGTAGCCTTCGCCATCATGGCGTGGACTACCGACCTCCATGATAGTCCCTTCGTCCCCAGCGAAGCCTGGGGTTTCAATCTAGTCGATGAAACCCGGGGGCAGCGCCCCCTCGGTGCTCCCTCAGCGCTCGGCCAGCAGCGCCTGCCCCAGCGCCTCCGCCACCTCGATGCCGTCCACCCCGGCCGACATGATGCCGCCGGCATACCCGGCGCCTTCACCGGCCGGATACAGGCCGCGGACATTCAGGCTTTGATAGTCCTTGCCGCGGGTAATGCGCAGCGGCGAGGAGGTACGGGTTTCGACGCCGGTCAGCACCGCATCGTTCATCGAGAAGCCACGGATCTGCCGCTCGAAGGCCGGCAGGGCTTCGCGGATGGCATCCAGCGCGTACTCGGGCAGACTGCCGCGCCCCTTCTGCTGCAGGTCGGTCATGGTCACACCAGGCTTGTAGCTGGGCTCCACTGTGCCGAGCATCGTGCTGCGCTGGCGCTTGATGAAGTCACCCACCAGGGCGGCGGGGGCCCGGTAGTCGCCCTCCCCCAGTTCAAAGGCGCGGGACTCCCAATATCGCTGGAAGGCCAGGCCGTCCAGCGGGTTCACCAGGCTGCCGTCCTTCTTGCCGTCCTGCCGGTAGTCCTGCGGCGAGATGCCCACCACGATGCCGGCATTGGCATTGCGCTCGGCGCGCGAGTATTGGCTCATGCCATTGGTGACCACGCGATTGGGTTCGGAGGTCGCCGCCACCACGGTGCCGCCCGGGCACATGCAGAAGCTGTAGACCGAGCGGCCATTGGAGGCATGGTGGACCAGCTTGTAGTCCGCCGCGCCAAGGATGGGGTGTCCAGCATTCGGGCCGAACCGGGCCTTGTCGATGATCGACTGTGGATGCTCGATCCGGTAGCCGATGGAGAACGGCTTGGCCTCCATGTAGACGCCGCGCTCATGCAGCATCGTGAAGGTGTCCCGCGCGCTGTGGCCCAGAGCCACCACCACATGGTCCGCGCGGAGGTGCTCACCGGATTCCAGCGTCACGCCCCGCACATGCTGGACGCCCTGGGCATCGGGCTCGATCAGCAGGTCCGTCACCTTCTGCTGGAAGCGGATCTCGCCGCCCAGCCGCTCGATCTCGGCGCGGATCTTGATGACCATGCTCACCAGGCGGAAGGTGCCGATGTGAGGCTTGCTGACGTACAGGATTTCCTCCGGCGCCCCGGCCTTGACGAACTCGGTCAGCACCTTGCGGGTGAGGAAACGCGGGTCGGAAATCTGGCTGTAGAGCTTGCCGTCTGAGAAGGTGCCGGCGCCGCCCTCGCCGAACTGCACATTCGACTCGGGGTTGAGCTCGCTCTGGCGCCACAGGCCCCAGGTGTCCTTGGTGCGTTCGCGCACCTGCTTGCCACGCTCCAGCACGATCGGCCGCAGGCCCATCTGCGCCAGGATCAGGGCGGCGAAGATGCCGCACGGCCCGAAGCCGATGACCACGGGCCGGGGGCGCTCAGCGGCATAGAAGTCGGCCGGCGCATGACCGACGAACTTGTAGGACGTGTCCGGAGACGGCTTGACGTGCGCATCGCCCTGCAGGCGAGCCAGCACCGCCGCTTCGTTCTCCACCTCGCAGTCGATGCTGTAGATCAGCACCATGGCGGTCTTCTTGCGCGCGTCGTAACTGCGCTTGAAGACGGTGAAGGACTGAAGCTGTGCATCCGGAATGCCCAGGCGGGACACGATGGCCGGGCGCAGGGCCTCTTCCGGATGGTTGAGCGGCAGGCGGAGTTCGTTGATGCGGATCATGGCGATTGATCGAGCAAAGGGGGGATCAGGGGTCAGCGCGGCAGATGCAGCATCCCTGAAATGCAAACAGGCCCCGCCGGAGGGCGTGGGCCTGTTAGGGAGAGACGCGGGTTCCTGGATCCATGGCGGGCCGGAGCCCGCGCGCGACCCGGGAAGACCGGATCACCTCAACCCGAATGAGGACGCTTGCCCGGGTTCTTCTTGCTGCGGGTGTGCGAACCACGCTCCAGGCTGCTCTTCTGGCCACGCACGGTGGTCACGGTCACGCCCTTGGGAGGAACGGGACGGGGGGTAGCGCGGCGATCGGCTTCGGTGATGATCTTGTTGCCCATGTTGGCTCCGGTAATGAATTGAACGACACCCAACCGAAGTCACAACTCGCCAGCCGTGACACTTGCGGGCGCCTGGATACAGCCTTTGGCTTGGCACCCGCCGGTCAAAACGTGCTTCGAGCAGCGTCGGAAATTCGGTGAAGCCGGGGAGTTTACCTCAGCTCGAGAGGAAGTTTGGCGGGGCTGCCGCACTTGCGGGACTCTTGCGGAACTCGGTCAACCGCCCCAAACGTGACGCGTTGTGCAACAACCGGCATTCATGCCAGACAGGGAGAGACTCAAGTGCAGACATTCTTCGGGCGTCAAGGACTGACACCACGGCGTTCCAACCTGATGCAGACCCCAGGAAGCCGGGCCGTCGGCGGACTGGTGATGGCGGTTGCGCTGCTCAATGCATGCACATCGGGCGCGCCCCACTCGCGCAGCCAGGAAGCCCAGTCGCCGACAGCGCCGCCCGTCGCCGACTTCAAGCCGATGCCGCCCCCGCCCCAGCCCCCCTCCCCTGTCGCTGTGAATGTCACCGGCTACGCGCCGCCGGCCATGGCGCCGGAGGCCGCTCGCAGCCGTCTGATGATGCCTCCGCCCGTTGGGCTGCCTTACCAGGCCCCGGACACGGCGAAGTACGAGAGCTATGCCGACAACCCTTGGCAGCGGGTGGCCGAGCAGCCGGTCTCCACCTTTAGCGCCAGTGTGGACACCGGCAGCTATGCCAACGTGCGCCGCTTCATCAACCGGGGCCAACTGCCGCCCAAGGATGCGGTGCGGGTGGAAGAGCTGGTGAATTACTTCGGCTTTGAGGACAGCGGCCCGTCACCGGACGCCCGTGACCCGTTCAAGGTGCGCGCCCAGGTGATCGCCTCGCCGTGGCGGACGGACCGGGGCCTGATCCGCATCACGATCAAGGGCAAGGACGTGGCCAAGGCGACGCTGCCGCCGGCGAACCTGGTGTTCCTGGTGGATGTGTCGGGCTCGATGTCGCCGCAGGACCGGTTGCCGCTGGTGCAATCCGGATTGAAGCTGCTGACGGCGCAGTTGCGCCCGCAGGACCGGGTGAGCCTGGTGACCTACGCCAGTGGCTCGCAGGTGGTGCTGCCGCCGACACCTGGCGACCAGAAGGACCGCATCAATCAGGCCATTGACCAGTTGCGCGCCAGCGGCGGCACTTATGGCGAGGGCGGCATCCGACTGGCGTATGCGCAGGCCCGCGAGGGCCTGATCAAGGACGGCATCAACCGCGTGCTGCTGGCAACCGACGGCGACCTGAACATTGGCGTGACCGACCCGCTGATCCTGAAGGCCCTGGTGGAAGAGCAGCGCAAGCATGGCATCAGCCTGACGACGCTGGGCGTGGGTGACAGCAACTACAACGAGGCGCTGATGAAGCGTCTGGCGGATGTGGGCAATGGCAGCTATCACTACCTGGATTCGCTGCAGGAAGCCCACAAGGTGCTGGTCAATGAAATGACCTCGACGCTGGCCGTGATTGCGCAAGACCTGAAGCTGCAGGTGGAGTTCAATCCGTCGACGGTGCAGGAATACCGGCTGATCGGTTATGAACTGCATGCACTCAAGCGCGAGGACTTCAACAACGACCAGGTGGATGCGGGCGACATCGGCGCCGGCCATCAGGTGACGGCCCTCTATGAATTCATTCCGAAGGGCGCCAAGGGGACGGTGGATCCGCTGCGGTATGGGGCCGAAGGGGATCAGGGCGGCAAGGGCGGCAGGGGCAGCAAGGATGGCAAGGGAGAAGACGCCGGTGCGACGTCTTCAGCACGCGGCAACGCCCGGTCGAATGAGCTGGCCTGGGTGAAGCTGCGCTACAAGCAGCCCGGTGAGGAGCGCAGCCAACTGACCGAGCTGCCGGTGGAGCGGCCCGCGTCGCTGCCGACGGTAAGCAGCCTGGATGCCGATGCGCGCTTCGCCGTGGCGGTGGCAGCCTGGGGCCAGTGGTTGCGCGGCAGCTCGCTGATCGGGGATTACGGCCCGGCGCAGTTCGTGAAACTGGCGCGGGAGTCACGCGGCGAGGACCGTTATGGTCACCGTGCGGAGTTTGCGCGGCTGGCGGAACTGTCGGCGACGCTGAAGCAGTAAAGCGAAGGGGCCTCTGCACACCTCCATCGGGGAGTTAGTTGTGCCAGCCCCTGCACTCAGGGCCCGTCGCAGGCCGTCTCCTGTGAGCCGCAAATCTGATTGACCCAGACGCGGAAGTGCCCGGCCGGCAAGTTTTTTCGTGCGGCAGGGGCAATCTTGAGCTGCTTGCGCTCATCGGCTGGCAGGCGGGCTTCGGTGAAGTCCATCCGCACCCATTCGCCCTCGCAGGCGACCAGCCTGGCCGCCTGACGGAATGACTTGGAATCCAGGTCCTGCTCAGGCCCCAATTGCAGACCGATGGGAGATTCGCTGTTGGGCTGCTGATAACCCACCGTCGCTTGAGGCTTCACGATCAGCTTGTGGCCGCTCACCCAGCCTTCTCCGCCGTAGGTGGGGCGCGCGGGCCGCTCGGTGAGTTGCTGCTCGTCCTTGCCATTGCGAATCTTGAACCAGCCGTCCTGCGAAGCCGTCACCTCCACCCTCACCCGCACCTGAGTGCCATCCACTGGATCTTTCCAGACCGGGGGCAACTGTCCCAACACCTGCGCACGCGCATCCGGCGCGGCACGCACGTTCAGACCGGCGGGATCGGTCTCGTCCACAAAGGCAATCAGAGAACACTTGTCTGCAGACGCAATGTGCATACCGGCGACGGCGGGAGCACTGACGCTCAGCAATGCCGCGGACAGACCAGCAAGGGCACAGGTGCCGACCGACCGTTCAAACGCAGTCAACCAAGACATCGTAGAAGGGCGTGTTGACAATCGGAGCGCCCATCGCCATTGGTGTCGCGATCGACCGTTTGTCGGCCGACCGCTTGGAATGCCGGTGCGCCAAGAAAATCACGGCCCAGGTTCTTGAAGAAATAGGTGCCTGCGAGCAGTCGGCCTGCATCCAGAATCCCGTCCTTGTCGACGTCGGCACCATGGGCTTGGAGGCAGCGCAGATGTTCGGACACCTCTGGTGGCCCGTCCCATTCCTGGGGACTGTTCGGCCTTGTGAGCGTCAGCGGCGACACTGGTGGGCAGGAGATCTGAACAGTCAAAAGCCCCCCCCGAACAGCAAGGCTGTCGGGAGTTCGTTGGTCGACTCATCGACCGACTTATTGACCTCTGCGCATACGCTCAGAATTTTCCTCGAGACGCTTGATGGTCCTGTCCAGCCAAGGGACGGCACGCGGGGTGCCAATGACGATGACCGCGAGCACGAGGGTGATGCCGAGGAAGACGTATCCATTCATGAAGTTTCCTGGTTGAAGCCGAGTTTAGACTTTTTGGCGAATCTCTACCAAGAAAGTCTGGTTTGGAGCGGCCTCCGCCTTCACGTCCGCAAGTTCGCGCTGGACATCCGGGAGGACTCGCTGAGTAGCATGGTGCTGGGCAAGCAACTCGGCATGGGTAGCCTGGGCTTGCTCCTCGCGGAACTTTTCGGCCCGCTTGGTGACGACGCCCATGAGGAAGCCGATGACCAAGAAGCCAGCGACCGTCGCAACCATTTCCCAGGTAACGCCCCTCGGAAGACCGAAGGCGACACCAGAAACGGCGGGGACGGAGGAGTCCTTGGGCAGCCAGAAGTGGGCCAACCCAGGTCCGGACAGCAGAAGTGCCTGGAACAGGTTCTTCAGCGTCTCCAGAACCCAGAGGGTACTCAAGAACACGCCGACCGCACGCAAGCTGCGCAGAACGGGGCTCAGTACCACGGAGAAGACCTGACTAACGACCATGCGGCAACCGCGCCAGAACGACACCGGAGGGGTCGCGTTGGAAGAAAGGTAGCCAGCTTGGCCGGAGAAAAGCACTCCTCCGACAACGGCAGCAATGACGGGCGTGATTTCCATGGCTTGACGCCGGGCAGTTTCTCGCAGCGGTCGCTCCATGAATATCGCAAGGACATGGGCTTATCCGCGGCACTCGACTGACGCAAGTGGGCATGTCACTCGAACCAGTCAGCCGACTAGAGGCGCCTCTTCAAATCGCACGCATGGAGCATGCATCTCGCGCCTGTGGAGCGTGTCGATTGAGCAGCATTTCTACATGCTGGCCTCAGCGCTGTTGCTGTGGGTGGCGGCGTCCCGGCACCGGCGGCGCGGCCACGCCAGCAACAACCGCCAAGGCCGCATCGGCCTCCCCGGCTGGAACGACGATCCCGGCAGCACTGAGCGGCGGACGCTGAATGACAGGGTGCTCCGTGCGACCCGCCGCCAGGGATCCGTTTCATCCCCCAATGAGCCTCACCGAGCGGCATACGCCATCCCGGCGGGAACGGTCACCCGGACGCATGTGCCGCCGGCGGGCCCCTGGCTCCAGGTGATCCCGGCGCCAATCACCCCGGCGCGCTCCTTCATGCCGCGAAGACCAAAATGCAGCGGCGGTGCATCCGCCCCCGTGGCCAAGGCCTTGGTCATGCCCCCTCCATCGTCCTCCACGCCGACCTGCAGGTGCCGCCGTCCGTAGGTCACCTCCAGCACAAGCGCATGGCCGCCCGAGTGCGACACCGCATTCCTGGCCGCTTCCACCACGATCGCCTGGAGCTCCTCCACCACAATGGGATGAATCGCCCGCTGCCGACCCTGCTCATGCAGCCTGAGTGTCCAGCCCTCTGCCGCCAGCAGATCGACCAGCGCCTTCTGAAGACTGGTCGCCAGATCTCTCGAAGCCCCCTCCCCGCGCACGCTGACCAGCTGCTCCCGCGTTCCTTCCACCACCCGCTCCGCCCGCTCCAGCGAGGCCTCCACATTCCGGCGCACCGGATGCGTGGCATCCAGCCCCTTGAGGTGTCTCTGGATCTGGAGCACGAGGCCCACAATGCTCTGCAGCAGACTGTCATGCAGATTCCGCGCGATGCGCTCACGTTCCTTGAGCTGAACCTCCAGTTGCAACTCCGACTGGCGCAGCACCCATCGGATGCGGGCGCGGTACATCAGCGTGACCATCATCAGCAGCACCAGCACCGCCGAGGCGCGAGCCCACCAGGTCTGATACAGGGCCGGCTGGACCTCCACCTCCACCACCGCGGTCTGCGTGTCATCCCACGGCTGGCGCGCGGTGGAGGCCTGGACCTTGAGCCGGTAGTGGCCTGGCGTCAGACCGCCAAACGCAAAACGCCGGTTGTTGCCGAGCAGGGTCCAATCCGTGTCCAGCCCCTCCAGCATGACGCGGAACTGGGTGCCCGCCGCATCACGCAGATCGGTGGCGGCAAACACCAGACGGATCTGCTGCTCCGGCGTCCTGGCCACGATGCGGTCGGGCGGAAGCACCGGGGTGTCATCCACCGCTGCCTCCAGCACCAGCGGACGCAAGGGCATACGGGCCGTCGGCAAGTCGTCTGGATCGAACCAGGCCACGATGCCCCCGCGGTTGATCCACATGCGGCCCGAACGCTCCTCAACCAGCGATGGAAACGTCCGGTTGGGATGCAATGCGCCATGCACGCCATCAGTGGGTCCGTAACGCTCCGCGGGAACGGGCGTCTGCGGCGACTCCCGCCAAGTGGCCAACGCCGCTGCGGCGACCCGGATCAACCCGGTCGCCTCGTTGATCCAGAGGTCCCCCGACTTTGATTCCACAATACCGGTCACCCGTCCCGGCGGTGCGCCCTGCAGCACCAGCGGGGCCGTGCTTCCCTGGCGCACCAGCACCACCCCTTGGTCGCCGCCGACCCAGATCTGATCCCCCTTGGCATGCAGGGCCAGAATCCGCCCAAGGCCGGACGGCAAGGGCACGCGATGGGTGAGCCCGTGGTCCACCGACACCAGACGGCCATCTTCGAAGCCGGCGGCGATCCCTTGGGGCGTGGCCGCAAGAATGGTGCACCGGCCGGCCAGGGCAGCGTCCGTCACCGGCTGCCAGCGCCCTTGCGCCCATGTCCACAGGCCACCGTCCATCAGGCTCATCCACAAGCGCCCATCCGGCTCATCGGCCAGCGACTGCACCAACCGCCCCCGAGCCGCCTCAGGCATCGGTCGGAGCGGGACACTGCGGTCCCCGAACCGTTGCCACACCCGTTCGTAGCCCCCGATGAACACGGAACCGGACCTCGCGCTGTAGACCGCGGTGCCTCCGTTGCTCCTGACCTCGTCGTCACCCACGGTCTGATGCTGGACCAGGTCCGGGCTGATGTACAGCGGCGCAATGCCCTGGCGCGTCACCCACAGGCCGCCCTTGGCGTCCGGACCGATCGTGCCTCCAACGCGGCCGGGCAGCTTCACAGGATTGACCGGCGACATGCCAAACCGGTCCAGACCGGTGGACGTGCCCATCCACACCGTGCCCTGTCGATCCAGAAAATACGACAGCATCACCGGTCCGCTCACCCCGGTGATGTCGGCCGGACGAATCATCTGCAACGGGCGTTGCGCATCAAACACCTGAGGAATGAGCAAGGATCCACTGTCGGCGAAGAACGCCCAGAGATCGCCATGCGCATCGAGCAAGAATCCGAAGGGCACTTCCAGGCCTAGGTGGCGCACCTGAGGGGTCACGAGCGGACCGGGTTGGACAAGATCCCCGTTCTTCATCCAGCGCACCCATCGCCCATCCGGCAGTGGGTACAGATGGGCGACGTCCGCCAGGTCGGCCGCCGGCAAGGCAGGGGCACCGGGCTTGGGCGCTCGGAACCAGCGAAGGTCTTCGGTCCGCAGCAGCAAGCTGCCATCGACATCGGCGAAGATCACATCCACATAGCCATCGCCCACGGCGGGGCCCAGCGCCCACTTGCGCCACTGGTCACCGTCCTGCCAATAGACCCCTGCGGTGGTGACGAGCACCAGCGTGCCCTGGATCACCGCAGATCCGGCCGCCCGGGCCACAGGCAGACCGGACTCCGGCCCCTGCCGGACCACTCGATGGGTGGAAGGCCAATACCGTGCCAGGCCATACGAACGGTAGGTCACCACCAGAGACCCGTCCGGCATGACAAACACATCCGCCAGGTTCTGGGGCTCGGTGGCGTTGGGCGGCGCAAGGTTCACCGCTTGGAAGTGCTCGCCGTCAAATCGCATCAGTCCGCGATCCGTGGCCAGCCACAGCAAGCCGTCAGCGGTTTGCGCAATACCCGCCACGTCGCCGGGGGCGCCGGTTCACTCTCCCGGATGGGGGATGACAATGTCCCATCATCTCCATTGGCAACGGTTAAGTGGCTCAGCCCAACGCCGCAACCACGTCCGGCGGCGCCTGCACCAGCTCAATCAGCACGCCCTCCCCGCCGATCGGAAACTCGTCGTTGCTCTTGGGATGGATGAAGCAGATGTCATAACCAGCGGCCCCTTGGCGGATGCCGCCCGGCGCGAAGCGCACTCCGTGCGCGGTCATCCATTCCACCGCTTTGGGCAGATCATCCACCCACAGCCCCACATGGTTCAGCGGCGTGGCGTGCACCGCCGGCTTCTTGTCCGGGTCCATCGGCTGCATCAGGTCCACCTCCACCCGGTGCGGGCCACTGCCGATGGTGCAGATGTCCTCATCGACGTTCTCACGCTCGGAACTGAACTGGCCGGTCACGCTCAGGCCCAGCACGTCCACCCACAGGCGCCGCAGCGCCTGCTTGTCCGGCCCGCCGATGGCAATTTGCTGGATGCCCAGGATGCGATAGGGTTTGTCGCTCATGGCGGCCGTCCTCATACGAAGCGCAGGATCGGCTGATCCACCGCCAGGCTTTCGCCGGTCTTGGCCAGCACCTCGGCCACCTTCGCGTCCTGGCTGGCGGTGAGGATGTTCTCCATCTTCATCGCCTCGATGACCGCCAGGCGCTCACCGGCCTGCACCGTCTGCCCCGGCTGCACGGCAATGTGCACCAGCAGGCCCGGCATCGGGGACAGCAGTTGCTTGCTGGTGTCCGGCGGCGCCTTGTAGGGCATGAGCTGATGCAGCTCGGCGGCGCGCGGCGACAGCACCGTCACCTCGATCGCCCGCCCGTTGTGCTGGATGCGGTAGGCCAGCGGTGCCTTGGGCGTGCCGCGCTCGGCCTGCGCCGTGAAGGCGCGGCCATTCACCGTGCCGCTGATGCGGATGTCGTTCAGCCGCGACTGGCTGACGATGCGGTACGACTGTCCGCCGCCCACCGTCACCAGCGCCTCACCCAGGCTGCCGACATATTCGGTGATGCTCATCGGGAAACGGCTGAAGCGCCCGCTGCCTTCATTCACCACCGCCACGTAGTCGGTCTCCACCTTGACCTCATGGCCGGGCAGTTGGCCGCTGATGCCGGCCTCGCGCTCGCGCGCCTTGCGGCGGATGAAACCGGCCAGTGCCACCAGGAAACCGGGGTCGTCATGCGGCACGTCTTCCGCATGGAAGCCGCCGGCATAGTGCTGCGCGATGAATCCGGTGTTGAAGTGGCCCGCCTGGAAGTCCGGATGCGCCAGCAGCGCCGACTGGAAGGGGATGTTGCTGGAGATGCCGCGAATGACGAAGCCGTTGAGCGCTTCCCGCATCTTGGCGATGGCATCGGCGCGGTCGCTGCCATGCACGATGAGCTTGGCGATTATCGAGTCATAGAACATCGGGATCTCGCCGCCTTCATAGACGCCGGTATCCACCCGCACGCCAAAGCGTTCCGGCTGGGCCGCCACCATGGACGTCTCCGGCGGCTGGTACTTGACCAGACGGCCGGTGGACGGCAGGAAGTTGCGGAACGGATCTTCCGCATTGATGCGGCATTCAATCGCCCAGCCGTCGCGCTTGAGGTCTTCCTGCCGGAAGGACAGGCGCTCACCGGCGGCCACGCGGATCATCTGCTCCACCAGGTCCAGCCCGGTGATGCATTCGGTGACCGGATGCTCCACCTGCAGACGAGTGTTCATCTCCAGGAAGTAAAAGCTCTGGTCCTTGCCCACCACGAATTCCACCGTGCCGGCGCTCTGGTACTTCACCGCCTTGGCCAGGGCCACCGCCTGCTCGCCCATCGCGCGGCGGGTGGCTTCGCTGATGAAGGGGGACGGCGCTTCCTCGATCACCTTCTGGTGGCGGCGCTGGATGGAGCATTCGCGCTCCCACAGATAGACCACCTCGCCGTGGCTGTCGCCCAGCACCTGGATCTCGATGTGGCGCGGCTCCTCGACGAACTTCTCCATGAAGACCCGGTCGTCGCCGAAGCTGTTGCGGGCTTCATTGCGGCAGCTGGTGAAGCCTTCGAAGCATTCCTTGTCGTTGAAGGCCACACGCAGGCCTTTGCCGCCACCGCCGGCGCTGGCCTTGATCATCACCGGATAACCGACCCGCTGGGCGATCTGCACCGCCGCTTCCGCCGACTCGATCGGCTCGTTGTGGCCGGGGATGGTGTTGACCCGCGCTTCCCCGGCGAGCTTTTTGGAGGCGATCTTGTCGCCCATGGCGGCGATGGAATAGTGCTTGGGCCCGATGAACACCAGGCCTTCCTCTTCCACGCGGCGGGCGAAGTCCTCGTTCTCCGACAGGAAGCCGTAGCCGGGATGGATGGCTTCGGCGCCGGTCTGACGCGCCGCAGCCAGGATCTTGTCCGCCACCAGATACGACTCGCGCGAAGGCGCCGGGCCCAGCAGCACGGCCTCATCGGCCAGCTCCACATGGCGCGCGTCCTTGTCCGCCTCCGAATACACGGCCACCGTCGCAATGCCCATGCGGCGCGCCGTCTGGATCACGCGGCAGGCGATCTCGCCACGGTTGGCAATCAGAATCTTCTTGAACATGGTGCTACCCACCTTTCAGTACCCTTCCAGGCACCCAAAAAAACACAGACGAACTCTGGCATTGCCCCTCCAGCCACACCCGCGGAACTGGCTCCGCCAGGCCGCTGGGTGGCGCCCCTCGGGGGCAGGAGCGAAGCGACTGGGGGGCCATATCCACCAGGCCGCTGGGCGGCGCCCCTTGGGGGCAGGAGCACAGCGACTGGGGGGCCAACAATCCACCGGGCCGCTGGGTGGCGCCCCTTGGGGGCAGGAGCGAAGCGACTGGGGGGCCCACACTCACAGAGGAATGTTGCCGTGCTTGCGCCAGGGGTTGTCGACTTGCTTGTCCTTCAGCATCACAAGCGAGCGGCAGATGCGCTTGCGCGTTTCATGCGGCTGGATCACATCGTCGATGAAGCCCCGCGCCCCCGCCACGAACGGGTTGGCAAACCGCTCCTTGTATTCCGCCTCCCGCGCCGCCAGCTTGGCCGGATCGTTCTTGTCCTCACGGAAGATGATCTCCACCGCGCCCTTGGCGCCCATCACCGCAATCTCGGCATTGGGCCAGGCGAAGTTCACATCGCCGCGCAGATGCTTGGAGCTCATCACGTCATAAGCGCCGCCGTAGGCCTTGCGAGTGATCACCGTCACCTTGGGCACCGTGCATTCCGCATAGGCATACAGCAGCTTGGCCCCATGCTTGATGATGCCGCCGTATTCCTGGCTGGTGCCCGGCATGAAGCCCGGCACATCCACGAAGGTGATCACCGGAATGTTGAAGGCGTCGCAAAAGCGCACGAAGCGCGCCGCCTTGATGCTGCTGCGGATGTCCAGGCAGCCCGCCAGCACCAGCGGCTGGTTGGCCACGATGCCCACGGTCTGCCCTTCCATGCGGCCGAATCCGGTGATGATGTTCTTGGCGTTCTCCGGCTGCAGCTCGAAGAAGTCGCCGTCGTCCACCACCTTCAGGATCAGCTCCTTCATGTCGTAGGGCTTGTTGGGGTTGTCCGGCACCAGCGTGTCCAGGGAATGGTCCAGCCGGCTGCCGGGATCCCCGCTGGGGCGGCACGGCGCCTTCTCGCGGTTGTTGAGCGGCAGGTAGTTGAAGAAGCGCCGCAGCATCAGGATGGCTTCGACGTCGTTCTCCAGCGCCAGGTCGGCCACGCCGCTGCGGCTGGTGTGCGTGGCGGCGCCGCCCAGTTCTTCAGCCGTGACTTCCTCATGCGTCACCGTCTTGACCACTTCCGGCCCGGTGACAAACATGTAGCTGGAGTCCTTCACCATGAAGATGAAGTCGGTCATGGCCGGGGAATAGACCGCGCCGCCGGCACAGGGACCCATGATCATGCTGATCTGCGGAATCACCCCGGACGCCATCACATTGCGCTGGAAGACCTCGGCATAGCCCCCCAGGGAGGCCACGCCTTCCTGGATGCGGGCGCCGCCCGAATCATTCAGGCCGATCACCGGTGCGCCCACCTTCATCGCCTGGTCCATCACCTTGCAGATCTTCTCCGCATGGGCCTCGGACAGCGCGCCGCCGAAGACGGTGAAGTCCTGGCTGAAGGCAAAGGCCAGACGGCCGTTGATCATGCCGTAGCCGGTCACCACGCCGTCGCCCGGGATGCGCTGGTCAGCCATGCCGAAGTCCACGCAGCGGTGCTCAACGAACATGTCCCATTCTTCGAAGGTGCCGTCATCAAACAGCAGGTCCAGCCGCTCTCGCGCGGTCAGCTTGCCCTTTCCGTGCTGCGCCGCGATCCGGCGTTCCCCACCGCCCTGGCGGGCCTGCTCGCGCTTGTTCTCGAGCATTTGTTGAATGTCATGCATCTGTGTTGTCTCCGGAGAATCGTGCGAGCAGCCGACGTGCCGCCGTCGAGGCGGCCAGCCGGCCTTCCAGCACCTGGGCCAGGGTCTCGTCCATCACCTGCCGCACGGCAGGGGCGGACATGAACTGTTGCTGCAGGCCGGCCTGGATGCGCTCCCACATCCAGGTGCGGGCCTGTTGGCGTCGTTTGTGGGCCAGCCCGCCGTTGCGCTGCTGGACCGTCCTGAATTCCGTCACGGCGGACCAGAACTCGGCCAGGCCCTGCCCCTTCAGTGCGGACAGGCGCATCACCCGCGGCTGCCAGGCTGCGGCCGCCACCTCGGGCGCGGTGCGCCGATGCATGCCGTAGAGCCGCAGCGACGAGGTGATCTGGGCCTGCGCGCGGGTGGCTGCGGCATCGTCCAGGTCGGCCTTGTTGATCATCACCAGGTCCGCCAGCTCCATCACGCCCTTCTTGATGGCCTGGAGGTCGTCCCCGGCGTTGGGCAGTTGAAGCAGGCAGTACATGTCGGTCATGCCAGCCACGGCGGTTTCGCTCTGGCCGACGCCGACGGTCTCAACGATCACCACATCAAACCCGGCCGCCTCGCAGACCAGCATGGCCTCGCGGGTCTTTTCCGCCACGCCGCCCAGCGTGCCGCTGGAAGGACTGGGCCGGATGTAGGCGCGCTCGTCCATGGACAGGCGCTCCATGCGGGTCTTGTCGCCGAGGATGGAGCCGCCGGAGACGCTGCTGGAGGGGTCGATGGCCAGCACCGCCACGCGGTGCCCCTGCTCGATCAGCGACAGCCCCAGCGTCTCGATGAAGGTGCTCTTGCCCACGCCCGGCACGCCGGAGATGCCCAGGCGGAACGACGCGCCGGTGTGCGGCAGCAGCTCGGTGAGCAGCGCATCGGCCTGGGCGCGATGGTCGGCCCGGGTGGACTCCAGCAGCGTGATGGCCTTGGCCATGGCGCGGCGCTGGCGGGGGCCGGGCGCGGCGAGGATGTCCTGCGCCAGCGGGGCCAAAACGGGTGAGCGCATCGCCTCAGACCGTTTCGGTGGCCTTGCGGATCTGCTCCAGCACGTCCTTGGCGCTGGCCGGGATGGGCGTGCCGGGGCCGTAGATGCCCTTCACGCCGGCCTCGTAGAGGAAGTCATAGTCCTGCGCCGGAATCACGCCGCCGACAAACACGATGATGTCGTCCGCGCCCTGGTCCCGCAGCGCCTGGATGATGGCCGGCACCAGCGTCTTGTGGCCGGCGGCCAGCGTCGAGACCCCCACCGCATGCACGTCGTTCTCGATGGCCTGCCGGGCACATTCCTCGGGCGTCTGGAAGAGCGGGCCCATGTCGACGTCAAAGCCGAGGTCCGCATAGGCGGTGGCCACCACCTTCGCGCCGCGGTCGTGACCATCCTGCCCCAGCTTGGCGATCATCACCCGGGGGCGGCGGCCCTGCGCTTCGGCGAAATCGGCAATCTCCTTTTGCAGGCGCTCCCAGCCCTCGGCCGAGTCGTAGGCGGCGGCATAGACACCGCTGACCTTCTGGGTGTCGGCACGGTGGCGGCCGAACACCGCCTCCAGCGCGTCGGACACCTCGCCCACCGTCGCCCGCAGCCGGATGGCGCGGATGCTCAGGTCCAGCAGGTTGCCCTGGCCGCTGCGGGCCGCCTCGGTGAGCGCAGCCAGCGCCGCCGTCACGGCCGCGCCGTCCCGCGTGGCGCGCAACTGCTGCAGGCGGGCGATCTGGCTGTCGCGGACCTTGACGTTGTCCACCTCCAGAATCTCGACCGGATCTTCCTTGGCCAGGCGGTATTTGTTGACCCCCACGATGACGTCCTTGCCGGCATCGATGCGGGCCTGCTTCTCGGCAGCGCTGGCCTCGATCTTGAGCTTGGCCCAGCCGGAGTCCACCGCCCGGGTCATGCCGCCCATGGCGTCGACTTCCTGGATGATGGACCAGGCCTTGTCCGCCATGTCCTGGGTCAGCGACTCCATCATGTAGCTGCCGGCCCAGGGGTCGATCACGCTGGTGATGTGGGTCTCTTCCTGGATGATCAGCTGCGTGTTGCGGGCAATGCGGGCGCTGAATTCGGTGGGCAGGGCGATCGCCTCGTCCAGCGAATTGGTGTGCAGCGACTGGGTGGCGCCAAACACCGCGGCCATGGCCTCGATGGTGGTGCGCACCACGTTGTTGTAGGGGTCCTGCTCGGTCAGGCTCCAGCCGGAGGTCTGGCTGTGGGTGCGCAGCATCAGGCTCTTGGGGTTCTTGGCGCCAAAGCCCTTCATGATCCGGCACCAGAGCAGGCGCGCGGCCCGCATCTTGGCGATTTCCAGATAGAAGTTCATGCCGACCGCCCAGAAGAAGGACAGGCGTCCGGCGAAGTCGTCCACATCCATGCCCTTGGCAATGGCGGTCTTCACATATTCCTTGCCGTCGGCCAGGGTGAAGGCCAGCTCCAGCGCCTGGTTGGCCCCGGCTTCCTGCATGTGATAGCCGCTGATGGAGATCGAGTTGAACTTCGGCATGTGCCGAGCGGTGTACTCGATGATGTCGCCGATGATGCGCATCGACGGCTCGGGCGGGTAGATGTAGGTGTTGCGGACCATGAACTCCTTGAGGATGTCGTTCTGGATGGTGCCGCTGAGCTGCTCCTGCGAGACGCCCTGCTCTTCCGCCGCCACCACATAGCCGGCCAGCACCGGCAGGACAGCGCCGTTCATGGTCATGGAGACCGAGACCTTGTCCAGCGGGATGCCGTCGAACAGGATCTTCATGTCCTCCACCGAGTCGATGGCCACGCCGGCCTTGCCGACGTCACCGGTCACGCGGGGATGGTCCGAGTCATAGCCGCGGTGGGTAGCCAGGTCAAAGGCCACCGACACACCCTGCCCGCCGGCCGCCAGGGCCTTGCGGTAGAAGGCATTGCTTTCTTCGGCGGTGGAAAAGCCGGCGTATTGGCGGATGGTCCAGGGCCGCACCGCATACATGGTGGCCTGAGGGCCGCGCAGGAAGGGCTCGAATCCGGGCAGCGTGTTGGCGTGGGGCAGGCCCTGCACGTCCTCGGCGGTGTAGAGCGGCTTGACGACCAGACCTTCCGGCGTGTGCCAGTTCAGCGCATCGACCTGGCCACCCGGGGCCGACTTGGCGGCGGCCTTGTGCCATTGCTCCAGGGTGACCTTGGCAAACTCCGCGGGCGTGGCGGCGGCGGCTGCGGGACCCGCTGCATGACCGGCTGCATGACCCGCTGCATCGTTGGCGGCCGCCGGACCGGAAAGCCTGGATTCGTCAGACATGAAAGCTATCTCCTGAGGCGATGGCGATCATAGCGCCCCGCTTATTCATAATTATGAATGCAAGATTTGACTACACTCTGACGCCAAGCGCAGGGATCCAGACTGACGAACCGCAAAAGCAGTGCGTCAGTCGCCCGCGTCGCTTGGCTCCTCCTCTCTTCTTATATGTCACCCCTGCCCTCGTCGATGTCGGCCCCGCTGGCCCCGCGCGCCCTCTATGAAGAGGTCGCGGAGCGGCTGCGCCAGCGCATCTTCCATCGGGAGCTGGAGCCGGGCAGCTGGATTGACGAGCTCAAGCTCTGCGCCGAGCTGGGCATCAGCCGCACGCCCCTGCGCGAAGCGCTGAAGGTGCTGGCCAGCGAAGGCCTGGTGACGATGCGGGTGCGCCGCGGCGCCTACGTGACCGAGATGTCGGAGCGGGACGTGCGGGAGGCCTACCAGCTGCTGTCCCTGCTGGAGAGTGATGCCGCCGCCCAGGTGGCCCGCCGGGGCTCGGAGTCGGAACTGGCGGAATTGAAGGCGCTGCACGACGCGCTGGAAGCCTCCCTGCCGGACCGGGAACAGTTCTTCGCCGCCAATGAGCGCTTTCATCTGCGCATCATTGAACTCGACGGCAACCGCTGGCGCCTGCAATTCATCACCGACTTGCGCCGGGTGATGAAACTCAACCGGCACCATTCCCTCTTTATGCAGGGTCGCCTGCAGGACTCGCTGCAGGAACACCGCGACATTCTTCACGCTTTGTTGCAACGTGATCCGGACACCGTGGCCCGATTGATGCGTTTGCATTTCGAGCACGGCCTCAAAGCGACCGGACATACCGCCCCCACCGCGCAATAAGTCGGGTCGGAACCCCCGATTCGAGGCGCCGCGAAAAACGTCACTGAAACCTTGTCAGCGGCGACACAAAACCAGCGCGACATATATCAAGCTCGACCCCGGCCCGAGCAACATTCCTGACATGCGACTTTTGTCACGCCGCCACTGCTGCGGCGTGTCGCCTGGCTTGACCAGCGCGCTGAAAGGCCGATGAACAGGGGCTGAACGCAAGTCCCTGAACCCCCGCATCCACGGGCTGTACGCAGCTCTTGTAACCGTGAACTGAGGCCGACAAGGGCGCCTTTTGTTTGCTTCAACGTAAAGCCAAGCGCCATACCATTTCTGAGCTGGCTCAAGTTTGTCAATTCGTGTCCGAAAACCGAATGACGGGAGCCGGTCGCTCGACCCCCCTGCAGTTTGAATTCGACAACGAGCGCCTATGGGCGCACCGGCCCATAGTCCCACGGAGCTTCAAAGATGGCATCGCTCATTACCAACCTGTCCACCGACCAGATCCAGACGCTGACGTCCACGACGCTCGCGCGACTGACCAGCGAGGACTGGGCGGCGTTCACCACCGATCAGTTCCAGGCCCTGACCACCGAGCAATTTGCCTCGCTGGGCACCAAGGCCGTGTCGTTGTTCACGACCAGCAACATCGCTGCCATCGAGTCGCAGGACCTGCAGGTGCTGAGCACCGCGGCGATCCGCACCCTGACGACCGAGCAGCTCAATGCGCTGGGCTCGGAGCAGTTCGGTGCGATGACCACCCGGCAGGTGGGCTCGCTGACCACGCAGCAGGTGCGCAATCTCGAGTCCGATGACCTGAATGCGTTGGGCTCCGACCAGATCCGGTCGCTGAGCAGCCAGCAGGTGGCCGCCATCTCCACCTCGCTGATCAGCACCCTGACCTCCGACGACCTGCAGGCCCTGAAGACGGACCAGATCCGCGCGCTGAGCTCCGCGCAGGTCGCCACCATTGCCACCGACGGCGTCGCCGCCCTGGGCACCCAGCAAGCCGCTGCCATCTCCAGCACCCAGGCCGCCGCCCTGAATTCCGACCAGGCCGCCGCGCTGACCTCGGATGCCGTCAAGGCCCTGAGCACCGCCGCCGTCCATGCCCTGGGCACCGACCAGGTGGCCGCGCTGAGCTCTAGCCAGGTTGCCGCGCTGACGACCCAGCAGATCGCCGCGCTGACCACCGGCCAGATCCGCCAGCTGAGCAGCGAAGACATCTCGGCCCTGGACACCACCCAGATCCGTTCCATCACCACGCAGCAGATCGCCGCCCTGTCCACCGACCAGATCGTCGGCCTGGCCAGCGACGATGTGCAGGCACTGTCCACCGCGCAGGTCCGCGCCTTGAGCTCCAGCCAGCTCGGCGCCCTGACCTCCGATTCCATCGAGGCGATGAGCTCCGGCCAGATCGGCGCCCTCACCTCCACCCAGGCCAAGGGCCTGACGACCGACCAGATCGCGGCCATCGGCACCGACGACATCAAGGCCATCTCCACCACCACGCTGCGCTCATTGAGCACGGACCAGGTCCAGGCGCTGGGCTCCGACCAGGTGGCGGCGATGAGCTCCAGCCAGGTCGGCTCGCTGACCACCGCGCAGGTGCAGGTGCTGTCCACCGATGAACTGAACGCCCTGGACAGCAGCCAGATCCGCGCCCTGGGCACCGCCCAGATCGCCGCCCTGTCCACCGATCAGGTGCAGGGCATGGAAAGCGCCGATGTGCAGGCGCTGACCACCGGCCAGATCAGCGCCCTGAGCTCGGCGCAGATCGCCGCACTCTCGACCGAAGCGATCGTGGCACTGACCTCGGGTCAGGTCGCCTCGCTGACCAGCAAACAGTTGCTGGGCCTGTCCACCGACCAGGTGGCGGCGATTGAATCCGGCGACCTGCGCGCCCTCTCGACCAACGCCCTGCGTTCGTTGACCACCGCCCAGTTCGACGCCCTGAATTCCGACCAGGTCGGTGCGCTGACCACCCAGCAGGTGGCCGCACTGACCACCGGCCAGGTGGCCGCCATGGCCACCGATGACCTCAATGCCCTGGGCACCGGCCAGATCCGCGCCCTGAGCACCGCCCAGGTGGCCGCGCTGACCACCGAACAGGTCAACGGCATGGAAAGTGCCGACCTGCAGGCCTTGACGACAGGCCAGGTGCAGGCGCTGAGCTCCGGCCAGATCGCCGCCCTGACGACGGACAACGTCGCAGCGCTGACCTCGAGCCAGGTGGCCGCGCTGAGCACCCGCCAGATTGCCGGCATGAGCACCGACCAGGTGGCCGCGCTTGAAACCGGCGACCTGCGGGCGATGTCGACGGCCGCCATCCGTTCGCTGACGACCGACCAGTTCAACGCCCTGGGTACCGGGCAGGTGGAAGCGCTGAGCACCGGCCAGGTCGCAGCGCTGACCACCGGCCAGGTGGCCGCGATGTCCACCGATGACCTGAACGCCCTGGGCAGCGCCCAGATTCGCGCGCTGGGCACTGCGCAAGTTGCCGCCCTGACGACCGAGCAGGTCCAAGGCATGGAAAGCGCCGACGTGCAGGCGCTGACCACCAACCAGGTGGCAGCGCTGAGCTCCGCCCAGGTGGGCGCGCTGGCGACTGACAACATTGCCGCCCTCAGCTCCACGCAGGTGGCTGCCCTGAGCACTAGGCAGATCGCCGGCCTGTCCACCGATCAGGTGGCCGCCATCGAGACGGCGGACCTGCGTGCCCTGTCCACCGGCGCGATCCGTTCGCTGACCACCGACCAGTTCAATGCCCTGGGCTCTGACCAGGTCGCCGCACTGACCACCGGCCAGGTGGCCGCGCTGACCACCGGCCAGGTGGCCGCCATGTCCAGCGATGACCTCAACGCGCTGGGCTCCGCACAGATCCGCGCCCTGGGCACCGCCCAGATCGCCGCGCTGACGACGGACCAGATCCACAACATGACCAGCGAGGATGTACAGGCGCTGACCACCGCGCAGGTGCAGGCCCTGGGCTCCGCACAGATCGCCGCGCTGGCCACGGACAACATTGCCGCGCTGTCTTCTTCGCAGGTCGCCGCGCTGGGCACCAAGCAGGCCGCCGGCCTGGGCACCGACCAGATCGCCGCCATCGAGACCGGTGACCTGAAGGCCCTGACCACCGCCGTCATCCGCTCGCTGGACAGCAGCCAGCTCGATGCCCTGGGCTCCGACCAGGTCGCTGCGCTGAACACCGCCCAGGTGGCGGCGCTGAGCACCGGCCAGGTCAGCACCCTCTCCAGCGACGACCTGAACGCGCTGACCAGCGCCCAGATCCGTGCGCTGTCCACCGCCCAGGTCGCCGCCCTGACCACCGGCCAGGTCAACACCATGACCAGCGAGGATGTGCAGGCCCTGACGACCAACCAGATCGCCGCCCTGAGCTCGGCTCAGGTGGGTGCCCTGTCCACCGAGAACATCGCTGCGCTGAGCTCGTCCCAGATCGCACCGATCAGCACCAAGCAGGTGGGCGGTCTGACCACCGACCAGGTCGGTGCGATTGAAACCGTGGATGTGAAGGCCCTGTCCACGCAGGCCCTGCGTGCACTGACCACCGACCAGGTGGCCGCCCTCACCTCCGACCAGGTGGCCGCCCTGACGACCGCCCAGGTCGCCGCCCTGAGCACCCAGCAAGTGGTGGCCCTGGGCAGTGAAGACCTCAATGCCCTGGGCACCGCCCAGATCCGTGCGCTGGGCACCGCCCAGATCGCCGCGCTGACGACCGACCAGGTCCGCGGCATGGAAAGCGCGGACGTGCAGGCCCTGACCAGCGGCCAAGTGGGGGCCTTCAGCTCCACCCAGATCGGTGCCCTGTCCACCGACAACGTCGCGGCCCTGACCTCCACCCAGGTCGGCGCCCTGACCAGCAAGCAGGCCCTGGGCCTGACGACCGACCAGATCGCCGCCATCGAATCCGGCGATATCAAGGCCCTGTCCACCACCGCCCTGCGCGCCCTGGACAGCAGCCAGCTCGATGCCCTGGGCTCCGACCAGATCGCCGCCCTGAGCACCACGCAGGTGGCGTCGCTGAGCACAGGCCAGATCTCCACGCTGTCCAGCGATGACCTGAACGCCCTGACCAGCGCCCAGATCAAGGCCCTGAGCACACAGCAGGTCGCCGCCCTGACGACCGGCCAGGTCTCCACCATGACCAGCGACGATGTCGCGGCCCTGACGACCAACCAGCTGCAGGCCCTGGGCTCGGCCCAGGTCGGCGCCCTGAGCACCGATGCCATCGTGGCCCTGGGCTCGACCCAGATCGGCTCGCTGACCAGCAAGCAGGTGGCCGGCCTGACGACCGACCAGATGGCCGCCATCGAGACCGGCGACCTGCGCGCCCTGAACACCGCAGCCCTGCGCTCGCTGACCTCCGACCAGGTCAATGCGCTGGGCTCCGACCAGATCCAGGCGCTGAGCACCACCCAGGTGGCCTCGCTGAGCACCGGCCAGGTCTCCAGCCTGACCAGTGACGACCTCAATGCCTTGACCAGCGGCCAGATCCGCGCCCTGGGCACCGCCCAGGTGGCGGCGCTGACGACCGGCCAGGTCAACACCATGGAGTCGGCCGATGTGGCCGCGCTGGCCACCAACCAGGTGGCGGCCCTGAGCTCGGCCCAGGTGGGTGCACTCAGCACGGAAGCCATCGAAGCCCTGAGCTCCACGCAGGTGGCGGCCCTGAGCTCGAAGCAGGCCGCTGGCCTGTCCACCGACCAGATCGCCGCGCTGGAATCGGCCGATGTGAAGGCGATCACGACCAACACGCTGGCTTCGCTGACCTCCGCGCAACTGGAGGCGATGAACTCCGACCAGATCGCCGCGCTGAGCACCCAGCAGGTGGCGGCCCTGACCACCGGCCAGGTGAGCAACCTGACCAGCGACGACCTGAACGCCCTGACCAGCGCCCAGATCCGCGCCCTGACCACCCAGCAGGTGGCCGCGCTGACCACCGGTCAGATCAGCACCATGACCAGTGACGACGTCCAGGCGCTGGCGACCAATCAGGTCGCCGCCCTGAGCTCGGCCCAGGTGGGCGCGCTGGCCACGGATGCGATCGAGGCCCTGACCTCCAACCAGGTCGGCGCCCTGACCAGCCGCCAGGTGGCCGGTCTGACCACCGACCAGATGGCCGCCTTTGAAACCGGCGACCTGCGGGCCCTGAACACCGTCGCCCTGCGCGCCCTGACCAGCGACCAGCTGCAGGCGCTGGGCACCGACCAGGTCCAGGCCCTGACGACCACGCAAGTAGCTTCGCTGACGACCGCCCAGGTCAGCCAGTTGGCCACCGACGACTTCGCCGCCCTGACCACCGGCCAGCTGCGTGCGCTGACCACCGCCCAGGTGGCCGCGCTGAGCAGCGCCGAGCTGGATGCACTGGGCAGCGACCAGATCGCCGCCCTGGCCACCAACCAGGTGGCCGCCCTGACGACGGCCCAGATCTCCACCCTGGCCAGCGATGACCTGAACGCCTTGACCAGCAGCCAGATCAAGGCGCTGACCACGGCGCAGGTCGCCGCGCTGACCACCGGTCAGATCAACACGATGGAATCGGGCGACGTGGCCGCGCTCACCACCAACCAGGTGGCGGCGCTGAGCTCCGCCCAGGTGGGTGCACTGGCCACCGACGCGATCGAAGCGCTGAGTTCCCTGCAGGTGGCCGCCCTCGGCACCAAACAGGTGGCCGGCCTGACGACCGACCAGATCGCCGCCATCGAGACTGGCGACCTCAAGGCCCTGACCAGCACCGCCTTGCGCGCCCTGGACAGCACCCAGCTGGATGCCCTGGGCTCCGACCAGGTGCAGGCGCTGACCACCGCCCAGGTGGCCGCCCTGAGCACCAGCCAGGTGAGCACGCTCTCCAGCGATGACCTGAACGCCCTGACCAGCGCCCAGATCAAGGCCCTGAGCACCGCCCAGGTCGCCGCCCTGACGACCGGCCAGGTCTCCACCATGACCAGCGACGACGTCGCCGCCCTGACGACCAACCAGGTCGCCGCCCTGAGCTCCGGCCAGGTGGGTGCGCTCACCACTGACGCGGTGGAGGCGCTGACGTCCAACCAGGTCGCGGCCATGACCAGCCGTCAGGTGGCCGGCCTCACGACCGACCAGATCGCCGCGATCGAGACGGGTGACCTGCGCGCCCTGTCCACGACCGCGCTGCGCTCGCTGACCACCGACCAGATCGACGCCCTGGGCTCCGACCAGATCGCCGCGCTGACGACCGCCCAGGTGGCGGCCCTGAGCACCGGCCAGATCAGCAGCCTGGCCAGCGACGACCTGAACGCCCTGACCAGCGCCCAGATCAAGGCCCTGAGCACCCAGCAGGTCGCCGCCCTGACGACCGGCCAGGTCTCCACCATGACCAGCGACGATGTCGCGGCCCTGACCTCCAACCAGGTCGCGGCGCTGAGCTCCGCCCAGGTGGGTGCGCTGAGCACCGACGCGGTGGTGGCCCTGAGCTCCACCCAGATCGCTGCCCTGACCAGCCGCCAGGCCGCCGGCCTGACGACCGACCAGATCGCCGCCATCGAGACCGGTGACATCAAGGCGCTGACGACCAACACGCTGCAATCGCTGACCTCCACCCAGCTGGACGCCCTGGGCTCCGACCAGGTGGCGGCACTGAGCACCCAGCAGGTGGTCGCCCTGACCACCGGCCAGGTGAGCAACCTCTCCAGCGACGACCTGAATGCGCTGACCAGCGCCCAGATCCGGGCCCTGAGCACCCAGCAGGTCGCGGCCCTGACGACGGCCCAGGTCTCCAACATGACCAGCGACGACGTCCAGGCCCTGGCCACCAACCAGATCGCCGCGCTGAGCTCGGCCCAGGTGGGTGCGCTGGCCACGGATTCGATCGAAGCCCTGACCTCCAACCAGGTCGCCGCGCTGACCAGCCGCCAGGTGGCAGGTCTGACGACCGACCAGATGGCCGCCATCGAATCGGGCGACCTGAAGTCCCTGAACACCGTGGCCCTGCGTGCCCTGACCAGCGACCAGCTGCAGGCCCTGAGCTCGGATCAGGTGCAGGCGCTGACGACCACGCAAGTGGCCTCGCTGACGACCGGCCAGGTCAGCCAGCTGGCGACGGACGACTTCGCCGCCCTGACCACCGGCCAGCTGCGTGCGCTGACCACGGCCCAGGTGGCCTCGCTGAGCAGCGCCGAGCTGGAAGCCCTGGACAGCGACCAGATCGCCGCCCTGGCCACCAACCAGGTCGCTGCACTGACCACCGGGCAGATCAGCAACCTGACCAGCGATGACCTGAACGCCCTGACCAGCGCCCAGATCAAGGCCCTGAGCACGACCCAGGTGGCCGCCCTGACCACCGGCCAGGTCAACACCATGGAAACGGCCGATGTGGCCGCCCTGACGACCAACCAGGTGGCGGCGCTGAGCTCCGCCCAGGTGGGTGCGCTGGCGACCGACGCGATCGAAGCGCTGAGCTCGCTGCAGGTGGCCGCCCTCGGCACCAAGCAGGTGGCCGGCCTGACGACCGACCAGATCGCCGCCATCGAAACCGGCGACCTCAAGGCCCTGACCACCACAGCCCTGCGCAGCCTGACCAGTGACCAGGTCAATGCCCTGGGCACCGACCAGGTCCAGGCGCTGACCACCCAGCAGGTGGCTGCGCTGACAACCGGTCAGGTGAGCAACCTGGCCAGCGACGACCTGAATGCCCTGACCAGCGCCCAGATCCGTGCGCTGACCACGGCCCAGGTGGCTTCGCTGACCACGGCGCAGGTCTCCACCATGACCAGCGACGACGTCGCCGCCCTGGCCTCCAACCAGATCCAGGCGCTGAACTCGGCCCAGGTGGGCGCACTGGCCACCGATGCGGTGGTGGCGCTGACCTCCACCCAGGTGGCGGCCCTGACCTCCGCCCAGGTGCTGGGTCTGACCACTGACCAGGTGGCGGTGATCGAAAGCGGTGACCTGAAGTCGCTCTCGACCGTGGCGCTGCGGGCCCTCTCCAGCGACCAGCTGGAAGCCCTGGGCAGCGACCAGATCGCGGCCCTGACGACCAGCCAGGTCAATTCGCTGACCACGGCCCAGATCGCCAACCTGACCAGCGACGACCTGAATGCGCTGACCAGCGGCCAGATCCGTGCCCTGACCAACAACCAGCTGCAGGCCCTGACCACGGCGCAGGTCTCCACCATGACCAGCGACGATGTGGCGGCGCTGACCAGCAGCCAGCTGCAGGCGCTGAGCTCGGCCCAGATCGGCGCCCTGAGCACCGATGCGATCGTGGCCCTGAGCTCGATCCAGGCGGCGGCGCTGAGCTCCGCCCAGGTCGATGGTCTGACCACCGACCAGATGCTGGCCTTCGAGACGGCCGACCTGCGCGCCCTGAGCACGCTGGCCATCCGCTCGCTGGACAGCGCCCAGCTCGAGGCCCTGGACTCCAACCAGATCGCCGCGCTGAGCACCCAGCAGGTGGCCGCCTTGTCCACGCTGCAGGTCAGCCAGTTGGTGACCGATGACGTCGCGGCCCTGACCTCGGCCCAGGTGGTGGCACTCAACTCGGCGCAGCTGCAGGCCTTCACCACCGAGCAGGTGGCGGCGCTGGACACCGGCGACCTGGCGGCGATCAGCAGCGCCAACATGGTGGCCTTCGGCTCCGCCGACTTCGAAGCCTTCAGCTCGGATCAGATCCATGCGCTGACGGCCTCGCAGTGGGGCGCGGTGAGCAGCACGCAGATCGTGGGCATCGAGACGGCCGACATTGGCGCGATCACCACGGCCGGCATCCATGCGCTGAGCACGGCGGCGGTCCATGCCTTCACGACCGACCAGGTCGCGGCGCTGACCACCGACCAGGTCCATGAGTTCTCGACCGCACAGATCCGCGCCCTGGGCACTGACCAGATCGCGGCCCTGACGACCGACGACATCACGGCCCTGACCAGCCAGCATTTCGCGACGATGACCTCGGCGCAGATCCATGCCCTGACGACGGATCAGATCGTGGCCTTCGGTTCCGAAGACATCCACGCGCTGACCTCCATCCAGGTCCAGGGCCTGTCCACTGAACAGATCTCGGCCATGAGCTCCGATCAGTTCATCGGCTGGGACACGCAGGATCTGGCCTCGATGAGCATGGCGCAGTCGCTGGTCATCACGTCCGAGCAACAGGCCGGCTGGTCGAACGAGCAGCGCAATGCGCTCTTCCTGTCCACGCCGATCATGCTGGACCTGGACGGCAACGGCGTCCAGACGCTGTCGGCCAGCCAGGGCGTGAACTTCGACCTGAACAACTCCGGCCACAACGACAAGTGGGGCTGGGTGGGCGGCAACGACGGCCTGCTGGTGATGGATCTGAACGGCGACGGGAAGATCAACAACGGCGGCGAGCTGTTCGGCGCGGGCACGGTGGTGAACGGTCAGAAGGGCGCCGACGGCTTCACCGCCCTGGGCACCCTGGACAGCAACCATGACGGCCACATCAACGCCCTGGATGCCAACTTCAACAAGCTGCAGGTGTGGGTGGATGCCAACCACGACGGCAAGACCGACGCGGGTGAGCTCAAGACCCTGGCGGACCTGGGCATCGCCGACCTGAACCTGAACGCGACCAAGGGCACTGACGTGCAGAACGGCAACGTGATGGGTCTGGTCTCCAGCTACACCAAGGCCGACGGCACGACGCACGAGATGACCGACGTCTGGCTGGCCAAGGACGGCAGCGCGCAGAACAGCTCGACGACGGCGCATGCGCCGGCCCTGGGCGATCTGCTGGCCGCACCGACCGCCAACCTGCTGGGCGACCCGGGCAGCTCGGCGACCTCCGCCACCGGCACGCCGGCCACGACCTCGGTCACGACGGCCACCACCGGCACGGTCCACCATGACCTGCTGGCGGCACTGTCCAAGCCCAAGCTCGATGAGGAGAACGGCAACGGTCCGCTGATCTAAGGCGGCCCCCGGCCCCGGCTGCGCAAGCACCGGGGCCGATGCTCATTTTTCGCCCTTCGGGGTGCGGCCGCCTGGAGCGGCCGTTGTTGCATCCGACTGACTGAATGGCCACTTTCGACGTCTCAGCGCTGACCCCGGAACAGATCGGGGCCCTGACCACCACGCAGCTCAACACGCTGACCGGGGAGGAATGGGCGCTGCTGACGGCGGCCCAGGTGGTCGGGCTGACGACCTACCAGGTGCATGCGCTGACGGCGCGCCAGCTGACCTCGCTGGCGTCCGGACAGTTGTCCGCCATGGAGCTGAGGGATGTGCAGGCCATCAGCACAGCCGCCATCCGCACCCTCAGCACGCTGACGGTGCAGGCGCTGACCTCGGACCAGGTGCATGCGCTGACCACCGATCAGGTGCCCGCCCTGACCATCGACCGGCTGCGCCGGCTGGACAGCGTGCAGTTCAGCGCGCTGGACAGCACCCAGATCCAGGCCCTGACCTCGGTGCAGGTGCGCGGCCTCAACACCGTCCAGATCGCGCTGCTGGCTACCGATGAAGTGGCGGCCCTGACCGGCCAGCAGATCAAGGCGCTGAGCACCAGCCAGCTTGGCTCGCTCAGCACCGACCAATTGACGGCGCTGGACACCGCGCAGATCAACACCATCAGCGGCAACCAGAGCCGTGGCCTGACGGCCGAGCAGCTCAACAGCCTGTCCAGTGACGCGCTGCATGCGCTCAACACCCAGGCGGTCCGCTACCTGACCACCACGGCGGTGTCACACCTGACGTCCGACGCCCTGGTGACGCTGGACTCGCGCCAGATCAGCGCCTTGAGCAGCCAGCAGTTCCGCACCCTCACCACCGAGAACCTGGCCGCCCTGACCACCGAGCAGATGAGCGCGGTGGGCACTTTGCAGATCAAGGCGCTGAACACCGCTCAGGTGGCGGCGCTGGAGGCGGAAGACCTCGGCGTGATCGGCACCAAGGGCCTGCGGGCCCTGGACTCGGCACAACTGGCGGCGCTGAGCTCCGACCAGCTCAATGGGCTGACGGCCCAGCAGGTGGCCAGCTTCACCTCGCTGCAGCTGATCGGTCTGCATTCCGAGCAGTTGCCATCCTTCAGCACCGACGAATTGCGGTCGCTGAGCAGTGCGGCGCTGGCCGGCCTGCGTCCGGACGTGATGGCGGCGATGGAGGCGGAGCAACTGGCCGCACTCAAGACGACGCAGATCCAGTCCATCACCACCCGGCAACTGGCCGCCTTCGACACTGACGATCTGGCCGCGCTGACCACCAGCCAGATCCATGCCCTGACCTCCAGCCAGTTGGCCGCCCTGTCCGGCAGCCAGCTGCATTCGCTGAGCACCGACGACCTGGCCGCCCTGAGCAGCACGGCGCTCAAGGGCCTGAGCGGCGCGCAACTGGCCGCCCTGGATCCGGCGCAGCTGGCGGCGCTGAGCAGCAGCCAGGCCGGCGCCATCGGCACCCGGCAGCTCAGCGACCTGACGTCCGACCAACTGACCTCGCTCAGCACCGGTGCCATCCAGGCGCTGTCCACCCGGGTGGTGGCCACGCTGACCACCGATCAGCTGGACCTGCTCACCACCGATCAGCTGATCGCGCTGACCTCGGCCCAGGTGCGGGCGCTGACCACGGCGCAGCTGTCCGCCTTGACGCCAGACGACCTCAACAGCCTCACCACCGGCCAGTTCTCCGCCTTCAGCTCGCAGCAGTTCCGCGGGCTGACGACCGAGCAGGTGTCCCTGCTGCAGTCCGAGGACTTCGGCGCTTTGTCCGGCACGGTCATCCGTTCGCTGAGCACGGCGCAGATCAGCGCGCTGGATGTGGCCCTGGTGGGCGGCATCACCACCGCGCAGGCGCAGGTGCTCAATTCCGGACAGATCGCGGCCCTGCGGGTGGATCAGATCCAGGCCCTGAGCACCGACGCGCTGGCCGCCATCAACACCCTGGCCATCAAGGGCCTGACCTCCGACCAGTTCGACGCCCTGGGCGCGACCGCCCTCACCTCGCTGCGCACCAGCCAGCTGGTGGCGCTGAGCACGGCCCAGGTCCGGGAGCTGGACCATGACCAGCTCAATGCGCTGGGCACCAGCCACTTTGCGGCGCTGACCTCCTTCCAGATCGCGGCTATCTCCAGCAATGAGATCGGCCTGTTGGCGCCGGAGATGCTGGCCGCCGTCAAACCGACCTACCTGGCGGTGCTGGGCGCCACCCAGATCGGCCAGATGACCCGGGAGCAGTTCGGCGCCTTTGGCAGCAGCCAGACGGGGCAGCTCAGCACCGCCCAGGTCGCGGCGATGACGCCGGACCAGATCGACGCGCTGTCCAGCCAGGGCGTGATCGGCCTGAGCGTGACCGCCGTGCAGGCGCTGAGCACCACCCAGCTCAATGCCCTGGTCGATTCGCAGATTGATGCGATGCGCACCAGCCAGGTCGCCGCGTTGACCACCGCGCAGCTCGCGGCCTGGTCCCAGGCCGACCTGAATGCGATGAACACCGGGCAGTACGCGGTGCTGTCGTCCCGGCAGATCGGCGCGCTGACCACCGACCAGATCGCCAATCTGGAGTTGGCCGATGTGGCCGCCATCAGCACCCGCGCGCTGGCGGGCTGGAACTCCGCGCAGATCGCGGCCTTGAGTGGCGACAGCGTCGCCAGTCTGACCGACGCCCAGCTGGCCTCGCTCACGTCCAAACAGCTGATGGGCATGACGGTGGACCAGCTGGATCACCTCTCACCGGGGCAGTTGGCCAAGATTTCCAGCACCGCCTTGCTGGGACTGGGCAGCGACCAGTTCGCCTCGCTGGACGGCTCGCAGATGGCCACCTTCTCGGCCAAACAGATCGCCGCCCTGACCTCGCTGCAGATCGCCGCGATGCCCAGCGATGTGCTGCAGGCGCTGACCACCGTGCAGTTCGCCGCGCTGCGGTCCTCCCAACTGGCCGCCCTGGACGCGAGCCAGGTCGCAGCCCTGGAGACCCAGGACCTGGCCCAGCTGCACACCACGGCGCTGCGAGCCCTGACCACCGACCAGATCGGCTGGCTGACCCTGGACCAGATCCAGGCCCTGAACACCAGCCAGGTGGCGTCGCTGACCTTCCAGCAGGCCGCGGCGATGCACACCGACCAGATTGCCGCGCTGGACACCCATCAGGTGGCCGCGCTGACCAACGTACAGGTGCTGGCCTGGACCAGTGACCAGATCGCCGCGCTGGATCCGCAGGACATCGCGCTGCTGCCCGGCCGGGCCATCCGTGTCATGGACGCCGGGGATTTCTCGGCGCTGAACACCGACCAGATGCACCTGCTGACCAGTGCGCAGGTGGCCGAGCTGACGCTCAACCAGCTGGGCGGCTTCGCCACCGAGGATTTCGCGGCGCTGAGTTCGGCCGCCATGCGCGGTTTCAGCTCCACCATGCTCAACGGCCTGGGCACCGACATGATCGCTGCCCTGGGCTCGGACCAGATCAACGGCCTGAGCACACAGGTGCTGCGGGCCCTGCATACCGAGCAGATCGCCGCGCTGAACACCGACGCCATCCAGGCGCTGGACAGCCGCGACATTGCCGCCATGACCAGCCTGCAGATCGCCGCGATCTCGTCGGACGGGTTTGCGGTCATGTTCAGCGAGGACCTGACGGCCCTGACCCGCGACCAGGCCCGGGCGCTGACGGTGGACCAGATCCACGCCATCACCAGCGACGCCGTCATCGGCCTGGAAACCCGCGACCTGGCGGCCCTGAACATGGACCAGGTGCTGGCCTTCAACACCGACGCACTGCACGCCATGAGCGGCAAGCAGCTCGATGCGCTGTTCCTGGCCACACCCATCATGCTCAACCTGGACGGGACCGGACTCTCGACCGTGTCCTCCGAGCATGGGGTGATGTTCGACATGAACGGCACCGGCCAGCAGCAGCAATGGGGCTGGATGGCCGGCGGCAACGGCCTGCTGGCACGCGACCTCAACGGCGACGGCGTGATCAATTCCGGGGCGGAGCTGTTCGGCTCCGGCACGGTGCTGGCCAATGGGCAGCATGCGGCCAATGGCTATCAGGCCATGATGGCCATGGACAGCAACCACGACCACAAGCTGACGGCGGCGGATGCCGGGTTCTCGGAGCTGCGGATCTGGGCCGATGCCAATGGCAACGGCAAGACCGACGCCGGGGAGCTCAAGACACTGGCCGAGCTGGGCATCGTGGAGCTGGATCTGAATGCCCAGGCCAGCACGGCCCAGGACAACGGCAACCGTCTGGCGCTGATCTCGGGCTACAAGACCGCCGATGGGGTGACCCATGAGATGGCGGACGTCTGGTTCGCCAAGGGCGGCACGACGGTGCAGGCGTCGGACGTGCTGGCGGCGCCGGCGCAGACCGGGTTGGACGCGGGGGGCCTGCTGTCCAGTGCGGCAGGCATCGCGACCTCTGCGGCGGTGGGCGCAACGTCGTCATCCGCCACAGTTCAGGGCAGTTCCTCTGGCACCACGTCCGAGGACGGCGCCCACCTGTCGCTGAGCCCCACCCTGCTCATGCGAAAACACCCGGACGACGACACCCCCGCGCCCTTGATCTGACGCCGCGGCCTCCCTGATCAGAGATGCCCGGGGCGAATCCGGCTTTTCGACGCTTGCCCTTGTTCACCATCGGGACACAATGGGTCCGAAGATGCCCCGCCGTGGCCCGTCCACGGGCGCCTGGGGGCCAACCGGAAGGACGTCGCGTTGAAAACTCTGTGCATCGAGGGCTGGCGGGGGGTGAATCACTCCATCGCCATGGTCAACCAGAACCAGATTCTGGAGATGGTCAAGGACCCGCGCTTCCAGCTGTTCCATCGGGATGCGCCGTTCTTCATGCCGCACTGGGACCGCAGCAAGCTGGACTCCGGCTTCTCGCCCGAGGAGCGCGCGGTCATTGACGGGCTGCCGGACCCCGGCGAGCAGGTGATGGACACCTGCCTGCGCATTGCCTCGCCGGTGCGGCTCACCCATCCGTCCCTGGCCCGGCGCCACCTCACCTTCGTTGTGACCGAGTTCGGCCTGAGCGGCAAGAGCTTTGATCCGCCGGAGCTTCAGCCGTCGGACTTCACCCAGGGCGAGGACCTGGTCATCACGCCCACGCGCTGGTCCAAGGCGCGGCTGGTGGACTATGGCTTCGACCCGGACAAGGTGCAGGTCGTGCCCCACGGCTACAAGACCGACACCTTCTTCCCGATGACCGATGAGCAGCGCCTGCAGGCACGGGCGGCGCTGAACATCCGGCCGGAGGAGACCGTCTTCACCAATGTCGGCGTGGCCACCTGGAACAAGGGCATCGACCTGCTGCTGCTGGCGTTTGCAGAGCTGCGCTTGTCCGGGCTGCCGGTGCGGCTGATCCTGAAGGACCATCAGGGGCTGTATGGGATCTCGGTGGAGCGGGTGTTCGCCGAAATGGCCGCCCGTGCCCCGCAACTGGGCCTTCCGGTGGTGCGGGACGGCATTGCGGTGCTGTCCACCAGCCTCAACCTGCCGCAGATCCGCTCGCTGTATGCGCTGTCGGACGCGTATGTCTCGCCCTACCGGGCCGAAGGCTTCAATCTGCCGGTGCTCGAGGCCATGGGCTGCGGCACCCATGTGATTGTCAGCGGCGGCGGCGCCACCGACGACTTCACCCCGCCCGAACTCTGCCACCGCCTGTTCACCCGCCCCGGCACACCGGCCGATGCGCCGCAGCCGGTGGGTGGTGCGTTTGTGGTGCCGGACCTGGAAGACCTGCGCGAAGCCATGCTGCAGGTCGTCGAAAAACGCCTGCCGCCGGCGGCGCGCCGGGAGTCGGCACGCCAGCGCCTGGCCCAGCGCTTCTCCTGGGCCCAGGTCACCCGCCAACTGCTCGATCTCTGCTGACAAGGCGCCTCATGACCCCCTCCTCCACCGGCGCCGCCGACACGGCCGCCAATGACGACTCCGTGGCCCCACCGCGTGCTGCCGGGCCGCGCCTGGCCGTGGCCATCATCGACACCGACCTGCACCAGCTGGCGCGCCAGGCGCTGCTGCACAGCATGCAGTCGATGGAACGGCAGGGGCTGCCGTTTTCCGAGGTGCTGATCTTTTCCGACCAACCGGCGCTGTGGCCCGGCCTGCCGGTGATCCGCATTCCAACGCTGCGCTCGATCAGTGAGTACAACCTGCTGGTCACCCGCGAACTGGCCCGCCATCTGACCGCGGATTTTGTGCTGGTCATCCAGTACGACGGCTTTGTGCTGAATGCCGACCAGTTCTCGCCGCATTTCCTGCACTACGACTACATCGGCGCGCCCTGGCCCAACTACGACCGGCATGAGGTGGGCAACGGCGGGTTCTCCTGGCGCTCCAAGCGCCTGGTGCAGGCCGTGGCCCAACTGGACTATGCCGACCCGACCGAGGCGGAAGACCTCTTCATCTGCCGCCGCATGCGCGAGACGCTGGAGCAACAGGGGTGCCGCTTTGCGCCCAAGGCCATTGCGCAGCATTTCTCGGTCGAATTCCCGGCCGTGCCTTTCCCGACCTTCGGCTTTCACGGCATCTTCCATCTGCCGTCGGTGTACCGGGAGAGTCCGGACTTCCTGGTGGAGCACCTCTCCGACCGCATCATCAAGAGTCGCAGCAACTACCTGCTGCCCGGCCTGCAGGTGGTGTCGCCAGCAGCGGCGCAGCGGTTGGCCCAGCGGCTGGCGGCCTTGAATGCGGCGGCTGCGTCCGCCAGTGAACCCGCCAGCGCCTCCGCCGCGCCCCCGCAGGGCTGAATCCGACCACGCTTGATTCATTGCGCCTTGCTGCCTCGCACCTCCAGCCCTTCGCACCTCCAGCATCGAGCCCACGATGAAACAGATCATCATCCTGATTCCCCACGGCGTTCAGACTGGCGGGCCCGAGGCCCTTCATCAGCTCTCCGACGCCCTCATCCGCCAGGGTCACGATGCCCGGGTCTGGTATGTGCTGCCCAGTGACCTGGCGGCAATTGACCAGCTGCATCGCGGCAACGGCCTGGGCCCTGACACGGCCTTGCGGCTGCAGCCCCGGCCCAACACGGTGGCGGACTATGAGAAGTACCAGGTGCGGCTGGCCGAGCAGATCGTGATGAATGCCGACACCTGCGTCGTGCTGGCCGAGACCTATGTGCACTGGCTGCGCTACTTCCAGCCCTGCACGCCGATGGTCTGGTGGCTGAGCATCGACAACGCGTTTGAATACCTGTCGGTGCAGAAGGTCAATCTCAATGCGCTGCGCACGGAGCGGGTGCTGCACACCTACCAGTCCAGCTATGCGCATCAGGTGATCCGGGCGCTGGGCTGTCATCGCACCTTGCCGCTGTCGGACTACACACCGGGCGCGGAAGCCGCCCAGGAGCTGCCCAAGACCGACATCGCCATCAATGCCAATCACAAGGTGCTGTATGACGTGGGGGCCATTGCGACCCGGCTGGAGCGGGAGAACGATTGCAAGGTGCATCTGATCCGCGGCATGAGCCGGGCTCAGGTGTATGAAGCGCTGGGCCGCAGCCGCCTGTTCATTGACCTGGGCACCTTCCCCGGCAAGGACCGGCTGGCGCGGGAAGCGCTGACGCGCAATTGCTGCGTCTTTGCGCTGGATGTCGGGGCCGCCAGAGACTATCTTCTGCCGGAAGAGTGCTACTTCAAGCCGGACCAAGTCGATCAGGTCTTCGCGGGCGCACGGCAGTTGATGCAGCAGTACGCGTTTTATCTGGACTTGAGCCTGCCGGCCCGGCAGGCGGTGATGCGTGAACGGATGATCTTCGAGCGGGAAGTGGCCGGGCTGGCGCACGCCTTTGGCGCCTGAAGCAGCGCCGCCTCGCGGCCCCTGTCGTTGACCGGCAGCATGGCGTCACTGTCATCGCTCAATGGGCCGGGTTAACCCTGTAGGTCGATCCCGCACAGCCATATCAGCGGCTGGCCGTCCCGGCGCATCGTCTGTTCGCTCTTCCGCCGGAAGGGTCGCTGGCCGAAGATTCACTCGCACTGAACAAATCACTTTTTGTCGCGAGGCCCCCGTATGAAGCTGCTGTCATTGAAGGTCAAGACCAAACTCTGGGCAGGCTTTGGCCTGATGGCGCTGATCGTGGCGCTGGTCGCCGGCGCTGCCTTGATGTGGCTGAACCATGCGAATGCCCGCTTCCAGGAGTATCTGGACGGTGTCGGGTACCGGCAGCGCCTGGTGACCGACCTGGAAACGGCCACCAAGTCGCGCGCCATTGCAGCGCGCAATCTGGTGCTGGTCACCACAGCCGAAGACCGTCGGCTGGAGGGGGTCGCAGTGACTGAGGCCCACCAGGCGGTGAAGGACAGCCTCGAGAAACTGAAGAAGGACATTGCGGATCCGGCAGCCACCGCCAAGGACCATGAACTGTTCGGCGCCGTCGAATCGGTGGAAGCGAAATACGGGCCGGTGGCCCTGGCCATCGTGGCTCTGGCCCAGCAGGGTCAGCGGGACGAGGCGATCACCAAGATGAACAATGAGTGCCGCCCGTTGCTGGCGGCGCTGCTGAAGGCCACCAAGGACTTCATCGCCTATGAGGACCGAAGGGCCGCAGAAGAAACCGCGGAAGCAGCGGCCCGACTGACGCAGGACAGCTGGCTGCTCAGCGTCATCGCGGTCGTTGCGGCCTTGACGGCGGCGGTGCTGGGCTGGCTGATCAGCCGCGCGGTGACCCGTCCGCTGGCCCATGCCATCAGCCTGGCCGAATCGGTGGCCCAAGGTGACCTGCGTCAGGAGATCGAGGTGAAGGGGCAGGATGAGATGGCGCAGTTGCTGGCCGCCCTGCGGGCCATGCGGGACAACCTGTCCGGCATGGTGACCAACGTCCGCGAAGCGGCGGACGGCATTGCCACGGCGTCGTCGCAGATTGCCATCGGCAATCAGGACCTGTCGGCCCGGACCGAATCCCAGGCCAGTGCGCTGCAGCAGACGGCGTCCTCGATGGCCCATATGACCTCGACCGTGCAGCACAGTGCCGCAACGTCCCGCAAGGCGACCGACCTGGCCAGCGAAGCGGCCAAGGTGGCCGGTCAGGGCGGCGACGTGGTTGGGCGAGTGATCAGCACCATGGAAGCCATCAACGGCTCCAGCCGCCGTATTCACGACATCATTGGCGTGATCGACGGCATCGCCTTCCAGACCAACATCCTGGCGCTCAATGCCGCGGTCGAAGCGGCACGGGCTGGTGAGCAAGGCCGTGGGTTTGCGGTGGTGGCGGGCGAGGTGCGGGCGCTGGCCCAGCGCTCGGCCCAGGCCGCCAAGGAAATCAAGACGCTGATCTCGGACAGCGTGGAAAAGGTGGACGCTGGCGGCGCCCTGGTGAGCGAGGCTGGCCGCACCATGGACGACATCGTGCGCCAAGTGCGCACGGTGACCGAGCTGATGAGCGACCTCAACCAGTCCAGCGAACAGCAGAGCACCGGCATCGGCGAAGTGAATGCGGCGGTGACCGCCATCGACCAGGGCACGCAGCAGAATGCGGCGCTGGTGGAAGAAAGCGCCGCAGCCGCCGAAAGCCTGCGGCAGCAGGCCCAGGCGCTGTCGGAGCTGATCTCGCGCTTCAAGCTGCGGGATGGGTTGCGGATGGCGTGAACGGATCGTTGAGGCGCTGCCGTGGGTGGCGCCTCATCAGCGCAGTGGACGGACCGTCGTCCGCCGGCGCCAGAACAGCATCCCGCCGGCAGCCAGCACCAGCGACAGGGAGGCGGGCTCGGACACCTCGGTGCTGCGGAGTTGGATGGCGTCGACCTGCAAGCCGCTCCACAGGTACGGATCCTCGGTCTGCTGCACCCCAAAATAGATCGACCAGAGGCCGCCCTGGCCGAAGGTGTAGGACGAGAGGTTGCTGCGCAGATCCACCACCGCTTCGGTGCTGCCGTTGGTGGCAATGAAAAACGCATTGTCGACATTGCCCTGACTGCCCGCAGTGCCGGAGGCCACTTCACCAAAACGTCTGGACAGCCAGTCGAGCGTGTCACCCGCTGAGACGTTCAGATCCTGGGCGATGAAGCCGCCTCGAAGAAAGCGTCCGGCCACATTCTGAGAGAAGAAGGTCGGCACACCGGCACCCGACGGACTGAATGGAACCGGCAGTGGACAGGCCACATTCCAAGGGTCGGTCGTGCAGGTCACGGTGTCGTTCAGGGGATGCTGCGACATGGCCACGATCAGGGCCGACTGGTTGCCGGCCAGTGCCGGATAGCCATTCCCCGAATTCACGATGGCGGTGGACGACCCACCCACAAAGGCGCCGCTGGCGTACCAGCCGGTCAGCGTGCCGCCCTCGAAGTCGCCGTTCACCACGGCGGCGCCCTGCGCGGACAGGGACACGGCAACGCCCAGCAGCGCAAGGCTCAGTGATCGTTTCATGGAGGCTCCCGAATGGCGATGCGCACTTTGCGCGTCTGTCACCATACTAGGAAGCAGACCCGCAATGACCATCCCTAAAAACGGCGCTGGCCAGTAAACCAGTCCGCACCGTGGCGCACTCAGTTCTTTTGATCACGGAGACCTACCCATGAACGATTCCGGCCATTCCCGGTCGATCCTGCCAAGCGGTGGTGGCGCATTGGAGAACGCGGATGCGGCCAACCAGGAGACCCAGGAACGTCGCGCAGCCATGCTCAAACTGTTCGCCTTGGGCAATGAAGAGTGGGCGCAGGGACGTTTCCGAGACGCCTGGGACGTCTTGAATGACCTGGACACATTGGACGGCACGACACCATAGGGCCTACGCGTAGCCCCTATCGACAGATTGGGGGCGACGCATGGGGCTGCGACACATAAAGGGCCATGTGCGGTACGTCGAACACCAGCTTGCCGTCGGTGAACGGCGCCATGCCGATGAGCCCTTTGGTGCCCGGCACTGGAACCCGGCTGGTGACCGTGACGGCACCTGCCGGAAAGCAGAGATCCCCCATGCAAAGATCTCCCTGGACCACGCCTGATGTCAAGGTGATCTGCTGACCCGCAGCCTGGTGAGCCGGAATGTGAAGCGAACAGCGCTGGGAGATGCCCAATGCTTGCACCTGCCTCCATAGCGACTCATCAAAGAGCGACACCCCGAATGCGCTGGCGCCTGTATCTACCAGTGCCGGGTCGACGAGCACGCCACCGATGGACAGCGAAACGGTGACATGGTCACCGACGGCCTTGAGGGGAAGCTTCGCCAAAGTGTCGAGTCCTGGGAGCGCTTGCTCAGCCGAGGCGACGGTGAGGGAAGGATCGGCGAGATCAAAGACCACCCGGCGATGCGTCATGAAATCGAGACCGATGACGCCGAGGATGCCCTCCGGCACCTGGTCCTGAATCTCGACTTCCACGTCCTCCAGCCGCCCACCGGTGCTGGTGTGAAGGATCAAAGTGGCGGAAGATCCGATGGGCGGCGTGCCCTGCGAAGGCGCCGTGCGCTCACGCAACAGTCCTTCCTGCAGGAGTTGAAGCCTTGCTGCGGACGAAATGATGGAGCGCGGGGCGCCCGTGTCCACTTGCATCACTCCCACCAGACTTGCGTCCGATCGTGTGACGGGGAGCAACAAGGCGGCCCGGGGGACACTGATGCCTGCCACCGTTGCGGCAACCCAATGCAACTTCACCTGAGGCAAATCCTTCACCGGATCAGCCAGGGCCATCGAGACCGTGGCAGGAAGCAGCCAAAGGGCTGCGGCAATTCTCTGAAGCAACAACATCAAGGATGACAGGAGAAAGATGTATGTCGGGAGCTCAAACCCAGTCAGAACTTTTGGAATCCATTCCCGAATGGACCTTGCAAGACCACAAGCTCTACCGGCGAATCGAATTCGGCAGTTTCCCGGAAGCGATCGCCTTCATGTGCGAAGCCGCATTCACCTGTGAGCGAATGGACCACCATCCGGAGTGGCTCAATGTCTACAAGGTGGTCGACATCTGGCTGACGTCGCATGACGCAGGCCGGGTCACCGAACGAGACGTCAAACTGGCGCGGGCCATCAACGAGCAGTTGCAAAGGACGACGGCCCGCCGTCCCGCCTGAAGACCATCCCGCCTGACCGCACCGGCTGACCATCAAGGCGCCAGCAGCGGCAGCACGTATTTCACCGGCACCGCATAACTGATGCCGCTCGGCGCACTCAGCGCCGACTCGCGGGTGCTCTTGAGCGCCACCATGTTCACCACCCCCACCACCTTGCCGGTGCGGATGTCCAGCAGCGGTCCGCCGCTGTTGCCCGGATAGGCGGTGATGTCCAGCTGCAAGAACTCCATGTCCCCCGCGCGCAATTGCCGGATGGCCCGCTCGGACAGATTGCCCGAGGTCGGCGCCGGCAAGGCCGCCTTGGTCAGCGCCGCCACGATGCCGCGATGCGTCACCAGTTGCACGCCCAAGGACGTCCCCAGCGGATAGCCCATCAGCGCCACGGCCACCCCTTCCCTCACCACCGTGGCACTGTCGTCCACCGAGGCCAGGGTCAGCGTGGTGGGCAGCGCCTTGCCATCCTCCAGCTCCAGCACGGCCAGGTCCCGCGTGGCGTCGCGCCGCAGCAGGCGCACCGCGCGCTGCTGCGGTTGCCCGGAGGCATTGCCCGACCCCGGCACCAGGATGGCCAGGTCCTTCTCCTGCGGATTGGGAATTACATGGGCGCAGGTGACGATGGTCTTGCCGTCGCCCACCACAAAGCCGGTGCCGCGAAAACCAAAGCGCGGATTGTCCGTGGCGCTGAAGGTGCCCACCGCCACCACCGCCTGACGGCTCCTGTCGATCAGGTCCGGCAGCATGTTGGACATTTCCTGCGCATGCGCCGGCTCGCTCGCCAGCAGCGCAGCCAGTCCCGTGGTCAGTCCGGCTGATGCCAGCCCCGCCCCACTCATTGAGCTCACGGCGCTCACCGCGCCCGCCCCGCCCAGCGCCAGCATCTGGCGACGCGTCGCGCCCGCGGCCTTGCTTGCATGCTTCATCTCGTTGCTCTCATCCTTCAAGCCGCCAGGTCCCGCGCGGTCTGCCCCATCTCGAGCTCCGAGACAAAACTGCGCCAGTTGCGGTCCGGATCGTCGATCCGGAAACCGTAGAAAGTACCCTGCTCCGTCTCGCGCCGGCGTACCGCATGGGCCAGCAGGCGCGACCGGGTGTTGTGCCCCAGCTCGATCTCCACCCGCCCTTCGACATTCAGTGGCAGCTCATGTTTGCACTCCGCCTGAAAACCCTGGGCGGACACCTCGATCACATCCAGCTGCACATGCCCGATGGCCGGCAGCCCATTGTTGGCCGGCAGGTCGATATGGCCCGGGCAGCGCATGGAATAACGCGGGTACTGCCGCAGGGCCCGTCCCAGGTCCTCGCCGCCGCTGAGCATGGGCAGCACCGGTCGGAACTCCGGCTGCCGGTAGACCGACCACAGCAGCGCCTTCTTGCGGTCAGGCAGATGGGCAAACACCTGCACCCGATGATTGAAGAAGTGGTCCAGCAGATACGGCGTCATCACCGGATCGTTGGTGGTGTGATAGCGGCGCTCCGGCAGCTTGATGTTGGGCAGCTTGTGGCGGAAGAAGTACTGGTGCAGGTTCTTGCGGGCCGGCCGGCCGCGGTAGCCCTGGGCAAACACCTCGTCGGCCTCGTGCAGGTCCAGGGTCGCGCCCACGGCGGGGGCGCCGTTGGCGAAGTCGTAGTTGTCGACCGTCTGCTCCTTGAGACGCTTGAAGAACAGCAGCGCCTCATACAGCTCGATCTTGTCGGGGTTGACCGCGATCACCAGATGCCGGGTGTCGAAGAACTCGGTGCAGTACTGATGCATGAACTTCATCAGCGGAAACAGGATGGCGCCGCCCGTCTTGCGAAAGGCCGGCGCCACCGCCAGGGCGGAGATCTCCGCCACCTTGCCGCCCTTGGCCCGCACGCCTTCCAGGTCAAACACCGACTGCAGCGGGAAGCCGAACACACCCTCCCGCACCATCGAGATGGTGCCCACCACCTCGCCGTCGTACTTGGCGCACAGCGTCGTGGTGGTCGGGAGCGAGTGGTAGATGGTCACGCGCAGGCCGCTGGGGTCCGGCTTCATGAAGCCGCTGCCCACGTAGGCGTCATGCAGGATGTGGAAGCAGGCCTCCAGCTCCTCTTCCGTCTCCGCGACCTTGAGCTCCAGCCGATCGCTGGGCGCGGGGTCGCAGTCCACCATGCGGCGGTACACCGCAAAGCGCCAGGGCTTGGGCAGGCTCGAAAACAGCTTGCGCAGCCCCTGGTGGAAGCGCTTGCGCAGACTGGAGCGACGAATCTGGCTCATATGACCGTCTCCCTAGCGATGCGGTCGGCTGCCGGCCTTCGGTTTACCGGATGGCGGCCTGCAGCTTCTGCACCTCGGCTTGTTGCTCGAATTGGGGTCCCAGGTCGGCCAGGCGCTTGAGTTCGGTCTGCGCCTCGGCCTTCTTGCCGCCCGTCACATACAACTGTGCCAGACGCAGCCGGTAAGCAGGCACATTCGGTGCCTGGGTCACCGCCTGCTGCTGCACCTCGATGGCCTTGTCCGTCTGGCCCTTGGCCGCCAGGGCCTCGGCCCAGGTATCCAGATACGGACCCACCTTGGGCCGCAACTGGTTGGCCTTCTCCGCGTACTTCAGGCTCTCGTCGATACGGCCGGCGCGCAGCTTCAGCCACGCGATGTTGTTGGCTGCAGCGGCATTGTCCGGAGTGTCGGCAAGCACGCCTTGATAGTACTGCTCTGCCACGTCCCACTGGCCCTTGGTGAGGGCCACATCGCCCAGGTGGTACCTGAAAAGAGCGTCCTGCTTGTGTTGGCTGACCCAGGCATTCGCATACTGCTTGGCCTCTTCGGTCTTGCCCGATTCCACCAGCACGCTGTGCAGCGCAACCGCCAGCGCCGTGTTGGGCACCGAGGCGCCGGCCGCCTTGGACAGCTGGTCCGCACGGCGATAGGCCGCCAGCGCGGCGGGCCAGTCCTTGCGGGCCCGGGCCGCGTCTCCCTCCAGCTTCCAGCCCAGGCCAAAGGTCGGACGCGCCGTCTGCAGGGCCTTGGCCGCCTGCAGGGCCAGTTCCGGACGGCCAATCAGCAGCGCCTTGCCGGCCACCTTCTCCGACAGCTCGGCATCTCCGGGCGCAATCGCCTGGGCCCGCTTGAGTGCTGCAGCAGCCTGGTCCCGGTCGGCAGGCGTGCCGCCGGCCATGTACAGATCGGCCAGTCGCAGCGGCCCCAGCGGTGAGCGCGGCGACAGCGCCGCCACCTTGTTGAAACTGTTGATGGCCGACTGCCGTTCCCCCTGGGCCATCTGCACCTGGCCCAGCGCATCCACCAGTTCCGCGGACTCCGGATTGGCCACGACGCCTTCCTGCGCCACCGAGGCCGCCTGCTTCAGGTCCTGCTTGTTGACCAGCAGGCTGACCAGCGCCAGGCGCGGTGTCGGCTCTCCGGGAAAGCGCCGCACGATCTCGCCGAGCTGCTGGATGGCCTCATCCGGCTTGACCAGCTGATGCGTCACCCGCACGCCCATCTGCGCCATCACCGGCTTCACATTCTTCGGATCGGCCTTGATGGCGGCGTCATAGCGCTTGGCTGCATCTTCCGGTTTGCGGTCCTGCAGGTCCATGGCCGCGAGATTGTTGGCCGGGGCCATCGCCTTGGGGTCGCGGCGAATGGCTTCCTCGAACTGCTTGCGGGCGCCGGCGCGGTCGCCGCGGAACAGGGCCACACGGCCGCGCAGCTCGGGGGCTGCGCCGCTCTCGGGGCTCTTGCGGTCGATGCCGTTGATCACCTCATCGGCCTGCGCCCAGTCCTTCTTGCGCAGGGCCAGGCTCACCAGGGCCAGGTCGGCGGTGATGCCTTTGTCTTCGGCGGCCAGCTTGCGCAGCGCCTCCACCGCCTGGGCTTCCTGACCCTTGCGGGCCTGGGTCAGCGCCAGGCCGACGCGGCTGGTGATGTCCTTCGGATCGAGTTCGGCGGCGCGGGCCAGCAACTGCTCGGCCGCATCCCCCTGCCCTTGCTTGAGCTTGATCTCCGCGGCCAGTGCCAGGGCCTCACCGGTGGGGCCCGGCTTGGACTCCAGCAGGGGCTGCAACGTGGCCCAGGCCTGGTCGACATCGCCGCCGCGCAGTTGCACCTGGGCCAGCGCAATGCGGGCCTGCGGCGCGTCCGGCGCGGTGCTGACCACCTTGGCAAAGTTGGCCTCGGCTTGACGCAGGTCGCCCGACGCCTGCGCCACGCGGCCGGCCAGGTACAAGGCGCGGTCATTGCCGGGCGCGATTTTCAGCAGGGCCAGGCTGAGGTCAGTGGCCTCCTTCAGGTTGCCGTCTTCCAGCGCGAAGATGGAGGCGTAATAGAAGGTCTGCGCATGGCTGGGCAGCGCCGCCTTCATCGCGGCGACAGCTTCCCTGGCGGCAGGCTTGTCGCCCTTGCGCATCAGGGCGGTGATCAGGCCGGAGTGGGCCACGGCCAGCTTCTTGTCCAGGGCCAGCGCCTTGCGGTAGGCCTCGATGCGCTGGTCTTGCGGGGCATCAGCCAGCTCCAGCAGATCACCCTTGGCCTGCCAGGCTTCGGGGGCGTTGGGGGACTTGGCCAGCAGCGTCTCCAACTGGGCCAGGGCGTCCTTGAGCTTGCCCTCGGCCGTCATCAGACGCACGTTCATCAACTGCACGGCCATGCTGTCCGGCTGGGCCTTGAGCGCTGCGTCGGCCGCCGCGCGGGCCTCGGGCAACTGGCGCTTGGCAAGATAAGCACCCACCAGGCTGCTTTGCAGATCCGCTTCGTCGGGGGTGCTGGCGAGATGCCGACCGGCGTACTGGCTCACCACTTCGTCGGACTTGCCCTGCAGCAGCAGCAGACGCGCCTGCAAGGCCGTCATGCTGTCGCTGCTGTAGCCCTGCGCCTTGGCCTTGTCGGCCTCGATCACGGCGCCGGACAGATCCCCGGCATCCAGCAGCGCGCGCGCCAGCAGGTAGCGGGCCTCGCCCAGCGAGCCGTCCTTTTGCAGCGCATTCTTGAGCTGGATGATGGCGGCCTTCGGATCCTTCTTGTCCAGGTGTTCCCGGGCCGACTTGACCATATCCTGAGCCGACTCGCCCAGGCAGCCGCCCAGCAGCAGGGTCGAGCCCAGTGCCGAGCTCAGTGCCAGGAGACCGGCTCCGCGACGCAGGCCCCGCACCAGGCGCGAGGGGCCGGCGCGCTGGGCCGATGCGGCGGCGGGTGCACCGAGGCGGTCGGACGGGGCTTGGGATCGGCGGTTCTTGGCGTCTTGCGACATGCGTGTCTCTCTCGGATGCAGATGGGGCCGCGGCTCAGGTCTTCAGTCCCAGCTTGGCCATCAGGTCGTACAAGGTCGGCCGGCTGACTCCCAGCAGATCGGCCGCCTTGGCGATGTTGTTGTCGGTTCGGGACAGCGCCGCCACCACGGCCTGGCGCTCGGCCCGCTCGCGCACGGTGCGAAGGTCCAGTTCGGTGGTGTCGGCGGGCGGTGCGTCCGGCACGGCCAGGCCCAGGTCGTCGGCGGTGATGCGGTCGCCGTCGGCCATGATGGAGGCCCGCTTCATCAGGTTCTGCAGCTCCCGCACATTGCCAGGCCAGCGGTGGGCTTCGACGGCGCGGATGGCTTCGTCGCTCAGGCGCAGGATGGGTCGGCGCTGTTCGGACGAGAAGCGGCGCAGGAAGGCATGGGCCAGCAGCACCGCGTCGCCCGCCCGGTCACGCAGGGGCGGGATGTCCACAACGATCTCGGCGAGGCGGTAGTAGAGGTCTTCGCGGAACAGGCCTTGTTCGATCTTGGACTTCAGGTCCTGGTGGGTGGCGCCGACGATGCGCACATCCACCGCAATCTCCTGGCGACCGCCCAGGCGCTCAATGGTGCGCTCCTGCAGGAAGCGCAGCAGCTTGGCTTGCAGCGGCATCGGCAGGTCGCCGATTTCGTCGAGCATCAGGGTGCCGCCGTTGGCCGTCTCGATCTTGCCGACCGTGGTCTTGGTGGCACCGGTGAAGGCGCCACGCTCATAGCCGAAGAGCTCACTCTCCAGCAGGGCTTCCGGGATGGCGGCGCAGTTGATGGCCACGAAGCGGCCCTTGCGGCGCGAGGCATCGTGCAGGGCCTGGGCCAGCAGTTCCTTGCCGGTGCCGGACTCGCCCAGCAGCAGCACGGTGGCGTCGCTGGCGGAGACCCGCTCGATGGTGCGGCACAGACGCTGCATCTGCGCATCGCGCGTCAGCAGCTTGCCGGTGGGCTCGCCCTCCTGCTGGGTCAGCAGGCGCTGGTTTTCCTGCTGCAGCTCATGCAGGCGCATGGCGCGCTCGACGGTCAGCACCAGCACGTCGGGGTCCACCGGCTTGGCCAGGAAATCGTAGGCGCCCATGCGGATGGCCCGCAGCGCATTGTTCTGGTCGTTCTGACCGGTCAGCACGATGACCTTGGTGGAGGGCTCCAGCTCGATCAGCTTCTCGAGCAGACGAAAGCCTTCGGAGACCGAGTCCTGGTCGGGCGGCAGGCCCAGGTCCATGGTGACCACGGCCGGCTTGTGGCGACGGAATTGCAGCACCGCGCTGGCGACGTCGTCGGCGGTCACCGATTCAAAGCGGTCCATCGACCACTTCAGCTGTTTCTGCAGGGCCAGATCGTCCTCGACGATCAGCAGGGAGGGAGGCTGGGCGCTCATCGGGCTCTTGGGGTCAGGATCAGGAACAGATCACAAAGCGGTCACGGGCGCACGACGGTCGCGTCACGGCCGGCATCCGGTTCGCCATGGCGGCGCTCGCTGACCGCGGGGCCATCGGCATCGGCAAAGAACAGCGGCAGCAGGATCTTGACCTGGGTGCCGCGGCCGGGGGCGCTGTCCACGTTGATCTTTCCTCCAAGTTCCTGCAGGTACTGGTAGCTCTCGTACGCTCCGATGCCCATGCCAGCACTTTTGGTGGTCTGGAAAGGCTTGAAGAGGCGCTGGTCCATGAACTCCTGCGTCATGCCGCAACCAGTATCCTCCACTTCCACCTGGGCATGGCTGCCCATGCGTTGTAAGCGCAGTAAAACCCTCCCCTCAATCGGGGTGGCATCCAGGGCGTTCTGGACCACATGGCCGAGGACGCGCTCGATGCGTTCCTCGTGGCCGCGGGCGCTGACCTCGTCGCGCAGGTCCAGCTCCAGCGCGCGCCCCTTGGATACGGCGGAGGCCGCCAGGCGCCTGGCGATGGGCACCAGGGCCACGCCGCCAGTGCTGCCGTGATGCGGCTTGTCGCCCTCGCGCAGTTGCAGCATGAGCTGGCGCATCTTCTCCAGCGAGTTCTCGACGGTGTCCAGCATGTCCTGCTGGAATTCCGGGTTGTCGCGCAGCCGCTTGGCGTTCTTCATCATCAGCGAGAGCTGGGTGATGATGTTCTTGAGGTCGTGCACCACAAAGGCGGACATGCGGTTGAAGGCCTCGAACTTGCGGGCCTCCAGCAGCGCTTCGGTGGCCTGCATCTGCGCCAGATAGCTGGCGGCCTGTTGGGCGGCGGTGCGCAGCAGGTCGCGCACTTCCCAGTTCAGCTCCAGCGAAGTGCGGGGCTGGCCCAGCACCACCCAGCCGATCAGGCCACCGGCCTGGATCAGCGGGACGATCAGCCAGTGGCGTTCATCGCCGGCCAAGGCGGGAGGCAGCACCACATGCTCATAGACCTCGGGATGCTGGCGCCATTCCTGGATGTCGATGATCCAGGCGCGGGACTGCAGCCAGCGCAGCAGCGCTTCATCCGGCACGACGCTGTCGCGCTGCTCCTGCAGGTTCCAGCGGGCGGTCTGCACGAAGTCGTCGGCGGCGGGGCCGCGGCGCAGCCAGAGCGCACCGGAGGGGCCTTCCACCAGATTGGCCATGCCGTGGATGACCGACTCGCCCAGCTGTGCCGGCGACGCGCTGGCCGACAGCATGCCGGTGAAGCGCAGCCACTCCTGCCGGTAGTCGTAGCGGTAGCTGAAAAAATTCTTGCTGATGTAGACCCGCAGCTTGGCCCGCATGGAGCCGGACAGGCCGATCAGCAGCAGCGCCAGCACCCCGACCGCCAGCAGCACCTGTTGCAGCGCCCTTCCCCATTCGCCGCCGGTGTAGCGGACGTAATAGCCCAGCCCCGACACCACGAGCAGATAGCCGCCGACGATCAGCAGCGTCAACGACTGGAAGGCGGCGGCGCGGGAAACATGCAGCTTGTCCAGCCACTTGCGGTGGCGGCGGCTGGCCAGCCAGAGCAGCGGCACGGCCATGCCGTGGACCAAGGCGCGCACGCTCAGGGCGTCGCCGTCGAATTGCTGGAAGAGGGATGCCTGGGAGTAGACGAAGACGTCGAAGATGAAGATGGCGCCCAGACCCAGGCAGACCGGCTTGGCATTCCAGCGGGCGTCGCGGTCGATGTTGCGCAGCATCTGCTCCAGCAGCACCAGGCCCAGCACGCCCAGGCCCAGCCAGGCCATGGCCATGGGCCGCTGCAGCAGCACAACGGGGGTGTCGCCCCAAAAGCGCCAGATGGGCAGCGCGATGGCCGCGGCCACGCCGGACCAGGCCAGGATTTGCAGCGAATGCGGCACGCCGGAGGCGCGTCGGCCGTCGGACTGCGGCGGCAGTTCCACCAGCGCGAGGATGAAGGCGAACCAGGCGCCGTACCGCAGCGCGTCCGCCACGGGCAGGGCCAACTGCGTGAGGGCGCCGCGGCCGGAGGCCCAGCCCAGGGCTTCGAGGGTGTCCAGGGCGGCCCAGACGGCGGTGAGCAGCAAGGCGGCCTGCAGGCGCAGTGCGCGGCGGGGCTGCTGCTGGATCTGCGGCCAGACGACGACGGCCAGCGCCAGGTGCGCCAGCAGGCACAGCAGGCCGGAGGCTGCTGCCAGGAGGGAGGTTGAAGACAGATCGCTCAGCATCGCGCACGGCGCGCCGCAGGGCTGACCGCGACGGGGGCTTGGGTCACACGCGACGCCCGCCCCTCAGCGGTGTTCAGCGGGCGCCCCGGCCGGTCAGCACCACGGCCACGGTCTCCAGCATGATCAGGAGGTCGAGGAACAGGGTGTGGTTCTTGACGTAGTAGAGGTCGTACTGGAGCTTTTCCAGCGAATCTTCAATGGTGGAGCCGTATTCGTAGCGGACCTGGGCCCAACCGGTGACGCCGGGCTTCACGCTGTGGCGGACGGCGTAGTAGGGAATGTTGGCGACCAGCTCATCGACGAAGAACGGGCGCTCGGGCCGGGGGCCGACCATGCTCATTTCGCCGCGCAGCACGTTGAAGAGCTGCGGCAGTTCGTCGATGCGGACTTTGCGGATGATGTTGCCGATGCGGGTGACGCGGCTGTCGTTCTTGGAGGCCCATTGCGGCCGGCCGTCCTTTTCGGCGTCCTGGCGCATGCTGCGGAACTTGATGACCTTGAAGGTGCGGCCGTTCAGGCCGACGCGTTCCTGGGTGTAGAACACTGCGCCGGGCGATTCGAGCTTGATGAGCACGGCGGTGACCAGCATCACCGGCATGGTGGTGATGAGCAGGAAGAGCGAGGACACCAGGTCGAAGACGCGCTTGACGGCGCTGCGCAGCATGCCCTGGTTGAAGCCGTCGCCAAAAATGAGCCAGCCGGCGTGGACGTGGCTGATCTTGATCTGGGCGAGGGTCTTTTCGAAGTAGGTGGCCAGGTCCACGACGCGGATGCCGTAGAGCTTGCAGTCCAGCAATTGGCGCAGGGGCATGCTGCCGCCGCGGCGCTCGGACAGGGCGACGACGATTTCGTCCACGCCCAGGCGCAGGGCGGCCTCGGTGAGGGATTCGTCGGCGCTGATCAGTTCGTGGGCGGGGACCAGGGGGTCCACTTCATTGGGGCCGGGCAGGAAGCCGACGATCTGGGCATGGGGGTCGGCGGCGCGCAGGCTGTCGCTGACGGCCAGGGCGGCGGCGCCGCTGCCAAAAATCAGGATCTTGGTGCGACCGCTGCTCTGGGCGCCGGCGTGGGCGGCGTAGACGCGGTGGATCATGACCATGCCGACGGCCAGCATGGCGGTGGTGGTGATGAGTTCGCGGTGGGAGGCGGTGGCCGGCATCAGGCTGAAGAGGCCGTAGGCGAGCGGCAGGCCGATGAGCAGCGCGAAGAGTGCGCGGGCGCAGGACTGGGTGAGCGAGCGCTTGTGGGACTGCTGGTAGAGGCCGGACGCCGAATTGATGACGAACATGCCGCCGGCCAGGGAGATCCCATAGGACGCAGCGAAGGTCACCATGTGTTCGTTGCTGCTCTGGCTGAGTGCCACAGCGAAGACGGCCGCCACGATGAGCCCCAGGTCGAAGCACACCTGGATCAGGGTGCGACGATGGAGGTAGTGATTAAAAATTCGAATCATGCCAGTCCCCACAGCAGGTCAAGGCATCTCTTGGATGCTGGATCGACCGCCTGGCTTCCCCTGCGTCCGCCCGCTTTGCAACGCCGCCAGTTGATACATTTGGCAACGTTTGATGCGGGCGGATCATGCCTCCCACCTGAGGCCTTGAAAGCCCCCCGTTTGCAGGGGAACCTGGCCGTTGGTGTTCAGAGAGAAATCCAGCTCGGATGTCCATCGCGTTCAGGTGCCCGAAATGCCCTTGTCGCAACATGACGGCGCCATTGTCGGCAGGGGCGAAGGAGCGCAAACCCCCTGACTGAATGCTTTGGGGGCCTCACGTGCGGGAATGCACGCGAGTGGGGGGGATGACCCCGTGTTCGGGGGACAGGGGGTGTCGGGTTTGGGGGTTTGTGGTTTGGGGGGATCTGGTGTTGCGGTTTCTTTGTGGCTTTTACTGCGGGGGGGCGTTTATTGCGGGGGGGCTGTTACTGCGGGGGAGCGGCGCGGCCCGGGGCATGAGCCCGGGGGGTATTGACTCCATGTCCCTCCTGTCTCGCTTCGCGAGCCATTCCTTCCTTGACTTACGTCAATACCCCCCGGGCTCATGCCCCTCCCACCCCACTCGCTGTCTGCCACGACCGCCCGCCACGGCCGGACTCCCCCTCCTCAAGACCTGCTGACTTCGGCAAGCCCACACCGCCAGTGGGCGGCACGGCCGGTGATGACCTTGCATGGGCTGCAAGGCTGCCAGTGGTGGGAGTGGTGAGAGTGGTAGGAGTGGTGGGAGCGTGAGGCTTGGGGCTTGGGGGATGGGCGAAAAAAAACGCCACCCGAAGGTGGCGTTTTGGGGGTCGGCGGAGCCGAGGGTTAGCGGACGACGGCGAGTTGCTCGCGGCTGCCGGCCTTGTACGTGTACAGGGTCAGGGCGCCGTTCTTGATGTCGCCCTTGTCGTCGAAGGCGATGGTGCCTGTCACGCCCTTGTAGCCTTCGGTCTTGGCCAGCACCGGCAGGTACTTGGCCGGCTCGGCGGAACCGGCCTTGACCATGGCGGCGACCATCACGTTCACAGCGTCATAGACGTAGGGAGCGTAGATCTGGACGTCAACCTTGTACTTTTCCTTGAACTTGGCCTTGAAGGCGTCCAGCGACTTCTTGCTTTCGCCTTCCACACCACCGGCTTCAGCGCAGACGACCTGGTTGTCGGCCATGGTGCCAGCGGACAGCTTCGGCAGTTCAGCCGTGCAGATGCCGTCGCCGCCCATGAACTTGGCTTCGATGCCCAGCTGCTTCATCTGACGCAGCATCGGGCCGGCCACGGCATCCATGCCGCCGAAGAACACCACGTCGGGCTTCTTGCCCTTCAGGGAGGTCAGGATGGCGGTGAAGTCCGTGGCTTTGTCGTTCGTGAATTCACGGCCCACGACCTTGCCACCAGCGGCCTTCACGCCCTTTTCGAACTCATCCGCCACGCCTTGGCCGTAAGCGGTGCGGTCGTCGATCACGGCGATGGACTTGCCCTTGACCGTGGTCACGGCGTACTTGCCCAGCGTGCCACCCAGATGCACGTCGTCAGCCACGACGCGGAATGCCGTCTTGTAGCCGTTGCGGGTGTACTTGGGGTTGGTGGCCGACGGCGAGATCTGGGGGATGCCCGCGTCGCTGTAAATCTTCGAGGCCGGGATGGTGGTGCCGGAGTTCAGGTGGCCCACGACGCCGTTGACCTTCGAGTCCACCAGCTTCTGAGCAGCGGCAGTGCCCTGCTTCGGATCACCAGCATCGTCTTCAGCCAGCAGCTCGAACTTCACCTTCTTGCCGCCGATGGTCACGCCCTTGGCATTGAGCTCATCAATGGCCATGCGTGCGCCCAGCTCGTTGTCCTTGCCCAGGTGGGCAATACCGCCGCTGGTCGGGCCGACGTGGCCGATCTTCACCACTTCCTGCGACATGGCGACACCGCTCAGGGTCATGGCGATAGCGCCCACGATCACATTCAGCTTGGTTTGCATCTAAGAACCTCCGACTCGGGATATGTGGAATGACGTTGAGTTCTCAACGCGGCAGAACATACTCCCTTTCCCCTCTCGGAACCATAGTGAAAATGCTGTGAACGCGCTCGTGCCACCGACGTTGTCGCGCCTCGTTCACCTGGGCATTCCCCAATGGGCATTCCGCGCATGCTCAACGCCCGTGCACCCAATCCCCCAATCTGTGCAAACCCCGACCACATCGGGGCAAAACGCCGAGTGCGGATTCCCGCACTCCCCTCCAAAACCCAGTGCGACTCACCACACAGAGGCCGCACCGAGGCATGTCCAAGACCCCGAACTCCTGGTCTTGATGAGGGAGGTTTGCCAACGCCAAAGCGAGTTCGCGCTAGTGGATCACCGCCACGTACTGACGACGCGCGCGAGCGATGTGTGATGACCGATGAATGGTCAGCGGGAAGCTCCGTGAGTTGGAAGCAGCCAGTGGAACGATGGGAGTTGAGAGGCAGGCAGCCGACGCAGGGTTTGCGCTACCACCTTGGCACGTGGGCGGCCGGTGAAGTCAACGTTATAGAAAGGACCGACCTGGGGCCTGTTTGCGGAAGTTAAGAAGGGAATGGCCGGCGCAGCCGGACAGGAATGACATGAAGCAAACAGGCTCCAGGTCGGTCCTTTCGGCTCGCAGACAAAGAAACTGACTCACCCCCCGCCGCTAGCGAGGTTGAAGTGGTTCACCACCACCCCCATGGCCTTGTAGGTCTTGAACCTGACCCGCCCTGCCGCGACTTGTTCCGGCTCCGTGGACACCAGTTCCAGCACCCGCTGAAACCGCTCCAACTCCGGCGGCGGTTCCGGCTCGAAGTTGAGCAGCGCCTGGCATCCCACCAGGTCATCGAGCCGATCGGACAACAACACCGGCGTCTGCTCCCGCAGACCTTCCGGCGTCCCCGGCTTCACCAACAGATGCGGCAAAAACTCATGCGCATCGAAAGTCCAGAGCGTCTGATCCAGCCGCTCCAGCAGCCGCATCGGCCCCCAAACGCCGGTCTTGAGCCCAGCGCCCAGGGTCTTTCGCAGCAGTCGGCAGGCATAGGCCTGGCGGTCGGGAACCCCGGTGTAGAAATTGACTTCGGTCACCAGGAACTCCCCTGCCCGCCTTCCTTCTCAGCCACGCCGACCCGCCCCACTCAGCGAACCTGCGACAGCACGAAGTGCGTCAGCAGACCGACCGGACGACCGGTGCCGCCCTTGGCCGCGCCGCCCTTCCAGGCCGTACCGGCGATGTCCAGATGACCCCAGCGGTACTTCGATGCAAAACGCTGCAGGAATTTTGCCGCCGTGATCGAGCCACCTTCGCGCCCCGCCACATTCGCCACGTCCGCAAAATTGGACTTCAGACCTTCAGCGTAGTCGTCGTCCAGCGGCAGACGCCAGCACGGATCCAGCGCCGCTTCACCCGCCGCGCTCAGCGAGGCGGCCAGCTCATCGTCGCTGGCATACATGCCGCTGCGCACGCCGCCCAGCGCGATCACGCAGGCACCCGTCAGCGTCGCCACGTCCACCACCACCGCCGGCTTGAAACGCTCCGCGTAGGTCAGTGCATCGCACAGGATCAGACGACCTTCCGCATCCGTGTTCAGGATCTCGATGGTCTGACCCGACATCGACGTCACCACGTCGCCCGGCTTCACCGCATTGCCGCTGGGCATGTTCTCGCAAGCCGCCACGATCACTACCAGGTTGATCTTCGGCTTGAGCTCGGCCACCGCACGCAGCGTGCCCAGCACGCTTGCCGCACCGCCCATGTCGAACTTCATCTCGTCCATGCCGGCACCCGGCTTGATCGAAATGCCGCCCGAATCAAACGTGATGCCCTTGCCCACCAGCACCACCGGCGCCTGGGTCTTGGCCGCACCTTCATAACGCGCCACGATGAAACGCGGCTCCTCCACCGAGCCCTTGGCCACCGACAGGAAGGAGCCCATGCCCAGCTTCTCGATCGCCTTGCGGTCCATCACCTCGACCTTCAGGCCGTGGCTGCGGCCCAGGGCCTTGGCCTGCTCGCCCAGATAGGTCGGCGTGGCCACGTTCGGCGGCAGATTGGCGCATTCGCGGGCCAGCGCAATGCCGCTGGCCAATGCCTGGCCGCGGGTCAGACCCGCCTTCACCGCCTTGGCATCTTCCTTGCCCACCAGCAGCGTGATCTTCTCCAGCTTCGACGCGGCCGGTGCGCTCGGCTTGGTGGCACGGTACACATACACCGCCTCATGGGCGGCCAGCACCGTCTGCTCCACCAGCGATTCCGTCAGCGAGGCCTCAAACCCGACCAGGGCAATCGCCGCATGCGACACACCGCGACCCTTGATCTGACCCAGCGCAGCCGCCACAGCCGCGCGACCCGCCTTCAGCGAGCCGCCACTGGCCGCCACCACCAAGCGTGCGGCCTTCAGACCGGCCGGACGCGTCAGTGTCACCACCTGACCCGCCTTCAGCTCGAAATCACCCAGCTTGATGGCATCTTTGACCAGACCCGCAACGGTCTTGTCCAAGCCAGCAGGCAGCGTGTCACCAGCAACCACAACCACCAGAGCGTCTGCTGTTTGCGACGCCAGCGCGTCCTGCGACGCGGACAGAGTGCGAAAGTCCATAATACCGAGAAGTAGATAAAGTGCCCGGATGTTATTCGATTCAACCGTACGCAAGGAAACGGCCCGTAGTTTCGGCCTCAGTTTCGTGGTCATCCTCACCATCGTGGTGACGATGCTGCTGGTGCGTTCCCTCGGCATGGCCGCCAAAGGCTCGGTGGCGCCCCAGCATGTGCTGCTCTCCCTGGGCTACCTCACCCTGGCGCAACTGCCGGTCATGCTCAGCCTCTCGCTGTTCGTGGCCGTGGTGATGTCCCTGGGCCGGATGTACAAGGAATCCGAGATGACCATCTGGTTCGCCAGCGGCCTCGGACTGTCCCGCTTCATCCGCCCCGTGCTGGCCACCGCCTGGCCGGTCATCCTGGTCGTGGCCGTGCTCATGACCATCGTCTGGCCCTGGAGCAACAACAACAGCGCCCAGCTGCGCCAGCAATTCGAGCAGCGCAGCGACCTCTCCCGCGTGGCCCCCGGCCAGTTCCAGACCTCCAACGACGGCAGCCGCGTCTTCTTCATCGAACGCGACCCCACCAACGAGGCCGCCGCCCGCAACGTGTTCATCATGAGCAACAGCGAGCATCTGGAGTCGGTCACCACCTCGGCCCAGGGCGCCCTGGTCACCCAGAACGACCAGCGCCTGCTGGTGCTGGAGCACGGCCAGCGCAACGACATCGACACCCGCAACGGCGACAAGTCCGTCGCCCGCTTCGACCGCTACCTCGTCACGGTGGACGACGGCGTCATGCGCGGCACGGACACCCGGCCGCCCAAGACCCTGTCCACCTTCGAACTGCTGGCCAACCGCAGCAAACCCAATGACGGCGAGCTGGCCTACCGCTTCGGCATGATCCTGGGCTGCGTCAACCTGGTGCTGCTGGGCATCGGCATCTCGGCCACCAATCCGCGACGCGCCAGCAACTGGAATCTGCTGTTCGCCCTGCTGGCCTTCATCGTCTACTTCAACCTGATCAACCTGACGCAGAGCTGGGTGGTGAACGGCAAATATGCGCTGGGCAGCAGCCTGCTGGGCCTGCATGGCATCGCCCTGGTCATCAACCTGCTGCTGCTGGCCTGGCGTGACATGGGCAACCGCTTCACCCTGCCCTGGAAGCGCGTACCCCCCAGCCCACCGGCGCCGCCGCCCGCACCGCCGCCGGCCCCGGCCGCCCCCATCATCGCGCCCGCACTTGGCACCTCACTGGGCACCCCGCTCTCCATGCAGAACCCCACGACGCCGGGAGTGCCGGTATGAAGACCGTCCGCCGACTGCTGTACCGGGACATCCTCAGCTCCTTCGCGCTGGTGATGGCCGGCTTCCTGGCCCTGTTCTTCTTCGTCGATTTCATTGACGACCTGGACCGCTTCCAGCGCCTGGGCCTGGGCGTGGGCTGGGCCGTGTGGTCCTGCATCCTGAAGATGCCGGGCCGGTTCTATGAGCTGATGCCCATCGCGGTGCTGATCGGCACCATCTTCAGCCTGGCCCGGCTGGCCCAGTCCAGCGAATTCACCATCCTGCGCACCGGCGGGCTCAGCCCGGCACGGGCGCTGGGCCTGCTCAGCATCATTGCCCTGTTCTTCGCGCTGACCGCCTTTGTGGTGGGCGACTACCTCACCCCCTGGGCCGACAAGCAGGCGCAACTGCTCAAATCCACCGGCAACGGCGGCGTCACCAATGCCGCCGGCGCCTGGATGAAAGACCGGGACGGCGACTACAGCTACGCCGTCCACGTGGGCCGCGCCAAGGCCAGCGGGGTCATGGAAGACGTGCTGATCATGGAATTCGACCCCAAGGGCGCCATGACCACCCGCCTCACCGCCACGCAGGGCTCGGTCGACAGCAGCGGCCGCTGGCAGTTGCAGAACGTCAAGCTGATGCAATGGACCCGCACCCTCACGCCGCTGAACCGCGTCGCAGGCAGCGTGACCGACCCGGCCAACCCGCAGGCACCGCAGGACAAGCTCAGCGACAACCCCACCGTGCGTGAGTTGCTGCTGCCCCAGTACAGCTGGCAGAGCCAGTTGCCCTCCGGCGTGGTGGCCGCAGCGGTGCAGCCCACCTGGAACATGTCGACGCTGGAGCTGTACCGCTACACCCGCCACCTGTCCTCGCAGGAACAGGCGTCGCAGCAGCCCGAGATCCAGTTCTGGCGCAAGGCGTTCTATCCCTTCGCCTGCATGGTGATGGTGGCCCTGGCCCTGCCCTTCGCCTATCTTCACTTCCGCTCCGGCGGCATCAGCGTGAAGGTGTTCGGCGGCATCATGCTGGGCATCAGCTTCGTGGTGCTCAATGCCATCACCGGCCACGTCGGCCTGCTGCGGGACTGGACTCCCTGGCTGGTCGCCTCCGCGCCAAGCCTGTTCTACCTGGGCATTTCCATGGCCGCCTTCGGCTGGCTGGTTCGATACCGTTGAAGGACACCCTGGCCATGACCACGCCCTCCCACCCGATTCAAGCGCCTGCCGGCGCCCGCCAGGAGGCGGAGACCGCCAACGGCGACGGCCTGCTGCTGTTTGCCCACGGCGCCCGTGACCCAGCCTGGGCGGCGCCGTTCCAGGCAATCGCAGCGGAACTGCAGAACCGCCGCCCCGGCCTGCCGCTGGCGCTGGCCTATCTGGAACTCATGACCCCCGACCTTGCCACCGCCGCCGGTGCCCTGGTGGCCCTGGGCTGCAAGCGCATCCAGATCGTGCCGATGTTCCTGGGCTCCAGCGGCCATGTGCGCCGCGACGTGCCGCCGCAGGTGGAAGCCTTGCGGCGCGACCATCCCGGCGTGCTGTTCCTGCTGCATGACGCCATCGGCGAGCAGCCCTCCGTCATCCGTGCGATGGCCGCTGCCACGCTGGACGTGGTCTCCGCCGTCTCGTCCCTGCCCGGCGCTCTGCTGACCGCACCGCAAGACCCGGCGGCCGCGTCGGCGCCTTCCCCCGCGCGTCAGCCATGAATCTGCATCAGTTCCGGTTCGTGCAGGAAGCGGCGCGCCGCAACCTCAATCTCACCGAGACCGCCAAGGCGCTCTACACCTCGCAGCCGGGCGTGTCCAAGGCCATCCTGGAGCTGGAGGAAGAGCTGGGAGTGGACATCTTCTCCCGGCATGGCAAGCGGCTGCGCAGCATCACCGAGCCGGGCCGTCAGGTCCTCAAGTCCATCGAGATCATCATGCGCGAGGTGGGCAACCTCAAGCGAATCGGCGAGGAATACTCCAAGCAGGACGCCGGCACCCTGTCCATCGCCACCACCCACACCCAGGCCCGGTATGTGCTGCCGGGCCCGGTGACCCAGCTGCGGCGGCAATTCCCGCAGGTCAACATCGGCCTGCATCAGGGCAGTCCCGATCAGGTGGCCCGCATGCTGATCGACGAAACCGCGGACGTGGGCCTGGCCACCGAATCCCTGTCCCAGTTCGAGGAACTGGTGACGCTGCCCGCCTACGAATGGCAGCACGTGCTGGTGATGCGGGCGGAGCATCCGCTGGCGCAGTCCGACCGCATCGACCTGGAGCAGATCGCCCATGAGCCGCTGGTGTCCTACCACCCCAGCTTCACCGGCCGCACCCGGATCGACCGGGCCTTCGCCCAGCGCCAGCTCACGCCCAACATCGTGCTGGAGGCCATCGACTCGGACGTGATCAAGACCTACGTCCGCCTGGGGCTGGGCATCGGCATCGTGGCCGAGATGGCGGTGCGGGAAGACCCGCCGGGCGGCGAACTGGTCTCGCGCCCGCTGGGCCATCTGCTGGGCCAGAACATTGCGCGCATCGCCTTCAAGCGCGGCGCGTATCTGCGCAACTATGTCTACAGCTTTGCGGAGCTGCTGTCGGACCGCCTCAATCGCAGCCTGCTGCAGCGGGCCATGAGCGGAGATTCCAACGACTACGGGCTGTGAAGGCATCATGATCGAAGCGTCCCATTCCACACCGGGTTCATCCACTTCGGCTTCGGGCCCGGCTCCGTACACGCCGGTGCCGGCCAGCCGGCTGCCGCAACTGGGCACCACGGTTTTCAGCGTGATGTCGGCCCTGGCGCAGCAGCATGGGGCGGTGAATCTGGGCCAGGGGTTTCCGGACTTCGAAGGGGACCCGGCCCTGGTGGACGCCGTGGACCGCGCCATGCGCAGCGGCCACAACCAGTACCCTCCGATGCCGGGCGTGGCCGCGCTGCGTCAGGCCATCGCTGCCAAGGTCGAGTCCCTCTACGGCCACCGCTATGACGTGGACCGTGAGATCACCGTCACCGCTGGCGCCACCCAGGGCATCCTGACCGCGCTGTTGGCCGTTGTGCATCCCGGCGACGAGGTGATCGTGCTGGAGCCGGCCTACGACAGCTATGCCCCCAACATCACGCTGGCGGGCGGCGTCATGGTGCCGGTGCCGCTGGACCCGCACAGCTTCCGCCCGGACTTTGACCGCATCCGCGCCGCCCTCACCCCACGCACCCGCGTGCTGATGATCAACACGCCGCACAACCCCAGCGGCTATGCCTGGACGGCCGACGAGATGCGTCAGCTGGCGGAGTTGCTGGATGGCACCGAGGTGCTGGTGGTCAGCGACGAGGTCTACGAACACATGGTCTACGACGGCCAGCAGCACCAGAGCGTGGCGCGAATCCCCGCCCTGGCGGCCCGCAGCTTCGTGGTGTCGAGCTTTGGCAAGACCTATCACGTGACCGGATGGAAGGTCGGGTTTGTGGCGGCGCCAGCGCCGCTGATGGCCGAGTTCCGCAAGGTGCATCAGTACAACGTGTTCACCGTCAATGCTCCGATGCAGGTGGGGCTGGCGGCGTACATGGCCGACCCGGCGCCCTACCTGGGCCTGAGCGATTTTTACCAGCGCAAGCGCGACCGCTTCCGGGCCGGGCTGGCGGGCACCGCCTTCCGGCTGCTGCCCTGCCCGGGGAGCTATTTCCAATGCGTGGACTACAGCGGCCTGCCGGGCCCGCTGGCCGCGATGGACGACATGGCCCTGTGCCAGTGGCTCACGCGCGAAGCAGGTGTGGCGGCGATTCCGATGTCGGCCTTCTACAGCACACCGGCGCCGTCCGGCGAACGGCCATCCATCATCCGCTTTTGCTTCGCGAAAAAGGACGAGACGCTGGACCTGGCGCTGGAGCGGCTGCACAGACTGCCCGCGGCCGTCTAAAAGGGCCCGACCAACGGGGCTGGCGGGCACGCTCAGTCAGCCAGGCCACCTCGGTCAGCGCGCTCAGCCCACTCAGCGCGCTCAGCCCACTCAGTAGGCCTTGGGTTTCTTCGGCTGGTCGTCCTCATCGCTGGCGAGCGTGAGGTCCAGATCCACATCCAGGGACTGCCCCACCCCAGGCCGCAGTGATCGACCATTGCCGCCCGTCGGGGAGGTCGCGGACGTCGCGGACGTCTGAGGAGGCACCGGGCTCTGCCAGGCCATGGTGGCCATCATGTCCGCCGGCGCGGTCGCGTCCAGCGGCAGGAAGACGTCAATGTCCTGGTCCCGCGACTCCTGTTCGGCACGGTCCCGCGCCACCGCATACAGCAGCAGCAGGTCCCGGTAGGCCGGCAGGCCCAGCTCACCGCTGTATTCCTGATGATGCGAGAGCAGGTCCTGCAGCAGGCTCATGCTGCCCGCCGCGTCGACCCAAGCACTCTGCAGACGTTGCACCAGCTCCGGATGGGCTTCCAGACCCTCGCCTTCGTTCAGATCGTCACTCCAGGCGGGCGCGCGGGCGCGGAACTGCTGGCTGAACCGGGTGGCCACACGGTCGAAGGAGGCCCGGTCCGCACGGCGCTGATACAGCTCCAGCAGCTTGAGGTAGGGCAGGCCGCTGGCTGCATCCCGCTCGCCGAGGCGGCTGGAGAGCAGTTCAATGGCGGCATCGTCCTGACCGAGCACCAGGAAGAAGTCCACCTGCTGCTCCAGGTCGATCAGCTCTTCCACCGTCACGGCGCCCAGGCCGTTGAGGTCTCGCAGCAGCGGTGCCGGACGGGTGTCGCCGGGGGGCGCACGCATCTCGAAACTCAGCGGCTCCATGGCCTCCAGGCTGGCCAGGGCGTCCAGCGCGTCGTCTGCCGCCGCCGTGGCGGCACTGCGGCCGGGACGGCTGGCCTGCAGACCGGACGCTGCGGCGCTTACCTCGGGCGGCGGCGTGGGTGCCGCGCGCGGCGGCAACTGCATGGTGCGTTCGGGGTCGGTGATGCTCAGCGGCATCGGCATGGTGGTGGGCGCGTGCGAGGCAGCGCTGAGTTCCTGGCGGTCCAGTGCGACCAGGGCGGCGGCCGCGGCGCCCGGCGCGCTGTGCAAGGCGCCGGTGCCTGAGTCAACGTCAGCGCTCGCGCCGGCGGTGGCCGATGCGCCTGCCCCACCGCCCGGGCCGGACGACGAAGCCGGGCGCGTTGGCGCGGCGCCTTCGGCTTGGGCATCGCCCCACCAGGTGTGCGGCGCGTCCTTGCGAGCGCCGCCGCGGTTGCGCCATAGCAGCAGGCTGCTGGCCGCCACAGCAAGGCTGAACAGCGTCAGGGCCAGCATCCAGATTGGCGTGCCGGCTGAGTCGCGCTGCTCACGCGTGGCCTTGAGTTCTTCGCGCAGGGCCTGCAAGACTTCATTGGTGCGGCGCTGCTCCGCCTGCAGATCGGCCACCCGCTTCTCCATGACCGCCAACTGGGCTCGCGCCTCGGCGGCGGCGCTGGCTGCACTGGCGGCCTCGGCGAGCAAAGGAGCGGTGGCAGCGGGTAACAGGATCTCCGCGGGCTCCATCGACAGGCGCGCACCGCCGGCCGGCTGCGGCGCCGCCGCAGTCGCCGCCGGGGCCCTACTGCGCGTTGCCACCTGCCGACGCTTGCGCGGCGCAGCACTGGCGGCCGAGGCCGGGCCCTCTGCGGCGGTGACGGTGGGGACAGGGCCGGAGCGGGTGCGGGCGGGCGAGGCGTCCTTCGCGGTGATGCGCGGGTCCGCGCCGGTGGCCACCTGGAAGGCGGGGGCCGGTGCGGTGTTGGTCTGCGGGCCGGGGTCGGCCAGCGGCTCGGCGCTGTGGCCCGGCGGGTCGATGAAGGCGGTGTACTGACGTGTAAACGAAGCGCTGCAACCGAGGGTCAGGTTGACCACTACCAGCGGTTCGTTGATGGCCTGGCCGCTGCGCAGCCGAACGCCGCGCAAGGTTTGCTGGCCGTCGGTTTCCAGTTGCCAGCGCAGGCTGGAGGCCGGCACCTGCGCCTCACCGGCGGTGACCTCGGCGCGGATGCAGTCGGTCGTGACAACTTCCCCCGGCGCCAGTTGCACCGGGAAAAACAGGTTCAAGGGCTGGCCCAGCGACGACGCGGTTTGTGGCCGACCCACACCCAGGCTCCATGCGGAGGTGGACATCATCGCCAGGCAAGCGAGCATCAGCGCGCTGGGGGCGGGACAGCGGGCCCGCTGGCTGTGATGGTGTCTTGTCATCCCACTTTGAAAAGGCTTGTTGGGTGCGTTTCACTCTAGCACGGCCTTTTACATCCGAGACCGGGTTTCCCCCCGCATTCCCTCGTTGGGATGCCCCGCATTCCGAGGTCCTTCAAGACGCCTCCAAGGCCCACCGTACGCAACACGGACCCCGCCAGCATGCTCCACAGCGACGGTCAAGCCATAAGCTTGCTCCCTCTCCTTCTTTGCATCGGGGGCGGCCTGGCGGCACGCTGGCCGTTTTTTACGGTGGAGCCCTGACCCCTCATGCCTGCGTTCCCGTTCACCCCGACCTCCCTGGCCCTGGCCGCCGCCACACTGGCTTCACTGGCCTCGCTGAGCGCCCCGGCCCTCGCACAGTCGACACCGTCGACACCGTCTTCAGCGCCGTCCGCGCAACAGTCCACGTCGGCATCGGGCACCATCGACAGCCTCCAGACCGTGGTCGTGACCGGCACCCGGCGCAGTGACCGCTCCCTGGCCGAGTCGGAATCTCCGGTGGATGTGATCGATGCGGCCGAGCTGCGCCGCAGCGGCAGCACCGAACTCGCCACGGCGCTGGCGCAACTGCTGCCCTCGCTCAACTTTCCGCGACCCTCGTTGACCGACGCTTCAGACGCGGTGCGACCGGCCCAGTTGCGCGGCCTCTCCCCGGACCAGACGCTGGTGCTGATCGACGGCAAACGCCGCCACAGCGGCAGCGTCGTCAACATCAACGGCACGCAGGGTCGCGGTTCGGCCCCGGTCGATTTGAATGCCATCCCGATCGCCGCTGTCGACCGGGTGGAAGTCCTGCGAGACGGCGCTGCGGCGCAATACGGATCGGACGCCATTGCCGGCGTGATCAACATCATCCTGAAGAAGGGCCCCACTGGAGGCAGCATTGCCGGCGACTGGGGCCAGACCGACGCCGGGGATGGCGGCCGGGCCAGTGTCTCGACCCAGTTCGGCCTGGAACTGGGCGACGCCGGTTGGCTGCGGCTGGCCGCGGAGAACCGGCATCAGCAGCACACGAACCGCGCCGGCGTGGACACGCGGGACGCGGCCAGCGAACCCCGTCGTGGCCAGGTCAACAACCGCCTGGGCGATCCCGACAGCACCCAGCAGTCCCTGATCCTCAATGGCCAGGTGGAAGCCGCCGGTCTGCAGTTCTATACGGTGGCCAGCTACAGCCACCGCAACACCCTGTCCGCCGCCTTCTGGCGCACCCAGGCCACCGCCGTGGCCAACAACGTCGCATCGCTGTATCCGGAAGGCTTTCTGCCGCTGGAGGACAGCACCAGCCAGGATGCCAGCCTGGTGCTGGGCCTGCGCGGACAGGCGGGCGCGTGGCAATGGGACCTCAGCCTCAACCACGGGCGCAATGACTTCGACATCGCCGTGGCCAACACCGCCAACTATTCGCTGGGCGCTGCCAGTCCGACCCGTTTCGATGCCGGTCGGCTGAGCAACCGGCAGACGCTGGCCAATGTCGATGCCTCGCGCGAGCTCGACTGGGGAGGCTTCCGGCCGGCGGTGCTGTCGGTGGGCGCGGAATGGCGCCAGGAGCGCTATGCGATCGAGGCCGGGGAGCCCGGCAGCTACACCAGCGGCGGCGCCTCCGGCTTCCCGGGCTTCCAGCCGGCCAATGCGGGCAGCCATGGCCGGCACAATGTGTCGGTGTATGCGGGCCTGGAGAACGCCTGGACCCGCGACTTCAGCACCTCCGCGGCCGCCCGGGTGGAGGACTACAGCGATTTCGGCCATGCCTCGGCCTTGAAGCTGTCGGGACGGTATGCAGTGGCGTTCAGTCTGTCGGTGCGTGGCACCCTGTCCACCGGCTTCCGCGCGCCGTCCCTGGCTCAGCAGTATTTTGCGACCACGTCCACCAACCTCATCAATGGCGCGCTGGTGGACGCTGGCACCTTCCCGGTGGGGTCGGCCGCGGCCCAGGCGCTGGGCGCAAAGCCGCTCAAGGCGGAAAAGTCCCGCCAGGCCAGCCTGGGCCTGCAATGGCAGCCGACGCGGCAGTGGCAGACCACCCTGGATGTCTACCAGATCGACATCGACCACCGCATTTTGCTGTCGGCCAATCTCAGCCTGCCCACCGCGCTGCGCAGTCAGCTCGCCGCCCAGGGCGTGCTGGTCAGCGCCGGTCGCTACTTCACCAATGCCCTGGACACCCGCACCCGCGGCGTGGACCTGGTCAGCAGCCTGCAGCAGGACTGGGGCGCAGCCGGCCACGGCACCTACACGCTGGCCTTCAACCACAACAAGAACAGCATCCGCGGCGTCGACGCCAATCCGCAGGTGCTGACCGACAACAACCTCCAGTTGATCGACCGGGTCACGCTGGCACGCGCAACCGTGAGTTCACCCACCTCCAAGCTGCTGCTGTCCGCGCAGCATCAATGGGGCCCATGGTCGGCTCGCGTGGCGGGCACACGGTACGGAAGTTACGAGGTGCGGCAGAGCAACCCGGTCAATGACCAGCGCTTCAGCGCCGCCTGGCTGCTGGATGTGTCGGCCGGCTGGACCCAGGGCCCCTGGGACGCGCAACTGGGCGTGGAGAACCTGAGCAACCGCTATCCGGACCCGGTGCTGGCCGCCAATGCCGTGGGCGGCATCCTGCGCTACAGCAGCTTCTCGCCCTTCGGCTTCAACGGGCGGCAGTACGTGGCGAAGCTGGCCTATCGCTGGTGAGCATGGCGGAGCCTGCACTGCGCGGGGAGCGCCCGGGCACCCTGCCCTGAGTCAATTCGTCCCAGTCTGGTGAGGTCGGCCGCGCGAGGACCGCTCCTAGAATACGGACATGCTCGCTTCCCGGGTCCTCGTTGCGCGTCTGGCATGGATCGTGTCGTTCACGCTCCTGATGGCCGCCTGCCTGCCCGGGCTTGCGCAGGTGTTCGTGACCCCGCAGCCTGGCGACGTGGTGGAGATCTGCTCCGCCTCCGGCACGGTGATGTTGAAGGTGCAAGCCGCCGGTGATCAGCGAGACAGCAGCCCGTCCGGGGATGTCAGCTCCTCGATGAACTGCCCCTGCTGCGCCCTCCACCACGGGGCGCCGGCGCTCCCGCCGTCCGATGTCCTCTGGACGCCGCCGGATGCCCTGCGCTTCCCGGCCCCTTCCCTCTTCCTTCAAGCACCGCGCCCGCTGTTTGCATGGGCCCCGGCGCTGGCGCGTGGCCCACCGCTGCTGAGCGGACGCTGACGGTCACCGCCGTCCTTCAAGGGCTGCATGCGTCAGCCGGATGCGTGACGAGGCCCAACACGCCTCCCCTTGCAGCGCCCTCCCCTGGCAGCTTCCTTTCGCTGCCCCTTTTCTGCCTGTCCCCCCGCCACCGCGGCTGCCTGACGCCCGGTCCTTGATGGACTGCGGGCGTGTGCTGGCCTGTCGCGCCCGCCGGGGATGCTTTGCACGCTCGCGATGCGGTCGCGGGCGCTGCGCCCTTTGATTGTTCAAGAGCCTCATGAATCGATTCCTGAAGTTGGCCCCCCTGGCCCTGGCGGCTATGGCCGCGTGCAGCCACGCACAGACCGACCCCAATGCCGACGCCACCCTCACACTGGGCACCGTCCGTGTGGAGGGTCGCTCGGCCGGCCCGCTGGATGTGCGGCGCGTGTTCAGCTCCGTCGATCTGCTCGGCGCCGGCCTGCTGGAGGACCAGCATGTGGACTACAGCTGGGAACTCCTCACCCGCGCCCCCGGCGTGCAGGTGACGCAGTTCAAGCAAGGCACGGACGCCGGTCGTTTCAGCTTCCGCGGCTTCAACGGCGAAGGCCGGGTGAATGCCGTCAAGCTGCTGATCGACGGCATTCCCAGCAACGACAACGCCGGCGGCATGCCCTATCTCGATGCGGTGTTTCCGCTGGAGATCGAGCGCATGGCCATCGTCCGCGGCACCAATGACGCCCGTTATGGCCTAAACAACATCGCCGGCAACGTCGACGTGCAGACCCGCCAAGGCGGCAATGACGGGCATGCCAGCCTGACCGTCGGCAGCTACGGCACGCGGGAGGTCCAGGTGGCCAAAGGCCTCGAGTCCGGCGACTGGAGCCAGAACTACTTCATCGGCTGGCGCGACTCGGACGGCTACCGCGACCACGCCGACGCCCGCAAGCTGGCCCTGTCCGGCAAGTGGTTCTACACCCGGGCCGACCTCGGCTGGCGCGCGGGCCTGACCGCCCGTTATTTCCACAATGAGGCGCAGGAGTCCGGCTACCTGACGCGTGAGCAGGCGGAGACCACACCGCGGCTGTCGCCCGCCTATGCCAACTCGGACGGCGGCGAGCGCACCACCCGCCAGGCGGCGCTGCATCTGGAGGGAACCTGGGGCGGCGCTGGCACCTGGTCCGCGAAGGTCTATGGCAACGACTACCAGAACCAGCGCTTCGTCCGCTTCTCCGCCGCCGGCGTGCAACAGGAGCGGGACAACCATGAGCATCACTACGGCGCGATGGCCAGCACCAGTTGGCGGCCGACTGTCAGCTGGGCGCATGAGTTCGCCTTGGAAGGCGGCGTGGACCTGCAATGGCAGCACAACGAAGCGCAGCGCTACCGCACCACCGACCGGGTGCGCACCTCACAGTTCCGGGACTGGGACTTCGACCTGGACACCCAGGGGGTCTATGTGCAGGCCCTGCTCCGTCCCGTTGCCGCGCTGACCATCATTCCCGCCCTGCGGCTGGAGCATCTGGGGGGACACCTGCAGGACCGGATCGCCGGGAAGACCTATGCCCTGTATGACTACGGCCTGGTGCGTCAACCCAAGCTCAGCCTCATCTATGCCCTCACGCCCGAGGCCAGCGTCTATGCCAACTGGGGCCGGACCTTCCAGATCGGCAGCGGCATCGATGCCTACCGCACCCAGGACCGCAACCTGCGCCCGTCGCTCAACACGGGCTGGGAAAGCGGCGTGAAATGGCAGCCAGTGCGGCAGCTGGAAGGCCGTCTGGCGTATTGGGAGCAACGGGCGACCGGCGAAGTGGCCCGGGTGCTCGGGGTGGACGGCCTGCCCGACGCGGGCGGCAACGGCAACATCGGCCGCACCCTTCGCCGCGGCGTGGACCTGCAGCTCAGCGCCCAGCTGGGGGCGGCATCGCGGGCCCGGGTGGCCTATTCGCGGCAGAAGGCGACCATCGTCACGCCGGACCCGAGCGCGCCTCAGACCGCCGGCAAGGAGATCGAGAACGTGCCGCGTTATCTGGTCAGCGGCGGCTGGGACCTTCAGCTGGATGAGCGCTTCAAGCTGTCGGTCTGGGGCAACGGCCAGGGCGGTTATTTCCTGGAGCGGACCAACACCGTGGCCCGCGCGGGGCAGTCGGTGATCGTCAACGCGGGCCTGCACTACAAGGTCTCGTCCACCCTGGGCCTGCAGCTGCAGGTGAAGAACCTGGCGGACCGCCATACGCTGTATGCCTGGTATGACAGCGGCTCATCCGGCTATTCCCCGGCGGATGGCCGCAGTGCTTACCTGAGTGCGGACTGGCGATTCTGATCGGCCCGCAGGACGTCCTCGTTTACCCAAGGCGCGGGCCAACCCGCCCGCGCCGCGGGCCACCCTCATACACAATAGGACCGACGCATCTGGAGACGACTGGCCCTGTCACGCCAGCGACAAAGCATGAACAGCTCGGTTCTTACAATTTCTGAACGCAACAACATCGAGTCGGGACCTTGGTTTTCCAAACTGTCTCTGCCCTTGCGCAGCGACATCCTGGCGCGCGCGTTTGTCCGCCGTGTGCCCGACGGCGCCCTGATGTCCGTTCGCGGCGAGCCCGCCGTCGAATGGGTGGGCGTGGCCAAGGGCGCGGTGCGGGTGAGCTCGGTCTCGTTGTCCGGCAAGCAGGTCACGCTGACCTATGTCGAGCCCGGCACCTGGTTCGGCGACATTGCCCTCTTCGACGGCCTGCCACGCACCCACGATGCCAGCGCCCATGGCGAGACCACCTTGCTGGTGGTGCGCAAAGCGGATTTCAAGGACCTGCTGTCCCGCCACACCGAACTCTACGAAGCGTTGCTGCGCCTGAACTGCCGCCGCCTGCGTCTGATGTTCGACGTGGTGGAAGACCTCAACACCCGGCCGCTGGCCTCCCGGCTGGCCAAGCAGATTCTGTTGCTGGCCCGCAGCTACGGCGTGTCGCAAGGCGCCGAGGGGGAGGAAATCCGCATCGGCCTGCAACTGGCGCAGGAAGACCTGGCGCAGTTGCTGGGAGCCTCGCGTCAGCGCGTCAATCAGGAGCTCAAGGGCTTCGAGCGCGAAGGCGCCGTGCGGGTGGAACCTACCCGGCTCGTGCTGCTGAGCAAGGACAAGCTGCTGGCCATCGCCAATCGCTGAACGCCGCCCCACGCCCTGCCAGGCAGGGGCTGCGGTGGCGCCACCCGACCCCATTCCAAAAATAGGAGACATCGTGGACGACGTTTTCACCGGCACGCGCGCCCTCACCCAGCCCATGGACATTGAAGCCCTGCAGGCCTGGCTGAGCCAGCATGTACCAGGCTTCAGCGGGCCCCTGAGCGTGGAGCAGTTCAAGGGCGGGCAGTCCAACCCCACCTACAAGCTGATCACGCCGCAGACGCAGTATGTGATGCGGTCCAAGCCGGCGCCGGTGGCCAAGCTGCTGCCGTCAGCCCATGCCATCGAGCGTGAATTCACGGTGATGCGGGCGCTGGCCGGCTCCGAAGTGCCGGTGCCGCAGATGCTGGCGCTGTGCGAGGACGAGTCCGTCATCGGCCGCGCCTTCTACATCATGGCCTTTGTGCAGGGCCGGGTGATGTGGGACCAGTCGCTGCCCGGCGCCTCCAATGCGGAGCGCAGTGCGATCTATGACGAGATGAATCGCGTCATTGCCGCCCTGCACAAGGTGGATGTCAAAGCCGTCGGGCTGGCGCAGTACGGAAAGCCGGGCAATTACTTTGAGCGGCAGATCGGCCGCTGGAGCAAGCAGTACCAGGCGTCGATCACCGGCCCGAACGAAGCGATGGACCGTCTGATCGACTGGCTGCCGCAGCACATTCCCGACTCGGCGCGGGATGAGCGCGAGGTCTCCATCGTCCATGGCGACTACCGACTGGACAACCTCGTCTTCCATCCCACCGAGCCGCGGGTGCTGGCAGTGCTGGATTGGGAACTCTCCACCCTCGGGCATCCGCTGGCGGACTTCAGTTATCACTGCATGTCCTGGCATATCCGCCAGAGCGGCGCGGCGCGCGGCCTGGGCGGCGTGGACCTGGCCGGGCTGGGCATCCCCGATGAGCTGAGCTATGTGCGCCGCTATTGCGAGCGGACCGGCCGCGGGGACGCGCAGACGGTGATGAAGGACTGGAACTTCTATCTGGCCTACAACCTGTTCCGCATCGCTGCGATCCTGCAGGGCATCGCCAAGCGGGTCGAGGATGGGACGGCGTCGAGCGCGCAGGCCAAGGAAGCGGCCGCCGGCGCGGTGCCGATGGCGGCGCTGGGCTGGCAGTTCGCGCAGCGGGCCTGAGCGGCGCCTGGGTGGCGTCTGGGTGGCGTCCGGACCGCGCCTGAGTGGCGTCTGGGTGGCGTCTGGGTGGCGTCCGGGCGGCGTTTGAGCCGCGTCCGGGCGGCGGCCCGGCGCCGCCCTTGGAGCGCGTCCGGTCAGCCTCAGGCCGACGCGCCGTCTTCGCTTTCCGACGCCCGGTTGTGCCAGGCGGCGGATGTCGTGGTCGGCCACATCGCATCCCCGCCGTTGCGGCGACTCAGGTCCTGGGCGCTCTGCGCGGCGGCTTCCAGCACGCTCACCAAGCCCTGCACTTCGTTGAGCGTGGCGTCCGGCATGGCGGTGCGCAGGTAGATGTTGCCGCGCAGGCTCATCAGCACAAACGGACGCCCTTCCACCAGGATGTCCTGGCTGGCCTGCGCCAGACGCGCGCACAGCTCCGGCGACAGCCAGCTGCTGGACAGCTCCCGGCTCACACTGACCGAGCCAAAACGCTGCTTCACCAGCTTGGATTCCTGCACCGGCTGCTTGGGGAACATCACCAGCCAGCGCATTTCTTCCGGCGTGTCCGTGTCCACGCGGGTGCGCAGGGTGTCGGTGTAGGCCTCGAAGACGCTGCGCTCGAGCTCATCCATCAACTGCCGCTCAATGATCATCATCTGCAGGTCGGGATGCAGCTTCAGCTCGCAGCGCATGCGCAGCTCGGCGCCCTTGATGTAGCTGCGCTGGGAGGGGCCCCATTCGATGCGGGTGAGGCCTGGCAAGGCCCGGGGCAGGTCGATGACAAAACCGCGGCCGTCACGGGTGTGCCGCAGCACGCCGCCGCGCTGCTCGGCCCACTCCGTCAGCGGTCGCCATTTGGCGGCATTGGCACGAACGGTGAACCACTGTCTGATTTGTTTGATTACCATGAGGCTGGGGAAGCGCGGGGGCCGGAACCTGGCCCTGCGCCCCAACGGAGAACACAAGATGATTGAAGTGTATTCATGGCCCACGCCCAATGGGCACAAGGTGCACATCATGCTGGAGGAATGCCGCCTCCCTTACCGGGTGATTCCCGTGGATATCGGCGCCGGGGACCAGTTCGACCCGGCCTTCCTGCGCATCAGCCCCAACAACAAGATTCCGGCCATCGTGGACCCCGACGGCCCGGATGGGGCGCCGCTGTCGATGTTCGAGTCCGGCGCCATCCTGCTCTACCTGGCGGGCAAGACCGGCCAGTTCCTGCCCGAGGACACCCGCGGGCGCTATGAGGTGCTGCAGTGGCTGATGTTCCAGATGGGCGGCGTCGGCCCGATGCTGGGCCAGGCGCACCACTTCCGCATCTATGCGCCCGAGAAAATCGACTACGCCATCGAGCGCTACACGAATGAGGCCCAGCGGCTGTACAGGGTGATTGACACGCAGTTGGCGCACAGTCGTTACATCGCGGGCGACCACTACACCATCGCCGACATGGCCATCTTCCCGTGGCTGCGCAGCTGGAAGAACCAGGGCGTGGAGCTGAGCGAATTCACCCACCTCAAGGGCTGGTTCGATGAGATCGCCGCCCGGCCGGCGGTGCAGCGGGCGGTAGAGGTGCTGGCTGACCGGCGCAAGCCGCTGGTGGACGACAAGGCCCGCGACAACCTGTTCGGGTCGGCGCAGTACAAGCGGCGCTGAGGAACGGCGCGGCGTGTGGCCGCTTTGGCGTGGCGCAGTGCCGCAGCAGCGCCTCTCGCAGCAATACGACTCAGAGCTTGCCCAGGCGGACCCGATCTCCCAGCTCGGTGAGCCAGCGGCGGCCGTCCTCCCGGATGCCGGTGGCCAGGCCCTTGTCCTGCAGCCGCTGCTGCATCTCTTCACTGACGATCATGCCGCCGGGCGCCTGCGGGATGAAGTACAGGGCCGCGCGCTCTTCGGGGGTGATGACCAGGGTCTCCTGGGAAGGCGTGGACGGGGTCGATGACATGGGAAGCGGAACCGGGACGGGTTGGAAGAATGAACGGCCCGCAGTATGCCAAGACTGACCGCGTCCCTGTGCGGTGCGTCACACCTGGGACGCTCCCCCCTCAACCCTGGGGCGCGGTGCGAACCCGGAAGGCCTGAGAATCCGGGCTCGGGCGAAAAAGCTGCGCTACAGCAGCGTTCACGAGGGTGGGATGAATCCAACAACACAACAAGGACGGCCTCGGGCGGCTGATCCTGAGCCGACGCATCCGCCAGCCGGCTGGCTGCAGGGTGTGGCTCGCAAACTGCTGGTGGCCGGCATGTGCGCCATGGCGGTGATGGCCCTGGTGTATCCGGAATCGCGTCGGCGCGAACTGGCTGCGGCGGCGGAAGCCATTCACCAGTGCGATCTGGCGGCCGCTCGGGTTGAACTGGGCGAGCAAGCGCGGCAAGCCGCTCTGGCACATTGCCGGGCGCTTCGGGTGGCCTTCCGGGACGACTACGGCCAGGAACTCTGATCTGCTGGCGGTGGGGTCAGCAGGCCACGGCTTCCAGCTCCCGCAGGTCCTCGCAGGCGAGGTCGTCCGAGAACTCGTCTTCCCGAGCCAGTTGCTCGTCGTGCGACGGGGGCACCTGCACCACCTCGTTCGCAGCGCGCCGCAGTTCCGCTTCCTGCAGCATCACCGCCGTGCGCGGATTGGCGCGGATCATCTGCGAGGCCAGGGCAATGGCGCCCCGCACCTCCGGCCGACGTTGCGCCCAGTTGGCCAGCAGCGGGCCATGACGTTCCGGGAAGACTTCCCACCACGCCACGATGCTTTTGGGGTCGTTCAGGTCGAGCAGCATGTCTGTTCCTTTGTTCCCAGTTGTGGGAGGCAAACCATGGAAGGCATGCGACAACTGTATACGCATACAGTATTTTTGCCAATCACCCCGGTCTCCGTCTTTGGCGGGGGTGCGACCTGCCTCGGTTTCTGCGTAGGGGGATGCTGTACGCCATCCTGGTGGATCCCCTCACGCCCGGAGGGCGGCGGCCCCGACTGACGGCGCACGGCAGGCCTCCTACAGTCGCGCATCTTTCCTCATGCCTCGCGACACCAGGACGCCTCCATGCTCATCATCGACAACATCAAGATCGGGAAACGACTGCTGCTGGCCTTTGCCGGCGTCTGTGCTTTGCTGGTGGCCATCAGCCTGTTGGCCTATGCAGGACTGAAGGGGGTGGGGGCGCAGGTCGACAACATCACCGACGACGCCTACCCCAAGGTCAAGCAGGCCGCCATCATGTCGCGCGCGGTCAATCAGCAGGCGCGCTCGGCCCGCAACCTGTTGATCGTGAGCGATGCCGGCCAGCGCGCCACCGAACTTCAAAAGCTGCTGGACCAGTTGCCGGTGGTCGATGAAGCCTTTCGCACCCTCACGCCGATGATGGTGTCCGACGAAGGCAAGGCCATGCTGGCCAAGCTCGTGGACAAGCGCCGCATCTACCGGGAACAGCTGGCGCTGTTCGTCGAAAAGGCCAAGGCCGATGATGTGGACGGCGCCCGCCTGGCGCTGCTGAACAAGGTGCGTGTCCCGCAGCTGGACTACATGAAGGAACTGGAGGCCTTCACCCTGCATGAGGAGTCGCGCATGGAGAAGGCCGGTGAGGCTGCGGACAAGGCCATGGCCCGGGCCGTGAGCGTGCTGGTCGGGGGCGGCGTGCTGGCGGTGCTGTTTGCAGTGGCGGCCGGTGTGCTGATCACCCGCTCGATCACCCGCCCGGTGGACGAGGCGGTGCAGGCGCTGAACCGCGTGGCCTCCGGCAACCTGACGGCCGACCTGACGGTGACGCGCAAGGATGAGATGGGCGACCTGCTGCGCGCCGTGGATCAGACCACCCGCGCCCTGCGCCAGGTAGTCAGTTCGGTGCGACAGGGCGTGGATTCGGTGTCCACCGCCGCCGGCCAGATCGCGGCCGGCAACCTCGACCTCTCCGGCCGCACCGAGCAGCAGGCCAGTGCCCTGCAGCAGACGGCGTCCTCGATGGAACAACTCACCAGCAATGTGTCGGAAAGCGCCACCTCGGCCCGCAAGGCGGCCGAACTGGCTTCGGCGGCCAGCGCCTCCGCCGACAAGGGTGGCTCGGTGGTGGCCGATGTGGTCACCACCATGAATGAGATCACCGATTCCAGCAAGAAGATCGGCAACATCACCAGCGTGATTGACGGCATTGCCTTCCAGACCAACATCCTGGCCCTGAATGCGGCGGTGGAAGCCGCGCGGGCTGGCGAGCATGGCCGGGGCTTTGCGGTGGTGGCGGCGGAAGTTCGCACCCTGGCGCAGCGCTCCGCACAGGCGGCCAAGGAGATCAACAGCCTGATCGGCGTGTCGATTGAACGGGTGGAAGCTGGCGCCCATCATGCGTCGCTGGCCGGGTCCGCCATGCACGAGATCGTGTCGCAAGTGGACAAGGTGTCGCAATTGATCCGGGAGATTTCGTCGGCGGCGTCGGAGCAAAGCAGCGGCATTGGCCAGGTCAATGTGGCGGTGTCGCATATGGACCAGGCCACTCAGCAAAATGCAGCGCTGGTGGAAGAAAGTGCGGCCGCCGCCCAGAGCCTGGACGAGCAGGCCCGCAGCCTGCTCAAGACGGTGGAAGCCTTCCAGGTCTGAGGTCCGGGTCCGTCGCGCCCGCGCATTTACCCCGACCGGATGGCAGGCCGGCCTCTCCTATCATCCGGACCGCGTCAGGGCCGGGCCGTTGAGGGACCGTCGTTTGACGCGCCCCATGGATTGGAGCCCTGCCTGCAATGTCCGCCCACGCGCGCCCCGAGGTCTGCCCGAACTGCCATCTGCACCTGCCGGCCACTGCCGCTTTTTGTCCGGGCTGTGGCCAGGAAGCCGTGCTGCATCCGGCCTCGATGCGGGAATTCATTCATGAGTTCATCGGCCACTATGTCGCTCTGGAAGGGCCGCTGTGGCGGTCCTTGGGCGCCCTACTCTTCCAGCCGGGACGGCTGACGCTGGAATACTTTGCCGGCCGGCGCAGACATTACGTGCAGCCGCTGCGGCTGTATCTGAGCCTGAGCTTTCTTTTCTTCGTGGCCCTGCATTTCTTCGGCCAGCACAGCGTGCAGTGGAATCAACCGAGCCACGTGGAAGTGCGCGATTGCTCGGTGCAGGCCAATGACTGCCATTGGATCGAGCGGGAGCTGGGTCAGTTTGGCAAACGAGTCGCCCATCTCCAGCCCGCACAGGTCCAGTCGATGCTGGACAAATACTTCCCCTACACCCTGCTGCTGATGCAGCCGGTCTTTGCCGCTTTGCTAGTGCCGATGCTGCGAAGTCGGCGCATGAAATATGCGGAGCACTTCGTCTTCTCACTGCATGTGCACAGCTTCTGGTTCGTGGCGGAACTGGTGGCGGAGCTGGCGGCCTGGCTGCCCATGCTCATGTACCCGCTGATGCTTGTGTATGGGCTGCTGGCGATGAAGCGGGTCTATCGCCTCGGGTGGTGGGGCAGCGTCTGGCGCAGCGCGGTGCTGACCCTGCTCTATCAGGTGATGCTGGGCATCGGCACGGTGGTGATGGTGATCACGGTGCTGGCGCTCAGCGCGGGACACTGAGCGGCTTCAGCCGCCGACGACGCGCAGGGCCAAGGCTTCGTCGGTGGTCCGGGCATCGGCCTGATCGAAGAATTCGCTGGCCTGGGGACGCAACAAGGCCTGCGCCTGCGCCACCGACCCGTTCAGCCAGGCGGCCCAGTCCTGCGGCTCGATGTGGATCACCGCCCGCTTGTCCTGCGCCTGCGGGGGCAATGACGGGTCCGGCTTGTGCAGGCGGCTCAGCAATGAATGGCCGTCGCAATTGCAGGTGAGCAGGGTGAAGTTGGGCACCAGCTCGCCGGTGGACGGGTCCACCCATTCATTCCAGAGGCCGGCCAGCATCCAGGGCTGGGCGTCGGCGCGTTTGAGTTGCCACCAGATATTCTTTCCGGTTTCCCAATTGGGTTCCTGATACCAACTCGCGGGAATCAGGCAACGCCGGCCTTCCTGCCAGGCGGCACGAAAGGTCGGCGACGTCGCCACGGTCTCGATGCGTGCATTGTTGGTCGTGCGCGGGCGCGGGGCGCCGGGCTTGCGTCCGGGTACCGCCTTGGGCTGCATCATGTCCTTGCGAGCCGGCGCACCCGGGCGAATCAGGCCCCATTGGCCGATCACGCCCTGTAGCCCCTGTAGCCCCTGTAGTCCCTGAGGACCCTGCAATCCCTGTCGCTCCTGCGGGCCCTGGGCAGCCGCCTCCTCTGATGCCGCCCGCAGAAACAGCCCGGGATCGAACGGCCCGACAAACGGCTTGGCCGGCTCATGCTCCGGCAGCCACAGCCGGGCCAGATGGCGGCGCACATAGACCTCCAGGTCGTTCTTGGGGGTCATGTGATAGAGGTTGCACATCGATGACTCCGAGCGTGTGCGGGATTTGGGGACTGCAGTGCATGCGTCTGGCCGGGCAAGTGACAGATGACCGCTTCATCCCCATTATTTCCGCGGCTTCCGTTTGAACTGCGCCCCCAAACTCATTAAGGTCATTGGTGGCTCGTTGTCGGGCTTCTTCTTGCCCGCTGTCGAGTCCTCATGCACGATCAAATCAATCAGGAAGGACCTGCAAATGAAGAATCTTCGGGTGGCGTGGAAACTGGGGCTGGGCTTCGGCGCGGTAGGACTGCTGCTGCTCCTGCTGGCGGCCTCGGCGTGGATCGCGCTGGTCAAGGTCGACGACATGGTCGACCTGATCGTCGAGGACCGCTACGTCAAGGTCATGATGGTCCGGGACATCGACGGTGAGTTGAACCAGCAAGCGAGGCTCACCCGCAACATCGTTATCTTTGATGATGCACAGCAGCGCAAGACGCAGTTGGACCAATTGGCCGAATCCCGCAAGGAAGCCGCCGAGGTTTATGACAAGCTGGCGGACCTGATCAAATCTGAAGACGGCAAGGCGCTGATGGCGAAAGCCTTGGTGTCCCGCGAAGGCTACAAGAAGGCGCTGGACGCCTTTGTCGCGCAGGCACAGTCCAATGACCCGGCCCTGCGCGACACCTTGCTGACGCAGCTCCGGCCGGCACAACTCGCTTATGAGAAGAACCTGACGGAGCTGTCCAAGTTCCAGGCGGACCTGATGAGCAAGGACGCCAAGAGCAGCCAGAAGTCGGTCGATCAAGCTGAACTGACCATCTTGATTACCGCCGGACTGGGCCTGACCTTGGCGGTCTTCGCCGCCCTGCTCGTTACCGGCAGCATCACCAAGCCGATCCGGCGCCTGGTGGATTCCATGGACACACTGGCCGCCGGCGACCTGACGGCTGAGGTCGTGTTGGACCGCGAAGATGAAGTCGGTCAATTGCAGAAGGGTCTTCACCGGCTGAGAGAGGCGCTCGTCAATACGGTGCGGCTGGTGCGCTCCAATGCAGAGAGCGTGGCCACGGCCAGCGCGCAGATTGCCCAGGGCAATCAGGACCTGAGCCAGCGCACGGAAGAGCAAGCCAGCGCCCTGGAGCAGACGGCCGCCACGATGGAGGAGCTGGGCAGCACGGTGCAGAGCAATGCGGACAATGCGCGTCAGGCCGATGGGCTGTCCCGCAATGCGGCTGAAGTGGCTTCGCGCGGCGGAGAGATGGTGGGGCATGTGGTGTCCACCATGCAGGGCATCAGCGACAGCAGCCGCAAGATCGGCGACATCATCGGGGTGATCGACGGCATTGCCTTCCAGACCAACATCCTGGCGCTCAATGCGGCGGTGGAAGCGGCACGCGCTGGGGAGCAGGGCCGGGGCTTTGCAGTGGTGGCCGCAGAAGTGCGCACCCTGGCGCAGCGCAGCGCGCAGGCGGCCCGGGAGATCAAGACGCTGATCACCAGCAACGTCGAGCAGGTGGAGCAAGGCAATTCGCTGGTGGATGGCGCCGGCCGGACGATGGAAGAAATCGTCGGCTCCATCAAACGGGTGAGTGACATCGTCAGCGAAATCACCGCCGCGACGATGGAACAGAGCAACGGGATCCACCAGGTCGGTGATGCCGTGGGCCAGATGGATCTGGTGACGCAGCAGAACGCGGCGCTGGTGGAAGAAAGCGCCGCGGCGGCGGAAAGCCTGAAGATTCAGGCGCAGCAGTTGCTGGAGGCGGTGGACTTCTTCAAGCTGGCGGGGGGTGGCGCGGCAGTGGCCAGCGGGAGTGCTTCGCTGAGCCGGCCTGGCGCGGTGTCCAAGCCTGCGGCAAGTGCATCCGGCGCGGCCAAAACCGGGGCTCCTGCCGCGGCCTCCCGGACCTCCACAGCGGCCAAGGCCGGTGCACTGCCCACCAAGCGGCCGGCAGCCAGCAGCGTTAAAGCGTCCGCTCCGGCCGCCAAGGCCCAAGTCGCCCCACGCCCTGCCCCGATCGCCAAGCAGCCATTGGCGTTGGCTGCCGACGCACCGGGGGCGGATGATCAGTGGGCGTCGTTCTGAGAGCCGTGACGGTCCTGATGAGCGCGGGCTGACGGTCACGCGCGCTCAGCGACACTGAAGCCCCTCAGCCGCCGCTGGGGGGTTGCTGGAGAACTGCATTGAACGAACTTTGGACACAACTGGAAGCGTGGCTGGCCGCGCATTGGCCGGAGGGGCTGGCGGCTTTGAATCCGCCCGCGACGGCGCAAGAGATTGCTCAGCTGGAAGCGGCGCTGGGGTGCCAGTTGCCGCAGGACTTCGTCGAGTGCTTGAAGGTGCACAACGGGCAGTCGCAAGACCTGGGGCTGTTTGACGGCACCGAGTACCTGTCCACCCAGCGCATCCTCAGCGAATGGACCGTCTGGAAGCAGTTGCTGGACGGCGGCGACTTTGCGGGCATTCAGTCGGAACCGGAGCTTGGCATTCGGGACGATTGGTGGAACGCGAAGTGGATTCCGTTCACCTACAACGGCGCCGGTGACCACCTCTGCCTGGATCTGGCCCCCGCCGAGGGCGGACAGACGGGACAGGTCATTTCCATGTGGCACGACATGGCGGAGCGTGGGGTCGAGGCCGATAGCTTCGAGGCCTGGTTCCGGACTTACGTCGATCAGGTGCTCGCTGGGGAGTATGTGTATTCGGAGGATTACGCGGGGATCGTGCCGAAGGATGATGTGTGATGGAGCGGTGACGGATTGCCTCGCTGAACCCGCGTAGAACACTGGATGAATCGACGGATCCCGCAAACCAGCCCCCCCAACTTTGGGCGTTGCATCTTCGGTGCGCCCCCTCGAGACTGCGGGAAAGGTCGCCTATGTCCACGATCATTCCCGACTTCGCACCCTATTTCCGTAGCCGCCATGTCCCGCTCTCCGGTTTGGCGGAAGACGAAAGGGTCATGCGCAGCATCCATTCATTGCGATTCCAGGTCTACTGCCTGGAATGTGGCTTTCTGCAGCCCGCTGAGTATCCAGACGGACTGGAGGTGGATGCGTGCGACCCGATCTCTCATCACTTCGCCACCTTCAACCTGCGCGATGAACTGGTCGGATATGTTCGCCTGGTGGGACCGGATGCCCAAGGACTCTTTCCATTCCAGACCCATGGCGCGCAGCTCTTTGACAACGTGCAGTTGCCGCCGCCCGGCCAGGCTGCGGAGATCAGCCGATTGATGGTGAGGTTGCCCCTGGAAATCGGAGTGCATAAACCGATCATCAGGCGGCAGGTTTGCACTGCGCCCCCAGCCAGCGCTGCTCGAACTGCATCGGGCTGAGATAGCCCAACGCCGAATGTAGCCTCGAATGGTTGTAGAAGGCGAGCCCGGCGTTGATGGTGCGGTGCTGCCCACATCGTGTTTTCATGCTTCGCCGTCCTTTGCGATGCCATACCGGAAGTACCTGGGATTGCGCTGGATGTCCTCCACCACCTGGATGCGCCGCTGCGCCCGCAGAAAAATCAGCGCCCAGTCCACGGCCCGCTCGGTGCGCGCGGTGGCGGTGACGATCTGGGCACGGTGGAAATAGCGGCCCGGGTACCTCTGCAGGTGCAACAGCACGGCCTGCGTTGCACTGCCGTCCCGAATGACGCCCGGCGGGCGAGGATTGAACCGCAGCGCTTCCTCTGAACTCGTGGCCATGTCGGCGTTGGCCGTGGCCATGATTCGCTGGGCCAGCCAGTCCACGCCGTTCATTGAGGCCTCCCGCTAAACACGCTGCTGGCGGGCGCCGCGAGCTCTGGCCGCTGCTCACCGCGGCGGATCTTCGACGCTGAGGCGAGCGAGATCCCATGCCGCCCGGCGATCTGGGCGAGTGTGCCCTGCTCCACCCTTACCGCCCGCACACCCTCCTGGGTCAGCTTGGACCGCTCACGCTTGGCCTTGGCGATCCGGGCGCGCGTGAGGGGACTTCGCACGAGGCCCGCGCTGAGCATCTGGCTGCTGCGATTACCGCAGCAGCGGTGGGCCGGATTGACGCAGCCCGCAGTCCTGCAGGTGCGGTGCCAGACCTGGCCGGGTTCAGGTAGCGCGCCGGTGACCAGGTGCGCGATGACCTGGCCGATCGACAGGTGCTCCCCCACCGGTCCGTACTACAGGCACAGAATCGGATTTCCGGTTGGCGTCAGATAGCGCCAGCAGCCGGTCACCCGATCAACCAGTGATCGCTGCCGCAGGTCGTCAATGGTGCGAATGCCCGGGCGTGCCATCACACTCCCCCCCGATCACCCGCCGGGCTTTGCTCCCATTGCCGCGCCCGCCCACGGATGGCGACACTGCGGCGCATGACGTTGAACTCGCCAAACAGCGCTCGCTCCAGCAGGCATCGCACAAACTCGCTCTTGGGAACGCCGGTGAGCGTGGCCATCGCGATGACCGCCGATACCGCCGATACCGCCGAGAAGAAAACCCGCGAGGCCGCAGAGCACCATGCGGACGTCGTGGCCTGGGATGCCTGTGCGAAGGCGCTGGCTCCCGATGGAATCCCAGGCGAGCTGTTGAGCGAGGCGATGGGTCCCTTCAATGCGCGCCTGGCCCAGTCGGCGGTGGACACGGAATGGATGCGCCTGATTGTGGGTCAGGACATGGCGATTCGCACCGCCGACGGCCGCCCCTATCAGTTGCTCAGCGAGTCCGAGCGCTGGCGCGCGGACGCCATGCTCGCCGAGGCCATCAGCCATCTCTCTGGCTTGCAATTCCTGCTGCTGGACCGCTACGACGTGCTCGACGCCAAGGGCCGATCCGACGCGCTGGCCTGGCTGACGATCCTGGCCGACGCCGGCGAGCTGCAGACCTGCCTGATCTTCGCGACGCTGCGCGAAGCACCCGCCGACCTCGACCCACTCATCAGCGCCCACTGGATCCGGTGCGGCGTGGTGGAAGCGCTGGCCGAGGCTGCCTGATCAACGCTGGGCCTGTCGCATCCGGCAACGGCAAAGACTCGGTCCACCCCAACAAATTCACGAACTTTCCCTCTCAATCAACGATCACTGGAGAACCACATGAGTCACTTTGGAGTCCTCGTCATCGGCAACGACATCGAAAAGCAGTTGGCGCCCTATCACGAGTTTGAAAGCACCGGTAGAAACGATCAATTCGTTCAAGACGTGGACATCACGGATCAAGTTCTGGCCCTCATGACTGGCGAGACCCCTCTGCCCTTGAACGAAGCGCTCAACCGTCACGGCCTGGCAGACAAAGTCGTCGCCAACGAATCAGAGGTCAACAAGATCGGCGACGAATGCGAGCACAAGTACGGGTACGCAATCGTTCGAGACGGCGAGTTGGTGAAAGCGGTGGATCGCACCAACCCGCGCAACACCTGGGATTGGTGGATGGTGGGGGGCCTGAAGCTCAAGCCGGGGGCACAAGGGACGCTGGGGGAGCGTGGATTTATGGGCTTCTGCGCTAGCGACGGTGCTGGGCGCGCCGACATTGCAACCGTTGGCGCGGTGGATTTCGCAGGCATGAGAGACGACGCTGGCGTGGTGGCGGCTGCGGAGTGGGACAAAGCATTTGCAGCTCGGCAAGGGGCAGACTGGGTCTGCTGGGTGCACATGCGCGACGTCATCCACGGAGGCGACATCGACGCCGCTCGCGCTGCATATGACGAGCAGCCTGCGGTGCGGGCCATGCGAAAGGTGTTCGATCATCCTTTCCACGATCTGGACCGGTATGCAGCCTCTCGCGGCGACTTCGTCCAGTGCGCACGCGACAGCGCAACGGTGCTCTACGCGATCGTGGCCGACGGACGGTGGGCCGCTAAAGGCGATGGCTGGTTTGGCATGTCCACCGACCGGGCGAGCCAGGAAGACTGGAATCTCAAAGTGAACACGATGCTCGATGCACTGCCGGAGGACACGCTGCTCACGGTGGTCGACTGCCACATCTGATCGACCTTCCTACAGAACCCACCGAGTGCACCCACCATGAACCTCAAACTCTTCTACGACTTCGAGACCACCGGTTTCCCCCTCTACAGCCCGCCCAGCGGCGACCCTGGCCAGCCCCACATCGTGCAACTCGCCGCCAAGTTGCTGGACGTGGACACGCGCACCACGATGGCCATGCTGGATCTGACGATCCGGCCGGATGGCTGGGCCATCCCGGAGGACGTGTCCGCACTGCACGGGATCATGACCGAGCACGCCCTGCAGGTCGGCGTGCCGGAGTATGTCGCACTCGCGGCGCTGCTGGCCCTGTGGTCGGCCTCCAATGAACGAGTGCCCCACGTCGAGTCGTTCGACTGCCGGATTGGCCGCATTGCCATCAAGCGGCTGCTCCACGACGACGCGCTGGCCGACGACTGGAAAGCTGCACCCGCCTACTGCACCGCCAACCGCTCCAAGCAGCTCGAAGGCGCCGTGAGCGAACGCGGGAGGAGCATCAAGCAGCCCAATCTGTCGGAGGCGCTGGCGCACTTCACCGGCCGGGTGCACCACGATGCCCACCGTGCAATGCCGGATGTCGGTGGCGGTAACCAAGCCGTCAAAGCACCATCACCCGCTCCCAGACCCATTCAGCCTGGAAGAGGTGGAGCTGATCCTCCAAGGACCTGCGCAAGCATTACGCGCCCCAGATCGCGCTCTATTTCGAGTTCAAGTTCTTCACCGGCTATCGCACGAGCGAGAGCCTGGCGCTTCGCTGGGGCTCCGTGGATTGGCGCCTTGACCACTTCGTCGTGAGCGAGGTGATTGTGTTGGGGGAGCACGAGGACAGGACCAAGACCAGTACCGCCCGGACGGTGTCTCTGAACAGCAGATCGCGTCAGGCGCTGCAGGCGATGAAGGCCCACAGCCTGATGAGCTCGAAAGACGGCTTCATCTTTCTGGATCCTCGCACCGGCGAGCGATTCACCGACGACGAGCCGCCGAGGGAGATGTACTGGCGTCCAGCACTTCGCCGTCTGGGCATCCGGTACCGGAGCCCCTACGAAACCCGGCACACCTATGCCACGATCATGCTGATGTCAGGCGTGACGCCGGCATTCGCCGCCAAGCAGATGGGCCACACCATTCAGATGTTCCTGACGACCTATGCGAAGTGGATCGACGGCGGCCAGAACGCGGTGGAGATGGGCAAATTGGAAGGGGCGATAGCGAATTCTCCCCTGGCGCTTCCCCAGGAATCCGAGAATTCCTCTAAGCCATTGATTACAAGAAAAAATTCTGGCCTGCCCGGAGGGACTCGAACCCCCGACCTGCTGCTTAGAAGGCAGCTGCTCTATCCAGTTGAGCTACGGGCAGACAGACACATCAGCGCCTGAAATGCATCAGGCCCCCCGGCATTCCCATGCCGGCAGAGGGCCGCAATTGTGCCATGCCGCCAGCGCTCGGCTGGCGGCGGGTCACGGTCAGATCAGCACATTGACGATGGCGTTGCCGATGCCCATCAGCGCCGCGCCCGAAATCAGGCCCGCGCAGATCGGCTCACAGCCGTCCACCCAGCGGCGCCAGCCAGCCGTACCCGGCGTCTTGTAGACCTTGGCAGCCACGAAGAAGATCATCGCGCCGATCCACATCGCGAAGGTCGACTCCGGCGGCAGCACCACGCCCAGGCCGATCGACACCGACGACAGCGGGAACTTGCCGCGCGTCACCAGACGCAGCACCTCGATGATCACCGCAGCCGCAGCGGCCAGCCCCATCGTGATCAGCGCCGACGCGGGCAGGCTGTGCAGCCCGTTGGCGATGATCTCGGCCACACCCTTCCACTGCACCGCCGCCGGCATGGCGAACTGGTCGGAAATGATGGAGGCCGTCGAGCGCACGCCCTCGGCATTCTTCGGCACGAACAGCAGGAAGAACAGCGGCACGCAGGCCAGCACGCCCGCAAAGATGCCGATCACATGGCCGATGGCCTGATGGCGCGGCTTGCCGCCCAGCATGTAGCCCGGCTTGATGTCGGACAGCAGGTTGGCCGCATTGGAGGCAATTTCCGCCGTCATGCCCGCAGGCACCAGGTTGGAAGCCGGGTTGCTGCGGTCGATCGCGCCCATGGTGAACTGGGTGATCTTGGACAGCGCACCGGTCGGCGTCCAGGAGGTCAGCGCCATCGAGTTGGTGCAGATCACCGTCAGCACGAAGATCAGCGGCAGCGACACCAGCGCCAGCATCATCGGCACGCCGAAGAACACGTGACCAGTCCAGGCCGACAGGAAACCAAACACCGGCACACCGATGTAGGACACCCACAGCGGCACTTCAATGTGGGCCAGCAGGTCCGGACCCTTGTCCTTGTTCTTGTTGCGGTTGGTCAGCGACTTGAACGCATTGGTGAAGATGTCGGGCTTGGCCAGCAGGCTGGTCACCGAACCGGCCACCATCATGGCCACGCCCCACCACATCGACCACTGGTTCACGATCTCCACGCGGGAGATGGGAATGATCGCGCCATTGGGACCCACGCGCTGGACGATGTCGCCCGCGTTGATCATGATCGGCGCCAGCACCGCGAAGTTCACAAACGCGCCCAGCAGGCAGCTGGTGGCCACGGCAATGCCCATCAGGCCGCCCACGCCCAGCATGGCCACGTCCAGCGTCAGGCGCAGGCCCAGCACGCGGAAGTCCACACCCATGACCTTGGGAATCCAGGCATCGGCCTTCACGGCCCAGCTGTAGTAGTACTGGTCCAGGCGTTCATGGAAGGTCCAGGGCTCCTTCATGCCGGCCCACTGGTCCATGCGCAGCAGCTTGAACTGGATCAGCTTCATCCAGCCGTCACTGACGATGGCCTGGTAGAACGCGGCCAGGCCGGCCACCTTGGCCAGCAGCGCCGCCTTGTACAGGCCTTCGCCGCCCTGACCGGTGTAGAGCGAGTCCAGCACCACGCCGCAGGCGCGCCCTTCCGGGAACGGGAGCTGGTCTTCATTGATGAAACGGCGCTTCATCGGGAAGGCCACCAGCACGCCGGTGATCGAGATCAGGATCATCCAGATCATCATCTGCCACCACGGGATGATGCGATCCACCACCAGCATGTAGGCCACCAGGCTGGAGATCAGCGGCGTCACCACATAGCCGGCCGCCGTGGCGATCGACTGGGTGCAGTTGTTCTCAAGGATGGTGTAGTCGTCGGCCCAGCCCATCTGATTCAGCAGACGGAACATGGCAAACGCCAGAATCACCGACGTGAGCCCCACGCCCACACTGATGCCGGTCTTGGCGCCGATGTACAGCGACGTGGCGGCCAGGATGCCGCCCAGAATGAACCCGGTCAGGCCGGAGCGCAGCGACAGCTGCGCCATGTCACCGCGAAAGACGTTCTTGAACCACCACTCGTCTTTTTGGGCCCGCGTCCAGGTGCGGACCTGTTCGTCCGTCAAGTGCTGTAGCGCCATGCTGCTCGATCCTTCTCCGAAGCTTCTTCGATGTTTCGTGATGTCCCGGTTCAGGCTCGTGACCAGACAGGACGTACTTTTGAAACAAAAAACAGCGCGCATTGTCCCAGTCCGTCATGGACCTGACATCGCCGGATAACAAGGGTTTCCCCTTACTTTCAGAAGCCAAATCGCCTGGATGTGCGAGGGCAAGGCTGCCGATCACGATGGGACACGGCGCCACCACGCTTGTTTACACGCGAGTACGGGTTCCCGGCGCGCATCACGCGCGCTGCGGCACTCCGGCGGCGACGGGCGTGCGGCGCAGTCGCCGCATCAGGGCCGCACGCAGCGGCTCGTCATACAGGCTCAGGGCCAGTTGCGCGAGCACAGTCGCCAGCAGCAGCGACAGGAGGGCCAGCATCGGCCTGGGCACGTCGGTGATGCCCAGATCCCGCGCCAGGCGCAGCAGCGGCTCATGCAGCAGATAAAACGGGTAGGACAACGCCCCCAGCCACTCCAGCCCGCGCAGGCTGAGGCTGTGAGGCTGCACATCCGCCGAGGCGCCAAAGGCCACGATGAGCGGCAGCAGCACCAGCAGGCAGATCAGGTCAAACACCGGCTCATGGCGCCACCAGGGGCACATCAGCACGGCCAGCAGCACCAGCATCGGCAGCATCCAGTGCACCTTCGGCAGCCGGCGATGAATGCCGCTTCGGCAAATGCACATGCCCACCACAAACGGAAAGGCCACCCGCACGATACCCAGCACGAAGTTGCGTGGCCCATCGAATCCGATCGGATCGACGCCGTGCTGCAGCAGCACCGCACCCGCCAGCGCCACGCCCAGTGCGCCCACCACGGCCACCACGGCCCCCGGCCTCAGCGGCTGTCCGTACTTGGTGTGCAGGCCATAGGCCGCATTGGCAACGAGCTCGAAGAACAGCGACCAGATCGGGTTGTTCACCGGATACGCCTGAAATTGATACCGCAGGCCCATGGGCATCAGCACAAAGGCTGACGCGATCAGCAGCAGGGTCTGCTTCCAGGCCAGGTCGCCCCGCATCAAGGCCAGCAGCAGCACCACGGCGCCCACCGCAATGCCCAGCGCAATCATTGGGTAGAGGCGAATCAACCGGACCGCGAAGAAGCGCTGGATCGACATGCCCGGCAGCTTGCGGTCATAGGCAAAGGCCACCACGAAGCCGCTCAGGCAAAAGAAGAAGTCCACCGCCAGCGAGGCATGAAAAGGCTTGTAGCCGAGCTTGAGCAACTGACTGGCATGCAGCACGGCCACGCACAGCGCAGCCACACCGCGCATACCGTCGAGCACCGCATACCGCTTTGTGTCGGGGTCCAGCATTCAGAAGCCTCCAATCGGCCGGGGCAGGTGGCTCGCCCGCATGCAGGGGAAAGCGCCATCTTGCCTCTTCATTGCTGCATTGCAGCATCCCAAGCCCCCGCATTAACCCCAGGGCACTTGCCAGTTGCTGGATCTGCCCGGCTTGCGGATACTGGTCCGAAACGCTGTTTTAAAAATCACAAATGACCGTTTCCTCCTCAGACGCCCCTGTGATGGGCACCGTGCTCCTGACCGGCGCCGCCGGCACGCTTGGCAAGATGCTGCGGGCGCCACTGGGCGGCATCTGCCGCCGACTGATCCTCAGCGACCGCTTCCCTCTGAATGGCCCGCTGGCCGCCCACGAGCAGGACCACCCCTGCGACCTGACCGATCGAGCAGCGGTGCAGCGCCTGCTGGAAGGGGTCGATGCGGTGGTGCACCTCGGGGCCCATTCCGTGGAAGCGCCGTTCGAGCAGATGGCCCGCGCCAACCTGGACGGGGTCTTCCATCTGTATGAAGCCGCCCGGCTGGCCGGCACCCGGCGCGTGGTGTTCGCCAGCTCCAACCATGTCACCGGCTGCTATCCGCAGGGCCAGTTGCTGGACCCCAGCGACCCGGCGCGTCCGGATGGGTACTACGGCGTCACCAAACTGTTCGGCGAAGGCATGGCGCAGTTGTATTGGTATCGATACGGGGTGGAATCCGTCTGCCTGCGCATCGGCACCTGCCTACCGGAGCCGCCCGACCGCCGCGCCCTGTCCACCTGGATCAGTCCGCGGGACCTGTTCAGCCTGGTCACGGCGGCCCTGCGCACCCCGGATGTCGGCTGCCTGGTCACCTACGCCATCTCCGACAACCCGGACCGGTGGCACAACGACGCCGGCTGGGCCCAGCTTGGCTACCGGCCGCAGGACAGCGCCGAGCGCTGGCGCGCCGAGGTGGCGGACAAGGTGTTTCCCGAGGGAAGTCTGATGGCCCGTTTGCAGGGCGGCAGCTTCCTGGGCATCGGACCCTTTGATCCGCCGGCCTGAGCCTGAGAGCTGGTGCCATTCCAACAAGAACCATGGAGACAAGCATGATGCAAATGACTCAAGCGGCGCCCTGCCCTGTGGCCGTCGCCAAACGGCCAGAACACCTGCGCCGATGGCTGCGCGCCGGCCTGGCGGTGGCGGCCACCGTGCTCGCCGCAGGGCCCGCCCTGGCGGTCGAGTTTCGCTCCGCCGATGTGCACAACAGCGACGACTACCCCACGGTGGCCGCCGTCAAGCACATGAGCGAATGGCTGAGTCAGCGCAGCGCCGGCAAATACAAGATCAAGGTCTTCAACAAGAGCGCCCTGGGCACCGAGAAGGAGACGCTGGATCAACTCAAGATCGGCGCGCTGGAGATGAACCGGGTGAACATCAGCTCACTCAACTCGATCTGCCCGAAGAGCCTGGTGCCCACCATGCCCTTCCTCTTCCAGTCGGTCGCCCACATGCGCAAGGTGCTGGATGGCCCGATTGGCGACGAGATCCTCAAGGGATGCGAGTCGCAGGGCATGATCGGCCTGGCGTTCTATGACAGCGGCTCCCGCTCGATCTACGCCAAGAAACCCATCCGCTCACTGGCGGACAGCAAGGGACTGAAGATCCGGGTGCAGCAGTCCGAGCTGTGGGTGGCCATTGCTGCGGCCATCGGGGCCAACGCCACGCCCATGCCCACCAGCGAGATCTACACCGCCCTCAAGACCGGGCTGATCGACGCCGCCGAGAACAACATCCCCTCGTATGCCGGCTTCAAGCACTATGAGGCGGTGAAGGTGTTCTCGCTCACCGAGCATTCGATGGCGCCGGAGATGCTGCTGATGTCCAAGCTGGTGTGGGACAAGCTCTCCAAGGCTGATCAGGACCTGTTCCGCGCCGCCGCCAAGGAATCGGTCGCCTTTCAGCGGCAGAAGTGGGACGAGCAGGAGGCCAAGGACCGCGCGCTGGTGCAGAAGGCGGGCTCGGTGATCGTCACCGACGTGGACAAAGCCGCGTTCAAGGCGGCCATGGCGCCGGTCTATGCCCGGTTCATCAACACGCCGGACCTGCAGCGCCTGGTCAAGGCCGTGCAGGACACACCATGAGTGTCTCCAGCCCCCACGCGGCCTCCCACAGCGCCGCCGCGATGCCATCCCTCGCTTCCAAGAGCGCTTCGGCGCGGCATCCCTACACCCGGCTCTGCGCCTGGCTGTCCAAGCTCAGCCTGATGGCGGCCGTTGTCATGCTGGTGGCCATCATCCTGGCGGTGCAGGTGCAAGTGGTGGGCCGCTATGTCTTCAACGACACGCCCACCTGGACCGAGGGCCTGGCCTTGCAGCTGGTGCTCTACGTCACCGCGCTGGGCGTGGCCGTGGGCGTGCGGGATGCCGGCCATATCGGTCTGGAGTCCCTGGCGGTGCTGCTGCCCGAGGCGTGGCGGCTGAGGCTGGAGCTGCTGATCCACGCGCTGGTGGGCCTGTTCGGCGCTCTGATGACCTGGAGCGGCTGGACCTGGACCCGCCTCAAGTGGGATGAACTCGATCCGATGCTGGGCGTGCCGGTGGGTCTGGACTATCTCGCCCTGGTCATCGCAGGCGTGCTGATCGCGCTCTTCTCCATTGAACACATCGTGGCCCTGATCCGCCATGAAGAGGTGGTGCCCTCATGGAACTGACGGTCCTGCTGGTGAGTTTTTCGGTGCTGCTGGTGCTGGGCGTGCCGGTGGCGTTTTCGATCGGCCTGGCCTCGGTGGCCACCATTGTTGCGGCCGGCCTGCCGATTGCGGTGGTCTTCCAGAAGATGGTCGGCGGCATGCAGGTCTTCTCCTTCCTGGCCATTCCGTTTTTCATCTTTGCCGGCGAGCTGATGCTCTACGGCGGCATTGCAGACCGCATCGTGCGCTTTGCCAATGCCCTGGTGGGCCATGTGCGCGGCGGCCTTGGCATGAGCAATGTGCTGGGCTGCACGCTGTTTGGCGGCGTGGCGGGTTCTCCGCTGGCCGATGTGTCGGCCATGGGCTCGGTGATGATTCCGCTGATGAAGAAGGAAGGCTACGACGCCGACTACGCGGTGAACGTGACCACCCATGCGGCGCTGGTGGGCGCGCTGATGCCCACCTCTCACAACCTCATCATCTTCACCCTGGCCACCACCGGCATTGCGTCGGTGAGTGTGTTCAGCCTGATACTGGCCGGTGTCCTTCCTGCGTTGCTGCTCACGGTCTGCAACCTGGCGGCGGCCTACTATGTGGCGGTCAAGCGCGGCTACAGCACGCATGGGCGCTTCCCGGGATGGCGGGAAGTGCTGGCGGCCTGGCTGGGTGCATTGCCAGGGCTGCTGGTGGTGGTGATCATCCTGGCGGGCATCCTCTCCGGCATCTTCACCGCGACGGAGTCGGCCGCCACCGCCGTGTTCTGGGCCCTGCTGGTGACGGTGCTGGCCTATCGCAGCCTCAGCTGGGAGCACTTTCTCAAGGCCTGCGCCAAGGCCTGCAAGACCACCGGCGTGGTGCTGTTCCTGATCGGCATCTCCTCGGCCTTCGGCTACTTCATGGCGCTGTATGAAGTGCCGCAGAAGACCGGTGAGCTGATGACGTCCATCAGCTCCGAGCCCTGGGTCATCTTCCTGATGATCAATGTGCTGCTGTTCGTGCTGGGCACCTTCCTGGACATGGCCGCCACCATCCTCATCTGCACGCCGATCTTCCTGCCCATCGCCGCGCAGTTCGGCATGGATCCGGTGCAGTTCGGCATCGTGATGCTGATCAACTGCGCCCTGGGGCTCAACACGCCACCCGTCGGCGTGACGCAGTTCGTGGGCTGCGCCATCGGCGGGGTGTCGGTGGGCCAGGTGATGCGGTCCATCCTGCCGTTCTATGGCGCATTGGGGGCGACCTTGCTGCTGGTCACCTATGTGCCAGCGGTGTCGCTGTGGCTGCCCAGCCTGTTCACGCCGAGCGCGGGCTGAGCCGCTGCCGCCTTGCCCGGCCCGGGCCACCCTACAGTGGCCCAGCTCAGCTCAGCTCAGCTCAGTCCAGACCAAGCCAGCGTTGCGCCGATCCCTCATTCAAGCCACGAAGATGAGAACCGTTCTTATCTTCTCATCTACAATCGGGCGTTTGGGCACAGCCAACCGTCGCATGTCAGAAGCGGTCCAGCCGGAGGCCTCGTTGTGATCTGCCGTCTCGGACCCCGTCATGCCCTGCCTGCGCCTCCCGGACCGGCCTCCTGCCGGTGCGAAGCTGTGTTCCCGCCTGACCGTCGCGCTGCTCGCTGAGCATCGTCGTCAGGAGCGTCTGCCATGAGCAGCGCCGACCTTGCCGTCCTCAGCCATGAAGGCCTGTACCGCGAGCACCGGTCCTGGCTCACCGACTGGCTGCGCCGCCGTCTGGGCACCTGCTCCGACCGGGCGGTCGACTTCATGCACGACACCTTCGTGCGGCTGCTGCAGGGCGGCGACCAACCGCCGGCCTTGTCCCAGCCCAGGGCCTATCTGGCGACCATCGCCCGCGGCCTGGTGGTGGACCATTTCCGGCGCCAGGACCTGGAGCGGTCCTATCTGGAGGCGCTGGCCGCCCTGCCCGAAGCCATGCATCCCTCGCCGGAGGAGCATGCCGTGCTGATGGAGACCCTGCTCACCTTGGACCGCCTGCTGCACGGGCTCGGCCCCAAGGTGCGCGAGGCCTTCTTGCTGGCGCAGTTGGAAGGCTGGGACCATGCGCAGATTGCCCAGCATCTGGGCGTGTCGGTCAGCAGCGTCAAGAAGTACATGCACAAGGCGGTGGTCCAGTGTCTGATGCAGCTGTGACGCCGAAGCACCTATCGGAGGCGGCCGACTGGCATCTGCGCCTGAGCAGCGCCGCAGCCAGCGACGCCGACCGCCAAGGCTGGCAGCGCTGGTATGAAGATGCGGCCGAACACCGGCAGGCCTGGGATCGGGTGGAGCGCTTGAAGCACTTGCTGGCGCAGACACCGGCCCGGGCGAGGCAGACCTTGTCGCTCATGCCGGCTCGTATGGAGCGAATGGACTGCGGCGACCTCACCGAACGCACTGAAGGCATGGAGCCCGCAGACCGCAGCGACACGCTTGCCCGCGCCTCGCAGCATCAGCCGCGCAAGAGGGACCGCCGTCGTGCACTGACCGGGCTGGGCGCCCTGGGTGCGGTGGTGATGGGCGGCTTCTTCTACCGTGCCTGGACGCGCGAGACCTCCTCCGTGGAGTGGATCGTGACCGGCGCAGGGCAACGCCGCGAGTGGACGCTGCCCGATGGCGGGCATCTGCTGCTGGGTCCCGAATCGCGTCTGGGCATCGATTACAGCGCCTCACGGCGGATGCTGCATCTGTCGCAAGGGGCCATGCAACTGCAGACGGGCACCGATCCCCACCATCGCCCACTGACCGTGCGGACGCGGGACGGCGACGTGACGCCGCTGGGGACACGACTGACCCTGGTGCAAGAAGACACCGCCTCGGTGGTGGCCGTGCAGACGCATGCGGTGTTGGTGCTGCCGACGGGCACCCAGGTCCCGGTCCGTGTCGACACCGGCCAGCGTCTGCGGTTCTTCAAAGGTGGCCATGACGCCGCAGGGCCGGCAGGCTTTGCTGATGTGGCCTGGACCCGCGGCGTGCTGGTCGCCATGGACCAGCCGCTGTCCCAGGTCCTGCAGCGGCTGTCGGTGCAGTCGGGCATGCCCTTGTCCTGCGACGCCTCCATCGCCGGCTTACGGATTTCGGGCAGCTTCCTGACCGCCGATCCCCAGCGCTCACTGGCCACAGTGGCCGATCAATGGGGGCTGCGGCTGGAGCGACAGGGCCAAGGTCTGGTGCTGCGGCCGCGCTGATACAAAAAAATTTCGCGCCCACCGTCCTGTCCGTTGTCCTTTTGCCGGTCTCGTTCGGCCTTCATGGGTCAGTGATACGCACCGAACCATGAACCGACTTCGCCATCCCCTGCCCCGCCCCGACCTGCCCTCCCGCCCAGGCGCTCCAACGGTGCGGCGACGCGGCGCAGCCTTGCCCGGCACAGGGACTGCCGGGCTGCCTTTGGCGCCGCTTCTTGCGTTGCCCCGTACGCTGCCCCTCACGCTGCCTTCTACGCTGCTTCGGCCGCTGCTTCGACCGCTACTGGCCGCCCTGCTGGGCGCCGGCGTGCTGTCGGCCCAGGCCGCTGGCGCCGCAGCGGGTCAGCCATCCGCTGCGCCGCGCACCGCGCCCGCCCCCCGTTACGATCTGCCCGCCTCGCCGCTGGCCGAGGCCCTGAACCGTTTCGCTGCAGAGGCCGGGGTGGTGCTGGTGTTCGATGCCGCCGCGGTGAACGGCTTTCGCAGCCAGGCCTTGAACGGCCAATATGACGTCATGGCGGGCCTGAAGGTGTTGTTGGCCGGAACGCCTTTTGAGGCCCAGCCGTCCAGCGCCGGCGGCGTGATGATCCGGCGCCGGCCGACGTCTTCCCAGACCGCCATCACCGACGATGAAGACTCGCCCGAGCTGCGACTGCAGCGCCTGCCCATGGTGGCCGTGCAAGGCCGACCTCTGCCCACCGTGGACCGCCTCGACCGCGCCATGATCCGCAACCTGCCGGCGATCAACGGGGACCTGACCAGCCAACTCAAACTCAACCCGAACATCCAGTACAGCGAGTCGCAGCTGTCCTCTTACACCGGCGGCGAAATCGCTCCGGCGGAAATCTCGATCCACGGCTCCAAGCCCTATCAGAACCAGATCCTGCTGGACGGCGTCTCGGCCATGAATGACCTGGACCCGGGCCTCAAGATCACCACCGAGAGCCCGGAGTTCGTCCCAGGCGCTTCGCAGGCGCTGGCAGTCGACAGCAGCATCCTGTGCGACATCGAAGTGCGGGACGCCAACATCTCCGCCGAGTATGGCCGCTTCACCGGTGGCGTGGTGGATGCACGTCTGTGCGCCGCGCGCAAGCGCTTTGGCGGCAGTGTGGCGGTGGGCTACACGTCCTCGGACTGGACCCACGTCTTCATCGATCCGGCCCGTCGCGAGGCGTTCGAAGCGTCTTCCAATGCGGACATGCAGCCGCGCTTTCGCAAATGGACCTACAAGACCACGCTGGAGATGCGCCCCACCGAGGAATGGGGCGTGCTGCTCAGCGCCGTGCGTCGGCAGTCGGACATTCCGCTGCGCCGTTTCAGCACGGACAACGACGGCAGCACCGAAAGCCGTGAAGTCACGCAGCAGCGCCGTCAGGACACCCTGGCGCTCAAGACCGACTTCAAGCCCACCGGCAGCATCCATCGCGCCGACCTCAGTCTGGTCTACGCGCCGTCGGACAACCGGTATTTCATCGAGAACTTCCGCAACAGCGACTACACCCTGCAAAGCGGAGGTCTGACGCTCTCGGGTCGCTGGGAATCACGGTTCGAGCCAGTCCTGCTGACGCAGCAGCTGTCCTACAGCAGCTCCGACCAATCCCGTCGCAGCGATGCCGACTACTACCGCAATTGGCGCTGGTCCACCGACAAGAACTGGGGCGACAGCACCGACAGCACGCCCACCAGCGGTGAAGGCGCATGGGGCGATGTCGACCAGCGCCTCAAGACGCTGGCCTACAAGGTCAAGGGCGCCTTCCAGGCAGTGGCGATCGGCGCGACGCAGCACCGTGTTTCCACCGGCGTGGAACTGCGCCGGCAGGACGCCAGCTACGACCGACTGAAGGCGCAGCGCTACTACCTGACCGTAGCCAACCTCCCCACCACCGGCGCCCTCTCGCGCTGCCAGCGCGCCGACGGCACGCAGGACACCGAGGCCTGCTCCGCCACGCCCAGCATCAACCGCAAGGTCGGCCAATACTTCACCCGGCTGATGACGTACAACGCGGGCAGTTTCGGGCTGCAGAGCGAGTCCTACAGCGCCTTTGTGGAAGACGACATCCGCTGGCGCGATTTCAATCTCCGCGCCGGTGTCCGAGCGGATCGGGACACGCTCACCGACCAGTTCGATCTGGGTCCGCGCATGGCCCTGAGCTGGCAGCCCAACCCGACCTGGCTGATCGATGCCGGCGCCAACCGCTATTACGGTCGCAGCCTGTTTGCCTACGCCTTGCAGGAAAAGATCCACACCCTGCTGGTCACCCAGACCCGCAGCGGCACCTTGACCTGGGGCACCGGCACGCAAGCGCTTCCCTTGAATCGCCTGGAGACAATGAAGACCCCCTATGACGACGAGCTCACCGCCGGTCTGGTGTTCGCGCCCGCCTGGCTGGGCGGCCCGCTCAGCCTGCGGGTGACGCAGCGGGACGGCAAGGACCAGGTCATCAAGCGCATCGTCAGCAAACAGACCGACTGCAACGGCAACAGCTGCTACGTCTACACCAATGACGGCCGCAGCAAGACCCGCGACTGGACCTTGAGCTGGTCCAGCGCCACCGCCTTCAAGACCGGTCCGGTGGCCACCCGCTGGTGGCTGGCGGTCAACAAAAGCGATGTGCGGTCCAACTACAGCACCTATGGCGACACCTATTCCACCGACAAACTCGACGACGCCATCATCCAGTACGACGGCCAGTTCATCCGCTATTCCGACATGCCGGCGGACAACTACAACCGCCCGTGGACCTTGCGTATAGGCGCCATGAGCAGCCTGCCGGCCTACCACCTCACGGTCAGCCACCTGCTGCGCATCCGCGACCGCTATCAGCAGATGCTGAAGAACGGCACGACCGACTATCAAGGCACCACGGTGGATGTCTATGAGCGCACCAACCTGCCACGCTCCCTGGCGATCGATACGGTGATCCATTGGGAACCGCGGGTGCGGGGCGACCAGCGCCTGCAAGTCAAGCTGACACTCGAGAACCTCACCAACCGCAAGAACACAAGCACCGTCAGCGACACCTACGCCACTTACGAGCGCGGTCGCAGCGTGGCGCTGGAGGTGGGTTATGAGTTCTGAGCGTCTGGGCAGGACCTTGCGCGCAGCCCTGGCCACGGGGCTGCTGTGGGCCGCGAACGCGGGCATGGCTGAAGACATCGGGCCCAGCGGCCGAGCGTCCCCGAAGAGCAGCCCGCCAAGTGCGGCAGCCAGCGACGACGTGACCCAGGCCTATCGCGGCCCGCGCAGCGGCTGGCCGGCGGCCCAGGTGGATGCGGGGGTCCGATGGGAGGAACTCAGCCCGCGTCCGGCGCTGCCGGCTGTCCCTGCCACACTGGTCACGCTGGGGGAGCAGTTGTTCTTCGACCCCCGACTGTCGCGGGATCGAACCCTCAGCTGTGCCAGCTGCCATGCGCCTCACCTCGGCTTCTCCGACGGCCGTCGGCTCGCCCTGGGACAAGATGCGCAGGCGGGGCCGCGCAACACACCGCATCTGATGGGCGTGGCCTTTGTGCCGCAGTTGATGTGGGACGGTCGCGCCGCCGACCTGGAGAGCCAGGCCCTGATGCCGATTGCCAATCCGGTGGAGATGGCGATGGACCTTCAGGCCCTCCAGCAGCGACTCGCCCGCGAGACCGACTATCCCCGGCGCTTCAAGGACGTGTTCGGGGATGACGCCGTCACGCTGAGCCGACTGGGCAAGGCGCTGGCCGCGTTCGAGCGCCGCATTGAAGCCCCGCGCACCCGCTTTGACGACTTCATCGAAGGTCAAACGGCCGCCTTGAGCGACCAGGAGATCCGCGGACTGCATCTGTTCCGCACCAAGGCCCGCTGCATGAACTGCCACAGCGGCCCACAGTTCACCCAGCATGAGTTCCACCAGATCGGCATGAGCGCACTGGGGCGCCGTCTGCAAGACCTGGGGCGCCAGGGGACGACCGGACGGCCCGAGGATGCGGGGGCGTTCCGCACGCCGTCGCTGCGGGGCATTGCCCGCACCGCGCCCTACTTCCACAACGGCATCACGCCGACGCTGCGCGGTGTCCTCGAGAGCTACAACGCCGGCATGCCCCAGCCTCCCAAGAATGCCCAGGGACTCATGGCCATTCCGCCGTCGCCGCTCATCCGGCCGATCCAGCTCAATGCCCGCGAATTGCAGGACCTGGAGGCCTTCTTGAGGACGCTCTAAACCCCTCAGGCAATCCGCGCGAGTGGGCTGCCTGCCGACACCGGAGCGCCTGCCTCCGCCAGGTGGGTCACGCGGCCAGCGCGATGCGCCAGCACCTGCGTCTCCATCTTCATCGCCTCGAGCACGGCGATGAGCTGCCCCGCCTCGACCTGCGCATCGTCCTCGACCTTCCAGGCTTGCAGCAGGCCACTCATGGGGGCCTCGACCGCTGAGGGGTCGTGCGCCGCATCGGTGGCGCCGGAGTCGCCGGACCTGCCTTCGCCGGACGCCGTGGACAGGCCGGACCCGCTTGGGTCGCAAGTCCCGCCAGTTCCTCCCTGCACACCAGCGCCGCCGACAGCCGAAGCCCCCGCCGCCAGCCCGCTCAGCAGATCCGCCGGCAAGCCCAGGCGAACACGCCTGCCGTCCAGCTCGATCGTCCACTGCCGTAGCGGCGCCTGCGCCACCGGCTCCACCCGCGTGGCGGCCGCCAGCGCTGAGGCGAAGTCGGTCTCGATCCAGCGCGTATGCACCTTGAAGCCGTCGCTGGCCGTGAAGTCGGCATGGCGCAGCACCTCACGATGGAACGGCAGCACGGTGGGAACGCCTTCGATCCGGAACTCGGCCAGCGCGCGACGGGCCCGGGCAAGGGCTTGTTCCCGCGTGGCGCCGGTGACGATGAGCTTGGCCATCAACGAATCAAACGCCGCAGGCACGACCGAGCCCGACACCACGCCCGTGTCCACCCGCACCCCCGGCCCCGAGGGCGCCTCAAACACGGTCACCGGACCCGGCGCCGGAAGGAAGCCGCGTCCCACATCCTCCGCATTGATGCGGAATTCGATGGCATGACCGCGCGGCACCGGCGTTTCGGTCAGCGTGAGGGGCAGCCCGTCAGCAATGCGCAGCTGCTCCACCACCAAGTCCAGGCCGCAGGTCTCTTCGGTGACCGGATGCTCGACCTGCAGCCGCGTGTTGACCTCCAGGAAAGAGATCGCACCGGTGCTGCTGAGCAGGAACTCCACCGTGCCCGCCCCGACGTAGCCCGCACGTCGGCAGACATCCCGGGCAGCACGGTGGATGCGCTCGCGCTGCTCGTCCGTCAGGAACGGTGCGGGCGCCTCTTCCACCAGCTTCTGGTTGCGGCGTTGCAGCGAGCAGTCCCGCGTGCCCAGCACCACCACCTGGCCCTGGCTGTCGGCCATCACCTGCGCCTCCACATGGCGGGGCCGGTCCAGGAACTGCTCCACGAAGCACTCGCCGCGACCGAATGCGGCGGTGGCTTCCCGGACGGCGGAGTCGAACTGCTCGGCCACGTCCTCCAGCTTCCACACCACCTTCATGCCGCGGCCACCGCCCCCAAAGGCCGCCTTGATCGCAATCGGCAGGCCATGCTGCCGGGCGAAGGCCAGCACCTGGTCGGCGTTGTCCACCGGCCCGGGTGATCCGGCCACCAGCGGTGCTCCGGCCTCCATCGCCAGGCGCCGGGCGGACACCTTGTCCCCCAGTTGCTCGATGGCGGACGGCGGCGGGCCGATCCAGGTGAGGCCGGCGTCCAGCACCGCACGGGCGAAGGCAGCGTTCTCCGACAGGAAGCCGTAGCCGGGATGGACCGCGTCCGCGCCGCTGCGACGGGCCGCAGCCAGCAGCTTGTCGATGGACAAATACGTGTCGGCGGGACGATGCCCGTCCAGACCGTAGGCTTCATCCGCCAGGCCGGCATGCAGGGCATGGAGGTCCGGGTCCGCATACACCGCAACGGAGCGCACGCCGTAGTCGGCACAGGCGCGGATGATGCGCACAGCAATCTCGCCCCGGTTGGCGATCAGAACTTTCTTGATGGGCATGGACTCACCTCGGATTCATGCTGGGACGGTCAGCGGCTCGAAGCCGCGCACCACCCGGAAACGCAGCCGCACGCCCACCGGCAGCTGACCGGCGAGGTCCAGGTGCCAGGGCGCCACGCAGGCGATGACGGGATAACCGCCCGTCAGCGGATGGTCGGCCAGGAACAGCACCGGCTGGCCGTTGGCGGGCACCTGCAGGGCCCCCAGCGGCGTGCCTTCGCTGGGGAGCTCGGAGTTCACCGCTCGGGTCAGGGCGGTGTCGCCTTGCAGCCGAAGGCCGACGCGGTTGGATTGCGGGGTGACCGTCCAGGGCTGGGACACCAGCGTGGTCAGCGCTTCCTGGGTGAACCAGTCCGCGCGGGGGCCCAGGCACAGATCGATCTGCACCTCGTCGCCGGGCCGGGGGAATTGAGCCCAGGCTGCTTCGGGATGTCCCACCACGGCGGCGTGGCGGATGGGCCGAATCGTCAGGCGGTCTTCGGCCTTGAGGGGGGCGGGGCCCACGTCTGCCAGGGCGTCGTAGGACCGGCTGCCCAGCACCGCTGGGATGGCCACTCCCCCACGCACCGACACATAGCTGCGGACACCGGCAATGGGAGCCCCCAGTCGCAGCCGGTCTCCCTGTGACAGGGCCAGCGGCGTGTGACGGTCAACGCTGTGGCTGCGCCCATCGGGCCCGATCAGTTGGAGCGGACCTTGCGCACCGGTGACGGCCACGACCAGGTCGCCATGGCTGATCACCTCGAAGCCGCCGAGCAACACCTCCATGCAGGCCTCGTCTTCCGGATTGCCGACCAGGCGATTGGCGGCCTTGAGCGAGCGTCGGTCCATCGCGCCGGAGGCGGACACGCCCTGCCCGGCTTGTCCAGGACGGCCCAGGTCCTGCAGCAGCGCTTGCAGACCCGGCTGGGCGATCTCGATGGCAGCGGCTGCCACGTCGGCTGCAGCCTCAACGACATCAGCCCGAGGGCCCTGCGTGCTGGCGATAACGGCAGGGGTGATATCGACGCGGGCGATGTCGGGCTGGCCGACTTCGCCACGGCCCACCAACGCCGCGCGGGGCCCGGCATCCACGAATCGCACCCGCTGCCCAGGTTGCAGCAGCGCGGGCGGGTCGCGCTGCACATCCCACATCGGCGTCAGCGTTTGGCCCAGCAACTGCCAGCCGCCCGGGCTGGCCTTCGGATACACGCCGCTGAACCCGCCAGCGGCTGCCACGGCGCCCGCTGGGATTCGGGTGCGCGGAGAACTGCGACGGGGCAGCGTGCGCAGCAGCTCGTCCCCACCGGTCAGATAGGCAAAGCCGGGAGCGAAGCCGGTGAAGGCGACAAACCAATCGCTGCCGGTGTGGCGGCGAACGACGTCCTGCGGCGTGATCTGAAGCAGAGCGGCCACCTCGGCCAGGTCTTCACCGTCGTAATGCACCGGGATCTCGACACAGGCGCCGGCAGCGCTCTCAACCGGCACCAGCGACCGTCCGGCGAGCGCTCGCGACACGGCTTGGATCACTGATTGCGCCACGGGTTGCGCCACTGGTTGCGCCACTGGTTGCGCCACTGGTTGCGCCAAGCTTTCACGCGGCGCCTGAAGCGGCCCTTCGGTGTGCCTCTCGGCCTGTCCAACTGTCAGACTGTCGCCGCCCTCTTCAGGCACTGCGTCGCGCAGCAGACGCTCAGCATCGAGGATGAGCAGCAGCGTGCGCGCCCCGGGCACGATCTCCGTCACGCCCGGGATCGGATCCGCCCGCAGCGAGGCCAGCAGCGCCAGCGTCTGCGACAGGTCGGCCAGCTCCACCAGCACCGCGTCCCCGGCGGGCAGCAGGCGCATGGCGCCATTGACGGGCGGCGTGCTCATGCAAGGTCCATGAAGGCCGCGATGCGAATACCCTCCGCGGTCAGCCGTTCTCGCACCCGCTGTGCCATGGCCACTGCGCCGGGGCTGTCGCCATGAACGCAGATGGACTCCGCCCGCACCCGCACCACGCTGCCATCCACCGCCGTGACGGTGCCGTCCCTCGCCAGTTGCAGCATGCGCTCGGCAACCGCTTCGGGGTCATGCAGCACTGCGCCTGGCTGGTTGCGCGGCACCAGGCTGCCGTCGGCCCGGTAGCCGCGGTCGGCGAAGGCTTCCTCCACGGTGCGCAGTCCGGCCTCTCGCGCCCAGCCCGCCAACGCGGAACCGGCCAGCACCACCAGGCCCAGCGACGCGTCGACCGCTTTCACCGCAGCCATCACATCGGCGGCCTGGCGCGCGTCATGGGCGATGAAGTTGTAGAGCGCGCCGTGTGGCTTGACGTAACGTACCCGCGTGCCGGCGGCGGCAGCCAGCCCTTGCAAGGCGCCGATCTGGTAGATGACGCTGGCCTGCAGATCGGCGCTGGCCATGTCCATGTTGCGCCGTCCAAAACCCACCAGGTCCGGATAGGACACGTGGGCCCCGACGCTCACTCCGCGAGATGCGGCCGCGCGCAGGGTCGACAAAATGCCGGCCGGGTCCCCCGCATGAAAGCCGCAGGCCACATTGGCGCTGCTGACCACCGCCAGCATGGCGGCGTCGTCGCCCATGCGCCAGGCGCCGAAGCTTTCGCCGAGATCACTGTTCAGGTCGATGTTCATGGGTCAGGGCCTCTCTAGTGGAACATGAGCAGGTTAAGCAGCACCACATTCACCGCGAGCAAGATCAGCGCGGTGGGCACCTGCACGCGGATCACCGCATTCTTGTCGGGCAATTCCAGCAGGGCCGCAGGCACGATGTTGAAGTTGGCGGCCATCGGCGTCATCAGCGTGCCGCAGTAGCCGGAGAGCATGCCAATGGCGGCCATCACCGCGGGGTCGCCATGGTAGACGCCCACCAGCACCGGCACGCCCACACCGCCCGTCATCACCGGGAAAGCCGCAAAGCCGTTGCCCATGATGACGGTGAACAGCGCCATGCCCACCACATACACGGTGACCGCCACAAAACGGAAGTCCATGTTGATGGTGCTGGTGGTGACATGCGCCACCGCCTTGCCCACGCCCGCATCCGAGAACACCAGCCCCAGCATGCCGAGCATCTGCGGCAGCACCAGGGCCCAGCCCAGGGCGTCGATCAGGCGACGGGCCTCGCGCACGCCCTGCACCGGCGTCTCCCGGGTGAGCCAGCAGGCCAGGCCCAATGCAATGACGCAGGACAGGCCCAGACTGACGAGGGTTGCATTCTTGGGATCGATCAACGGCAGGCCGCCCACGATCAGATGCTTGGCCGACAGCGTGCCCGCCATGGTGAGCAGCGGAATGGCCAGGGCCGGCACGAACAGCTGATGACCCAGACGACGCGCACTGGCGGCGCATGCCGCTGCGGAAGGCAACTGAAGCTGGCCCGGCCCGACGCCGCGCAGCCCCACCAGCAGGGCCATCAACAGCACGCCGGCGCCCACCCATTCCGGCGGCACGAGATGGCCCGCCAGGAACATCACCGCATACAGGCCCCAGAAGAGCCCGGTGGTCCAGCGCTTGGGGTGGCTGCCGTCCAGCAGCGTCATCACCGCCACGGCCGCCAGCAGCAGGCCGGCCAGGGTGAAGAGCAGATCCAGGGAGAGCGTCATGTCAGGACTCCTTGCTGCCGGGGATCACGATGCCGGCCGAGCTGCCGGAGGCTGCCGTCTCCACCGCTGGCCGCGGCTGGTCCAATTCGCGCTTGAGGGACGCATCCAGCCGGCGCAGACGCCAGGCATGGATCAGGAAGGCCGAGATGCCGGTCGGCAGACCCCACAGCGCCACATGGAGGGGCTCCACGTCGATGCCGGCCTCATGAAGAAAGGTGGTCATCAGCACCACGGCGCCGAAGGCCACGAAGATGTCTTCCCCGAAAAAGAGCCCGACGTTGTCGGTGGCGGCGGCATAGGCGCGCAGGCGGTGGCGGATGCGATCGGGCAGCGGCCCCAGGCGCGCTTCGGTCGCGCCCTCCGCCATCGGGGCCAGCAGCGGCCGCACCATCTGCGGATGCCCACCCAGGCTGGTCAGGCCGATGGCTGCGGTCAACTGCCGGGCGGCCAGGTAGACGATGAGCAGGCGCCCGGCCGTGGCCGACTGGAAGCGTGCAATCCACTGCTGCGCATGTTGCCGCAGTCCATGCCGCTCCAGCAGGCCGATCACGGCCAGCGGCAAGAGCAGGATCAGCGGCAGGTTGCGCGTCTTGATGAAGCCGGTGCCCAGCGTGGCCAGCACCTTCTGCACCGGAAACCCGGCCGCGACCGCGGTCACAACAGCGGTGAGCGCCACCACCACCAGCGGATTGAAGCGCAGCACAAAGCCCAGGATGATCACGGCCACCCCGAGCAGGGGCCAGAGGGAGGGATCGGGGGTCATGATGTCTGCGCTCCTGCCGTTGGGCGGGGTCCTCGCGGACCCGAATGAAGGGCAATCCAAATGGATTGTTGAACAATCCACGTCATACTGCCCCATCAAACTCATCCACGCCTTGGTGCAAACCCGCAGGACTGATCGACAAACGGTGCGCGCGGCAGGGAGAATGCGACCGCCATGCCCACGCCAAAATCCCGTCGCTCAGCCCCTGCGCGCCCCGCGCCCTCGCCAGCCCCCACTGCCCCCACTGCCCCCGCGGCCCCTGCAGCCGCCCACGCCATTGCTGTGGCCACGGACGCCGCCCCGCCGCCAGGCACCCAGCCTCTGACCGACCGGGTGTCCGAGCAGCTTCGCCAGATGCTCACGGCCGGCGCATTCGCGCCCGGTCAACGCCTGTCAGAGCAGGCGCTGGCGGAGCAACTGGGCATCTCCCGCAACACGCTGCGGGAGGTGTTCCGGGGGCTCACCAAGGACGGCCTGCTGCGGCATGAACCCAATCGCGGGGTGTTTGTGTCGGTGCCCAGCATGGCCGCCATCATCGACATCTACCGCGTACGGCGCTTGATCGAATGCCAGGCGCTGGCGCAGGCCTACCCGCGGCATCCGGCGAAAAAGCACATGCGCCAGGCGGTGGAGCAGGCGCTCCAAGCCCGGGACCGGGCCGACTGGGTGGCCGTGGGCACCGCCAACATGGCCTTCCACATGGGCATCGTGGAACTGGCCGACAGTGAACGGCTCAACACACTGTTCGCGCAGGTGCTGGCGGAACTGCGGCTGGCCTTCGGGCTGCTGCGGGATGCGGAATTCCTGCATGCGCCCTATGTAGACATGAACCGGGAGATTCTGGATCTGGCCGAGGCCGGAGACTTCGCCAAGGCCTCGGCGCGGCTGAACGAATACCTGGTCCACTCCGAGCGCATTGTGCTGGCGGTGTATGCCCGCAAGCTGGAGGACGGCGGTCAGCGCTGAGCCGGCAAGGCGGGGGCGGCCGCGCTGCGCCGCGCCTGCGCAAGCCAGCTGTCAAACAGGGCTTGATGGACACGAATCCAGCCGTCCGTGTGGCGTGCGATGTCACGCTCCGATGCGGCCCCTTCATTCATCCGCAGGTTCTGCGCATTGATGTCGGAGATCGGCAGACGCATCACCTCGAACAGTGTCGCCGCGGCCGGGTTGCGCTGGATGAAGTCGCGGTTGGCGACGATCTCCTGCTGGTCCGCGGCAAAGCCGTAGTTCTTGCCGTTGGCTTGCTGCGTGTCCGTCGTGCCGTCCTTGGCCGCGGAGAACGGCACCTGCAGCCACACCACCTCCGCCCCCGGCCTGAGCACCGCACTGACCCAGTACGGCGTCCAGGTGTAGTAGAGGATGGGCTTGCCCTGCTTGAAGCGCGAAAGGGTGTCGGCCATCAAGGCGGTGTAGCTGCCCTGGCGATGGGTCACCGTGCTGCGAAGTTGGTAGGCATCCAGATGATGCTCGATGGCGCCCTCGCAACCCCAGCCGGGATTGCAGCCGGTCAGGTCGGCGCGGCCGTCGCCGTCGGTGTCGAACAGGCGGGCGATGGCCGGGTCACGAAGCTGGTCCAGACGGGTGATGTGGTGGGCCTGGGCCGTCTTGCGGTCGATCAGGTAGCCCTGGACCGCGCCTTGTGCATAGGGGCCGAAGCGCACCAGTCGCGCATCGCCTCCGCTGTTGCGGTAGAAGTCTTGATGCAGCAGGCGCCAGTGACTGGCCATGAAGGTGGCGTCGCCGTTGGCAATCGCCAGATGCTCGGTGGCGGGCTCCAGATCCTTCATCGGCAGCACGGTGTAGCCCAGCTTCTCCAGCGCACGGGAGACCAGCAGCGTCTGGAAGGCTTCCTCGGCCAGTGAGCTTTTGAGCGGTTGAACGGTGATGCCTTTGCCGGGCAGCGTCGATGCAGGCGCCTCTGCCTTGCTTGCAGGTCCGGCGATTGCGCCGGTCTGGGTCTGCGTTTGTACTTGGGCCGGCGTCAGGGGCGTTCGGGGCGTCTGGGGCGTCTGGGGCGCCGACGGTGCCTGCGCTGCGGCGATGGCACTGGCGCCCACCAGCGTGACCGGCAGCAAGAGCTTCAGGCCGGCGCGGACCAGCCCGATCGGCCCGCGCTGCCACCAATGCCGACCGGCCGCGCGTGCCGGCTGGCCCAGCGCCTGGGTGAGCCGATCCAGCGTAATGGCCAGGATCACGATGCCAATGCCGCCCACCGTGGCCAGCCCCATATCCAGACGGCCAATGCCGCGCAGCACCATCTGCCCAAGGCCCCCCACCGCAATCATCGACGCGATGACCACCATCGACAGCGACAGCATCAGCGCCTGATTGATGCCGGCCATGATGGACGGCATGGCCAGCGGCAGTTTGACCTTCCACAGCATCTGCCACGGCGACGCACCGTAGGCGCGGGCCGCCTCGACCAGATCGGACCGCACCTGCCGCAAGCCCAGATTGGTCAGCCGTGCCAGCGGCGCCAGGGCAAACACAATCGTGACGATGACACCGGGCACGTTGCCGATGCCAAACAGCATCACCACCGGCACCAGATAGACGAATGCCGGTGTCGTCTGCATGGCATCCAGCACCGGTCGCATCAGCCGCTCCGCCCGTTCGCTGCTGGCCAGCAACACGCCCAGTGGAAGGCCCACCAGCAGACAGAAAACCAGGGAGGTGAGCACCAGCGACAACGTCACCATCGCCTCCGGCCAGATGCCCAGCATCGCGACCAGGGCCAGGGCGATGACGGTGCCGATGGCCAGCCGGCGCCCCACGAACTGCCAGGCCAGCAGTCCGATGAGCGCGATCATGGCCATCGGGGGCAGAAACGTCAGCAGTCCCTGCACCGCGTCGAGCGTCGCGTCGATGGGCAGGCGCAGCGTCTGGAAGTACGGACGCCCATGCGCGACGGCCCAGCCCAGGCCGGTGTTGATCCAGGCCTCGATGGGCAGCGAGCCGCTGAACAGCTGCTGCAGGGTGTCCGCCAGGCCATGGCCGGCGGCGGCTGCGGTGTGAGGGTCTGCAGCGGCGGCCGCCTGCGCTGGCGAGTCCAGCCAGGCAGCGGTGGCGGATGGGTCCGGCGCCTGGGAGATCGCCTCCCAGGGGTCGAGCGCCGCGGGCGCAGGCACAGAAGCCGACGCACGTGCTGAAATGGCCGAAGCTGCCGAAGCGGTTGAAGCGACTGCAGCGGCCGAAGCAGGCTGGGCGGCCCAGGCAGTGAGAACGGTGGAATGCATCAGACCTCCTTGGCGATCAATGGTGAACGGCGGCTGTGGCCGAGGCGGCGGAAAGCGCCATCGGGGCCGGCTCGCCGGCATCCGTGCGCGTTGGCGGCTCGATCGGAGGGGTGTCCCGGTCCAGGAACTTCAGCAGCGTGGTCCTCGAGATGGCCCCGCGGAATCGTCCGTCCGTATCCACCACCGGCACTCCGCAGGGTGCCTGCGCCACCTGCCCGAACAGCTCGGCCACCGGTGCCTCGGACGGAATCGGCGTCAGGCCCTCGATGAACGCATGCTGCAAGCCCAGCGGCCCGACATGGCCGTCGAGCGCGGCGCGCAGGCTGTCGGCGGAGACAGTGCCGAGATAGTGCCGGGACGGGCTGACCACATGCGCGAACTCCCGGTCCTGGTCCTCCAGCGTCTTGAGCCCGGCGCGGGCACCGCGGGTGCTGTGCTCGGCCACCAGCGTGAGCGGCTGCCGGGCAATGTCGGCCGCCTTGAACACGGCCGCCGTATCCACACCCCGGATGAAGCTGCGCACAAAATCGTCGGCGGGGCTGCGCAGAATCTCATCCGGCGTTCCCACCTGCACCACCTGCCCGTCCTTCATGATGGCGATGCGGTCGCCGATGCGCATGGCCTCGTCCAGGTCATGCGAGATGAAGACGATGGTGCGGCGCTTGACCTGCTGCAGCCGGAGCAGTTCCGACTGCATCTCGGTGCGGATGATGGGATCGAGCGCGGAGAAGGCCTCGTCCATCAACAGGATGGAGGGGTCCGACGCCAGCGCCCGCGCCAGCCCCACCCGCTGCTGCATGCCGCCGGAGAGTTCGTCGGGGTACTTGTGACCCCAGCCAGCTAGACCCACCTGCGCCAGGGCCAGATCGGCCTGCGCCAGACGATGCTGGCGGTCGGCGCCGGCCAGCTCCAGCCCGAAGGCGGTGTTGTCCCGCACCGTCATGTGCGGCATCAGCGCAAAGGACTGGAACACCATGCTGATGTCCTTGCGTCGCAGCGCCCGAAGCTGCCGGGGGGAGTGGGTGTTGATGTCCTGCCCGTTGATCACGATGCGTCCGGCGCTGGGCTCGATCAGGCGGTTGAGCAGCCGCACCAGCGTTGACTTGCCGGACCCCGACAACCCCATGATCACGAAGATCTCTCCCGCCTGAATCTCGAAGCTGGCGTCAAACACCCCGATGGATTGACCTGTGCGGGCCAGGATCTCCTGTTTGGTCAGGCCCTCCCGGGCCAGTGCCACCGCCTGCTCCGGCGCGTCGCCGAAGACCTTGAATACGTGATCGATGAGTATGCCTGTCGCCATGGCCAAAACTCCTTCTGTGCGGGATGAATCCGTGCCGGCGCACGCAGCGCGGCAGCGATCACGCCATCCGTCAGGGAGTCACTTTGTCGGGCGCACAGCGGCGTCCAGCGGCCTCAACGGCGGCCGACGGGCACTGACCCCATCTCACTGAAACCAGCACCCGCCGGGGCTCACGGTGCAGCCAGCGGGCCTGGTCAAGGGGCGCGGACTGGAGGAGCCTGGCGTGGCATGGGGCCGGCCATGGGCCGGCTGGAGGTGCCGGACCTCAGGGCCCGGCGGCGGGAGTTCCTGCACCGTGCCCGGATTCGATGCGCCGTCTGACCGCTCAGGACAAAGACGGGACAAAACCGGACGAAGACCGCACACAAGGGATGCGAACGGTGCGAGGGTTTTGCAAGGCAGCATGAGCCGCTTGCATGTCGACACCTTAACACAGGCCCCGTACGCGTCCGGCTGCGAGGTCTTTGTGCGCACCGCGGGAGCGGAGCTTGCCAAAAGGCCGCGTTCTCACTCACGCAAGGATTCACCATGCAGACGTCGCGCCTGCCGCTCGCCTCCCCCCGCCTCGCCACCCCGCACCTCGCCACTGCCCGCCTCTCCCCTGCCCGCCTCGCCTCCGCCTGCCTCGCCGTCGCCTGCCTCGCCGCGGCCCCACAGGTCAGTTGGGCCCAGGTCACCGTCAAGAACGACGGTCAGTGGCGGGCCCTGTTCACCGCGGGCGCCAGCGTGGCGTCGGGCAACAGCAACTCCACCACCGTCAATCTCAGCGGCGAAGCCGTCAAGGCCACGACCAGCGACAAGCTCACCCTCAACGGGCGCGGCCTGTATGTAGACAACGAGGAAACGGAAGCGGAAAAGCGCCTCTCAGCCGGGCTCGCCTACCAGCGCGATCTGAACGACAAGGTGTTTGGCTTCGGTCAGCTCGATGCCCTGCGGGATGAGCCGGCCAACCTGTCCGTGCGCGGGTCGGTGGGCGGCGGCCTGGGTTATCACCTGATCCGGCGCGACGACCTCACCTTCGATGTCTCCGCCGGTGTGGGCTACACCCAGGAGCGCTACCTGAATCCGGAACTGCAGGATGACGGCAGCTACCGCACCCGGCGCAGCAACACCGAAGTGCTGCTGGCCGAAGAGTCCACCCACAAATTCTCCGAGACCACCACCTTCCGGCAGAAGCTGTCGTACCTGCCGGACCTGCGGGACAGCGGGGAATTTCGGGCCACCTTCGATACCGCCTTGTCGGTGGCCATGACCAAGCGTCTCAGCCTGACGGCCACGGTGTCGCACCGGTATGACAGCAACCCGGGCCCGGGCCTGAAGAAGGGAGACACCCTGTTCATCACCGGTGTCTCCTTCCGGATCGACTGAGGCGCACGGGCCTGGGCCCCTCAGCCATCGGGACGAAAAAAAAGCGGCATGAGCCGCTTTTTCTTTGGGGGCGGTGCCGGGTGTGAACCCAGGAACCGCCATCAACATCCGTGGTCAGTGACGCGCGCCACCACCATTGCCGCTCGGCGGGCCACCACGACGTTCCAGGTGACGGAAGGTGATACGACCCTTGGACAGGTCATACACCGACAGTTCCAGCGTCACGGCATCTCCCGCCAGGATGCGGATGTGATGCTTGCGCATCTTGCCGCCTGTATAGGCGATCACTTCATGACCGTTTTCGAGTTTGACGCGAAAACGGGAGTCCGGCAGCACCTCATTCACGGTGCCGCGCATCTCGATCAGCTCTTCTTTTGCCATTGGGGTCCTTTTTTGGTGTGGGCCTGTCCGTCTAGTGGCCTGCGGAACGAATTCCGCTGCACGTCCAAAACAAAACAGACCAATTCAATGAACGTTGGATCGGCTGGAACCGTCTAACGCGGTTTCAGATGCCAGGGCGATGAACCGCGCCCCACGCGGTGAAGCCGACGAAGGCTCAGAGCTGGCGGATGTTGGCCGCCTGCAGGCCCTTGGGGCCTTCCTTGACTTCGAATTCCACGGTAGCGCCTTCAGCCAGCGTGCGGAAGCCGCCGTTGTTGCGGATTTCGCTGTGGTGAGCGAAGAGGTCCTTGGTGCCATTGGCCGGGGTGATGAAACCGAAGCCCTTGCCGTCGTCGAACCACTTCACGGTGCCTTGTTGAGTCGTCATGATGTTTCCTTATTGATTTGGAATGGATGGGAACACTCCGCTGCGCCACCTGGCGGTAGCGGAGACAGACACACTCAAGAGCAATCAGCAGGGGGTGAAGCTGTAGCGAGCCGCTCGCGAAGGGGTCTGTGAAGACCCGGCGGGGCTGCAGATAAGACCTTGGAAGAACGGTCTTGTGCGAATCTATGCACCCGAATGTATCACATGAGGGGATCACTCACACAAAGAATAGGGATGCCCACTGCAAGATTGAAGGATCCATACGCGGATGTCTCCCGACAACCAACAGATCAGGGCGGCCACCCCCGCTTCAAGGCACAACGGGCCAGCGTCCGCAGACACTGGCCCGTCATCAGGCATCGGCGCCGATCAGGACCGCGTGCGGCCCCGATCGAATGAAGCACTGCGCTCGATCAAAGACCGATGTCGCCGCCGTCCTTCTTGGTGATGACCACCGTGGCCGAGCGCGGGCGCTTCTTCACATTGGCATCGGCCTGATTGGCCGGCCAGTAGCTGCCGAAGGTGGCGGCGGCCCAGTCGGGCGTGGTCTCTTCGCCGGGATGCTGGACATTGAAGAACAGCGTCTTGTTGTCAGGCGTCATGGCAATGCCGGTGATCTCGCATTCCTTCGGACCGACCAGGAAACGGCGCACGGTATCGGCAGTCGCATTGGCGCCCTTGATGGTGCTGGTGCCGCCCGCAGCCACCGCCACGCCACCGTCCCCCACCTTTCCCGGCACAGCGGCCAGCATCATGCAGTTGGTGATGTCGGTGTAGGCACCGTCGTCGGTCTGGATCCACAGCATGCCGCGCTTGTCGAAGTACAGGCCGTCCGGGCTGGAGAAGTCGTTCACGTCGGTCAGGCCCGACAGGTTCACGTCCGAGGCGGCGTCCGCCTGGGCGCCGAACAGGTAGATGTCCCAGTTCAGCTTGGTCACGTCGGTGCCGTTCTCGCGCCAGCGGATGATGTGGCCGTTGGGGTTGCCCTTCTGCGAGGTCGTGCCCTTGAGGTCTTCGTAGTAGCGCGGGTTGGCGGCGTCCGGCTTGAGCTGGCTGCCCGTCGGCGTGGCGGTGGTGGCCACACGGTTGCTGTTGTTGGTGAGGGTCATGTAGACCTCACGGGTGCTCGGATGCACCGAGCCCCATTCCGGACGGTCCATCTTGGTGGCGCCCAACTTGTCGGCGGCCAGGCGGGCATTGACCAGCACGTCCCCCTGGTCGGCGAACGGATAGGCCGCATTGGTGGCGTCCAGGCCGTTCTTGCCGTAGGTTAGCTCCAGCCATTCACCGCTGCCGTCCGCATTGAAGCGGGCCACATACAGGGTGCCCTCGTCCAGGTACTTGGCGCCGGCGGCCATGCCCTTGCCCACGTCGGCGGCGTCCCACAGGGCCTTGGACACGAACTTGTAGATGTACTCGTTGCGCGAATCGTCACCCATGTAGATGACGATCGGCTGGCCCACGACGGCGGGAGCCGGCCAGGCCCCTTCGTGGTTGAAGCGGCCCAGCGCCGTGCGCTTGGCCGGCGTCGAGGTCGGGGCGAACGGGTCGATTTCCACCACCCAGCCGAAGGTGTTGATGGTGTTGCGATAGTCGTCCGCGCTGGTGGCGCCGGTCACCGACGAATTCCAGCGGGCGAACAGGTCTGCGGTGCCTGCGGTGTCCCAGAGATAGGGGCTCTTGCGGTTCTGCGGCAGCCCGTAGCGGTTCAGGCTGGCGATGTCCTTCGCACTGCGCAGGGCGTCGTCGCCCGCCGCGCGGCCGATGACGTTGAGGTAGTTCTCCTCACAGGTCAGGTAGGTGCCCCAGGGGGTGTAGCCGTTGGCGCAATTGTTGTTGGTGCCGCGGGTCTGCTGGCCGGCGGGGTTGAACTTGGTGGCCAGCAGCGCATGGCCACGGGCCGGACCGGTGAAATCCATGGTGGTGGCGGACGTCACGCGGCGGTTGTAGCTGGAGCCGCGAACCATGGCCGTGACGCCATTGGTGCGCTTGACTTCCACAATGCTCACACCGTGGGCGTAGATTTCCTTTTCCACTTCCGTCGCATTGCGGGTGGCGCCTGCGCTGCGGCCGGCCGGATGCAGGACGTAGGGGGCCACGACATATTCGTGGTTCACCGCCAGCAGGCCGCGATCGGAACGGTCCGCCTGGTAGGTGCCGGTGTCCGACAGCCCGAAGTAGTACATGCCGTCGTGACCGTCACCGATGCGGCGGTTGTAGGAGTCGGCGGTTTCGCTGCCGTCGTCCTTCCACGACTCGTCGCCATAGTGCATGGGGTCGCCCAGCGCATGCAGGATGCTGACGTTGTAGCCCTCGGCCACCGTCACCAGGTCGTTCTTGTTCTTGGCCACGGCGGTGAAGCCGATCTTGGGCGCAGCCGCCGGTGCGGGAGCGGGGGCCGGAGCCGGGGTGTCATCCCCGCCATCACCGCCGCAGGCCGTCAGGATCGAGCCGCCCAGCAGCGCGGCGGCTGTGGTGCTGATACCGCCCTTGAGCGCCACCCGGCGGCTCAGGCGAGCCGTCAGCACATCGGCAAACGTCGGGTTGGCCGACGGGTTGACGATGGTGTCTTCGTCATATTCGTTCGGGGCTGGGCAGGTACCGGGCAAGGTGCTCATGTGAAGTCTCCGCAAAGGACTGTTTCCAAGCGGCGCAGTCTCGGAAGACTTCATGAAGTGGCCGTGACAGCGGCCCGATCGGCCCATCGGTTTCCCCGCGAAGAGACTTCCGAAAAACCGAAGTCACCCGCCCGAGGGACGTGAAGGACCGATGGATCCGGTCTCAGGCGGCTTCAGGCGGCCTCCGTCAGCATCACCGACGGGCCGCACGAGCCGACGCCCAGCGACCGTGCCCCCACAACATCAGCGCGCCCACCGCCAGCACGACCACCCCGACGATGGCGCCGGCCTTCACGTAGATCAGGCTGGACCACAGCACATAGGCGCTGCAAGCGCTGAACACCAGCGGCAGCACCGGATAGAGCGGCACCCGGAACGGCCGCAGGCGCTCGGGCTCCTTGCGACGCAGCACGATGACCGCCAGGCCGCTGAGCGTGATGAAGAACCAATAGACCGGCGAGAGGTAGTCGACCATGGTGGAGAAACCGCCCCGGGTCACTGCGCCAAAGGCCACCAGCACCAGCGCCACCGCACTGGTGGCGACCACCGCCGCGCTGGGCGTGCCGCGGCGGCCATTCCAGCGCGCCAGATGCCACTCCGCCGCCAGGTCCCGCGCGGCGGCATAGGTGGTGCGTGGACCGGCGATCAGGATGGCATTCATCACCGACAGCGCCGTCAGGGTCACCACACCCACCATCAGCAGCTCCGCACCACGACCGAAGACGATGCGCATCAGATCCGCCGCCGGTGCCGGGCTCGCCGCAAGGCCGGACAACCCCAGCACCCGCACATAGGCCCAGTTGGCCAGCAGATACAGACCCAGCACCAGCCCCAAGCCGATGAGCAGCGCACGCACGATGCCGCGTCGCTCGTCCTTCATTTCCGCCGAGAGCGTGGCCGCATCGCTCCAGCCGCCGTAGGCCAGGAAGACGAACACCATCGCCAGGCCCCAGTCCGGCACCGCGGCGCCCGTGTGCGGCATCGCGGGCGGCAGCTCCAGCCCTTGCTGGACACCCGCCCCCAGCCCCAGCAGCACCAAACCGGCTAGCACCAGACTGGTCAGGCCCAGCTGGGTGCCCAGGCCCACCTGCACACCCAGCAGGTTGAGCCCGGTCAGCAGCACGATCAGCCCGCCCGCCATCCAGGCGCTGGCATACGGCCCCAACCAGGGCGACAGGTCCACCACCTGCGCCAGATAGTCGCCAAAGACAAAACCCAGCAGGGCCATCGAGCCGGTGTGGATGACCGCAAAACGCGACCAGGCGAAGAGGAAGCCCAGCCGATGGCCATAGGCGCGGCGCAGGAAGTGATAGTCCCCGCCGGCATCCGGGAAGGCGGCGGCGAGTTCGGCAAAACACAGCCCGCCCATGACGGACAGCACACCGCCCAGTGCCCAGGCGATGTAGAGCTCCCAGGGGCTGCTCAGCGCCTGGGCCACCATCGGCGAGGTCTTGAAGATGCCGGCCCCAACCACCATGCCGACGCACAGCGCCACGGCATGCTTCACGTCCAGGATGCGACGGGGTTGGGCTCCCGCGACCGCTTCGACGCCTGCCGACGCTGGCGCCCCCCTGGGTGCGGAGGAAGACGAGGCGGCGGGGTCTGGAACGGTCATTGGAGCGGGAGGGAAGCCACTGAAGCGGTGGCGGCGCGCGATCGTACGGTCAATCACGGCCTTCGGATCACTGCGGCGTCGCAGCGCCGCCACGGCATGAGCTTATGAGCAAGACATCTGAAGCCAAACCCGGGGTTTCCTGCGTCGACTCGGTAGGCTTGCGGCCTTTCACCGTCACTGCTTTTGCTCACACCGTTCACCCCATGCGCCAGCTCCGACCGATCACCCTCGCCTGCCTGACCCTGCTGCTGGACGGCGGCGCCGTGATGGCCCAGGCCCAGGCCCAGGCCCAGACACAGACCCCGCCACCGGCGCCCAGCCCCACGGCGGAGCCGAGTACCCAGGGCCTCAACCCGGTGCTGGTCACCGGCACCCGCGCCAAGGACCGCACCGTGGCCGACAGCCAGGTGCCCGTGGACGTGCTCAGCCGCGACGAGGTGCTGCGCGCTGCCGGCCCGGACGGCACGCTGGCCGCCGCGCTGCAGGCCTTGCTGCCGTCCTTCAACTTCCCCCGCCAGTCCAACTCCGGCGGTGCCGACCATGTGCGTGCGGCGCAGCTGCGCGGGCTGTCACCGGACCAGGTCCTGGTGCTGGTGAACGGCAAGCGTCGCCATACGTCGGCCCTGGTGAATCTGGAATCCAAGACCGGCAAGGGCACCAACCCGGTGGACTTCAACACCATCCCGCTGTCGGCCGTTCAGCGCATCGAGGTGGTGCGGGACGGGGCCGGCGCCCAGTACGGATCCGACGCCATCGCCGGGGTGGTCAACATCATCCTGGACGACCGTCGCACCGGCACCGAGATCAGCACCGAAGCCGGCCTGTTCCACACCGATTTCGCCCCGACCGGCCGCACTCTCAACGACGGCCAGACCCAATCCGCCAGCCTCACCCATGGCTTTGCGCTGGGAGAGAAGGGATTCCTTCGCGCCGGCCTGGAAGGTCTGCATCGCAACGCCACCAACCGCAGCGGCCTGGACCAGCTCCCCGATTGGGAAGACAGCACCCCGGACAACCTCGCCACCGTGGGGCGGCGCAACTACGCCGCCGGTGAGCCGGCCACCCGGCAATGGCAGGCATTCTTCAATGGTGCGGTCGACCTGTCGGCCGACCAGCAGGTCTATGCCTTTGGGACCTGGCAGGAGCGGCGCTCGGTGGGGGCGGCCTACTTCCGCTATCCCGACAGCAGCGCCAACCTCAAGACCGTCTATCCCGACGGCTACCGGCCCGAGACCACCGGCCACAATCGCGACCTTCAGCTGGCTGCAGGCCTGCGGGGTGGCTGGGGGGAGTGGGACTACGACCTGTCCCTCAACCACGGCCGCAATGACTTCGACTATGGCGTGCAGCGCTCGCTGAACGTGTCGCTGGGCGAGGCCAGCCCGACGCGCTTTCATCTCGGGGATTTCAGCAGCCGGCTGACCGGCGCCAATCTCGACCTGACCCGCGCGGTGGCCCTGCCCGGCCTGTCCCGCCCGGCGACGCTGGCGCTGGGGCTGGATGCGCGCGAAGAGCGCTTCGCCACCGGGGCCGGGGACGCAGCGTCCTACGCGGTCGGCAGCTTCGATGGCCCGGCGGGCGCCCAGGCGGGCCCAGGCCTGCAGCCTGGTGACGCGGCCCGCCTGTCACGCCGCGTGGTTGGTGCCTATGCCGATCTGAGCGCGCACCTGAGCCGTGAATGGGAGGCCGAAGCCGCCTTGCGCCACGACCATTACAGCGACTTCGGCAACGCCACCACGGCCAAGGTATCGAGCCGCTGGGCGCTGACGCAGGACCTCGCGCTGCGCGGCGCACTCTCCAGCAACTTCCGCGCGCCTTCGCTGGCGCAGCGTGGTTTCAGCTTCACCGTCACCGACCGCGGCGACGGCGGCACCCTCAGCCAGGTGAAGACAGTGCCTGCGGACAGCGACATCGGTCGCTACCTCGGCGCCCAAGCGCTCAAGGCCGAACGCTCTCGCAATGCGAGCCTGGGCCTGACGTGGCAGCCGGCCAAGGACTGGTCCACCACGCTGGACGCCTACACCATCCGCGTCAACAACCGCATCACCCTCTCCCAGCGCATCAGTCGCGACGGACTGGCGGATGAGCTGGCGTCGCAATTTGGCGTGGTGGGCGTGCAAGGGGTCAACTTCTTCACCAATGCGGTGGACACCCGCACGCGCGGCGCCGACCTGGTGACGCAGTGGACAGGCGCAGGACTGGGCGGTCAGCTCAAGCTGTCGTGGGCGGCGGCCTACGCCAAGACCACCGTGCGGGCACATGCGGATGCGGACGTGGGGCTGGAGGAGATCAACACGCTGACCACGGCGTCTCCCCGCCAGCGCCATATCTTCACCGCGCAATGGCAGCGCGGCGAATGGGCCCTTCTGGCGCGAGCGACCCGGCACGGCAGCACCACCCGCGTGTTCGATTTTGGTGACGGCTTCACGCCGACACAGACCTATGGGGCGGTCTGGCAATTGGATCTTGAAGGGCAGTGGCAAGTCACTCGCGCATTGACATTGAGCCTGGGCGCGCTGAATGCGACCGACCGTTATCCGAGTCGGTCCACCGCCGATATCGCCTACTACGGCAACTTCCCGTATGACGTGCTGTCGCCGATTGGATTCAATGGCGCCTACTACTACGCGCGGGCACGCCTGTCGTTCTGAGGTGAGGCAGCGCACATTGCGATGAGGGCCACCGCACATAAGCGGCCTTGAATGCTTCAATGGGCGGGGCTGTACGGCTTACGGGTGCGGGTGACGTACCGCCTGTCCCCTGCATTGCGCATTGGGCATGAAGGCGCGCGACTAGGATGAATGTTGGCAGGAGGCATGACAAGCGTCATTGCCTTCCTCACGCTGACTCGCCTTCAGGAGCGCCGTTTGTCCAGTGGACTGTCGATCAATACGCTGCGTGGTTTTGCCTGCCTGTTGCTGGTGGGTTATCACGTCATTGGCGACAGCAGCAACACCGGATTGAGGCTGCCGGATGAGCATCTGGCCAGCCAGCTCAATGACTGGCTGGCTCTGGTGCGCATGCCGCTGTTCTCGTTTCTCTCCGGCATGGTGTATGCACGACGGCCATTGACCGGCGACATCACGCCCTTTGCCATCGGCAAGACACGCCGCCTGCTGCTGCCGATGCTGGTGGTGGGGACGGGCTTTGCCTTGCTGCAGAACCTGACCCAGGGCACCAACAACGAGGGCGACTACAACTGGTGGCTGCTGCACACGGTGCCGGTGGCGCATTACTGGTTTCTTGAGGCGCTGTTCATCATCTTCATTGCCACGGCCGTGCTGGAGCGACTGGGGTGGCTCTCGACGCCCCGCGGTTTCTGGACGATCTGGCTGCTGGCCGCCGCGCTGCATTGCTGGGGCCGCCTGCCGGTCTACTTTGGCTTGAATGGTGCGGCCTATCTGGCGCCGTTCTTTTTGCTGGGTGTGGCGGCTCAGCGTTTTGAGCTGCATCGCGCAGGGCCCCGGTGGACGCCTGCCCTGCTGCTCGCGGTCATTGGTGGTTTGATTCTGCTGTGGGCCTTGATCGATGCGCCGACAGACAACCATCCGGGCCTGCAGCGCCTGGTGGTCAGTGTGTGCCTGTGCCTGCTGCTGCTGCGACTGCAGCCCGAGGCACGCTGGCTGGCCTGGGTGGGCACCTGGTCGTTTGGCATCTATCTGTTCCATCCCGTTTTCACGGCGGGCGCCCGAATGCTGCTCAAGGCGATGCAGGTGCAGGATCTGGCGGTATTGCTGACAGCAGGCCTGCTGGCGGGGCTGGCAGGCTCCATCGCCTTGACGGCGGCGTTGCGCCGCATGCCCTACGGCCACTGGGCGCTCGGCGAGAAGCCGGCGCGGCGAGGGACGGCGCGGAGCCTGCCTCATGCCCAACATGCCGCACCACCTTCACGGAAGTGGAAAAATCACTTACCATTGGACCCATAATTTTTATGGGTTGCAGCCATGAGCCTGACCCGGCTTTCGCTGCAGCAGTTGCAACGCCACATCCGCACCCATGCCACTCGCACGGAGCAGGTCTTTCTGACCACTCATGCGAAACAACGCATGGCTGAACGAAAGGTATCCATGGCCGAGGTTCTCGAATGCCTGCGACGGGGCCACCTTCGCACGCCGCCCGAGCTGGATGTCAAGACCGGACACCTCGTCTGTCGGATGAACTGGTGGGGGGCCGAGCGAGACCTGACCACCTGCGTGGCCTTGTCGGACGATGAGCCGGACCTCATCGTGATCACTGTGATGGCTTGAAGGAGAAACGCTGATGTATCACTACACCGAATGCGGGCTGGACAACGTCTGGCTGGCCAATGGCTACACCGCCAAGGACACCCCCTACGGCACGGCCGTCTCCGTGGCAAATGCGGACGAGCTGCTGGCGCTGCTGGCGCAGCGCATCGTCAGCAAGCCGGCGCGTCTGTCGGGCAAGGAATTCCGCTTCCTGCGGGTGCAGATGGGCCTGTCCCAGTCCGCGCTCGCCAAGGCCCAGGGCGTCAGCGAGCAGGCGGTGAGCCTGTGGGAGCGCCACGGCAAAGTGCCCAAGGCCAACGACGCGCTCATCCGGCTGTGCTACCTCTCCCACGCGCGCGGAGACGAACCGCTGCGCGATGCCTTCCACCGCGTGATGGAAGTGGAGCGGCTCATTCACCAGAAGATCGTTGCCACGGCTGGCCCCAGGGGATGGAAGTCCACGGTGCAGGAAGAAGCCGCCCCCGAAGAGGCGGCCGCTGTGGGCCCATGAGGCCCCTTCCTCCGGCTCAAGCCGCCAGGCTCACCTTGAAGACCGACACCACCTCCGCCAGGCGCGCCGCCTGGTCCCGCAGCGACGCCGCGGCGGCGGACGACTCCTCCACCAAAGCTGCGTTCTGCTGGGTCATCTGGTCCAGGTTGGCCACGGACTGATTGACCTGGTTGATGCCATCCCGCTGCTCGCTGCTCGCGGCGGCAATTTCCCCCATCAGGTCGGTGACACGATTGACGCCGGTCATGATCATGCCCATGGCCTCACCGGCTTGAGCGACATCGGAGGACCCCGCCTGGACCGTGGTCACCGACTGGTCGATGAGGGTGCGGATCTCCTTGGCCGCCACCGCGCTGCGCTGCGCCAGGGTGCGCACTTCGCTGGCCACCACAGCAAACCCTCGGCCCTGCTCACCGGCACGAGCCGCTTCCACCGCGGCATTGAGCGCCAGGATGTTGGTCTGGAACGCGATGCTATCGATGGTGCTGGTGATGTCGCTGATGCGGCGCGAAGATTCGCTGATTTCACGCATGCGCTCAACCACCTGCCCCACCGCCTTCCCGCCCTTCTGGGCGGCCTCAGCGGCGCTGGCGGCCATCTGGTTGGCCTGACGCGCGGTGTCGGCCGACTGGGACACGGTGCCGGTCAACTGCTCCATGCTGGAGGCCGTCTGCTGCAAGTTGGCCGAGGTGCTTTCGGTCCGCGAGGACAGGTCTGAATTGCCAGCGGCAATCTGGCTGGACGCGCCTGAGACAGCAGACACACCATCACGCACCTGGGACACCACGCCTTTGAGCCGGTCCACCATGCGCAGCAAGGCCAGTTGGAGCTGAGCCACTTCATCCGTGCCGCGCACGTTCAGCGAAACGGTGAGATCACCGGAGGCAACGGTCTCCGCCAGTTGGACAGACTCCGCCAGCGGCCGAGTGATGCCGCGGGTAATCAGAAACGCACAGAAACTGCCCACCACAATGGCCAGCAGACTGACGACCATCACGGTGATCCTGCCGGTCTTGTAGATGCTGGCGCCCAGATCCGCTGCTTGCTGAGCGCCGTTCATGTTGATCTCAACCAAGTCGTCCATGGCCTTGGTGAGTTGGTCATACGTCGCCAGTCCATCCACCGTCACCAGCTTCTTCGCCTGCGCCTGGTCCCCTGCCAGCGCAGCGGCTTTCAGTGGATCGGCACGCTCCAGGTATTTTTTCCAGAGCGCCTCGACTTCCTTGTACTTGCGACCTTCCATGTCGGAACTCACCAGCGGCGCATAACCGGCGATGGCCTTATCGACGGTATCTCTCGACTCCTTCAACTTTCCGAGCACGGACTCCATCTTGTCGGCCTCAGTGATCAGGATCCGGTACTCCCGGATGCGATAGCGGCCGACCGACTGCGCGATCTGCCCGACCTGCCGGGTGGAAGGCAACCAGTTGGTCTGCATGTCTTCCGCCACGTCATTCACATGCGCCAGCTGGACCACGGCAGTGATGCCCAGACCGATCAGCATGAGCAACACCAGGGCGAAGCTTCCGGCGAGCTTTGCGCCGACGCCAAGTTGGGATTTCATGAGGCCTCCGATTTGATCGAAATGATTTCAATGGCTCAATTGTGTTCTATTTTTTCATTTCCACAATCCGTCAATTAGAGTCAACTGATAACTTTGCATCAGAACTTTGTGCCAAGTGAGCTGATCAAACAACTCGCCTTTGAGCCTTAAAAATCCCTGCCATAGAGGCCAGCAGGTCGGTTCCAAGCCTTGATCTCCAGCGCTTCACGCAGCGATTCTGACGCCTGATGCGCGCTTCAAAAGTGATGCATGTGACTTTTTCACATCTGACATAACTGATATTTTCATACATTGACAGGGAGTTCCATTTCCTTACAACTTCACCCTAGAGACCTCCCATGAAGACATTGACCGTCGGTAAGCGCCTCGCCCTGGGATTCGGCGTGATCGTGACCCTTGGCATCGCCAGCGTCACTGTGGCCGTCATCAAGCTCAACGCCCTCAGCACCGACATCGATGAGCTAGCGACCAATCGAATGGCCAAAGTCGCGCAGTTCAGCGCCATCAGGGACAACATGCAGTCCATCGGCCGACATGCACGCAACTGCGTCATCAATGCAGAGGCGTCGTTTGTCGAGAGCGAAAAGAAGAAGATTGCGGAACTCCGGGCCAGTAATCAGGACCTGCTGGCCAAACTGGACAAGACAGTGAAGCTCCCCAAAGGGAGAGAGCTGCTCAACGCCATCAGCGAACAGCGACCGGTCTACAACGCTGCATTGGACGAAGTCATCCGGCTCGCCGCCAGCGGTGACAAGACCGCCGCCGGGAATCTTTTGATGTCCAAGGTCGTGCCCTTGCAGGGCCCGCTGTTTGAGGCCGTGGAGCAATCGAAAGCCATGCAGCAGGGCATCGCCGACGCACTGGCCAAGAGCGCCGATCAGACGGCACGGTCCAGCGCCGTCATCATGTTCACCCTGGCGCTCTTGATGGCGATGGTGGGGGGCTTCGTGGGCTGGTCGCTGTCACGCAGCCTGCGCCGGGCTCTGGGGGCGGAACCCGATGCATTGTCCGCAGCGGTCGCGCGAGTCGCGGACGGGGATCTGAGCTGTTCCCTGCAAGCAGCCCAATCCGACACGTCCAGCGTGCTGGCCAATGTGGCGCGCATGCAAACAAGTCTGGCGACCGTCGTGTCCGGCGTGCGAGCCAATTCCGAGAGCGTTGCCACGGCCAGCGCCCAGATTGCCCAAGGCAATCAGGACCTGAGCCAGCGCACTGAGGAACAAGCCAGCGCCCTGCAGCAGACGGCGGCCACGATGGAACAGCTCAACACGACCGTCCGCAACAATGCAGAGAATGCGCAGCAAGCCAATCAACTGGCACAGACGGCGACCCAGGTGGCCACTGCAGGCGGGGAAGTGGTGGGCAAGGTGGTGGCGACGATGCAGGGCATCAGCGAGAGCAGCCGCAAGATCGGCGACATCATCGGCGTCATTGACGGCATTGCGTTCCAGACCAATATCCTGGCCCTGAATGCGGCCGTGGAAGCCGCTCGGGCGGGAGAACAGGGCCGTGGCTTTGCGGTGGTCGCCGGCGAGGTGCGGACCCTGGCGCAGCGCAGTGCCGAAGCCGCCAAGGAAATCAAATCCCTCATTCACAACAGCGTGACCCAGGTGGAACAGGGCACTGCACTGGTGGACCATGCGGGCACAACGATGGGCCAGATTGTGGATTCGATCCGCCGCGTGAATGACATCGTGGCGGAGATCAGCACCGCCAGCCAGGAGCAGAGCTCGGGCATCTTCCAGGTGGGCGAAGCGGTCAGCCAGATGGATAAGGTCACGCAGCAGAACGCCGCGCTGGTGGAGCAAAGTGCCGCCGCTGCGGAAAGCCTGAAGGTTCAGGCGGAGCAATTGGTGGGGAACGTGTCCGTGTTCAAGCTGCAAGTGCCCGCGATGGCTTGAGCACGCTCACCGCGAGATGCGAATATTGCGGCACCGCCTTTCACGATCCGGAGAGAATGTGAGAGGCCGGGCCGCGGAGGACGCCGCACGAATGCGCCCCGGCAACCATCAAGTTCAACACCTTCAAAGAGGCGTCCGAGGAACGATCAATGAAGCATGGTTTGTCAATCCAGAGCATCGCACTCTCGCTACTGGCACTGCTCCCCGCCGCCGTTTTCGCGCAGGTCGACTCCACCAGTGAAGCCTACGAGAAGGGTCATTCGGCCGGGAGGGTGTTCGGCTACATCTTTATCGGCGTCATCGTGATCGCCGTATTGCGCAAGTTCCTGAAGAAGTAGCTCCAGCGCGAGCCCTGCTGGATGCCTGCAAAGGCACCCAGCGCGGCCATAAAAAATGAGCCGCAAAGGAAATTTCCTTTGCGGCTCAATGACTTATCAAGAATAAGTTGGTCGGGGCGGCGGGATTCGAACTCGCGACCCTCTGCTCCCAAAGCAGGTGAACAATCCAGCAACGGCGGGGCTTCCAGCCGTTTTTCTCTAACGCTTCCGCCAGAAACAGCCCGTTTGTTCATGCGGGTTCCGCTCGATGCGTTAGAGGGTCAAATCGCCCCCCGTTCGGTCCAAAGACTGTATAAATACACAGCATGACCGGTTCACACATCTTCAGCGCCGCCCAGCGCCCCTGCTGGCACTGCCACTGGTTCGGATACCTCATGGCGGAGAACTCCCACGGGACCTGCCTGAACCCCAGGGCCGTCCCGATGGTGGCCACGCCCCGCACCGGGTGCGCACACTGGCGCCGCGAGCCGGGCGCAGACGATGCCATGAGCGCACCGCCCGCCCTCCGGCCTGGATCACAGGCCCGGGCGCGGATTGACGCCGAGCGGGCCCGCCTGGATCGCATTCAGGAACATGGCTCCCGCGTCAAGCTGACCCCGGGCGTCTATGCGGTCTGCATGGACCGGTCGGGGCTGCTGGGGGTTGGCGGCTACCGGGAGCCGGAGGATGTGGGGGCCGCTGAGGCGGCGATTGAGCGCCTGGGCGTCAACGCGGCAATTCGGGCCGGTAGGTTGTGAGGGCCGGCGGCCGTCAGGTCGGCTCGGCGGCCTGATCGATCGCCCGCTCCAACCACTCTCTCCCGAGGCGGCGAAGCTTTGCGCGGCGCTCCGCACCAGACACCCGCATGGAGACAACCTCCCCGCGTGCGTCAGGCTCAAGCACAGGGCCACCTGTGCCGGGGGGTCTCCCCCGGCGCTTCGGCTGTTCGATCTGGCCGCTCACGCGAGCGCATCCCACGCCGGGTGAAAACTGCGCACAGCATGGCCGCCGATCATCACCTCACAGCGGTAGGTGCCACTCGACCCAGCAGCGTCTTGCAGAAGGCGCGTCACAACATCCCGCGCCTTCGAGAGCTCGTCTGCATTGCCCAGATTGGCCACAGGGCTGAGGAATCCCTCGGCCTCCGCCGGGATGCGCTCACGCATCGCCTGGGCGACGGCCTCCTGCACCCGAGGTTCAGCAGGGAACCCGCTCCCATGGACAACCACCCGACCGATGGATGCAGCGTAGTCCGCGCGAGTGCGTGCGTAGCCTGCCTGTGCGGTTGCTGCCAGTTCATCGCCGAATCGTGCCATGTTGCTCTCCCGTTTGCTGGACCGCACCGTGCGATCCATGGATTTCAATGTAATACGGAATAAATCGGAATGCAATGACTTTTTCCGTATTACAGAGAAATCACGGGGAGCGGTCGCCCCACCGCATGCGGCCCAGGAACAGCGGAGGTGGCAGGCCCTTCGGCCTTGGCGCCGAGGGCTTGAAGCTCACACATCGGAAAGCGCCATCCCGGCGCCGGATCATCAGGCTGAAGTGCGGGAACGGCCCCCACCGGCTGCCTCGCACCGCCAAGTGGCACGCATGCCGCCGGCGCAGCCTCCACCAGGCACACAGGGCCCAGATGAGGCAGTTGGAGCGCATGGTCAGGCCACCTCGGCCAGCATTTCAGGGGTGACGGTATTCCGCGCCACCAGCCCGTGCCGATCGTGGAAGGTCATCGCCGTCGCTTGGCGCTCGGCCAGCCAACCTCCACGAGATGCATGCGCATCACGCGCAGCGACCGTAGGATGCTGGATGACGGTCATGCCAGAGTGCTCCTTCTCCTCGCCGTGGTGGCGGTGACCGGTGTGGGCGTACCGCTTCACCGTGCTCCCCCAGACCCTTGGGAACTGGGCAGCGAAGAGCAGGGGCAGGTCTTCATTCCTCTTCAGGTGGCCGTGGTGAAAGCCCTGCATGGTCTGGCCGTGTTGATGAACGTAGTAGGGCAGCGGGGAATCGATCACCTCGACGCGTGGTTCGTGCTCATAGAGAGCCTTGAACATGGCCCGCAGCCATACCGAGCTGGCCAAATCGTGATTGCCCTCGGCCATCAGGACCACCACGCGGTCATGGTGTCCGAGCGCGTGGTCCACGGTGCGGCGCAACACTCGAATGGTCGCCCCCACGATCTTCTCGAAGCGCCCATCCTGGTCCAGCACGTGGCGAGATGTCGGGGTGACCGGCAACAGGCCATCGCTGTGGAGGAAGTCGCCCAGTTGAGCCACGATGCCGGTGGACGCCTTGGGTGCGTTCCGGACCATGTGCTCAAACACTCCCGACAGCGTGCGCTCGGCGATGCCGACGTCCCAGTCCGCCCCGCCCTCCTTGTGCCACGCCAGCATGCCCATGTGGCAGTCCGTGAGCGTGTAGGTATTGCAGAGATGCTCGTGGGTGATGGCAGGGGGCCGAATGGGCTTCACGCGAGGGAGTTGGGCGGCCATGGCGTCGAAGGCAGCGCGCAGCGCCTCCTGCTGTGCGGCCAGGTCCGGTGACTGCCGCTCCCAGGTCCGCTCCACCTCTCCGCTCTTGGCACGCTGGACCGTCACCTTCCCCATGAGGTAGCCCGGCGCCACGCCGCTGACGAAGTGGCCTGGGGCATGGCCTTTTCGGGCCGCCCGCTTGCGCACTTGGTCGAAGGCGTTGCTGACGGCGCTCTTGCTGACGCCCAGCGCCTCGGCCGCCCGTCGCTGGGTGCCGTGCAGCACGACGGCTTCCAAAACCTCCCGCTCGCGGGCCGTAGCGAACTCGGCCAGCAGGTCGAACTCTTGCGGCGTCATTGCTTCGGCTCCCACTCGCCGCACCCCTCGTCAGCGTTGACGGCCGGGAACTCCGACACCGGTTCATCCTCGATCACCACCACGGTGGGCGGGTGGGCCCGGCACTCGCCGTATTCCGCCACCGTGGCGCAGTCGGTTGGCGCCGGCCGGTAGTGCTTGCAGTCGCTGCAGGTCCTGTCGTTCATCACTTCTCCCTCAGGGCCGCGGCGCGGCATTCGCGGTATTGGCCAGCCACCTGCTGCAGCTTGAGCACCAGGCCGCCCATCGTGTCGTCATCGAGAGGCGTCAGAGGCGGGCACGCCGCCACCACCTGGGACCGCTCCGGTACCGGTGAGGGCTTCGTTGAGGTCGCGCAGCCCACCAGGAGTGAGGCGGCAGCCAGGATCGCTGTAGACCGGTTCACGTCGGACCTCCCTCTCCAGCCGCTGCTGGATGGTTGTGTTTTGGACTCGGATGGATGAGATGGCCTTGGCCGTGGCCTCGCGCCCTTCCCTCGCCGCCGCCTCGACCGCAAGAGCGGCGCGGTCCTGCTCGGCGCGCTCCAGGCGTGCGCCATCCAGGCGCCCCACCCCATAAGCGGCGACGAAGGCCAGAGCCACGCCCAGGGCGGCATAGGGGCTCACGAACCGCCCTCCCCGGCCAGTCGCCGCGAGATCGCCACCAGGTGCGCGTTGAACCACCGGCGGATCGCGTACTGGCGGACGATGGAGACCGCGGTGTAGATCCAGCCAATCCAGAAGTTCTGGGCGGCAGTCGGGTGCGCGTCGATCAGCGGCAGGATGGCGAAGTTCGCGAAGAAGTTGAAGCCGAAGCCCACCGCGATGTTCACCCACGCCTCAGCGATGGCACTGCGCGGAGACTGGCCGGGCCCGGGCGCACGGGTGTAGGCCCGCCAGGTGAAGAGGGCCACGAACACGAAGCTGGCCAGCCCGCAGGCGATGAGGATGCTCATGGGGCCTCCGTGTCGGCGATGGAGTAGTGCTTGGGGTTCTTGTCCGCGTAGCGCTCGCGGATCTTCGGCATCAGGGCCTCGAACTCGGCGCGCAGGCGCTCCAGTGCGGGAGCGTTGCTGGGCGGCCGGTCGTCCTCCAACTTCCCCATCTCCTTGGCTTCGATGAGGATGTTCAGGCAAGCAAGCGCATTGGCGAGGTGTGGCGTGCCGTCCACCGGGTCAAGCTCCTGCCCTTCCCACCATGCATCGACGTGGCGCTCGAGCGCCGACTTGTAGACGGAGGCCCGGGCGCCGGCGGCGCGGAAGTTCCATGCGCCGTACTTCACGTTGCCCAGGAAGTGCGCGATCGCCTGATAGGCCTTCACGATGGGCGACACCAGATGCAGCGGTAGCTTGTTGGATGCGATGGCGTCCTTCGGGTTGCTGGCTTTTTCGGTCATGCTCGTCCTTCACACAGCGCCCGCTCGGCCGCTCGGCGCTTCACCAGGCCGGGCAACTGCTGGCCGCCGGCATAGGTCCATCGGGACAGCTCCGCACATCCGCCCGCATAGTCGCGGGCCATCAGCTTGCGGGACATGGTGGAGCCGCAGAAGGCGGCCGGGCCGACGTTGTAGGCGAATGACAGGGAGGCCGCCTTCACGCGGTCCGGGGCGTCAGCCGGTACGCACGCGGCGATCTTTTCCCAGTGGTCGGCCAGCGAGCCGGACAGCATGTCTCGGCACTCCTGCGGCGTGTAGGTCCGCATCTGGGTGTGCGTCTCGCCATAGCAGACCGTGAGGATGCCAACCGGGTCCCGGTACGGCTCAGGCCGAAGGCCTTCGAACCGCATTACCACCGGCGCGGCCAGGGCCAGCACGGCCACTGCGGCGCCAGCGAGTGCCTTACCCTTCGTCATAGAACCCCCGCCGGGCCGCGGACTCGCGCTCTGCGAGCTGGTAGTGCTTGCGCTTGTAGTACCAGTTGACGACGAAGCCCGCCGCCGCGATCAGCAGGCCGATGATGGCCACCAGGTCATTGGAGCTCAGCCCGCCGGCCACCGCGGCGCCCGCGCCGCTGTAGGTGACCTTGCTGCCGCTGGCGGCCATTGCCGCCTCGAAGGCGCTCCCCGCGCCGCCAGTGTTGTCGCTCATGGAGTGACCCTGTTTGTGGTGCGGCGCACGGCGCCAGAAAGACGAAAGGCCCACCCCCAGCATTGAGGGTGAGCCTTGAACAGCCCGAAGGATACAGCCTTCGGCGCCGGTTTGCTAGGAACGTGGCATTTACGCCATGCTACTTACATGAGGCCGGATCGGCTTTGCAGTCCGGGCGCCCGATGTCCTTGTCGGGTGGCCCGTCGTCGTCCCCGCCGCCACCGCAGGCGGTCAGCAAGGCGGTGATGAAAATCGCAATGACAGTCTTCAATTCGTCTTCTCCCTATTCGGTGAGATCAATGCTATTCAATTCCTCAGGCGATTGCGAAGCAGTGATGGCTGCCAGTTGCTGACGAATGACAGCTTTCGCCCCATTGAGGGATTGCAGCTTTGCCAGCGCACCGGCCGGAACCGGCTCACCCAGCGCCTGGGCCTGAGCGATCTCACCGGCGGGCCGGATCAGCGCCGCATCCATCTCCTGAAGCTTGGCCAGGAGTGGCGCCCGGGCGGCGTTGCGCAGCGCCTCGAGGGTGGGCTGCTCCCTCCACCGCTTTGACTCGCCATCCCAGGCCCAGGTCCTGAGTTCGTCGTCAGGCGGGGCGGGAGGCTGGTAGGCCACCACCACAGGCCCCTCCCCGTCCGCAGCCAAAGCAGTCGCCGCCACGTCAACCCGCTGGCTGAGGTGGTCGAACCTCCCCTCCGCCGCGACGTGCCCCGCCGGCGTGTTCAGCGCCAGCGAGGCCTCATCGTTGGTGCCGAAGCACCCGGCCGCGAACAGACCGGTCTCCCGGTCGTAGAAGCTGTATTCCTTCATCGCTTGATCACCTCGACCTTCAGCAGAGCGGAGTCAATGACAGTGCCCACATTTGGATCCAGCTTCTGGGCCTGCAGCAGGACCGTGTAACTCACTCCCTGAGTCACAGCGAACGACAGCGAACGTGTGAACGCGGTGTAAGTGGTGACCCCATAACCGATGTCTTCGTTCACTGCGGCGGCCTTGCTGTTCAGCGTCACGTCGTTGATCTTGATGCGGGTATTGAGGACCGCATACTTGGCAGAAGTGGCACCACTCGCAGGCGTCGTGATGATCCCAGTCCCGTCAGCAGTGACAGTGGCAGTGCCGCTGGCGGATGCAACAAACGTCAGGGACACCACGTCCGTGTAGTAGAGGTTCGTCTCTTGGACCCCACTCAGGCCGCTGATCGTCACTCCGCCGCCATTCACCGTGTAGACGTCCGTGGCTGCATTGGTGGCCATGTCATTGGTGCCGACGTAGCCGTAATCCGTGATGGTGCGGGCCCCCTGTGTCAGGGTGACACCGGCGAGCGCACCCTGGGCGGTCAACTGGAATGAGCCATCAACCCATGCGTTGACGTCGGAATCAACCGAGCCCGCATATCCCTCCGCGCCATTCCCCTCGCCGCAACCTCCAATGCCCACCAGGATGTAAGCGCCGCGGTAGCGGAAGTTCATGGAGCCGAAAACCGCGCGGCTTGCGCCATTGCGGTACATGGCCTGTTCCAGCCCGTCACCAAATCGGTTGTACCAGGGCTCATCGACAGTGAACACAACGCAGATGTGGTTGTAGTCGATGCTGTTGAGGGCGGCGGCCATGGATGCTCTGTCACCAGCAGAGTACTGGTTGAACGCCCCCAGGTCGGTCACGACTTTTGTCTTCCGATTGATCTTCGCAACGCGGTACATTGACCCCTGGTTCAACAGAGCTGAACCCGTGTCGGCGTCATACAACGCGGGGGATACGGGGAGATTCCCGGCAAGGTTAGCGCCTTGACCACCCGCTGCGACTCGGTAAGTGCGAGTCCTCCCGCCCACCAAACTCCACACGCCGCTGATGCCAATCGCTGCTGCATCCTCCAAGCCCAGCGCAGATTTCAGCATTGCGGCGTTCGTTACTCCAGGGATCAAACCCGGCAACGTATCGTTGTCGTTGTTGCCGGACGTGGATACACCAATCACCCACATAGTGCTGGTCGGCGTGAAATTCGCCCAGGTGCGATCGTCCCGGTCGTACTGCCACTGCGCCCCATTCTTCCGCGCCGGCACATATCGCCGACTGGCGTAGGCCGTGACGAAAGTTGACCCGCTGGAATCCCATACCAAGAAAGTGTCCGCCGGACCAATGCTGGCTGCGATCACGCCCTTGGGAACGATCGTCGGGGTGGTGCCGATCAAGATGCTCCCGTCAACATCCGCAGCGACGTTGCCCGAAAACCCATGGACGTAAATCTCGCCGTAGTCAACAGAGCCAGCGAAAGTCGTCACATTCAGTTTGGCGAACAGCGTCGCACTGGGATCGATTGACTGGGCCACCATGAGCGCCAACGTGTTGCTGTAGGCGCCCAGGTTCCCACTGGTGTCCACGTCGGCCACGCGGAACTGAAGCGCCCCGGCGACCGTAGGCTCCCAGACCGCACCGTTGCGGTCCTGGGCCACGCTCATGAGGTTCCAGGTCGATCCACTGTTGGTGCTGTACTGGTAGACGCCACGGCTCCAGTCCAGCTCCGTGCTGGGATTGCGCTGGATACGGACAGAGCCGCTGGTCAGCTGGACAACCGAGGTCAAAGTCGGCGTTGCGGGCGGCTGCGTCTTCCCCACGCACCGGTGTGCATAAAGGTCGCCCGGCAGCCCCTTCACCAGCCGGTTCCGAGCGAAGGCGTAGATGGAATAGACCTGGCCTTCCACCACGCCGTCCAGCCAGGCGACGTTCTGATCGCCTGCCACCGTCACGGACCGCCAAGCCGTTTCGATGAAGTTCTTGAACATCACCGTCACGCTTCCACCGCTCACCACGCCCTGGTCAGTGATCACAGGCCAAGTGACCTTGATGCGCGGCGTGATCGTGCCGTCGGCGCTCATCAGCAGCTCATTCGTGCCGCTGGTGATCGTCAGGGCCCCCACCGGCGCGACGTTGTAGATGTTCGGGGCTGTCGTGTTGGGTAGCGAATCCGACCGCTTGAAGGTCGCATCAGGATCGAAGATCGCCGCGCTGGTGGCCTTCATCGTCAGCATCACCGTGCAGGTCTGGAAGTCGATCTTCCAGCCGACGCATCGCATGACCTCATTGGCGAGGCCAATCTCAGGGATGTTGACCGTCCAGTTGTCAAAGACACGGACCTGCAGGCCGCGCAGGTTGCAGGGCAGCGTATAGGTCTTGGCGGCCCGGGCGTCCTTCAGGATGACGCTGGCCACATGGGCCGCGTGGTCTGCATCGTTGACCCCCTCGAAGGTCAGCTCCTCCTGGTATTCCTCCCCATCCACGTCCACGTAAGCCTGCGCCACAACACGCGGCATTGCCGCTGGCACATACCGGTTTGCCTTGTCGGCGATGCTCGGCGTGATCACGTTGATCAGGTCCGCCCGAGGCGCATCCTTGACCATCTGGATGGAATCCCGATCACTGAGCCAGTCTGCGGTAATGGTGCCAACCGGAGCGGAGTACGTGCCGGCACGGACGGAAAGCTGCCCGCCAGGCCATGCGTAGTCGCCCGCCATCGCCTCGCAAATGCTGGACAGCGTATCGAGCGGGTTTTGGTCCGTCTCGCAGACGATGCCGCACTGGTACATCGGGCGCGTACTGGTGATGGTGACGCCGTCGCCATTGACGCTCACGAAGTCATGCGAGACGTCGCAAGCATTGGCTGCTGCGATGAAATCCTCCAGCAGGATGTCACTCATGCTCCGGCCGCCGCCCCACTTGTAGAGGGACCAGTCCAGCGCATGCAGGGCCGGGTTCTCGGTGAAGCGGATGGCGTCAGCACTCCGCGACAGGGTCGGCAGCGCCAGGCGAAGGGTGACGTCGTAGGTCTCCCCGGCGGTGAGCTGGAAGCCGCAGCGCATGTCGATCTTCGTCGCGCTGGTGTTGGCCAGCGAAACTGACCCGGCGACGCGGCACTGCTTGACCCCTGCGCGCCCCAGGACCGCTGCGGTGCTCGGAATGATTGCCGACTCCGTCGCAGCGCCGGCAGCAGTCACCCCGACCATCTGAAGCCGAGGCAGGCTCGGGGCATTTCCCGACACCTTGCGGCAGTAGATCCCGCCAAACCAAACCTGAGGGACGCCTGTTACCGGTCGGTTGGCAGGGTTCAAGCCGACACCGGCCCAGCCGCCCGAGGCGGAAGCTGTTCCGGCCACACGGACATCGACGAAGTTGAGCCCGTCCTCGCTTCCCACTCCGACCACCGACGCGACCACACCGGCCGCAGACTCGAGGTTCCATCCGTAGGCGAACGCTCCCCCGGAGACTGAGGCCCCGCTCAAGAACGGGTCGGGTACCTGGTTCTCGCGAGGGTCCAGGATCTTCGCGCCGCGCATAGACACCGTGATTGGGTTGGGCACGCCTGATGCGAAAGCATCCTCGTCGTACTCCATATCCACGCGCAGCAGCGCGATGCCTGCGAATCGATGGGCGCCGGGCGTGATCATCCCGGGGAAGTCGGTGGCGAGATCGTTGGACAGGTCCTGCCCGTCGCTACCGTTATAGAAGCGGACCCGGCACTTTTTGCGCGAGCTCAGGCTCTTCTTCTGGAGGTAGACCTTTTTGCCAGCGTAGGCCGCCCCCGCATCGATTCGGATCTGGTTGCCAGCGATCGGAGTGATTGGCAGGATGTTGTAGGTCCCGTCCGCCTCCTTGACCGCTGCGATCAAGTTCCCACTGACGATCTGAATCCCGGTGACGGCGTAGGTGACGCTGCCACCGGCGTCAAGGGTCAACTCAGCGTCCGGTGTGATGTCTGCGGCGTAACCACTCCACGGAGCAGTCGTCACATAGCCATCGGCGTCCAGTTCGATGCGGGTGTCTTCGAAATAGATGTCCTCAAGCCCATCGATCTCGTGACCAGCCACTGCGATGATCAGCGTGTAGAACTTGCGGTACTCCCCGCGGGTTGCCTTGAAGAGGACGCCGTCAACACTTCGCGCGCGGCCATAGACGCGGCCTCGCGTCTGGTCCACTGTGGTGGTCATGACCAGGCGGTCTTGCAGGCTCGCGTTGTATGCGTCCTTGGCCTTCTTGCGTGCCCGGTAGTTCTGATACAGGTTCAGGGCCGCCACAACCACAAGCGCGACTGCCTCGTAGGCGGCGAAATACGCCACCGCTGCAATGATCAATGCCGGCATTAGAAGCACCTCCAGGCGCGGGAGACAGCAGACAGGGGAAGGCGCTCTAGGCGATCAGGTCCAGGGCCAAGCCAAACCCGGCCGCCGCACAGGACCAGGGTTTCGCGGCCGTCAAGAACGGCAAGGCCAACATCGCAGGCCTGCGCCATGGACGGTGGAATCTCCTCCCCGAAGCGGGTAGCGCCGATGGCGGGCATCCCACCCAGCGCCTCCACAACGCGAGCGGCGCCGATTGCGCTGCCATAGCCGCGTACGTCGGCGGCCGGATCCTGGCCGGAGATCGCCTTGATGCCATCGCACACGAAAAGCGCGCAGTCGTTGGAGCCCCACGCAAATGGCTCGGACTCACGGGACGCGACAAAGTCCGCGAACCGGCTTTGCCAGTCGCGGTAACGGGTGGGTTTGGTCATTTCTTGAAGAATTCCTTCGAGGGCCAGATGTCCTCGGTCTGCGCCTGGTTGACCAGGTATTCCAGGCACCGGTCACCGCCGAAGATTCGGCGCTGCTCCGCATCCGTGTAGCGGTACGGCTTGGGCCGGGCATATGCCACGGCGCTGTGTTCAGCGGTCACAGAGATGGAGGCGTCATCGGGGCCGTAGGAAACCGGCATCTGGTCAAGCTGGCCAGACCACAAGGGCACCATCTGCAGGATGGCCAGGTCGTCGCTACGCATGATCCCCAGGGACAGATAGATGCGCTTTCCGCGGATGTTTGTTCCCAGAGCCAGGCCCAGGTAGGTGTTCGGCACGGCCGGGAGCGTCAGCTTCAGCTGCTCCGCCTGCTGGGCGCCTTCGGAGACATCTTCCACGGCCAGTTGCTGCACGCCAATCCAGCTCTTTCCGCCGTAGTTGATGTCCATGGCGGCGTTGGAGAAGTAGAGCGGGGTGTCCAGCTGCATCTCCACGAACACGGCGGCCGCAAACGGTGAGCCAAAGAGCGCCTGGACGGCGCCATTGATGCTGCGCCCGCTCACGCGTACACCTCATCAAACTCTTGGCTGAAGGACTCCATGACCCCACCACCGTAGGCCACCCGATTGGAGTCGGACGGGATGATGAACAGGGCGGTCGGTTTATCCCACTGAACCGCTGCGCCGGCGGCGGTGTCTACCCTCACCCGCTGAACGAGGTTCACGGTCATCACGCCGCCGATGGGCGATGCGGCGTCAAAGGCCTGGAAGACCTGGTTGCCGATCTTGAAGAAGTCTCCGGCCTCCAGCGTCCCGAAGGTGTTGATCTGCAGGGACTGCATGCCCCGCGTGATCGGCGCGGCCAATGTCGGGCTGCCGCGCATGGTGCCCCTGGGTTGGGGCCGGGTGAAGTTGTAGATCCGGATGCGGTCCACACCACCCACCACGCGAGAGAAGAAGGCCTCCGCAGCAGCCGCATCCTTGTAGAGCGTCGGCGGATAGGTGACCGTGAGCTGCCAGCGCTCGGCCGGCAGTTCAATGGACTCCACCGCACCTGTGACCGGGCTGCGAGACTGAATGACTCGCTTTTTTGAGGCCCATTCGATGGACTGCGGCTTGAGCCAAGACGGGTGATCAAAGGTCGCCATCAGGCCCCACTCCCCACGATGCTGTTGCGACGCTGCTTGGCCGTCATATCCGCGAGGATCTGCTTGCGCAGAGTCGGGATGAGGGCCATGAGCTCATTCCGGCTCACGCCGGAGGCGATTTGGAAGACGACGGTCCCGCCGTTGCTGCTCGAATCCGAGGCAGGCCGCACGGTGCCAGACTGGCCGCCGGTGAGCAGATAGTCCTTGCCGCCGAAGGTCGCGACCTCCGGCCGGTCCTGCTCGTTGATGCGGTAGACACCGCCGGCGGAGACCGGCCCGCCGATGGCGCGGCCGCCTCGCAGGTCATTCGGCAGGGTCGTGTTGCTGGTGATGCCAGCCGTTGTGCCCGTCCCGCCCGTGAAGTAGCCCAGGACACTGCTGAAGATCGAGCTGGTCACACGCTGCGCTTCGACCCGGAGCATGTCGCGGATGATCGAGTTGGCCAGCGAGGCGAAGTTCAGCTTGCCGGTGGTGGCGAAGTCGAGGATCGCGTCTTCCATGGAGGAAGCGGCGTTCTCCCAGATACGCTGAGACTGCTTGGCGACGTTCTCGGAGTCAGCCTTGTAGTTGGCCAGCGCCTCGCTCGCCCCCACCTGCCAGTCCTTCTCCTTCTCAAGGCGGGCGCTGTAGTAGTCGTCCCAGGCGGACAGGGCCTTGGTCCTGAACTCGTTGATGAGTTGCAGCTGCTGGTCGTACTGGCGCTGCGATTCAGTGGTCCACCGGCCCTGCAACTGGGACAGGGTCTTGTTGTTCTCCAGCTGCTGGGCCTGCTGGTCGTAGCGGTCGGAGATCTGGTTGCGGCCGGACTGGCGCTGGCGCTCTTGGTCCCCTGCCCCCATCAGCGCCAGTTCACGGTTCTGGGCCCGCACCAGCGTGTCCAGGTAGTCCTGCGCGGACTGACGGGCCTCCTGATAGGCCTTCGCCATGGCGGTCGCCGCTGCCGTCTGCTGAATTCCCAGCGCCTGGGTGGACGCCGCCGCCTTGGCATTGATCTGCGCGATCTGGGCCGTGTTGTCCTTGATCTTGTCCTGGTAGCCGATCCGCTCGGCAGTCGTGAGGTTCTCGCGCTTGGCCGCCTGTTGGAGGAGCGCGTTTTCGTCGCTTAGGGCCTTCACCTGGGCCCTGCGGTACAGGTCCAGGAAGGCGGTCTTGGCGTCGTAGTACTCCTTGTCGCCGATCAGGCCCGCCTGGCGCGTGGCCTCCAGGATCGACTCGGCATCCTGATAGGAGGCGGTGAGCGTCTGCAAGGTGCGCTGGACCGATGCGATTCCGGACTGCGCTTTGGCGGCATCAATGCCTGGATCAAGTTGGTCATTGATGCCCTTGGTCAGCTTGGCCAGAGCCTGCGTCCGGTCGTCGCCCTTGAGCCCCGCCTTGTCCACCAGCGCGACCGCTTCGGCGATGGCCTTGTTGTATCTGGCCTGGCGCCCCAGAGATGCCTCAATCTGCTGGTTGACCTTCTCTTTTGCCCGTTCACCCTCGACACCGTCAGCCTGGGCCTTCGCCGTCTGCTCCGTCACCTGCTTGACCTTCTTCAGGTCCTCAAGCTCGGCGAGGATGGCGGCCCGGCGAGCAGCGGTGGCAGCGGGGTTGGTTGAGCGGCGCTCGTCCAAGGCCTTCAGGCGCGCTTCCGCGTTGGCGATCAGGTCATCCGTGGTGGAGTCGCGGCCCACGCCCTTGGCGGCGTCCCAGAAGTCCCCGGCCGCCTTCTTGGCGGAGTTCCATGCACGCTCCAGCAGACCGACGTTGGCGGCGGCCGTCTGAAGCCGCTCGCTCAGTTTGCCCATCACCAGGACGATCGCCTCATCACTCTTCTGCTGCTCTTCGGCCTGCTTGATGTACTTCAGCTGCTCAGCGCTGAGGAAGTTGTAGCTCTTGTTCAGGCTCTGAGCGAAGCGATAGATGCTGTCACCCGCGGAGCTGAAGTTCTTCACGACGTCTTCGGCGGATGCGCCTGTGACCTTGGCGAATAGCTGGGCCGCTTCCGCCGTCTTGTTCAGTGCCTCCCCGTTGAGTTGACCGCTGGACACAAGGCCCTGGGTGATCTCCCGGGCACTCCCAGTGCTCACGCTGGCCGCGGTTGCGACACTCTTGGCCAGGGCGTTGAACTGCCCCTCAGTGACGCCGGCCGCATTGCCGGTCAGGATGATGGACTTGCGGAAGGCCTCGCTTTGCTGAGTACCCGAGTAGTAGACGGCTGCCAGCGTCCCCAGGACGCCCACTGTCGCACCAATGGCGAGACGGGACGCCGTGAAGACGGTGCTCAGCGCCTCAAACGTCCCCTTGACGCCCCCGAAGGTCCCGGTCAGTTGTGATCCTTGCTGGATCAGGGCGGTCAGCGGCGATCCACCGGACGACACCTGCACGAAGAAGTCATTCAGCTGGAAGCTCAGCTGCTGCATCTGCTGGGCGGTGTACTTCGACTTTGCGCCCAGGTCCTCCGTCTGCTTGGTCTGCTCCTTCGTGCGCGTGCGGGTCCGCTCGGTGGAGGTGCCGACTTTCTCCATAGCGGCGGCCAGGGCCTGCGTGGCGGCCACGTTGTCGCGGACCGCAGCCTCCAGGCTGGCCATGGAGGCGGCGCTGGCCTTGCCAGCATTCGCCATGGCACGCTCGAGCGCCTCGGCGACGGTCTCGACCTTTTCGCCGGACTTGGCCATCTGGTCCAGGTCCTTGGTGGCGGTCTTCACCTGCGAGGTGTCAACGCCTAGACCCAGGGTGGTGATTTCGTCAGCCATGAGCGTGCAATGAGAAGCGCCCCATCACTGGGGCGCTTTGGGTTGGTTCTCGGCCATGCCCTGTAGGGCGCCGGCTTGGAGGGCTTTGAAGTCGTCGATGAGCGCGGGCCACCGGTGGCGGGGCACCCCCATGAGTCGCAGGCTTGACTCGATGCCCTGGGCGCTGAGCGCGTAGGGCCCTGCCGGGCTCATGAGCCACTGGTCATCCAGGCGAGAGAACAGCAGATATGACTCGACGTTCTCAGGCCAGAGCTTGATTCCGATCTGGTCGGCGACCTCATCGGCCGTCAGGCCCAGGAGCTCCCAGTCGGCCGCCTTGGGCGGCTTCTTGTACCGGCGCCGCCCGGCCTCCCTCAGTTTCCCAGGCGGGCCCAGTAGTGCTCGTTCACGTAGGCGGTGGTGATCGTCACGGCGGCGCGTTGCCAATTCTTGACCAGCCGCTCAACCGCCGCCGGCGTGAACGGTTCGTCCACGTTGTGCCAGTTGGCCACGCAGTCCAGCACCGCCTGAGCGTTGCTGCGCTCCTTGGCCTTCTCACCGGTGGAGAACTCCTTGAGGCCATCCTCGTCGCGGCGGATGAACTCCAGGTCCAGGGTGAGCGCCTGGCCGCCGGGGCCGGGAATGGTGACTTCCTTGCGGAAGGTCGGATTGGGCTCGATCGAAACGGTGATCTTGTCGGTCATGTGGATTGCTCCAATGGAAAGGGCCCGCACTCAGGCGGGCCCAGGGTTTAGACGCGGTGCGGTTCGGCGACGAACGACAGCGTCAGTTCGCAGGCCATGATCTCGTTCACCGTCAGGGACGGGGTCTTGTTGAGCGAGATGTAGGCGTTGTAGAGAATCTCCTTGCCGGACGGCAGGACGATCTTCACGGCCCGCGGCAGGCGGTCATCGTTGGCGGCGGACGCCAGGATGAAACCGGCCAGCGTCTGGTCGTCAGCCACCGAGATGGTGAGGCCGGCGGCGCTCTTGGTGGTGGGGATCCGGCGCTGCGAGTCCGACTCCAGCAGCTGGTATTCGGTGAACTGCTGCTCACCGCCGTTGGAGCTGGTGCTCAGGATCTGCAGGAGCTGGGTCCAGCCGCTGATCTCCCGGACCGAGCCCACGCCCTGACCTGTCGGGTAGGCAGAGGTCGAGGTGGTGTCCAGACCCAGCCAGGTCACGTCATTGGTGGAGACGGCGCCGGCCTTCAGGATCTTGCCGGTGAGGCGAGACCAGCCGGAGGTGACTTCGACGTAATCGCCCACGGCGACTCCGTGCGAAGCCTCCAGCGTGGAGACCGCGGCGACGGCGTTGGTGATTGCGGTCATGTTCTTCGAAGTCGCGTAGCCAGACGCGATGAAGATCTGCGAACCGTTGGGAAGCGAGACGGCCATATCGGTGCCTTTCAGACAAAGAAAAAGCCGCCCGAAGGCGGCTTGGTTGCGATGCCCGAGACGGGCGGAATCAGGTGGGGTAGGTGTCTGCGCGGTAGGCGCAGGAGACGGGCACCGAGAAGCAGGTGTCCTCGGTGATGCCGGAGCGGCGGCTCAGGGGCCGGGTCAGGAAGATGCGCAGGCCGGTTTGCACCAGCGGCGCGGCGGGGTTGAAGACGGCTTGCAGGGATGCGACCAGGTCATCGGCGGCGCCGTTGCCCTGCCCCAGCGGCATGCAGAGAGTCACCTGGAAGATCCCTTCGTAGGCCCGGTGCTGCATGTCCACCGTCTCGGTGTCCTCGTCCACCGGTAGGAGAAAGCAGCGGGCGTAGGCGGTGCCGGCGGCGGGCGGGGTGAAGTCGATGTTTTCAAAGGCCACCGGCAGCGGCGGAGTCTGAGCGGCGGCCCAGGCGGCCAGCCGCGTCTCGAATGCCGCGCGGATGATCTTGTTGCTCATGGCTTGCTCTTCCTCACGAAGCGGGCGAACTGGATGGCCGACTTGCGGACCATCCCGGTGGGCGCCTGCTTGGACCAGCCGTCCTCCAGGCGTTTCGCGTAGGGGAGCGAGTTGGTCATGTAGATCACGCCGCCCAGTTCAAGCGACAGCGCCTTCTGGGCCTCGGCGTCCGAGCGGGCCCGCTGTGTGGCATCCGTTGTGGTCCGGTCCGGCGTCCCTGCCGCGACATTCCAGTTCGCCCGGAACCGGCCGCCGACGTAGCCCTTCCCGGCTTTGTTGGGAAACGCTGCCCGGAGGGCCTTGGCACTCTTCGTCTTGGCGAAGGGGACCTTCTGCTTGCCCGACTTGGTGAAGCTGCGCGGATCCGCTGCGATGTCAGCGTTCAGCGCCTGGACGAAGATGTTGTGGGTCTCTCGCTTGTAGACCTGGCCCTGGTTGGCCTTCCACAGGTCTGGGTTGCCCACCGGGCTCAACTCGATCACCGACTGGAAAAGCTGGAGGGTGGCCTTGCGGGCCACGGTCTCCACATCCACCTTCGCCTTCTCCACCAGCCGATCCAGAGGGATGGACCATCCGGACTTCATGCCTTGACCTGCAGCTCGTACATCACCGGCACGCCGCCGGGGGCCAGGGGCTTGCAGACCGTCACCGCGAAGTCGGACCCCTGCCACGCGAGCAGCATCCCCGACTTGGGCTCAGGGATACCCTGGGGCGCCACCAGGAAGACGCGGGCGCCCTCCCCGATCAGCGTGCCGTCCACATAGCTGCGCTCTGCCTGGGTGTTGCAGGCGGTGCAGGGGTAAGGGGTGAAGGTGGGCGTGGCCGTGCCGGTGGCCGGGTCGTAGCCGGAGGATGTGCCTTTGACCTTCAGGACCGCCGGGGCGCCGAACTCAGCCAGCAGCTCCAGGACAACGCCCGCAATCTCGCTGTAGTCGAAGCTCATCAGGCCCTCACCAGCTTGATGCCGCCGGAGGACTTCAGCAGCGGGCGGATCAGGTTCTCCACCGCGGCGAAGCGCGTTTGCTGGCGGGCGCCATCGGCAAACACCCGCTCAATGGGGCCCACGGTCACAGACTGGACCTGAGGCCCTTCGTCTTTCGTCAGGCTTGTGGCGGATGCCCGAAGCGCCAGTTCACAGGTGGCCCTGGCCAGGATCTGCGGGATCTTGGTGTAGTCCAGCGTCACCCCGTCAATGCACACGTCCGAGCGGGGCCAGTCCAGGGCCTGGGTGGCCTTCACCCGGCAGCCCCGCCAGTTGCCGGAGTACTGCTGGCCCAGCCACTCGGTGGCCAAGCGCAGGGCAGCCTCCTTCTTCGCCGCGGTCAGCGCCGCCCATGCGTCATTCCCACGATCAGCGTGGTAGGTGTCCGCGTAGGAGGTGCTGGCGTAGGACTCAGCGTCGGGCAGGCCGGCGCCGGATTCAACGATCAGTGCCATGCCTGTGCCTTATGAGAATGCGAGGTTCCGCTGGCGGTCCTGAAGCTGCGCCTCGGTCATCACATCCACGTTGGCCCGTTGCGCGTCGAGGTAGTCCAGCAGGCCCACCAGAGTGGCGTTGCTCTCGGTGATGCCGTGGAAGATGAAGCGCATCACCCCCTTCTTTGCGATCGCCTGATCCACCAGCGTTTGCATGTGCGCCGCGGTGTGGACCGTGGTGTCCACCCCGAAGGCCTGGAGGTTGTAGGGGTCGGGGGTCGGTGTGCACTCTGCGCGGACGGATCCGACCTGTGCGGCACTCCAGATGGTGTAAGAGCGCATGGTTCGGAAGCACTGGCGGAAGGTGTAATCGCGGGCGGAGCCGAGGGACACGTTGGAGAAGTAGCTTCCATCCGCACCACCCCGCAAGCCCTCAGCCTCATAGAACGCCCTCATCGCGCTCATCTTGGCGGCGAAATCAGGCAGGGTGTCGTTGGGATTCTCCGAATCCCAGGCCTGCGATGCAATCTGCCACCCGTAGTCGTTCTGCATCCGTCGGAGTTGATTCAGCGTCATCTGGAACTCGTCCGGGCTGCTTCGAATCACGCTCGCAATTGCGCCCGGGTAACAGACCCCTACCAGCCCACGGTTCACCATGGTCCGAGCCGCCGCAAACCATGTGTCTGACCGGCAGTCATCGAAGCCAATGATCACAGCGCCCTTCGTCAGCAGGTTCGGGCAGGAAAAGATGTCGCCGAGCAGGAATGCGCCAGCGCTGGTGCCGACAACCTGCACTCCGGCGGAGACGATGCCGGTGATCGCGCCGGGTGTCCCCACAGCCGTGAAGTTGGCGGCAGGGACGGCGAACGTCTGCCAGTACTGACCGGTCTTCAGCGTTCCGCCGTGGGGGTACAGTATTTCGGCCTGCCAGTAGTTGGTGCTGGTAGAGCCGAGCTGCCCGGCCGTGTAGAGGCGCACCCGCAGGTTATCGGGCGGGACGCCGGACACCAGCTTCAGCTGGATGTAGATGTTCTTCCCGGTGATGTCGTCGGCATTGGTGATGGCAGTTGCCCGGGCCACCACCACATCAGAGTTGGCAATCCAGCCCACACGCATGGACTGGCCATTCGTCGCAGCACCGCCAGCAGACGAGTTTGAAGCGTTCCAGGCCTCGCCAATGAACGGGTCGGTGTAGTCGCTGGTGACGCTGATATTGCCGCTGTTGATGACGGTGTTGACCGACGTGGGGCTGAAGAACGTCGCCAGGTTCTTCCGCCTCGGGTAGCCAACGACCGGCGGCGCAGTCTCGCGAGGGGATGCGAAAGGCCGATAGCCCGAGTACCCAGAGATTCCAGAGACACCGGGGGGAGTGACGATCGACTGCGGTGTGAACTGCACCGTCGCCTTCGATCCTGCAGCGGACACCGCCAGACCGCCGCCGAAGTTCAGGGCAGACGCGGCGGCGATGACCTGGTTGGCAGACTGTTCCACAGCGACAGCCCCACCGCCAACGCCGCCACCTGCGGCCCCAGAACTCTTGTCGATGGAATACTGAATCGATCCACTGACCGCTTCGATGCAATAGCGGGCGGGCGACAGCAACGGCCCCTTGGTGATCGTCTGGCCGGGCGCGATCGGCGCCGACTCAGACGCCTCGCCGCCAACGGTTGTGGGATAGGTCCGAAGCACACCAATGCTGATGGCATCAGCCGCGACGGTGAGCACATTCCCGGCTTCGAGAGTCAAGAAATAGGCGGGGGCGCCTTGGCTGATGGTCGGCATGGCGAGGACCTTCTTGTGCTTGAGTTAGGTGGCGGGCTGCTCGGCGGCAGCCTTGGGCTTGCGGCCGGCGGGCTTCTCTTCAGCCTTGGGCTCCAGCAGCTCGTGCACTTCGGGGTTGAAGTCGTCCTTGTTGATCAGGACGAAGTCGCCTTGGTCTTGACCCCAGGGCTTGACCTTGATGGTTTCGGGCATGTGATGACCTCAGATGTGAAAAAGGGCGGAGCCGTGAGGCCCCGCCCTTGCGGTGGTTGAAGTGGATGACCGGGGATTAACCCAGCAGCAGCGAGATGTGTTCCGGCTTCACAGCCTTCACGCCCCAGGCCAGAGAGATCTCGTACTGGACCTGGCGGTACTGCTTGTACATGGCCACTTCGAACGAGAGGCCGCTGCGCGGGTCGGTGATGATCTGGCGGTCATCGGCCGAATCGCCCTCTTCCGGCAGTGCCGGTGCGCGGGTGGCCAGGGCGATGGCGCCGCGGCGGAAGGCCATGTTGCGTGCGGAGGTCGCCAGCACCGTGATGGCGGTGGCGGCGGCCGGCAGAGCTTGGCGCAGGCCGGGGGCGGCCAGGGTAATGGTGCCGCCGTCGGCGGTGCTCGCGTCGCCCGAAGCCACGACGTACTTGTTCGCGTCGCCGGCGAACTGGACCACATCACCCGCCAGGATCGAGCCGGTGCCGGCAGCGGCCAGCGTGATCACCGTGGCGCCCACGGCATAGCCGGTGGCGTTGGTGGTGGAGCTCGCAGAGGTGCCCTTGTTGAAGGTCACGATCTGGGCCGACTCGCGCAGGTTGAAGCCGGTGGTCGGCAGCAGGATGCCCTGACGCAGAATCGAGTCCGTGCCCTGTGCATCCACACGCACCTGCTTGCCCAGGAAGCGGGCGCCGGCCGCAGTGTTGATGATCATCTGCAGGTCGGCCGTGCCAGCGCCGTTGTCCTTCAGGATGCGCAGGGTTTCCGATGCATCGGTGAAGTCATCGGTCACGCCGAAAGGCGTGGTGCCGGGAGTGCCATAGGCGCGGGACGCGAACAGATGCAGACCGGCCAGGTCGGCCTCCACTTCGTTCACCAGGGTGCGCATCGCCTGGGCGAACTGGTCGCGCATGATGTTGCGCCGGCCAGGACCGCCGTTGTTCAGGCCGAGGGACTGCTCACCGTTCCAGCGCACCGGCACACGACGAGCCTTCTGGATCGTCATGGCGGTGTTGCCGATGGTCTGCTCACCGTCATCGGGCGGCGTCACGTTGGGGGTGATGTCCGTGGCGGTCGCGGACGGCGCAACGTGGCTGCGGACCTGTTGGCCCACGGCGGCGCGCTCGAAGGTCATGTCAGCCGACACGGACGGGATGAAACCCACCAGTTCGCGCGAGACGACGTCCAGCGCGTTGTACATGTCGGGGATCAGAGAGGTGATCGAATTGACGGGCATGGTGCGGGTCTTTCAGAAATGAAAAAGCCCGCACAAGGCGGGCCGTGGTTTGGGGAGTTGGAAGGGGATCAGTCGGTCAGCGCAGCCTCGCCCTTGCCAACGGCCTGGGAGACCGTCATGCGTTCGGCGGGTGGCAGTGCATCGAACTGGGCGCGGGTGTAAGTCCGCTTGCCGCCTTGACCGCCACCGCCTTGGGCGCCGCCTCCCGAAGCGCCGGAGCCCTTCAGGAGGTGTGCCTTGTGGGGGTACGAGTCCACCAGGATCTGCAGGGCCTCCTCGCCATCGGCGAGCTCACCGTGGCGAGTGCGGGAATAGATCGGCTGGCCGTCCGGGCCTTTGGCCACCAGCTTCCCGTTCTCCACCTTGAACTTGTTGGCGAACAGGGCGCGGGCGATCTCAACGCCGGCGGGGCCGCCTGCAGCGAAGTTTTCGGCGATGAACTTGGAGCCGGAGAACACGCCGCCAATGAGGTGGTTGTTCAGTTGGCCCTGCAGGTCATCGCGCTCCTTCACGATGGGCGCATACTTTTCTTCGACGCTCTTGACGGCCTCGGTCACCGCCTTGTCCCGGTCGCCGGCGGCGATCAGGTTCTTCTCGTCCAGGTTCTTCACCAGGCTCAACGCCTTGAGCGCTGCGGCCGGATCGGTGATACCAGCAAAGCCCTTGAGCTGGCCTTCGGCGGCTTCCGCGCGCTCCCGGTGGCTCTTGGCCTCGCCATTGAGGCGGCCGATGGTGGAGATGGTCGAGTCAGCGTCAAAGGGTGCCTCCTTGCCGTCCGGGTGGACGAACACGGGCAGCTTCTGGCCGCCGATTTCCTGGGTGACGATGTTTCCGTTGGCGTCGAGTTTGAATGGCATGGTGAGTCTTTCTTTCGCAGGCATCCACCTGCGGGCGGATGGGCCATCCGGCCCGGTCTCCCCTCGGCATCCGCGTCAGGGCGTGAAAAAGCCGCCCGCGGTTGCCCGGGGCGGCTCAGAAACGGAAAAGCCCGCTCACTGGCGGGCTTCGTGTTGGGTGCCTGGGGTCAGGCTTCTACGCGCTCTTTGCGCAGGAACATGCAGGGCATGCAGATGAGGGTCTTGGTTCCCCCGACCGGTTTCCCGGCTGGGCTCTTCTCCACCCCCACCCTGGTCTCGATGAACTCGCTGCCGCCACACTTGCGGCAGGTCAGCAGGTGGCGCGGGGCCAGCGCGGCGACACGGCGCCGCACCTTGTCGGCGGGCGTCTCTTCTGGCTTGGCACCGGGCGGAACGAGTTTCAGCGTCACGCCCTAATCATAGGCCGGCAGCCTTGAATGCGGCAGGCTGGCGGGCTCTCAATTCCTGGAGGGTCAGCAGCTTTCCCTTGTTGTTGCTGAACTGCTGGAGGTCCAGCCCGCCCTCGCGGTACAACCGACCCCGGGCCTGTCCCAGGATCTCATCCTGCCGGGCCGCGCTTTGCTTGGCCAGCCATTCCGCATAGGTCGTGTCTGCCGGCACCGCGCCGTCCATGCTGGCCCGCTGGCTTTGGGTCCAGTCCGCCACATCCTCGCCGCCGAGCTCCTGCCAGCTCTTGAGCACCGGCGCCGAGGTGGAGCGGCAATTGAAGTGGAACCGGCCGGGGCCCGCGCCCCAGGGCAACTTGTGCCCAATGGGCTTGTGATCCTCCAGGCCGTACTTGCAGCCGTCGCGGAGCCGGCAAGGCTGGCTCGTGCGGCTGTCCAGGGTGGACCGCCACATGACCGCCTTCACCAGATCCGCATTCGCGGCCAGCACCTGATCTCGGGCGTAGCCTGCCGTGTGGCTGACTGCCGTCCTGACGATCGTCTCCGCGTGCCGCCGGTCAATCTCGATCACGCCGTCCTGGTAGTTCTGGGCCTTGGTGCCCCGCACGTCCCGGACGATCTGCTGGACCGGCTTCCCTTCCACAAATCCCATCCGCACGGTGTCGCGGATGCGAACCATGCGGTCTGCTGCAATGCTCTGGCCCCACTCGCTCAGGAGCCGCCCCTGGAAAGGCCGGGCCATGGCCGCCGCGTGCACCTGCTCGATGCTCACGGTATTGAACTGGGCCACCACCTCCTGAGGGAGCGGGTGGGTCAGAAGGTCGCGCTGGAAGCTGACCTCCGAATCCGTCAGGCCTGACAGCTCCAGGTTCAGCGCCTGGATCATCTGGTCATAGACCTGGGAGTTGAGCGCCCGGACCGACGACAACAGCGCCTCCAGCCGCTGCACGGTGAACGATCCGGCATCCAGCTGTTCCAGTGCATCCTGAAGCTGGAAGGTCAAGCTGGCGTCCGCCCGGTTCAGGATGGCCAGCATCCGCCGGACAACCCCATTGCCGTAGTGCACCAGGTCAATCGCGTGGGCTACCGACTCGTCGGCGATCCACTCATTGGCTGTTGGCATTGCGTGCTGGCGGGTTCATGCCGCCCTCCACACCCAGCGAGCCCAGCGGCGGACCCTCTGCGTCAATGCGATCCTTCTCGTCTTCCCACTTCAGGTCTGGCGAGATCGTGCCGCGGCGCTGCATCTCGTGGAATGCCGTCTCCTTGGACAGCATGCCGGCGGCAGCGAAGTCCTTGATCAACTGGGCCTGAGCGTCGCTCAGCGTAGCCGCACCGAAGTCGTTGAAGATCTTGCAGTGGCCGCCCTGCTTCTCGCCGATCCAGTCCGCAAAGGTCTGGAGCATGGCGTCGATGGCGTCTTCCTGGCCCTGCACGATCCGCTGCAGCGCACACATGCCCACCGCGTTCTCGGTGCTCACCTGGGTGGCGGTGATCTTCTGATCCAGCACCAGCAGCTCGGCGCCGGCCTGGCGCATGCGCTCTTCGAGATCCTTGAGGTCATCGGCTCCCGCCTTGATTGCCGCGCCGGTGTGCTCCACGTACTTCATGTCGCCATTTGGCGGAAGGGAGACCGCAGCGGACGCACCTACGGTCAGCTTGAAGTTTGAGCCTTCCTCAATGCCCGACACAGCCAGGATGGGGACGCGTGCCGTGTGCAGGATCGTCTGCTGGTCGCTGGCACTCTGCCAGTGGGCGACGTTCAGGTGCGCCAGTTCAAGCAACGGCGGCTTTGACAGCATGAAGCCAGTCCGCTGGCCATACACCACCAGGAATGGGATGTAGTCCAGCGTCGTGGTGCCGTCCTCGTACAGCACCCACTCGTCCCGCTCATTCTTGCGGTGCGTCTCCCATGCGCCAGGAGAAAGCACGCGGATCTGCTCCACCTTCTTGGTGGCGAACGGGCCGTCAGGCTCTTCAACCCATTCACAGAAGCGCAGCTGCAGCAGCACCCACTTTCCGTTCATGTAGGCCGCACGCCAGCCGCGCAGCTGATGGGGCTTGATCTCCAGGGCATAGGGACGCAGACCCAGCGCCCGCTCATCGGCCAAGGTTCGCACCTCTTCCGACTTGCGGGGAAAGTCAACCAGGATGCCGGTTTGGCCCAGCGCCAGCGCCGTCTCCATCACATCCGCTGCGAAGGTATGAAGGTTCCGACCTTGCAGGTCGATGTCCTCGCACATCTTCCGGATGGTCTCCGGCACGTCGTCATCCAGCGTCAGGGGCTTGGAGAACGGTTTGCCTGCTAGCGTGGTAACGGTGCGGCCAAAGGCCGGGAACAGAACCGCGACCGACAGGCGAGTTTTGTAGGCCTTCTCGTCTTCGTTGGGCCACTTCGGCAGGTGACGCTCCCCGGCTTCGCGCATGGCGGTAGTGCCACCCAGCAGCGAGGCGCAAAGCTCCCAGCTGGGAGACATCTGCATGACCTCTTGTGATGGTGTGGAGACGTCTGCCATAAGCCTAAATCCGGAGTTCACCGACCGTTGCGGTGCGGCGGATGCACGGCCATTCACGGTCTACGCAGTAGCCGATTGCGGTCGTGATGTGCTGATACTTGTTCTTCTGGTCCTCTTGGAAGGTGGAGCCTTCCTGGAGCTGGACCGTTGCGAGGCCCTTGTCACACCACTTCGCTGTGACTGGGTTGACGAACAGCGACCGCTGGCCGTCTGCCGTCTTGATCTTGGCGCGGACCGCGTTCTGTCGGTCCTTGATCGCCGGGTGGGCGGGACGCACCTTGCGGGTGTAGGTCCAGCCGTGAGCCCGGAGCACGCCCTCAATGTCGGTGTAGTCCGATGCATGGCCGTGCTTCTCGCCAGCCTGGCCAGCGGGATCGCCATAGATCAGGACGTTGCGATTCTTGTGGTCCTTGAACTTCTCCACGAACTCCTGCGCCGACTGCTTCGACACCGCACTGGTCAGCACGATCTCATCCAGCAGGAACAGGCTTTCACCACGCCGAACCCCCACCGCCGAGGACAGAGGGGTGTAGTTCTGGTCATGCATCCACATGAGCTGCTCGTGAGGCAGGATGCGCTCGCTCGTGTGGTTCTCCTTCGAGTAGTCCTCATAGATTCGGCCGCCGGCCGTCTCGAATGAAGCCTCGAATTCCTGCTTGAACTGCTTCTCCGACATGGCCCGCTTCATGGCGGCCATCACATCGGGAGGCAGGATTTCGGCCGACTTCCAGTGGAAGACCTGGAAGGCTGGATCAACGCCCGTCTCCGCCTTGGAGCACAGGTCGTAGTAGTGGTTCAGCCCGTCCGGCACGCCCAGCAACCAGCACCAGGCGCGATAGTCAGGGTCCAGCGGGTTGACCGTGTTCAGCGCCGGGAGGATGTTGGCCTCCCATGCGTCCGGCTTCACGTCCGCGAACTCGTCAATCCCCCCGCCCTTCCACGGGATACCTTCGATCCGCTGCGGCTTGTCCAGCCCGATCACATGGATCTCGCTCCCGTTGGGGAGGAAGATGATCCGATCCGACTCGCTGGGCCGCCGCGGGTGCAGGCAGGAGAGTGAGAAGGCCTTCAGGTCATCCCAGAAGATCTTCTTGGCCTGATCGTGCGTAGGCGCCGCCGCGAAGTACGGGCCCGGCACGCGATTGGCCTGCTTCACCAGGAAACGCTTGAACCGCTCGGTCTTGCCGCTTCGGCGGCCGGCTGGCACCAGCGGAAACCGCACCCCGTTGGGAACAGCTTCAATCAGGGCCAGTTGGACCGGGTGATCCTTCAGTTCGTACCAGCGGGCCAACTGCCGATCGAGCAGCAGGTTTCCCGTGCTCATCCCGGCAGCTTCTCAATCAGCTTGGACAGCGTGGCCACCATGTCATCACCACCTGCCGGTTTGTCTTCGACCGCTGCGATCCCGTAAGCCTCACGCTCAAGGGTGATCAGATGCTTCAGCGTCTCGGACAGCTTCTTGAGGCTGTCGATCCGGCCGGCGCTGCTGATGACCTTCTGGTAGAGGTCATTCCTTCTGTCCTGGCCCTTGTCGTCCTCGCGCCTGAGCATGTCGCCCAGCTCGCGGAAGAGGTCCAGGTCAGCGGTCTCGGCTTCCAGCTCCTGCAGCATGCTCAGGCAGAGCCGGCGGAAGCGGGCAATGTCCGTTCGGTGCGCCAGCCTGACACCAGCCAGCACCGTCGCGTTCACCTCAATGATGGCCGCTTCGGTTGCACTGGTGGCGCCTGTAACTTTGGCTGTAACCTCAGCCTGTGTAACCAGCGCTTCGGCCTTGGCCTGGATCTTCTCCCGGAGGTCTCGTTCGATCCCCAGCTTGGCGAAGCGCTTGTCCATCGCGGCCCGGGACACTCCGTGCTCGATCGACATCTGCTGCTTCGTCTTGACCCCTGCTCGCCAGTCAGCCTCGATGGCCTCCCAGTCGATCTTTCGCTTTTCGGTCATGTCCGATCCCTTCCCTCGGACTGGTGTCACCCATGAGGACTTACGGCACTTGTTGCGCCGCTGGGTGACTGCCTTCCGCTGCCGAGTCAGATTTCTTTCGCGTCGGGCAGCGCATCGCGGGAGCTATCCGGCCACATTTGCGCCTGGCCGGCCACTGGTCTGCTGAGTGGTGAATGCTGGCGCTTCCCTTTGCGCTGGGTCCGTGTGGGGCCCAATGCAAAGAGCCGCACGAGGCGGCCCTGCTTCACATGTCAGACGCTCGGACACATCCGCCAGCTGTCGGTGAGCGTGGGGGTGTCGCGGCACTCCTGGCGGGCCCGGTACCGGCAGGCTGCCTTCAGCTTGGTGTGGGCGGCCAGATGGGCCACCGTGGCTTTTCTGGAAGCCACGTCCACGGCCGCGGCAGCGAAGGCGCGGAAGCGCAGATAGTCCATCGCCAGCCGGTACACGGCGCGGACGGAGGTGGCCACCACCTGGACGGCGGAGGCAGCAGCAGCCATGGCGGCCACGGCGAACATCACGAACACAGGACGATTCTTCATCGGGTGCTTTCAGTTGGTCGCGGCGGCTCACCGCTGGAGGTCCTGGCCATAGCGGAGACGAGGTGCCCGGCCGACAAGCGACCGATTCATGAAGTGCGCGCGGATGGCGAGGTCACGCGGCCGGGCTTTGAGGATGCCGGTTACTCGATCCGGCGCCATTACGGCAGGGTTGGTTTGCGCTAGGCGAGGCGCTGACTCATTCGACGGGGCTGGTTCGGCGGTATGCGCATTGCTGCGGTCCTGCCGGCACCCGGCGTTCAAGGCCTGTACGTGTGCGACTTGATCGGGCTGGAGAATGCGCGCCCGGCTGCACGCGTCGCCCTGGGTAGCCGGTCCTGCTGTCGATGCCAGACGCCACCAGCAGGTCATGGCGTCTCCGGCCCGCGTGTGGGGACCAGATTGGGTGGGGGAGTTACTGTGTGCCCTTCTGTGCCGCCCCTTGGCCCACCCTCATGGGCGGGGGCAGTCTCATGTTTCACTCAGGCCGAAGCCCTTTGGGCGCAGGGAGCTCTCCCCCGTTGATCGCAGAATGAGAAAAGCCCGCCGAGCATGAGCCGGGCGGGCTTGGGGGTATTTCGACCACTTGGCGCGCGGGGAGTTCGTCAGTCCCCGCACGCCTTCTCAAGGTAGCGGCGCGGTCAGACCGTATTCACCATCGGCGCCGGACAGACGATCCAGCAGCGGTCAGGCTATACCTCTCTGCGAGGAAGAATCCCCGGACGGCGCTGCAGGCGCCCTCAGGTTCCTCACCCTCACAACTGCCAACCGGGCCCATCCGAATCACTCGGATCGCGTTACTGCTGCGCCGGGTTCAGTGGTCGCAGCGCCGAAAGCGGCTCGTGCACGGCTCGCTTCGATTGGCATGTGTGAAGGTCCCCGTCTTTCCGGAGTGCCAGGCCAGTAGCTTGCCATTAGCGCCCTCTCACTGGGCCGGTTATTCGAGTGACTTACGACTGCCACGCGAGCGTGACACTTGCACCTTTCGCCGCCCAGGCTATCGAGCCTTGTGTTCAGGCGTGCCTAACCATCTGGTGCTTCCGGTCTGGCCGGATTGAGCGTCACAGACGCTGATTGGCGATGGTTGGCGGTCTAGTGCGCCAAGTCTAACGGAAGAATTGGAAGCCGTGTTGGGTTTGTGGTGTTTTCGTCAGAGATCCACTACCGGACCGAGTTTGAATGAGACCCAGGCACGCATGGCTGCAACGATTGCAGTCGGACCGCTGATGCCATCGCTTCCGCCGCAGTCAATGATTTCATTGCCTGGGTGGTAATACCCATGCTCCGGCTCATCCGGGACCGCTGCTCGCCACGACTCACCAGCCCGCCAAGTTGCGATCCCCTCACGCTCAATGATTGCCCCTCCGGCTGCCAGGCTGCGCGAAAAGCTGCCAGGGCCGTAGACGTCGGCCACGTAGCCTTCGATTCCCTCGGCTCGGGCAACAGCCATGTCAAGCAGTTCACCATCCAGTTCATCGACGCGGTATTTCGTCATTCATCCTCCGTTGAGAGTTGCAGTGCCAGTGGTAGGACAGTCCACGCCAGCCCTCGGCCAGCAGCAGGAACACCACCACCGGAGTGGCCAGCAGGATCATGGTGAGGAAGAAGCAGGCGGCGAAGGCCTGGGCCGGGAGGTCGCCGGGCCTCCTCATTTGATGCACGCCATCTGGCGCCCGTCGTGGACCGGCGTGCCGCCAGCCTCCTTGCAAGCTGCGGCGAATGCCTCCCCTCGCTCGCGGCTTTCATCCCAGTTCCGCACCAAGCCCATAAGCATCGTGAACACGCATGTCGCCATGGCGATCATCGCCAGGATGGGGATCAGGTTGTCCACCAGCCAAGTTTTCAGGCTATTCATCTTCATGCCCTCCAGTTGTCGCCAGTGCGTGCGCCGAGCTCAATCGCCACCACGCGATCGACCACCATAGAGCCGCGAAGGTCGAGCGGTCGGTGAGCGACTGAAGAGAGGTCAACTCCAAGCACTGGCCGCCCGGTCGCCCTTTCCAGTTTGGTCAGGATCTCAGCAATGGCTGCGCTCGCCTCGCCAACGGCGTTTTTGTCGTGGCTCATGCGTAGCTCCGGGTCTTGCGGTTGATCTTCCCCATGGCGCCGTTGGCCTTGGAGTCCATGACGTTCAGCAGCCAAAGGCCGAAGCCGTGGAGGTCCTGGTCCTTGTGGAGCTGGGGCCGGCGGCGGTGGCGGGTGCCCTTGCAATGGGAGCAGAGGATCTGCGGCTTGCCGCGGCCGCCGTTGAAGCCCCGGCCGTCGCAGTGGTGGCACAGGCGGTCAACCCAGAAGTCCACCACCTTCCCGACCATCGCCGTGACGCGCTCGCGGTGGGCCAGGGCCGCGTCAGCGACCTCCCGGCACTTGGCGGCATGCTCGGCGATCAGGGCGAAGCGCTCCTCGCGCTCCATCTGCTCCGCCAACTTCGCGGTGAGCGCCTTGAGCTCCGCCCGCGGGGCTGCCGCCGGATCGGTAACGCCGCGGCGCAGGGACTGGGTGAGGGAGAACTCGATCAGCGCTTCTGTGACCGTCCGCAGGCTGCGGAGGTTCATCAGCACCAGCACACGGGCGGTCAGGCTGTCGGCGGCCTGGGCCACCTCGGTGGGATGGATCGCGTCGAACTCGGCGCGGAGGCGGCAGAGCATCACGCCGAGCGAATCGGCGGTGCCTGCTGCAATGATGGTGTCGATGTCCCCGCGCTGCTCGGCGTTGACTTCAAGATGGCTGGACCTGGTGGCCCGCGCGTATCGCTCTTCGGTGATGCTCATGGCGCCCCGCAATGACGGAATTCGGCCTCGTCTCAGTGAAGAGCGAGGTGTTGGATTCCCATCCAGGGGCCGCCGCTTCGGCCTTATGCAGTCTTATTGAGTAGCGGGACGCAGGTAGCATTATGGTGGTGTCACTACTTGACGTCAACCCGGACCCTAAATGCATTTGCGATTTTGAGCACAACCAATATTCGGATAACCTTCGATTGCGCCGCATCTAAATAACCTCGGCACCGCCGATGTGATTCTTCCCCCGACTCTATAGGCACAACAAATGGAAGCATGGCAGACTTTTCTCGCAGCATTCGGTGGCACCGCAACACTCTTGGCGGCCCTTGCACTCTTGTTTAAGTCGATCGTCAAACATTGGCTTGATAAGGATGTTGAAACCTTCAAATCTCAACTAAAAGCGGCCGAAGCAATTTCAACCGAGAGACTAAAAGCCTCTCTTGCCCGCGCCACAACGGAACATCAAGTGACGTTTTCGAAGCTTCAAGAGCGGCGCGCCGATGTTATCGAAAAGCTTCATTCATACCTTGTAGAGCTAAGAATTGAGGCGAGCCAAGCCACAGCAGTTTTTCGAAGCGTAAATGCGCCACCGCCCTTGGAGCAGCTCGCAAAAGCCGATGACTTGCGTATTCAGCTGACTCATTACTTTGAGAAAAATCGAATTTATCTTCCTGAGAATACTTGTGTGCCACTGTTTGAATTACTGGCGGAAATGCAGGCACAAATCATGTCATTCGCCAGCTATCAACAAATCGACGAATTCGCACCACAAGATTTGATCAGGCAGAAATCCGAAAACTGGCGGGCTTGCTCACAATACTTCTTGGTTGAGGTCGAGAAATCAATCCGTTCTCTTGAGGCAGCTTTTAGGACGCTGCTTTACCCGCGAGACGAAAGCCTATCCGCTTAACGGAAAGCGCCCATTGTGTAGAGGCACCGATTGACCTGCTCGACCATCCGCCCCACCGCGTAGCACAGCACCTCCTCCCCTTCCATGAAGCGGAGGTTGGCGCGGCGCAGTCGGGCCCAGGCCATGCCAGCGTGCGTGCACTCGTGGCTGACGATCTCACCGGGCCGCCGGCGAAGCGCCTGCACGTTCAGGAACATGCGGGCCACCACCTGGCCGGGCCGTATCACCGGCCGCCGGTCGATCTTGCTGCGCCACGAAGCCAGCATCCCCTCGGTCCTGGTGCATGACCACTTGGGGTCGTAGAGCCGCCGGATGTCCTCCCGCATGTGGCGGGAGTTGCGTGCGACGTGCACCTCCACTACATGTGGCCTTCCTGGCTCCGGGTACACGCGGAACTTTCGCCCCGGCATGCTTTTGTTCGGCGGGGCCAATCGGTCAACGCGCTGGCGCTGCCGACGCGCCGGCTTCTTCTTCGGGCACCGGATCACGCGGCCTCCTGCATGCTGGGATCGTTGGCGGCGCCCTTCTCCAGCGCTCGATTTGGCTGCTGTGCACTCACAACCCAATTTGCTCCGGATCCATCGGAAGGCTCTCTATCAGCCGGACGCGGGCGATCTCTAGTGTTGCATCATCAAGGTTGTCTATTTCGTCCACGCCAATCAGAGAAAAGACCACAGCGGACACCTCTCTGTATCGAATCCGAAAAGCCTCTTCATAGGCTCGCACGCGTCGTATAGCTTCCGAAAGGCTTAGGCGCGTGGCGTACGCCTCCAGGTCAACACGCTGTGCGATTTGACCCTCATTGGTCGCCTTCGCATGGCGCGACGGCCCAAACCAGACATTGAATCTAATCAGCAGCATTTCGCTTCCTCTCGTTGGTTTCACAGATTGTCAGGCTGCACGATGGAATGGCGCGTGGTCATTTGCGGCCGACTTCTCCAGCGCCCGGGTCATGGCGGCGAACTGCCGGCGGATCTCCGCCAGGCTCTCGCGTGTGTGGTCCAGCGGTGGGTGCGGAGAGTCGAGCTGGTCAAGCAGGGCCTGGCCGTACCGAGCCAGCAAGCCGGCGCGGTATCCGTGGAGGTTGCCGCTCTTGTTCACGTTGCAGTGGTGGCATTGTTTGTGAATATTGGCGGCAAGGTAGCGCATCTCGCGATGGGCGCCAACGGACTTGAAATGGCCGGCCTCCCACTGGACCGTGTCGTAGGTGCCGCAGCTGATGCAGGGCTGCTTGCGGTCCCGGACCAGGACGTAGCGGTTCACCACCCGCTCGGTGGCCTTGAGCCAGTGGCTCAGGGGCTTGATGTCGGCCAGGGCTTCCCGGTGTGCACGGTCCGCAGCGCGCTGGGCCCGAGCGGCTTCCTTGGCGCGATCTGCCGCCACCAGCGCTTCCGCGCAATCCGGCCCGCAAGCCTTGTGGGTCATCGACCGGCGAACGAACCGGTTCTGGCAGCCAGGCGCCTTGCACTTCACCGGCTTCTTGCCGGGCTGCTGGCCAGCCTCCGGCGGCTTGGCCTTGAATGGGGTCCGCTTGAGTGGCGTTGAGCGCTTCATTTCGTCAGCGCCTCCCACACTTCGGGCCAAAGCAAGGCATCGAAGAAGCAGACCATGCACCAACCCATCCACTTGACGCGCGTCCAACCGGCGGCGATGCGGTCTTGCGACCTATGGCTCATCAGCACTTCCCATCCTTCGGGTTCGCCAGTCAGCCAGTAGAGGGTGGCATAGAGCAGCGCCATGAGCGTGAACACGACTTGCATCACAATCATGCTGCCTCCCTCTGCGTCGCGCTGGCGTCGTTGGCGGCCTCTTGGCGGCCCAGGCTCTGCGGCTTCCACTTCACCCCGTGGTCATCCCCGTAGGAGTGGCAGAGGTTCAGGAAGATCCCGGCCAGCTCCCGGGTGAGTGGCTTGGTGCTGAGGGCGATCAGGTGCAGGCCGTCGCCATCCATGTCCGGCAACAGGACCGGATCGATCGCCTTCCACTCCTCAACGAACTGCGGATCGTGCCGGGTGTGCTCGTAGAGGGTGGCCAGCATGAAGCGCTTCCAGACGATCGCAGAGCGCTTCTCGCCCCCCAGGGGCAACTGATCGGCCAGGTCCTGCAGGGCGGAGTTGTAGGTGTTCTGCTGGGCCCGGGTCTGCGGGAAGTACGCGACGACGGCCATGCCCTCCAGGCGGGCCCGCATGAGGGAGGACATCTGCCGCCAGAAGTGCAGCATCTTGTCCTTGCCCTCGGCGATGTTGGGCATGTAGCCCCAGACGAAGTGCATGCTCATGCTGCCTCCATAACGGTGACGCTCGGGTCGTTGGCCGCGTTCACCGTCTTGCGGATCACGCGCTCCTGGGCGTGGAAGAACTCGTTGTGGGTGACCACCGCCAGCACCTGGGCCCAGGTGGCGGACAGGTCATGCAGCTGCTTCAGTTCTTCGGCTCGAAGGGTGGCGGAGCCGGTGGACTTCTTCCGGTTGAGGATCTGGACGATGTTGGCCTGGTGCGCCTGGACGAACTCTGCGGAGTCCTGGACCAGCCCCAGGTGGGCCAGGGCCTCGATCATGTTCAGGGCGTCGAAGATGTGGCCCCACTGCTCTTGGGTGGCCAGGCTCTGCCCCGCCGCGTCCACGGCGCCGGACACCCGCCCGGCAATGATCAACTGATCGTCGCGTCCCAACTTCATCGCGCCCTGCATGGCCATGATGTGGGCCTTGGGGTTGGCGCCGCGGGGACGGTAGCTGCTTCGCTTTCTCATGCTGCAGGCCTCCAACTGAATACGCTCGCGCCGTTGGCAGCCTCGGGCCACAGCTTCCCTGCCCGAACCAGTCCAATCGTTTGACGGGTGACGCCGCGCAGAGCCGCCTCCTTTGTCATGCTGTTGGTGCTCAGCCGGATCTCCCTGGCGATTTCCATCGTCAGTTTGGTCGGCCGGTTCCGGGCAGCCAGCAGGCGGCCCGGCTGCGCCTTCAGGGTCTGCAGCTCGCCGCGGCGGGACATTTCCTGAACCGATTCAGCGATGGTCATAACCATCATGTGCTCTATGGCGCAGCACCGATCATTCCGGCATCGCATACGAATCACATGGCCAGTGGGCACACGCGTGCCGTGGCGCTCCTCGTAAATCAGGCCACGCACCCCCGTGGCCCCGGCTTTGCTACCCTCGAACGCGAAGCCTGCCGGCGCGGAATGCACGGGGGTCTTTCCGGACATACGGCCCTGCCACTCACGGCAGTCGCCGACCGTCTCAATCAGGCAATGCACTGCCTGCATCCACGCCTCACGCGGACGCTTCCTGCTTCCAGCCATCATGGGGCTCTCCTGTCTGTGGGATCTCGATGTGATGAAGTTGGACCACCAGGGCCCATTCGGATTGGCCGTCATTGCCACGGTCGCAAAGCCGATCGCTCGGCGCCTCGCCGGCGGGCACCAGCCCGTGGTGGTAGTTCGCGCAGAACTCGCGGCGGGCGCACCAGCCGCCCTGGCAGGCGTGGAGCGCGGCGGTCATGCGGCCACCTTCGGACGGGATGGCCGCAGGTCGGGAAGCGCCACTGCTGCCGGCGTCGCGGCGAGGCGCAGTGCACTCCCGCCGGCCAGGACCTGCCGAGCCAGCGCTTTGTCCCCCACCAGCGTGGGCGGCGGCGGCAGCATGCCCCGCTTCGCAAAATCGTCCGCACCGCTTCCGGCGCCCGTCAGGCGGGCTGGGTATTCACCCGGGTCTCCGCGGCGAGCGTAGGCCCGATACGCCTCGCAGAAACGGTGCTGAAGGTAGCTCTGCTCCTCATAGGTCGTTCGGCAGACCTTCGGCCACCCTCCGGCGTCCACGATGCAGAGGTGAATTAGCGGGTCATCGAACACCACGTCCGTGTAAGCGCCGACCTGGCCGATGGCCGCCGTCACCTTCCCCCACGCCACCAGTGCGCGATCGGTCTGGGTGCCCTGCAGTTGCCGGACGATGTCTGCGGGCTTCGGCATGAATTGACCCCGATCAGGGTCCATCAGGTGCCCGGACAGCGCCTTGGACACCTGATGCAGGTCGAATGTCCGCATGGCCTCAAGCCACAGCTCGGCTGCGAAGTCGGACATGTCCTTGCCGTAGAAGTCATGGACGCCGGCCAGGACCTCAAGGAACTTGGGGTATTCGTCAGTGTGCATTCAGCTTCTCCAGCACCCGGGCCGCCGTGGCAGCGTTCCGGGACTCAAGGGCGGACTGGCGGGAAACAGGCGCAGGGCCTCCAGCGTGGTGTGCCGGAATCACTGGGGGGGTCCACGGGTCTTGGTAGTGCAGGCCTGGCCCAAAGAACGTGGCGGCCTGCTTGACGAAGCGAGGCTCAGTGCGGGAAAGCTCGACGAAGCGGGCGTAGCGCCTCACACCGTCCGTGAGCTCGTCCACCGTCGCGCCGGACTTGAGGCGAGCCTCCCACGCCTTGAACGCGTCGGCCTTGCTGTTGCCGCCGGCACGGGCCGGGTATTCCGACCAGGCGGCTTCGAAGTCGGCGCTGTAGCCCTTGCCGGCGGAGCAAGGAGCACTCGGTCCCGGCGCGCCAGCGGCGGGGGTTTTGTTCCCCTCTTCTCCTGTCTTATCTTCTCTTGTCTTATCGGTTTCGTCTGGGTTGCCCGTGGCCTGCCCAGCGGTTGCCGGTGGGTTACCAGTGGGTTTCCCATGGGTTTCCTGCGGGTTCTTTTTGGGCCTTCCACCCTTCGATCCGTTGTCCCATGCGGCCATGAGCGAGGCGTTCTGCTCCGCCCACTTCAGGACCTCAACGGTCTCGCCGTCGCGCGCCAGATAGCCGCAGGTGATCAGCGCCCGCTCCAGGTCGGCAGCGGCGCACTCAGCCTTGCAGATTCCCTTCAGACCCTGGGGCGGTATGTCGAAGCGAGTGGCCTTGCGGGTCTGGCAGTGACCCCACAGGCGCAGCAGGTAGAACGGCGCGAACTTGTCCCCTCCCAGCTCTTCAATGAGCCAGCCGGTGCGCCAGTGGTCCAGGAAGTCAGGATCGACGATCACAGGGCAAGCTCCAGTTGCTGGGCCACCAGGCGCAGGGCCTCAACCGGCCGGCCAGATTCCGGGCACAGCTTCTCCCCCACCACCTCAATGAGGCCCTTTTCGATCAGGGCGTGCACCCGGCCGCATACCGGTCCGGATCGCATCGACGTCAGCTGCTCCAGCTGCCGGCGGGTGTAGAGCTGGCCCACCTCCATCGCCTGCAGCACCTTGCGCTCGCTGGCGCAAAGGTCCACCTGGGCGATTTGGTAGTACGCGCGGCGCGACGTTTCCGCAGTGTCGTGGTGCATCACACCCTCCTTCCAGCCCGGATGGCGCGGGCCTTCTCCAGGTCCGCCCTTTTCTGCTCCGCGGTGCGGGTCGGCGCCGGGGACGGGCCGAAGCGGTCCATCTTGGCCTGATTGAGGGCGGACAGCTTCCGGCCAGAAGCAGCGCCTGCGCGCTCCGCCTTGGTGGGCCCGGGCATGACCGGGACGTAGTTGGGGCTGAATGGGGACACGGACTCTCCCTCGGTTGATCTACGTACTTTGGTGCTTTCATCCAAAAAGCCGAAAGCCGACCAGCTCATGCGGCCTCCGCGAGCTCAAGTGAACGAAGGGCGGCGTCAATCCGGCGGCCAATCCAGGCAACGTTCGGAACGGCCCAGGAGTTGCCGAGGGCCTTGTAGCGGGGTCCGTCTGGACACTCTTCCCTGCTTGGGCCACGCAGTGTCATGCCGCGCTGGTGCAGCAGTCCTTCATAGCTGGCGCCCTTGCGGGCGGCTTCCTGATAGGTCCGCCACGGGATAAGCGTGTAGTCGTCAGGAAAGCCCTGCAGCCGCTCGCATTCGCGGGGCGTGAGGCGGCGCACTTGCATTGCAGAGGTCGGTACCATGAACTGGTCCCGCATCTGGCCACTGACCTGGCTGTGGCTTGCCTCGTGGCCGCCACCGCAGGTCATCGTTGGCATGATGTCAACGTGCGCAATCGCTGCCGAAGCGGCGTCATCCTTTTCAGCAAGCGCGCGCAGCAGCGCTGCAGATCCCGGGCCAAGACCTTGCTGCCGAATCTCCTCTTCAGCGCAATGCGCGTTGAACCCGAGGACAGGCACCAGCGGGGTCCCGCGCCCGGTCCCATCTTCGCTGGCGTCGAAACCCTCTCCGCGCAGCGTATGAGTCGGCTGCACCAGAAACGCTTCACTCTCAAAGTCGCCCTTCCACCCGCTGCCAGGCTGAGCCAGGAGCGCGGGGCTGACTTCGATCGGCCCGCTGGTGCGGTTGCCACCATAAGCACGCACCAACCCGGCGCCGCCCTGCTCGAAGATCTCTTGATTGCTGGCTCCAATACCACCGGCACGAGCTTGGGAGGCCTGCGTTAGAGGTGGGTGCGGCCCACCATTCCAGTGGCTGTTGTGTCGGCTTCCACTTGCGACGGGCTGGACGTGCCCTCCACAAGCTCCATCGGTTCCGGGGAAGCCACCGCCTTCAGCGCGTGCATCAAGGGTGGCGGCAGTTTCTTCCCCCTCTTCTCGGCTCGGCGCAGAATCCCGGCGCAGGCCGTCCCACTCAAAAAGAACCGTTGCGGGATCGAACCCCTTTCGAGCACTTGCGACAACGAACACACGGCGGCGTCGTTGGGCCAGTCCGAAATATTGGGCGTCCAGGGTCCGCCAAGCGATTGCCCGCTTGGGTCCATACACAGCACCAGCGTTCGCCCATTTGCCCCCTGGTGGGACCAGCGGCTCATCTTCTCCGGCAAGGCCTGCCAGAAAGCACCCGAAGGCGTTGTCTTTGGTCGAGAGGACACCGGGGACGTTTTCCCAGAAGACGGTGGCGGGCTGCTTTCTTCGCATACCTCGAACATGGTCAATTGCATCAGCAAGCTCCACGAATTTGAGAGTCAGATTGCCGCGGTCGTCGGCGAGCGATTCGCGCAGGCCTGCCACACTGAAGGCCTGGCACGGCGTGCCGCCGCAGAGGATGTCAGGGGCGTGCACTTCCCCCAGCAGCACCGCCTTGGCGATCTTCGTCATGTCGCCGAGGTTGGGCACCTCCGGGTAGTGATGAGCCAGCACGGCAGACGGGAAGGCCTCAATCTCACTGAACCAGGCGGCACGCCAGCCCAGCGGGTGAAAGGCCACGCTCGCGGCTTCAATGCCTGAGCAGACGGATCCGAATGTGGTCACCGCTTCGCCCCCTGCGGCTGCTGGGGTTGTGGGGCCGGAGCCGGTGCGGGCGCCGGGACGGGAAAACGGAAGCGGTCTTCCGGCTCGCGTGGTGTCGGGATGCTCATACGGTCTCCAAACCAAGTTGCAAAGCCAGCGCCACGCTGTCGCTCGGATCGCTATCCATGTCCAGGCTTTCGGAGCGCCCAAAGCAGCGGGCTGTCCCACCCTGCACATCCGCGAAGCCGGCGGACATGATCTTTCCGGGCACACGGGTCAACAGTCGGCCCATGTGCTCATGCCACAGTGCGTCAGTCTTGGGCCAAAGGATGAATCCGAGGTTTGAGTGGCGGACGTACTTTTGCGTCGTAGTGCTCATACGGTCTCCAGGTCGAAGATGGCGCGGGCCTTGTTGGTTCCGATGCGGATGGCGCCCTTGCGCTCAAGGGCCTTGAGGTGGGCCTGCGCTGCGTTGGGTGAGGCCCAGCCGAAGTGCTTGGTCATTTCGGCGCGGGTTGGACAGGTCTGGTTCTCGCGCTGGTATTCACGGACGTAGGCCAGGACCTTGGTCTGGGTGTCGGTGAGCGCGGCGGTCATTCGCTGTGCTCCCGTTCAAGCAGCGGGTAGCGGCCGGCGCTGTTGGATATGCCCACGATTTCCACCGCCTGGAGGCTTTCGATCACGCCCTTGGCACGCTCTTCCGGTAACCCGAAGGTGCCCGCGATCAGCTGAACCGTGAGGTAGCCACGCTCGCGCCCAAGCGCCATCAGCTCGGGCAGCGGCGGGGACGGCTGAGGCAGCGAGGCGGGCTTTTGCGCAGCTGGGGCCGGCGCATGTGCGGCGGCAATCTTTTGGGACTGCCCGATGAAGTCCAGTTCCCCACCCAGTGCTTCGATCAGCGCCGGGATCAGCTGCGACAGTTCACCGGTCGCCAGCGCGGCGTCCACGTCGAAGGCCTCGTCCTTCGCAGGCTTGTCCCGGCCGTCGAATACCACGTCCAGGAACTTGATGCCCTTGATCTGCAGGGTGTCGGTGAGGGTGAAGGAGATCCGCTCCTTCCAGGTCATGGCCAGGCGGGTCGGCATCTTGCCGCTCGCCAAGTGCGCCTTGAGGTCCGCGGTATCCAAGTTGTGCCGGCCGTACTTCACCACTGACTTCATCTCGTCGGCGGCCTTCAGTTCGCAGTCGCGATCGATCGTGAAGTCCTCCGGCGGCACGCCGTCCATCAGCCAGGCGCCCATGCATGCCGCCGGTGCCTGGGCCGACTGCAGCAGGTGCAGGTTGAGCGACGGGTCCGCCTTCACCAGCAGGGTGATCAGTTCATCCGCCTTGCCGATGCTGGAGGCTTCGACCATCAGTAGGCGCTGGGCCGGCGAGATCCAGACCTTGAGGTGGGACTGGGTAGTGAAGGCACGCGGCAGCAACTCCAGGGTGACCTGCTCGGCCACGTCCTTCGCCTGCTTCTTCCCCGGCCGCCGTCCGGTCTCGTCTTCGATCTGGTCCAGACGCTCCTCGGTGTGCTCGCGCACCACGCTGGCCGGGAGGATCCGCTTCTCCAGCCGCAGGGTCAGCAGCCAGTGGCCGTCCACCTGCTCCAGCAGTGGAGCGCCCTGCTCTCCCCGCGGCGGCACCCAGCCGGCGGACAGCGCCTGGGTCGGGCCGCAGGGCTCAAAGGTCTCGCGCTCAAGCGAATCCAGGAAGAGGTGTGCATTCGGCTCCCAGTCCTTGCCGATGCGATAGACGATGAGTTGCTTCAGCATTCAGGCCTCCATGGATTCGCGTTGTGCTTCGACCGCGGTCATCAGCTCGTCGGCACTGAGGCCGAAGGCATCCGCGGCAGCCTTCAGAACTGCAGAGGCCGGCGCGCCGTCCAGCCCAAGGGCGTGCAGGAAGGCCGTCACGGCGGATTGCGTGATCACCTGCTCGACGGTCGCGGCGCTGTGGCCGAACTTGGATGCAGTCTCTTGGATCGCGTGGACACGCGGCGAGGTCTTGATCAGCTCGCGGTAATGCGCCGTGATCTGGCGCCGTGAATAGATCGTCATTGCTGCCCCTCATGCGGCCCGCAAGTGGCGCGGCTTGGACGAGTCGTGTTCGGCACGTGCGCGGCGGATCGCCTCCTGAATGGCAGCGATTGCGTCGGCGCCTTCCGCTTCAATCGCTGCGAGTTCGTTGGCGGTGATGTCCTCGCCGCCGGGGCTCGACTTGGAGCGCGCGTCGGCCAGCTTGCCGATGAACTGCGAGGCCTCCCGCATGACGTTCACCAAGTCGCCGTCCACCAAGCCCTGCAGGTCGGCCGTCACCGGCATGAACATGCCGCCGCGGGCGGTGCACAGCGCGTTGAGGAAGTCGTTGTCGTCCGTGGCCTCGGTGACCGAAAGGCACTCCTCCGGGCTGAACCACTGTCGGGCATCGGTCGGACTGGCCTTGTGCAAGAGCGTCGTGGGGCTCATGTCCAGCATTGCTGCCAGTGCATTGGTCCCACCAGGGAACCGCCGCACCATCCTCTGAAGGGCTCGTGTCAGGTCCATTTCTTGTCCTCAGCAAATGCAGCCCAACGCTGCTTTGATCCAAATCAATCCCTGTTCCAAAGTTCCGACCATGGACAGGGAGCACGAAGAAAAACCCCCGGGCGGTCAGGCCCGGGGAAAAACCTCAGGCAGCCGCGGCGTCATGACGCGGATGGGATCTGAGGTGGGAGGGATCTCGGAGTGGGAGAAGGCGGGGGCCTCTCTCACGTTCTGGATTTGCCGCATCAAGGAGCAGGTCGCGAAGGCGCATGGCGAGGAATACATGCAGCGCCTGCGCGAGCTGAGGGAGTGATGCGGGCATGGGCCTATGCCTCTTGCGCTGTGGGTTCCCGAAGCTCTGGCCAAATGGTTTGGAAGTCATCGGGGAACAGGCTTCGCCGTGTCCACTGGCTGCCGTCGCGAGACTCCGCAACGGGCGCAAGCTCAATGAGCCGGCCGCGTGGGATTCCGCGCTCGCGCCACTCAGTCACGCTGGGTGGTTTGATGCCGACCAGGGCCGCGACGGCATTGGTGCCGCCGAGGAAATCGATGAGGGCTGAGTGGTGATGCATGCCGCGATAGTAGGCGTGCCTAACTTCAATGTCAAGGTGCACCTAACTCTTTTTAGTTAGGCTTACCGAACTATGAGCACCCTAAAAGAGCGCATGGAGGCTGCCCTCCTGCACCGCCGCGCTATGAGCAGCCCCGGTGAGCGCGTCACGCAGAGAGACTTGGCCAACTACGTCGGCGTCTCAGCCCCGTCGGTCAGCGCCTGGTTCTCCGGCGAGACCAAATCACTGAAGGGCGACACAGCACTCAAAGCCGCGAAGTTCCTCGGTGTGCGCGCCGAGTGGCTCAACTCCGGTGCTGGCCCGATGCTTTCATCGAGTGCGGTACCCGATCATGGAGGTGAGGTAGCTCACTCCATGAGCCTGTATGAAATTACAGTACCTCCTACAACAAAGTGGGAGGATTTGATGACCCTGGGAGAGGTGCCAGAACGCTTCACGGTGGCGATGCCAGATGACGCGTTGGCAGGGTTTATCGAGAGAGGGACAGGACTGATCTTCGAGCGCTCCGACAGAGCAGCGCCGGGCAAGACGGTCCTGGTTGAAGACAAGGATGGAAACCGCTTCATCCGGCGCTACGCACAGGTCCGAGGGGATCACTGGCGGGCGATTGCAACCAGTGAGGTGTTCGGCTCGCTGGATAGCGTAGAGCATGGCCTGAAGGTGCTCGCGGTCATGAAGTGGCGCGAGGGCTGAGACGCCGAAGCAGCTGACAATGGCCATCCCGGCTTGATCAGTACTTGCAGCGTCGCCGGGGAGTTACGGGGTAAGAGAACGGGCAGCATCCGCCTTCTGGCGCGCTGCCGCCCCGTCATCCCGCTCCTTCATCGCTCGGGCGGAGACAAATTCGAGGCTGCATTCGGATGAGCACAGCAGCGCTGCACCGATGCCCTCCCCCCGCCAGCGCCAGACGCTGAAGCCGGGCTCCTGGTGAGCCAACTCCGGCTTGCCAAACCTCGTGGTGAGACTCGCAGCCACAGGCTCTGGTCTGGTTCCCGAGTGCAGTCGCATCGCAATGTGATCCACGCGGCGATCTTTGCCCAACGTCAGCCTCATGGCCACGTAGTCCGCCCACGCTGGATACCGTCCTGGCGGTTGGCTTACCCACGTCGATCCACTAGAGGACCACACGCACATGTCGCGGGCCGACAGCGCCGGATCTCTTGGGCACTTCGGTAGGACGGGAAGCGGTTCACCCAAGTCAAGCCCAAACACTTTCGCCTGAGCTTGAGCAGCAGTCGGCAAGCAGCCGACCGCTGCGCCAAGCGCAATCGCTAAGGCAATTCGCCTAATCAACATTCGAGCCTCCCTCACTTTTATTAGGCACACCTATTGACTGTCAGATAAGGTGCACCTAATATTCACCTAACGCATCCCTCAACGCGTTCAGGAGAACCGAGATGGCACAGTTCCACAGCTTCGAAGCAGCGAAGAAGGCGCAGCAGGCACGCCGCGCCAATCCGCTGGGCTTCCCGACCATCGTACTGCCGAAGGCGGGTCGTGCGGCATCGCGCCGTGCCCGAGCTCAGGCGGTTCACTTCGCAGCCAAGTCGGCTCTGTGAGGCGGCCATGAGCAACATCTGGTCCCCGCCCTTCCACGGCTGCGAGCACCTCAGCCAGCCGGGCAAGAAGTCCTACGCGACGGTCGTTGCGCACGATGGATTCGCCCAAGCCACCTTCAACACCTACCCCATCCGTTTCGACGCTCGGAAGCAGAAGTTCTCCGACGTCGCCAGCGCGAAGGCCGCCTGTGAAGAGTGGCTGACCTCCCAAGTGGTCTGAGGAGAAAGACATGGAAGTCACCACCCTTCAAGAGGACCTGGCCGCAGAGCAGGGAGCGCTGTGCGTTCTCGTCGAGAAAGCCAATCAGGCTCACGGCCAATACGTGGAATTGATGGCCCAGGCTGCAGCCACGCGTTCACGGCATTCTCGGCACGCGATTCTGCAGCGATCGATCCAAGCGAAGCAGCTTCGCGATGCGCTGCAGGCCGATCTCAGCCGACAAGAGGAACGGGTGCGCAGCATTCGTCGCCAGATCGAAGACGAGCGCCTGCTGCGCATCGGGAACCTGGACCTGCATGACCGCCTGCAGCAGATCGCCACAGCCCCCACCACCCCGGAGGCAGCATGAGCGGCTACATCGCAATCGGTCTGGACCAGCAGGGCCGCCGGATCCCCACCCTCATGGCTCGCCAGTTGCGCCGCGAGGAACGCGCCGGGGTCTGCGACACCTGCCCGGGTGAGCTGGACCGGCCTGAAGCGGTCTACCAAGCGGAGCCCGATGAGCCAGGGTACTGGACGGTGATCGGCCGCATGGCCGGTGTCGGCATCGCCGCCCTGGCCCTCCTTCACATCGCTGGCCGCCTGGGGCTCCTGCAATGAGCGAAGACCTTGACCCCATCGCCTCCGAATCCCTCGGAGAGATCACACGCATCGGCGCTCAGTTCCTGGCGGCGCTGGTGATTGTGATGGTGCTGGCACTGCCGGCCATCCTGACCTGATCAACGGGGCGGAATGCGCAGGCTGATGCGCGGGGTATGGACGCGAACCAGCGTGGAAAGACCTCCTAGGCCGGCATGTCCGGCTGCCATGAAAAACGGCGCCCCACCTTGTGCCGGGAATCAGCACCGGCCCGCCTCACCAACCAACCTGAATCACGGAGAAAACATGCTCAACATCAGCGAAGACGACCTCAAGAAGGCCATCATCGAGAAGGCGACCGACGAACTGCTGAGGGACAGTGACGACCTGTCCGCCATCGTCAGCAGTGGGGTCGAACAGCGGCTGAACAAGATGTTCAGCGAGCGCCTGAATGCGCAGATCAACGCATCAATCGATGCAGCGATCACGGCCGGGTTCTCGGCGGAGTACCAGCCCGTCAACTCGTTCGGACAGCCTGTCGGAGAGAAAACCACCTTGGCGGCGCAACTGGAGCGCCGCGTGAAGGACTACTGGCAGCAGAAGGTGGACCGCAATGGCGCCCCTACGAACAGTGACTACAACACCGTCACCCGCGCCGACTTCCTGATGATGCAGATCTGCGCCAAGGACTTCACCGAGAAGCTCAAGCAAGACGCCCTAAACGTCACTGGGGCGTTGAAAGACGGGCTGCGCAATCAGCTTGCGGCCCAGATGGATTCCATGCTCAACGAGCTCTTCCACGTCAAGAGCCTTCAGGACCAGGGCAAGGTCAACAAGCCCTACTGAGCCCGGCGGCACCGAGCACACCCCTTTCAACGGAGAGAGCAATGAATGCAGCGACAACGCCTGCAGGCGAAGCTGTGAGACCGAGCGGGCTTGCCCTGCTCCGCGAGCCGGTGCCGGAGCGCATGATCAGCAAGCTTCCCAAAGCCACGAAGGCGCAGAACGAGTGCCCGGCTGATCAGAAGATCACATGCAGCGTCTGCGGCGGCTGGCACCACGCCAAGGTGCGCCACCTTGACTATGTTGGTCATGCGGCCGCGACTCACCTGCTGCTGGACGCAGACCCGCACTGGAACTGGGAGCCGATGGGCTACACCGCGGACGGCCTGCCGAAGTTCGACGAGAGCGGCGGCCTGTGGATCAAGCTGACCGTGTGCGGCATCACGCGACTGGGGTACGGCCACGCGGACCGGAAGGCACACATGGACGCCGGCTCCCGCGAGAAGGAGGTGATCGGCGATGCACTGCGCAATGCAGCCCTCCGCTTCGGCTTGGCGCTGGAGCTGTGGAGCAAGGCTGACATCCACGGCGGTGGCAGTGAGCGTGACGCTTGGTATCAAGCCGCCATTACCGGGATCTATGACGCGCCCACTGTTGGCGAACTGAAGGCCCGCCTGGCTGCCGCGATTGATGAAGCGCGGGCCCGCGGCGACCAGGAGGCAGAGGCCGACTTCTTAGTAGCCCACGCCAACAAGATGGCCACCGCCAAGCGCCCCCCTGCCCCACCCGCCAGCACCGGCCATGCGCCGCGCCAACGACAAGCACCGCCGCCGCCCGACCTGGACGAAGACGACGTGCCCTTCTGACCGCCACCTCAACTGGAGATTGCAATGACCTTTGACCTCGACGACTCCACCGGCTTTGAAGAACCGGTGGCCGACACCCCGGCCGTGACCATTGCCAAGGAGCAGAACGCTCTGGCCATCGCCGATGACATGGACCGCGTGAAGAACTCGCTGAACGAGTTCGACCGCGTGGCCGCCGGCCTGGCTGAACTGGAAGCCCGCTTCCCGAAGGACGCCGTCTATCCGGTGGAGACTGCCAAGGGCATGAAGGATGCCATTGAGGCGCGGGCAGCTTGGCGCGGCCCTCGCATCCTGGTGGAGAAAGCGCGGAAGATGGCCAAGGCGCCGCTGCTGGCGCTGGGGAAGAACATCGACGCCCGCGCCGCCTGGATCACCGCGCAGCTGGAAGCCGGTGAGCAGCCGGTGGACCAGCAGATCAAGGCCGAAGAAGCCCGCCGCGAGGAAGAGCGCCAACGCAAGGCCGCCGCCGAGGCCGCCCGTGTGATGCGCATCCAGGAAGCGCTTGCCGAGATCAGCCAGAACGTGATCATCGCCTGCGGCAAGACGTCCGACGACATCCGCCTGCTGTCCGAGCAGATGCACGCCACCCTGCCCGACCCGGATGTGTTCCAGGAGATGCTGCCTCAGGCAAAGGAAGCCATCGCCGCCGGTATCGCAAAGCTGGAGACGGCCCTGAAGGCGAAGCTGTGGGAGGAAGCCGAGGCGGCACGCATCGAACAAGAGCGTCTTGCTGAAGAGCAGCGCCGCCGCGATGAAGCCGCCCGCCTGGAAGCGCAGCGCCTGGAGAACGAGCGCGTTGCCCGCGAGCAGGCCGAGGCCGCAGCCCGCCTGGCCGAAGAGCGCCGGAAGATGGAGGAGGAGCTGGCCGCGCTGAAGGCGGAGCGCGACCGCATCGCCCAGGCCGAAGCCGAGCGGCAGGCCCGCGTGGCCGCCCGCTTCGCACGGTATGACGAACTGCTGACTTACGACGAGCAGCAAACCTCGGAAACCATCAACACCGCCATCGCCCGCGTCACCGCCAACGCCCCCAGCGTGGACACCTTCGGCGACCGCCTGGAGGAAGCCCAGGCGAAGCACGCACTGGTCCTGGAGCACCTGCAGGCGGCCCTGCCTGGGGCGCTGCGCCGTGAAGAGGCGGAAGAGTCGGCGCGGCTGGCCCGCGAGGCTGAGGCCCTGGCCGCACAGCAAGCCGCAGAGGCAGAGGAAGCGGCCGCGGTCCGCTCCGCCATCGTGGCAGTGGCCGAGCCGGTCTCGCAGGTCCGCCGGCCCACCGCCACCCTCGTGGAAGAGCCGACCCTGCGCATTGCCGACATCAACGCGGCCATCAAGCCGTTCTCCATCGATGCCGCTGGCATGGCATCGCTGGGCCTGCATGGCACCAAGCGCGGCGCCGCGATGCTGTTCAAGCGCTCGGACCTGATCCGCCTCACCGACCTCGGCGCTGACCTGCTGCTGACGGCGGGTACTGCGGTGAGCCTGGAGAAGGCGGCATGAGCGCGACCACCAGCCAAGTGACGTGGGAGCTGTTCGAGGTCGGCCCCTACGGGAACCTTTGCCCAGCCGCAAATAGACAGTCCCTGCTCACCATCGTGGAGGAGGACGGCATCCAGTTCGCCGCCGTGCTTGATAGGGACGTCGCGCACCTGATCGCCGCTGCGCCAGATCTGCTGGCCGCCCTGAAGCGCTGCCGCTTCGACTCTCTGAACATGTCGCTGGAGGACCTGGAGTTCTGCCGCGCCGCCGTCGCCAAAGCGGAAGGCGGTGCAGCATGAGCGCCGCCACCAATGACGGCGGCTCCGCCTTCCCTGTCCTAGAGAACAACGGCAATGGCCAGCTCATTCTGAGCAGCGCTGGAATGTCGCTTCGCGACTACTTCATCGCTCACGCCCCTGCTGAGCCCCAGTCCTGGTTTGAGCCGGTGATGCCATCGGCCTACCCTGCTGACCCTCCGTTCTCTTCCCTCACCAAAGAAGATCAGAAGGACTGGCGAGACGAGAAGATGGATTGGGCGCCTGAGCAGTGCAGCGCGGAACTTATCGCTTACGCAAAAGCGCGCGAACAGGCACGCAAATCCCGAATCAATTGGACCAAGGACATAGAGCGGGAACGCTACCTCCAGTGGCCTTTCGCCTGGGCTGACGCCATGCTGGCACGGAGGGAGTCATGAGCACCGCCACCACGAGCGCCTGGACCCGCATGCGCCTGATCGACGCGCCACTTGGGACGCAGTTCCGCTACCTTGGCAAGCCAGACCATGTCTACGTCCTGCTGGACCATGCCGGAAGCGGAATTTGCGGCGACGCAAAGTCGCCGAACCCGAGCGGCCGCCAGTTCCAGGGGATGTACTCCGTGGCCGAAAGTCGCGCTGACTTCGAAGCCATGGAAGCCGAGGTGCGCATCACCACTGAGGGCCCGGTAGACACCGAGATCGATGTGCATGCCGCCGCGACGCACCTGGCCCACCGCGCGCGCCGCGCCGGCTTCATCCTCCGCATTGACCAGGAGAGCCAGCAGCCTCCGGCGATGGGACGTCACGTCGATGTGGTGACGGTCTACCCGAAGCGAGGTGGCGAATGAAGATCCGCGTCACCGCTGTCTATGAGGTCCCAGGCGATGCCACGCTGGACGAGGCGGAGGAATGGGCCCTGTTCCACATGGGTGGGTCCAGTCTCGGCGCGGACAACTCGCTTGCTGGCGAAGCGCTGCCCTACCCGGACCAGCTGATGGTCGAGGAGGAATGATGGCCAGCCGCCGCTTCCGCCAGCGGGCCCAGTCCCGTCCCTGGGAGGACCTGGAAGACCTCCCCTCCCTCACCCCCGAACTGGAAGAGGACGACGAATCAGCCGCCCTCTACCTCTCCACCGGGGACCGTATCGACACACGAAGCGCCTGGGTGATGCCGGGGCAGCAGGAGCAGAGATGAGCAACAACCTCTTCATCGTCGGCGCGAAGGCGCTGGCATTTCACGGCCTCATCGCCTCTTGGCGGCGCCCCAACCCAGCCGACTCGAGGGCGCCGCATTGGGAGCCCAGCTTCATCATCCAATCGGCCGCGAGCACGGATGAGGGCATACACGAGCCCGCCCAGACCGTCACCCTCAATTCCCGCGCAAGCCTTCTGGCGCTGCGAGAGGCCATTGACGAGGCCCTGCGCGAGGACGCTCAGCCATGACGGACCATCGCTGCCAGCGCGTCCTTCCCGGCCTCCTCGGCGGCCAGGCGGCTGGCGTACTCACCATCCAGTGGGATGGCGACGTCCGAGACCTCATCGCCCTGACGCCGCGTCACCACCAGCACCGGGCGGAACTTCCCGCTGCCGGTCGGCTCGGCGAGCACCGCCGCGCTCCACGACTCTTCATCCATGGTGGCGTCAGGCCGTCAGCGGATTTTTTCCGCCACCCGATTTGTGGCCAGGAGCTGGGCGACACCCAGGACGTTCTCGTCAGTCTCCGGCATCCCTTCGTTCTGCAGGACCTCACGAGCGAGCCGGATCTGCTGAATGGCGTGGGCCTTCAGCACCAGCTTCGCCCGTTCTTCAAACACGTCACCCCGTGGTGATTTTTCGTTCATGGAGACTCCATTGAAAGAGCGACCAATTCTATTCAGCGCCCCACTGGCCTCCGACAAGAAGTCCGAAGCGCTGGAACTGGCCGATCACCCCGGAACCAGTTTCGCGGCCCAGGAGATGCTCCGCCGCCAGCACGCCCGCATTGAGGAATTGGAGCGGGGAATTCAATCAGCGATCTCGGTTTGCAACTCTGTCAGCACCAGCATTCACCGCCGCGTCAACCGCGATGGGTGCGTGATGTACCTGCAAACCGAAGAGTGGTGCAAGTGGGCCGAAGACGAGGTGCAAGCCGAACTCCGCGCCCTCCTGACCAAGAAGGACTGAGACATGACCGATGAACGAAACAGCCTCTGGACGCGCTGCATGCTCGAAGGAGAGGCTCTTGAGGACGCTGTGGTACGCCTACTCTGCAAGCGACCCCTCTTCGAGGACCTCGTCACCAGCCAGCAGATCGCCATTCAGCCGCCCCACACCATCCATCGCAACCCAGGTGGCTGGGACCGGATCGAGGAATGGCGAGCAACGGTCAGCGCGGACGTTCGCACCTTCCCCAGCCCAAATCCTGCGCCATTCAACAACAGGTGGGTGGGTCGCGGCTGCGGCCCTGACCCTGTCACAGCCTGCTATCGGGCTGTTGTCGCCAGCTTCGGGGAGACACACCCATGACCGACATTCAGAAGCAACTGGCGGAGGCGCTATTTGTGCTGGAGAACGCTACCAGCTTCATGAGCAGGAAAGCGCGCGACGGACACGCAAAGGCCGTAGCAGGCCTGAAGTCAGCCCTCGCCGCCCACCGCCAGCAAGAGGCACGCGGGCCGGTGGACGCTCCAACACTTGCGGACAGCACCTGTGCGTGGTCGGTGTGGTGGTCGCACAAACGGAAGACTTTCACGACGCCGCGACAGGCCGCATTCGCAGCTTGGAATGAGAGCTTCCGGCACACCAACGGCATCAAAGGGGAATGACATGTACGGAAAACCACACATCAAGCTGGCCCGCAGCGTATGGACTGGTCTCATGCGCTGGTGCTACGAGCCACGCCACGCCCGCGAGAACCTCTGCAACTGGGCTCACAACTGGTGCGCCGCCCGCAACTCCAGTGAAGGACGGAAATGACCGACACCACACAAGCCACACTGCGGCAACAGTTCGAAGCCGCATACGTGGCCGCATACCCGACCAGCTCAATGCTGGACCCGGCCCAGTTCTACCGCGAGGACGACGGGCAGTATGAGCGCGTGCAGGTCCAGACGGCATGGACGCTGTATTGCGCCGCTCTGGCAGCGCAGGCAGTGCCTGCCGGCTACGGTTCGACCGCGCTGCCCTATGAAATGCCGTGTGTCGCGCTCACGAATGGCGACCGTCGCCTGATGCGTTTCATCATCGACACATTCGGGAATGGCCACGCCGCCTATGACGACCTGGAATCGGTCATCACGGCCGCACGGACTGGCCGCGCCTCCCCCGCCCCTGCCACCGACATTGACGAAGCCGCCCTGGCACGCATGACCGAGCAGGGCGCGAAAGCGTGGTCCGGGGTGGATGCGCAGTCTCTGCGGGACGGCAGCTATGCCCCTGCCGAAGCGAAGGAAGAGCCTGATATGCGCACGCCTGACCAGATGCCGACCATCCAATCTAGTCTGAAGCACGGGGTTTCTCTGATCGGCGAAATTTTGTCGTACCACGGAGATGACATCGGCCCCAGCCTTTCGGAGCAATGCCGGATCTTCCTGGAATTGAGTGATGAAGCACTCTCCACCCCGCAACCCCAGGCGGCACAGCCGGTGGCGTTGGTGGAGATGCTGGAAGAGACACGGGACACGCTCGCCAAGGTGCTGATCAAGGTCCGCCGGGACGCGCCTGATTTGAGCGGCAAGCTGCTGGGCCACGCGGACGCAGTGATCGCCCGGGCCGATGCAATCCTCGACCACATCGACACCGCCGCCCTTGCGCAGCCGGTGGGCTACATGAGCCCGAAGCAGATTCCTAGGATCGTGGATCCTGATGACGCGTCCGGGACCTACATCCCGATTCGGCGCACGCCCAAGGGCAATTTCACGCTGGCGCTCTACACCGCCGCCCCTGCGCTCACGGAAGAGCAGGAGCGGGACAAGAAGGACGCGCAACGGTATCGCCGATGCCGACGCATTCTTGCTTGGCAACTGAATCCAAATCGCGTGGCCACTTCCGACGAGGTGGACGCCTACGTGGACTCCGCACAGCTTCCAAGCGATCCGGACGCCGCCCTCCGCTCCACCCAGTCCCAGGAGAATGAAAATGGGTGAAATTGCAGACGACCATTTTGTTGAGCTTTTTTGGTCCGAGGGGACGGGTGTCGGCGCAGATGGGGGCGATGGGCCACCGACGGACCACCCCGCTTACGGTGGCATGGACGCGTACATTCGACGCCGCACTGCTTGCGCTGCGAATGGCCACGCTGTTCACAAGCAGATCGCCAGTCCTGCATCGGAAGCAGCGTCGCCACCCAGGCTCATGAGCGTGCATGAATTGCTGGCTCAGGAGGCAAACCTGCGGCGCTGCCCGTTCTGCGGCGCTGCCCCGAGGATCATTGAGTACCCACTAGGTGTCTCTTGCTCGCGGTTCTCTTGTGTGCCAGGGAAGCTCACCGTCTATCTCTCCGAGCAGGATGCAGTCGAGGCAGGTTTCTCGTCCGTAGTGGAACGCTGGAACACAGCAGTGGTGAGTCCCGAGGGGGCCGCACTCTTTTGGCCCAGCAACTCCGGTGCCCAGGACCTCCGCTCCACCCAGGGAGGCGAGTGATGGGACTGCCTCAATACGGTACCGCGCCGATCCGATGCGGCCGAACCCGCTGCAAGTGGCGCGGCTTCGAGACCGACCTGGCCAAGGTGCCGGGAACTCTGGGCGGCGTCAGCGTCACGCAAAGCGTCTGCCCCACATGTGGCAATGACGATTACTCGTTCATGACGCCGCGCGAAGTCCAGGCATGGGAGCGGGCCAAGCAACGCACCCAGGGAGGCAGCGATGGGAACTGACCTTGAACTTTTGCAACGTGCCGCCAAAGCGGCTGGCATCAAGATTGGTCCGTATGCGGCGCGTGCTGGCGGGCTGTGGGATGAAAGTGACCCCAGCAATCACAAGCTGTGGAACCCGCTCACCGACGATGGCGACGCGCTGCGGCTGGCGGTGAAGCTGGGGATGCAAGTTTGCATCGGAGTCCGGCGAATAGACGCCACGATTGTTGGTGATGAAGACGGCCAAGTCTTCCGAGGCGCCGAGGTCAAGGATGGAGATCTGAACGCCGCAACCCGCCGCGCAATTGTCCGGGCGGCCGCCGCCGCTGCAATGCCTGAAGGAGGGCAAGGATGACCGACGCGTACTCCAGATGGGTCAGCCAGTCGTATGAAGACTGGATGAACGATATGGCAACCGATGTGACAGATCCGCCGCCGCTAAGTGGAAATGCACGCCAGCGCCGCAAGCTGCTGCGCGCTTGGAGATACGGCCATGCCGTGAAGGGGATTCGATGACCGACCACATCACAAAGATCAGAGAGGCGCTGGAGGCCGGGCCGGTGTCTGGCCTGTGCCGGTTTGACAGTGAGCAGAGTTGGCAGCACTGCTCTGCGGAGCATCACCTCATGGTGCAGTCGAAGCCGAATGGATGGCAGGGATACGAGACTCGTGGCCTCTACGGCTTCGATCCGGAGTCCATCCGCTCCCTGCTAGCGGCGCTGGATGAGGCGCGGCAGGATGCGCGGCGTCTCGACTGGCTCGAAACGCAGCGCATGGCATACGGCTTCCAGGGCATTCATGAGGGCAACGAGTGGAAGGTTGATGGCCCATTCGCAACCGCGCGCGCAGCCATCGACGCCGCCATCGCAGCACAGGAAGGGGGCCGTGAGAATGGATGACCAGCCCAAGGGCGAGCGCCCGCCGCTCATCCTGACCCCGTCCGAACTGGTGGACCTGACCCGGTACAAGCGGGCGGCGGATCAGCTGCGCGAGCTGCATGCACGGGGGTTCAATCGCGCCTACCTGCGCGCCGGCGCCGTGGTGCTGGAGCGTCCGCACTTCGAGGCGGTGTGCCGCGGCGAGGTGGCGCGCGAGCGTCCGAAGTTGATTCCCCCGAAGCTGATTCGAGCGAAGCAATCCGCATGAGCAAGAAGGGCCCCGTCCGGGGCACATTCATCAAGGACGGCAGTTACTACCTGGTCCGCGCCGAGGGCAAGAAGCGGATTTGGATCCGCATCTGCCGCGTGAGTGAAGGCATTCCCGCTTTCCTGCTGGCGCTATCCAAGGAGTTGGGCCGCACTGCGCTGGCCAAGGACGCGATGCCGCAAGTTGTGGCGGCATGGCAGCAGCAGGTGATGGCCACGCACAGCGAGAAGACCCAGGTGGACGAGCGCAGGCGCGCGGACGTCATTGCCAAGTCGTTCACCAACTTCCTGGCCAGCGAGGTGACGCCGCCGGACGTGGACGCCTTCTTGGAAGACTTCAGCGACACGCCGCGGACGCGGGACCTGTACCGGGCCCAGCTCTTCTCCATCTTCAAGCTGGCAGAGCGCAAGGGCTGGCGAGCGGCCGGCACGAATCCGGTCGCCTCAATCCCGACAGCCGGCTATCGCCCACGCGATCGGTTTATCACGGACGAGGAGATGGAGCGGATCAAGAAGGCGGCCATGGTGGGGGATGACGGCAAGCTGACACGCTCCGGGCCGATGCTCGTGGCGCTGATCGACATGGCGGTGCTGACGGGTCAGCGGATCGGGGACCTGCTGGACCTGCGCTGGGAGTTCGACGCGAGCGAGCCGGACGCCTCCCACGTCCATGAGGAGGGGATCTGGTTCCGGCCGCAGAAGGTCCGAGGGAAGACCGGCGCCCGCGTGCTGGTGGAGTGGACCCCTGCCCTGCGCGACGTGATCCGGCGGCTGAAGGAGATGAAGCTGCAGCGCCCTGGCGCAACCCAGTGGGTGTTCATCCAGAAGCATGGTCAGCGGTACACCTACTCGGGCGCCCAGACGGCCTGGAAGCGGGCGCTGCGCCGCGCCGAAGTGGCAGATGTGCACTTCCATGACTGGCGGGCCAAGGCCATCACCGAGAAGGAAGAATCCGCCGACATGAAGGAGGCCCGGCTGCTGGCCGGACACGCCACTGAGAGCCAGACGGCGGCCTACCTGCGGGGCAAAACGACGCGCCGGACGAAGGCGACGCGTTAGAGACATGGCCCCAGGTTAGAGAACGGGGCCCACAAAAGAATTGAGCCGAGAAGGAGAAATCCCTTTCGGCTCAATGAGATAGATGGTCGGGGCGGCGGGATTCGAACTCGCGACCCTCTGCTCCCAAAGCAGATGCGCTACCAGACTGCGCTACGCCCCGACGAAGAATGAGATTGTAGCCACATTTTCAGCTCCCAAAATCGAATCTGTCTGCAACTTGTGCTGTGCAGTCAATCAGACGTCCTTGCCCGGTGATGAAGGCGCAGCGCACCGGCTCGCCGGGCTGCAGTGCGCGCACCGCCTCCCGGTATCGCCACAGCTGGCTCACATACTCCTGATTGTTCTGCGGCGCCGGGTGCAGCTTGTAGTCCAGCACCCACCACCTGTCCGGGTTGGCCCCCTCCCCGCGCAGGCACACCAGTCGATCCAGGCGCATGTCCAGCTCCCGCCAGCTCAACGGGACTTCGTTGCCCTGCCAGCGCAGACGCGTGGGGTCGAAGAACGGTGCGCAAGCCGCGCTGCCAAGAATGGCCTTGACGCTGCGCTGCAGGCGCTCGTCCCGCCGCGCATCCAGGCCATACATCTGCGCGGCAGCCGCCATCAGACGCTCCAGCGTGTGCTGGCGGCCCCGTGGCCCGCTATGCCATTCCAGGACGCGGTGCAGGGCCTCGCCCAGGGCGGCGCTGTCGTCGACCACCTCCGGTCCTTGGCCCAGCGCGCCGCCCGCAGTGTTCGGGCCAACGCGGGCCGCACCAGCACCAGCACCAGCACCAGCACCAGCACCAGCACCAGCACCAGCGACACCGTGCGACGTAGTTCCCGCAGCGTCCCCGATCACGCCCACGCCAGCCCCCGGGCTCTTGTCGACACTCGCAGCCCGGCCGTCCGGCGCCACCAATGACGACCTTGCCGGAGCGAGCGGCAACTGCTTCAGAACTGCGAGGACCGGCGAGGTGGCGCCGTGGGTCGTATAGAGGACGTTCGACAAACCGCCGCCGGCGACTCCCTCGGCACCGTCTGCGCCATTGCCTTGACCGGCATCCAGCGCCCGACCTGTGTTCCCGTCCACCACCACGCCCTCGCCCACCACCAACGGCCTCGGCCTCGGCAGCGGCTTCGACAGCGGCATCAACCGCGCCCACCATGTCGCCGTGCTGCTCGAACGTCGCGCCGGCGTACGGCTGATCAGCAGACGATGCCGCGCCCGTGTCAGCGCCACGTACAGCGCATTGAGCTCTTCCCGTTGACGCTGCTCCTTCTCATCTTCCAGCAGCGGCTGCAAGGAGGCCGGCGGGCGACTCTCAGACACCAGGAACGCCACGGTCTGCGGCACGGCCTCCTGCACCGGCCACGACACCGCCAGCGACATCGATTCCGCCCGCGCGGGACCAGCTTCCGTGTCCATCAAGATGACGACCTTGGCCTCCAGGCCTTTGGCGCCGTGAACCGTCAACAGCTGCACGGCTTCCGGCTCCGCTGGCGCGGCCAGCTTCAGTGCCCGCTGCTTCAGGGAGCGGACAAATCCGTACAGCCCCGCGTAGCGTCCGCCATCCAGGTCCAGTGCCAAGGCCAGCAATGCCTCCACCGCATGCAGACGTGCACGTCGCTCGCTGGGCGGCACGACCGCAGCAATGCGGGCCATGAGGTCGCCCTCGTCGACGATCGCATCCAGCAGGTCGTGCGGACTGCGCTCGACGGCACACGTCACCCATCGGGGCAACAGTGACTGCGCTCGCTGCAGCGCGGCACTGAGCGTCGACGGGTCCGCCGCCATGAGCGCCGCCCACCACCCTCTGGGCTCCTGCGCACTCTCACGCCCTTGATCCGCGCGACTCAGCCCGAGGGCCTCGGCAGCTTGCTCGGCCGCTTGCTCAGTCGATGGCTCAGTCGATGGCTCGACCGCTTCTAGGGCCGTCTGTTCAGCCGCTTCCTCGGCCATCGGCACCGCGTCATGCCAGTCAGGCGGCAGATCGCTCGCCCCCGTGGGAGAAGCGTCCCTGTCCGCTGAAGCCTCTGACTCCGCCGCGCGCTGCGCATCGAGCTCGCCGTGCGCCGCCTGCGCCGCCTCTTCCGCCAAGGCGCCGTTCTCCTCAGCTCTCGGCCAGGGCATCGGCTCCTTCGCCATCGCCGCCAATTGCAGGAGGTCTGACTCCGAGGCCCCAAACAGCGGACTGCGCAGCGCATGCGCCAGCGACAGGTGATGCCCAGGCGACGCCAGCACATCCAGCAGCGCGAGCAGATCCCGCGCGTCCGGTGCTTCCAGCAGGTCCATATCCTCCGGCGCCGCATGCGCAATGCCGCGGGACTTCAGCGTCTGCGCCAGCACCCGCAGGCCGTCGCGCTTGCGCGCCAACACGAAGATGTCGCCCGGCTCGCACTCGCCAGATTGGAGCAGGGCATCGATGGCATCGGCAATACGGCAGGCCTCCGCCTCGCGGCGATGCAATTCTGCTTCGCGCCGGGGTTCCGTCAGACTCGGACGCCAGGTGTCCGGGTCCCGCGCCTGGCCCCCTCGATGGCTGGTCTCCCCATCAAGGCCCGCATGGCGGGTGTCCTTGCCGCGGTCATGGCCTGGCTCACCGCCGTCCGCATCGACGCCGTCAACGTCAACGTCGGCGTCGGCGTCCGCACCCGCCTCCGCATCCTCATCCAAAAGATAAAACACCCCGTCCAGCGGATGCCCGTCGCCAGACTCGGTCGTGTGCGGACGGAAGCCGCTGTACTGCTGCGCCAGCGTCGCGGATTCAAACACCGCATTAACGACATCCAGCACCTGGGGCGAATTGCGCCGCGTGTGGTCGCAAGCCAGCAAGACCCCATCCAGCCCTTCCCGCACGAAGTCCCGCGCGGCGGCAAACACCCGCGGCTCGGCACGGCGGAACCGGTAGATGCTCTGCTTGGGGTCGCCCACGATGAAGACGGACGGCGGCCGCTGCCCGCTGGCCCCGCCGCCCGCCCCCACATAGCCGGACAGCCAGGCATACAGCGCATGCCACTGCAGCGGACTGGTGTCCTGGAATTCGTCGATCAACAGATGCCGCACCTGCGCGTCCAGCCGCTCCTGCACCCAGCCGGCCAATCCGGCATCGCCCAGCAGCGCCAGCGCGCCGCGTTCCAGGTCATTCATGTCGACCAGACCGCGCTCGCGCTTGAGTTGCTCGAACTGGTCCAGCAGCACCAAGGCCAGACCGCACATCTGGACATGCCAGATTCGGGCCTGCCGTTGATCCAGCGCCAACTGCAGCCGGGTGAGTTGATCCAGCAGCTGCATCAGCTCCGGCGCATCACCCAGGGCCTTGCGTGGTTTGCCATCAGCGGTGAACAGCGCAGCACGCACACCGGCCAGGGCGGGCACATCGTCCAGGGCCAGCGCCTGCTCCACCGCCGCCGCGGCCTTCTTCGCACCCGCAGCCTTCATGCCCCCGAGCACGATCGCCTGCGCCTGGAGGTCCGCCCGCAGGCGGCTGAACGCCTGCATCGGATCGTCATAGGCTGCGAACTCCGGCGCCACATCGGCCGCATCCGGCATGCTCTCCAGCAGGCGCCCGGACTGATGCGCCAGGCGGATTTCCACCCGCTTTGCAAAGGCCGACATCAGCCAGCCGGTGAGCCGGTTGCGCCCCTGGGTCAGGCACAGGGATTCATAGTCGGCCAGCAAGCCCGCATCCGCCAGCACGGCCGTATGAAAGCGACGCCACAGCTCGGGCATCAGATCGCTTTCATCCTCGAGCAACTGCAGCTCAGGTGAGAGGCCTTGCGCCTGCAGCAACTCCAGCGGCGCCGCCCGCAGCAACTGCGAGAACCAGGCGTGGAAGGTGCGAATCTCAACCGCCCGTGCGCCTTGCAGCAAGCGCTGCTGCAAGCCGGCGAGCGTCGGCGCCAGCGCCTGCGCGTCGGTCTCGGACATCCCTCGCTGACGCAGGGCGAGCACACGCCCGGCATGGTCGCAGTGCGCGAACTCGTGCAGCCACTCGTTCAGGCGCTCGCGCATTTCACCGGCGGCCTTGCGGGTGAAGGTGATGGCCACGATGTCCTGCGGCTGCGTGCCGTCGAGCAAGGCGCGCAGGATGCGGGACACCAGCATCCAGGTCTTGCCGGCGCCAGCGCAGGCCTCGACCACCACACTGCGGGCGGGGTCGCAGGCCAGCGCATAGAAGCGTTCGCGAGCGACCGGGGCCTCGTTCAGTGTGTAGGCCGCGACGGAGGCTCCGGCTTCAGCGCCCCCCAGACCTTCCTGCCCCGCCCCATCGGGGTAGCCCTCCCCAGCCGCCATCATGGCGCGGCTCCTTCCCAGTCGTCGCGGCGGCACAGGCCGCGCATGTCGCAATACTCACAGGCCACCCCTTCACCCAGGGCGGGCAGCGCCGCTCCGCGATGGATGGCCAGCAGATCCTCACCCAGCCCGTGCACCAGCTCGGCGGCGGTCCGCACCACGTCCGGATGCTCGACCGCTGCAATGCCCTTGGCATCGTCCAGCGCCAGGTAAGCGGCATGCAGCGCCGCTGGAGCGGCTCCCGCCGCCTCGTCGCCGGCCTGCATGAGCGTGGCGTAAACGGCCAGTTGCGTGTCTTCCAGCGGGTCCGCCACTTTGTCCTTGAGCCCCTTGAGGCTGCCGGTCTTGTAGTCGATCAGTCGGCGCCCGTCCGGACCTTGGTCGATACGGTCAATGCGGCCTCTCAGCCGCACAGGCGCCAGCACCGACTCGCCATCCCGCCACGGATAGACCTCTCGATCCACCTCGCCTTGCAGGAATTTCTGACCTTCCGCGGTCCGCTCCTGCAGCCACGCCAGATAGGCGGGCACGAAGCGTGCAAAGCTGGCGGAGAACGGCAGGAACTCAGCTTCAGACAGCGCCAGCATCTGCATCTGGGTCCGGGCCGCCTGGTGCAGACGGGCCTCGTCGCTCAGCCCATCGTCGGCGCGGGTCAGCCGCTCGGAGTGGAACTGATGCAGCACCGCATGCAGCCAGGTGCCATAGTCGCGCTTGTCCGCCTGCTGATCCAGCTCCTGCACCTCGCGAAGGCCCAGCAGCACGCGCGAAAAGAACTGATACGGGCATTGCCGCAAGGACTCCACCGCACTGGCACTCAGCGCCGTTGGCAACCGGTTGGGCGCCAGGGCCTTGGCGCGGCGCTGCAGCGTCACGGGGATGGCCACCTCCACCCGGGGATCCCGCCACAGCGGCAGCGGACCAAGTCCGGCGGCCTGCCGAGCCAGGTCCAGCCGGTCCAGCAGCGGGCTCGCGGCCAGCGGCTCACTGCCTCGATGGGCGCAGCGCAGCAGCGTGACCGCCGGCGCGCGAAGCAACTGGGTGAACTGGCTGGCCAAGGCCGCGCGCTTGTCCTCGATGGTGGGCAGGCCGATCTGGCGGGCCAGCGCATCGCTGACCAGCACCGGCCCGGCCGGCACCGGACCCAGGGTGGCCGCATCGGCGCCTGGCAGCACGACGGCGCCAAAGGGCCGCAGCATCGCGCGCGCCAACGGGGTGATCATCACCTGCAATTCCCCCTGCAGCGGCGGCACGTACTGCGCAGCCTCCAGGGTGGCGGAGACCCAGGCGGTGAACTCCGAAGCACTGAGGGTCGTCTCCTTGAGCACCGCTTCGTGGGCCGAGCCAGGCCAGGGCGAGCGCTTGATCCAGAGCGCATCCAGCAATTGCGGGCCACCGGCCGGTTGGGCAGCCAGACGCTCATCCGCCCCCAATCGCTTGAGCAGCGTTTTCAGCAGTTCCAGCCAGTCCTCCAGGCTGCGGGCGCCGCCCGCCTGGAGCGTGGCAACCGCGTCCCGCGCCAACTTCCACAGCCGCGCGGCCGTCGGAGGCAGCTTGTCTTCGCGGACAGCGGTGCTGGACGACCAGCCGCGCTGGCGGCAACGCGCCTCCAGTGCGGACAAGGCCCCGCCCCCGGCGCGCTCGCACAGGCTGGCGGCCAGCGGTGTCTTGAGCCAGGCGAGCCACTCGTCGACCGTCGCATCGCGCCGCACCGCGCGCAGCAGGGCCATGAGCTGGGCGGCCGGGGCGGTGGTGGCGAGTGTCCAGCCGGTTTCGTCGGCAATGCCCACGCTCTGGCGCTCCAGCAAGGCGCGAACGCGGCGCAGCAGGACCCGGTCCTGTGCAATCAGGGCCACCGGGGCGCGACCGCTGCGCAGGTGGTCCAGCACCGAAGCCGCGCTGCATTGGGCCAGGTCCTCAAAATCGTCGCACAGGGCTTGTTCCAGATGGGCCGCAGGCAGGCCATGGGTGAAGGCCTCGTCCAGCGGATGGTCGGCGCTCAGGCGCAGACAAGGCACTCCAGCGGCCTCGGCGGACGCCAGCAGGGCCTGGGCCAGCAGATCCGGCCCGCCGGCCTGCAGATGCAGCCAGGCGCTCGGGCGCAGCTCAAACAGCGCATCGGTGGCTGGCGCGCGCGGGTCGGAGGCCGCCCATTCCAGGGCCACCAGCAACAGTGCGCGCTCCAGATGCCCGGCGCCGCTCTGGGCCGCCACGGTGTCGCGCACCTGGGACCAGAAGACCGTCCGCCCGGCGGGCGACAGCAACTGCGCCGCCCTTGCCAAGGCGTGAGCCGCCTCCACCAGCCGCAGCACGGCGGCCTCAAACGCACGCGGGTCTTCCTGCCGCAATGCCTGGGCCCAGGACTGGCCGCCAAGCAACTGGCGGGCGGCCAGCGCATCAATCGCCGCATCAAAACTCAGCTGGAGCGCCTGCGGCAGCGCACTGGGCCCCAGGGCGGACGCCAGACTGTGGGTGGTTTCGATGCGCGGCTGCCAACGGCTGAGCTTCATCCAGGCGCGACGCGCAGGAGCCAGATGCTGGGCGAAGGGCAAGAGCAGCACGGCGTCCCGCGGCGCCAGGTGACGGGCCTCCAGCCAGCCGGCGGCCCGCTCTGCCAGCCGGTCCCAGAATGCGGCATTGGCGTGGGCGGCGTCCAGCGCGAAGGTCTCGTCCGGCGGCCGCACCGGTACCGCGCCCACTTCTGACACCATGCGCTCATGAGGCGCGGACACAACACCTCCTGCTGAATGGAGCGGCAGCGAATCCGGTGAGGGAGGGAAGGAAGAGGCGCTGGAGGGGCTCACAGATTCAGGTCAGCGGAGAGAAAGGGGGGAGGAACGGGGGAAGAACGAGGCGGATCGCTTGAGTTGTCAGCCAACACCCATATCTGGGTCTTCTACCCACTCGACAAGCGGGTTCAGGGCTTTGTGTAAGAATCATTGTGCCTGGATCCCCGCCTCGGGCCAGCCACCGGGTTTCAAGCAAGGACTCCTTCATGAGCGAACAGATCAAACACATCTCCGACGCGTCTTTCGACAGCGACGTCATCCAAGCCGACAAGCCCGTGCTGGTCGATTTCTGGGCCGAATGGTGCGGCCCCTGCAAGATGATTGCGCCGATTCTGGAAGAAGTGGCCCAGTCGTCTGCCGACCGCATCAGCATCACCAAGCTGAATGTGGACGACAACCGCGAAGTGGCCGCCAAGTACGGCATCCGCAGCATTCCGACCCTGATGCTGTTCAAGGGTGGCCAACTGGTGGCCTCCAAGGTTGGCGCCCTGAACAAGGCGCAGTTGACGTCCTTCCTGGACGCCCACCTATAATCTCTCCATCCGCAGTGGGCCGAGCGCCCCTGCGGACCTGTTGCCACCACGCCCGCCCCGGGTTGAGCGCCAGGTGTCCGTGCTCTCAAGCACGGCCCGGCAAGCACCCCGGATGAGCGCGTGGACTCGGCGCCCAAGCTCCCGCATGTCCCTCAGCTTCCAGTCGAAGCAAGCAGGTCTTCACGCCCTGCCCTGCGACGACCCATGAAGCCACCAGACCGGCGACCGCCAAGGTTTCATCCCTTGCGTTCGCTGGGTCCGGCATGGAGAAGTCCTCCATGGAGCGCCGCGGGACGCCTGGACTCGCCGTTGTTTGTGTCCCTGGCCTTGGCAGGTCCTGGACGACAGACCGGGTCACCCCATGCATCTTTCTGAACTGAAGGCGCTTCACGTCTCCGCCCTGATCAAAATGGGCGAAGAACTGGAGATCGACAACGTCGCTCGCATGCGCAAGCAGGAGCTGATGTTTGCGATCATGAAAAAACGCGCCAAAGCCGGCGAGCAAGTCTTCGGCGACGGCGTTCTGGAGGTCCTGCCGGACGGCTTCGGCTTCCTGCGTTCGCCCGAGACCAGCTACATGGCCTCGACGGACGACATCTATCTGTCCCCCAGCCAGATCCGCCGGTTCAATCTGCACACCGGCGACATGATCGAAGGCGAAGTGCGCGTGCCCAAGGACGGCGAGCGCTACTTTGCGCTGGTCAAGGTGGACCGCGTCAATGGCCTGACGCCTGAGGAGTCCAAACACAAGATCATGTTCGAGAACTTGACACCGCTCTTCCCGAAAGAGCAGTTCAAGCTGGAACGTGACATCCGCGGCGATGACAACATCACCAGCCGCATCATCGACCTGATCGCCCCGCTGGGCAAAGGCCAGCGCGCATTGCTCGTCGCCCCGCCCAAGAGCGGCAAGACGGTGATGATGCAGCATCTGGCCCACTCGATCGCGGCCAACTATCCCGACGCTCACCTGATGGTGCTGCTGGTGGATGAACGCCCCGAAGAAGTGACCGAGATGCAGCGCACTGTGCGCGGCGAAGTCATCAGCTCGACCTTCGACGAACCGGCCGCCCGCCACGTGCAGGTGGCCGAGATGGTGATCGAGCGCGCCAAGCGTCTGGTGGAGCTGCGCAAGGACGTGATCATCCTGCTGGACTCGATCACCCGCCTGGCCCGCGCCTACAACAACGTGCTGCCCAGCTCCGGCAAGGTGCTGACCGGTGGTGTGGACGCCAACGCCCTGCAGCGCCCCAAGCGCTTCTTCGGCGCGGCCCGCAACATCGAAGAGGGCGGCTCGCTGACCATCATCGGCACCGCCCTGGTGGACACCGGCTCCAAGATGGACGAGGTGATCTACGAAGAGTTCAAGGGCACCGGCAACTGCGAAATCCACCTGGATCGCCGCATGGCCGAGAAGCGGGTCTACCCGTCCATCCTGCTGAACAAGTCGGGCACCCGTCGTGAAGAGCTGCTGCTCAAGCCGGAGATCCTGCAAAAGGCCTGGATTCTTCGCAAGCTGCTCTACCCGATGGACGAAATCGAGGCGATGGAATTCATCCTCGACAAGATGAAGTCGTCGAAGAACAACCATGATTTCTTCGACATGATGCGTCGCGGCGGCTGAGTTTCAGCCGGCGCTTTGGCGTCAAGACTTCACGAAAGCCGCCCTCTGGGGCGGCTTTTTGCATGGATCGGCCAGCCTTGGCCCACGATGCGTGTGCAGCACCCCTGACGCATTGAGGCGGCCTATGCTTTTCCGCTATACTCCCCCTTTTTCCGCTGTCGACAAGTGCATCGCACGGTGCGATGTGGCTGGCGGCACCACAGCGAGGTTTCCAAAATGGCTAAAGAAGGCATTCACCCCAACTACCGCGACGTCGCGTTCCTGGACCAGTCCAACGGTTTCCAGTTCATCACCCGCTCGACCGTGGTGACCAAGGACACCATCAAGCTGGACGATGGCCGCGAACTGCCGCTGGTCAAGCTGGAAACCTCCAGCGAATCGCACCCGTTCTACACCGGCACCCAGAAGAGCGTGGACAGCCTGGGCGGTCGCGTCGAGAAGTTCCGCAACAAGTTTGCGAAGCTCACCCCGACCAAGAAGTAATTCAGGTCAGCAGCCTCATCGGCTGTACCGACCCGGCATGCGGCTCCTCGGACCGCATTGCTCAAGAAGGCAGCCTTCACCGGCTGCCCTTACTCCAGAAGGCAGCCTCACCGGCTGCCTTTTTTCATGTCCGCCCGCCCAGATCGTCACCGCAGGGCTTCAAGTGCGGCATGATCGGCCCCGTCCCCGATAACGACAACGAGACAGACGCGCATGAATCTGCCCACCCCGGCCGTCGTGGCCGAGCGAAGCGCCCATCCGATCCCGCGCTGGCCCCTGTTGCTGCTGTGCGCCGCCTACGTGCTTCCCGGCCTGTTTGGCCGCGACCCGTGGCGCAATGCCGACCTGTCGGCCTTTGGTTTCATGGCCAGCATTGCCCAGGGCCACGCTCCCTGGGCGCAACCGGCCATCGCCGGCCTGCCCGCCGAAGGCGGTCTGCTGCCCTACTGGATCGGCGCCTTGTTCATCAAGCTGCTGCCATTCCTGGAGCCGTCCACGGCCGCACGCATTCCCTTTGGCCTGCTGTTGGCGGCGGTGCTGGCACTGGTCTGGTACACCTGCCTGCATCTGGCCCGCACTGAGGCGGCCCAGCCGGTGGCTTTCGCCTTCGGCGGAGAAGCCCATGCGGTGGATTACGCCCGCGCGATGGCCGATGGCAGCCTGCTGGCACTGATCGCCAGCATCGGGCTGCTGCGGCTGGGCCACGAGACCACGCCCGAGATCCTGCAACTGGTGGGCATTTCGCTGCTGATGTATGCGCTGGCGGCGGCACCGTTCCGGCGCTGGAAGTCGCGCCTGGCCTTGCTGCTGTCCTTGTCGGTGCTGGCCACCAGCGGCGCGCCTGCGGTGGCGGTGGCGCTGGCGGCGGGGGCTCTCTGGCTGAGCCATCGGTCCATTTATGAAGAGGCCCGCAAGCTGGTGCCCTGGCTGCTGGGCGCCGTGGTGCTGGCTGCGGCCGTGGCGTGGCCGATGCACGGCTGGGCCTGGCGCATTGATGCCAATGGGCGAAGCCTCTGGGCGTGGATGCGCCTGGTGGGCTGGTTCTGCTGGCCGGCCTGGCCGCTGGCCCTATGGTCGCTGTGGCGCTGGCGCGGCCACCTGCAGCGCCGCCATGTGTCGGTGCCCATCCTGACCGGCGCCATCCCGCTGGTGTGCAGCCTGCTCATGGATGCGGACGACCGCGCCCTGCTGCTCGCGCTGCCGCCGCTGGCGGTGCTGGCCAGCTTTGCGCTGCCGACCTTCCAGCGCAGTGCCAGTGCGCTGCTGGACTGGTTCTCGGTGTTCTTCTTCAGCGCTGGCGCCATTTTCCTGTGGCTCTACTACAGCGCCCTGCAACTGGGCTGGCCGGCCAAGTTCCTGTCGAACGTGCGGCGCCTTGCGCAGGGCTACCAGCCGGAATTCGGCTGGCTGACCTTCGTGACGGCGTTGCTGGGTACGCTGGCCTGGGTCTGGCTGGTGCGATGGCGCACCGCACGCCACCGCCACGCGATCTGGAAGAGCCTGGCGCTGCCGGCGGGCGGCGTGGCACTGAGCTGGCTGCTGGCGATGACCCTGGGGCTGCACCCGCTGAACTACGCTCGCAGCAACTCGCCGCTGGTGGAGCGCGTCGGGGCCCATCTGCCGACGCAGGTGGACTGCATTGCCGCGCCGGGGGTGCCGCTGCATGTGCTGGCGGCGCTGGAGTTCCAGGGCCACTGGAAGGTGGACGCCACCGAGCCGCTGGAGACGTCGTCATGCCACGCAGGTCTGATCGCCCAGGGCGAAGGCGCCCCGGTGGCGCCCCCGGGCTGGCGGGTCGAAGCCATCGTGCGGCGCCCGACGGACCGCACGGGCAGCTTCATCGTGCTACAGCGACCGGCGCCCTGACACGCCTTTGGCATTGGAGCGGCGAACCGGGACACTGACAATCCCGGCTTCGAGTTTCATGGCTTCAGCGAGATCGCGACGCCGACGTACGAGGTGCTGGCATGAGCGAAATCCTGACAGGCTCCCTCCCCTCCACGCCCACTGACTACAGCGGCATCCATAGGGATATCGTTGCCCTGCTGAACGCTGCGCGCTCTGCTGCAGCGCGCAGCGTCAACGCGCTGATGACCGCCAGTTATTGGGAAATTGGCCGTCGCATTGTTGAATTTGATCAGGGTGGGCAAACGCGTGCTGGCTACGGTCAGACCCTGCTCAAACGTTTGTCTGCCGACTTGTCCGCGCGCTTTGGACGAGGCTTTGGTGTGGTCAATCTTCAGCAGATGCGCAACTTCTACCGCTGCTGGCCACCCGCTCAGATTCATCAGACGCTGTCTGACAAATCCCCCGATCTCCCAACGCTGGCGAAAGCCTTCCCGCTCCCCTGGTCAGCCTACGTTCGTCTTCTATCCGTCGAATCGGAAGCGGCGCGCTCCTTCTATGGGGCAACCAGCTCGGGCTGCAGCGCAGCCCGCCCCATGACAGCGCATCGTCAGGCCGCCTCGTCATCCTCGCGTGACGCCAGCATCGCCGGCGCGGATTCCTCCCCCATCGCCGGCGCATCCACCAGCCGCAGACGCGTCGCCGGGAACAGCAGCCGGAAGGCCGATCCCTTGCCGGGCTCGCTGTCGATGCGCAGCTCGCCGCCATGGCGCTGGATCACATGCTTGACGATGGACAGCCCCAGCCCCGTGCCGCCCGTATCGCGTGAACGACTGCCGTCCACCCGATAAAAGCGCTCGGTCAGCCGCGGCAGATGTTCCCGCGCGATGCCCGGGCCGTTGTCCACCACCGAGACCTCCCCGCCCTTCTCCCCCAGCCAGCGCCAATGCACCTCGATGCGCCCGCCCTCCGGGGTATAGCGCACCGCATTGCTGACCAGATTGGCAATGGCGCTGAGCAGCTCCGTCTCCACCCCCGCCACCTCGACCTGCGTCAGACGATCGCAGACCAGCTCATGCCGCCCGGCCGACAGCGCCCGCGCATCGGCGGCAATCCGCGCCAGCAAGGGATCCAGCCCAATCCAGTGGTCCGGCGCCGGACGCGGGCTGCCTTCCAATTGCGCCAGCGTGAGCAGGTCACCCACCAGGGTCTGCATGCGCTGCGTCTGTTGCTGCATCAGATGCAGCACCCGCTTGCGCTCGGCCTCCGTCAGCTGAAGGCTCGCCATCGTCTCGATGAAGCCCGACAGCACCGTCAGCGGCGTGCGGATCTCATGCGACACATTGGCCACAAAGTCCCGGCGCATCGATTCATTGCGCTCGCGGTCGGTGACGTCCAGCGACAGAATCAGCCGCCGACATTCCCCGCCCACGCCATAGTCCCGCATCAAGACTTGAAGATGCGCCTTGCCGCGCGAGTTCTGCAGCGCCAGCGGATGGCTGTACTGCCGGGACTGCAGATAAGAGACGAACGCAGGATATCGAACCAGATTGGTGATGCGCTGCAGCTTGTCCCGCTGGGGATCCAGCTGGAAATGATCGGCCGCCAGGGTGTTGCACCACTGGATCTGGTCTTGATCGTCCAGCAGGATCACCCCGTTGGGCGACGCTTCCATCGCCTGCAGGAATTGCTCCAGCTGCTGGCGTTCCCGCTCATAACGGCGCTCGCGGTCCCGCAGGCCCCGCTCCATCCGGTAGGCGATTTCCCCCCAGATGCCGCCCAGCCGGGGCGCATCCTCCGCCTGATCGCCGCGCAGCCAGTTCACCAGACGGTGTGCCCGGGCAGCATCCCAGAGCCCCATCAGCGACACGGCCACGCCGGCCCCCAGACCGGCCGCCAGCGGGGGCGCCAGCATCCAATGCCCCAGCCACCAGCCGATCCACCCGCCGATGCCGGTGCCCAGCACCAGCATCAGCACTCGCGACAACAACCAGCTCATCGAACGCGACTCAGGCGGACAGCGCGCTGCTTTGCTGAGTCAGGCGATACCCGGCGCCGCGCACCGTCTCGATCATGCGCTGGCACTGGACCTTCTCCAGCGCCTCGCGCAGGCGCTTCACATGGACGTCCACCGTGCGCTCTTCAATGAACACATGGTCGCCCCACACCCGGTCCAGCAGCTGCGAGCGGCTGTGCACCCGCTCCGGATGGGTCATGAAGAAATGCAGCAGGCGGAATTCGGTCGGGCCCAGCTTGACCTCGACACCATCGCGGCTGACGCGACGGGTGCCCGGGTCCAGCACCAGCCCGCCCACGTCCACCGCCGAATCCAGCGCCTCCGGCGCCTTGCGACGCAGCACCGCACGGATGCGGGCCAGCAGCTCATTGGTGGAGAACGGCTTGGTCAGGTAGTCGTCCGCGCCGGCATCCAGACCGGACACCTTGTCCGCCTCTTCCGCACGCGCCGTCAGCATGATGATGGGCAGCTCGCGGGTGCGGGTGGCACCGCGCCAGGCGCGAGCCAGGCCCAGGCCCGACTGGCCCGGCAGCATCCAGTCCAGCACCACCAGATCGGGCAGCACCCGGTCCACTTCCAGCTGCGCCTGCTCGGCATTGGCAGCGAGGGTGACCTCAAAACCGGCATGACGCAGATTGATGGAGATCAGCTCGGCAATCGCCGATTCGTCTTCAACGACCAGGATACGGCTCATTCGCGGGTCCCCTTCTCTCAACGCACCATGTTTTCAACGGCATCCGGCGTGTTGTGACGCACGTCGGTTCCCTTGACCACATAGATGATGACCTCGGCCAGGTTCTTGGCATGGTCGCCGACGCGCTCGATGGCCTTGGCCACGAACACCAGGTCGATGCTGGAGGAGATGGTGCGCGGATCTTCCATCATGTAGGTGATGAGCTTGCGCATCAGACCGTCGAATTCCTTGTCGATCTGGTCGTCCTGCTTGAGCACTTCCAGGGCGCGGTCCACATCCAGGCGGGCGAAGGCATCCAGGGCCTTGCGCAGCGAGGCGATGGCCAGCTCGGCCTCATAGGACAGGTCGGCCATCGGCAGACGCAGTCGGCTGGACACGCCCGTGTTGATCAGGCGTTGCACCGTGCGGGCGATGCGGGCCGCTTCGTCCCCCACGCGCTCGAGGTTGGCAATGGTCTTGGACACGGCGATCAGCAGGCGCAGGTCGCGGGCCGTCGGCTGGCGACGCGCAATGATGGTGGAGAGATCGCGGTCGATCTCCACTTCCATCGTGTTGACCAGTTCCTCCTGCTTGAGCACATGGCTGGCGATGTCGCCGCTGAAGGTGCTCAGTGCTTCAATGGCCTGCGCCACCTGGGACTCCACCAGGCCGCCCATTTCGAGCACGCGGGTGGAGATGCCGCTGAGTTCGGCGTCGAATTGGGTGGAGAGATGCTTGTCTGTCATGGGAATCTCCTATCGTGTGGCCATCAACCGAAGCGGCCGGTGATGTAGTCCTCGGTGTCCTTGCGCTTGGGCTTCATGAAGAGCTCAGCGGTCGGGCCGAACTCGATCAGGTCGCCCAGGTACATGTAGGCCGTGTAGTCCGAGCAGCGCGCGGCCTGCTGCATGTTGTGGGTCACGATGGCCACGGTGTAGTCGTGCTTGAGCTCGTGAATCAGCTCTTCAATCTTGCCGGTGGAGATCGGGTCCAGCGCCGAGCAGGGTTCGTCCAGCAGCAGCACTTCAGGCTTGATGGCAATGCCGCGGGCAATGCACAGACGCTGCTGCTGACCGCCCGACAGGCCGGAGCCGCTCTGGTTGAGCTTGTCCTTGACCTCGTTCCACAGCGCGGCCTTCTTCAGCGCCCATTCCACCCGCTCGTCCATCTCCACGCGGGAGAGGGTTTCGAACAGACGCACGCCGAAGGCGATGTTGTCGTAGATGGACATCGGGAAGGGAGTCGGCTTCTGGAACACCATGCCCACCTTGGCACGGATCAGCGACACGTCTTCCTTGCTGGAGAGGATGTCTTCCCCGTCCAGCAGGATCTGGCCCTCGGCCCGCTGCTCCGGATAGAGCTCGAACATGCGGTTCAGGGTGCGCAGCAGGGTGGACTTGCCGCAGCCCGAGGGACCGATGAAGGCGGTCACCTTGTTCTCCGGAATGTCCAGGTTGATGTTCTTCAGCGCGTGAAAGCTGCCGTAATAGAAGTTCAGGTTTTTCACCGACAGCTTTGCGCGCTCGGTCACCGGCATATCGACTTTGGCGTCCATGATCAGGGCCTCTTGAATTCGTTGGATGGGGGTGTCTCGGGTCAGCGGTGCGGACACCCGCTCAATGCTTGTTCTTGAACATCACCCGCGCGGCGATGTTGAGGATCAGCACGCCGATGGTGATGATGAAGACCGCCGCCCAGGCGAGCTGTTTCCAGTTCTCGTAGGGGCTCATGGCGAAGTCGAAGATCACCTTGGGCAGGTTGGCCATCGGGCCGCTCAGGTCGGTGGACCAGAAACGGTTGTTGAAGGCGGTCAGCAGCAGCGGCGCGGTCTCACCGGAGACGCGGGCCAGAGCCAGCAGCACACCGGTCAGCACGCCGGCGCGAGCGGCCTTGAGCGTCACCGTCAGGATGACCTTCCACTTGGGCGTTCCCAGGGCGTAGGCGGCTTCGCGCAGGGCGCTGGGCACCAGGTTCAGCATGTTCTCGGTAGTGCGGATGACCACCGGAATCACGATCAGCGCCAGCGCCATCACGCCCGCCCAGCCGGAGAAGCCCCGGAAGCGCAGCACGATCAGGCTGTAGACGAACAGGCCGATGACGATGGAGGGCGCGGACAGCAGGATGTCGTTGATGAAGCGCACACTGTTGCCCAGCCAGGTCTTCTGGCCATATTCCGCCAGATAGACACCCGACAACACCCCGATGGGCGTACCGATCACGGTGGCCAGGCAGACCATCATCAGCGAACCGAAGATGGCATTGGCCAGGCCGCCCTCTTCCGAATTGGGCGGCGGGGTCATCTGGGTGAAGGTGGCCCAGCTCAGACCGCCCACGCCCTGCGTGATGGTCTCGAACAGGATCCACACCAGCCAGATCAGGCCGAGCGACATGGCGCCCATCGACAGCGACAGCGCCACGATGTTGATGCGGCGGCGCTTGTTGTACATGGCCAGGCGGCCAGCGGAGGTGGTGCTCATGTGCGGGTCCCTTCGTTCTTCTTGAGCTTGTTCAGCAGCACCTTGGAGAAGGCCAGCACCACGAAGGTGATGAAGAACAGCACCAGGGCCAGGTACAGCAGCGACGCCTGATGCAGGCTGCCGGGACCCGATTCCCCGAATTCATTGGCCAGCACCGAGGTGATGGTGTTGGCCGCTTCAAACAGCGACAGCGAGCTCAGCTGGCTGGCATTGCCGATCACGAAGGTGACGGCCATGGTCTCGCCCAGGGCGCGGCCCAGACCCAGCATGATGCCGCCGATGACACCCGTCTTGGTGTAGGGCAGCACCACGCGCCAGACCACTTCCCAGGTGGTCGAACCCAGCCCGTAGGCGGATTCCTTCAGCATCGCCGGCGTGACTTCGAAGACGTCGCGCATGACGGAGGCGATGAAGGGAATGATCATGATGGCCAGGATGATGCCGGCCGACAAAATGCCCAGACCCACCGGCGGGCCGGACACCAGCGCGCCCAGCACCGGCACGCCGCCCAGCAGGCTTTGCAGCGGCTGCTGGAGATACTTGGCCAGCAAGGGGCCGAACACGAACAGGCCCCACATGCCGTAGACGATCGACGGCACGGCCGCCAGCAGCTCGATGGCGATGCCCAGCGGGCGGCGCAGCCAGTTCGGGGCCAGCTCGGTGAGGAACAGCGCAATGCCGAAGCTCACCGGCACCGCGATCACCAGCGCCAGGAAGGAGGTCACCAGCGTGCCGTAGATCATGGCCAGGCCGCCGAACTTCTCCTGCACCGGATCCCAGTCACTGCTCACCAGGAACCCCAGGCCGTACTGCTTGATGGCCGGCGAGGCGCCCATCAGCAATGAAAGGATGATGCCGGCCAGCATGGCCAGAGTCAGCCAGGCGGCGCCGTGGGCGAGCATGGAGAACACGGTGTCCGCCCAGGGGGCGACGCGACGCCGCGCGGGCGGTCGGCCCTGGGGCTGGACGCGCTCATCGCCACGCTGACGGTCGATGGAGTTGGCTGGAAGTATTGCGGCCACGGGGCCTCCGCTGGTTGCTTCTGGATGCTTCTCTTCTGACGGAGCGCCGCCGCCGGGGCGGGCTCCGTTCCCGGTCGCCCCTTGTGCAAAAGCCCGGTGACCGTTCGGGGACACCGGGCTGCACTCAGGGGTGCCGATTTACTTCAGGCTGATCGCCTTGCCGGAACCGTCCTTCAGGTTGTCCGCCCACTGCTTGCGGATCAGGTCCTTCACGCTGGCCGGCAGGGCCACGTAGTCCAGGTCATCGGCCATCTTGTCGCCCTGGGCATAGGCCCAGTCGAAGAACTTCAGGGCGGCCTTGGCGGTGTCGGGCTTTTCCTGCTGCTTGTGCATCAGGATGAAGGTGGCGCCGGTGATGGGCCAGCTTTCCTTGCCCGGCTGTTCCGTCAGGACCTGGTAGAACGATTCGTTCCACTTGGCACCGGCAGCAGCGGCCTTGAAGGCGTCGTCGCTGGGGGTGACGGTCTGACCATCAGCGTTCTTCAGCAGAACGTAGGTCATCTTGTTTTGCTTGACGTAGGCGTATTCCACGTAGCCGATCGAGTTCGGCAGACGGGTCACATACGAGGCCACGCCTTCGTTGCCCTTGCCGCCCACACCGGCCGGCCAGTTCACCGAGGTGCCTTCACCGACCTTGGACTTCCACTCGGCGTTCACCTTCGACAGGTAGTTGGTGAACAGGAAGCTGGTGCCGGAGCCGTCAGCACGGCGGACCACGGCGATGGGGGCGTCCGGCAGGGACACGCCAGCGTTCAGGGCCGTGATGGCCGCGTCATTCCACTTGGTGATCTTGCCCAGGTAGATGTCGCCCAGCACCTGGCCGTTCAGCTTGATCTGGCCCGGCTTCACGCCAGGGATATTCACCACCGGCACCACGCCGCCGATGACGGTCGGGAACTGGATCAGGCCGTCCTTGGCCAGTTGGTCGTCCTTCAGCGGAGCGTCGGAGGCGCCGAAGTCCACCGTCTTGGCCTGGATCTGCTTGATACCGGCACCGGAACCCACCGATTGGTAGTTGATGCGAACGCCAGTGGCCTTGTTGTAGGCGTCGGCCCACTTGGTGTACACGGGCGCCGGGAACGAGGCACCGGCACCGGTCACTTCCTGGGCCTGGGCCACCGAGAACACGGTAGCGCAAGCGGCGAACAGCAGGCCAGCACGGAGTTGATTCATGGTCATTCAGTCCTATCGCTAGGTTTGTTGGCGAACGGAACGGATGGTATGAACCGAATGTGACACAACAGTGACGGATATGACAGTGCCGACGGAAGCCGCTTGAGGTGGCGGCATGCGCCCAAACGCCGGCATGCAGGGCGAAGGGCGCGCACTTTGCCACGTTGACTCCCCCTCTCTCGCCCGGCCCAGCAGCGCTAAGAGCCGATGGGCGCCCGGGTTGCCCAGCGGCCCGAAAGAGCCAGGGGACCGCCCCAAGCACGGGGTTCCGGAGCGCCTGGGACCCGCTCAGCCGATTGTCATATTCGATTCACCCGGCTGTCATCTTGGGTTTCTAAGCTCTCAGGCGGGAAGCACGTTCAAGAGAACGAAGGGAGATGGGGCAGAAAGGCTTCACCGCCCCAGGGCGGCAGCGCTGAACCGCTGCTCGCGCCAGAAGAGCACGAACAACAACTCGAACACCAGACCATCAATGCGATTGCGCCGGGCTTTACCCGGCGCTTTTTTTTGGACTGCGTGGCCGATGACGGCCCGATCTGTCAGCCCTTGACGGCTTCAACCAGCCGCTCGGCGCAGCGGCGCGCCAGATCGGCGTCGCTGGCTTCCACCATCACCCGCAGCAAGGGCTCGGTGCCGGACTTGCGGATCAGCACCCGCCCCCGGTCGCCCAGCTCCGCCGTCACTTCGGCTTCGGTGCGGGCCAGCGCGGGGTTGGCCTTCCAGTCCTGCTGGTCGGCCTGCAGACGGACATTGATCAGCGTCTGCGGGAACAGGGTCACGCCTTCCAGCAGGTCGGCCAGCGGACGACCGCTGCGGGCAATCGCCTCCAGCACCAGCAGGCTGCTGACGATGCCGTCGCCGGTGGTGTGCTTGTCCAGGGCCAGCAGGTGGCCGGAGCCCTCCCCGCCCAGTTGCCAGCCGCGGTTTGCCAGTTCTTCCAGCACGTAACGGTCGCCGACCTTGGCACGGACGAATTCAACATCCCGCTGCCGCAGCGCCAGCTCGACCGCCATGTTGGTCATCAGCGTGCCGACCGCGCCCGGGACACGTTCGCCGCGTGCAAGGCGGTCGGCCACCATGACAAACAGCAGTTCGTCGCCGTTGAAGAGCCGCCCCTGGGCATCCACCATCTGCAGCCGGTCGGCATCCCCGTCCAGCGCAATGCCGTAATCGGCCCCATGTTCCTTGACCGCAGCCACCAGGGCTTGCGGCGCGGTGGCGCCGACCTTGTCGTTGATGTTGAAACCGTCCGGCTTGGTGCCGATCGAGATGACTTCGGCGCCTAGCTCGTGGAAGACCGACGGAGCCACCTGATAGGCCGCGCCATTGGCGGCATCCACCACCAGCTTCATGCCGCGCAGGCTCAGGTCGGTGCTGAAGCTGGCCTTGCAGAATTCAATGTAGCGACCTTGCGCATCGTCCAGGCGACGGGCGCGGCCCAGGCTGGCGGAATCCACCCAGACCGGGGACTCTTCCAGCACCGCTTCCACATCCAGCTCCCAGGCGTCCGGCAGCTTCTCCCCCTTGGACGAGAAGAACTTGATGCCGTTGTCCGCAAAGGGATTGTGGGAGGCGGAGATGACCACGCCCAGATGCTGGCGCAGTGCACGGGTGAGATAAGCGACGCCAGGGGTGGGCAGCGGGCCGGTCAGCAGCACGTTGACACCGGCCGAGGCGAAGCCGGCTTCCAGGGCCGACTCCAGCATGTAGCCCGAAATGCGGGTGTCCTTGCCGATCAGCACGCTGGGTTTGGCATAACTCCGCTTGAGCACACGACCGACCGCATGGCCGAGTTGCAGCATGAAATCGGGGGTGATGGGGGTCTGGCCCACCGTACCGCGGATTCCATCGGTACCGAAATACTTCCGGCTCATAGGGAGCAACCTCTGATTGTTCTATCGGGAACGCTCATTGTCGCCCATGCGGGGCCCGGTTTTCAGGCCGTTGGTCTGACGAAGGCCTGCCAGACCTTGAGCGCGTCCACCGTCGCAGCGACATCATGGACCCGCACCACCCGCGCGCCCTGCGCCACGGTGGCCAGGGCCGCGGCCACGCTGGCACTCAGCCGCTCGTCCACGGCGCGGCCGGTGAGCGCGCCCAGGGTGCTCTTGCGGGACCAGCCCACCAGCAGCGGTCGGCCCAGCGACAGCAGTTCCGCCTGCCGCTGCTGCAGCGCAATGTTCTGATCCACCGTCTTGGCAAAGCCGTATCCGGGGTCCAGCGTGATGCGATCCAGTGCCACGCCATGCGCCGCCAGGCTGTCCAGCCGCTGCTGCAGGAAGTCGCGCACTTCGGCCACCACGTCGGTGTAGGCCGTCTGCTGCTGCATGGTGGACGGGTCCCCCCGCATGTGCATCAGGCAGATGCCGGCCGAGCCGTGGCCTGCCAGCAGCACCTCCGCCCCCTCGTCCCGCAGGGCCATGACGTCGTTAATGATGTCCACGCCCAGGTCGAGGGCGCGCTGCATGACCTCGGTCTTGCTGGTGTCCACCGAGACCGGCACGCCCAGGCTCAGCGCCGCTCGCAGCACCGGCTCCAGCCGATGCCATTCCTCGTCGGCGCTGACTTTGGGAGCACCGGGGCGGGTGGACTCGGCGCCCAGGTCCAGGATGTCGACGTCCTCGCCCAGCAGACGCTCGCAGAAATCGATGGCCCGGGCCGGATCGTCATGCTGGCCGCCATCCGAGAACGAGTCGGGCGTGACATTGACGATGCCCATGACCAGCGGACGCTCCGACAGGTCAAGGTCGAAGCGGGTGGTTTTCCAGATCTGACGAGCGCTCATGAGGACGGGAGGAAAAGAAAAAGGCCGGTTCATCAGAACCGGCCTTGCGAGATTACCGCATCCGCGGTGAGCGATCTCTGTCCAGGGTCAAGCCGCAGCGTGCGCACCGCCCGTGGTCACAGCGGGCGTGCCGCCGTTGTCAGGCTTGTTGGTGGGCGGCGTCCAGTCCTTGGGCGGACGCGGCGGACGGCCTTCCATGATGTCGTTGATCTGCTCGGCATCGATGGTTTCCCATTCGAGCAGCGCCGTCGCCATGGCGTGCATCTTGTCCTTGTTGTCCTCGATCAGGCGGCGAGCGGTGCTGTACTGGTCGTCGATGATCTTGCGGATCTCGTTGTCGACCTTGCGCATGGTCTCTTCCGACATGTTGGTCGTCTTGGTGACCGAGCGGCCCAGGAAGACTTCACCTTCGTTGTCGGCGTAGACCATCGGGCCCAGCTCGTCGGTCATGCCGTAGCGGGTGACCATGTCACGGGCGATGGCCGTGGCGCGCTCGAAGTCGTTGCTGGCGCCGGTGGTCATCTGGTTCATGAACACTTCTTCAGCGATGCGGCCACCGAACAGCACCGAGATGGTGGAGAGCATGCGCTCCTTGTCCATGCTGTAGCGGTCGCCTTCGGGCAGTTGCATCGTCACGCCCAGGGCGCGGCCACGCGGAATGACCGTCACCTTGTGGACCGGGTCGGTCTTGGGCAGCAGACGGGCCACCAGCGCATGACCGGCTTCGTGATAGGCCGTGTTCTTGCGCTCTTCCTCGGGCATGACCATGGACTTGCGCTCGGGGCCCATCATGATCTTGTCCTTGGCCTTCTCGAAGTCCTGCATGTCCACCACGCGGCCATTGCGGCGGGCGGCGAACAGGGCGGCTTCGTTGACCAGGTTGGCCAGATCGGCACCGGAGAAACCGGGCGTGCCACGGGCCAGGATGTCGGCACGGACGTCCTGTCCCACCGGTACCTTGCGCATATGCACATTCAGGATCTGCTCACGACCGCGCACATCCGGCAGCGTGACGTAGACCTGGCGGTCGAAACGGCCAGGACGCAGCAGGGCCGGGTCCAGGATGTCCGGACGGTTGGTGGCGGCCATGACGATCACACCGAGGTTGGTGTCAAAGCCGTCCATCTCCACCAGCATCTGGTTGAGGGTCTGCTCGCGCTCGTCGTTGCCGCCGCCCAGGCCCGCACCGCGGTGACGACCGACCGCGTCGATTTCGTCCACGAAGATGATGCAGGGGGCGCTCTTCTTGGCCTGCTCGAACATGTCGCGGACACGGGCAGCGCCCACGCCGACGAACATTTCGACGAAGTCAGAACCGGAGATGGTGAAGAACGGGACCTTGGCTTCGCCCGCGATGGCCTTGGCCAGCAGCGTCTTGCCGGTGCCGGGAGGGCCGACCAGCAGCACGCCACGAGGGATGCGACCGCCCAGCTTCTGGAATTTTTGCGGGTCCTTGAGGAAGTCCACCAGCTCCTTGACCTCTTCCTTGGCTTCGTCGCAACCGGCGACGTCCGCGAAGGTGGTGGAGTTGTTGGCTTCGTCCAGCATGCGCGCCTTCGATTTGCCGAAGCTGAACGCGCCGCCCTTGCCGCCGCCCTGCATCTGGCGCATGAAGTACACCCAGACGGCGATCAGCAGCAGCATCGGGCCCCAGCTGAGCAAGATGCCCATCAGGACCGACGGCTCTTCGCGCGGCTTGACGTCGAACTTGACGTTGTTGTTGATCAGATCACCGATCAGGCCGCGGTCCAGATAGGTGGCCGTCGTGCGCACTTTGGCGCCTTCCGAGTTGACCGCCACGATCTCCGTGCCGCTGGACCCTTCCTGCAGGGTCACCTGCTTGATGCGCTTGGCACGCACATCGTCGAGGAAGTCGGAGTAAGCGACCTGATTCCCCTGCGTTGCGCTGCGATCAAACTGCTTGAAGACGGTGAACAGCACAAGGGCGATCACCATCCATACAGCCACTTTCGAGAACCACTGATTGTTCACCGCGACTCCTTCATCTTTACGTCCCCTGCAGCCGCGACGAACTTCCGAGGCGCAGGACTTGGGACGCTACATGGGGTTGATTCTAGGACAGTCAAGTCCCTGCCCCTGATTGGCAATTCCATGTCCGCTGATAGATATTGCCATGTTCATCCGGACTGGGTGGGGCTGATTCGAGGCCTTTGCGTCGATCTCATCAGGGTTTTGGACATATTTCGCCAGATTTTGCTGGCTTTGCCCCTGAATGTGCCCGCCCGCGCACCCGTGCTCAGCGCTTCAGGCCAATGCCCACCAGAAAGTTTTCTGAGGATTTGTCCCGCGAGGCCTTGGGTTTGGCGGTTTTGACGCGCCGAAACTGGTCCTTGAAGGCTTTGACCAGGTCATCGTAGCCCGCACCGTGGAATACCTTGGCCACCAAAGCCCCTTCGGGCTTGAGGTGACGCGCGGAGAAATCCAGCGCCAGCTCGATCAGGTGGGCGATGCGGGCGGCGTCGGTGGCGGCGATGCCGGAGAGGTTGGGCGCCATGTCCGACACCACCAGGTCCACCGGCGCACCGCCCAGGGAGGCTTCCAGCTGGGCCAGCACCTCGTCTTCGCGGAAGTCCCCCTGGATGAATTCGACCCCTTCGATGGGCTCGAACTCCAGCAGGTCCAGCGCGATGATGCGCCCGTTGAGCTGCCCGGCAGCCGCCCCGCCCACTCCCGCCTCCTTGGGCGCGAAACGGCGGCGCAGGTACTGGCTCCACGCGCCTGGCGACGCCCCCAGATCCACCACCACCTGCCCGGGACGTATCAGCTGGAATTCCTCATCGATTTCCTTGAGCTTGTAGGCGGCGCGGGAGCGAAACCCCTCTTTTTGGGCCAGTCGGACATAGGGGTCATTCACGTGCTGATTCAGCCACGCCTTGTTGACCTTCTTGCTTTTGGTGTCGATTTTCATGAGGGGGAAGCCAATACGGGGATTGCAGGCGCCGAACCCGGCGTCGATGCAACGGACCGCGATTTTGCCTGAACGCCCTGCCCTGTTGTGACCACACGACGACCCGGGCGCCCTGCACCGCCCTTGCCGAGGCTTGTCACCGCACCGGAAAGCCGCCGACAACGGATAATGCGCGCCATGCCTGCTATTCAACTGACTCCTGCCCAGCGCAAGGAAAAACGCGCCGACGCCCACCATCTGGATCCGGTGGTGATGATCGGCGCCGACGGCCTCACCCCGGCCGTAACCAAGGAAGTGGACGCCGCCCTGAAGGCCCACGGCCTGATCAAGGTGCGTGTCATGTCCGACGACCGTGACGGTCGCGAAGCCGTCCTGGCCACCCTGGCCGACTCGCTGGACGCCGCCCCCATCCAGCACATCGGCAAGCTGCTGGTGCTGTGGCGCCCGATGCCGGAGAAGGAAAAGGCGGTGCGCGAGGACGCCCGCCCCGCCCCCAAGACGGTCAAGATCGTCAAGTTCTCCAAGAGCGGCAACAACCGCCCGCAGATCAAGAAGGTCCAGGTGCTGGGCAACCAGCGCGTGACTCAGGGCGGGGAAATCAAGCGCGCCAAGAAGCCGCGCCAGACCAGCGTCAAGAAGTCCAGCGCTTCCTGAACAGCGCTTCTTCCTGACGGCGAAAAAAAAAGGACGGTCCATGACCGTCCTTTTTTGCTTGTGCAGAAGATTCTGCGCGCTTCTGTGACTTCAGCGCGCCCTGGCGGCATCGCCCCTGGGCATCACACGCCACGCCAGCACCACCACCGCCACCATGCGCAGGGCAAACAGCGCCATCGAGGCCGCATGCAGCTGCAGGAAGGTCCAGGACCCAAGCCCCTGCTTGGCCGACTCCATCAGCGGCTGCAGGCCGTAATAGCCCAGCACGGTGAGGAACAGCGCCACCAGCGGCAGCACCATGGCCCAGCCCATCACGGAGCCGCCCACCTGCCCATCCCGCTGCAGGCGCCGCTCCATCATCACCAGCAGGACACCGGCGGCCAGGGCGATGCGGGCATCCATCTCGAAGAGACGGCCCACATACAGGCCGGCCTGGGTGCGCTCCAGCGTGGCAAAGGCATTGGGGGCCGCCAGCCAGGCCACGGTGAGCAGCTCACCGGCCCACAGCGCCGCCAGCAGCGCCCTCGCCCGCGCCAGCATCACAGATACCGGACGTCGACGATCTCGTAGCGCTTGATGCCGCCCGGGGCTTGCACCTCGGCCACGTCACCGGCTTCCTTGCCGATCAGGGCACGGGCAATCGGTGAGCTGATGGAGATCAGGCCCTGCTTCAGGTCGGCTTCGTCGTCGCCCACGATCTGGTAGGTGACGGCGGCGCCGCTTTCCTCTTCTTCCAGATCAACGGTGGTGCCGAACACCACGCGACCGCCCGCATCCACTTCGGAGGGGTCGATCACCTGGGCGGCCGCGAGTTTGCCTTCGATCTCGAGGATGCGGCCTTCGATGAAGCCTTGCTTGTCCTTGGCCGCTTCATATTCGGCGTTTTCGGACAGGTCACCTTGCGCGCGAGCCTCGGCGATGGCGTTGATCACGGCATGACGCTCGACCGTCTTGAGTCGATGCAGTTCTTCTTTGAGCTTTTCAGCGCCGCGCTTGGTCAGTGGGATCGTGGCCATGTGTCGTGAACCTAGAAATTACAAAACAAACCGCCGCTGCCGCTCAAGTGCGCTGAGATGCGCTGAGCAGCGGCGGCGGAATGGATAAGGCCAGTTTAATGCAGTTCGGCGTGCAGTTCCTGCAGCGATTGCACCAGTAGACCATCGCGGTGCTTCATGCCCTCCACGGCGGCTTCGCAGCCGGCCATGGTGGTGTAGTAGGTCACACGGTTGGCCAGGGCGGCCTGGCGGATGTGGCGGCTGTCGGCGATCGCGGCGCGGGTCTCATCCACGGTGGTGAACACCAGCTGGATGTCGCCGCCCTTGATCATGTCCACGATGTGCGGACGGCCGTCCTTGACCTTGTTGACCACCTTCACCGGGATGCCGGCATCGGCAATCGCGGCGGCGGTGCCCTTGGTGGCCACCACGCCGAAGCCCAGGGCCACGAGGTCGCGGGCCAGGGCCACGGCCCGGTCCTTGTCGCCGTTCTTCACGGTGATCAGCACATTGCCCTGGCGCGGCAGGCGCGAGCCCGCTCCCAGCTGGCTCTTGAGCATCGCCTCGCCAAAGGTGCGGCCGGCCCCCATCACTTCCCCGGTCGAACGCATTTCCGGGCTGAGGATCGGGTCCACGCCAGGGAACTTGTTGAACGGGAACACGGCTTCCTTGACCGAGTAGTACGGAGGCTGGATCTCCACCGGCGGCTTGCCGCCCGCGGCCTTCTGGTCCTTGAGCTTGATGCCGGCCATGCAGCGCGCGGCAATCTTGGCCAGCGGCTGGCTGGTGGCCTTGGAGACGAACGGCACGGTGCGGGACGCACGCGGGTTCACTTCCAGCACATACACCGTGGTGTCGGCCAGGCCCTTGGTCACATCCCCCTGGATGGCGAACTGCACGTTCATCAGGCCGATCACCTTCAGGGCACGCGCCATGGCGGCGGTCTGACGGCGCAGCTCTTCCTGCAGTTCCTTGGACAGGGTGTAGGGAGGCAGCGAGCAGGCCGAGTCGCCGGAGTGGATACCGGCCGCTTCGACGTGCTCCATGATGCCGCCCATCATGACGTCCTCACCGTCGCAGATGCAGTCGACGTCCACTTCCACCGCGTCTTCCAGGAAGCGGTCCAGCAGCACCGGGGATTTTTCGGAGACACGCACCGCTTCGCGCATGTAGCGCTCCAGGTCCTTGTCGCCGTGCACGATTTCCATCGCGCGGCCGCCCAGCACGTAGCTGGGGCGCACCACCAGCGGGTAGCCGATCTCGTTGGCCAGCGCCACGGCCTGCTCTTCATTGCGAGCCGTGCGGTTGGGCGGCTGCTTCAGGCCCAGCTTGTGCAGCAGTTGCTGGAAGCGCTCGCGGTCTTCGGCCATGTCGATGGAATCGGGCGTCGTGCCGATGATGGGCACGCCGTTGGCTTCCAGGTCCAGCGCCAGCTTCAGCGGAGTCTGGCCGCCGTACTGCACGATCACGCCGACCGGCTTTTCCTTGGCCACGATCTCCAGCACGTCTTCCAGCGTCACCGGCTCGAAGTAGAGGCGGTCCGAGGTGTCGTAGTCGGTGGACACGGTCTCGGGGTTGCAGTTGACCATGATGGTCTCGTAGCCGTCCTCGCGCATGGCGAGTGCGGCATGGACGCAGCAGTAGTCGAACTCGATGCCCTGGCCGATCCGGTTCGGGCCGCCGCCCAGCACCATGATCTTCTTCTTGTCGGTCGGATTGGCTTCGCACTCCTCGTCATAGGTGGAGTACATGTAGGCCGTCTGCGTCGCGAATTCAGCGGCGCAGGTGTCCACCCGCTTGTAGACCGGGCGCACATTCAGCGCATGACGCGTCTTGCGGACTTCATGCTGGTTGGTGCCCAGCAGCTTGGCCAGACGCTTGTCCGAGAAGCCCTTCTTCTTGAGCAGGCGCAGCTCATCGGCGCTGAGCGACTCGAGCGAGCGGCCCTTCAGGCTCAGCTCGATCTTCACCAGCTGTTCGATCTGGGCCAGGAACCAGGGGTCCACCGCGGTCTCTTCATAGACCTCGTCCAGCGTCATGCCGACGCGGAAGGCATCGCCCAGGAAGAGGATGCGCTCCGGGCCGGGCTCGCCGATTTCCTGGATGATCTCCTCGCGGTCGCTGCTGCGCTCGGTCAGGCCGTCGATGCCGGTCTCCAGGCCACGCAGGGCCTTCTGGAACGACTCCTGGAAGCTGCGGCCCATGGCCATGACTTCACCGACCGACTTCATCTGCGTGGTCAGGCGCGAGTCGGCCATCGGGAACTTCTCGAAGGCGAAACGCGGGATCTTGGTGACCACATAGTCGATGCTGGGCTCGAACGAGGCCGGGGTGATGCCGCCGGTGATGTCGTTGCGCAGCTCGTCCAGCGTGTAGCCCACCGCCAGCTTGGCGGCGATCTTGGCGATCGGGAAGCCGGTGGCCTTGGAGGCCAGTGCCGACGAACGCGACACGCGCGGATTCATCTCGATCACGATCATCCGGCCGTTCTCCGGATTGATCGAGAACTGGACGTTGGAGCCACCCGTGTCCACGCCGATCTCGCGCAGGATGGCGATGGAGGCATTGCGCAGCAGCTGGTATTCCTTGTCGGTCAGCGTCTGTGCGGGGGCCACGGTGATGGAGTCACCGGTGTGGATGCCCATCGGGTCCAGGTTCTCGATGGAGCAGACGATGATGCAGTTGTCCGCCTTGTCGCGGACCACTTCCATCTCGTATTCCTTCCATCCGATCAGCGACTCTTCGATGAGCAGCTCATTGG
>JAIXSE010000025.1 GCA_027484825.1 Rubrivivax sp. | reverse complement strand
TGGGGCGGCCCGGCGGTGGCCCCCATCAGCGAACGTATAGCCCCGCTTGCACGGCGCTTCGCGCGTGCGGCGCGCTTGTGTGCCGCGAGGGGCGGTGAATACGGGCCCCCGCTGGCTTGGCCTAGGGCCAAGCCAGACTGCCCCCCCGAGGGGGCTGGCGGGCCACCTTGGGGCGGCCCGGCGGTGGCCCCCATCAGCGAACGTATAGCCCCGCTTGCACGGCGCTTCGCGCGTGCGGCGCGCTTGTGTGCCGCGAGGGGCGGTGAACACGAATCGCGCGGTGCCGGTGGCGCCTGGAGACTCGCTTAGCGGGAAACAGCGGCACGCATGGAGCGGGTGACGAAAAGCAGGCCCGCGAAGGTCAGCAGCGCGCCCACGACGACGCTGGGCATGACCTTCATGACGGTCAGGGCCTCGCCCTTGAGGACCGTCATCATCAAGGCGTTTTGCGCAAGACCAGGCACCCAGAGGTGCCACGCCGCTTCGGCGCCAGGGTTCATGATCGACACCATCGGCGTGAGCGAAACCGCCGTCATCACCAGCGTGGCACTGGCCTGCGCTTCCTTGAAGGTCTTGGTGCGGATCGCCAGTGCCATCAGGACCGCCGATAGCCCCGCGCCCAGCGGCAGCTGCAGCAGCAAGAACATCGCCGCCTCATACCAACCAAACTGGAACATGGCCTGCAAGCTGTCACTGCGCATGAGCTGCTGCGCCGGCAAGAAGCTGATGTTGGACAGCAACGCGACCATCATGCCCATCAAAACCACCGCGCCCCACTTGCCCGCAACGATGGCCCCATGCGGCGCCGGATTGACCAGCAGCGGCTCCAGAGACCCACGCTCGCGTTCCCCCGCCGTGCTGTCCAGTGCCGCCGTCAGCGCCCCATACAGCACCGCCATCATGATGAACATCGGCAACATGGCCGTGATGCGTGTGGCGCGCGCCTGCAGACTGGCCAGGTCCCGCTCCTCCACCTTCACCGGCTGCAACTGCTCCGTGCTCACACCACGCAAGGCCAGCGTCAGCACCGCACGCTCCTGGCCGAAGGCCTGCAGCATGCGGTTCAAGGTGCCCACGCCCGCCGAGGCCCGCTGGTTCGCGCTGTCACTCACGATCTCCACCGTGACCGGACGTCCGCCCGCCAGCAACACCTCGAAGTCCTCGGGAATGACCAGGATCGGGTCGCCCAGTCGCGCACTGCGCAGCTGGGCCTCATAGTCCGCCGGCGCCGTCTTGATCGTGTAGGTCTGCCGCTCCAGGAAGTTGCGCAGCGTGGGTGCGTGCTCAATGCCCACCACCTGGATCTCCCGCTTCTCCGCCCGCTCCTCAAAGGACGCGACCAGCCCCGACATCATCATGAGCATCAACGGCCCCATGAGCAGCGCCGGAATCATCAGCCGCAGCAGCGTGCGGCGGTCTCTCATCGCATCCACCACCTCCTTGCGAAAGACGGTGAAGAAAGCTTTCAAGGTGGCGTTGCTCATGCGGAGATCTCCTGTGCGGACGGGGCAGCCGCCTCCGGGAAGGCCAGCGCCACAAAGGCGTCTTCAAACCGGGCGGTCCCCGTGCGGACTTGCAGCTCCGAGACGCTGCCAGTGGCCACCGATCGGCCATGCGACATCACCACCACCTGGTCACACAACTGCTCCACCTCCTGCATGATGTGGCTGGAAAACACGATGCACTTGGATCCGCCTTCGGGCGATCGCAGATGGCGCAGCACCTCCCGCAAAGCGCGGGTGGCCACCACATCCAGGCCGTTGGTCGGCTCGTCCAGCACGATGTTGGCCGGGTCATGCACCAGCGAACGCGCCAGCGCCGTCTTCATGCGCTCGCCCTGGCTGAAGCCGTCCGCCCGTCGCTCCAGAATCGCCCGCATGTCCAGCAGCTCCGCCAGCGCTTCCGCACGGGCCTGCGCCTGATCGTTGGCCATGCCCTGCAAACGGGCGTAATAGACGATGTTCTCCCGCGCCGTGAGCCGCGGATACAGCCCGTGGGCATCACCCAGCACGCCCATGCGCGCCAGCGCCGCCCGAGGCTGCTGCAGCACATCGATGTCGTCCACCTGAATACTGCCCTGGTCCGGCTTGAACAGCCCCGCCAGCATGCGCAGCGATGTGGTCTTGCCCGCCCCGTTGGGACCCAGCAGGCCAGTGATGACACCGTCCGGTGCGTCCAGGTCCAGATGCTCGACGGCCACGACGGTGCGCTTGCCGCCGCGCTGGAACAGCCCGCCGCCAGTGCGGGCCTCGAATGCCTTTCGCAGGCCTTGGATGCGGATCATCGAGCAGTCTCCAGGGACAAGGGCAGGGCAGCCCCACGGGCTTCACGGGCGCGTTCGGCCTCGCGGGCCGCAGATGCAGCCGCCTCCACCGTCTCCGGTGTGGGCGGCAGGAACACCGTCGGTCGCGGAATGCGTTCGGCGCAGCTGGCGTCGACCTTGAGCGCGTCCGCGTCCTCCTTGGCATCCACAAAGCGGAACAGCACATCCCGCATGCAGCTCAGGGTCAGCGCCACCCCATGGCCCGCCTGCGGCACCACCACATGGCGCGCCATCGCGCCCAGCGCCTTGGCCACGCGCGCACCGTGACGCGGCGGCGTGGCCGGATCTGCGCCACCGCTGAGCAGCAGCACCGGATGCAGCGCCGCCGGAATGCTGTAGAACGCCGCAGGCACCTCGCCTCGCGGCCATTGCTGGCAGACGCGGGTGTACTGGTCCCGGTCCAGCGTGCCGAAATCGGTGCCCGGTACGTCGGTGGCCGTGGCCAGACGCGGTGCATCCTCGGCGCAGATCACCGAGAAATGCATGCCGGTGTACAGGCGCGTTGCCCCGCCGCCCCCGGTCACCCCCGACAGCGCGCCCAGCGCATTGAAGCGGCCCTGGCTGGCCTCATGCAAGGCCTGCGGCAGCGCGGCAGCCAAGGTCGGCGAATACAGCGGCGGACGCACCGCCGACATGAGCGTCTCCCGGGTCAGCGTCACCTCCTCACTGCGCAGGGTCACCGGATGCTGCAGCGTCACCGTCTTGGGCAGGCTGCGCAGCAGCGTCTGCCAGTCGGCCCGCAGCGTCGGATAGCGGGCCTTGCAGGCTGCATCGGCCTCGCAGTGGCTGAACACCGCATCCAGAGCCGCCTGCCCGTCCTGCGAGAAGGAGGCGGGCAGCACCATGTCCGGCGGGGCCACCCCGTCGATGATGCTGCGGCGCACCCGCTGCGGAAACTGCCGCTGATATTCAAGCGCCGCGCGGGTCCCATAGGAAGCGCCCAGCAGATTCCAGCTCTGCACGCCCAGTGCCTGGCGCACGGCATCGAAGTCCTGCATGGCCAGGGTGGTCGTGAACTGGCGCAGGTCCCCATAAGGCAGCGTCTGCAGCTTCTGTCGGCAGGCGTCCAGGATGCGTTCCCGACGGCCCGGCTCCAGCGCCTCCTTGAGCGTCTGCGGCGACTCATCCCGGCAGTCCAGCGGGGCGGAACGACCCGTGCCGCGCTGGTCGATGAAGACGAGGTCGCGCCGGTAGTTCAGCCGCGACAGCCGCGGCATCACCGCGCCGGCCAGGGCGATGGCGCTCTGCCCCGGTCCGCCGGCCAGCAGCACCACCGGATCCGGCTGCTTGTTGCGGGCCATGGCCGGGACCACCACAAAATGAATGTCGATGCGCCGCCCCTGCGGCTGGGCCGGATCCAGCGGACGACTGAGGCGTCCACACTGCACCTCGGTGGACACGCCTTCGATGCGGCAGGGCGTCAGCACCGACCCCTCCGACGCCGCACCTGACGCCTGGGCCGCGGCCCACATCGGCGCGATGCCCAGCGCGATCCCGACCGCGAACCCAAGCGATGACGCCCAGGACCGACGCTGGACCCGGTCGGCAGCCGACCCGGTCCGTTGAAGACTCACCATCAAAGCGCTCCTCCGTGCTGAATGCGGGCCGATTATGGCCATGCCGGACACGATGCAGACATGCAGGTCGACCCGCCCGTGCCAAAGGCCATCGCGTGCTCGCCGTCCAGGCGAAACGACAGCCGCCCGCCGCTGAAACCAGGCATTGCGGGCCGGCATCAGGCCGCGTAAGGTGCCGGCTTCCCCCGGATTCCCCCAGACCTTGCTGCGGAGCCGGACCTGACTGCCACGCCAGTGCGGCGCCTGACCCCCCATCCGGTCGCCGCCGCCAAAGGAGACCCCATGAAGCTCTACTACAGCCCCGGCGCCTGCTCGCTGTCGCCCCACATCGTCGCCCGTGAGGCGGGCCTGGACATCGACATCGTCCTGGCCAGCACCAAGACCCACAAGCTGCAGGACGGCACCGACTACTACACGATCAACGCCAAGGGCTATGTGCCGCTGCTGGAACTGGACGACGGCCAGCGCCTGAGTGAGGGCCCGGCCATCGTGCAATACCTGGCCGACCAGGCCCCCGCCAGCGGGCTGGCCCCGGCCAACGGCACGATGGAGCGCTACCGCCTGCAGGAGTGGCTCAACTTCATCACGAGCGAGCTGCACAAGGGCTTCAGCCCGCTGTTCAATCCGGCGATTCCGGAAGAGGCCAAGGCCCAGTTCCGCACCAAGCTGCTGGATCGACTCCAGTGGGTCGACAGCCAGCTTGAAGGCCGCAGCTACCTGATGGGCGACAGCTTCACCGTCGCCGATGCCTACCTCTTCACCGTCACCGGCTGGGGTCGCCTGGTCGGTGTGGATGTGAGCCCGTTCGCCCGGCTCGTGGCCTATCGCGAGCGCGTGGCGGCCCGACCCGCCGTGCAGGAAGCCATGAAGCACGAAGGGCTGCTGAAGTAAGTCCAACATCGGTGGCCCGCTTCCCGCCAGGCCCGGCCCGCATGTGCATCCGCGTTTTGCGCATGACGGTGGCCGGCCGGCCGGGCCACAATCGCCGTTTTATCGATCCTGGAAGGTCGGCCCCAACGGTCCGGCCCATGCCCGCCATGAACCGTTCCCTCAAGCTGCACCGCGCCCTGCGCGTGACCCTGCTGGCCGCCGCCGCGGCGACCGTGGGGTCGCTCGCGTCCTACGCCCCCGCCGCCATGGCCGCCGCCGCCCAGAGCAGCGCCGCCATCGCCTGGCAGGAAGCCTCGGGCGATGCGGACATCGACCGTGCCTTCCAGCAGGCCGCCGCCGAGAAAAAGCCGGTGCTGCTGTACTGGGGGGCCAAGTGGTGCCCGCCCTGCAATCAGCTCAAGGCGACGCTGTTCAACCGGGCCGATTTCATCGAGCAGTCGCGGGCCTTCGTTGCGGTGCATATCGACGGAGACAACCCCGGCGCCCAGCGCCTGGGCGCACGATTCAAGGTGCGCGGTTATCCGACCATGATCCTCTTCAACAACCAGCGCCAGGAACTGACCCGCTTGCCGGGCGAGGCCGATGCCGCGCAGGTGCTGCAGGTCCTGCAGCTGGGCCTGGCCGGTGGCCGCCCGGTCAAGGCGGTGCTGGCCGATGCCCAGGCCGGCCGCAAGCTCTCCGCCAGTGAATGGAAGCTGCTGGGTTTCTATGGCTGGGACACCGACGAGCAACAGCTGGTGCCCGCCAGCCAGCGGCCTGCGCTGCTGTCCCGTCTGGCCCAGGCCAGCCAGGGCGTGGATGACGACACCAGCACGCGGCTGTGGCTGAAGGCGCTGGCATCGGCCGGTGAGGGCGGTCAACCGCCCAAGGCCGACGCGGCCTTGCGCAGCCGCATCGACAAGGTGCTGGCGGATGCGTCGGCCTCTCGCGTGCAGGTCGACGTGCTGGCCAATTCGGCCGACGACATCGCCTTGGCGCTGGCCCCGACCGCCGGCCCGGACCGCCAGGCCCTCGTGGCCCGACTGGACACCGCCCTCAAGCGCTTCCAGGCCGACACCACCCTGTCTCGCGCCGACCGCCTGCAGGCGCTGCTGGCGCGGGTGGAGCTGGCCCGGCTGGACCAGCCCAAGACCGAACTGCGCCCCAAGCTCGACGCAGCCTTGCTGGCCGAGGTGAAGGCAGCGGCCGCCCGCACCGACCAGGAAGCCACCGATGGTTATGAGCGCCAGGCGGTGATCACCTCGGCCGCTCACGTGCTGGGCCGCGCCGGCCTGTGGACCGACAGCGACGCCTTGCTCAAGGCCAGCCTGGCCAAGAGCCATTCCCCGTACTACCTGATGAGCTATCTCGGCGGCAATGCCCGCAAGCAGGGCCGCACCGAGGAAGCGCTGCGCTGGTATGAGGAGGCCTTCAACCGCAGCGAAGGCCCGGCCACACGATTGCAATGGGGCTCCAACTACCTCAGCGCCCTGGTGGAGCTGGCGCCGCAGGACAGCGCCCGCATCGAAAAGGCCGCCTCGCAGTTGCTGGCCGAAGCCGAGAAGGACAAGGGCGCCTTCTACGAGCGCAGTGCCCGTTCCCTGCAGAAGGTGGGCAGTCAGCTGACCGCCTGGAATGCCAAGGGGCAGCATGCGGACAGCCTCAAGCGACTGCGTGCCCAGCTGGACGGCGTCTGCGCCAAGCAGGCCGAAGCCTCCGACAAGGCCGTCTGCGAAGGCCTGCTCAAGAAGGGCTGACCGGGCCCCGTCAGAACCCGTCCTGCCCGCTGTCCAGCGGCGGGGCGGTGGGGGTGGCCTTGGCCAGGGCCATCCAGGTCCCAAAGTCCGGCCGCTGCGCCCGCCGCGGCGCCGGACGGGCCAGCTCCAGCTGCATCGAACCGCCCTCGGTGCGCGGCTCATGCGCCAGCAGCACGCCGAACGGCTCCGGAATCTCCTGAGGCTGCGCAATGCCGGCCTTCAGCACATACCAGCACTGGCTGCTCAGGGCCAGATAGGCCTGCGCCTTGGCCGGCCGACGCAGCTCTCCCAGCAGGTCGGCGCGGCTGACCTTGATCTCGTGCACCGCCGGCTCGAGGTAATCCTCCACCGTCGTGTTGCGCACCGAATAGAGGTCGGGCATGGCGTTGACCCAGCGCATGCGCTCTGGCTCGTCCTCACGGGGCAGGCCGGCGCGCAGGGTCAGGCCGCGCCAGACCAGCCGGCCAGCCCGCTGCAGCTCCACGGCCGTGCGTTCCACCAGCGTTTCGTGCCGGTCCCGGAGCGCGCGGTTTTTCTGCAGGCCGGCGTGCAGCACGGCAATGCCACTGTCGGTCAGCCGCAGCGTCTCCCGCCCGTGCCCGTCCCGCAGCCGCTCCACCCAGCCGCCGGCCAGCAGTTCCAGCTCCAGCATGTCCTGGCAGGGCCAGCCGGCGGACCGCCACAGCTGGCGCAGTCGGCGCAGCTGCGCCGTGGTGGGGGGCAAGGGCGTGACCGGATCCATCCCGCCATCTTGCCTCCAAAAAAAATGGCCACGCCTCTTGCGAGGACGTGGCCAACAGGGAGGATCAGGGACTAGCGGTCAGCGATCAACGCTCGCGACGCAGCGACGCTGCCACCTGACCGTTGCCGTCACCCAGCACGAAGACCGTGTAGATGTTGTTGGCGGTGATGGTGGTGTCGCTCTGCGTGAACAGCGTGGCCGACGACGACGAAGACGTCACCGTCATCAGCGCGCCGGTCATGGCCGGGATCTGCATCGGGGTGGACGTGCTGCCCGGTGCCACGTTCGCGGCGTAGGCAGCGAAGTTGACGTTCAGGTTCACGCCGGCGGTGCTGTTGCTCAGGCCGTTGATCAGGCGGATCTTGGCGTTGGTCGAGCTGGTCGGCAGCTTGTTGTCGTCAGACAGCAGGTTCAGCGTGGGGCTGGCGGCGGAACCGTACACCAGCATGGTGTAGTCGTTGCCGGCGGTGATGGTGGCATTGCTGCCAGCGACGGCAGCGCCGTTGACCGACACAGCCACGGCTTGCGAGCCGGACGGCACCTGGACGTAGCTGCCGATGGCCGGCGAGCTGGCGCTGGTCAGCAGGGGCGAGCCACCCACGGCGCCGGTGATGCTGTTGCCAGCCGGCAGGCCGGACACCAGACGCACGCGGGCGGTGGTGTTGGCATAGTTGGTCACGTCACCTTGCTGGATCATCTGCATGCCGTTGACCAGCACACCACCGTTCGAGCCGGTCAGGATCAGCGTGGACACGCCGGCATCGGGCAGCGTCAGCGACGGGATGGTCAGGCGCACGTCGGTCTTGTCACCGGCGGCGGTCACGACGAAGCGGAAGGTGCCCGACTTCAGCGAGGCATAACCGCTGCCGGAACCGGCGGCGATGTTGCTGGCCACGATGGCGGCGTCATCCAGCGTGGTGACGGTCGTGGTGGTTTCGTAGATGTCCAGCGCGCCGGCATCCGGTGCCAGGTTCAGGATCAGGAACTTGGACTTGCCAGCGTCCGGCTTGTCCTGGTTCTCCTGCAGCAGCGTGGTCCGGACAGAGCCGGTCGTGCCGTAGGCGATCATCGTGTACTTGTTGCCCGAGCTCAGGGTCGGGGTGGTCGAGGCCAGCGTGCTACCGACCGTCGAGTTCTGGATGTAGGTGCCCGAATCGCTCGTGCTCACGCCGGTGTAGGCGCCAGTCTTTGCATAGGCGATGCTGCTGTTCACCACCTTCTGGTCGGTGCCCACGGCCATGTCCAGCGCGCTGTAGCTGATGCTGGCGTTGAGCAGGCGGACGTCTGCGTTGCCGCCGTCACCGCCGCCGCCGCCGCAAGCGGTCAGCAGGGCCATCGAGGCTACGCTCAGGCCCCAGGCCCAGGTCTTGAATCGCATCGTCCTACTCCAAACTCGGTTCGGGGCATTGGACGACGGGCATGTTGCTAAGGCTTGTTGCGTCATGACAGGTGTGTGAAGTTCGAGATCAATCTGGACACAGACCGCGAGTGTATGCAGGAAGCCGTGTCAGATCCGGTAAAGACCGGGTTTCTGCTGAGAAAAGGCCCGCACGCAAGGGAGTCGGCCAGTGGGCGATTAACGCCCATCCATCGACGTACGGAGTCCAATTAACAGAACTGGTGGGCGATCCCATTTGTTGCAGGGAATAAGAAAACGTAAAACGTGTAATCCTGCAGGGAACTCAAATCTGCGTACGAAGCTGGTTTGTCACCAGACAGCTGCTGCCGACCATACTTCGCCGTCGTGCGAGGAGGGAGGGCCGCGAACCGCGAGCCCAGCGGGCGATGACGCGCAGTCGGCGTCCCCCGCCCAAAAAACATAGGTGAGCCATGAGCTGTCGCCTGATTCAATGGGGAAGCAGGTCCGTGTCCGTACCGGTGCCAGTCTTGAGCGTGGTGCTCTCCATGGGGGCAGGCCCGGCTGTGGCCGCGCCGATGTCCTCGGTGCAATCGCTCCTGGCCTCCGAGGGGGCGGTCTTCTGGCTCGGCGCCACCTGCGTCGTCGGCGGGGTGGCCCTGGGCTGGATGGTCAGCCTGTTCTTCCAGCAGCGTGAACGGCTGCGCCGGCGTCGTGATGAACTGCGCCGGGTGCGGCGAGAGCGGGCCCGCCTGAGTGCGCTGCTCAACGCCATTCCGGATCCCATGTACTTCAAGGATGCCCAAGGCGCCTATGAAGGTTGCAATCCGGCCTTCGAGCGGCTGGTGGGCATGACCGAGGGCGAGCTGCTGGGCCGCCGGGATGAAGAGCTGCGCCGTCCGCTGCACTGGGACACCGGCCGCGACGCCGGCCGCTCGCTGAGCTGGCGGGTCGATGAGCAGGGACGCTCGCGCTGCCTGGATGTGCTGAGCGCGGAAGTACGGGACGAAGACCAGACCCTGGGCCAGGTGGCGATCGCCCGGGATGTGACCGAGCTGCAGCGCGCCACCGAGGCCGCACGGCGTGCGGCCACCGTCTACGAACATTGCGGCGAAGGCATCATGATGCTGGACGCCGAATTGCGCATCTGCGATGTGAATCCCGCCCTCTGCGCCATCACCGGCCAGACGCGCGAGGAGCTGCTGGGCAAGCGTCCGCTGATGCTGCGCGAAGGCGAGCAGGACCCGGACAAGCTGCGCGAACTCTGGGCGCAGGTGCAGCAGCACGGCAAGTGGAGCGGCGAAGTGACCGAGCGCCACAGCAACGGCGACACCATTCCGATGTGGGCCACCTTCGTCAAGGTGCCCCTGGATGCCGGCGCCACCGCACAGGCCTCGCAGTTCAGCTACATCAGCGTGCTGACGGACATCTCCCGCATCAAGATGACCGAGGCCGAGCTGCTGCACCAGTCGCTGCACGACAGCCTGACCGGCCTGCCCAATGCCGCGCTGCTGCGGGACCGCATTGCCCGAGAGATCGGCAACGCCCAGCGGGACCAGACCTGCGTGGCGGTGCTCTACATCGACCTCGACGGCTTCCGGGACGTCAACGACATTGCCGGCCATGTCGCCGGCGACCAGGTGCTGCTCACGGCAGCCGCGCGCTTCGTCAACGTGGTGCGGGGCTCCGACTCGGTCGCCCGCGTGGGCGCCGACGAATTCGTGGTGGTGCTGTCCGGCCTGGTGGATGAAGAGACCTCCATGCGCCTGGGGGACCGCCTGATCCAGTCGATGAGCGAGCCCATCATCATCGACCACCACCGCTTCAATGTCGGCGCCAGCGTCGGCCTGGCGCTGTTCCCGGCGGACGGTGTGCAGGTGGATGAATTGCTGCGCAATGCGGAAGTGGCCATGTGCCGGGCCAAGCTGCAGGCGCGGGGCTCGGTGCAGTCCTACCGGCCGGAGCTGACGCAGGCGGTGCAGCAGCGGTTCGAGCTGACCCATGCGCTGCGGCAGGCCAATGAGGCGGCGCAGTTCCGGCTGGAATATCAGCCGCAGGTGCGACTGTCCGACGGCAGCCTGATCGGCGCGGAAGCACTGCTGCGCTGGCGGCATCCCACCCGCGGCCCGATCTCGCCGGCGGACTTCATCCCGCTGGCGGAAGAGACCGGCCTGATCGTGCCGATCGGCCGCTGGGTGCTGGAACAGGCCTGCGCACAGGCGGCCCGCTGGCAGGGTCAGGAAGGCAAGCCGCAGCAGGTGGCGGTGAATGTGTCGGCGCGGCAACTGCGTCAGCCGGACTTCATCGACACGCTGGACTTCATCCTCACCGACTCCGGCTGTCCGCCACAGGCGCTGGAGCTGGAGGTCACCGAAAGCCTGCTGCTGGAAGATGCCGAGCAGGCCATCAGCCTGCTGAGCCGGCTGTCCCGGCGCGGTGTGCGGGTGGCCATCGACGATTTCGGGACGGGGTATTCCTCCCTGGCGTATCTCAAGCGGATGCCGGTGAGCACACTCAAGATCGATCGCAGCTTCGTCAACGAGCTGGGCAGCGACGCCAACGTCGCGGCCATTGCTCGCACCGTCATCGTGCTGGCGCGCAGCCTGCAGATGGAGGTGCTGGCCGAAGGGGTGGAGACTGAAGAGCAGGCCGAATGGTTGCGCCGGGAAGGCTGCGACTGGGCCCAGGGCTGGCTGTATGGACGCCCGATGGCGTCCGAAAACTTTGTGACGACCCTGCCGCCGGAGGCGCTGCGCCGGCCGCCGGTGAAGCGTCTGCAGGTGGCTTGAGGCGAGGCTCGTCCGCGCGGGCGATGCTCTGGAGAGGGCGGCGCAGGCGCTAAGCTGCGGCTTCCCCGGCCGGGGCTGCTGACCCCTGGCTGCTGAGCCCATCTTTTTGTCTGGATACCGCTTCATCGTGCTGGCGCCTGATCTGACTGTTTCCGCCCCCCACTTCTGGCATGTGCTCACCCGGCTGGGCGAGGCGCAGATGCTGCTGCCGATGGCGGCGGTCGCCGTGGCGGGGCTGTGGGCCTGCAAGCGGCAGCGAACGGTGGTCAAGCGCTGGGTGACCGGCTTTGTGCTGGTCTTTGGGCTGACCTTGCTATCCAAGGTGGCGTTCATGGGCTGGGAACTGGGCATTGCTTCCTGGGACTTCACCGGCTTCTCCGGGCATGCGGTCTGCGCGTCGGCGGTCTATCCGCTGATGGCCTGGCTGGGCCTGCAGGCCGTGCGGTCGGCGCGGCTGAGGGCCTTGGGCTTGTGTGCGGCCCTGGGGCTGGCAGCGCTGATTGCCTATTCACGATTGCCGGTGGGGGCGCATTCCGCCTCCGAAGCCTTGCTGGGCTTTGACCTGGGGGCGGCGGTTGCGCTGTTTGCGCTGTGGGAAGCACGACCCGGCACGGATGGGGAGACCTCCGTGCGCGTGCTGCGTCGCAGTGCGGGGCTGTCGCTGGTGATGCTGGTGCTGCTGGTGGCGGCGCCGTGGGTCACACCGCCGCCGCGCACCCACCAATGGGTCACGGCGCTGAGCCTGGCGCTGTCGGGCCGGGAGCATCCGTACACGCGGCAGGAGATGCACCGCCGGGCCGTGTCGCCGGTGGCGGACTGGCACGGGTCAGCATCAGCCATTCGCGCGCTGTGATTTCGCGGACCTCCAGCCCGCGCAGCAGCAGGTAGCTGGAGTCGAACCATCCGGTGTGGCCGGCGTCGATGGGGGGAAGCGATGCCGGGCTGGCTGCCTTGAGCGCGCTGTTCAGCGGGGGCGCGGCAGCACTGCGCCGTGGACCGGAGGATGAGACGGGAGTCATGGAGCGGGAGGGGCCGGGGAGGGCGCCGGGCAGTGAATCAAGCCCCGACTCTCCGCGCATCAGCGTCCCGGGGGCAGCCCGCTCAAGGGCGAGTTGAAGAGGGGGTCGCCGTCACTCCTCGCTCGGCAGCAAGCCCTGCTGTTTCAGGAAGCTCGTGACACGCGCATGCCAGACGTCTGGCGCCTGGGTGAACAGCCCGTGCCCATCCTTGCCATTCGGGCCGAACTGCACGAATTCCCCGGTGCCACCCGCGGCGACGAAGGCCTGGTGCCACTGCGCCGGGTATTTGGGCCCCATCCATTGGTCGTTCTCGGTGTAGATCCAGAGCGTCGGCACCTTGGCGGTCTTGCCATAGCGGGCAAACATCTGTTCCAGCCGCTGAGGGGCGCAAGGCTGGGTGGGATGCGTCTCGGGATTGCCCCCGCCGCCACCGGCGAAATTGATGGCGGCCTTGAGCCCCGGCGGGTTCAAAGAGGCCAGGGTGATGGCGGTGGCGCCCCCGTAGGACTGGCCGATGACGACGGCACGGTTCGGGTCCGCGCCGGGTCGCTGCTGCATGTGCCGCAGAGTGACGATGGCCTGCTCGGCGGCTGCCTGATATCCGGGCGGGTAGATCTTGTTGTTGCAGGAACCGGTGTCCTCCACATCCTCCCCGCCGGTTTCCCCATAGCCGATGCGGGTGGGCACGGCCACAACAAAGCCTTGGCGGACCAGCCAGCGGGCATTGGCGCGATAAGTCGCGCGTCCGAGCGCTGCGCGTTTGTCGGCATCGGCGGCGCGGCCATGCAGCACGATGGCAATGGGCCGCGGGGCTGGGGTGGGTGCATCGTCTTCAAAGACGGTCAGCACAAATTCCTGCTCGATGACCTTGCCGTAGGTGTCGCTCACGCGGGCGGGAAGGCGGACGACGGTTTCCTGGATGGCTGCGTGGGCTGAGGCGCACAGCGCAAGGCTGGCGGCCATGAGCAGCAAAGAGGCTGGCCCGTTGCGCCGAGCTTGCTGTGGAGACTGGGTGGAGGCGAACGGCATGTCGCGCAGTATCCTGCTGCAGGGGGGGGCAGTTCACCTCATGGTTTCCAGGAATGACATCCGCCGAGTCTCATGCAAATCACCATAGACACCCTCGACACTGACGGCGTGCAAGCGCTGGGGTGCATGCAACTTCCGAGTTTTCGCACAAGGTTCTCATCCTTGGCGGTTGAAGGTTGGGCACGATTCGTCCCTGCGAATGGTGACCCGGGTGCTTGCGTTGGAAAGTCGTTCTTTGTTGAGATCGCTCAGGAACGGGTCACCGATCTGCAGCGGGTCGACGACATCAGCTTCCATGAAAAGGTCGTCGCGCTGGACGAGTCGGAGGCGTTCCATGTCTTCGGAACCGTGACCGCAGTGGTGCAGGGAGGTGAACCTCCTGACCACGTGATTCTCTCCGTGGCATCCGGAGATGCGATCTTCACGCTCGACAGGGGTGACCTGGGCGACATCAAACTGTGCGTCGGCGACAAGCTTGCGTTTATCGCGCATGCGTTGTCGCTCTGGGACGAAGCGATTTGAGAGCACCATGGGCCATCAACGCATTCCAAGCCAAATGACGGTCTCGGTCGACGCGGCCACCACAGGTGTCAGGCATCGCAACCAGAATGCACTCGCCCGACCCTGAATATGGGCGGCAGATCGGTCGTGGTGTTGCTGCTCTTCTTGCACGATGGAACCGATCGCATGGGCGGCGGCATCGTCAACGCCCCGCAGCGCCTCGAGCTGTCGTTCCAGATGGCGTAGAACGACCCGCTCAACGGCAACAGTCGTGGCCGCAATGGCGCTTCGACCCAACAGCGCTGTGACGATGCCCAGCGTGTATCCGCCGACGCCGCAAAGGACATAGCTGCGACAACGTCTCACACCTCGTCGCTCTAGCTCGGCCTGGAAGATGGCCCGGTGCTTTTGCTCGTGAGACTGAAATTCGGCAAGCTCAGGCAGGAGACGCCGAGAAGTCAGCTGGGCGATGAGGCGCTGACCGGCGTAGATGTTCACAGCGCCATGCTCACCTGCGTGGTTGACCCTCAGGATTCGCTCTGCGAGACCTTGAGCAGTGCGAGGTGGCGCAACCCATTCCATTCCGATGCCTGTTTGATAGCTTGTCGTTGACGCCTATTTGAGCACGCGGTCCGTGACTGGACGGGCCCCAAGCCGGCCGGAAATTGTCAAAGGGACCTACGCGGGTTCACCGGTCTCGGTGTCCGACCTCTGCCCCCTCACAACGGCAACGCCGTCGTGTGCTTCACCTCTTCCATCACCGCATACGTCCGCGTCTCCCGCACCCCCGGCAGGGTCCAGATCGACGCCCCGATGAACGCCCGGTAAGCGGCCATGTCCGACACCCGCGTCTTGAGCAGATAGTCGAATCCGCCCGCCACAAGGTGGCACTCCAGGATCTCCGGCCGCGACTGCACCGCCGCCCGGAAGTTGTCCATCACGTCATGCACCGTCCGGTCCAGCAGGATCTCGATGAACACCAGCATCGACGCGCCCAGCTTGGCCGGATTCAGCCGCGCCTCGTAGCCCAGGATGTAGCCCTCCCGCGTCAGCCGCTTCACCCGCTCCAGCACCGCCGTGGCGGACAGGTGCACTTCCTCCGCCAGCTTGAGGTTGCTGATGCGTCCATCCTGCTGCAGCACGCGCAGAATGCGCAGGTCAATCTTGTCCAGATCGTCGGGTGGGTTCATGGCTGAATAAATCTCGGTGAGACGCAATTGGAACCGAATTTAATCCAGTCCGGGCCTGCCTACATTAGCGCCACTCACTAATCTGCCCCTAGTCTCGCTCCCCGAGAGGACTGTCATGACCGCTTTCCCCCTGCCGCCGGAAACCTCACGCCTGCCGGACCCCTACCGCGAGGAGCTGCCGCTGGTGCGCGCCCTGGCCGACGAGCTGCAGAAGCTGAACTGGGCCTCGGTCATCGATCAGGCCCGTCCCTGGGTGCAGCAGGTGCGCAGCAACCCCGCCCCGTTCTGGGCCATGGAGTCGTTGCTGCGTGAATACCCCATCACCAGCGCCGAAGGTCTGGCTCTGATGCGTCTGGCCGAAGCGCTGCTGCGGGTGCCCGATGCCGAAACCGCCATCGCCCTGACCGCCGACCAGCTCGGCCGCGCGGACTTCGACGGCAGCTCCGACGGTCCCCACAAGATGCTGGCTGGTCTGGCCGCAAGCGCCATCTCCCTGTCCAAGAAATTCCTGCCCGACGCCGAGGCGGACACCGGCCTGTTCAAGCGCCTGGGCGCGCAGACGGTGGTGGCCGCCTCGGTGCGGGCCATCCAGCTGCTGGGTCGCCAGTTCGTGCTGGGGCGCAACATCGCTGAAGCCATGGCCGAGGCCGATGCGGCCCGCAAGGTGCAACGCCAGCTGCGCTTCTCCTACGACATGCTGGGCGAAGGTGCCCGTACCGAGCGCGATGCCGAGCGCTATCAGGCCTCCTACCTCGCCGCCATTGCCGCCATCGCTGGCGGACGTCGCGCCGAGTCGCCTGAAGGCAGCGATGGCATCTCGATCAAGCTGTCCGCCCTGTTCTCCCGCTACGACGTGCTGCAACGCGAGCGTGTGTATGCCGAACTGCTGCCTCGCGTCTGGCAACTGGTGGAGAAGGCCGCCCAGGCCAACATCAACCTCACCATCGATGCCGAGGAAGTCGACCGGCTCGAACTCTCGCTGGAGCTGCTGGACGCATTGGCCGCTCGCATCTCCAGCCACTTCCCCGATTGGCGCGGTTTCGGCCTGGCCGTCCAGGCCTACCAGACCCGCGCCCGCGCCGTGGTCGACGAAGTGGCCGCCATCGCCCGCAAGCATGGCCTGCGCTTCATGGTCCGCCTGGTCAAGGGCGCCTACTGGGACGGCGAAATCAAGCGCGCCCAGGAGCAGGGCCTGCCCACCTATCCGGTCTTCACCCACAAGCCGCACACCGACGTGTCCTACCTGGCCTGCGCCCAGGCGCTGCTCCAGCATCACGACGTTATCTATCCCCAGTTCGCCAGCCACAACGCCGGCACCATCGCAGCCATCCTGCAGATGGCACGCTCGCTGGGCGCCAAGTTCGAGATGCAGCGCCTGCACGGCATGGGCGAGGGCGTCTATCGCGAGGTGCTGAAGGACGGCAGCATTCCCTGCCGCGTCTACGCGCCGGTGGGTGAGCACCGCGACCTGCTGGCCTACCTGGTCCGCCGCCTGCTGGAAAACGGCGCCAATTCGTCGTTTGTCCACCAGCTGGCCGACCCGCAGGTGGCCCCGGAGGAACTGCTGGGTTCCCCGCTGAGCCTCATCCAGCCGCATCCCAGCCTGCCTCTGCCCTTCGACCTGTTCCGCGACCGCAATGGCCGCGGCCGCGCCAACTCCCAGGGCCTGGACCTGGCCGTGCCCGAACATCGCCAGCCGCTGCTGGACGCGCTGGCCGCCTGTCAGGTCCCCACGCTGGTGGAGGCCACGGACGCTCAAGTGGACGAGGCCCTGGCCCGTCTGAAGGGCGGTTTCCCGGCTTGGAACGCCACGCCGGTGGCTCAGCGCGCCGCCGTGCTGCGCCGCGCCGCGGATGCGCTGCAGGCCGCCTTGCCCAGTTACTGCGCCCTGCTGGTCAAGGAAGCGCACAAGAGCTTCAGCGACGCCATCTCCGAAGTGCGTGAAGCCATCGACTTCATGCGCTATTACGCCGATGAAGCCGAACGCCTGGCCGACGACGGCGTGCCGTTGAACGGCCGCGGTGTCTTCGTCTGCATCTCGCCGTGGAACTTCCCGCTGGCCATCTTCGCCGGGCAGGTCGTGGCGGCGCTGGCTGCCGGCAACAGCGTGGCGGCCAAGCCCGCCGAGCAGACCCCGGTGGTGGCCCGTGAGTGTGTCGCCCTGCTGCATGCCGCCGGTGTGCCGGCGGATGCGCTGGCGCTGCTGCACGGCCAGGGAGAAACCGTCGGGGCCCGCCTGGTCGCGTCGCCGCATACCGCCGGTGTGTGCTTCACCGGTTCCACGCAAGTGGCCCAGATCATCAATCGTCAGCTGGCCAGCAAGCCGGGGGCGGGAACACTGCCGTTGATCGCTGAGACCGGCGGTCTGAACGCGATGATCGTGGACTCGACCGCCCTGCCCGAGCAGGTCATCGATGCGGTCGTGCAGTCCGCCTTCCGCAGCGCTGGCCAGCGTTGCTCCGCGTTGCGTCTGCTGGCGGTGCATGAGGCGGTGGCTGACGGCGTCATCGAAATGCTGCGCGGCGCAGTGCGTGAACTGCGGGTGGGCGACAGCGCCAACCTGGCCACCGACGTCGGCCCGCTGATCGACAACGAAGCCTTCCAGTCCATCTCCGGCGAGGTGCAGCGGCTCAAGAGCGGCGCCCGTGTCATCGCCGAGGCGTCCCTGGCGGACGGCGGCCCGCGGCTGCTGGCACCGATCGCCGTCGAGCTGTCCGGCATCCAGGATCTGAAGAAGGAAATCTTCGGCCCGGTGCTGCATGTGGTGCGCTGGGGCGGGGATGTGGAGAACGTGGTCCGCCAGATCAACGCGCTGGGGTATGGCCTGACCCTGGGCATCCAGACCCGCATCGACAGCCGGGCCCTGCGCCTGGCCTCCGAAGCCCGCATCGGCAACGTCTATGTGAACCGCAACATCATCGGTGCGGTGGTGGGCGTGCAGCCCTTCGGCGGTGAAGGCATGTCCGGCACCGGACCCAAGGCCGGCGGCCCGCACTACCTGCTGCGATTTGCAGCGCCGGTCGTGCCCGCGCCGGTGGTGGATGAGGCGCCCGCGGTCATCCCGCTGTCGGCCGCTGCCGATCTGTCCGCACTCTTCCAGGCGCATGAAGCCTGGGCCGCACGGCCGCTGGCCGAGCGGGCCGCCCTGATGGAACGTGCCGCTGCCGGACAAGGTCCGGACGTGACCCAGTCCTGGCAGGACATCGCCCGCTGGGCTCGCACGGCGCTGGCCGACCAGTCCCTGCCCGGACCCACCGGTGAGAGCAATGAACTGCGTCTGCATGGACGTGGTGTGATGGCGGTGCTGGCCCAGGGCCTGTCTCCGGTGGAACTGGCCCGCTCGCTGGCCGCTGCGCTCGTGGCCGGTAATGCGGTGGCGGTGGTGGGCGGCAGTGATGTGGCCCGCGAACTGCGCGACGCCCTGATGCGAGGCGGTGTCGCTGCCGCCGCGGTGGCGTTGCTGCCGGCCGATCAACTGGCCCCTGTGCTGGCCGCCCGACACCTGGCGGGTGTGGTGGCGCCCGCGACGCTGCTGGCATCGGTGCAGCGGGCCCTGGCCAGCCGCGACGGGGCCATCCTGCCGGTGATTCCTGCGGCCGAAGCGGGCCATCCGCGCCAGCTCTACCGCTTTGCCGCCGAGCAGACGCTGACCATCAACACTGCGGCGGCAGGTGGCAATGCGGCCCTGCTGGCAGGGGTGCACTGAGTCGCTACACTGCCGCCCATGAGCTCCTGCATCGCATTCATCGGTGGCGGCAACATGGCCAGCGCCATCCTCGGCGGCCTTCTTCGGGCCGGTCATCCGGCCGATGATCTGCTGGTGGTGGAGCCCATGGCCGCCCAGCGTGATCGCCTTCAGCAGGCCTTCGGGGTGGTCGCCCTGGCCGAGGCGGATGCCTCGCTGGGCCGCGCGGGCACGGTGGTCTGGGCCGTCAAGCCGCAGCTCTTCCAGGAGGCCGCCGCGCCGGTGGCGCCCCATGTCGGGGGCGCCCTGCAGTTGTCGGTGATGGCGGGCCTGCGCACGGATGCGATCGCTACCGCCACTGGCGGCGCCCGTGTGGTGCGCGGCATGCCCAACACGCCGGCCCTGATCGGCGCTGGCATCACCGGCCTGTTCGCGGGCGCGGGGGTGTCGGACGCGGACCGCGCGCTGGTGGACCAGCTGCTGCGTCCCACCGGTCGCACGCTGTGGGTGCGTCAGGAATCCGACCTGGACACGGTGACCGCGCTGTCCGGCTCCGGTCCCGCCTACTTCTTCTACCTGATCGAACACATGATGGCGGCCGGCGTGTCGCTGGGCCTGGATGAAGCCCAGGCCCGCGAGCTTGCCCTGGCCACCTGCGCCGGTGCCGCCGCGCTGGCCCTGCAGTCTGACGAGTCCCCGGCGCAACTGCGGGCCAAGGTGACCTCCAAGGGGGGCACCACCCATGCCGCACTCACCCGGCTCGAGGCCGAGGGTGTGGGCCAGGCCATTGAGCATGCCGTTGCCGCTGCGCATCACCGCGCTGAAGAGCTTGGCGACGAATTCGGGCGTCCGCCCGTGCCGAACTGATCCTAGACCGGAATGGGCATTGCCGACCGTTGGGGGTTGCGCGCTTGGCTGCGCGCGCCCGGTTCCCTGAGCAAGCGGCTGGCTGCCACGGGCCGCCGCTACGAGGTGCAGGTGCTGCGCCAGGGCGTGGCCCCGCTGCGATCGGCGGAACGGGCGGCGCTGGGTCTGCCCCGGCGCGGCTGCACCCTCGTGCGTGAGGTGCTGCTGCGGGTGGATGGCCGTCCGCTGGTCTGGGCGCGATCGGCCGTGCATGCCAGCGCGCTTGCAGGCCCCTGGAAGGCGGTCAAAGGTTTGGGGGCGCGTCCGCTGGGGCACCTGCTGTATGAGGATCCCCGGATTCACCGCAGTGAGTTGCAGCCGCGGCGTCTGGCCCGTCACGGGCACACCCGGCGGCAGATGCAGCGGCAGTGGCTGGCGGCGGTTGGCGAGACCCCGCCGGCGCAGATGCTGTGGTCACGCAATTCGGTGTTCACGCGGCACGGCATGCAACTGCGGGTGATGGAGCTGTTCGTGCCGGAGGTGGCGCAGCGCTCGCCCGGATCCTTGCGGGTCAAACGGCGCAAGCGCTGAGGCGAGGGTTCGTCTGCTGTGCGGCGGCTGAAACGACAGGTGTCTACACTGCGGTCCGGCGGGTCCACCTGGAACGGTCTGATCCCGTTGTTTCAGTCCCGGAGTCGTGCGGTGCCCCATCGACGCTGCTGCGGATCCGGACGTCTTTCCTGACCCAAACCGCTGTGCCCACCCCGCCATGGACATCGATCCCGAAGAGCTGATTGAAAACGCCCGCCAGGTGAATGACCTGCCGCCGGAGCTCGAGAAGCCCAAGTCACGCCTGAACGCCACCGTGGCGGTGACGGTGGCGATCCTGGCCACCTTCATGGGCATCTGCAAAGTGAAGGACGACAACATCGTCCAGGCCATGCAGCAGGCCGAGGCGGACCGTATCGACCACTGGGCCTTCTACCAGGCGCGCAACATGCGCGAGGAGCTGGCGCGCTCGACGCTGGTGCAGCTGGAGCTGCAGGCCGCGGTCTGGCCGGCCTCACCGCCCGCCTCGGCGGTGCAGGCCCACCAGAAGGCGGTGGACCACTACCGCGCGCTGGCGGAGGAGCAGAAGGCCAAGAAGGAAGAAGTGCGGCAGCAGGCGCTGAACGACCAGAAGACCTATGACGCGCTGAACTACCGGGACGACCAGTTCGACCTGTCGGACGCGCTGCTGGCCATTGCCATCGCCATGCTGGCCATCACCGCGCTGACGCAGATGTGGTTGCTCTACGCCGCTGCGCTGGTGCCGACGGTGCTGGGTGTGGTGATGGGGCTGGCCGGCCTGGGCGGCTGGGCCCTGCACCCGGATGCGATCGTGCGGCTGCTGTCCTGAAGAGATCAGCGCAGCGCCAGATCCAGCACCGTGCCAGCGAAGATGGCAAAGCCCACCCAGTGGTTCTCGCGGAAGGCGCGGAAGCAACCGTCCCGGGTGCGGTCCTTGATCAGCCGGTAGTGCCACACCACCTGGGCGGCGGCCACCGCCAGCCCGGCCAGGAACCAGTGACCCATGCCCAGCTGCAGGCCCAGCACCGCCCAGAGGCCCAGGGCCACCGCATAAAAGCTCATCACGCCGATGACGTCGAAGCGGCCGAGGGTGAGGGCGGACGTTTTGATGCCGATGCGGATGTCGTCGTCCCGATCGACCATGGCGTATTCGGTGTCGTAGGCCAGCACCCAGAACTGGTTGGCCACCAGCAAGCCCCAGGCGGCCAGCGGCACCGAGGCCTGCACCGCCTGCAGCGACCATTCCCGGCCGCCCAGCACCGCCGAGAACGCCATCGGAATGCCGAAGGAGAAGGCCACGCCCAGGACGGCCTGCGGCATCGAGATCCAGCGCTTGGTGAACGGATAGAGCAGGGTCACCGCCAAAGCCGCGAAGGACAGCAAGATGGTGGGGGCATTGGTGGTGAGCACCAGGCCGAAGGCGATCAGGGCCAGCGCGGCCCCCAGCGTCAGCGCCTGGCGGACGGTGATCAGCCCGCTGGTGACGGGCCGCTGGGCGGTGCGCTTGACGTGCTTGTCGAAGTCGCGGTCGGCGACGTCGTTGACGGCGCAACCGGCGCTGCGCATGAGGAAGGTGCCCAGCACGAAGACCAGCAGCAGATGCCAGCCCGGCCAGCCGTCTGCCGCGATCCACAGCGCCGCCAGGGTGGGCCACAGCAGCAGATAGGTGCCCGCCGGTCGGTCCCAGCGGATCAGGTTCAGATACAGGGACAGCCGCGAGGGCAGGGCCGGTGAGGGAGCAGCGGAGTTCATGCCGTCATTGTCGGGCCTGCGAAGCGCTGGCGGTCAAGGGAGCGTGCTCGTCACAAGCCAGCAAAGTCTGAGGCGCTGGGCGTGTTGTCCTGCTCAGTCAACTGGAGTTGGCCACAGGGCGCCCAGGTGCCGCTGAGATGGGCAAAGACTGTCAGCCGGCTGAGTTGCGTGGCCATGGATCAGAAGTTGAGTTCGTCGAGCTCGGCCTTAGTGAGGCCGCGAACCCGTTGTCCTTCGGTTCGCGCCCGCCATTGAGTGAGCGCTGGGTCGCGTTCGGTCAAAAGATCGGTCAGCGTGGCACCCGGAGCGATGGCATCCAGGTAACGCAGGACCTGGCCCAGCGCGATGCCGGGTTCGCCATGCTCGATCCGGTAGGCGGTGTTCCGGGAGAGGCCGGCGCGCGTTGCAGCATCCGTCTGGCGGATCTGGCGAGCCTTGCGCAGTCGCGTGAGCAAGCTGCCCAGGTGTTCAACCTGACGCAACAGATGGTCTGGGGTCGCGGTCGTCTGCAGTGTTTTCATGCTCGTAATATCGAGCCTTAAGTAGGTTAAGGCTCGATATTACGAGCATTTTGGCTCCCTGAGGCGCATTTCGAAGAAATGCACCAAAAATCGAGCGTTAAGTACGTTAAGGCTCGATTTATCGAGCATTTCCCGCCGGTCGCCGCATCCGCTCCCACAGCGCCCCCGCCTCTCCCACCAGCCCGCGACGGAAGCTCAGCACACACAGGATGAAGATCAGCCCCGTCACCAGACTCACCGATTCGCCCAGGCCGGCAAACCACTGGACGCCCGTCACCCCGGCCAGCCACTGGCCCAGGTCACCGATCTTGTTCTCCAGCGCGATGATCAGCAGCGCACCGATGATCGGCCCCACCATCGTGCCCATGCCGCCCACCAGCGTCATCAGGATCACCATGCCGGAAGTGGTCCACAGGGCGTCCGTCAGCGTGGCAAAGCCCAGCACCAGCGTCTTGGTGGCCCCGGCCAACCCCGCCAGTGCCGCCGACAGCACAAACGCCAGCAGCTTGAAGCGGTCGGTGTCGTAGCCCAGGGAAATCGCCCGCGCCTCGTTCTCCCGGATGGAGGTCAGCACCTGGCCGAAGGGCGAATGGACCGTGCGGTAGATCAGCCAGAAGGCCAGCGCAACGATCAGCAGCACCAGATAGAACAGCGTCGTGTCGTTGTCCAGCGAAAGCCCCAGCAGCGCGCCTCGCGGCACCGACTGCAAGCCGTCCTCCCCACCGGTGAACGGCGCCTGAAGGAAGAAGAAGAACAGCATCTGCGCGAGCGCCAGGGTGATCATCGAAAAATAAATGCCCGAGCGCCGGATGGCCAGCAGCCCGAACACCAGGCCCGCCAGCGCCGCCATGGCCGTGCCAAACACGATGCCCAGCAGCGGCGGGAAGCCCCACACCTTCAAGGCATGCCCCGCTGCATAAGCGGCCGTCCCGAGGAATGCCGCATGGCCGAAGCTCAACAGCCCGGTAAAGCCGATCAGCAGATTGAAGGCGCAGGCAAACAGCGCATAGCACATGACCTTCATCGCGAAGATCGGATACACGCCCAGCAGGGGCAGCAAGGCCACCGCCGCCAGCAACACCGCATAGCCCGTCGTTTTCTTGTCCATGACCTGCCGCATTCCTCAGGGGTTCACTTCTCTTTGCCAAACAGGCCGGCCGGTCTCACCAGCAGCACCAGCGCCATGACCACGAACACCACGGTGTTGGAGGCTTCCGGATAAAACACCTTGGTCAGGCCTTCCACGATGCCCAGGCCCAGCCCGGTGAGGATGGAGCCCAGGATCGACCCCATGCCGCCAATCACCACCACCGCAAACACCACGATGATGAGGTTGGACCCCATCAACGCATTCACCTGCAGGATGGGCGCGGCCAGCACGCCGGCAAAGGCGGCCAGGGCCACCCCGCCGGCATAGGTCAGGGTCACCAGACGCGGCACGTTCACGCCGAAAGCCTGCACCAGCCGTGGGTTCTCGGTGCCGGCTCGAAGCGTGGCGCCCAGCGAGGTCTTCTCGATCAGCGCCCACACCCCCAGGCACACCACCAGCGAGGCCACCACCACCCAGGCCCGGTAGTTGGGCAGGATCATGAAGCCGAGGTTGGTGGCGCCCGCCAGTGCGTCCGGCACCGAGTAGGGCTGGCCACCCACCCCGTAGAACGAGCGGAACACGCCTTCAATCACCAGGGTGATGCCGAAGGTCAGCAGCAGGCCGTAGAGGTGATCAAGCTTGTAGAGCCACTGCAGCAGCAGCCGCTCGATCACCAGCCCGAACACCCCGACGATCAGCGGTGAGAGCACCAGCATCAGCCAGTAGTTGATGCCGAAGTACTCCAGCCCCATCCACGCCAGGAAGGCGCCCATCATGTAGAGCGCACCATGGGCGAAGTTGATGATGTTGAGCATGCCGAAGATCACGGCCAGTCCCAGCGACAACATCGCATAGAACGAGCCGTTCACAAGCCCGAGCAGCAACTGGCCCAGCAAGGCGGGCAGGGGCACTCCGAAGATGTCAGTCATTGCGCAGACCTGTGAGCGATGGACCTTACTTCTTCACCAGCGGGCACTTGGAATCGGCCAGCTTGGTGAAGGCTTCTTCACCCGCGATACGGGTCACCACCTTGAAGTAGTCCCAGGGCTCGGTGGATTCCTTGGCTGACTTGACCTGCAGCAGGAACATGTCGTGCACGCCGCGGCCGTCTTCCTTGCGGATGCTGCCCTTGGTGTAGAAATCGTTGATCGGGGTCGCCTTCATCTGGGCGACCACCTTCTCGCCGTCGTCCGTCTTGGCGGCTTCCACCGCCTTGAGGTAGTGCTGCACCGCCGAATAGTCGGCCGCCTGCAGCGACGAGGGCATGCGCTTCATCTTCTCGAAGAAGCGGCGGCTCCAGGCGCGGGCTTCCGGGCTCTGGTTCCAGTACCAGCTGTCGGTCAGGTACATGCCTTCCGTGGTCTTCAGGCCCAGCGAGTGCACATCGTTGATGAACATCAGCAGGCCGGCCAGCTTCATCGTCTTGGTGATGCCGAACTCATTGGCCGCCTTTACCGCATTGATGGTGTCACCGCCCGCATTGGCCAGGCCCAGGATCTGCGCCTTGGAGGTCTGCGCCTGCAGCAGGAAGGAGGAGAAGTCGCTGGCATTGAGCGGATGCTTCACGCTGCCCAGCACCTGGCCGCCGGTCTTGGTCACCACCGCCGAGGTGTCCGCCTGCAGCGAAGTGCCGAAGGCATAGTCGGCGGTCAGGTAGAACCAGGTCTTGCCGCCCGACTTGGTCACGGCCGCACCCGTGCCGTTGGCCAGCGCCACCGTGTCGTAGGCGTAGTGGATGGTGAAGGGCGTGCACTCTTCGTTGGTCAGCCGGGAGGTGCCTGCGCCGATGGCAATGAAGGGTTTCGTTTTCTCGGCCGCCACCTTGGCCATCGCCAGGCTGGTGCCGGAGTTGGTGCCGCCGATCAGCAGGTCCAGCCCCTGGGTGTCGAACCATTCGCGCGCCTTCGAGGCAGCCACGTCGGCCTTGTTCTGATGGTCGGCAAAGACGAATTCGATCTTCTTGCCCGCCACCATGCCCTTGGCATCGGCAATGGCCATCTTCACCGCTTCCACGCCGCCAGCGCCGTCGATGTCCGCATACACGCTGGACATGTCGGTGATGATGCCGATCTTGACGACATCCCCCGAGATCTGGGCGCTCGCGCCGCCTGCGGCGCCCGCCAGCAGCAGGGCCGCGGCCAAGGGTTTGAGGGAGGCGGGTTGGGTCCGGACTTGCATGCTTGTCTCCTGGTTCTCGGCCTTCTGGGAGGTGGCCTGTTGGGGGTCAATCAAACACTCAGCAACTGGTCGAGCAGGGCGCGCTTGGCGTCCAGCTCGGCCGCGGGGAAGGACTCGACGACCTGCCCGTGCTCCATCACCACAAAATGGTCCGCCAGCGGTGCGGCGAACCGGAAGTTCTGCTCCACCATCACGATGGTGAAGCCCTGCGCCTTGAGGGCGCGGATCATGCGGGCCAGGGCCTGGACGATGACCGGCGCCAGGCCCTCGGAAATCTCGTCCAGCAGCAGGATGTCGGCGCCGGTGCGCAGGATGCGCGCCACCGCCAGCATCTGCTGCTCTCCGCCGGACAGCCGGGTGCCGGGGCTGTGCCGCCGCTCCGCCAGATTGGGGAACATGGCGTAGATCTCGTCCTCGGTCATGCGCTTGCCGCGACCGCCCTTGAGCGTCGGGGGCAGGCGCAGGTTCTCTTCAGTGCTGAGCGAGGCGAAGATGCCGCGCTCTTCCGGGCAGTAGCCCAGGCCGAGCCGGGCGACGCGGTGGGTGGACAGGTGCACGCATTCCTGGCCATGCACCTTGATCGAGCCGCTGCGGCGGTCGGTCAGGCCCATGATGGCCCGCAAGGTGGTGGTGCGGCCGGCGCCATTGCGGCCCAGCAGCGTCAACACCTGGCCCTGCGGTACCGACAGGTCTACGCCGTGCAGGATGTGGCTCTCTCCATACCAGGCCTGCAGGCCCTTGATCTCGAGGGCGGGGACGCTCATCCGTGGGCTCCCTGCAGCTCGGTGCTGTCGGTGCCCATGTAGGCTTCGAGCACCGCCGGATGGCGGGAGACGGTGGCGTAGTCCCCCTCGGCCAGCACGGCGCCGCGGGCCAGCACGGTGATGCGGTCGGCGATGGAGCTGATCACCTTCATGTTGTGCTCCACCATCAGCACGGTGCGACCCTGCGCCACCCGCTTGATCAGCGCTGTGACGCGGTCCACATCCTCGTGTCCCATGCCCTGCGTGGGTTCGTCCAGCAGCATCAGCTCGGGTTCCATGGCCATGGTGGTGGCGATCTCCAGTGCGCGCTTGCGACCATAGGGCAGGTCGGCGGCGCGCAGCCCTGCGGCCTCACGCAGGTCCACCAGCTCCAGCAGCGCCAGGGCGCGGTCGTCCAGGGTCCGCAGACCCGTCAGGCCGCGCCAGAAGTGGTAGCTGGTGCCGGTGAAGCGCTGCAGTCCGATGCGCACGTTCTCCAGCACGGTCAGATGGGGGAAGACGGCCGAGATCTGGAACGAGCGGATCACGCCGCGGCGCGCGATCTGGGCGGGTTTCTCGCCGGTGATGTCCACGCCGTTGAAGAGGATGGTGCCCCGGGTCGGGATCAGGAACTTGGTGAGCAGGTTGAAGCAGGTGGTCTTGCCGGCGCCGTTGGGGCCGATCAGCGCGTGGATGTGCCCACGCTGCACCTGCAGGTCCACGGCGTCCACGGCGGTGAAGCCTTTGAACTCCTTGGTCAGTTTGCGTGTCTCCAGGATGAGTGTGCTCATCGGCGCAAGGGTGGGCACCGGTGTCCGATGCCTCTGTAGTGGAGTGTGGAATTTAGGGTGCGGCCCGCCGCAGCGGCGAGCGTAAAACCCTTTACGTAGCATTGCGCAAGGGCTAACCCTCGGATGGAGAAAGCCGCTGCACAAGCCCCGGTGCAGTTCGCCTTCACAGGCTTTCAGCACGCTGACAGCTGCGCACACATGAGTGGGCCAAGCCACTCAGCTGCTCTCCCCCAAAGGAGAAGGTCTTCTCCTGGGTCGAAGGCACATGGATGTGGCTGTCGATATGCTGCGACCCCGTTGAGTCCTGCCGCACAACCCCTCTCACAAGGAGCGTTTCCATGATTCGTCTGAACCATCGTTTTGCCACCCTCGGTCTGGCCCTTGCTCTGGCAGCGGCCGGGGTGCAGGCCGCAGCGCCGCAGATCAAGACCCAGGCACCGGGCTACTACCGCATGATGCTGGGTGACTTCGAGATCACCGCCCTGAACGACGGCACGCTGGACCTGCCCATCGACCAGCTGATGGACAAGGCCAAGCCCGGCACCGTGGTGAAGGCGCTGCAGAAGAGCTACCTCAAGCCGCCGGTGGAAACCTCGGTGAATGGTTATCTGATCAACACCGGCACCAAGCTGGTGCTGGTCGACACCGGTGCGGCCGGTCTGTTTGGCCCGACGGCGGGCCGACTGCTGGCCAACCTGAAGGCGGCGGGTTATCAGCCCGAGCAGGTCGATGAGATCTACATCACCCACCTGCATCCGGACCATGCCGGTGGCCTGACCCAGGACGGCAAGCCGGTGTTCCCGAATGCCGTGGTGCGCATGGACCAGCATGACGCCGACCACTGGCTCAATGCAGCCAATGCCGCGAAGGAACCGGAAGGCCATCGTGGCTTCTTCCCCGGCGTGATCGCTGCGCTCAAGCCGTATCAGGACGCCGGTCGCGTCAAGACGTTTGATGGTGCCACCGAGCTGATGCCCGGCATCCGTGCCATGCCCGCGCCGGGCCACACACCGGGCCACACGGTCTACATGGTGGAAAGCAAGGGTCAGCAGCTGGCGGTCTGGGGCGACCTGATGCACGTGGCGGCGGTGCAGTTCCCCACGCCCTCAGTGGCCATCAACTTCGACAGTGATTCGAAGCAGGCCGTTCCCCAGCGTGAGAAGGCCTTCGCCGACGCGGCCAAGAAGGGCTACTACGTGGCGGTGGCCCACGTGTCCTTCCCCGGCATCGGGCATCTGCGCTCGGAGGGCAAGGGTTATGTCTGGGTGCCGGTGAACTACAGCATCAAGCCCTGAATGCGGGCGCTGCAGCGCCCATGAAAAAGGGCCGGACGCGTCAACGTCCGGCCCGGTGCGACTCGCCGACGATCAAGCGTCCATCTGCTTCTGGAACACCAGCCCCGCATGTTCCCGCAGCGCGTGGAACTTGATCTTGGGCCAGTTCTCCTGCATGGCGCGCAGCTCGCCGGCATATTCCAGCAGCACCGTCGGTGCATTCACCGCGTCCCAGGCCACGCGGTGGGCGTTGTGGTCGATGAAGCGGCGCAGTTCCTTCTCACCGCCATCGGCCTCGTCGCAGGTCACCCAGCGGGCCACGTTGTAGCGCGCCGCCATGATGCGGGCCTTGACGTTGTACTCATGCTCCAGCCGGTGGGCCACCACTTCGAACTGCAGCTGACCGACAGCGCCCAGCAGCAGCACGCTGCCCGCCTCGGGCCGGAACACCTGGATCGCCCCTTCCTCGCCCAGCTGCCGCAACCCCTCACGCAGCTGCTTGGTCTTGAGCGGATCCGCCACTTCCACCGACCGGAACATTTCCGGCGCGAAGAAGGGAAGCCCGGTGTATTGCAGGGCTTCGCCCTCGGTGATGGTGTCTCCCAACTGCAGCACCCCGTGGTTGGGGATGCCGATGATGTCGCCGGCAAAGGCTTCATCCAGCAACTCACGGCGCTGGCTCAGGAAGCTGACCACCGTATTGGGCCGCAGCTCCTTGCCAGAGCGCACCACCTTCAGCCGCATGCCCCGCTCGAAGTGGCCCGAAGCCACCCGCAGGAAGGCGATGCGGTCCCGGTGCGCCGGGTCCATGTTGGCCTGGATCTTGAACACGACGCCGGTGAACTTCGGCTCTTCCGGTTGCACCACGCGCTGCATGGCGGCTCGCTCGGCGGGTGGCGGAGCCAGCTCCACCAGCGCATCCAGCACTTCCTGCACACCAAAGTTGTTGACCGCGGAGCCAAAGAACATCGGGGTCTGGCGGCCGCTCAGGAAGTCGTCCAGGTCGAAGGTCGGGGCAGCTTCGTTCACCAGCTCGATCTCGCCCTGGGCGTTTTCGTACTGCAGGCCAAAGCGCTCGGCATAGGCCGGGTTGTCCAGGCCGTCCAGCACCTCCTCGTCGCCGGCCACCCGGTCCTCGCCGGGCGAGAACACGCGCATGCGCTTCTGACGCAGATCCATCACACCATGGAAGTGCTTGCCCATGCCGACCGGCCAGGTGAAGGGCACCACCGTCATGCCCAGCTCCCGCTCGATCTCGTCCATCAGCGCCAGCGGCTCCTGGACTTCCCGGTCCATCTTGTTGACGAAGGTCAGGATGGGCGTGTTGCGGGCGCGGCAGACCTGCAGCAGGCGCCGGGTCTGCGGTTCCACACCGTTGGCCGCGTCGATCACCATCAGCGCCGCATCCACCGCCGTCAGCACGCGGTAGGTGTCTTCGGAGAAGTCCTGGTGGCCCGGGGTGTCGAGCAGGTTGATGACGCAGTCGCGGTATTCCATCTGCATCACCGAGGACGCCACGGAAATGCCGCGCTGCTTTTCGATTTCCATCCAGTCGGAGGTCGCATGGCGCGAGGCCTTGCGAGCCTTGACCGATCCGGCGATCTGGATGGCGCCGGAGAACAGCAGCAGTTTTTCCGTCAGCGTGGTCTTGCCCGCGTCAGGGTGGGAAATGATGGCGAAGGTGCGACGACGGCGCACTTCGGACTGGATTCGGCTGGGTTGGTCGGTGGACATGGTGCGAAAAAGGGTCCCGCACCCGGGCCCGGGGTAAGTCCCGGTCAGGCGCGCTGAAGGCCGCAAGGGGCCGAAAGGGGTGCCGAAGTGGCGAACCCGCAATTATGGGCGATGGCCGCCGGTCAAGGCGGACCGGGGGGCGTTGACACCGCCATGAAGGGCTTCACCACGGACAGGAGGCTGTCCACGTACTCGGTTTTCTGTCCGACCGGGGCGGCATGGCCGAGCACCTCGCGGGCCGCCTGTTCACCGGCTTTGTGCCAGATCAGCCAGGCGCAGAGATACAACGACGCCAGACCGCCGCCCGCCGTGGCGACCGGGCCGCGGGCATAAAACGGCTCGCTCAGCACCCGCACGCCGGCTTCCACCAGCCAGGGGCGGGCGGTGCCGTCGGTGCAGGCGGGCACTTCGCCCAGCAGGCCCAGGCGAGCCGGCAGCAGGGCACCGGCGCCATGGGCGGCGAAGTGTTGACGGGTGGGATCCAGTTGCAGGCGGTCCAGCAGGGCGGCGTTCTCCGCGATGGCGCGGGTGTAGAGCCCCGCCCCGAACCAGACGGCGTCCGCCTCGTTGGCCCATTCCAGCGGCCGCTGCAACTGGACATTCACGCCATTCATCGACGTCACCATGCTGCCGGGGCCGCACAGCTCGGCGGACCAGCCCATCGGCTTGAGACGATTCAACAGGCTCAGCGGCACGAAGCTGTCGAGCTCATTGAATCCGTCGAAGGAGAGGATGGCGATGTGCATCGGGGAATGCGTGGCGGCATGCATCGGAGCGTCAGCGACCAACTGTAGCGCTGCCGGCGCGCGGGCCCAAGCAAAACCTGCGAAGCGGTGGCCGCCGATCCAAGCCTCATGCCGGGCCGACCAGCACGCGGTAGGTGTGGCGGGCCACCATGAGTTCCTCGTCGGTCGGAATGACCCAGGCCTCGCAGCGGCTGTGGTCGGCGCTCAGCCGCCGGGCCGCGTGCGGGTCGGTGGGGCGCTCGTCCCGGTCGGTCTCGTCGGCAACCAGCCCCAGCCACGCGCAGCCTGCCATCACCTTGTCGCGAATGACGTCGGCATGCTCGCCGATCCCCGCGGTGAAGACGACGCCGTCCAGCCCGCCCAGGTCCGCCGCCAGGGCGCCGATCTCGCGCACGATCCGGTGCACAAACACGTCCACTGCCAGCCCTGCCCGTGGGGCGTCGCTGGCGAGCAGGGTACGCATGTCGCTCGACACGCCGGACAGCCCCAGCAGCCCGGACTCCTGGTAGAGCAGCCGCTCCAGCGCGCGTGCATCCAGGCCGTGCCGGTCCATCAGATACAGCAGCACGCCTGGGTCGACCGATCCGCTGCGGGTGCCCATCGGCAGCCCTTCCACGGCGGTGAACCCCATGCTGCTGCCGACGCTGCGCCCGGCCTTCAAGGCGCAGGCACTGGCGCCATTGCCCAGATGCAGCGCCACGACGCGTCCCTGCGCCAGTCGTGCCGAGACGTCGGGCAGGCGCGAGGCGATGTATTCATAGCTCAGCCCATGAAACCCATAACGACGCACGCCACTCTCGTACAGCGCATAGGGCAATGCATAGGGCAATGCCACCAGCGGCTGGGTGCGATGGAAGGCGGTGTCGAAGCAGGCGACCTGGGCAAGGCCTGGCAGACCCATGAGCGCGCGGCGGATCGGCGCCAGGTTGTGGGGCTGGTGCAGGGGCGCCAGGGGGATCAGGGCCTCTAACTGAGACAGCACCCGGGGCGTGACCACCACCGGCTGGTCGAAGTCCGTGCCGCCATGCACCACCCGATGGCCGATGCCCAGCATCTCGATCTGCGGAAACTCCTCCTGAACAAAGGCGACCAGGTGATCGATCGCCTGCTCATGCGGCAGCTGGTGCACCGGCCAGTCTCTCTGTCCGGCCGGGCTGCCATCGGCATGGCGGGCCTCGAAATGCGGTCGCGTGCCCAGTCCCTCGACCTGTGCATGCAGCTCCAGTCGCAGCGGCGGTGCCGTGCCCGCCTGCTCGCTGGCGTGCAGCGAGAACATCGACAGCTTCACGCTGGACGACCCCGCATTCACCACTGCAATGAACTCACCTTCCAGCCGAGGATCCATGCCCGCTCCGTGCTCCAAAATGCCGCTGCATACCGCGTCTCCAAACGCCTGCGCACCCATTCATGACCAAACCCCGGTGGCTGGCCGTTGCGCCGCCTGTAGGATGCCTGGGACCAGCTCCGGAGTCGATCCATGCCGTCCGCACATCCTCATTACGACCGCCTGATTGATGCGGTTCGTCAATATCCGCCGCTGCGGGTGGCGGTGGTGCATCCCTGCAGCGACGTGGCGATCCTGGCTGCAGTGGATGCCGCCGCGCAGGGTCTGATCCAGCCGGTGCTGATCGGCCCGGCGGCCAAGGTGGCGGAAGCGGCGGCGCGGGCGGGCGTGGACCTGTCCCCCTATGAGCAGCATGACGTGCCGCACAGCCACGCGGCTGCCGACCTCGCGGTGCAGCTGGCCCTGCGGGGTCAGGTCGATGCGTTGATGAAGGGCAGCCTGCATACCGACGAGCTGATGGGCGCGGTCGTGCGCCGGGAAGGCGGCCTGCGGACCTCCCGTCGCATCAGTCACTGCTTTGTCATGGACGTGCCGGGTCATCCCCAGGCGCTGATCATCTCCGACGCGGCGATCAACATCGTGCCGACGCTGGAAGAGAAAGTGGACATCGTACAGAACGCCATCGATCTGGCGCATGCGCTGCGGATGCCGGAAGTGCGGGTGGCCTTGCTGTCGTCGATGGAGACAGTGAACCCGAAGGTGCCCTCCACGCTGGAGGCAGCGGCCCTGTGCAAGATGGCGGACCGGGGCCAGATCACCGGTGCGGTGCTGGACGGGCCGCTGGCCATGGACAACGCCATCGACCCGGAGGCCGCGCGCATCAAGGGCATCGTCTCCCCGGTGGCCGGCCGGGCCAATGTGCTGATCGTGCCGGACCTGGACGCCGGCAACATGCTGGCCAAGAGCCTGAGCTTCCTGGCGCATGCCTACGCGGCTGGCGTGGTGCTGGGTGCGAAGGTGCCCATCATCCTCACCAGCCGGGCGGATGCACAGCCCGCCCGTCTGGCGTCCTGTGCGCTGGCCTCGATGCTGGTGGCCGCCGGGCGCGACGGCCGCATCAAGGCCGTGGGCTGATCAGCGGTCTTCCAGCAGGCTGCGCAGCATCCACGCGGTCTGCTCGTGCACGGTCAGGCGCTGGGTCAGCAGGTCGGCGCTGGGTTCGTCGCTGGCCTTGTCCACCAGGGGGAACAGCGAGCGGGCGGTGCGTGCCGCACCCTCATGACCTTCCACCAGAATGCGCACCATCTCCAGCGCCTTGGGCGGTGTGGCCGGGGCGTCCGGCAGGGAGCTCAGCGCGGCGAACTGGGCGTAGGAGCCCGGCGCGGCATGGCCCAGCGAGCGGATGCGCTCGGCGATGGGGTCCACCGCATTCCACAGTTCGGTGTACTGGGCCATGAACATCGCATGCAGCGAATTGAACATCGGGCCGGTCACGTTCCAGTGGAAATTGTGGGTGGTCAGGTACAGCGTGTAGGTGTCCGCCAGCAGCTTGGACAGGCCTTGGGCGATGGCGGCGCGATCCTTGTCGCTGATGCCGATGTTGATGGAGGGCTGACCCTTGGTGTTGGCGTTGGCGGGGGCGGCGGGGGACTTCTTGGCCATCTGCGGACTCCTCTGGAATGTCGGTGAAGAACGGGTGATCGCTGCACGGCCACCCGGCTGGTGGAAGAGCCTACCTGATCCGGATGTCGCCGGCACGGCGCTGGCGCAAGCGCCGATGCAGGCATGGGCGCGTCGCGACCGGGGCGCTGCAGTGCTGGTGAGTGCCAGATCGTGCCCAACCAGTGCCCAACCCGTGCAGCAAAGCACTGCCGGTCAGACGATGCCAGTCAGACCGTGCCGTGGCGCATCCAGTCCACCAGCATCTGGGCGTTGAGCGCTGCGCCTGCGGCCACGATGACCAGTCCGAGGAATTGGCGTCCGGGTTTGATGTTCATGTTGGGCTCCTGGTGGAAGGCGCGACGCGCCGATGGGATGCTTGATGGCTGCACCGGCGGACCGGGGTGGCCGGCAGGCGCCGCAGCACCTGCCAGGTTCCGGGACCGGTCCGCCGACCGTCAGGCGGTGAACTCGATGTCCAGCTCGCTCAGTGCAGTGCGCACCACGCGGCCATAGTCGGGATCCGCCTTGTCGAAATGGGCCAGCTGACGATCAATGATGAACGCCGGCACGCCCCGCATCGACGCGGCAATATTGCGTCCCAGGCGCTGCTGCTGCTCCGCCCCGAGGATGCGGAACAGGGCGCCGGGCTGGCTGTAGTCGTCGTTGCCGTCGCGATGGTTGTAGCGGTCGGCATCGCCCTGCAGGCGCAGCGGCGGCTCGGCCACCGACGGGTCCTGCGTCGCGCCGCCGAAGCTGTTGGGCTCGTAGTAGGCGTCCGCATTGCCGGTCGGGGTGCGGAAGAACTTCATCGACCCGTCCTTGTGATAGTGATGCACCGGGCACTTGGGCGCGTTCACCGGCAGGGCCTCGTAGTGGGTGCCCAGGCGGTAGCGGTGGGCGTCGGCATAGCTGAAGATGCGGGCCTGCAGCACGCGGTCCGGGCTGAAGCCGATGCCGGGCACGATGTTGCTCGGCGAGAACGCGGCTTGCTCGATCTCTTCGAAGTAGTTGTCTGCGTTGCGGTTGAGCTCCAGCACGCCCACCTCGATCAGCGGATAGTCCTGGTGCGGCCACACCTTGGTCAGGTCGAAGGGGTTGTAGGGCGTCTTGTCGGCGTCCAGCTCGGGCATGACCTGCACGAACATCGTCCAGCGCGGATAGTCCCCGGCCTGAATCGAGCCGAACAGGTCTTCCTGGTAGCTCTCGCGGGTCTCGCCGATCACCTTGGCCGCATCCGCATTGCTCATGGTGCCGTGGCCTTGCTGGGTCTTGAAGTGGAACTTCACCCAGAAGCGCTCGCCATCGCGGTTCCAGAAGCTGTAGGTGTGGGAGCCGTAGCCGTTCATGAAGCGCGGGCTGACCGGAATGCCGCGGTCGCTCATCAGGATGGTGACCTGATGCAGGCTTTCCGGGGACAGGCTCCAGAAGTCCCAGGCGGCGGTGGCCGAGCGCAGATGGCTGACCGGATGGCGCTTCTGGGTGCGGATGAAGTCCGGGAACTTCAGCGGGTCCCGGATGAAGAACACCGGCGTGTTGTTGCCCACCAGGTCCCAGTTGCCCTCTTCGGTATAGAACTTCAGGGCGAAGCCGCGCACATCGCGCTCGGCGTCAGCGGCGCCCAGCTCCCCGGCCACGGTGGAGAAACGGGCCAGCATCGGTGTGCTCCTGCCGACTTCGCCGAAGAGCTTGGCGCGGGTGAAGCGGCTGATGTCCTGGGTCACGGTCAGGGTGCCGAAGGCGCCCCAGCCCTTGGCATGCACCACGCGTTCAGGGATGCGTTCGCGGTTCTGGTGGGCCAGCTTTTCGATCAGCTGATAGTCCTGCATCAGCACCGGGCCGCGAGGGCCGGCGGTCAGCGAGTTCTGGTTGTCGGCGATCGGGGCACCGGCGGTGGTGGTCATCACCGGGCACTGGGCGGGATGGGCGGAAGCGGTAGGTTTGCCACTCATGGAGCTACTCCTCGGAAGCGTTGAGGTCCGAGCCAAGCCCGGGGCGGGGTGCTGGCGGACCTCGAAATCGGTGTCGCGGGGCGACGTGAGGAGAGACTGTAAAAACCGCCAGCCGATAGATCAACGCAAATAGCTTAAGAGCGGTGATAGAAAAAATCGATTCCCCAAACGGAAGAGCGCCGGGGTGCCGGATGGAGGGCCCGGCGGTCTCCCTGGCGGGTCAGGACAGGAGCGTCACCCGGTCCAGCTTGCCGGCGTAGACCGCATTGCGCAGCGCCGCCACCGCTTCATAGCGGGTGAAGGTGCGGCGCCAGGCCAGCACGACGCGGCGGGTGGGGGCCGGCGCTTCAAACGGGATGTAGCGCAGGTGGTCCGGCACCTGGTCCGGCACGCTCAGGGCTGGCACGACGGTCACGCCCATGCCGGAGGCCACCATGTGCTTGATGGTCTCCAGCGAACTGCCTTCGAAGCTCTTGCGGATGCCTTCGGCGTCGGTCGAGAAGCGGGCGAATTCCGGGCAGACCTCCAGCACATGGTCGCGGAAGCAGTGGCCGTTGCCCAGCAGCAACATGGTCTCTGCCTTGAGCTCTTCAGCGGAGATGCGTTCCCGCTTGGCCAGCGGATGGCTGGCGGGCACGGCCACCACAAAGGGCTCGTCATACAGCGGGGCCACGGCCAGGCCGGCGTCGGGGAAGGGCTCGGCCATGATGGCGCAGTCCAGTTCCCCGGTGCGCAGCATGTCCAAAAGCTTGGTGGTGAAGTTCTCCTGCAGCATCAGCGGCATGCGCGGATACAGCTCGATGCAGTGCTTCACCAGCTCCGGCAGCAGATAGGGGCCGATGGTGTAGATGATGCCCAGGCGCAGCGGGCCGTCCAGCGGGTCCTTGCCGCGCTTGGCGATGTCCTTGATGGCGCTGGCCTGTTCAATCACCGACTGGGCCTGACGGACGATGTCCTCGCCCAGCGGGGTCATGGTCACTTCATTGGCGCCGCGTTCGAAGATCTTGACGTCCAGCTCCTCTTCCAGCTTCTTGATCGCCACGGACAAGGTGGGCTGGGAGACGAAGCACGCCTCGGCGGCGCGGCCGAAATGGCGTTCACGGGCAACGGCAACGATGTAGCGCAGTTCGGTGAGGGTCATGTCGCCATTGTCCTCAGAAAGCGGGCATTCTGGGCGGGCCCGGTACACTGCCGCCCCACCCATGGGACAACACCTGGGGAGACGCATGACGACTGACAAAAAACCCATCACCCTCCAGCGCCTGCTGGATATGCATGCCGCGGGCGACAAGATCGCCATGCTCACCTGCTATGACGCGGCCTTCGCGCACCTGCTGGACACGGCCGGCGTGGATGCGCTGCTCATCGGCGATTCGCTGGGCAATGTGCTGCAGGGGCAGGACACCACCGTGCCGGTGCGGCTGGAAGAGATGGTTTATCACACCCGGTGTGTGGCGCGGGCGCGTCGGCATGCCTGGATCGTGGCCGACCTGCCGTTCGGCACCTATCACACCTCCCCGCAGGACGCCTGGCACAGCGCCATGCAGCTGGCCCAGGCCGGCGCGCACATGGTGAAGCTGGAGGGCGGCGGCTGGACGACCGAGACGGTGCGTTTCCTCACCGAGCGCGGCATTCCGGTGTGCGCCCACCTGGGGCTAACGCCGCAGACGGTCACCGCGCTGAGCGGCTTCAAGGTGCAGGGCCGTGACGAGCAGGGCGCGGCCCAGCTCAAGGCGCATGCCCGCGAACTGGTGCAGGCGGGGGCGCAGATGCTGGTGCTGGAGATGGTGCCGGCGGCCCTGGCCGGGGAACTGACCCGCAGCCTGGGCATTCCGGTCATTGGCATCGGGGCCGGGGCGGAGTGCTCGGGCCAGGTGCTGGTGCTGCATGACATGCTGGATGTCACGCCGGGTCGGCGCCCGCGCTTTGTCCGCAATTTCATGCAGGGCTCGGCCTCCATCCAGGAGGCGGTGGGACGCTATGTGGCCGACGTCAAGTCCGGCGCCTTCCCCGCCCCCGAACACACTTTCTGACCCCATGCAGATCCATCACGACATTCCCGGCCTGCGGGCCGCGCTGCAAGGCGACGCCCCCGTGGCCTTCGTGCCCACCATGGGCAATCTGCATGAAGGCCATCTGGCGCTGGTGACGCAGGCCCGCGAAGCGGTGGGGCCGACCGGCCGCATCGTGGCCTCGGTCTTTGTCAACCGGCTGCAATTCGCACCGCATGAGGACTTCGACCGCTATCCCCGCACCCTGCAGCGGGATGCCGAGCTGCTGGCCGGTGTGGGCTGCGACCTTGTGTTCGCCCCGGACGAGAAGACGATGTACCCGGAGCCGCAGGGCTACAAGGTGCATCCGCCGACCGAGCTGGCGGACATCCTGGAGGGGCACTTCCGTCCTGGCTTCTTCGTGGGCGTGTGCACGGTGGTGCACAAGCTCTTCAACATCGTGCAGCCGGATGTGGCCGTGTTCGGCAAGAAGGACTATCAGCAACTGATGGTGCTGCGCCGCATGGTCGACCAGATGGCGCTGCCGATCCGGATCCTGGCCGGCGAGACCCGCCGCAGCGACACGGGCCTGGCCTTGTCCAGCCGCAACGGCTACCTCAGCGACGACGAGAAGCAGCGCGCCCTGCTGCTGTCGCAGACGCTGCGCGGTCTGCTCACCGCCTGGCGCGATGGCGCGCGTGATGTGGCCCGCCTGGAGGCCGACGCGATGCAGGCCCTGCGCGACGCGGGCTGGCAGCCGGACTACATGACCCTGCGCCGTCAGCATGACCTGGGCGCGCCGCAGGACGGACAGCCGATCGTGGCGCTGGGCGCCGCCAAGCTGGGCCAGACGCGGCTGATCGACAACCTGGAAGGCTGAGCGCGACTGCTCTGCCACGGGGTTCTGGCGGCAGGGACCTGGCCGGCCTCAGGCCTTGAGATATTCCGTCTTGTGCCCCAGCCAGCGCTCGACCTGTCGCAGCGCGGCCTGGGGATGCTGGTCCAGCAGGCGCGGGGCAAGTGAGCGGGCAGTGCTGAGCAGCGGCGCGTCCTCTTCCAGGTCGGCGAAGCGCAGCAATTGCGCGCCGCTCTGGCGCGCGCCCATGAATTCACCGGGGCCGCGGATATCCAGGTCGCGGCGGGCGATCTCGAAGCCGTCGGTGGTCTCGGCCATGGCCCGCAGGCGCGACTTGCCGGTGTCCGACAGCGGGCCGGTGTAGAGCAGCACGCACACGCTGGCCACCGAACCGCGGCCGACGCGACCGCGCAGCTGATGCAACTGGGACAGGCCGAAGCGCTCGGCATGTTCAATCACCATCACGCTCGCGTTGGGCACGTCCACGCCCACTTCGATCACGGTGGTGGCGACCAGCACGCTCATCTCGCCGCTGCTGAACAGCGACATCACGGCGGCCTTTTCCGCCGGCGGCATGCGGCCGTGCAGCAGACCCACCATGCGGCCGGGCAGGGCGGCGCTCAGTTCCTCATGGGTCTCGGTGGCGTTCTTCAGGTCCAGGGCTTCCGATTCCTCGATCAGCGGGCAGACCCAGTAGACCTGGCGTCCGTCCTGCACGGCGGCGGCGATCTTCTCGATCACGTCGTCGCGACGGCCGTCGGCGAAGACGCGGGTGACGATCGGGCTGCGGCCGGGCGGCAGTTCGTCGATGGTGGACACCGCCAGGTCGGCGAAATAGGTCATGGCCAGCGTGCGGGGGATGGGCGTGGCGCTCATCATCAGCAGATGCGGCTCCATCGGCACGGCGCCGGGTGTGTCGTCATTCAGGCTGTCCGCCAGCTTCTTGCGCAGGGCCAGGCGCTGGGCCACGCCGAAGCGATGCTGCTCATCGATGATGGCCAGGCCCAGCCGGGCGAAGCTGACCTTGTCCTCGATCACCGCGTGGGTGCCCACCACCAGCTTTGCTTCGCCGGACGCGGCGGCGTCCAGCATCTTCTGGCGCGCCTTGCCCTTCACGCTGCCGGTGATCCAGGCCACCTGCACCCCAAGGGGTTCCAGCCAGCCGATCAGCTTGCGGAAGTGTTGCTCGGCCAGGATTTCGGTCGGCGCCATCAAGGCGCACTGCCAGCCGGCATCCATGGCTACGGCGGCGGCGATCGCGGCCACGACCGTCTTGCCGGAGCCCACATCGCCCTGCAGCAGGCGGTGCATGGGCTGGGGCAGGGCCAGGTCGGCGGCGATCTCCTCGGTCACGCGCTGCTGGGCGCCGGTCAGGGCGAAGGGCAGGGCGCCGAGCAGCCGCTCATGCAGACCGCCCTTGCTGCCGCGCAGCACCGGGGCCCGCAGATGCGCACGCTCGCGCTGGGCCTGCTGCTGACTCAGCTGCTGGGCCAGCAGCTCCTCGAACTTCAGCCGTTGCCAGGCGGGATGGGTGTGGTCTTCCAGCGTCGACAGCCCGGCGGACGGCGGGGGATGGTGCAGGAACTGCAGCGTCTCGCGCAGCGACGGCAGCCCGGCGGGAATCATCGACGGGGGCAGCACCTCGTCCAGCGGCGCCCGCTTGAGCGCGGACGCCACCGCCTTGCGCAGATAGGCCTGCGGCAGCTGCGCGCTCGTGGGGTAGACGGGCGTCAGCGACGTGGCCAGCGGGGTCTGCCCATCCACTTTGCGGAAGCTGGGATGCACCATCTCCCGCCCGAAGAAGCCGACGCGGATCTCGCCGCGGGCGCGGACGCGGGCGCCCACGGCCAGGGTCTTCTGATGGGCGGGATAGAAATGGAGGAAGCGCAGCTGCACCTGACCGCCCTGGTCGTCCCGCAGCTTCACCAGCAGCTGACGACGGCCGCGAATCTCGATGCGGCTCTCGATCACCTCGCCTTCGCACTGGACGGTGTCGCCGTCGTGGGCGGCGTCCAGCGGCGTGATCTGGGTTTCGTCCTCATAACGAAGCGGCAGATGCAGGGCGAGGTCGATGTCGCGGGTCAGTCCCATGCGTTCCATCGCCTTTTGCGGGGCGGACTTGGCAGGTGCTGCGGGGGCTGCGGCCGGTGCGGCGCTGATGGCGGGCGATCCGGCGTCGGACGCGGCCTGGCCCGCCCGCTGGCTGGCCGGCTTCGTGGCCGACTTGGACGTGCGCGGGGCTTTGGACGACACGGACGGGACCTCGGACATGGGTCGGAATTCTGCCTGTGATCTGGCGCGGCTAGGCGCTCCTGTCGGGAAAGCATGGGATGGGAGAATTCGGTCCTTCTCATTTGATCGGCACGGGTCTGTCCGGCCCTCGTCACCTATGTCCCGACTCTTCACCGTCAGCGACTTCGATTTCGCGCTTCCCGACGATCTCATTGCCCAGCATCCGGCTGCAGAGCGCAGTGCTTCGCGCCTGCTGGACGGCCGCAGCCTGCCGCCGGTGGACCGCATCTTCCGTGAGCTGCCCGAGCTGCTCGACCCCAAGGACCTGCTGGTCTTCAACAACACGCGGGTCATCAAGGCGCGGCTGTACGGGGCCAAGGCCAGTGGCGGTGCGGTGGAGGCGCTGATCGAGCGGGTGCTGCCTGGAACGCAAGAGGTCTGGGCGCACATGCGGGCCAGCAAGAGTCCCAAGCCGGGTGCGGTGGTCCGCTTCGCAGACGCCTTTGATGCCGAGGTGCTGGGTCGCTGCGGCCCGGACAACGGCCTCTTCCACCTGCGCCTCTCCGGCGACCCCTTCACGCTGCTGGACCAGCACGGCCATGTCCCGCTGCCGCCCTACATCGCGCATGACGACTCGGTGGATGATGTCCGGCGCTACCAGACCGTCTTTGCGCGGGAGCCGGGCGCTGTCGCCGCCCCGACTGCTGCCTTGCACTTTGACGAGCCCTTGCTCGAACGCCTGGCGGCCCGCGGCATCCAGACCGCGCATGTCACCTTGCATGTCGGTGCCGGCACCTTCCAGCCGGTCCGGGTCGACCACCTGGCCGACCACAAGATGCACAGCGAATGGTTCCAGGTGCCCGAAGAGACCGTGGCTGCGATTGAGCGCTGCCGCGCCGCGGGCGGGCGTGTCACTGCGGTGGGCACCACCACGCTGCGCGCACTGGAATCGGCGGCGCTGGGGGGACAACTGCGTGCGGGCGCCCGCGAGACCGACATCTTCATCACCCCGGGCTTTGACTTCCAGGTGGTCGACCGTCTCATCACCAACTTCCACCTGCCCAAGAGCACCCTCATGATGCTGGTCTCCGCCCTGGCGGGTTATGAGTCCATCATGGCGCTCTACCGGCACGCCATCGAGCAGCGCTACCGCTTCTTCAGCTATGGCGACGCCATGCTGCTGGACCGCCGCCGCTCCGACGCCTGAAGCCGCTCTTCAACACCTGACCCCGTCATCGGCGCCTGGCGACGCGGGCCGAGCCCATCGGAGGTGCGGGGCACCGGCGTGGCGCGTGCCTGTCCACCCGTTTGGTGCGCCAATCGCCCCAAATTCAGCGGTGCAGCAACGCCCGTTACCCCATCGTTACCAAAGAACAGGCCTGACCCCCGTGTGCACGGGGGGCATAAAGTCACACCTTTTGCAAGAATGAGGTCCACGACAACGGGCCCGGCACTTGCTTGCATGAGGACCGAGGGAGGCGGGCGATGCCCGCGTTGCCACCACACTGATTTATCGGGACTTTCATGAAGCTGCTTGCAATCACCCCTATCGCGCTGGCGGCCACCTTGTTGGGTGGTGTGGCGATGGCGGACACCATTGGGGGTCTGGTCAACACGGGCAGCGGTCTGAGCTCTGGCGAGACGGACAAGAACTACACCTACAGCGTGTCTGGCGGCGACTATTCCGGCCAGACCGGTTATGGCTTGGTGAGCACCGGTTCGACCGATCCGTTCCCGCACTGGATTGCCAACACCGAGTCTTCTTCCTGGCTGATTCTGGGCAATGACCAGCAGACCAACTACAGCTCGGCGACTGACAGTGTGGTGAGCTGGTCCCTGAACTTTGACCTGACGGGTTACGACGTTTCGACGGCCTCGATCACGGGTCGCTGGGCGACGGACAACAGTGGTGTGCTGCTGCTCAATGGTCAGGCCATCTCGACCATTGATGGCAACGGCTACACCGGCTGGACCAATTTCAGCAGCATCACCAGCTACTTCACCAGCGGCGTGAACACGCTGAGTTTTGTGGTCACGGACTACGCCAACTCGGTCTACAACTACACCGGTGTGCGCGTTGAGTTTGCGAGCGCCATTGCAAACGCGGTGCCTCGCACCACCCCGACCACGAGCCCGGTCCCGGAACCTCAGACCTACGCCATGATGATTGCGGGCCTGGCTGCCCTGGCCTTCCTGGCCCGCCGCCGCACCTAAAAAGGCGCTTGTATGGCCCCTGAGGGCCATGCCCGCACAGCATTCTCTGCCGCTCCGCCAAGAACTCGCCGCCCCGCTCGATCCAGAAGGAGGCAGGGAGAGGGATTCCGCGGAAGTCAAGGGGGAGGCCGCGAAGCGGACGGAGGACATGGAGCGGAATCCCTCTCCCTGTCTCCTTCGAGCGCAGTAAAGCCAACCAAGCCCCACATGAAAAAGGCCGCTGATCACTCAGCGGCCTTTTTTTGCATGGCCCGGCCCAAAAGCAAGCCACGCCTCGATCAGCCTGCCCCCTCCCGCAATGGCAAGGAGGCGCGGTCCGACCCCGCCGATCACTCCTTCGGCGGCGTCAACAACCCGATGCTTCCCACGCTCTGCCCACCCAGCAACCCCGTGTTGCTATAGACCTGCAGCTTCGCCCGCGTATCCGCGATATCCAGATTGCGCATCGTCAACTGCCCGATCCGATCGGCCGGCGTGAAGGCGGCGTCTTCCACCTTCTCCATCGACAGCCGCTCCGGTGCGTAAGTCAGGTTCGCGCTCACCGTATCCAGCAGCGTGTAGTCGTTGCCGCGACGCAGCTCCAACGTCACCTCGCCGGTGATTGCGCTGGCCACCCAGCGCTGGGCGGTCTCACGCAGCATCAGGCACTGCGGGTCGAACCAGCGGCCTTGATACAGCAGACGGCCCAGCTTCATCCCGTTCATCCGGTACTGCTCGATGGTGTCCTCGTTGTGGATGCCGGTCACCAGCCGTTCGTAGGCGATGTGCAGCAGCGCCATCCCCGGGGCTTCATAGATCCCGCGGCTCTTCGCCTCGATGATCCGGTTCTCGATTTGATCGCACATGCCCAGCCCATGACGGCCGCCGATCTTGTTGGCTTCCATGAACAGGTCGACCAGGCTGCCGAACCCCTGCCCATTCAGGGCCACCGGCACACCTTCCTCGAACCGCACCGACACCACTTCCGGCTTGATCACGACGTCTTCCTTCCAGAACGCCACGCCCATGATCGGGTTCACGATGTTCATGCCCTTGTTCAGGAACTCCAGGTCCTTCGCTTCGTGGGTCGCGCCCAGCATGTTGGAGTCGGTCGAATAGGCCTTCTCCACACTCATTTTGTAGTCGAAGCCATGAGCGATCAGGTATTCGCTCATCTCCTTGCGGCCACCCAGCTCATCGATGAAGGTCTGGTCCAGCCAGGGCTTGTAGATTTTGAGCGACGGATTCGCCAGCAGGCCGTAGCGATAAAAGCGCTCGATATCGTTGCCCTTGAAGGTCGAGCCGTCGCCCCAGATGTTGACGCCGTCTTCCCGCATCGCGGCCACCAGCGCCGTCCCGGTCACGGCCCGGCCCAGCGGCGTCGTGTTGAAGTAGGTGGCGCCGCCGCTCTTGATGTGGAAGGCCCCGCACTGGATCGCGGCAATGCCTTCCGCCACCAGTTGTGCCCGGCAGTCCACCAAGCGGGCGATCTCCGCCCCATAGGCCTTGGCCTTGCGCGGAATGTCCTCGTAATCGCTCTCGTCCGGCTGGCCCAGATTGGCCGTGTAGGCACAGGGGATCGCGCCTTTGCCGCGCATCCAGTGGACCGCGGCGCTGGTGTCCAGGCCGCCGGAGAAGGCGATGCCGACGCGCTCGCCGGCGGGAATCTTTTGGAGGATGGTTGCGGCCACGGGGACGTCTCGCGCAGTTAGGGGGAACAAATGAGCTCACGGCAGCCCGACACGGACCCCGGAGAAGTGTCCAATTCTAGGCCGCTCGACTCCCGGCTCAGTCGCCGACTTCGCCGGGGCTGCCTTCGCCGTGCGTCAACCAACCGATCCGGCCCTGTCCGGCCTCATTCAGCCGGTGCACGAAATCCGCCGCGGCCGACTCCGGCAGCCGCAGGCTCACGGCCACCAGCGCCCCGTGGGTCACCGTCTCCAGCACCGCGCCGTGGCGCTCCGCCTCCCGGCGCAGCAGGCCTTCCTGGGCATAGGGCAGGGTGCAGTGCAACAGCCGCTGCCGCACCATCGGCACCTTCTCGGCCGTCAGCAGCGCCTGCGCCACCGCATCGGTGTAGGCCCGCACCAGCCCTCCGGCGCCCAGCTTCACCCCGCCAAAGTAGCGCACCACCGTCGCCAGCACGCCTTCCAGGTCCTGATGACGCAGCACCTCCAGCATCGGCCGGCCGGCCGTCCCGCCAGGCTCGCCGTCATCATGGGCTGCCGACTGCCCGCCCGCCATCAGCGCCCAGCACACATGGGCCGCGCCCGGATGCTCGCCGCGCAGCTGCGCCACCCGGGCCAGCGCTGCCGGCCGGTCCGCCACCGCTTCCACGCAGGCGATGAAACGGCTCTTCTTGATGATCAACTCGGCGTGAACAGGGGCAGCAAGACTGACAGGCATGACGGATTATTGCCGCCCCGCTCCCCTCACCCAGCCCGCCCGGAACCCGGATGCGGCCGGGCCTGCGACAATCCGCCCCATGCTGAAGTTCGAATTGCTCAAGACCGAAGGTCGCGCCCGCCGCGGCCGCATGACGCTCAACCATGGCGTGGTGCAGACCCCGATTTTCATGCCGGTGGGCACCTACGGCACGGTCAAGGGCGTCATGCCGCGCTCGCTCGAGGAGATGGGCGCACAGATCATCCTGGGCAACACCTTCCACCTCTGGATGCGTCCGGGCCTGGACATCATGAAGCAGTTCGGCGGGCTGCACCGCTTCGAGAGCTGGAACAAGCCCATCCTCACCGACAGCGGCGGCTTCCAGGTCTGGTCGCTGGGCGAGATGCGCAAGATCAGCGAGGAGGGCGTCAAGTTCGCCTCGCCGGTCAATGGCGACAAGCTGTTCCTCACCCCCGAGATCTCCATGCAGATCCAGACGGTGCTCAACAGCGACATCGTCATGCAGTTTGACGAATGCACGCCCTACGAGACCAAGGGCCACATCACCACCGAGAAGGAAGCCCGCCTGTCGATGGAGATGAGCCTGCGCTGGGCCAAGCGCTGCCAGGACGAGTTCGCGCGGCTGGAGAATCCCAACGCGCTGTTCGGCATCGTCCAGGGCGGCATGTTCGAGAACCTGCGGGATGAATCGCTCGGCGGCCTCAAGGCCCTGGACCTGCCCGGTTACGCCATCGGTGGCCTGTCGGTGGGCGAGCCCAAGGCGGACATGCTGCGGGTGCTGGACCACATCGCCCATCAGCTGCCCGAGCACAAGCCGCGCTACCTGATGGGCGTGGGCACGCCGGAAGACCTGGTGGAAGGCGTGCGCCAGGGCGTGGACATGTTCGACTGCGTCATGCCCACCCGCAATGCCCGCAACGGCCACCTCTTCACCCGCTTCGGCGACCTGCGCCTGCGCAACGCCCGCTACAAGGCGGACGAGCGGCCGGTGGACGAGACCTGCAGCTGCTACTGCTGCCAGAACTTCAGCCGCGCCTACCTGCACCATCTCGATCGCTGCGGGGAGATGCTGGGCCCGATGCTCACCAGCATCCACAACCTGCACTACTACCTCAACCTGATGAAGGAAGTGCGCGAGGCCCTGGACGCCGACGACTTCGAAGGCTTCCGCCAACGCTTCCAGGCGGACCGCGCAAGAGGCATCTGACCACTGACATCGGCAGCCTTCCTGGCTGGACCGTTCAAGCAAAAAGGGAGCGCCGAGGCGCTCCCTTTTGCATTGGGGCTCACGGGGTCACAAGGACAAGCCGTGAAGGCCCCTCATGCATTCACTGCTGGATGAAGCTCAGCAGATCCGCATTCAGACGGTCCTTGTGCGTATCGGTCAGGCCGTGCGGTGCGCCTTCATAGATCTTCAGCTGCGCGCCCTTCACCAGGCGGGCGGAAGCGCGGCCGGAGATGTCCAGCGGCACGATCTGGTCGTCGTCACCGTGGATCACCAGGGTGGGCTTGTCGAACTTCTTCAGGTCTTCGGTGAAGTCGGTCTCGGAGAACGCCTTGATCGAGTCATAGGTGTTCTTGTGGCCGCCCAGCATGCCTTGCTGCCACCAGTTGTCGATCAGACCTTGCGACACCTTGGCGCCCGGACGGTTGAAGCCGTAGAACGGGCCGGAGGCGATGTCCTTGTAGAGCTGGGCACGGTTGGCCAGCTGACCGGCACGCAGGCCGTCGAACACTTCCTTGGGCACGCCGTTCGGGTTCTTGTCCGACTTCACCATCACCGGCGGCACGGCCGACACCAGCACCGCCTTGGCGACCCGCGAGGTGCCATGACGACCGATGTAGCGCGCCACTTCACCGCCGCCCGTCGAGAAGCCCACCAGCACGGCGTTCTTCAGGTTCAGCGTCTCGATGACGGTGGCCAGGTCGTCCGCATAGTGATCCATGTCGTTGCCTTCCCAGGGCTGGCTGGAACGGCCATGGCCGCGGCGGTCATGGGCGATGACGCGATAGCCGTGGTCGGCCAGGAAGATCATCTGCGATTCCCAGCTGTCCGAGTCCAGCGGCCAGCCGTGGCTGAAGACGATGGGTTGGCCGTTGCGGGGACCCCAGTCCTTGTAATAGAGCTGCACGCCGTCCTTGGTCGTGATGTAGCTGCCCGACGGTTGGGCTGCGGTGACACGAGCAGTGGCGGGCTTGGCTGCATCTGCAGCCAGGGCGGGCGTGGCGATGGCGCTGGCGGCTGCGATGGCCAGGGTGGAGATGGCCAGCAGTTGGCGACGGGAAGAGCGGGCGAAGGTGTTGAGGCGGGACATGAGGGGCTCCTTGGGGTGAACGTTGAGGGTGAACGTTGAGCGTTGACGGTTGAAGGTGGTGGGTGAAACGTGAGGGGTGAGGGGTGAGGTCGAACGGGTTAGCCAGACGGTCCGCGCAGACGGTACTTGCTTAGCTTCCTATTACTTCGCATGCGAGGTATTGAGTAGGGGGTCATAGGGACGGAACTTGGGCGATGGGCATGGATAAAGCGGTCGCTGGCTCAGCCAGACTTGCGGGCCATTCGGGCTCGCAGGGCCAGCAACCGGTCTCGAAGGTCGATGATCTCGGACAGCTCCGTATCGGAAGCCTCCGCGATGCACTGCGGAAGGTGGGCCGCCCGCTGCTGCATGCCTCGGCCTTCGTCGGTCAAGGTGATCAGCACCTGGCGCTCATCCTGCACCGACCGGGTCCGCGTCAGCAGGCCCGCGGACTCCAGGCGCTTGAGCAGCGGCGTGAGGGTTGGGGAGTCCAGAAAGACCCGTTCGCCGATCTCGCCGACGGTCAGGCCATCCCGCTCCCACAGCACTAGCAGCACCAGGTACTGCGGGTAGGTGATGCCTAGCTCCTTGAGCAGGTCACGGTAGACCTTGTTCAAGCCGAGCATCGTCGAATAGACGGCAAAGCAAAGCTGCTGATCGATGTCCAGCGGCACGCAGGCGGCGGCTGCTGTGGAGGCGCTGGAGGCGCCATCAGGAGCAGAAGCCTCAACACCGGCCGCCAGATCAGCGGTGCCGGGCAGCGGCTTCGCGGGGGAGGTGGAGGTGTCGTGTGCCATGGACGAGAATTTAACTCGCACACGAACTAATTGCAAGCGAAGAGAGCGAGAAACCGCTCAAACCGGGCAATTTGAAGGAAATCCCGAAGTCGGGACTGATCATCATCAGTTTGCACTTGCTGCGGGCACGGAGGATGATCGCTGCCATGCTGAAAATGATGTTGGCGCCGCTGCTGTGGGCAGTCCGGTGGGTGCTGGCCCTGATCATCCTGTTCGAGGAATGGGGCTGGGAGCCTTTGCAGCGGGTGATGGCCCGCATCGGGCGTTTGCCAGTGATCCGGCACCTGGAGGCGGGGGTACGCCGGCTCCCGCCGTATCTGGCGCTGGCGGTATTGCTGGTGCCGAGCCTCTTCCTGATTCCCATCAAGCTGCTGGCGCTATGGCTGATCAGCCGCAGCCATGCGGCGCTGGGCATCACCGTGATCATTGCTGCGAAGCTGGCGGGCACGGCCGTGGTGGCGCATCTGTTCGCGCTGACCCAGCCGGCCCTGATGCATCTGGCGTGGTTTCGGGCGCTGTATGCCCGATGGGTGGCCTGGAAGACGGAATTGCTGGCCTGGGTGCGGGCCAGCGGCGTGTGGCGCACCGCGCGGGCCCTGAAGCTCAGGCTGCGCCGCCTGCTGCGACGTAGTGCCACCAGTACGCCGTCCTGAACGGCGAAGGTGGCCAAGGTTCAGCGGCAGTGAAGCGTCTGGCGCCAGAGTTGCGTCACACGCAAGCTCAGCGGGTGGGTGGGGGCGGCTAGCGCTGCGCCTCCAAGGACTGCTCCGGCTTGGCCGGCTCGACCGGCCCCAGCAGGGCCTGGACCTTGCCGCGCAGCGCTTCCACACTGACGTCCGCGGGCAGCGGCGCCCCGACATGCGCCTCCAGCCGACGCCCTGGTCGCAGGCTGGCCAGACGTCCGCCCACCGACTTGCCGTTGCGCGCAAACGCCGTCTCCCACAGACCCACCAGCCCGATGGGAATGACCGGCACCGGGCAGGCATCCAGCATGCGGCGAATGCCGGGTTTGAACTCGGCCAGTTGTCCGTCGCGGGTCAGCGCGCCTTCGGGGAAGACGCAGACCAGCTCGCCGTTGCGCAGCGCCGCATCCACCGTCGCCAGGGCTTTCTCCAGCGTCTCCGGCTCCCGCTTGGCCGATGCGATGGGAATCGCATTCACCTGCCGGAACAGCCACGACAGCACCGGCACCCGGAAGATGCTGGCATCCATCACAAAGCGGATCGGTCTTGGGCACAGGGCGCTGAGCACCAGCGCGTCCACATAGGACACGTGGTTGGGCGCCAGAATGGCCGGACCTTCCTCAGGAATGTGATGGGTGCCGGTGGTGCGCATCCGGTAGAGCAAGTGCACGACGAACCAGCTGACGAAGCGCCACAGGAATTCGGGCACCGTGCGATAGATGTAGACCGCCACCAGCGCATTCAGACCGGCACAGACCAGGATCAGACCCGTCACGGACACGCCGTAGGCCAGCAGCCCGGCCGACATGCCGGCCGCAATCACCATCGCCACCGCATTCAGGATGTTGTTGGCGCTGATGATGCGCGACTGCCGCTGCGGCGCGGTGCGCAGCTGCACGAAGGCATACAGCGGCACGATGAAGAGGCCGCCGAACAGCCCCAGCAGCGCCACGTCGCTCAGCACCCGCACGCTTCCGCTCGTGGCGAGGAACTGCGACCAGCTCAGCGGCGCCTGCACGGCAGCGGCATGAATCGCTGCAGCAAAGCGCTCGCAGGACCAGGCCAGGTCCGCCGTGAACAGCGTCAAGCCGATGGAGCCGATGGGCACCAGGCCGATCTCCACCTTGTGGCCGGACAGCCGCTCGCACAGCAGCGAGCCTGCGGCAATGCCGATGGAGAAGGTCGCCAGCAGCACCGTCACGACGGTGGTGTCGCCCTGCAGCACGTCCTTGCCCAGCGCCGGAATCTGCGACAGCACCACGGCCCCGACAAACCAGAACCAGGAAATTGCCAGCAGGCTGTTCCAGACGCCTTCGCCTTCCTGCTTGCCCATCTTCACCGTGGCCACCGTCTCGGACACGATGCTGAAGCGCAGCTTCAAATCGGGCGCCGCCTCACCGGTGGCAGGGATGAAGAGGCTGGACACCAGCCCCAGCACCGCAAAGCCCAGCAGCGCGATCGACAGCCACAGCGGGTGGGTCGTCACCGCCGCGATCACGCCGGCCACCAGGGTCCCCAGCAGGATGCTGAGGAAGGTGCCCATCTCCAGCAGGCCGTTGCCGCCGGTGAGTTCTTCCTTGGCCAGCACCCGCGGCAGCAGGGAATACTTCACCGGACCGAAAAAGGCGGAATGGCAGCCCATGGCAAAGATGGCGGCCAGCAGCACCGGCAGGCTCTTCATGTAGAAGCCGACGCTGGCCACCACCATGATGGCGACCTCGGCCGCTTTCACCGCACGGATGACCCGGGCCTTGTCAAAGCGGTCCGCCAGCTGGCCGGCATAGGCCGAAAACAGCACGAACGGCAGGATGAACAGGCCCGCCGCCAGATTCGCCACCAGGCCCGCGGAGAGCTGCGTGTAGTCCGTGGCATGGAAGGTGACCAGCAGGATCACCAGCTGCTTGAGGAAGGAGTCGTTGAACGCCCCCGCCAGCTGGGTCGCAAAAAACGGCCCAAACCTGCGTTGACCGAGCAGTCGGAATTGGGAGTGCGATGCGGGATCGCCGTGAGAAGCTTGAGTCATGGCCGGCGTGTTCAGGAGAGGGAGAGGGCACTTGGAGGCGAACCGCCATTAGAGCGGCGAACGGACCGTCTGTGGCGGCTTCCCCGCTGCTCTACGGGATAACCAGAGCAGCGAGGCCGGGTCACGTCATTGACCGCTGCGAGCTCGGGGGGTGACGCGTTCGTTGTGCATCAGCGAGGCGCCGATCTCGTTGGGAATGAAGGCAATCGCTTCCCCGGCGGCGGAGAGCAACATCCCGGTGCCCACCACCACCACCGACACCGCCGTACCCACGGCGACCGAGGCTCCGGTCACCACCTTGCCAGCGAAGCGCACGCTCACCTTTACCCCGTCCGACACCCGCTTGAGCACCCAGACGGTTCCGGCGGCGGTCACCTCCACCGCCACCACCACCAGCGACGCACCGGCCGTCAACACGGCGGAAGGCGCCACCACCGAGACCGCCACCGGCAGCGCCGACAGGGCGGCACTGGCCTCGCTGCCGCCGTCGCCGTGAGCCATGGCGGTCTGCGGGGCCAGCCAGGCGCAGGCGGCTGCCAGGGCCGCGGACACCAGCAGATGTTGCGGGCGGTGGATCACCGCGGTGATCAGCGAAGTCTTCGGGGACATGCGGGTGCTCAAGGAGGGGGTCATGATGATTTCAAAGGGGGGTCAGGGAGGTCGTGGGGAGGCGCTGGCCCGGCCGGAGCCGGGCCCAACACATCAGGCGGCGCGGTCTGCTTCCTGCACGCTGCTGCGGGCGGCGTCCCGGCGGCCTTGCAGGCGGGCTTCCATCAGATCGGCTTCGTGGGCGTCCCGCAGCATCTTGGCCAGGGTGAACACGTTGGAGATCAGATAGAGCCAGGAGACCAGCAGATAGGCCTTCCAGACCGGCTGAATGTCCATGCGCCACAGACCCCAGGCCGTCAGGCCCATGGCCAGGGCGAAGCCGCTCCAGACCACCAGGCCCCACATGGGGGTGTCGCTGCGCTCGTTTTGCTTGTCGCGGATGAACTTGGCCAGGGCGAACGCGGTGGAGAGGCAGAACACATAGCCCATCACCATGAAGGCGCGGTCCAGATCCGCACCCGGCAGGTAGGCCAGGCCGGTGGCACACAGCGTCACGCTGATGCCGAAGGAGGCCCACACCTGGTAGCGCCAGGCAGAGGTGTCACGTTGGATGCGGTTCATGTCGGTTCCTTGAATCGGTGTCGATCGGCCCCGGGGGCCGTGGGCGCTTGCATTGCGCCGGGTGGGTCTGGGTGTCTGGGTCTCGCCGTCCCGGGCGGGGTGGCGATGGATGAATCTTCGGTCGCCGGTTCGCCGGCCAGGTCGGATTTCCAGCGCGGTATTACGCAGTGGCGGGGGCGGTAGCGTGGCGTGATACCGGACGTCGCTCGCGATGTCGCCCGCGATGTAGCCCGGCATGGCGCCGGCGATAGCGACTGCGTTGCGGCTATTGCGGCCATTGCGGCGGCGGATGACTCCGCCTTCCGGGCCGCGGGCGGAAGGGCCGGGGGACTGTGGCGACAGACGTGATGCTCAAGATCTCCTCCCTGCAGGGTGCGATTTGTTGTCGACGGGGAGTATCTCCGTTGACGGCGCCCAGGACGGTGGAAGAAGGTCACGTGAAGTGCCGGGCGGTGGCAAACACCGCAGGCGACAGCCTGCTTCCCGCGGAACGCACCCGCCGCTTGAGCGCCAAATCAAACAGCAGCGGATGCTGGCGGCGCAGCGCCTCCAGCGGCGGCACCTCAGCCGGGTCCAGAAGGCCCGCCTTGACCAGCCCGGGCAGGCGCACCAGCGGCATCACGCCGGGCAGCGGATAGTCCGAACCGTGCAGCAGCCTTGGGTGCCAGTCCTGCCTTTGCAGCAGCGTGTGCCAGACCTGCGGACTTCGATTGAACTGAAACACGGCGGAGACATCGCCCAGCAGGTGCGAACGCCAGTCCGCCTCGTCCATGAGTCTTGCGAACAGGTCGAAGGCGGGCACCTGGCGTGGTCGGGTCTGGTCCAGATCCAGGGCCGTGCCCAGGGACGCGCAGTGGGCTGCGATCACGCGCACGCCATGGCGCAGCGGTGCCCGCAGATGCAGCGGGTTGCCCAGGCCTTGCTGACCTGCGCCGGGCACCGCATGCTCTTCGCCGACATGCACGATCAGGGGCAGACGGGCCGCCGCGAGTCGGTCGTAGAAGGGCGTCCAACGCGGCGACGGCAAGTCAATGTTCATGGCGCTGGGCAGCCACTTGACCGCCAACGCGCCGCCCTGCACCGCCTGGTCCAACCGCGCCAGGGCATCCGGTCGCGCCGGGTGGATGGACGCCACCCAGCCGAAGCGGTCCGGCCGCCGTGCGGCCACCTGCCGCGCATAGGCATCCGGCACATGAAAGGTGGTCCAGTCGGGACGCCGGGTGCCGTCGGTGTCCAGGGCCTCGTCGAAGGCGAACAGCAGCCAGCGGGCGCCGGCCGGGAAGGCATCGGCAAGCTGGGTGAGCCGCGCGACGTAGGCCTGGTCGACCGCTTCGCTGCGGTCCGGGACACAGGCGCCGTTGAGGATCATCCGCTTGCGCAGATGCTCGACCGGGTGCCACCACTGCGTCAGCCGCGGGTCCACCCAGCAGCCGGAGCCGCTGTCGCCGGTGCCCAGCAGGTGGGCATGGACGTCCCAGAGCTGGGCGGGGTCCAGACCGTCCCAGATGCCGGCCAGCCAGTCCGGCGGCACACCGTCCAGCGCGGTGCCGGTGGAGTCCCCGGGCACGCTCCCGGGCTGAATCGGCGGACAGGGATTCAGCAGCGGCCCGGCAAGACCGGCCTCGTGAGCGGCCAGGGCGCTGAACAGACCCACGCCGGCCAGGCCGCCGCAGCACAGCAGATGACGTCGTCGCAACATGAAGGCAGCCGACAGCGGGAGCGCAGCGGCGTCGGAGAGTGATGACAGCCGGATGCTCGCGGGCTTTGGCACGGCTGGGGCCCACGGCGTGGGGCGGTAGCGTCCGATGCGCTGGGCGGTGTCAATCTGCGATACCGTTCCGCCATGGCCAGCACCCAGACCCTCATTGACCTCATCAAGGCGGAGCTCAAAACCGCCGGCATCAGCTATGCGCAATTGGCGCGTGAGCTCGATCTTTCGGAGTCCAGCGTCAAGCGGATGTTTGCAGCGGGTGGCGAGATGCCGTTGTCGCGGATTGACGAGCTGTGCCGGGTGCTCAAGACCGACTTCGCCGAGCTCTCCCAGCGCCTGTCACGCGCGCAGCCGCTGCGTCTGGAGCTGACCCTCCAGCAGGAAAAGGAAGTGGTGGCGGACGAGAAGCTGCTGCTCATGGCCATCTGCTGCCTGAGCCAGTGGAGCTACGAACAGATCGTTGCGACCTACCGGATGTCGGACGCGGATGCCACCCGCGCATTGGCCCATCTGGACCGACTGGGCATCATCGAACTGCGACCGCTGAACCGCTACCGCCTGCAGGTGGCCAAGACCTTCCGCTGGCGCCCGCACGGCCCGGTGATGCAGTTCTTCCGCGAGAGCGTCATGCAGGACTTCTTCAATGGCGGCTTCGACGGAGACGGCGAGATGATGATGCTGGTGCATGGTCAGCTCAGCCCGGGCATGGCGCGCGAGCTGCGGGACCGCCTGCAGCGTTTGGCCGAGGACTTCGCCCGACAGCACTTGCTGGACCAGAAGCTGCCGGAAGATGAGAAGCGTCAGTTCACCCTGGTGATGGGCATGCGCTGCTGGCTCTTCGAGCGCTTTGCCCACCTGCAGCGACCTGCTGCCGTGGTCCGGGCGTCACGCGGGCAGTGAGGCCCTCACCGCCGCGGCCAGCGACATCAGTTCGCGCTGCCAAGACCAGTCGGCCGCCTTCGCTGATGCCGCACGACCAGCACCAACAGCCCCGGCTCACCTTCCTTGTAGATGATGGCGTAAGGAAATATCCGCATCGGATACACACGCCGACCGCGGGTGGGCGTGCCGAGCCTCGGGTGAAGCTCCAGGACGCCAAGTGCGCGTTCGAATTCCTCAAGAAAGCGCAGGGCGACGCTGCGGCCAGCTTTCTCGAGGTAAAAGGAGAAGGCGGCACTCAGGTCCTTCTCTGCTGCGGGGTGCAGCAGATACTTCACGGGGCAGACCGTTCCCTGAGGCGTGCCAGCGCTTCGTCTACTGGCACGGCACGGACTTGGCCGGCGGTGAGTTCGGCTTCACGCTGCTCCGCCAATTGATCCCATTCGCGCTCGGTCTGCGGATCCACGTCCAGACTGGCCACCAGACGCTCCAGCAGATGCGATCTTTCGGCCTCGGTCAGGCTCATGGCCTGTGCCTCCAGTGACTCCAGCATTGTCAGTCGATCGACCATAAGCACTCCTTGATGCACGGGCCCCAGCTTGCCACAAGCGCGCCCCGAACACGTCCTGGACCGACTCCCCCAAGGCTGCGTTACCAGAACTCCCAATGACCTGATCCAATCACCCAGATCCCCAGAACCCCATTGGTGACCGCATGGGCGATCACGGCGCATCCAAGCTTGCCGGTGCGCTGATACAGCAGGCCGTACACCAGCCCCGCGACGATGGCGGCCAGCCACAGGGTGTGGGCCAGCATGAACAGAAAGGTCGACAGCACCAGCGCCTTCAGACCCGATTCACGCGGGTCCACGCCTTCAAAGCGCGGGTTGGCGATCCAGCGCATCAGGAAGCTGCGCCAGAACAGCTCCTCCATCACCGGCACCAGCAGCGCCGCTCCCAGCCAGCGCACGACGATCAGCGGCCAGTCCAGTTGGCCATCCGGCCCCACCGGCACGAAGCTGGCGGTGGGTTCACTCAGCTGCATCCAGGGGGCGTCCAGCACGATCCACAGCCCGAAGACCACCAGGCCCAGCCCCACACTGGCGGCCGTCTCCTTCAGCGTCGGCAGGTTCTGCCGCGAGAACTCGCCGTACTGCTTCCAGAACCAAGCCAGCGCTCCGCCCACCACCACCAGGTTCAGCGCATAGAGCCAGCGGGGGTCCAGCCCCCAGGCGTTGTCAGCGGGAATGGCCCCTCGCAGGGCCAGCAGACCCATGAAGAGCGCAAACGGGAGCACACGGGCCCAGGCGGCGGCATTCAGCATGCGACTGATTGTGGCCCCACAAGACGGATCACTCCGAGAACGCCCGTCGCAGCGCCTCAATCGCATGCCGCACCTTGGCCGGCTGCGCATCCCGCTGCGGGGTCAGGACATGCACTGGCAGCGCTGGCATCTCCCACTCCGGCAGCAGACGCAGCAAGCGCCCCTGCGCGACCGACTCATCCACATCATCCGCCCCCAGCATCGCCAGGCCCAGCCCGGCCTCGCACAGCTGCTGCAGGCTCAACTGGTTGTTGCTGCTGGCTCGCGGGGTGACGCGCAGCCATTGCTCTTCCCCGCCGGGCCCGCGCAGCGGCAGGGTCTGGAAGGGCGTGGTGTCCGGCCGCAGGGCCAGCCAGTCGTGACGCCCCAGATCCGCCGTGCCGGACGGCACGCCACGCCGGGCCAGATACGCTGGTGCCGCATACAGCCCCACGCTCTTGGCACCGATGCGTTGCGCCACCCAGCTGCTGTCGGGCAGTCGCCCGAAACGCACGGCCAGATCGATGCGCTTGGCCACGAGATCGGTGAAGCCGTCATCCACCTCCAGATGCAGATGCAGACCCGGATGCGCAGCCATGAGCGGCGCCAGCGCCGGTCCGAGTTGACGGGCAAAGCCGACGGTGGCGCTGATGCGCAGCTCCCCCTCGGGCGCATCCCGCAGCCGGTGCAGCTGTGCCTGCGCCTCCTGGGCGGCGGCCAGCATGGCCTGGCAACCGGCCACGAAATGCTCCCCGGCCGGTGTCAGGCTGATGCGGCGGGTGGAGCGGTGCAGCAGCGTCACGCCCATGTCCCGCTCCAGCGCCCGCAACTGCTGGCTGACGGCGGACGTGGTGGTCTGCAAATGACGGGCGGCGGCGACCAGGCTGCCGTGCTCGACCACGGTGGCCAGCACGGCCATGCGACGAAGTTGATCCAGCATTGTGAAGAAAATCTAAACAGTGAAGGCGTCAGCGAATGACTTCACGATGGATTATGAAGTTTCTAAAGTCCTTCCATCGATTCAACCCCGCCCGCACTCGCCGGGCCCCAGAAAGGATTGCCATGAAAGTCGCGCTGATCGGACCCACCGGATTTGTCGGCAGCCAGGTGCTGAAGGAGTTGCTGGCCCGCGGTCATGAGGTCGTGGCCCTGGCCCGCACCCCGGCCAAGGTGGAACCCCAGCCGAACCTGACCGTCGTCCAGGCAGACGCCAAGGACAGCACCCAAGTGGCCCAGGCGGTGAAGGGGGTGGACGCGGTGGTCAACGCCTACAACCCCGGCTGGTCGGTGCCCAACCTGTATGACGAATTCCTGGCCGGTACCCGCGCCATCTACGCCGGCACGCGCCAGGCGGGTGTCAAGCGGCTGTTGGTGGTGGGCGGGGCGGGCAGCCTCTACATCGCGCCGGGCGTGCAACTGGTGGACACACCGGAATTTCCCGCCGAATGGAAGACCGGCGCCCTGGCCGCCCGTGAAGCGCTAAACCTGCTGCGCGAAGAAACGTCGCTGGACTGGACCTTCCTGTCCCCCGCCGTGCACCTGGAGCCGGGCGAGCGCCGCGGCAGCTACCGCGTCAGCCTGGACACGCCGGTGATGGACAGCAACGGCCCGGCCCACGTGTCCACAGCCGATCTGGCGGTGGCCATCGTGGACGAGCTGGAGCAGCCGCAGCACATCCGCCGCCGCTTCACCGTGGGCTACTGAGGCCGCAGCGGCCGGTCAGGGTCAGACGGTCTGCTGCTCCAGCAGGTAGTTCGCGCCGTCGTATTGCCCCAGCACATCCACCAGCAGCGGCAGGCATTGCGCCAGCCGGTCATGCAGGACGTAGGGCGGGTTGATGACGAACATGCCGCTGCCCAGCATGCCGAAGCCTCGCTCGTCGGGCTGGGACACGGTCAGGCGCACATGCAGCCAGCCCTTCTTGGCGGTGGATTCCCCCACCGCCTTGAGGCGCTGCAGCACCTGGGCCGATTCCAGCAGCTGCAGCTGCGGATACCAGATCGCCACCGTGCCGTCCGGGAAGCGCTGCAGGGCCTCGCGCAGGGCGCCGATGACCTTGGCGTAGTCCGTCTTGATCTCGTAGGGCGGGTCGATCAGCACCACGCCCCGACGCGACGGCGGCGGCAACTCGGCCTTCAGGCCGGCGAAGCCGTCGCTGTTCTGCACCTGGGAGTTGGGCCGGTCGGCTAGGTAGCTCTCCAGGATGCGCTGATCGGTGGGATGCAGTTCATAGCAGCGCAGCCGGTCCTGCTCCCGCATCAGCATGCGGGCGATGGCCGGTGAGCCAGGATATTGCTCCAGCGGGCCGCCGGCGTTGAAGTCGCGCACCAACTCGACATACTGCGCAAGCGGCTCCGGCAGGTCCTTGCGCTGGTAGAGCGCGGCAATGCCGCCCAGATGCTCGGCGTTTTTCTGGGCGTAACGGCCGTCCAGCGCATAACCGCCGGCGCCGGCATGGGTGTCCACCACTGTGTAGGCCTTGTCCTTTTCTCCCATGTAGCGGAGCACTTCGGCCAGAACCAGGTGTTTGAGCACGTCGGCATGGTTGCCAGCGTGGAAAGCGTGTCGATAAGCGAGCATGTCGGCACTGTACCTGTGATCGACCCCGGACTGGCATGCCACCCGCCCGGCGGCGTTTCAGACCTGCACCGCGCCCGGGCTGTAGGGCGCTGTCACCGGGACCGGCGCCGTGTCGCAGGGATGGCGGTATTGCGCGACCGGCCGCAAGGCTTGCCCGTCGACCACGCCCGGCTCCACGGCCCGCCCCAGCAGCGGCGAGTCAGGCCGCAAGGTGTAGTCGTGACGCTCCGGCGCCACGAAGGCGGATCGGTCCACGAAGTAGTTGTGATGCTGCTCCCAGCCCGGTCCCGGCGGGAGTTCCCGCTTGCCGCACAGCAGGTTGTTGATCAGCCGCACCTGCTGGGCACCGGGCGCCATGCGCAGATAGACACCGCCGGCTGGCCGCAGATCCACCAGGGTGTTGTTGATCAGGTGCAGCTCGTGCCGGGTCCCGACCAGCCCTTCGCTGCCATAGGCCACCAGATGGAAGTTCTCGGTGGCGGCGCTTTGCTGGATGACATTGCCCACCACCAGCGCCAGGCCGCCGTTGGGAAACTCCAGCTCGAAGCTGGCGCGTCCGGTGTCGTCGGTCAGTCGGTTGTAGAAGATGTGATTCACCGCGGCGCGGCTCTTGAGCAGGTGACCGGTGTGTCCGTGATGGAAATAGCTGCCCGTCACCCGCAGGCGACCGATGCTGCCCACATAGCAGTTGTGCGTGCGGCCTTCGCCAGGGGCGATGGCGCCGAAGTCACATCGCTCGATATCCAGCGTGATGGACGGGTCGTTGGCGGCCAGCAGGCCGTTTTCGTTGTCCTCGAAGCGGCAGTCCCGCAGCAGCAGCGAGCCGCGCTCCAGGCGGATGCCGGCGCCATTGCGGTCGGGCACCCGGGCGCCGATGAAGTCGAAGCCGGTGATGGACAAGCGACGGCCAGCGCAGACAAAGATCCCCTTGCCCTGGGCATGGGCGCCGCTGGCCAGCATCCGCACCCGGCCACCGACGGCGCGCAGGGTCAGGTCGTCCTGGGTCCAGGTGGCCACATCGGCGCGGTAGTCGCCGGCCTGTACTTCGATGGTGGTGCCAGGACGGGCTTCGGCGGCGGCCGCGGCCAAGCTGGTGAGGCGCTGTCCGGGGCCAACCCGCAGCACCGGCCCTTCGTCGGACTGGCTTCGCCCAGGCTTGGTCCCCGGTGACTGAGCCCGCACTGCCGGTGTCAGCAGCGCGCCGCCCAAGCCCAAGCTGCCCAGCCCGGCGCCCCGCCCCAGACAAGTCGCCATGAACGCTTGCAACGCGGCGCGTCGATCCAGTGTGGCACCGCACGCACCGGCGGGTGAGCACGGCGGCTGTTCGGAGCTCTGCAGCGCCTGCGTGCACTTGGCCGCGAGCGATGAAACACGGGACCGACCCATGCCATCGGAGGAATGCCGTGAGGAGGACATAGCGGCCAGGAAAGCTGCGAGGCCTGAACGATAGCGCGATCGCCCGATCGCCCGATATCGCGATGGCGGGCCCGGGCGCGCGAGTGTAGCCAAGCCCCGCCCGCCGTGCAGGTGTCGCCGCAAGCCCCCAGCCCGTGTCCGGACTGTCGCGCAGGTTCAGCACGCGATCGCCATGGCCAGTAAGCTTCAGCCATCCCCGATCCAGACGTTCCAGCGTGGTGGGAGCGGCAATGCCCAAGACCGGCGCCGACTCACCCGGGAGCCCTTTTGACTCTTCTTCTTCGAGTGACCAACTATGCCGAGCTTGTTTGATCCGCTGCAACTGGGTGCCGTGTCCCTGGCCAACCGCATCGTGATGGCCCCGCTCACCCGCAACCGTTCCCAGGGCCTGCTGCCCGGCCCGCTGGCCATTGACTACTACCGTCAGCGCGCCACCGCCGGCCTGATCATCAGCGAAGGCGCCCAGATCTCCCCGGAAGGCCAGGGCTACCTGGACACCCCGGGGATCTATTCGCCGGAACAGGTGACCGCCTGGAAGCGGGTGACCGATGCGGTGCATGAAGCCGGCGGCAAGATTGCCGTGCAGCTGTGGCATGTAGGCCGCATCTCCCATGCCGAATTCCAGCCCGATGGCGCCAAGCCAGTGTCGTCGACCGACCGTCCGGCCCAGAGCAAGACCTTCACCAAGGAAGGCTTCGTGGATGTGGCCGCTCCGCGCGCCCTGAAGACGGAAGAGCTGCCCGGCATCGTGCAGTCGTATGTGCATGCCGCCAAGTCCGCCATGGAAGCCGGCTTTGATGCGGTGGAGGTGCACGGCGCCAACGGCTATCTGCTGGACCAGTTCCTGCGCGACAGCGTCAACGACCGCACCGATGCCTACGGCGGCTCCATCGAGAACCGGGCCCGTCTGCTGCTGGAAGTGATGCGTGCCATCGTGGACGCCATCGGCGCCGATCGCACGGGCCTGCGCCTGTCCCCGGTGACCCCGGTGAACGATGCCGGCCAGGACAGCGATGCCCAGGCCCTGTTCAACTATGTGGCCGAACAGCTGGCCCCGCTGAACCTGGCCTTCCTGCATGTGATCGAAGGCCAGACCGGCGGCCCGCGTGACGTGGCCCCGTTCGACTATGCCGCCCTGCGCGAGCGCTTCAAAGGCCCCTACATCGCCAACAACGGCTACACCCGCGAGATGGCGCTGACCGCAGTCGCGGAAGGCACGGTCGATGCGGTGGCCTTTGGCCGCAGCTTCATCTCCAATCCGGACCTGGTGCGTCGCCTGCGCCTGAATGCGCCACTGCAAAAGGCCAATTCGGCCACCATGTACGGCGGCGGTGCGGAAGGCTATACCGACTATCCGGCGCTGGCGGACTGATTCAGCGCGAAGGCGCTGTCAGTCCTTGGGCTTCTTGGACCGGAAGACCTCGGCGATCGAGACTTCCCGTGGGCCGGGCCGCAGCTCGAAGCGCTGCCCGGCCGCCAGCAGTCCCGGCTGGCGCACGGCCAGATAAAAGCCGCACCAGCCGCTTTGCACCATCATCTTGGTGGCCTTGTTGAAGCCCATGACCGCATTGAACTTGCTGCAGGGATAACGCGGCTCGCTGATGGCCAGCTCGCAGTCCGGGAACACCAGCACGTCGCCGATCCAGGCGTCGGTTTCCAGCAGGCCCTCGATGCTCAGGTTCTCGCCCATGCTGCCGAAGGGCAGTTGCGCCTGCCAGTCCGCCACCTGGGCTTGCGCCCGCACCGTCTGCCAGAACGCATAGTGCTCAGCCGGATAGGCGTACACCGCCTTGGATTGGCCGCCGTGATAGCGCGGGTCGGCCTGCTCGTCGCCGGACAGGCCCAGCGGGCGCACCTCCAGCGGACCGTCCACCGGCTGCTTGCGGATGGCGCTGAGCACCTGCTTGCCGTTCACCACCAGCGGGGCGATACGGGCCACGTTAAGACTGAGGATCTGCATGCAGCGATTCTCCAGGACTTTGGGTCCCGCTGCCGATGTCCCTGCGGCTTGCTGCCTTCATCACCGAGGCCAATGCCGCCGCGCCATCGGTGCTGTCGTCCTGGTCCACGCTGCAGCCGATCACGCAGTCCTGCCCGTGGTAGCGCACCCGGCGGGCATAGACCCGCGAGTTCAGCACCCGGCCGTCGCGCGTGCTGGCCTGCACCGGAAGACCCACCACCTCCATCTGCTGCTGCAGCACCTCGTAATAGCGTTGCCGGTCGCTTGGCAGCATGCCCACGCCCAGGTCCATGAGGCGACGGCCCAGCACTTCTTCGCGGGTGATGCTGTAGCGACGGCACATCGCGTCGTTGATGGCCAGCACCGCGCCATCGGGCAGCCGGGTCAGCGCCATGTGCACCGGCATGGCCTGCATGAGGTTGCGCAGCTCGTCCCCGGCCTCGCGGGCGGTGACCAGGGCCTGGGCCCGCTCCCGTTCGCGGGTCAGGTTGTCCAGCGCGAAGGAGAGGTCGCCGGTCATTTCATCGAACAGGCGGATGACCGTCTCGTCGAAGAAGTCGGGCTCGCCGGCCAGCACGCTCAGGGCGCCCACCACCTGGCCGTTGCGCCGGAGCGGAAACGCGGCCAGGGACTCCACGCCCGGCGGAATGACCGGCGCGCCAGGCTGGGTCACCCGCGGGTCCTGCAAGGGCCGGTTGATGATCTGGTGGCTGTCCGCCAGGATGGTGCGGGTACTCAGGGAGCTCTGACCGAAGGCAGAATCCAGCGCCCAGCGCGGCGGTGCTCCCGGCATCCAGCGCTCGACCTCACCGGCGGACGCGGCGCGGACGAACTGGCTGCCGTCCTGCAGCACCACGGTCGCCACACGGGCGTGGCCGGTTTCGACGCAGATGCGGCACAGGCCGTCGAACAGCATCTGCTCGGCCGTCGGTCCCAGCTCCAGCACCGCCTCCCGCTGCACGATCAACTGATTGGTCTGCGACAGGGCCTGGTACATGCGGTGCAGCCGCTCGCGGGCATCGGCGCCCGCGCGGCGTTCTTCGTCATAGCGCCACCATACGGTCCACACCATCATGCCGCACAGCAGGGCGGTGACCGAGACCAGCAGCAGCCCCAGTCGAGCGGCGTCGCCGGTGGCCTCGCGCGTGCGCTCGGTGTCCAGGCGGGCCTGGCTCAGCTGGAAGCCGGCCAGCTCATCCAGATGCCGCATGACCGACAGTCGCTGGCGGTTGAGGTCGCGGATGTCGTCGGGCGAGGCGCGGCTGGCGGTGACCACCTCGGTGAGCAGGCTGTCGAGCTGAGGTTGCAGCCGCTGCGCCAGCACCGCCTCGGTGGTGTCCAGCCGGGTGCCCAGATAGGCCTGCCACTGGCGGCGCAGCGCGTCGGAGAGTCGCTGCGCGTCGCGGTCCGAGCCTTGGGTGCGGATGCCGGCCACCGGATTGAGCACGCCGCCCAGGCCCTGCGGACCCAGGTCCCGCGCCATCTCCCGCAGCAGGCTCAGCGGCACCAGCCGGTCCGCATACAGCGACTCGGTGGTGTCCGCCATCCGCTGGGTCTGCCACAGTCCCAGCAGTGCCGAGGCGGCCACCAGCACCAGCGACAGCACCAGCGTCAGCAGCAGGCGATTGCGCATGGAGAAGCCGGTCAAGGCGGTTGGCATCGGGCGGACCTTGTACTGGGGAAAACCGTGAAACCACAATTGTCCCTTGCCCGCACAGACGCCATTCCCGCGGCTGGCCCCTGGATCGGGGGCTTTTTGGCACAGCGTCACGATCCGGATGCGTGAATTCTCCGCAGGGGGCCGGGTTTGGCGCGGCATGCGTTCCTGCCGGGCCGTGGCTAGAATCGCCGGAACGGAGATGGCATTCCTCCGCGAACCGCCTCACGACCTTCTGTTGTGACGCTGATGATGCCTACATCGTCCTGGGAGACCGGGGCCATGTGGGTGTTCGCCCGGGCCTCATCAACCAGTCGTCCTTTGCATTCCGGGTGCGGCCTTGAGGGCCGTGCTGCTACCGCTGGGTCCTTGATGAAACGCCTGCGCCATCTTGAGCATGTCCATCTCATCCCGTCGTTGCTGCGCTGGCTGGTGCTGGCCAGCCTGGTCGCCGCTCTGGCGGGCACGGCATCCGCCTTCTTCCTCTTCGCCCTGGACTGGGCCACCCGCACGCGCGAAGCTCATCGCTGGCTCGTCTGGGGCCTGCCTGTGGCCGGGTTCTGCGTCGGGTGGATCTACCTGAAGCTGGGCCGGGAGGTGGAGGCGGGCAACAACCTGCTGATCGACGAGATCCACGATCCCAAGCGGGTGGTGCCGCTGCGCATGGCGCCGCTGATCCTGGGCGCCACGGTGGTGTCGCATCTCTTTGGCGCGTCCGTGGGGCGTGAGGGCACGGCTGTGCAGATGGGCGGCGCGCTCGCCGACCAGCTCACCGACCGCTTCAAACTGCGCGACGAGGACCGCCGCCTCATGCTGATGGCCGGCATCAGCGCCGGCTTCGCATCCGTGTTTGGCACGCCGCTGGCGGGCGCGGTGTTCGGCCTGGAAGTGCTGGTCATCGGCAGTCTGCGCTATGACGCCTTGTGGCCCTGCCTGGTGGCTGCGGTCCTGGCGGACCAGGTGACGAGCGCCTGGGGCGCCCATCACACCCACTATGCCGTCGGCGCCTTGCCGCCCATCTCGGCCTGGCCGCTCCTGGCGGTCGTGCTGGCAGGCATGCTGTTCGGGCTGGTGGCGATGGTGTTTGCCACCGCAACCCACGCCGGCCAGGCCTTCATGAAGCAGCGCATTGCCTACGCACCACTGCGTCCGCTGCTGGGCGGGCTGGTGCTGGCGCTGATCCTGTGGGGCCTGGACGCGTGGCGCTATGCAGGGCTGGGGATTCCCGTCATCCAAGAGGCCTTCCAGCAGCCGCTGCCCGCGACCGACTTCGCCGCCAAGCTGGGCCTGACGGTCGGGTCCCTGGCGAGCGGGTTCAAGGGGGGCGAGGTGACGCCGCTGTTCTTCATCGGCGCCACGCTGGGCAACGCGCTGGCGCCGCTGCTGCAGCTGCCGTTCCCGATGCTGGCCGGGCTGGGCTTCGTGGCGGTGTTCGCCGGGGCGTCCAACACGCCGATGGCCTGCACCCTGATGGCGATGGAGCTCTTTGGCGCCGAGATCGGCGTGTATGCCGCGGTGGCCTGCGGCGTGAGCTATCTGTGCTCCGGGCATACCGGCATCTACAAGTCGCAGCGGGTCGGGCGGGCCAAGCATCCCGAGTTGCCGTCGGGCGTCAAGCTGGGCGATGTGCCTTCTCTTCGGCAACGGGCGGCGCAGGACGGACCGGGGGCGCAGCAGTCCCCTCCTGGGCAGGAGTGAGCTCGGGCCGCAGCGGTCCGTACCCCAGCAGACCGGCCAGCACCTGATGCAGCGCGTCGGCGGCGACCGGTTTGCGCAGCACCAGAAAGCCGTCCTCATCCGCCCGGGCCAGGTCCGGATGGTCGAGCTCACCGGTGACGATCAGCCCGCGCGCCTGCGGGTGCCGCACCAGCAGCGCCTGCAGCAGGTCATAGCCGCTGACGTCCCCGCGCAAACGCAGGTCGCTCATCACCACCACCGGCTCGAAGCCTTCGGACAGCGCGCGGTAGGCCTGCACCGCGTCGGCGGCGAAGCGGCAGTCCAGCCCCCAGTCCCTCATCAGATGCCGCAGACCCTGGGTCACGCCGGGGTCGTCCTCCACCACCAGCACCTGGCCGCGCAGGGGAGCTTGCGCATCGAAGGAAGGGGTGTCGGTCCGCCGCGCCGGTGGGGCGGCCGCTGAGGCGGCGGCGAGCGTGATCCGAAAGCGTGAGCCCACGTCCACGCGCGATTGCCATTCAATCGTGGCGCCCAGCCGGTGCACACAGTCCCGCACCACCGACAGCCCGAGGCCGTGACCGTCGGACGAATGCCGTGCGGCATCGTCGGCGCGTTCGAACGCGGCGAACAGCCGTTGCTGCTCCGACTGGGCCATGCCCACGCCGGTGTCCCAGACCTCGATCGCCCAGCCCGCCGCGCGCGGACGCACCGCCAGCAGCACGCCTCCGCGCGGCGTGTAGCGCAGCGCGTTGTGCAGTAGGTTGGAGAGTGCGCGGCGCAGCAGGATGGGGTCGGCCATCACCCAGGCCGGTGTCTCCGGACTGCGCAGACGCCAGTCCAGTCCGCGCGCCACCGCTTCCGGCTGGAAGCGTTCATGCAGCTCGCACAGCAGTGGCGTCAGGGCCAGCGATTGCAGCGGCAGCTGCTCGTTGCGGCTGTCCAGGGCGGAGACGTCCAGCAGCGCATTGAGCAGGTCGCTGACATGGCCGGCGGCCTGGCTGATGTCCAGCAGCAGCGGGGCGAGCGCCGGGTCCCGGTTGCGCTGCACCGCGGCCTGTGCGGTGAGGGTCAGGGCATACAGCGGCTGGCGCAGATCATGGCTGGCGGTGGCGAGGAACAGGCTCTTCTCACGCGAGGCGGCCGCGGCGGCATCACGCGCTTCGCGGTGGGCGCGTGCCAGTGCTTCGCTGCGGTGCTTGAGCTGCGACTGCTCCACCAGGAAGCCATTCGAGGTGCGCGCATGCCGCCACACCAGCCATGGGTAGAGCAGGCACAGCGGAAGTACTGTGTGCCAGTGGGCCGGAAAGGCCAGGGGCACGCCCAGCACGGCCAGGCCCCAGGCGGGCAGCAGATATCGAAGGAAGACCCGCAGATCCGCCGCCGCGTACGACACGGTGGAGGCGGTGGTGCCGGCCAGCATCAGATAGAGCAGCAGCGCATATTCGAAGGAGTGGGTCGGCACGCTGAGCCAGGGCAGGGCGCCCCACAGGATGCCGAAGCCCAGGGCGAATCCTTCCATGCGAGGAGCCCATCGGGTCTGGAAGGCCAGCGCCGACATCTGCGCATGGTCCCGGCGGAACAGACGCCGGGCCGCGATCAGAAGGATTGCCGCCACCAGGTAGCTGCCAGCCCACAGCCAGGCCCAGCGGCTCGATGCATGGCCAGGCACCGCCGCCACGACCACCGGTGGGATGACCAGGGCCGCGATCTCGGCGGAGGCGCGTTGCCCGATCAGCGGCATCAGGTCTGCGCGGGAAGTGGGAGCGGTCATCGGCACATACGGCGTACGGGCGCCAGCGAGGGAGGGAGCGATGCAGTATCCCTGCTGCGCGGGTCACGGCAGTGCCAGGCTCACGAGTTGACACAGACTGGTCGAGGGACCCCGCTATGCCCGCAGCAACGCACCGAACCAGCCAGACCTGAAGACAAGCGAGCGCGTTGCGCGGGCGCTTTGTCGCTGCCGGCCAAACGGCGTGCCCGATTCGGCAAGACATGTCACTCGAATCCATCGCGGCTCTCGCTGGATTCGTCGCCGTCGTCTCACTAATGTTGCCAACGCCTTCAGGGCCGCTGCAAGACCGCAACGGCGGCAGCGCATCAGGGAGAGAGATCATGAGCTTCGACGATCTGCGTTCATGGACGCATGCACGGCTGCGTGTGCTGGCCCTTGTGCTGCTGGCGCTGGGATTGCTGGCCGTGGGGCGTCCGGCGCGTGCCGACTGGTACCAATACACCTACCTGTCAACGGCCTTCAACATCCAGTCGTTTGCCGACCGGGCTCCGGGCCAGAATGAATGGAATGTGCCTGGGCAACTGCGCATCGAGTTCTATACCTGGACGCCGTTGACCGGCCCCGCCACCACCGCGGACATCGTGGGCTACAAGATGACCGTCTGGGGCGGCGGGCCTGCCAATCTCATCTCGCTGACCTGGCCGCTGGTGCCCGATGGTTGTCAGATTCCTGGCGGCTGCTACACCAACGACAGCCGCTTCAGCATCGGTGCCCTGGACGCCAATGGCCTGCCCACCACCTGGGACATCTTTCTGAGCCGGGACTTCCTCGTCACCGGCTTCTCGGAGAGTTTCCAGATGGCCTCCACCCAGCAGGGCGGCAGCGTGTTCCGCGTTGCACCGTCGTACTACAGCAATGCAGGCAGCTACAGCAGCGCGCCGGGCAGCCTTGGCGGCGTCTGGACTGTGGCGCTGGTGCCTGAACCGCGCACCTATGTGCTGATGCTGATCGGGATTTTGGGCGTGGCAGGAGCGGCTCGGTGGGCGCGTCGGGGCACTGCGGCGCTGAGCCTATGGCGCGTGGGCGTCTAGCGGGCGAGCGAGCACCCGATTGCCAATGGGTCGGCCGTCGATCCAGTGAACAGTCTCCCCCAGATCGGCGTAGCCGCGCTGGGCATAAAAGCTCAACGCGCGGTGATTGCCGTCCCAGGCGGTCAGCCACAAGGACGGGCAGCCTGCGGCTGTGGCAAGCGATTCAGCCGCACCGATCAACTGACTGCCCACCCCCGAACGCTGGAAGGCCGGCTGCACGTACAGCCGCACGAGTTCCGCGCCCTCCTGCGCCGTGCCCGGGGCCGGGCCGGCAGTGAGATCCAGCTCGGCAAAGCCGATCAGGCCGTCGCCCAGCGCGGCCAGCATCAGCGGCCGGTGGGCTTGCTGCGCGCGCTCGGCAAAGGCGGTGGCGGAGAGAAGGCTCAGTGCTTCATGCGCCAGGCCCGGGCTCACGCCATGCGTGGCATAGGTGTCCAGATAGACCTGGATGGCCAGGGCGGACAGGCAGGCGGCATCGTCTGACGAGGCCAGGCGCAGAGTGGGCGAGCGGGTCATGACAAGCGGGCACGCGGGTGGGGAGGGACGGGCGGTGAGCAGCGGTGAGCAGCGGTGAGAAGCGGTGAGAAGCGGTGAGGGGGGCGGCAGATGGCTATGCCGGCCGCTCGGCAAGCGTCACCGTCGGTGGCGCCATCGGTGGCTCAGATGCCGGTGCCGCCTTGATGAAGTCCACGAAGGCGCGCAGCGGCGCGGGCATGAACGAACGGCTGGGATAGTAGAGGAAGGGGCCGCTGAAGGCGCGCCACCAGGGAGTGAGCACCGGTTCGAGCGAGCCGTTGTCGAAGTAGGGCTGCAGCCAGCCGTCGAACAGCTGGAGGATGCCGGTGCCGGCGACCGCTGCTTCCACGGCCAGCTGCACGCCTTCGCCGATGCGCACCACCAGCGGTCCGGGTGGATCCAGCAGGATGACCTCGCCATCCCGCTCGAATTCCATCAGCGGCATGTGACCGCTCGCGAAGCGCCCCCGCAGGCAGGCATGCTGCAACAGCTCACGCGGATGCTCCGGGCGACCGTGGCGTTGGAGATAGGCCGGTGAGGCTGCGGTGGCGTAGCGCTGCACACGCGGTCCGATCGGCACCGCGATCATGTCTTTTTCCAGCCGCTCTTCATAACGGATGCCGGCGTCGCAGCCCGCCGCCAGCATGTCCACCAGGCTCTCTTCCGCCACCACTTCCAGCCGGATGTCCGGATAGGCCGCGAGGAATGCGGGCACGATCTGCGGCAGCACCAGCCGCACTGCGGCCACCGGCACATTCAGGCGCAGCGTGCCGGCGGGCCGGTCCCGAAAGCTGTTGACCACATCCAGTGAGGCCTCGACCTCATCCAGCGCCGGGGCGAGCCGCTCCAGCAGGCGCTGACCGGCTTCGGTCGGGGCGACGCTGCGGGTGCTGCGGTTGAGGAGGCGCACGCCCAGGCGCTTTTCCAGGCGGCGGACCGCGTCGCTGAGGCTGGAGGCACCGCCGCCGCTGGCCCGTGCGGCCTCCCGGAAGCCGCCAGCCCGCACCACCGCGAGCAGGGCCTGAAGTTCGGTCAAGTCCGTCATTGTTCGTCCAGCCGTACAGCCCGTCCTGATTGCGCCATCTTATCGCGCAGGTCGTCGCTGCCTACAGTCCATTGCATCAACCGGAGAACTTGATGACCGCCCTCACTTCCACCCTGACTGACGCCCCGGCTCATGCCCTGACCTACCCCCTGGCTGAGCGCTCGATTCAACGCCTGGGTTATGGCGCGATGCAACTCGCTGGCCCCGGTGTCTTCGGTCCGCCGAAGGACCGCGCCGCCGCCGTGGCCGTGCTGCGCGAAGCCGTCGAGCTGGGCGTCAACCACATCGACACCAGCGATTTTTATGGCCCGCACATCACCAACCAGATCATCAAGGAGGCGCTGCATCCCTATCGCGATGGGCTGACGCTGGTGACCAAGGTGGGCGCCCGCCGGGATGACAAGGGCGGCTGGCTGCCCGCCTTCTCTCGCGCCGAGCTGCGACAGGCGGTGACCGACAACCTGTGCAACCTGGGCCTGGACGTGCTGGACGTGGTGAACCTGCGCAGCATGCTGGACGTGCATGGGCCGGCGGAGGGGTCGCTGGAGGAGCCGCTGACGGCGCTGGCCGAGCTGCGCCAGGAAGGTCTGGTGCGCCACATCGGGCTGAGCAATGTCACCCGTCGTCAGGTGGAGGAGGGTCGGCGTCTGGTTCCGATCGTGTGCGTGCAGAACCTCTACAACATGGCCCGGCGTGCGGACGACGATCTGGTGGACCTGTTGGCCCGGGAGGGCATTCCGTTCGTGCCGTTCTTTCCGCTGGGCGGATTCACCCCGCTGCAATCGGACACGCTGGGGGAGGTGGCGCGGCAATTGAATGCCACGCCGATGCAGGTGGCCCTGGCCTGGCTGCTGCAGCGCTCCGAGAACCTGCTGCTGATTCCGGGCACGAGTTCAGTGGCGCACCTGCGCGAGAACATGAAGGCGGCGCAACTGGTGCTGCCGCCGGAGGCGGTGGTGGCGCTCAACGGGATCGGCCAGGAGGCTGGCGCGGCCCATTGAGCGGGAAGCCGCTGCTTTCGAGTCACTGGATCTTGCGGACCTTTGTAGGAGCGTGAAGTCCCGGCAGAGATCAGGGTCGGGCAAAACCGGCATCATCCGGCGCCGTTGTCGTCGAAAGCCTGTCGATCCCAAGGAGTGCTGCATGGACCGTCGATCCGCCTGTCTGGGGCTGCTGAGCCTGCCGCTGAGCCTTCCGCGCGCCTGGGGGGCGGAGGAGGATGCGATCTCCTGGCTGCGCCGGGGCGGCGTGGTACTCGTGCTGCGTCATGCGCGGGCGCCGGGCACCTTCGATCCGCCTGGATTCCGGCTCGGCGACTGCAGCACGCAGCGCAACCTCAGCGAAGAGGGGCGGGCGCAGGCGCGGCAGCTGGGGGCTTATCTGAAGTCGCAGCAATTGACCCCGTCACGGGTGCGCAGCAGTCCGTGGTGCCGATGTGTCGACACGGCCGAGTTGGCCTTCGGTTCGGCGGAACGCTGGGCCGCGCTGGGGTCCCCGCAAGGGGCCTCGGAGCAGGTCAATGCGAAGGCGATGACGCAGTTGCGGCAGGCGGTGCAGCAGGCGGGTCAGCGTCCCGGACAATTCGAGGTGTGGGTCACCCACATGTTTGTGCAGTCCGCGCTGGTCAGCGGAGATACCGCTTCCGGGGAAGGCCTGGCGGTGGGGGCGGATGGACAGGGGCAGCCGCGGATTCTGGCGACGTTCTCGGTGCCGCGCTCCAGAGAAAACTGACAGGCCCGTGGCCGGGCCCGTCCGCCTCCAAGTAGACCCCTGATCTCGCGATCAGGACGCCCGACGCGCGGGTTGCGGAACAGCTGGGCGGATCAGCGGCCCGGCATCACCGCCTGGGACGGAGACCTGCGCCGGATGCACAAGCCCAGGAGGCCCAGACCCGCAGCCATCATGGCGTAGGAAGCCGGCTCCGGGACGGCACTGGCCGAGAACTGGTTGATCACGCCTGAGTATTGAAGGCTGTGCGAGATGGCCCCGTTGGTGGTTTCCCACTGCAAGTTGACCACGTTCGTGCAGGTGGCACACCAAAAGTCGTCCCGCAGCAAGCCCATGAACGACTGGGCAGACATGGGCTGATCCTGGTTCAGTGGGGCTCCCGTCACCTGTTCCGAGCGGGAGATCAAGAGCGATGCCCAATGCTGGGTGTCGCCTTGCATCCAGCTCAGGTTCTGTTGAACCGTGAGCTGCCGGTAGGCTTGGCCTGAACTGTCAGGGCCTGACCACCAAATACCCCGATCCACGGTCGCGCCGACGGTGCCACTGACCACTGCGTCCGCCGGTGCCGTGATTCCGAACGGTTTGAGCATGCCCAGGACCGTCGTGAGAGCGGTCGCACTGCTCAGCGGCTGTGAGGCCAAGGTCTGCAGCGTGCCTTGGTAACGCCACAGGTCACCTCCGGTGAAGTCGAATGTGAAGAGGTCTGAGCTCCCACCGACGCTGAGGTCCACGGACAGAAACTGGCTCCACGGCAGCGGCGTGAATGCTACGTTGGAGGTAGAGGGCACGCACTCCGGCGTCTCCCAATTGCAACTCACGTAGTCCGTGGCGCTGGTCAGAGTGGCTGAAACATTGAGATCGAGTTGCTGGGCTTGAGCGCCCAGGCTCAAAGTGGCCATGAGGGCGCCAATGGCGACTTTGCAGGGGTGACTGGTCAAGCTCCGCTCCCGGTGGAGGATGTTTGTCGCGCACCGTGCCGTTCTGGACAAGAGCCCTGGCATGGCGGCGATCTTTGGTTTCGTTGGGACATTGAATGTTAACGGAGCGGACGGAATGGCCCGCCCAGGCGGTTTGTCCCCCACTGGTTACCGCTGACACCGGTACCGCTCCCCTTTGCGCATCAATCTATGCGCCCCCGACATAACCTCCCCATACGAGTTACGGCGTGATTACATTGGCTGAGCAGCCAGTTTTCCGCCCATCCATGGTGCGCGGCATTGGGTCAGCGTCGCGGGTTCTCCTCTGAAAGCGGTGTGTTTCCCGCCTTGTCGAGGGGTGCCCCAGGCGCTGACCCAATCCCGCTTTTCATATCCTCAGATCGGAAACACCATGAACCAACCCGTGATGGAAGGGCTGCGCTTGAACGTGCCCGCTTATGTGAAACACCAGCGCCTGATCGCCTGGGTGGCGGAGATCGCCGCCCTGACCGAAGCCAAGGACGTCTACTGGTGCGACGGTAGCCAGGAAGAGTACGACCGTCTGTGCCAGCAGCTCGTTGACGCAGGCACCTTCCAGAAGCTCAACCCCGCCAAGCGCCCCAACAGCTACCTCGCCTGGAGCGACCCCAGCGACGTCGCCCGCGTAGAAGACCGCACCTTCATCTGCACCGACCGCAAGGAAGACGCCGGCCCCACCAACAACTGGATGGCGCCCCAGGAGATGCGCCAGTTGCTGCAGACCGGCGACAACGCGCTGTTCAAGGGCGCCATGCGGGGCCGGACGCTGTATGTGGTCCCCTTCAGCATGGGCCCGATCGGCTCGCCCATCGCGCACATCGGCGTGGAGCTGTCCGACAGCCCCTATGTGGCGGTGAACATGCGCATCATGACCCGCATGGGTCGTGCCGTGCTGAACGTGCTGGGTGATGACGGCGACTTCGTGCCCTGCGTTCACACGGTGGGCGCACCGCTGCAAGCCGGTCAGGCCGACGTGAAGTGGCCCTGCAACAAGACCAAGTACATCGTCCACTACCCCGCCACCCGCGAAATCTGGTCCTACGGCTCCGGCTATGGGGGCAATGCGCTGCTGGGCAAGAAGTGCTTCGCTTTGCGTATCGCCTCCACCATGGGCCGCGACCAGGGCTGGTTGGCCGAACACATGCTGATCCTGGGCGTCACCTCGCCCGAAGGCCGCAAGCACCACGTGGCGGCCGCCTTCCCCAGCGCCTGCGGCAAGACCAACTTCGCCATGCTCATCCCCCCGCAGGGCTTCGACGGCTGGAAGGTCACCACCATCGGCGATGACATCGCCTGGATCAAGCCCGGTCAGGACGGTCGCCTCTACGCCATCAATCCGGAAGCCGGTTACTTTGGTGTGGCCCCTGGCACCAATGCACTGACCAATCCCAACTGCATGGCCAGCCTGAACAAGGAGGTGATCTTCACCAACGTCGCGCTGACCGACGACGGCGACGTCTGGTGGGAAGGCATGACCGACACCGCGCCGGCCCACCTGGTGGATTGGCAAGGCCAGGACTGGACCCCGGAGATCGCCAAGGCCACTGGGGCCAAGGCGGCGCATCCGAATGCCCGCTTCACCGTCTCCGCCGTCAACAATCCGGCGCTGGATGCCGAGTGGGACAACCCGGCTGGCGTGCCGATCGACGCCTTCATCTTCGGTGGCCGCCGCTCAACCACGGTGCCGCTGGTGACCGAAGCCCGTGACTGGGTGGAAGGGGTCTACATGGCCGCCACCATGGGTTCGGAAACGACCGCCGCGGCCGCCGGTCAGCAGGGTGTCGTTCGCCGCGACCCGTTCGCCATGTTGCCCTTCATGGGCTACAACATGAGTGACTACTTCCGTCACTGGCTGGACCTGGGCGCCAAGCTGGCCCAGTCCGGCGCCAAGCTGCCCAAGATCTTCTGCGTGAACTGGTTCCGCAAGGGCGCGGACGGCAAGTTCGTCTGGCCGGGCTACGGCGAGAACATGCGCGTGCTCAAGTGGATGCTGGAGCGGGTGGAAGGTCAGGGCCGCGGCGAAGAACATGCCTTCGGCACCAGCCCCCGCTATGAAGACCTGAACTGGCAAGGCCTGGCCTTCACGCCGGAGCAGTTCCATACCGTGACCCACATCTCGGACAGCGACTGGGCCGCCGAGCTCAAGCTGCACGACGAACTCTTCACCCAGTTGGCCCACAACCTGCCGGCTGAACTGCCCGCCACCAAGGCGCGGATCGAAACCCGCCTGGCCGCCAAGGCGTAATCCAGACCCGGTTGCCCAAAAAGCAAAGCCCACCCCGCTTGCGCGAGGTGGGCTTTTTGGATTCTGGTGGACACCAGTGGGCAGCGGTGGCAACAGCCGGCACAGGAGCCGGCACTTACATCACAACACCGTTGTCCCGCTGCGGACCGGTATCCGAAGGCTCAAATCAGCCGTTGTTGCGGCGGGCGTAGGCAGCGCGCAGTTCAGCAGCGAAGGAGGGCATGCTCTCTTCATACTGGGCAGCCAGGGACAGCAGCTCGCGCTCCGAACGGGCGATGCGGGCGGCTTCCAGGCGGGCCTTGATGTTGCTGATGCTGCGGGCCCAGACACGGGCACCGATGGTGGCAAACGTGCCGCCGCGACGCACCGTGCGGCTAACAGGCAGACCGAAGGTTTGAGTAGCGACGCTCATGGCGATTCCTTTTTGTGGTTGTTGATGGCTCTGTAGAACCAACGGAACGAAGTTTAGGGTTAACCCTAGACGCTCCGCCAATGAAAGGAAGGAATCCGCTCCATAAGCCGCGTGAATGCCACGTGAACTTGTACCGGCTGGCGGTTCGCCACGGGGCCGCTGCGTTTGGCATAGCGTCGCCGGGCGTCTCTAGGCTGCCGGGAATCGCTGTCCGCAGGACGGCCGCGAGAGCGGGTCCATGGGGGTCCGGCCCCAAACCCAGCGACAATCCGCCCATGAGCATTGCCCACGACCTGACCGACGCCGAGTTCGCCGAGCTCGACGATCTCCTCGCCCAGACCCCCGAGCCGCTGCAAGCGCTGGACACGTCCATGCTGGACGGCTACTTGTGCGGGGTGCTGGTGCAGCCGCGCCTGATCCCGATCGAGGAATGGCTGCCGCCGATTTTCGACTTTGAGGGCAAGCCCTTGCCGGAGTCGGTGGATCCGGCCTGGCTGGCGCGGGTCCGCGCCCTGGTGGAGCGCCGGTTTGCGTCGCTGAACCAGAGCATGCTGGAGCAGGGCTGGTTCTATCCGGTCGTGCTGGATCTGGAAGCCGAGGCGGAAGCGGAAGCGGCGGCCAAAGCCGCAGGTGCTGACACCGACGCCGCCAATGCTGCCGGTGGAGCTGACACTGGCGCGGATGCCCATGCCAACGCCGACACCGACGCCGAAGATGCCGTCCCCACCGACCCGATCACCCGCACGCTCATGCCTTGGGTGGGCGGCTTCGAATATGCCGCGGTGACCTTCCCCGACCTGCACGAGCAGGCCGATGACAACATCGACACGCTTCTGGCCCGCCTGTACCGCCACCTGCCGGTGGAGACCCCGGAAGAGCAGGAAGTGGTCGACACCCTGAACCGCGAACATCCGCTGAAGGATCTGGACGACGCCATCGAAGACCTGGTGCTGACGGTGGTGGACCTCCAGGCCGCCACGGAAACCCAGCGCTTCCATGTGGAGCAGGTGCGTCGTGATGCGCCCAAGCTGGGCCGCAACGACCCCTGCCACTGCGGTTCGGGGAAGAAGTTCAAGCAGTGCCACGGCGCCAACTGAGCACCAGCTTCCGGCCCTAACCCTGGTTCTGGCGCGACCCGTGCCATGGCCAGGGCCCGGGCGTCGGCAGCGCTCCAGCGGCCCTCAGATCTCCACGATCAGCCCCGGCCGGTAATCCTCCTGCTCGCCTTTGCGCGCATATCCCAGCGGGTTGGCCACCACCCTGCAGCGGTGAAGGCCGCCGCCTTCCAGCGGCGTCTCCACCACATAGTCATTCATGCAGTGCAGATGACCGTGGATCCACAGATCCGCCAGGGGAAACAGCTCGTCCAGTCCGTTGCAAAAGCCTGCGGTACCCGGCGCCAGCCCGTACCGCGGGTCCGCGCTGCGCAGGCTGGGGGCGAAATGGGTCACCACCACCGTCTTGCCCACAAAGGGCGTAGCCAATTGCGCGCGCAGCCAGGCCTGACAGTCCAGCGCCATCTCCCGCAGATCCTCTGCGAGCAGGTGGCGGCCGTCCCGCAGGGTGGAGTATTTGCTGAGGTAGTAGTTGGCCGCCCGGAAGGCCTTGCCCCGCGCCGCCAGTTGCTGGGTGGGCGTCGGCAGGCGAGCCGCCAGTGCGTCGAAGTCGCTCCACAGGGTGGTCCCCAGAAAGCGCACGCCGTCGATCAGCAGGGCTTCCCGGTCCAGCCATTCAATGCCCAGGTCCTCGCAGGTGCGGCGCAGGCGCTCGTAGGTGGGCGCGTACTCCAGTCCGTCGAACTCATGGTTGCCCGGCACATAGAGCACGCGCTTCCAGCCGGTCTCCGCCCGTAGCGGGGAGAACCGGCCCAGTCCGAAGTCGTCAGTGACCAGCTCGGAGCCGGCCTGATAGGAACCCACGTCGCCCGCCAGCACCAGCAGATCGGCTTCGGGCAGGGGGACGGCCTTGAAGCCGATCTGTCGTTCCAGGTGGAGGTCCGAAATCAGTTGGAGGCGCACAGCGGGAATGCTTCTTGTCGGTCAGAGGGAATACAGGGGGAGCGGACGCGGTTCCGGTGACGGGACCGCAACTCCGCGCATGACTCCGCGCATTGTCGGACCTTCGCCGTGCCGTTGCCGGCTGGCGGGAGCGACCCACGGCGGACACCCGACAGTGACCCGAAGCCGACAGGCAGCAATGACCTGCCACGGATGCGGATGATCCACCGTCTTTGCGACATGTCAGCTGTCGATCTTTTGCTCGACGGCCCCCGGTTTTTTCGAGCTCGTTCAGTGCCACACTCGGCGCGAGCCCGGCCCGGGCCCGCAAGGAGGGTAAGACATGAAGATCCTGGTGGCCGTTGACGGCAGTGTCTACAGCAAGCGCATGCTGGCCTATCTGGCGGCTCATGATGAGTGGCTGGGGAACACCCACGACTTCACCGTTGTGCATGTGGTGCCCCCCGTGCCGCCCCGCGCTGCCGCGGTCCTCGACAAGTCCGTCCTCAATGAGTACTACGACGACGAAGCCGCCAAGGTGCTCAAGCCCATCCGCGCCTTCATGGACAAACGTGGCATCAACGTCAAGTACGTGACCAAAACCGGCCACGCCGCCGAAGTCATTGCCACCGTCGCAGCCAAGAACAAGTTCGACCTGCTCATGATGGGCTCGCACGGCCACACCACGCTGGGCAATCTGGTGCTCGGGTCGGTGGCGACCAAGGTCATGGCGACCTGCGAGGTGCCGGTGCTGCTGATCCGCTGATCCGATCTTCCGCCTCCTGCCGAAGCAGGAGCCGCGGGTGAGGATGGCGGCTCAGGGTGAATCAGGGCGGATGAGGCTGGAGCCTCCCGACAGGCGGCACCTTCCGGCCCGCAGCCACCCGCCTCAGCTGCGCCGCGCCGTCATCCAGGACAGCGGAGACTCGATCGCCGCAGGCGCCGAAGTCTGGGATTCCAATCCGTAGTCACTACGGCGGAAATCCTCATATTCGCTGGCATCCCCAAAGCTCGCCTCCATGCCGAAGGCGGTCCCCATGTCGGCCGGTTCAGGCTCGTGGGTGCCAGGACTGTTGCGACGGAACAGGCGCAGGGCGGAGGCGATTCGCATGATGGACCTCGTCGAAAAGCACGGGGTGAAAGCCCGGCGCCTGGGACCCCTAAACGCCGTTGCTATGCCACAGTGTGGGGGAAGTTGTCCTCAGGCAAATCCCCAAATTGGGGGCTCCGGAAAAACCCGTTCACAAATCCACACAAAGTGGCTCACTCCTGCGACAGGGTGCAGCGAAATAACCACTTACCCCACTTAGGTAGGACCCCCCTTGACCACGGGGATCACTATGCTTCGGCACTTGTGTCTTTCGCGCACCTGTGCACCCCTCCATGTCTCCGCTGATTCATCGATCCCTGACCTGGACCATCGTTGCCACCGTCGTTTCGATGTCCGCCTGGTTGGCCGGCAACGTGCAGCAAGCCCATGAGCGTCAAGGTCTGCGGCAAGGTCTGAAGATGGGGGCCATGTCGGCGCCCCATGCCTCGCTGTCTCCGGCCCTGCCCGCGCCCGTCGCCACCCACGCCTCGACCCTCGTGCAGACCCCTGCACACACCTCCGTCGTGACGCCGGACACTCAGCCTGCGGTGCAGGTGGCGTCCAGCCGCTGAGCCCGCCGCGCGCGCTCCCACTCGCGCAGCGCTCCCACTCACACTTGCAAGGCTTCCCGCGCCCCTAGCGCTAGCGCCTCCCCGATCTGATCCAGCAAGGACGGGGGCGCCGCCTGGACGGCGTCGCTGTCTGCGCCCAATTTCCATTGGTGCCAATACAACGCCACCTCGACATGGATGTCGGGCCGCAGCACCACCAGTTCCCCTCGCGCCAGTAACGGACGGATCTGTAACTCCGGCGCCACACCCACGCCCCACCCTCGGGTCACCGCCTGCACATAGGCTTCACTGGACGGCACATACCGTGCATTCAGCCGAGCCGCACGCAGTCCGAGTGCCTGCCTGACCCACTGCTGCTGGGTGTCATCCTTGCGGTTGAAGACCAGGAAGGGCACCTGGGCCAGTGCCGACGCCACCAGGCCGCCCGGCAATTCCCGCTCAACAAACGCCGGACTGGCCACCGCCACATAGCGCATCACCCCCAGCGGCAGCGCAACACAGCCGCGCAGCGCCTGCCGTACGGTGGTGACGCAGCCCAGCACCTCGCCCTGGCGAAGCCAGTCGTGAGTGAAGTCCTGGTCATCGACCACCAGTTCCAGCCCAAAACCCTCCCGCAGGCCACGCTGCACCAGCGGGTCCAGCGCTGGCAGCACCCAGGTGGCCAGGCTGTCGGCATTCACGGCGATCGGGAGCCGCTCCGGCGTCGAGGCGCGCACGCCCAGTTCCCGCACCACGTCCGAGCGCAGCGCATGCAATTGCCGGGCGTAACGCAGCAGGCGCTTGCCGGGCTCGGTCAGCCGCAGCGGGCGGGAGCGCACCACCAGCAACTGCCCGACCTGCGCTTCCAGGCTGCGCAGTCGCTGCGACACCGCGCTCTGGGTGATGGCCAGGGTCTCGGCCGCCCGCTCGAAGCTGCGCTCGTCGGCCAGTGCGGCCAGGCAGTCCAGCCCGGCGGCATCCAGGTCTTTCATAAGCTGTCCTAATGATGACGCTGAGATATTAATCCCGCTTCATGATCGGAGAGCGCCCCACCACAATTCGCGCTTCGACCTCACCTGCGGCCGCTGGCCCGACTCGCCCTCCCGATCATGGCTTCCACCGCGCTCCTTCAAGGCTGGCTGACCGGTGCCGGGCTGATCGTGGCCATTGGCGCCCAGAATGCGCTGGTGCTGCGTCAGGGGCTGATGCGTCAGCATGTGGCGCCGGTGGTGGCCGTCTGCGCGCTGTCCGATGTCTTTCTGATCTGCCTGGGCGTGTTCGGGCTGGGCAGTCTCATCGCCTCCAGCCCCTTGCTGCTGACGGCCTTCCGCTACGGCGGTGCCGCCTTCCTACTGGTGTATGCCGCCTCTGCCGCGCGGCGCGCCCTGTCGCCCAAGGCCGGCCTGCAGGCCCAGGTGGGCTCCGCAAGCCTGGGCACGGTGCTGGCCAGCACCCTGGCCATGACCTATCTCAATCCCCATGTCTATCTGGACACGGTGGTGCTGCTGGGCACCGTCGGCGCGCAGCAGCCCGCCGACGCCCGGATGGACTTTGCAGCCGGTGCCAGTGCGGCGTCGGTGATGTGGTTTTCGCTGCTGGGCTTCGGCGCGGCGACGGTCGCGGCGCCGTTGCGCCGTGCGGTGGTCTGGCGCAGCATCGACGCCGTGATCGCCCTGGTGATGGCCTGGCTGGGCCTGCAATTGCTGTTGCGCCCGCTGGGCTGAACAAGGAGTTCCACATGAAAGTCATCGTCCTGGGCGCCGGCATCATCGGCGTGCATACCGCCTGGTATCTGATGGAGCAGGGCCACGATGTGGTGGTGGTGGACCGCCAGCCCGATGCGGCGCTGGAGACCAGCTTCGCCAATGGCGCGCAGATCTCGGTGTGCTTCTGCGAGCCCTGGGCCAATGCGGGGGCGCCCTTCAAGGTCGCCAAATGGCTGCTCAAGGACGACGCTCCGCTGCTGTTCCGTCCCCGTCTGGACCCGGCCCAGTGGCGCTGGGGCCTGTCCTTCCTGGGCCAGTGCACCACCTCGGCCTTCGAGCGTAATGTGGAGCAACTGGTGCATCTGGGCCGCTACAGCCATGAGTCGCTGAAGGCGCTGGTGGCCGAGACCGGCATCGAATACAACCGGCTGGAACGCGGCATCCTGCATTTCTTCGGCAGCCAGGCCGACTTTGAAGCAGGCGCGCAAGGCGCCGAAATCATGCGCCGCCATGGCGTGGACCGCCGCGTGCTGTCCCGCGAGGAAGTGCTGGCCATCGAGCCCGCGCTGCGCAATGCCGCCCAATCGGTGCACGGCGGCACCTACACCCCCAGCGATGAATCGGGCGACGCCCGCGTCTTCACCCAGGCGCTGGCACAACTGGCCGCACGGCGCGGCGTGCAGTTCCTGTGGAACCACGACATCAACCTGCTGCAGCCCCAGGCCGGCGCCCGGGGCCAGGAAGTGGGCGGCGTGAAGGTCACGTCCCGCGAGACCGGCCAATCCCAGTGGCTCAAGGGTGATGCCTATGTGGTGGCGCTCGCCTCCTACGCGCCCGGCCTGATGAAGCCCTTGGGCGAGACCCTGAACATCTATCCGGCCAAGGGCTACTCGGCCACGATGCGGCTGCTCAAGCCCGAGCAGGCCAGCACCGTCTCGCTGCTGGACGATGCCCGCAAGATCGCGATCTCCCGCCTGGGCGATCATGTCCGGATTGCCGGCACCGCCGAACTGGTGGGCCTGGACACCAGCCTGGACAGCCCGACGTCCAAGGTGCGCTGCGAGTCGCTGGTGCGTCGCTACGAGGAGCTGTTCCCCGGTGTGGCGGACACGAGCGAGCCGAATTTCTGGACTGGTCTTCGGCCCAGCACCCCGACCAACGTGCCCTACATCGGCCGCAGCCTGAAGGCCTCCAACCTGTGGATCAATGCCGGTCACGGCACCCTGGGCTGGACCCACGGCGCAGGCTCCGGGCGAGCGCTGGCGGAGCTGATGAGTGGCCAGCGGCCGGCGCTGAATTTCGGCTTCTACGGCGATGCGCTACCGGCGGCCCGGCCGCGCAGCACGGTCCCGGCCTGAGCGGGTCCGCCAAGCCGGTCTAGAATCCGCGCCCCCCTTCTGACCTCCGCGGGGTCGCCGCAGCGCCGCTGTCGGCACCCCCGCGGCCCGCATCATGGCTTCCACTTCCAGCGCGCTGCCGCGCGACATCTGCGCAATCGACTTCGGCACCTCCAACTCGGCCGTGGCCGTGCCTGCCCAGGAGGGGGGCCAGCTCACCGGCGGCATGCGCCTGGTGCCGCTGGAAGGCCGTCACACCACCATGCCGACGGCGGTCTTCTACTTCGCGGAGGGGCGGCATGATGCGGACGGGCCGCCGCGGGCCTTCGGTCGCGCCGCCATGGCGGCCTACGAAGAAGGGGTGGATGGCCGTCTGATGCGGTCCATGAAAAGCATCCTCGGCTCCAGCCTGATCGACCAGGTGACCGACGTGGGCGGTGGTCGGGGCGTCAAGTACGCCGACATGCTGGCCGGCTACCTCAAGCATCTGCGACGGCAGGCCATCCAGGACGGTGTCGAACCCCGCCGGGTGGTGCTGGGTCGGCCGGTGTACTTCGTGGACGGGGAACCGGCGCGGGATGCGGCGGCACAGGCCTCGCTGACGGCAGCGGCGCGGGCGGTGGGCTTCGAGGAGGTGCAGTTCCAGTTCGAGCCGATTGCAGCCGCCTTCGACTATGAGCAGCAAGCCACCCGTGAGCAGCGGGTGCTGGTGGCCGACATCGGCGGCGGTACCTCCGACTTCTCGCTGGTGCGGGTGGGCCCGGACCGGATGCAGCGGCTGGAGCGACGCGACGACATCCTGGCCAACCACGGGGTGCACATCGCCGGCACCGACTTCGACCGCCACATCGAGCTGGCCGGCATCCTGCGGGAATTCGGCTACCGGGCCCTGGGGCCGGTGCGGGCCGGTCAGCCGCCGCGCGAGGTGCCCAGCGGCATCTATTTCGATCTGGCCACCTGGCACCTGATCAACACCTGCTACAGCCCGCAGCGAGTGATGGAGCTGCGCAACATGAAGCCGTTCTACGGCGACGTGCGCCACCACCAGCGCTTGATGACGGTGCTGGAGGAGCGGCTGGGGCATGAACTGGCCCATCGCGCGGAAGAGGCCAAGATCACCGTGTCCGGCGGCGGGGGATGTCAGATCGACCTGGGCTTGATCGAATCCGGCCTGAGCGTGGAGTTGCGGGAAGAAACGGCCGTGGGCGCCTTGCAGGCGGACATCGAGCGCATTGCCGCCGCCGGCCGCGAGACGGTGGCCATGGCCGGGCTGACGCCGGGCGATGTGGATGCGCTGTATTTCACCGGCGGCTCCACCGGGCTGCGTCTGCTGGCTGAGCGCATTGCCGCGGACTATCCGCAGGCGCAGCAGGTGCGGGGTGACCGATTCGCTTCGGTGGCGACCGGTCTGGGCCTGCACGCGTCCCGGCTGTTCGCCGGCTGATCAGCGCCGTCCCTGCGGCGAAGGCCCCCGGCGCGGACCGCCCGAGCCGGGCCTTCCCGAGCGTGGTCCCCCGGAGCGCGGTCCGCCGGAGCGTGAGCCGCCGCCTCCGCGGCTAGGCGAACGCGATACCGCCTGCGGCAGCGACACATCGGCCAGCAGCAGGCTGGCACGCACCAGACTCTCCACGGCTTCGTCCAGCTCCTCCGGCGGCTCCAGGCTTTCGATCTCTTCCAGCAGCGCGTCCGCATCCTCCAGATCGTCCGGATCCAGATGCATGTAGAGCTGGGCGAGCGGTTCGGTGAGCTGGCTTTCGTCCAGGCTCATCAGGCCGGGGAACACATCCGTGGCCAGCGCAAAACCGGCCACCCAGGGCAACACGGTGTCGGACGGCGAGGCTTCTTCATCCAGCTCGAAGACCCAGGGGTCGAACCACTGCCGGTCGGCGATGGCCTGACGCAATTCACCGAAGCGGCGCTGGACCAGCTGCAGCAAGGCCGATGCGTCCACGCCTTCCGGCGCGCGGCCTTCCTCGCTGTCCAGCACCCAGGGCCACCAGGCCGACAGCGCCACTGGACGCGGCTGCAGCAGCACGCCCACCAGAAACCCGTCCAGCATGGACACGTCCAGCGGCTCGGCATGTTCGGCGACTTCGTCCAGCAGCGACTGCAACTGCTCCAGATCCTCGTCGCTCCAGGGCTCCGGCGGCGCGGGTGGGCGCCGGGCTGCCGGGGCGGCGCCCGGTCCCGATCCTGGTCCTGAGGCTGACCGGGGGCCGGGCCGCGGACCCGAAGGCTTGGCGGCAGCGCCGGTCTTGCGGGGCGCAGGCTTTTTGGACGACGGCTTGGAGACACTCATGGCGGCATTATCCGAGACACCCTCCCTCCCGAGGATTTTCCGCATGATGAAGTCCGGCTTACACCTGCTGACCCTTTTTCACAGGTCTCCTACCTACTGGGGATGTGCGCCGCTCAGGGTTCGCCCTAGAGTCACTTCCAGGCGCTCTTTCAGGGGGCGCACCGATCCCAACGACGTCCTTTCTAGGACTTGCAACGCCCGATCAGCTCGCTGGTCGGGCGTCCTTTTTTGTGGGCGACCGGTGCCCAGTCCCCGGGTTCCGCCGGGTCGCAGCCCTCAAGCCGTAAAGCCACCGCTCATCACCGAGCGCAGATGCTCCACCAGCAAGCGCACCCCCTGCGGGGTGTGACCGCTCCACGGGTGGATGGCATAGATCGAATCGCCGAAGAAACCCACCACGCGCCACTGCGGCAGCACCTCCACCAGATCCCCGCGTCGCAGCGCATCCCGCGCGCTGAAATCCGGCAACAGGGCCAGCCCCAATCCGGACAGGGCTGCGTCGCGCAGCACCTCGCTGTTGCCGGCCCGCAGCAGGCCCTGCACGGGCACCCGCAAGCGCTCCAGGGCTGGCGTCTGCCGCTCGAAGAACCACTGCGCCGGACCCGGTCGCAGGTAGGGCAGGCAGCGGTGCTGCGTCAGCTCGGTGGGATGTTGGGGGGTGCCGAAGCGTCCGAGATAGGCAGGACTGGCCAGCAGCAAGGCGCGGGAGGCGCACAGGCGAGTGGCGACATGGGTGTCGGGCGGCTGGCTGGTGTGGCGGATGGCCAGATCAAACCCTTCCTGGGCCAGCGGCACCAGTCGGTCCGTCAGGTCCAGTTCAATGCGCAGGGCCGGGTGGCGCTCAAAGAAATCCACCAGCGCGGGTGCCACATGCTGGCGGCCCAGAGCGACCGGCGCCGTCACCCTCAGCACGCCCCGGGGCTGGCCGGCGGCCTCCCGCGCCTCGCTCAGGCTGCGGTTGAGCAGCGCCATGCCGGGCTCGGCCTGCTCCATCAGGCGCTGTCCGGCGTCGGTGAGGCGCACCGAACGGGTGGTGCGCTGCACCAGCTGCTGGTCCAGATGATGCTCAAGGTCCGCCACCCGCTGGCTGATGGCGGCCTTGGACAGGCCCAGCCGCTGCGCCGCCTTGGTGAAGCTTCCCAACCGGCCGATGGCCACCAGCGCCTGGAGTTGCGGCCAGAGGAGCTCGTCCCGCGCTTCGGCTCGCAGGGGCGGCGTCGCGGCCAGCGGCGCGGCAGCCGCTGGCGCGTCACCCTGCTGGCGTTTGCCGCTGGCACGCGTCGTTGCTGGATCGGATCTGAGGGGTTTGCTCGCCATGATTGTTCAGTGTACTGAACAGTCTGGCCGTTGAAAGCAGCTAGGCAAGCCACATCCCACTGCCTAGACTGGCCCCATCGCCCACCCCGGCATCAGCGCCTTGCGGAGACCGTCATGTCCTCACCCGTCCCCTACACCGACCCGGCCGACCTGACCCACTACATCGGCGGCGCCCGCCGACCGGCCACCTCCGGCCGCAGCCAGGCGGTCTACCACCCGGCCAGCGGCGCGGTGGCGCGGCAGGTGCAGCTGGGCAGCGTGGAGGACGTGCAGGCCGCCGTCGCCGCCGGTCAGGCCGCCTTTCCGGCCTGGGCCGACGCACCGCCGCTGCGTCGTGCCCGGGTGATGTTCAAGTTCCTGGAACTGCTGAACCAGCATCGCGACACCCTGGCCGCCATGATCACCGCCGAGCACGGCAAGGTCTTCACCGACGCCCAGGGCGAGGTCACCCGCGGCATCGACATCGTCGAATTCGCCTGCGGGGTTCCGCAGCTGCTCAAGGGCGACTACACCGAGCAGGTCTCCACCGGCATCGACAACTGGACGATGCGCCAGCCGCTGGGCGTGGTGGCCGGCATCACCCCGTTCAACTTCCCCTTCATGGTGCCGATGTGGATGGCGCCGATGGCGATTGCCACCGGCAATGCCTTCATCCTCAAGCCCAGCGAGCGCGACCCGTCGCCCAGCCTGCTGATGGCCGATCTGTTCAAGCAGGCGGGCCTGCCCGACGGCATCTTCAACGTGCTGCAGGGCGACAAGCAGGTAGTGGACGCGCTGCTCACCCACCCCGACGTGAAGGCCTTGAGCTTTGTGGGCTCCACGCCGATTGCGCAGTACATCTACGAGACCGGTGCCCATCACGGCAAGCGGGTGCAGGCCCTGGGCGGCGCCAAGAACCACATGGTGGTGATGCCCGATGCGGATGTGGACCAGGCCGTGGACGCCCTGATCGGTGCCGCCTACGGCTCCGCCGGTGAGCGCTGCATGGCCATCTCGGTGGCGGTGCTGGTGGGTGATGTGGCCGACCGGATCATGCCGCGCCTGGCGGAACGGGCCCGGACCCTGAAGATCAAGGACGGCATCCATCTCGACGCCGAAATGGGCCCCATCGTCACCCGCGAAGCCCGCGACCGCATTGAAGGCTACATCGGCCTGGGCGTGGAAGAGGGTGCGTCCCTGGTGGTGGACGGCCGTGGCCTGCGGGTGCCTGGCCAGGAGAACGGCTTCTTCACCGGCGCCACCCTCTTCGACCATGTGCAGCCCCACATGCGCATCTACCGGGAAGAGATCTTCGGCCCGGTGCTGGCCTGTGTCCGTGTGGAGGATTTCAGTGAGGCCCTGGCCCTGGTCAATGCCCACGAATTTGGCAACGGCGTGGCCTGTTTCACCAGCGACGGCCATGTGGCGCGCGAGTTTTCGCGGCGGGTGCAGGTGGGCATGGTCGGCATCAACGTGCCGATTCCGGTGCCGATGGCCTGGCAGGGCTTCGGTGGCTGGAAGAAGAGCCTCTTTGGCGACATGCATGCCTACGGCGAGGAAGGCGTGCGCTTCTACACCCGCCAGAAGAGCGTCATGCAGCGCTGGCCGGCCACCCTGGCCAAGGGCCCTGAATTCGCGATGCCGGTGAGCCGCTGAGCGGCGCGGTCTGGCCCGTTTGGGGGGTGTATCCTCCCCGCCATGCGGGATCCCCTGAACGACCTGTCCGACGACGCGCCTTTGAGTGACTGGCTGGACCGTGCCCGCCAGGCCCAGCGCGAGGCGCGCCTGGAGGAAGGCTTGCGGCTGGCCGACATCATCTGGCGCCGGGCCGAAGCGGAGGGCTACGTCATCGAGCAGGCCGAGGCCGGCAAGCTGCGCAGCTTCTTCCTGCTGCGCCAGGGCGACCTGGCCGGCATGCTGGTGGCCGGACAAGGCGCGCTGCAGCTGCTGCGTCCGCTGGGGCCGTCAGTCTCCCTGTGCGAGCTGCTGCGCTGGATGAGCCTGGCAGCCTGCGAGCTGGGGGACTATGACCAGGGCCTGGACTGCGCCCATGAATGCCTGCGGCAGGCGGTGGAGCTCGGCGACCCCAGGCTACGCGCCGTCGCCCTGAACGGCCTCGGGGCCTGCTTCGAACGCATGGGCGACCCGTGGCAGGCCGAACGCCTGATGGGCGAGGCGGCCAGCCTGGTCCGCGACTCTGCCACCCCTTTTGAACGGGTGGTCACCCTCACCAATCAGTGCACGGTGGCGCTGGGCGCCTATCACCTGCAACGGGATGCGGACACGCCGGAGGCGGCGGCCCGCACCCTGGAGCGGGCCTTGGAGCTGGCCCGCCAGGCGCGGCCGTTTTCGCTGGAGCTGGGCGACCGCTACGGCATTGCACTGACCGCGAGCAACTTCGGCGAGGTGCTGCTGCGGATGGAGCGCCTGGACGAGGCCGAGCCGCTGCTGCAGGAAGCCCTGGACCATTCCACCAGCGCCGGATTCCGCCTGCTGGCGTGGCGGGTGCGCTGCACCCTCGCCGAATGCTTGCTGGCACGGGGCGAGTCCGGCGAGGCGTGGCAGCGGCTGCAGGCCCTGATCGCCGAGCTACCGCTTGAGGGCATCCCGCCCCACCTGCATCTGCGGCTGCACCAGGTCGCCTACCGCGCCGCCAAGGCCCTGGACCTGCTGGCGCCGGCGCTGGCCCATCTGGAAGCGGCCCGGGCGGTTGAACGGCGCCGCGGCGTGCTGCAGCTGATGGCCCAGTCCCACTACTTCGTCTCGCGACTGGAAGCCGAGATCCAGGTGGACGGCGGCGCTTGCGCCGACCGCGACCCCGCCACCTTCCGCGACCCCCTCACCGGCCTTGGCAACCGCCGATGCCTGGAGACCCGCCTGCCGCCGCTGCTGCGCGCGGCCGAGCAGGAAGACCGGCCGCTGACCGTCGCCCTGATCGATGCCGACGGCCTGGAGCAGATCAATGAGCGACACGGCCGCGACATCGGCGACCGGGTGCTGCAGGAGCTGGCCCAGCTGCTGCGGGAGAACACCCGCACCAGCGACCTGACCCTGCGCTGGAGCGGCGAGGAATTCCTGATCGTCTTCCCCGACACCATTGCCGACCGCGGCTTCGAGGTCTGCGAGCGCATCCGCGCCAGTGTGTCGGTGCATCCGTGGCAGCGGCTGTCGGCGGGCCTGGACGTGACCCTGAGCATGGGCCTGGCCAGCGCACCTCCCTACGCCACCGACCTGCTGGTGGCCCGTGCCACCCAGGCGGTCCAGCGGGCCAAGCACCTAGGACGCAACCGGGTCGCCCTGGCCTGAGACCGCGGGACGTGGCCGCTGGTCGGCCGCTTCCACCGCCTGCACCAGATTCCGTCCCTGGGCCTTGGCCCGGTAGAGCGCCTCGTCCGCGCGGCGCAGCACTTCGGTCGGGTCCGCATCCGTCGCCACCGACTCGGTGATGCCGAAGCTCGCGCTCAGCGGCCACGACTGCCCGTTCCACTGAAAGTCGCTTCGCTCCAGCAGATGGCGCATGCGCTCGGCCACCAGGGCCGCGCCTGCGATGTCGGTGTAGGGCAGCAGGGCGCAGAACTCCTCGCCGCCCAGCCGGCCCAGCAGGTCCACTTCCCGCAGACAGGGCTTGAGCAGCTCCACCAGCGTCTTGAGCGCGGCATCCCCGGCCGCATGGCCCAGGGTGTCGTTGAGCTGCTTGAAGCGGTCCATGTCCAGCAGCACCAGGGCATAGGTGTGGCCGCGCCGCACCCGCTGATGTTCAGTCGCCATGGCCTCGGCCATGGCGCGGCGGTTCAGGGCGTCGGTCAGCGGGTCGCGCAGGGTGAGCCGCCGGATCTGCAGCACCAGCTTGAGCATCAGCAGGAAGGCCAGGGTGCCGTTGACGGTGAGCGTCATGACCAGCGCGGTCCACAGCCACACGACATTGAAGGCGCCCCGCGTGTCCAGCGAGGCCGGCACCTCAGGCATCCACAAGGTCGCCAGGGGCCGGACCAGCAGCAGGCCGCCGATCACGACAAAGGGCAGGCCGAACAGCAGGCACAGGGCCGGCTTCAGGTCGCGGTGCCGAAGCAGCCGGGCCGTGTTGCGTGCGGCGAAGAAGCACAGCAGGCCGCCGGTGCCGTTGACCGCCAGATGGTGAGCAACCGGGCTGCTGCCGCGCGGCATCTGGGTCAGCAGTGCCGCCACAATCGCCAGGCCGGCCAGCAGCAGCGGCCAGCGGGACGGTCGGTCGTCCATGAGCGGCACGGACAGATGCAGCAGGGCAAAGGCGCCCAGCAGCAGCAGGTCGGCCACCAGCGCCGGGGTGTGCAGCTGCGCTTCCGGGATCCATCGCAGCACCAGGGCCAGCGCCTGCAGCGCATTGGCACCGGCCAGGCACAGGCAGGCCGCCGCGCATTCCCGCATGCCCGCCGCAATCAGCAGCCAGATGACGGTGGCCACGCCCATCACCGCCAGCAGGGCGGCGACCATGGTGACCGGATCGTTGGACGTCATGCCGGCACCTTCACGGCCATGGCCGCCCGCTGCACCCGGTTGCGTCCGGCGGCCTTGGCCGCATACATGGCGGCGTCGGCCCGCGCCAGCGCATCATGCCCGTGGGCATCCTGCGGCCGCATGGCCGCCACGCCGATGCTGGCGCTCATCGGCCAGATCTTGTCTTCCCAGGTCAGCGGACGTTCCTGCAGAAGGCGACGCAGCCGCTCGGCCACCAGCACCGCGCCCGGCTCGTCCGTGTCCGGCATCAGCACCGCAAATTCCTCGCCGCCGAGTCGGCCGAAGTTGTCGGTGGTGCGCAGCGCTTCGCCCAGCACCTGGGCCAGGTGACGCAGGGCTGCGTCACCGCCCGCATGGCCCAGTTCGTCGTTGATGCGCTTGAAGTGGTCCACGTCCAGGATCAGCAGCGCATGCGATCGGCCGCGATCGACCTGCGCCTGCAGCCGTTGCAACTGTTCCTCCAGGGCGCGGCGATTGAGCAGCCCGGTGAGCGGGTCCCGGCGGGTGAGGTGTCGCACCCGGGCGATCAGCCGCTGCAGCACCAGCGCCACCAGCCCGGTCGTCACCCCCAGGTTCACCACCAGCCGCAACAGCGCCAGGGGAGCATTGAACGACAGGCCTTGCAGGCCCATGCCGGCCGGTATCCAGCCCAGCAGGCCGCCGGCCCGCCAGAGTCCGGCGCCGGCCAGCACGAGATAGGGCAGCACCAGCAGTCCGGTGACGCCGAATCGGAAACCGGTGCCGCGCAGAATGTCCGCCACCGCCATGAGGGCCAGCGTGCAGGAGCCCAGGTTGAGCACGGCGCGGGCCGTGCTGAGGTCCGGAGACACCGCCGCCAGGATCACCAGCCCCATCACCACGACCGCGATCACGTCGGTCAGCCCGTGCTGCAGCCGCATCAGGCCGCGCACCCCGGCCGTCAGCAGGCCGGCGCAGACCAGGGACAGCGGCAGGCTGAGCACCGGCTCGGTCCACGCTGGGAGAGTGGGCCACCAGGCCAGCACCAGCAGGCCGTGATGCAAGGCCACGCGCCGGGCGGCCCGGGGAGCGATGCGCAGCACCTCGCCCAGCAGCAGCCACACCACGCAGGCAAAGCCGTCGACCATGGTGAGCACCATCAAGAGGGTGGCGGCGTCCAGGGCAGGCATTGGCGGCATCATCGCAAAGCCCACCCCCGCACACAATCGCGTCCCCCGTCCGGGGGATCAGCGCCGCTCGACCAGGACCGGCGTCAGCGCCATGGCCGTGCGCACCTTGTCGGCGGCGGCCCGGGCGTCCTCCCGGCTGCTGAAGGGACCGGCCTGCAGGCGGTGCAGCTGCTTGTCCTTGAAGATGGTCAGCATCGGCGCCATCCAGTCCAGGTTGCGGTTGAACTGCTCCCGCAGGGTTTCCGCGCCCTCCAGGCGGGAGAAGGCGCCCAGTTGCAGCCAGAAGCCGGGGGCGGCGGCGAGTTTCATCGCAGGCACTGCGGCGTCCGGGCTGGCGGGGGCGGCGCTCTCGGCCTGAGCGGCGGTGACGGGTGTCGGCGCTGCGGACGCCACGGAAGTGGCGGGAGCGGCCACGACCGGCAGGTCCCGGCGGCTGTCCAGGTCGGTGCCTGGGGGCAGGGCGACCACGGGGATGGGCACCAGGCCGCCGCTTGCCGGCGCAGGGGTTGCGGAAGCGCTGGCGGTGCCTGCGCGAGAGGTCGCCGAAGCCAGGCCGCCCGAGGACGACCGCACTGCACCAGCGCCAGACTGGGGACTGGAGCCGGCCCCGGGCAGTGGCCGACCACTCGCCGATTCATTGGGCGCGGACTCGCTGCCTGTTGTGGAGACGTTCGTGGCAGCAACGCCAGCACCAGCGGCTGCAGTCGCAGTGCCCCGGCCCCGGTTGCGGCCCACCGATGCCGCAGGCGACGGGTCCGCCTCCCGCATCTGACTGCCGGTGGTGACCTCCGGCGCCCCGTTGGGCGTTGCCGCCGCATACAGCGGCGCCTGCGGAATCGCCCGGTCGCCCGGCTGGGCCGGCGGCTCCTTGCCCCGCAGCCAGGCGCCGGTGCGGATGTCCTCGTAGGTGATGCGCTCCACCTCCACCTCCGCCACGCCGCGCAGCAGGTCCAGCTTCAGGGCGGCGGTGTAGCTCAGGTCGATGATGCGGCTGCTGTGAAACGGCCCCCGGTCGTTGATCCGCACGATCACTTCCCGGCCATTTTTGGGATTGCGCACCCGGGCATAGCTCGGGATGGGCATGGTCGGATGCGCGGCCGTCATCGCATACATGTTGTAGAGCTCGCCGCTGGCGGTCGGGCGGCCATGGAACTTGCGTCCATACCAGGAGGCCAGGCCGCGCTGCACCAGCGGGTCGTCATCGGTGAGCGGCTCGTAGCGCTGGCCGGCGACGGCATAGGGTTTGTTCGGGCCGCCCTTGCGGATGCTTTCAACGCGGGGCAGGGCGTCCGGCAGCTTGTCCAGGTCGGCCGGCACCACGGCTTCCGGGCCGTCCTTGGACGGCCATTGAGTCACCTTGGGACTGCCCGGCACCGGGGTGGCGGGGCGGTCGGTGGGGGCAGGAGCACGGCTGGCACAGGCGGCCAGCAACAGGGCACTCGTCAGGACGGCCAGACGCTGGCCGGCGGGGCGGGCTTCAAACATGGCCGCAACCCTAGCAACCTGGCCTGCTTTTGCCAAGGTTATGCTGCACGGGTTCGTGCTTTCGAACGTTTGGTTTCCACCCCCACACCACCGTCCAGCCATGAGCTCCTACATCTTCCCTCCCGCCCCGCAGGCCAGTGTGGCCGTGCGCGGCACCGACGCCCGTTACGCCGTCAGCCGCATCTTCTGCGTGGGCCGCAACTACGCCGCACACGCCCGGGAGATGGGGAGCGACCCCGACCGCGAGCCGCCGTTCTACTTCACCAAGCCGGCCAGCGCCCTGGCGCCGTCGGGCGGCACCATCCCCTACGCGCCGGGCACCAAGAACCTGCACTATGAGATGGAGCTGGTGGTGGCCATCGGCCAACCGGTCTTCCGCGCCACGCCCGAGCAGGCCGCCGAGGCCGTCTGGGGCTATGCCGCGGGCCTGGACATGACCCGCCGCGACCTGCAGAACGAAGCCAAGGCCATCGGCCGCCCGTGGGACCTGGGCAAGGGCTTCGAGCATTCCGCCGTCATCACCCCGCTGGTGCCCCGCAGCGAGCTGGGCGAGCTCAAGTCCGGCGCCATCACCCTGAGCGTGAACGGCACGGAGAAGCAGCGCGGCGACCTCTCCGACATGATCTGGAGCATTCCGGAGCTGGTGGCCAACCTGTCGCAGTTCTATCACCTGGAGCCGGGCGACCTGATCTACACCGGCACGCCCGAAGGCGTCGGCCCGGTCAAGCCCGGCGACCAGATCGAAGGCGTGATCGAAGGTTTCGGCACGCTGCAGATCACCATCGGCGAGGCTCAATAAGCTCGCCAGACCCGAACCGCATAGCCCCGCCATGTTTGACCATAACGAAAGCCTGGAAGAAGCCCGGGCGCGCAACATCCGCGATGCCCTGTTCGAGGACATCGGCCTGGCTGACTGGACGGCCCGCCTGGTGCCGGCCGACCGGCCGGTGAAGGCCCATGTGCGGGTGCGTGAAGCGGCGGTGCTGTGCGGCCGGGACTGGTTCGAGGGTGTCTTCCGCCAGATCGACGCCAACAGCCGGATCGAATGGCTGTATGACGAAGGCGCGGACATGGCGGCGGACACGGTGGTCTGCCGGATCGAGGCGGACGGCCGCTCCCTGCTGTCGGCCGAGCGGCCGGCGCTGAATTTCCTTCAGCTGCTCTCCGCCACCGCCACGGTGACTCGGGCCCATGCACGGGCCATCGAAGGGGCCAGCCCCAATCCCCGCGGTTGCGTGGTGCTGGACACGCGCAAGACACTGCCCGGCCTGCGCCTGGCCCAAAAATACGCGGTGCGGGTGGGCGGCGGCGCCAACCAGCGGCTGGCGCTGTATGACGGCATCCTCATCAAAGAAAACCACATCGCCGCAGCGGGTGGGGTGACCCAGGCGCTGCAACAGGCGCAGGCGCTGCAGGCGGGCGTGACCATCCAGGTGGAAGTGGAGACGCTGGACCAGCTCCGCGAGGCGCTGGCCGCCGGCGCGGTCAGCGTGCTGCTGGACAACTTCACCGAGCCGATGATGCGCGAGGCTGTGGCCGTAACAGCAGGCCGCGCGCTGCTGGAAGTCTCCGGCGGCGTCGCGCTGGATCAGCTGCGCTGGATTGCCGCCACCGGCGTGGACCGGATTTCGGTGGGTCGCCTGACCAAGGATGTGAAGGCCATCGACTATTCGATGCGCGTGGACGGCTGACCGGCTCGTCCGCAGATCCGATGAACCGCTGATCCCTGGATCAGGTGCCACCGGGACGCCGGCACCGACCCAGTGCATCCCCATGCCCCGCGATGGGCCGCCAGCCTTTCCACCGCCCGGGCCGCACACCAAGCCTGTGCGCATGGCTTGCATACAAGACAGATGAACGCCCTGGCACGGAAGCTGCAAAGCCTGCGGCATGGGCACCACCGCCACCGACATCAGCCAGCGCATCATCGAAGCCGTGCTGGCCCAGAAGCTGCCGCCCGCCACCCGGCTGGGGGAGCAGCAGCTGGCCTTGCTGTTCGACTGCAGCCGCACCATCGTCCGTGAGGCGCTGACCCGGCTGGCGGCGCGCGGCATCGTCACCGTCAGTGCGCGGCGGGGCTGGTATCTCATCGCCCCCAGTCAGGATGAAGCCCGGGAAGCCTTCGAGGCCCGCCGTGTCATTGAGCTGGGGCTGATCCGCAGTCAGCCGGGGCAGGGCGGTCTGGACCCCGCGGGGCTGGCCCGCCTGCGCCGCCATCTGCAGCAGGAGCGCGCCGCAGTGAACGGCGACGATGTCGGCACGCGCAGCTTCCTGCTGGGCGACTTTCATGTCTGCCTGGCCGAATGCCTGGGCAACAGCCTGCTGGCCGACACGCTGCGCGACTTCACCGCCCGCACGACGCTCACCGCCATGCTCTATCAGTCCTCACATGATGCGGCGCAGTCCTGCCAGGAGCATGTCGCCATCGTGGATGCGCTGGAGCGTGGTGATCTCGCGGCGGCCGAGGCGCTGATGGCCGACCACCTCACCCATGTCCAGGCGGGCCTGCAACTGCCCGCCAACAGTGACCCGCTGCATCAGCTGCGTCAGGCGCTGGCGCCGGTGCAGGGGGCCCCCTCGGCGTCCTCGGCCTCCACCGCTTCCACCGCCTCCGCATCGCCTGACGCGTCTGAATCCGATCCCCCCGCCGCCTACCTAGGAGCCTTGTTATGAGCCTCGCCGCTTCCCGCGCCCGCCTGCATCGCCTGTCCGTGACCCGGAACCCTGCGTCCCTGACGCGCCGCCTGCTGCTGGCCGCCGGCCTGGGGCTGGCCGTGGCGGGTGTGCAGGCCCAGACAGCCCTGGACACCATCGCCAAGACCAAGACGGTGCGCATTGCCGTGCCGACCGACTATCCGCCTTACGGCTTCGTCGGCCCCGACATGAAGCCGCAGGGTCTGGACATCGCCATGGCCGAGCTGATCGCCGCCAAGCTGGGCGTGAAGGTGGAACTGCTGCCGGTCACCAGTGCCAACCGCATTCCCTATCTGCAGACCAAGAAGGCCGACCTGGTCATCTCCTCGCTGGGCAAGAACCCGGAGCGGGAGAAGGTCATCAGCTTCAGCGCGGCCTATGCGCCGTTCTACCAGGCGGTGTTTGCCCCCAAGAGCATGAGCATCAAGTCCTTTGCGGACCTGGCCGGCAAGACGGTGGCCGTGACCCGCGGCGCCATGGAAGACCAGGAGCTGGGCAAGGTGGCGCCCGCGTCGCTGGAGTTCAAGCGCTTTGAGGACAACAACGCCACCATCGCTGCCTTCTCCGCGGGCCAGACCCAGGTGCTGGCCACCAGCGCCGCGGTCGCGGCCAATCTGATGCAGCGCAACCCGGGCCTGAACATCGAATACAAGCTGCTGCTCAAGGACAGCCCCTGCTATGTGGGCGTGGCCAAGGGCGAGGACGCGCTGCTGGCCAAGGTCAACGCCATCATCGCCGCCGCGAAGCAGGCCGGCGAGCTGGAAGCGCTGTCGAAGAAGTGGCTGGGCCGCGGCACCGGCGAGCTGCCGCTCTGACGCCCAAGGACCGCTGCCGCTTGCCAATGCCCCTGCGCAAAACGGCCCTGGCGAGCGGCCTCCCCGATTGAAGACCCCACGGACAAGGACGCTGCGATGGAGTTTGACTTCGGCGCCGTGCTGGCGGAATGGCCCCTGCTGCTGCGCGGCCTGGGCTGGACCGTCGGCCTGACGGCGGTGGCGGTACCGCTGGGCCTGATGGCGGCCACGCTGGGCGCCTGGGCGCGGGCCTGCGGGCCCCGCGGACTGGGGCGGCTGGTGGGGGTCTATGTGGAGTTGCTGCGCAACACCCCCTTCATCGTGCAGCTGTTCTTCATCTTCTTCGGCCTGCCGTCGCTGGGGGTGAAGCTCTCCCCGGCGACCGCCTCCGTGATCGCCATGACGCTGAACCTGGGCGCCTACGGCACCGAGATCCTGCGTGCCGGCATCCAGGCGGCGCCCAAGGGCCAGTGGGAAGCGGCCTACAGCCTGGCGATGGGACCGGTGCAGACCTTTGTGCGGGTCATCCTGCCGCCGGCCTTCAAGCGGGTCTGGCCGGCCATGACCAGCCAGATCATCATCGTGATGCTGGGCACCGCCGTCTGCGGCCAGATCTCCACTGAGGAGCTGAGCTACGCCACCAACCTCATCCACAGCCGCAACTTCCGCGCCTTCGAGGCCACCTTCATCGCCGTGGGCCTGTACCTGGTGCTGAGCATCGCGGTGCGTCATCTGCTGCTGTGGGTGGGGACGCGCTTCCTCTTCGGCAGCGCGCCTGCGCTCACCGTCCGTCCCGCGCGGATGCGCCGCTGGCTGGGAGCCCGCCATGGTTGAGTTCACCCTGTGGGACATCGTGCGCAACCTGCTGCTGGCGCTGCGCTGGACGGTGGTGCTGTCGCTGATCGCCTTCGTTGGCGGTGGCCTGGTGGGCGCGCTGCTGCTGTGCCTGCGGCTGGCCGGCGGGCGCTGGACCGCGCGCATCGTCGGCCTGTATGTGCAGGTCTTCCAGGGCACGCCTTTGCTGATGCAGCTGTTCCTGGCCTACTTCGGCATGTCGCTGCTGGGCGTGGAAGTCTCGGCCTGGACGGCGGCCAGCTGCGCGCTCACGCTCTACACCAGCGCCTACCTGGTCGAGATCTGGCGCGGCTGTGTGGAGGCCGTGCCCAAGGGGCAGTGGGAGGCCGCAAAAAGCCTGGCCATGAACTTCGGCGAGCAGATGCGCCATGTGGTGCTGCCGCAGGCCCTGCGCCTGGCCATTGCACCGACGGTGGGATTCCTGGTGCAGGTCATCAAGGGGACGGCCCTGGCGTCGGTCATCGGCTTTGTGGAGCTCACCAAGACCGGCAGCATGATGGCCAACGCCAGCTTCAAGCCCTTCCTCGTCTTCGGCTGCGTGGCCCTCATGTATTTCGTCCTGTGTTTCCCGGTCAGTCTGCTGGCCCGTCACCTTGAAAGGAATCGCCATGGCCGCCCAGCCTGAAGCCGTGCTCACGCCGACCCAGGCGCCGCGTGTGCCCATCGTGCGCATCACCGCGCTGCGCAAGTCCTACGGCGACAACGAGGTGCTCAAGGGCATCGATCTGGATGTGATGCGCGGCGAGGTCATCGCCCTGATCGGCAAGAGCGGCTCGGGCAAGAGCACGCTGCTGCGCTGCATCAATGGCCTGGAGCGCTTCCAGGAGGGATCGCTGACGGTGGCCGGCAAGCCACTGCTGCACGAAAGCGCCATGGCCATGCGGGCGCTGCGTCAGCAGGTGGGCATGATCTTCCAGAGCTTCAATCTGTTTCCGCACCTGAGCGTCGGACGCAATGTGATGCTGGCACCAACCTTGGTGAAGCAGCGCAGCAAGCAGGCCGCCGCCGAGCAGGCCCGCACGTTGCTGGCGCGAGTGGGCCTGGCAGAAAAATTCGATTCGCTGCCGGAGCAGCTCTCCGGCGGTCAGCAGCAGCGCGTGGCCATCGCCCGGGCGCTGGCGATGGAGCCGCAGGTGCTGCTGTGCGATGAGATCACTTCGGCGCTGGACCCTGAGCTGGTCGGCGAAGTGCTGCGGGTGGTGGAGTCACTGGCGCGCGACGGGATGACGCTGCTGATGGTCACCCACGAGATGAACTTCGCCCGCAAGGTGGCGGACCGCGTCATCTTCATGCATCAGGGACGGGTGCATGAGATCGGGCCGCCGTCGGAGATCTTCGGTGCCCCCCGCACGCCGGAACTGCAGCAGTTCCTGGCGTCGCTGCACGACTGAGCTCAGCCGCCCACCTGATCGGGCAGGAACCAGTCGTCATCGGGCAGTTGCTCGAAGACCCGCTTGAGCCCGCCCCCCCAGCCCTGACGCAGCCGGTTGAAGTAGGGATCTTCACCAGTGACGCGGTGCGGGCGCGCGGGCGCGAAGCTGTCGGTGCGGTAGAGCAGCATGTCCAGCGGCAGACCCACCGACAGATTGCTGCGGATGGTCGAATCAAACGAGATCAGCGCGCACTTGGTCGCTTCGGTCAGGCTGCTGTCGAAGTCGATGACCCGGTCGATGATGGGCTTGCCGTATTTGGATTCGCCGATCTGCAAGTAGGGGGTGTCTTCCGTCGCTTCGATGAAGTTGCCCTGCGGATAGACATGGAACAGGCGCGGTGCCTCGCCCCGGATCTGCCCACCCACGATGAAGTTGGCGCCGAAGTCCACGCCCTGGTTGAGCTGTCCGCCGCCGTCGCTGTCCCGCGCCACCACTTCCTTGACGGTGCGGCCGACCAGCTCGGCCACGTCATACATCGAGGCCAGATTCAGCAGGTGGCGGCCGCCGCCGCTGGCGCGCTGGCGCAGCAGGCTGATCACGCTCTGCGTGGTGGCCAAGTTGCCGGCATTGAGCAGCGTGATCATCCGCTCGCCCGGCACCTCGAAGATGTTCATCTTGCGGAAGGTGGCGATGTGGTCCACGCCCGCGTTGGTACGCGAGTCCGAGGCGAACAGCAGGCCGACGCGCAGCCGCATGGCAACACAGTAAGTCATGGCGCGACAGGTTAGCGCATCACCAGCAGGCCCGGCAGGGTGCCCGTCACCATCATTGCTGGTCCGGCGTGCCGGGTTTCACGAGGACCTGGGCTCTCATCGTCTCGGTGCCCCCGCCCAGGCGCACGCCGCGCACCGGGCAGGCGTCCAGATAGTCGGCACCGATGGCCAGTTTCACATGGTGACCATCGGCCAGGCATTGGTTGCTGATGTCGTAGCCGAGCCAGCCGCCGTCCGGCGCGTCCGGAAAGTGGGCGCCGCCGTCCGGCAAACGCACTTCGGTCCAGGCGTGGCTGGCCACATGCTCCGCATCGGTCGCCAGATATCCGGAGACATACCGGGCCGGCAGGCCCAGCAGCCGGGCGCAGCAGGCAAAGACCTGGGCATGGTCCTGGCAGACGCCGCGGCCGGAGGCGAAGGCCTCGGCGGCCGGGGTGGCAGCGTCGGTGAAGCCCTTCACATAGGGCATGCGCTCGACCACCGCCGCCATCATCGCCATCAAGGCCGCATGCGCATCCTGACGGGCAGCTTCGGCAAACCCCTGGGCGAAGCTGTGCAGGGCCGCATCGGCGCGGGTGAGGGTGGTGTCTCGCAGGAAGACCGGCGGCGGGAACTCGTCGTGGGGATCGGGGCGGGGCGGGCCGTCCTCGGTGTCGACTTCCCCCACGGCCTGCAGATGGATCTCTCCGCGCGGGCCGTCCAGACTCAGCACATGCATGGTGTTGCCGAACGCATCCTTGCAGACGCTGGCCTCGGCCGGCAGCCGCAGGCCCCAGTGCAGCACCCGCATCCCCGGGCTGCGCCGAGGCGTCAGCCGCAGATATTGGGTGCTGCGACTCAGCGGCGCCGCATAGCTGTAGACCGTTTCATGCGAGATGTGCAGGTGCATGAGCGCCTCACTGCGCCTCGAAGTAGGCCCGCTGGATGGCCACGCCCAGGCGGGCGGAGTCTTCCAGGAAGCCGGTCAGCCACGGGTGCAGACCGGCGGCCAGGATCTCGTCCACCGAGCCGTATTCCAGCCGCAGCGCCAGTTCACCGGCCAGCTGCTTGACGATGCGGCCCGCATCCAGCGCCCCTTCGCGCGATTCGATCTGCGGCAGGATGGACCGGATCTCGTCGCAGCAGGCGCGCAGCGAGCGGGGCACGTCAGGGCGCAGGATCAGCAGCTCGGTCACGCGGCGGCCGTTGAGGCTGTCGCGATAGGCCGCATGGTAGGCCTCGAAGGCCGAGAGCGAGCGCAGCAGCGCATTCCAGGCATAGAAGTCGGGAGCGCTTTCGCTGGGCACGTCCACCGGCGCCAGTGAGTCCACCGCCGGGGCGATCAGCTGCGACTTCACATCCAGCAGCCGCGCCGTGTTGTCGGCCCGCTCGATGAAGGTGCCCAGCCGGATGAAGCAGTAGGCGTCGTTGCGCTGCAGCGTGCCATAGGTGGCGCCGCGGAAGAGGTGGGAGCGCTCCTTCACCCAGTCGAAGAAGGAGGACGGGTCCACCACCCCGCGCCGGGCCAGTTCGCGGGCTTCCAGCCAGCTGGTGTTGATCGCCTCCCACATTTCGGCGGTGATCTGTCCGCGCACCGCGTGGGCGTTCTCCCGTGCCTGACGAATGCAGGACAGCACCGACGCCGGATTCTCCAGATCAATGCCCATGAAGCGGAACAGCTCCTCGGCGCTGAGCCGCGGCAGCCGGGCCTGGAAGGCTTCGAGCGTGCCGGTCACGGCCAGCGGGGCGGCCAGCTCGGTCACGGCACCCCGGCTTTGCGGCAGCAGGGAGAGCGAGTGCGTCACATCCAGCATGCGGACCAGGTTCTCGGCCCGCTCCAGATAGCGGCTCATCCAGTAGAGCTGCGCGGCGGTACGGCTCAGCATGCGGCGCTCCTCTCGAGGATCCAGGTGTCCTTGGTGCCGCCGCCCTGCGACGAATTCACCACCAGCGAGCCGGCCTTCAGGGCCACCCGCGTCAGGCCGCCCGCCACCATGTTCACCTCCCGCCCGGACAGCACAAACGGTCTCAGGTCGATGTGGCGCGGCGCGATGCCGCGTTCCACGAAGGTCGGGCAGCTGGACAGGCACAGCGTCGGCTGCGCAATGTAGTTGGACGGATTGGCCTTCACCCGCTCCTTGAAGTCGGCCACCTCGGCGGCGGTGGCGGCCGGGCCCACCAGCATGCCGTAGCCGCCCGCTCCGTGCACTTCCTTCACCACCAGGTCGGCCATGTGGTTCAGCACATGATCCAGGTCCTGCGGCTTGCGGCACTGCCAGGTCGGCACGTTGTGCAGGATGGGTTCTTCGCCGAGGTAGAAGCGGATCATGTCCGGCACATAGGGGTAGATGGACTTGTCGTCCGCCACGCCGGTGCCGATGGCATTGGCCAGCACCACATGGCCCTGCTTGTAGACCGACAGCAGCCCGGGCACGCCCAGCATCGAGTCGGCGCGGAAGGCGAGCGGGTCCAGGAAGGCGTCGTCGATGCGGCGGTAGATCACATCCACCCGCTTGGGGCCGACGGTCGTGCGCATGAAGACGAAGCCGTCCTTCACGAACAGGTCCTGGCCTTCCACCAGCTCCACGCCCATCTGCTGCGCCAGGAAGGCGTGTTCAAAGTAGGCGGAATTGAAGGGGCCGGGGGTCAGCACCACAACCGTTGGATTTTCTGCGGGGCTGGCCTGGCGCAGCGTTGTCAGCAGCAAGGCCGGGTAGTGGGCCACCGGGGCGATGGAGTAGCGCGCGAACAGCTCCGGGAACAGCCGCATCATCATCTTGCGGTTTTCCAGCATGTAGCTCACGCCGGAGGGCACCCGCAGGTTGTCCTCCAGCACGTAGTACCCGCCGTCGGCATGCCGGATCAGGTCCACCCCGGTGATGTGGGCGTAGACCCCCAGCGGCAGGTCCAGCCCCTGCATGGCGGGCTGGTACTGGGCATTGGCGAAGATCTGCTCGGCCGGGATCAGACCGGCCTTGACGATTTCATGGTCGTGATAGATGTCCCAGAGGAAGCGGTTGAGGGCATTGACGCGCTGGCGCAGCCCTTTTTCCAGCATCGCCCACTCGTCCGCCGGCACGATGCGGGGAACGGTGTCGAAGGGGATCAACCGCTCCGCGCCGGCCTCGTCCCCATACACGGCGAAGGTGATGCCGACCTTGTGGAACAGCAGGGCCGCTTCGGACCGCTTCTTGGCCAGGGCGTCCGGGGTCTGTGCGTGCAGCCACTCCGCGAATGCCTGGTAACTGGGCCGGATGGCACCACTTTGCAGCAACATTTCGTCGTAATGGCCGGAAGGCGGCAGGGTCAGCGCATGCATGAAGGCTCCAGAGACGGGCCATGAGAGGCCGGTCCGGGGGATTGCAAGGGGCGTGCCCAGTGTGGGGCACCCCAGCATGACCGAAATTGGTGCGCTTGGCGATCGCTCAATGTGTGCCGGTGCACACAGGCGCCGGTGTGGTGCGCTGGCACTATCCCGCGTTGCGTCGGCCCGTGGCAACTCGTCACAATGCGGCATGCAGACTCCGACCCTGGCCGAAGCCGCAAGCACCTCTGCGGCCCCTGCCGCGACCCCTGCCCAGAGCGAGGAGGACCGTTTTGTCCCCGAGCGGGGCTCACGGGCCTCCATGGGCCGCTGGCTGACGGCCGTGGTGCTGACGGCCGTTGCGGTGGCGATCCTGGCGTCGGCGGTGCTGATCGAAACCTTTGCCCGCGCCCATGCGGAGCGCCGGGCGGTGCAGTCGCTGCGGCAGGTGGGCATTGACTTCCGCGACGCGCTGGACCGCGGCATGGCCCAGCAGTTCAAGGAGGTGAGGGTGCTGGCCCAGCTGGACACCTTCCGCGGCGGCAGCCCAGCCGACATGCGCCGGGCGCTGGATCAGATCCAGATCGGCTTTGACCATTTCGCGTGGCTCGGCGTGGCCGACCCGCAAGGCAAGGTGCTGGCCGCCGCTGGCGGATTGCTGGACGGGGTGAATGTGTCGCAGCGCCCCTGGTTCCAGGGCGCCCAGCGCGGGCCGTTTGTGGGCGATGTGCATTCGGCCGTGCTGCTGGAGCGCCTGCTGCCGCGCCAGAGCGACCCTTGGCGATTCGTGGACTTCGCCATTCCGCTGATGGACAACAACGGCCAGCCGCGCGGCGTGTTCGGCGCCCACCTCAGCTGGAGCTGGGCCCGGCAGATCAAGGCGGAGCTGATTGACGCCACCATGGCGAGCCATCAGGCGGATGCGCTGATTCTGTCGCGGGACGGCGCGGTCATCCTGGGACCCGCCAACATGGAAGGCAAGAAGCTGCCCATGCTGGACGCCTCGTCCCCCGCGCTGCGGCGTCAGACCTACGACGGCACCGACTATTTCGCCGTGGCCGTGCCGACCCAGGGCTATGGGCCTTATCCGGGCCTGGGCTGGACAGTCATGGTGCGCCAGCCGGTGAGCGTTGCGCTGGAGGACTACTACCGTCTGCGCCGCCAGATTTTCTACACGGCGCTCATCCTGATGGCGCTGGCCGTGCCGCTGTGCTGGTGGCAGGCGCGTCGGCTGGCCCAGCCGCTGAAGCAGCTGTCGCGCGCCATTGCACGGCGGCAGCACCTCACTGACGAGGCCCTGCCGCAGGTGGGCGGCTATCGTGAAGCGGCCGTGCTCTCACATGCGCTGACCGAGCTGGCCCGGCGCCAGGCCCAGCAGGAGGCCTCCCTGGCGCAGCTCAATGCGTCGCTGGAGGAGCGGGTGCGCTCCCGCACGCTGGCGCTGGAAGATGCGATGCAGCGCCAGGAAGCCAGCGAACGCCGGCTGCGCACCATCACCGACAACCTGCCGGTGCTGATCTCCTACATCGACGACCAGCAGCGACTGCGTTTCCTCAACGCCACCTTCCGCACCTGGCTGGGGACCGAGCCGGACGCGGTCATCGGCAAGACGCTGCTGGAGACCATCGGCCCGGTGCTGTACGAGCAGCGCCAGCCGGCGCTCAAGGGCGCGCTGGCCGGCGTGCGGCAGCGCTTTGAGACGCGCTCGGAATCCAACGGTGTGATGCGGGACCTGCTGACCGAATATGTGCCCGATCTGCGCGCGGACGGCACGGTGGCGGGGGTCTACACCCTCAGCACCGATGTGACCGCCTTCAAGCAGGTGGAGCGGGAGCTGGACCAACTGAGCCGGGTCGACCCGCTGACAGGACTGCCCAACCGGCGCCAGTTTGATCAGCGCCTGTCCGAGGCCCTGGCCCGCGCCCGCCGCAGCGGGCAGATACTGGCGCTGATGTTCATGGACCTGGACCGCTTCAAGCAGATCAACGACACCCTGGGCCATGCGGCCGGCGATGTGGTGCTCCAGACTTTTGCAGCGCGGGTGCGCAGCGCCGTGCGGGAGACCGACGTGCTGTGCCGCCTGGCGGGCGACGAGTTCGTGCTGATCGTGGAGAACCTGAACGACGCTGCCGAGGCCGGAGTGCTGGCTCAGAAGCTGCTCGCCGCCGTGCAGGCGCCGCTGGAGGTGATGGGATCCGCCGTGCAGCTGTCCACCAGCATCGGCGTGGCCTGCACGACGGCGGACGCCGAAAGCGACGTGGCCTTCCTGGCCCGCGCGGATGACGCGCTGTATGCCGCCAAGGCGGCCGGTCGCGGGCGTTGGCACATGGCGCCGCCAGCGGCACCGGCATCGACGGAAACGCCCTGGGGATGAGCGCGCCAAAGCCTGTGCCCCAGCCGGTCTTCAAGCTGCGCATGCGCATCACGCAGGGCGAGCTGGTGGCCATCGGACCCGGCAAGATCGCGTTGCTGGAGGCGCTGGATGAGGCCGGCTCCATCACCGCAGCGGCCAAGGCCCTGGGCATGTCCTATCGGCGGGCCTGGTTGCTGATCGATGAGCTGAATCAGTCGCTGCGCGAGCCGGCGGTGGCCACGGCCGCCGGGGGCGCCCAAGGCGGCGGCAGTGTGCTGACGGCCAGCGGCCGTGCGCTGGTGACGCTGTACCGGCAGATCGAGGCACGGGCGCAGGCGCATTGCGCCAGCGATATCGGGGAACTGATGAAGATGCTGGCGGATTGAGGCGGGAGCGAGCCGCCCGGCAGAACTCTGCGGGCGCACGTTTGCAGGCAACTGATGGCTGGTGACCGGCGACCCATGACCGGTGGCAGGCGGGCCGGTCCCGGCAGCGCCCGTCAAGCGGCGAACGGCCATTCAGGGGGAGGGCGAGCGCCGTCGTTCCAGCCAGTCGACCCCCTTCATGCCGACCAGCATGGCCCCCACAAACACCAGCGCCGGCCCGCTGCCCGTGCCCAGCGCCACCAGGGCCGGTCCGGGGCAGAACCCGGCCAGGCCCCAGCCGATGCCGAACAGCACACTGCCGCCGATGAGCCGTCGATCGATGCTGCGCTGGGACGGAAGCTGCATCGGCAGGTCCAGCAGCGAGCGGGACCGCCGCCCGGCCACACCGAATGCGATCAGCCCGACGCTGATGGCCCCCAGCATCACCAGCGCCAGGGACGGATCCCACGCCCCGGCCAGGTCCAGAAAACCGAGCACCTTGGCCGGCGACGCCATGCCGGACAGCAGCAGGCCCAGTCCGAACACAAGCCCGGCGAGCAAGGCAGTGAAGAGGCTCATGGCAGCTCCGGTCCAAATGCCAGCAGGTGGCGGACGATGAAGACGGTCACAAAGCCGGCACCCATGAAGGCGAGCGTGGCAGCCAGCGAGCGCGGCGACCGGCGCGACAGTCCGCAGACGCCATGCCCGCTGGTGCAGCCGGATGCATACCGGGTGCCGATGCCCACCAGCAGTCCGGCCGCCACCAGCCATGGCCCGCTCGCCTGCATGGACAGCTCGGGCAGGGTCGCCCCCCAGGCGTAGACCGCCGGCGAGGCCATCAGGCCCAGCACAAAGGCCAGCCGCCAGGAGGTCTCCTGCGGACGCGGCGACAGCAGCCCACCGACGATGCCGCTGATGCCGGCGATCCGACCATTGAGCAGCGCCAGCATCGCCGCCGCCACGCCGATGAGCACGCCACCGGCCAGCGACGTCCAGGGGGTGAAGGAAGCCAGGTCCAGCGTCATGGGTCAGTCCTTGGGGCAGTACAGCGCATGCATCAGCTGCATGAGCTGCAGCAGGCGCGGGTCGGCCAGGCTGTAGCAGATGCGCTTGCCGTCTCGCCGGGTGGTCACCACGCCTTCATTGCGCAGCACCCCCAGTTGCTGGGACAAGGTGGGTTGATGAATGCCCAAGGCCGCCTCCAGTTCGCCGACACTCATCTCACCCTGTGACAACTGGCACAGCAGCAGCAACCGGTCTTCATTGGCCATCACCTTGAGCGCCTTCACCGCCGGACCGGCGGCGGCGCGCAGGGCTTCGATGTCCAGCGCATGCGGAGGAACTTCAGGATCGGCGGTGCCGACTGATTCGGGCGATGGAGAGGTCAGCATGGAGAAGCTCCGTGAACTTGACTTCAATATATCAATCAATAAACTATCAATCAATAGATTGAAGGAGATGTGATGTCCGCTCGTGCCACCGTGCAAGCATTTTTCGACGACAGCACCTGGACCGTCTCCTACGTCGTCAGCGACAACGCCACCCGCTGCGCAGCCGTGATCGATCCGGTGCTGGACTTCGACATGAAGTCGGGCCGCACCGCCACCCAACAGGCGGACCGGCTGCTGGCCTACATCCGCCACAACGACCTGACGGTGCAATGGATCCTGGAGACCCATGCCCATGCGGACCATCTCTCGGGCGCGCACTACATCCGGGAGCAGGTGGGCGGCCGTATCGCGATTGGTGAGCAGATCACGCAGGTGCAGAGCACCTTCAAGCGCCTCTACCACCTGGACCGCCACTTCATCCCGGACGGCACCCAGTTCGATCATCTGTTCCGGGACGGCGAGATCTTCACCATCGGCCAGATGGAAGCGCAGGCGGTGCTGGTGCCGGGGCACACCCCGGCGGACATGGCCTATCTGATGGACGATGCGGCCTTTGTGGGCGACACGCTCTTCATGCCCGATGTCGGCACGGCGCGCGCGGATTTCCCCGGTGGCGATGCCCGGCAGCTCTACCGGTCGGTGCGCCGTCTGCTGGCCTTGCCGGAGCGGACCCGCGTGTTTGTCTGCCACGACTATCCGCCCGCGGGCCGCGCGCCCGCCTGGGAGACCACCGTCGCCGAGCAGCGGGCCCGCAACATCCATGTGCACGATGGTGTCAGCGAGGACGAGTTCGTGCGCATGCGCACCGCGCGGGACGCCACGCTCGAGGTGCCCACCCTCATCCTGCCGTCGCTGCAGGTGAACATCCGCGCCGGACAGATGCCGCCGGCGGAGCAGGACGGCGTGAGTTATCTGAAGATTCCGCTCAATGTGCTGGGGCGCCCGGCTGGCTCAGCGGCTGCGGGAACACCTCCAGCAGCCAGTCCATGAACACGCGCAGGCGCGGCGTGACGTGCCGCGCCTGCGGGTACACCACGTGGAACGGGTAGGGCGACGGGCGCCACGGTTGAAGGATTTCGACCAGACGCCCTTCACGCAGGGCCTGCGCTGCGGCGTAGCCGAAGGTCTGCACGATCCCCAGCCCAGCGATGCAGGCCGCCAGGTGCGCGTTGCTTTCATTCACCCCGATGCGGTGATCCAGCTTGATCTCCGTCTTGTCTCCCTCCCGCTCGAAGCGGAAAGGGAAGGGCCGGCCGGTGTCGCTGGACAGGTAGGCGATCAGCCGGTGGCCGTTCTTCAACTCGTCCGGTGTGCTGGGGACGCCGGCCTGCTTCAGATACAGCGGCGAGGCGCAGGTGACCATGACCGCCGCACCCAGCGGCCTGGCCACCAATGAGGAATTGGCCAGACTCCCGCCCCGGATTACGCAGTCGACGTTGTCACCGATCAGGTTCACGGACCGATCCGACACGCTCAGGTCGATGCGGATGTCCGGAAAGCGCCGGACGAAATCCGGCAGCAAGGGGATGAGCACGTCGCGGGCGGTGGATCCGCCCACATCGATGCGCAGCTGCCCACGCGGCTTGCCCCGAACCGCGCTGAAGGCGCCGTCGATGTCCTCCAGATCGCGAAGGATGCGGCCGCTGCGGGCGTAATAGGCCTCGCCTTCCGGGGTCACCGTGACCCGCCGGGTGGTGCGCTGCAGCAGCCGCACGCCCAGATGCGACTCCAGGTCCCTCACCAGCTTGCTCACCGTGGCGATGGGCAGGCTCAGCGAATCCGCCGCGCGGGTGAAGCTGCCGGTTTCGATGACGCGCGCCAGAACGCGGATGGCTTGCAGTTGGTCCATGAGTCATGAGGGAGTGACGGTCCGGATTATCTACAGCCATGAATAGTCATTTCGATTTAACGCTCTTTCTGGATCAATCGAGCCTGCCTACATTGAAGACATGCGGCCACCCGCCGCACCTTCCCCTCAACCTTCCTTGTGGAGCTCACCATGAACAAGTCTCTTGAATCGAAGATCGCGCTGGTCACCGGCGGCAGCACCGGCATCGGCCTGGCGTCCGCCAAGGAGTTGGCCGCCCAGGGTGCGCGTGTCTTCATCACTGGCCGCCGTCAGGCGGAACTGGACGCCGCCGTTGCCGACATCGGCCCGCAGGCCTCCGGCATCCGGGCGGACGCCTCGGTCTTGGGTGATCTGGACCGCGTCTATGCAGACATCGCCAAACGCGCCGGTCGCATCGACATTCTGTTTGCCAACGCCGGAGGCGGCGACATGCTGCCGCTGGGCGCCATCACGGAAGAGCACTTCGACCGCATCTTCGGCACCAATGTGCGCGGCGTCCTGTTCACCGTGCAAAAGGCCTTGCCGCTGCTGAGCGAAGGGGCGTCGATCATCCTGACCTCGTCCACCACCTCGGTGCAGGGCGGCGCCAGCTTCAGCGTCTACAGCGCCAGCAAGGCCGCCGTTCGCAACTTCGCGCGGTCCTGGGCGGTGGAACTGAAGGACCGCGGCATCCGCGTGAATGCGGTCAGCCCGGGCCCGATCCACACGCCGGGCCTGAGTGGGCTGGCGCAGGACGATGCCTCCCGCCAGGTCCTGTTCAACTATCTCAGCTCGCAGGTGCCGCTGGGGCGTCTGGGCCAGCCGTCTGAAGTCGGGAGCGTGGTGGCGTTTCTCGCCTCCGACGCGTCCAGCTTCATCAACGGCATCGAGCTGTTCGTGGACGGCGGCATGGCCCAGGTCTGAGGACGGACAGTGACGCCGGTGGCCCTGGATGCACCCGGCGTCATATCCTGCGATATATTGCGCTCCGACATCGCGCCCCTGTCCGCCGGTGTTTTCAGGAGCGCCCATGACCCGACTGCAGCGACCAGCCCCGTTGAATCACCAGACCCCCACCCGGGCTTGGCCGGAAACCTCTTCACTGAGCCGGCGCTCATCCGGACGTCGCACGGCCCTGTCGGCGATGTTGGTGCTTGGCATGGGCCTGGGCTTGAGTCTGACTGGCGTCGCCGCTCGGGCGGCCGACATCACCGTCTCCGCGGCCGCCAGCCTGACCAATGCATTCAAGGAACTGGCCCCCGCCTTTGAGGCCCGTCACCCCGGCAGTAAGCTGCTGCTCAACTTCGCGGCGTCCGATGCCCTGCTGGCCCAGATCGCCAAGGGCGCCCCGGTGGACGTGTTCGCATCCGCCGACCAGGAGACCATGGACCGGGCGCAGCAACAGCAGTTGCTCGCTCCGGGAAGTCGGCGCGACTTCGTCAGCAACTCCCTGGTGTTGATCACGCCCCTGGAGGGCGGACTGCCGCTGCGCTCGCTGGCGGACTTGCAGCAGGCGGGCGTGAAGCGCGTTGCCGTGGGCAAGCCCGAAGGCGTGCCGGCCGGGCGCTATGCGAAGGGCGCTCTGGAAGCCGCCCGTTTGTGGACGGCGGTCGAGCCCAAGGCGGTCTATGCGCAGAACGTGCGCCAGGCCTTGGACTATGTGGCGCGCGGCGAAGCCGAGGCCGGCTTTGTCTATGGCACGGATGCGCTGGTGCAGAACACCAAAGTGCGCATCGTGCTGACGGTGCCCACGGAGGTGCCGATCCGCTACCCGATGGCCGTGGTGCAGCAAGGTCCCAATCCGGTGGGCGCCAAGGCCTTCATCGACTTCGCCCTGTCCGCCGACGGCCAGGCCGTGCTGGCGAAGTACGGCTTCGGCAAACCCTGACCGCATCGGCATGGATGCGGCCTGGATTGCACTGTCCCTGTCCCTGAAGGTGGCCGGGTGGGCCACGCTGCTGAACCTGGTCTTCGGGTTGGCGGCGGGATTTGCATTGGCGCGCTGGCGTTTTCCGGGCCGGGAGTTGGCCGATGCCGTGCTCACCCTGCCCATGGTGTTGCCGCCGACGGTGCTGGGCTACTACCTGCTGGTGGTGATCGGCCGACGCGGCTGGCTGGGCGGCTGGTTGTATGAGCACTTCGGCGTGCAACTGATCTTCACCTGGCAGGGGGCGGTACTGGCGGCGGCCATCGTGTCGTTCCCGCTGGTGGCCAAGTCGGCCCGTGCCGCCTTCGAAGGCGTGGATCCGCAGCTGGAAAAGGCCGCGCGCGTGCTGGGCCTGGGCGAATGGGCGCTGTTCTTCCGGGTCACCTTGCCGATGGCCTGGCGCGGTGTGCTGGCGGGCGTGCTGCTGGCCTTCGCCCGCGCGCTGGGAGAGTTCGGCGCCACCTTGATGGTGGCGGGCAGCATTCCCGGCAAGACGCAGACGCTGTCGATTGCCGTCTACGAAGCCGTGCAGGCCGGCCAGGACGACACGGCCAATCTGCTGGTGATCATCATCTCGGTCACCTGCGTGGCGGTCCTGCTCAGCGCCGGACGGCTGGCGCGGCCCAGGAGCCTGGCATGAGCGGCGCACCGATCAGCTTTGAGGTGGACGTCCGCAAGCGTGTTGGTGGGGCGGGGCGGTCATTCGACCTGGAAGTCTGTTTCCGCACCCATGCCCGTCGCACGGTGATCTTCGGGCCTTCCGGCGCCGGTAAGAGCCTGACGCTGCAGGCGGTGGCGGGGCTGCTTCGGCCGGATGAAGGCCACATCCTCGTCGAGGGCGAGCCCGTGTTGGACGTCGCCCGCCGCATCGATGTGCCGGCCCGTGCGCGAAAGCTCGGCTACCTGTTCCAGGACTACGCCTTGTTTCCTCACCTGAGCGTGCGGCAGAACATCGCTTTTGGCCTGCAACGCGGATGGCTCAATCCGCGCCCCTCCACGCGCCATCCGGCGGTCGACCGCTGGCTGCACGCCCTGGGCCTGGACCGAGTGGCGGACCAGTGGCCGCACCAGCTCTCCGGCGGGCAGCGGCAGCGGACGGCTCTGGCGCGAGCCCTGGTCAACGAACCGCGCGCGCTGCTGCTGGATGAACCGTTCTCCGCGCTGGACCCGTCCCTGCGTGAGCACACCCGTGCGGAGCTGCAGGCGCTGCTGGATGACATCGGCATTCCGATGCTGATGATTACCCACGACCCGGCTGATCTGGACCGATTCGGGGAACAGACCTTGCATCTGGCCGAAGGCCGGATCCTTCCGCCAGCGCCACGGCATCCGCGCCTGCCGGAAGGCGCATCGGCGCTGACGGATCGGTGACGGCGCGCCAGACCGCTTCCGACACGTCGGTGCCCTGGGTGGTGGGGGCGTCACCGCTGCGCACCGAAGCAAACACCGCCTGCACGAAATCTGCATACGCCTGCGGCACCTGACCCGCCATGCGGGCCTGCGCATTGGCCCCGAAGCGGGTGGTCGGCGCGCGGCCCGGCAACACCAGACGCACCCGCACATCGAAGGGCGCCAATTCCAGGGCCAGGGATTCGGTGAAGGCATTCACCGCCGCCTTGCTGGCCGTGTAGACCGAAAGCAGCGGCAAGGGCTTGAGGGTGACGCTGGAGGTCACATTCACCACGACGCCGGCGCGTCGCTGGCGGAACTGCGGCAGCACGGCCTGCGTCATGGCGATGGTGCCCAGGGTGTTGGTCTGGAACAGCTCGTGGGCCGAGGCCAGCGACGTGCCTTCCAGCGGCGCCAGCATGCCCACGCCGGCGTTGTTGACCAAGGCGTCGATGGGCCCCGCATGGCGGATGCATGCCGCGATGCTGTCCGGCTGGGTCACGTCCAGCGGCAGCAGCCGCAGGCGATCGGAGCGGGGCAGCAGATCAGGGTCGGGCTTGCGCATGGTGGCGACCACCTGCCAGCCGCGGTCCAGGAAGAGCCGTGCGGTCTCGAGGCCGAAGCCGGAGGAGCAGCCGGTGATGAGGACGGTCGAGGGAGCGGTCAAGGGAGCGATGAAGGGAGCGGTCATGGCGGCCTTTGCAGGTAGAAGTGAAGACGTCCCTGACGATATGGGTCGATGCCTGGACTGACTACACTGCAAGCTCCAGCATTTTGTCGAGATCGTCCAGATGATCGATCCCTTGGCCGAGGTGGTGTCCTTGCTGCAGCCGACCGCGCCGTTCTCCAAACAGGTGATGGCCACCGCGCCGTGGGCGGTGCGCCGCTCGGAACTGGGACGGCCGTTTTATCTTGTGGTGCTGGAAGGCGGATGCCACTTGCGAGTGGATGACGATGCGTCTGGCGAGACCTTGACCCTTGGCGCAGGCGACTTTGTCCTGCTGCCCGCCTCCCAGGGCTTTGCCACGTCCAGTCTGGACCGGTTGCCACCGGCGCCGGACGAGGTTGTCCTCACCCCGATTGAAGCCATCGCAGGCGGAGCCCGTGTGGGCGATCCTGAAGGTCCGGTAGACACCCGGCTGCTGGTGGGCAGTTGCGAATTTGGCGCAGCCGATGCCTCGCTGCTGGTGTCGCTGCTGCCGCGCTGGATCCATGTGCGCGGCGATGCACGGCTGGCCAGCCTCGTCCAGTTGCTGGGCGACGAGGCCCGCGCCCAGCGCCCGGGCCGCGACTGGATCACGGCGCGACTGCTCGAGGTGATGCTGATCGAGGCCTTCCGCGCCTCGGCCCAGACCGCCTCCACGCCCGGGCTGGTGCGCGGGCTGAGTGATCCGCGCCTGGCTCAGGCCCTGCGGGCCATCCACGAGCATCCCGACACCGCCTGGACGGTGCAGGAACTGGCGCGGCGGGCGGCGATGTCCCGGTCCGCCTTCTTTGAACGCTTTGGCCGCGTGGTGGGGGTGGCGCCTCAGGAATATCTACTCTCCTGGCGCATGGCGCTGGCGCGGCAGATGCTGGTGAAGGACGGCCAGCCGGTCGCCGAAGTGGCGGAGCGGGTGGGATACCGCTCGGTCAGTGCATTTGGCGTGGCCTTCACCCGCCATGTCGGTCAGCCGCCGGGCCGCTTCGTCCGGCACCAGCGGGCCGTCGCGGCCTGACCGAAGCGCTGCGGAACGCTCACCAGCGAGTCGGTTTGGGATTGCGCGACGCGAAGCCCTTCTGATGCCAGTAGGGATAGGCCGGTTCCTTGTGGCTGGCGTCGTCCAGCCGGGCGATGTCGTCAGGGGACAGCTCCCAGCCGAGCGCACCCAGGTTCTGCTGAAGCTGCTCCTGATTGCGCGCGCCGATCACCACATTGGCCACGGACGGCCGCCGCAGCACCCAGTTCAGCGCCACTTGCGCCACCGTCTTCTCACGCTGACGGGCGATGTCGTCCAGCACGTCCACCACGCGGAAGAGGTGCTCGTCATCCACCGGCGGGCCGCCGACCGCACCGCCGGAGGCGATGCGCCCGCTGCTGTGGTCCTGACCGCGCCGGATCTTGCCGGTCAGCCGTCCCCAGCCCAGCGGGCTCCACACCATCGTGCCCACGCCCTGGTCCAGGGCCAGGGGCATCAGCTCCCATTCATAGTCCCGGCCGATCAGGGAGTAGTAGCCCTGGTAGGCCACATAGCGACCCAGCCCGTATTTTTCCGACGTGGCCAGCGACTTCATCAGATGCCAGCCGGAGAAGTTGGACGCGCCGATGTAGCCGATCTTGCCGGCGGTGATGAGGTCGTCCAGCGCGCGCAGGGTTTCGTCCACCGGGGTCAGGGCGTCGAAGCCGTGCATGAAATACAGGTCGATGTGATCGGTGCCCAGGCGCTGCAGGCTGGCCTCGACGGCGCGCGTGATGTGATAGCGGGAGGAGCCCACGTCGTTGGGGCCGGTGCCCATGGTGAAGGTGCCCTTGCTGGAGATCAGCACCTTGTCGCGGCGGCCCTTCAAGGCCTGGCCCAGCACCTCTTCCGAGCGACCGGCGGAGTACACATCGGCGGTGTCGAAGAAGTTCAGGCCGTGCTCCAGGCACAGGTCCACCATGCGCCGGGCTTCGTCGACCTGCGTACTGCCCCAGCGCTCGAAGAATTCGCCGCTGCCGCCGAAGGTGCCGGTGCCCAGGCTGAGTGCCGGTACCTTCAGGCCGGAGCGGCCCAGTTGTCGATAGTCCATGACTGCCTTCCTGTGAGTGTGAGGGTGAGAACACGCACCCTAAGTGAAGCAGCAAAGTCCCGGCAGGCCAAGGGGCTTGAAGAGGGGCCCGGCAACGAAAAGGGGCCTCCGTCAGGAGACCCTGTGCGAGAGATGAGCACCACCGGGCCTTGGCAGCCCGGATGTCCCCTCAGATCTTCACGGCGGCCACGATGCTGTCGTGCGCAGCCTTGTTCAGGCGGATGTCGTAGGGCAGGAAGGTCAGCCGGTCCACCAGCACCGTGGCGCTTGGGTTGGACACGTAATAGCTCCCGCCCAGCACCGTGCCGTCCTTGATCAGCGAGCCGGTGTAGACGTTGCCGCCCAGCTCGAAGTAGATGCGGAATTCCTGGGTGTAGCTCAGCGTCGCGGACTTGGGTCGCGGGGCATTGGCCACCCAGATCTGCACCCCATCCACGGTGCGCACCGTGCCATCAGCCAGGTAGTAGGTCACGCCGTCACTGCTCGACCGCTGGCCGGCGGTCAGTGCTGCGGACAGGGTCGTGCCGGTGCGGCATGGGGACACATTGGCGGTGGTCGTTGCCGCGCCGCAGTCACCCGCGTTGTAGCGGTCCCCCAGATTGGTCTTGGTGAACTTGATGTACTTGGAGTCGGGCGCGTAGGACGCGGTGGTATCCAGCACACCGACGCGGCCAAACAGCGGGTCGTGGAACTGCGCGAAGTCGGCGGGTGAGGTGGCGAGCGTGCCGGTGAGCGGTACCGTCTCGTAGTGGCTGCGGATGGCCGAGTAGGCGACGGTGGTGTTGTCGTCGGCGAGGGCATCCACCTGCACGTCATCACCGACGTAGGAGGTGCGGTTCACCAAGCCTTTTGACGGCACCACCAGGATCTTGCCGCCCTTGAGCACCCGCGTGGGCAACAGCGTCGGATCGCCCAGTGTCTTGGTGATGTTGAGCGGCGCTGACTGCACGCTGATCTGAGGACCCGCGGTCAGCGGCGACGCAGGCAGCGTGCTTGAGTCGGAATAGACATTGACGAGGTAGGGCTGGCCCCCCGAATACACCTGATACCAATGCAGCAGATAGCTGCCGGTGGCCGGCGACACCAGGAACTCTTCGAAGGCGGCCTGGTTGGCGCTCAGGGTCGTGGCAGGTGAAGAAGTGGCCGCTTCTGAACGGACAGCGGACGTTGCCACGCTCTTGGTGTCGGCCGTTGAATCAGAGCCGCCACCGCAGGCCGTCAGCAATGCGGCGACGGCCGCGACTACACACGCCGATTGGCGATTGAATGACATCATGAAATCCTCCCTTTGGTGAATGCCTGCCCGTTGTCCGGTGCAGTGACCGGCCGGGCTTTGAGGCGGGCGCAGTATAGGAGGGCGGAATGAAAGAACGTCGAAATCCAGACGGGTCGTGCATTCGGGGGTCTTGGATGGCGGCGCAGACCGGGAGGCTCCAAGCGGATACAAAAAAGGCCTCCGTGGGGAGGCCTTTGGGCGTGACGACAAACACAGGGCCTTGTCGGCCCTGCAGTCAAATCAGAGCTTGATGGCGCTGACGATGCTGTCGTGCGCAGCCTTGTTCAGGCGGATGTCGTAGGACAGCGGCGTGATGAAGTCCACCACCGACGTCGAGGTGCTGTTCGGGTTGGACACGTAGAAGCTGCCGCCCATCACGGCACCGTCCTTGATCAGCGCGCCGGTGTAGACGTTGCCGCCCATCTCGAAGTAGATGCGGTATTCGTCGTGATAGGTCAGGTTGGCCGACTTCGGACGCGGGGACGTGGCCACCCAGATCTGCACGCCGCCGACGGTACGAAGCGTGCCATTCGACAGACGGTAGGTCACGCCGTCGCTGTTGGAGGTCAGGCCGGTGGTCAACGCGGCCGTCAGCGTCGTATTGGTGGCGCAGGGCGAAATGTTGGCCGTCGTGGTGGCGGCCTGGCAGTCGAAGGCGTTGTAGCGATCACCCAGATTGGTCTTGGTGAACTTCGTGTACTTGGCGCCCGGCAGGTAGGTGGCGGCCGGATCGGTCACATTCGGATTGACCAGGATCGAGTCGTGGAAACGCAGGAAGTCCTGCGGCGCACTGACGATCGGGCCGGTCAGCGCCACGGTTTCGAAGTTGCTGCGAATGGCGGAATACGCGATGGTCGTCTTGTCCTCGGCCAGCGCATCGACGCGGACGTCATTGCCGACATAGGTGATGCGGTTGACCACGCCCTTGGCCGGCACCACGAGGATCGTGCCGTCCTTGAGCACGCGGGTGGGGGTGACCGTCGCCGCGGGCAGCGCGGTGGTCAGGTTGACCGGGTCGGTCTGAATGCTGATTTGCGGGCCGCTGGTCAGCGGCGAGGCCGCCAGGGTGCTCGAGTCGGAATAGAGCGTCTTGAGCGAGCCCTTGGCCGACGTGAAGCTGACCGACCAGTGCAGCAAATAGCTGCCGCCGCCCGGCGTCAGCAGGAATTCTTCGAAAGCGGCTTGGTTGGCGCTCAGGGTGGGATTGGTCGGCTTGACGCCGTCGTTGTCGGAACTGCCCCCGCCGCAGGCAGTCAGCAGGGCGGCGATGGCCGCGAGTACACACGCCGATCGGCGATTGAATGACATATTGGATTCCTCCCGAAATGCTGGCCTGCCCATGGCTTGGTGTGCGCTGCTCGGTTCGCAGGGCTGATGTTGAAGTCCGGCTGGACTTTGGGGCGGCGCGCAGTATAGGAGGGGGGCGCTGAACAACTTCAAGTTGCCTCACAAAGCTGAGACGAAAGTCGCGGTTGGGTGGCCGCTGACAAAACGCCGACCTGCGTCCAAAGCGTATCGCTCAGCCACCTGATGAAGGTTGCAAGAAACCTAACATCAGCGCTTCCAGGACGACAGGGACAAAGGGATGACCGAACTTGGCTTTCGCCTGCTGATTTTGGGCGCTGCGGTGGCGACCTTGGGCGCCATCATGGCGGATGAGATCGGAGCGCGTGGGTTGCCCGAACCCCTGAAGCTTGAACGCCTGCGATTAAAAGCCGCGGTGGTGGATGCCAGCAAGCGGAAGCCACTCGTGACAGCCCTGCGCCTGTCACTGGTCTTGGGCTACTTCGCCGCGCTGGCCGCAATGGCCTTGTTCATTCCAGGAAGCGCGCCTGTCTATCTGATCTTGAGCGTTTGCTGGACCTGGCTGTCGGTGGTGGATGCTCCCCACGTACTTTCAAGGCCCTATGTGCTGTTTTATGAACTGTCGTTGCTCTTGAACGGCGCAACGCTCGCCGTTTCCTTCGCATCACCGATCGCGGATCGTTTGATGTTCGGCTGAGGTCGCGACGCCCAGCACATCGCTGAAAACAGTGCTGAAAAGGGCGGTGTGGGCGCTTCGAATCGGGGCCAAAGCCTTCCGTCTTCCGGGAGGTCAGCGAATCCAAGCAGAACAGGGGGAACTGAATCGAGGCGATTCGAGTGACGGAAACCCGTGGTCATCAGAGAGATGAGGGGCTTCGTCCGTCAGTCCAGAGCCTTGTGACAAGGCCAGACGAGGGGCAGCTGGTGCGACCGGCAAGAATCGAACTTGCGACTAGGCCTTCGGAGGGCCCAATGATATCCACTTCACCACGGTCGCGGCAGACTCGCATTCTAGCCATGTTCTGAGCCCTGCTCACGCATTCGCCGCAACAAGGCCGGTTGGCAGCATCAAACGGCCACCGGAACATCCACCCGAACGCCCACATCAACGGCCCCCCCGACCCCCTTATGCACCCCGGCGCTGGCCTCGAATCCGGGCGCCCCGGTTGCCGCACCCGTGCGGGCCCGCAAGGCACTTCCCGTCAAGACCGGACCCCACGACCCTGCATTGTTCGCAAAGCCACGCACCAACATCGCTCGTTCTTGACGAAAGCCCCAGGGTGCCAAACAGGTGCGCTGGCTATACTTTGTTCGGTTTTTCGCCCGGTTCTTTGCACCGGGCCAGCCGGTGGACCCGTTCCGCCGGGCAGCTCCTTTCTCGCCCCACGCCCATCGCAACGAGGACTCCATGAGCGGAACCCACGATCAGTCTCCCGCCACGCACGCCGCCGAGGCGCACGACGCACATGAAGGGCCGATCAAGACGCCCAAGCAGCTGATCGCCGCCGTGTTCTTCGCCTTCGTGATTCCCATCGCGGTGCTGGTGCTGGCTGCCAACTACGTCTCCAGCGACGTCAAGCCCGCCGCCGGCAGCGACATCACCGATGCCGAAGCCGTCGCCGCCCGCATCCAGCCCGTCGGCACCATCGACCTGAAGGACATGTCCGGCCCTGCGGTCTTCCGCACCGGCGAGGAACTCTTCAAGGCCCAATGCTCGGCCTGCCACGCCAACGGCACGATGGGCGCGCCCAAGTTCGGCGACGCTGACGCCTGGGCCCCCCGCCTGAAAACCGGCTTTGACACCCTGCTGCATTCCGCCCTGAAGGGCAAGGGCGCCATGCCCCCGCAGGGCGGCGGTGAAGCCAGCGACTACGAAATCGCCCGCGCGGTGGTCTACATGGCCAACAACGCCGGCGCCAAGCTGGAAGAACCCAAGGCGCCGGTCGCGGCGTCCGCTGCTTCGCAATAAGCCTCAGGCGCCCGCGGGCGTCGGCGCCAGCACGACCCCGCAGCGCGACAGCAGCGCCGCGTGCGTGGTCGTTTCCACCGACCACACGCCCGCCTCAATCGCATCAGCCGCCGGGCCCATGTCCTGGGTATGGACCAGTCCCAGGCCGATGTCGGCGATCAGGAACAGCCGTTCCTGCTCATCCAGCCAGCCCGATTCCACCTGCGCCGCCTGACCGGTGTGGCTGAGCACCCGGCCGTCCGGCTGAAGCCGCCAGACCCATGGCGCCGCCTCCAGCTGCACATACACCCGCTGCGGCCCGTTCTGGAAGAACCAGCAGCCGTGCTCATCCACTGCATAGTTGCGCTGGATGAAGCCGATCAGCTTGTCGTGGGTGATCCGGCTGCCCTTGACCGCAGGGAAAGGCCCCGCCGCCTGGATGCGTTCATCCCGCATGTACCAGTCGCCGCGCGCATCCAGCGCCAGCCATCCGTAGCAATGCGGCACATTCGGCCACTTCTTCAGCGCCGCTTCAACAATGGGATCCATGGCCGTTTTACCTCCGGAAGGGGTCAGAGCGCACAGGCCAGCCAGTCGCAGACCTTGTTGGGCATGGTCCGTACATGGCCCGGCGGCTTGCCCGACGGGAAGCCGACATGGCCACCGTCCTGCGGCTGCCACAAGGTGACGCACGGACCCACATGGCTCTGCTCCGGCAAGCTGTGCGCCGGCACAAACGGATCGTTGCGGGCATTGAGCACCAGCGCCGGCACGCGGATGCGGGCCAGATGCGGCTTGGCGGAGGCCCGCAGCCAGTAGTCATCCACATCGCGGAACCCGTGCAGGGGCGCGGTGAAGATGTTGTCGAATTCATAGAGATTGCGGGCACGCCGCAGCTTCTCTTCATCAAACAGCCCGGGATGCTGGCGCAGCTTCTTCAGCGCCTTGGGCCGCATGGTCTTGAGGAACATCCGGGTGTAGACCCAGTAGTTGAAGCCCTTGCCGATGGCATGGCCGGATGCCGTCAGGTCCAGCGGCGAACAGATGGAGCACACCGCCTGCACCGTCCGCCGAGCATCCTCGCCGGCCTCCTGGGCCCAGCGCAGCAGGGCATTGCCGCCCAGCGACACCCCGGCCGCGATCATCGGGCCGCGATGGGCCGCGCGCAGCTGGCCCAGCATCCAGCCGATTTCTTCGTAGTCGCCGGAATGGTAGGCGCGCGGCGCCAGATTCAGCTCCCCCGAGCAGCCCCGGAAATACGGCATGGCAAACGCCCAGCCCCGCTCGGCCGCAACGGCGGCAAAGGCCTGCACATACTGGCTGTCGACACTGCCTTCCAGGCCATGGAACAGCACCAGCAGCGGGCGCTCCGAACCAATGTCGGCGGCGGCGGCGGAAGGGGCCCCGGCCACCCTACGACCGCCCGATGCTGCGGACAGGACGGCCACCGGTGAGCCGTCCGCCGCCGTGTCCGTGGCCGGGCCGGTTTGCACCAGGCGTTCCACATCCACGAAATCACCGTCCGGCGTGGTCCAGCGCTCACGTCTGAACTGAGGCGCGGGCCCGGTGAAGCGCTTGGAAAACAGCACGGGCCAGATGGTCTGGGCATGACCGCCCGGCAGCCAGGACGGTGCGTGATACTGCATGGCGACTTTCAGTGCAGTGTCGTGGGCGATCCCGAGGAGACGATCGACGGTTCCTGCTTCACGTCCTGCGTCGTGCCCGGACTGGCATGGTGCAACACCATGCGCCAGCCCAGAGCGGTTTTGAGGTAGACATTGGTCGCCACCACCCAGGCACTTTCCGTGCCTGCCGCGCTGGCAATCTCCACCCGCTCCAGGACATGGTGGATGGCCGTGTCGCCCACCACCAGACGCCGCTGGCATTGCGCATGCACAGGGATGGCGCCGCGCGCAAAAATGGCCTCGAAGCTGGCCCGGATGGCCGCCACGCCCACCACCCGGGGGCCGCCCGGATGCACGCAGGCCACTTCGTCTTCGTCGCCCCAGATCGCCATCAGCCGTTCCAGGTCGGCCGTCTGCAAGGCCTCATAGAACTGCGCCTCGGAATCTTCCGGGGTGGCCAGCAGCAAAGCGGACTGGGACTTGCGCACCATGGGCCCGACTGGGTCAGTGGCCGGCGGGCAGCATTTCGCCGGCCTTGAGGCGGTAGGCGGTGCCGCAGTAGGCGCACTGGCCCTCGCCGCCATGGCTCAGGTCGATGAACACGCGCGGATGGTTGCTCCACAGCGGCATCTTCGGATTGGGGCAGAACACCACGCCGGGGCCTTGCAGGTCCTTGGCGGTGACTTCAACGACGGATTTGGGTTGGGTCATGATGCGGTCTCTCTCACACCAGCGTCAGCCAGTGCGCATAACGGGGATTGCGGCCGTTGACGATGTCAAAGAAGGCGGCCTGGATTTTCTCGGTGATCGGCCCACGGCTGCCGATGCCGATCTCGATGCGGTCCAGCTCGCGGATGGGGGTGACTTCGGCCGCCGTGCCGGTGAAGAAGGCTTCGTCGGCGATATAGACCTCGTCACGGGTGATGCGCTTTTCCACCAGCTTCAGGCCCAGGTCCTGGCAGATGTGGAAGATGGTGTTGCGGGTGATGCCGTTGAGCGCGCCGGCCGACAGGTCCGGGGTGTAGACCACGCCGTTCTTGATCACGAAGAGGTTCTCGCCCGCGCCTTCGGAGACAAACCCGGAGGCGTCCAGCAGCAGGGCCTCGTCGTAGCCGTCGTCGGTGGCCTCCATGTTGGCCAGGATCGAGTTGGTGTAGTTGCTCACCGCCTTGGCCTGCGTCATGGTGATGTTGACGTGGTGGCGGGTGTAGCTGCTGGTCTTGACGCGGATGCCGCGCTTGAGACCTTCCTCGCCCAGGTAGGCACCCCAGGCCCAGGCCGCCACCATCAGGTGGATCTTGTTGCCCTTGGGGCTGACCCCCAGCTTCTCGCTGCCGATCCAGGTCAGCGGACGCAGGTAGCAGCTGGCCAGTTTGTTCTCGCGCACGACCTGCTTCTGGGCCTCTTCCACCTGCTCGACGGTGAAGGGCAGCTTCATGCGCAGGATCTTGGCGCTGTTGAACAGGCGCTCGGTGTGCTCCCGCAGCCGGAAGATGGCCGTGCCCTTGTCGGTCTGATAGGCCCGCACGCCTTCAAAGGCGCCGCAGCCGTAGTGCAGGGTGTGGCTCAGCACATGGATCTTGGCGTCGCGCCAGTCCACCAGCTCGCCGTCCATCCAGATCTTGCCGTCGCGGTCGTCCAAAGACATGGGAATTCCTTGTGCGTCAAAGGCCTGGATTTTATGCAAGCCGGTCCGGGGATGGGGGCGGTGGTGCGCTGGCGGTGTCCGCGGCGTCCACGACCGCGTCACCCTGCGCCCGGATGAGCGTCCAGTGGGTGACCTTGCCGCCCTTGAGCACCACTTCCACCGCGTCACCGCCGGCATCGGCCCAGCGGTAGGTGTCGGGGGCGACCTTCACCCCCAGCGAGCGGCACAGCCGGATCAGCTGCACCAGTGTCATGCCGGGATGCAGGCGGGACTGCAGCATCAGCGCGCTGCTGACGTGGCCCAGCGGCGACTCATTGGCTGTGCGCATCACCTTCATCAACTGGCTGAACTGAAGCAGCAGCCAGAACACGATCAGCGACAGCGCCAGGATCGCGCCCTTCCAGCCAAACAGCGCGATGCCGCTCACCACTGCCGCCACCGCCAGTGCAATGCCAAACCAGCGGTTCATGCCTGGCCTCCGTGCGCAGCGGAGTCGGCGCCAGGGCCGTTATCGGGTGGGGAGAGGGGGCGCTGACTTCTGAAGATCACGGCGTGATGGGGAGACGGAGAGAGGAACTGAACGGGGAATTCGGGGCGCATGGCAGTGCTGGCTGTGCTGGCAATACGTGACGGCGGGCCTGAACGACACGGCGGGCCTGAACCTGGGCCCGCAGGCCCCGAAGTGTCACATGCCGCGCAGGATCTCGATGGCGTCCTCAATGCGGGCCACGGCGTGCACGGTCAGCCCGTCGATGGGTTTCTTGGGGGCGTTGGCCTGCGGCACGACGGCCACGGAAAAGCCCAGCTTGGCCGCTTCCTTCAGCCGTTCCTGGCCGCGCGGCGCCGGGCGTACTTCACCGGCCAGGCCCACTTCGCCGAAGGCGATGAAGCCCTTGGGCAGCGCCTTGCCGCGCAGCGAACTCTGGATGGCCAGCAGCACGGCCAGGTCGGCGGCCGGTTCGGTGATCCGCACACCGCCCACTGCATTCACAAACACATCCTGGTCCATGGTCGCGACCCCCGCATGGCGATGCAGCACGGCCAGCAGCATGGCCAGCCGGTCCCGGTCCAGGCCGACCGACAGCCGCCGTGGGCTGGGTCCGCCGCCATCCACCAGGGCTTGCAGCTCCACCAGCAGCGGCCGGGTGCCTTCCAGCGTCACCAGCACGCAGGAGCCCGGCACCGGCTCGCCGTGGGTGGACAGAAAAATCGCGCTCGGGTTGGTGACGCCCTTGAGGCCTTTTTCCGTCATGGCGAACACGCCAATCTCGTTGACCGCGCCAAACCGGTTCTTGATGGCCCGCACCAGCCGGTAACTGCTGTGGGTGTCCCCCTCGAAATAGAGCACCGTGTCCACGATGTGTTCCAGCACGCGCGGCCCGGCCAGCGCGCCTTCCTTGGTCACGTGGCCCACCAGCACCATGGCGCAGCCGGTGGCCTTGGCGGTGCGGGTGAGCTGCGCGGCGCATTCCCGCACCTGCGCCACCGAGCCCGGGGCGGACGAGAGCTGTTCGGAATACAGGGTCTGGATGGAGTCGATGACGCAGAAATCCGGCGCTTCCACCTCGATGGTGGCCAGGATCTTCTCCAGGCCGATCTCGGCCAGTACCCGCACCTGGCTGCCGTCCAGCCCGAGCCGGCGCGAGCGCATGGCGACCTGCGCGCCGGACTCTTCCCCGGTCACATACAGCACCTTCATCTGGCGGGAGAGGGCGTCCACCGCCTGCAGCAGCAAGGTGGACTTGCCGATGCCGGGATCGCCGCCGATCAGCACCACCCCGCCGGTGACGATGCCACCCCCCAGCACCCGGTCCAGTTCCTCCAGCGAGGTGGGCGTGCGGTCGAAATCCTTGGCCTCGATCTCCGACAGCGTCGCCACCGGCTGGCTGCGCGCCAGGGATTGGTAACGATTCTTTCCGGCCCCGGCGCTCTCGGCGACGGTCTCGACCAGGGTGTTCCAGGCGCTGCAGGACGGGCAGCGGCCCAGCCACTTGGCGCTGGTGGCGCCGCATTCGGAGCAGACGTATTGGGTCTTGGGGGAAGCCATGGCCGGATTGTCGCCGCTGCGGCGGATGCCAACTGTGGCACGGAGCCTCGCGCTGCATCGCGCGGGCCGCCACAACCCCCAACAATTGACTTGCCGTGACCATCGTCAATACGAAGTCGGCATGCTAAAAACCCGACTCCTCAAGGAGTCGATCATGGAGTTCTCAGTCTGGCTGGGGTTTTTCGCGGCCTCGTGGGCCATCAGCCTGTCCCCGGGCGCGGGGGCCATCGCCGCCATGAGCTCCGGACTCAACCACGGTTTCAAGCGCGGGTACTTCACCGTCATCGGCTTGATCCTGGGCATCCTGACCCAGATCGTGCTGGTCGGCGCCGGCCTCGGGGCCCTGATCAAGGCGTCCGAGACCGCCTTTCTGGTGGTCAAGTGGGCCGGTGTGGCCTATCTCGTCTATCTGGGCGTGCAGCAATGGCGCTCCCCCGGCAAGCCGCTGGTGGCGCAGACCACCGACAACAAGCCGGTCACCCGACGCCAGCTCGTCATGCGCGGCTGGGGCATCAATGCGGTGAATCCCAAGGGCACCGTGTTCCTGCTGGCCGTGGTGCCGCAGTTCCTCGACCTGAATCAGCATCTGGGCGCGCAGTACGCCGTCATCGCCGCCACGCTGTCGTTCACCGACGCCGTGGTGATGGCCGGTTACACGGCGCTGGCCTCGCGCGTGCTGTCGGCGCTGCGCTCGGAGGCCCACCTCAAGATGTTGAACCGGGTGTTCGGGTCGCTCTTCGTGGCGGCGGGCGCCATCTTGGCCACCTTCAAGCGAGGCTGATACCCGCGCGCGCCGCTGCTTCCGGCGCCCACCGCTGAGCGTGGGGACGCGGCAGGGCTGGCTGACATCACATCATCCGCTGCCGTGCCGCTGGGCCCAGCTTGCCGCTTGGGTGCGGCGCCTTCTTCCTTCTCAGGTGGCGCTTCAGCTGGCACTTCAACTGGCACTTCAGGAGGGTGCTCCGGGTGCCCCCGGTACCACCAGCGCTCCCCGCACTTCCCGTCCTGCTCCCCTCACGGCCCCGCACCCCGGGGCCGATGTCTTCTGGTTTCCTTCCGGTTTCCTTGCGATGTCCACACTGTCCAATCGTTGGTTGTTCTGGGGCCCCACCCTCATCTGGGCCAGCACCTGGCACATCATCCTGTACCAGCTGGCGTCCGGCGTGCCGGTGCTCAATTCAGTGGCCTGGCGCTTTGGCATCGCGGCGCTGATCCTGGTGGCACTGACCAAGTGGCAGGGGCTGTCCCTGCGTCTGCCGCTGTCGGCCCACGGCCTGATGCTGGCCACCGGCATCGTCCAATACAGCGGCAACTACTACTCGGTCTATGAGGCGGAGCGCCACATTCCGTCCGGTCTGGTGGCGGTGCTTTTCTGCCTGATGGTGTTTGGCAATGCGCTGTCGGGCCGGGTGTTCTTCGGGCAGCGGGTGTCGGTGCGCTTCCTCACCGCCTCAGTGGGCGGGGTGCTGGGGGTGGTGATGATCTTCTGGCCGGAGATTGCGTCCACCGGTGCCCGGCCGACCGCTGCCTACGGTCTGCTGATGGGGCTGGCGGCCGTGCTGGCGGCCTGCATCGGCAATGTGCTGACCCTCACCCTGACCCGACGCGGGCTGGCGCTCGTGCCGGTGCTGGCCTGGAGCATGGGATACGGGGCGGTGTTCCTGACGGTGATGTCCTTCGTGAGCGGCCAGGGCATGCGGTTCTCGTGGGAGCTGTCCTATGTGGGGTCGCTGCTGTATTTGTCGGTCTTTGGCTCGGTCGTGGCCTTTGTGCTGTATTTCAAGCTGGCGCAGCGGCAAGGTCCGGCGCGGGCGGCGCTGACTGGCGTGGTGATTCCGGTGATCGCGCTGGTGCTGTCCGCGCTGCTGGAAGGCTGGCAGCCCAGCGTGCTGTCGGTGGCCGGCATGGGCTTGTGCCTGGGCAGCATCTATGTCGCGACGCGGATGCGCTGAGGCGGCTGAGCGCCCTCAGCGCGCGGTCCGGACCATCGCAGAACCGCAAGGCTGCAACACCGCGAGCCGGCTGAGCGCCTCAGCCAAACCGGCAGTTAGCGCCGCAGCCAGTTGATCTCTTCGGCCGTGCGCCGCCCGATCACCGTCTGGGCCAGGCTGGCCGGCATGCGGGCCTCGGTGGGCCGCACCGGGATGCGTCCGGCCATCAGTTCCGCCTGATCCTGGGGCAGCGTCGGCTGCTGGTCGGGGGCGGCATAGCCGTCCGGGAAGGCCGGCATCAGTGTGGCAGGGTCGTACTTGTCCGACGCGCCGAACGTGTGCAGGGCTTCGTGGGCGATCACCACCTGGTTGGGCCCCTGCTGCGCGCGGCTGGCAAACAGGTGGACCAGCCCCATGCGCCCCTTCTCCAGCCCTGTGGAGTGGGGCAGGGGACCGTTGAAGTCACCCGGGTGGTAGAGCAGATACAGCCGCACATCCGGCACCGGGGAGCTCGGCGGCGTCTTGCGCCAGGCCCACCAGCGCATCTTCAGGCTCCAGGTCATGGCGGACAGCACGCCGCCTTGCTGTGGCACGGGCGGCGGCAGGTCTCGCACCCGCCGTCCCAGCACCACCTGGACCGGCGTGCTCAACGGCAGTCCGAATTGCCGCGCCTGCGCCTGGAAGTAGGGCGCGATGTCGGCGAAGGCGCTGTCGTTGAGCTGGTCGATGTAGGTGTCGGTCGCCGCATCCCCTTGCAGATTGATCGGATAGACCGTGATCACCTGGATCCGCTGCCAGGACTGGGCCTGCCAGCGCTGCATCAGGGCGGTGGACGCCACCACCGCCAGGATCACCAGCAGCACGAAGATGCGAAAAACCTTGAACATGTCAGTCCCACTGAATCTTGCCACGCCCGGATTTGACTTCTCCGCGCTGGGCCTTGCCCGCCAGCCTGCGCTGCTGGGAACCAAAGGTCGGACGGGTCGGACGACGCGTCTTGGGGGTATGGGCCACGCTTTGCACCAGGGCGATCAGCCGGGCCACCGCATCCGCCCGGTTCTGCTCCTGGCTGCGGGACTCCTGGGCCTTGATCACCACAATGCCCTCGGCGGTGATGCGCTGGTCGGAGAGCGCAAGCAGCCGCTCCTTGATGACCGCCGGCAGGCTGGAGCGGCGGATGTCAAAGCGCAGATGAACGGCGCTGGAGACCTTGTTGACGTTCTGGCCGCCCGGACCACTGGCCCGGATGGCGGAGACGTCCAGTTCCCAGTCGGCAGGCGTCCACGCCAAATGCATGAGCGAGGCCGCTGCGTCAGGTCAGCGGGTCCAGGTGCACCGGCACCCGGCGCGCCAGGGCGCACATCAGCTCATAACCGATGGTGCCGGCAGCGGCCGCCACCTCATCGATCGACAACACGCTGCCGTTCGGGCCCTGACCCCAGAGCGTGACCTCGCTGCCGGCGCCTTGCTGTGGCAGATCGGTCAGGTCCACCGCCAGCATGTCCATGGACACCCGTCCGAGCGTGCGGGTGCGCTGACCGCCCACCAGCACCGGGGTGCCGGTGCCCGCATGGCGCGGGTATCCGTCCGCATAACCGCAGGCGACGGTGCCGATGCGCATCGGGCGGTCGGCGACGAAGGTGCTGCCGTAGCCGACGGTCTCACCCGCCTGCAGCGACTGCACCGCCAGCACCCGGCTGCGCAGGGTCATGGTGGGTTGCAGCTGCCAGTGGTGGATGTCGTGCTCCGGAAAATCTGGGGCGCTGCCATAACTCATGATGCCGGCCCGCACCCAGTCGGCCCGCACGCCCGCCCGTTCGCTGTGCCGCAGCACGGCGGCGCTGTTGCTGAGCGAGCGCTCACCCGGCAGGTCCGCCGTCGCTTCCTGGAACACCGCCAGCTGCCGGTCGATGCCCTTGGGGCCGTCGGCATCCGAGAAGTGGGTCATCAGGGAGATCTCGTCCACCTGGGGCAGGGCGTTGAGCCGGGTCCAGGCGGCGCGGAAGCCGCTGGGCGAGAAGCCCAGCCGGTTCATGCCGCTGTTGAGCTTGAGGAAGACGCGGTGCGGCTCATGGGTCTTGTGCATGGCCAGCCAGTCGATCTGCTGTTCGCAATGCACCGCATGCCACAGGCGCAGGCGGGAGCACAGTTCCAGGTCCCGCGGCTCGAAACAGCCTTCCAGCAGCAGGATGGGGCCGCGCCAGCCAAGGTCGCGGATGCGCTGGGCTTCATCCAGGTCCAGCAGGGCGAAGCCGTCCGCCGCACGAAAAGCGTCAAACACACGGTCGATGCCATGGCCGTAGGCATTGGCCTTGACGACGGCGAACACCTGCGCATCGGGGGCGCAGTCGCGGGCCCGGTGCAGGTTGTGGGCCAGGGCGGGCTGATGGATGAGGGCTTCAATGGGACGCGGCATGGCGTGATTGTGCCTTCCCGCTCCGGCCCCGGACACGCCCCCCAACACGCGACCAGTCGGCCACCACCCTGCCCCCCCAAGCTCGGTGGGAGGGGGGAGGCGGTCACGCTTATCACACAGACGAGGTGGCGCCCATCGCCTTTACCAAAAGAAGCGCATGCTATAAACCCGCCGCAGCGCTGCTGACCTCCGTGGACCAGCGTTTTCCGCCGCAAGTCGACGCCAGCCGCAGTTCCAGGTAGCCCGGGTCCATGAAAAAAGGTTTCTACACCATCATGTCAGCGCAGTTCTTCAGCTCGCTGGCTGATAACGCGTTGTTCGTGGCTGCCGTCGAGATGTTGCGGACCAATGGCTCCGCCGAGTGGCAGCGTGCCGCGCTGGTGCCCATGTTCGCCCTTTTCTATGTCGTTCTGGCGCCTTTTGTGGGTGCATTTGCCGACGCGGTTCCCAAGGGCAAGGTCATGTTCATCTCCAACTCCATCAAGGTGGTGGGATGTCTGAGCATGCTGGTGGGCGTGCATCCGCTGGCGGCCTATGCCATCGTCGGCCTGGGCGCAGCCGCCTACTCCCCGGCCAAGTACGGCATCCTGACCGAACTGCTGCCGCCCTCCCAATTGGTGAAGGCCAACGGCTGGATCGAAGGCCTGACCATCACGTCCATCATCCTGGGCGCAGTTTTCGGCGGACAACTGCTGGGCGAGCGGGCCAGCTCGGTGCTGCTGAGCTTCGACCTGCCGCTCATCGACACCGGCATCGACACCGCACCGGAAGCCGCCATCGCCTTCATGGTGGTGCTGTACGGCATTGCCGCCCTGTTCAATCTGCGCATCCCGCGCACTGACGCACCCTTGCAGCCGCTGGCCCATGGCGCCACGGGGCTGGTGCGTGAATTTGCCAGCTGCAACTCCCGGCTGTGGCAGGACAAGCTGGGTCAGATCTCGCTGGGCATGACCACGCTGTTCTGGGGCGTGTCCGGCAACATGCGCTACATCGTCTTCGCCTGGGCCGCTGCGGCGCTGGGGTACGGCACGACGCAGGCGTCGGCGCTGGCCGGCGTGGTGGCCATCGGGACTGCCGTCGGCGCGGTGGTGGCGTCCATGGCCGTGCGGCTGGACAAGGCCACCAATGTCATCCCGCTGGGCGTGGCCATGGGCCTGCTGATGCTGGTGCTGAATTTCATCGACCAGCTCTGGCTGGCGGTTCCCTTCCTGATCCTGCTGGGCGGCGTGGGGGGCTACCTGGTGGTGCCGATGAATGCGCTGCTGCAGCATCGGGGTCACAACCTGATGGGGGCCGGCCGCTCCATCGCCGTGCAGAATTTCAATGAACAGGCCTGCATCCTGGGCCTGGGCGCGCTCTACACCATCCTCACCCGGTTCGGTGTGTCGGCCTTCGGCTCGATCACCGTCTTCGGCCTGACGGTGGCCGGCATCATGGTGCTGGTGGGCCGCTGGCACCGGAGCAACATGCGGCGCTACCCGGAAGAGATGGAGCGCCTGCTGGCCATCGCCCGGAGCGACAAGCACTGAGCCCGGACGGCCGCCTCACCAGAAACAACAAACCCGCCGAATGGCGGGTTTGTTCATTGGGGCGGCGTGTTCACCGGCGGGGCGGCGGCCGCCCGCACTGCTTCCGCGTGCTTCAGCGCCGACTCTGGCGTCCCTTGCCGCCGGGCGAGTCCTGCACCAGCCCACCAGTGGTGAGCACCTGCTCGATATGTTCGGACCAGGCCCGGCCGATCTTGAAGCAGCCGCTGTGGTTGAGGTGGATCTCGTTGTGCCAGTCGCCGCTGATGCCGCTGGCGCCAGGCGCCGCAGGAGCCAGGGGGACGGCGGTGGAGTCGAACACGAACAGGCCCGGGAAGGCGGCCTTGTCGGCCATCAAGCCCTTCAGGAACTGAGCCAGATGCATCAGCATCAGCCGGCTGACGGCGGCCCAGTCGGCCGACGGAATGGCATAGGCCTTCAGGGCCGGATACAGCCAGGGGCCGTGGCCGGCGTCCTCCGCACCGGCGGGGCGTGGCACCGGCACGGCGTAACAGTGCATGAAGACCGGTTTGCCGGCCGAGGGGCCCTGGTCCCGCAGCGACAGCAGATGCTGCAGGTTGGCCCTCAGGTAGGTGGCAAAGGTAGCCCAGCCCGGCTCGGAGAAATACCGGCCCACCCCCGCCGAAGGAGGGCCCCATTCCGTCTGACGGCGCAGCAGGCGCAGCTCCAGCGGCACCGGTTGGCCGTCGATCTGGCTGGGCGTCTGCGCCGCCTTGATCAGGTCATTGCCGCCCACCGACAGCAAAATGCCGTCCCACACGGGCGCGGCGGGGCCAGTCAGCAGGTCCACGAATTCGGGCACCGAGGCCAGTTCCACCAGGCGGGCCAGGCTCTCCCGCTGGCCGGCACAGTTCACTGCAGCGGTGCGCTTGGACAGCACCAGTTCCTGCAGCAGATTGGCGTGGGCGCTCAGCTTGGCCTGGGCGGTGGAGAACCAGGAATCCCCTTGCGCCAGAAGGCGCCAGTGAAAGCCTTGCAGGTCGGGCGCCTGCGCGGCGTGGATGTCTTCCGGGGCAAAACAGGCCAGGTGGTCCAAGAGGCAGTCTCCCTATAGCTCGAGTGGTGATTCTCGTCATGGCGCGATCGACGCCTGTCAGCCAAGGGTATGCCCCTCGAATGACAGGCGCGAGGCGACCCGGTTGTAGGTCAGGGTCAGGGCTTGCGCCATGCTATAAACCCTGGGGATTGTTTGCCAGCAGACCGCTGCTTCCAAGCCCCCAGGGGCCGTATCCCGACAAACAGCGACGTCGTCATTGACACAATCGGCGCATCGGCCGGCGAGCGCGCCGGACGACTCCGCCGGACGATACCGCCGGACGACACCGTCGGGTGACCCAACTGGCCGACACTGCAGGTAGACGTTGCCGGCCGACGCTGCCGAGTCACTTCCGGCTCGCTGCCATCTTGCTGCCCTTCGCCTCATTGGCCCTTTCTACTCGCTTTTTGAGAGGGTGGGAGAGAAGAATGAGACGAAATGTCGGACACCTTGTGGACAGGGCCGCGCTTGGCCCTGCTCCTCATCACGTTTGCCCCGTTTTTCTGAGCTCTGCCCATCTTGTCCGCTGCTGTCCCTTCCGCCTCCGCCGCCCCTCGCTTGCCCGTGCCGCTGCCCATCCTGGCCCTGATGTTCAATGCCACCGTCTGGGGGCTCTCCTGGTGGCCGTTCCGCCAGTTTGAGGCGGCAGGTCTGCATCCACTGTGGACGACGGTGATCATGTACGCCTTGTCCTGGGTCGTGGTCCTGGTGTCCCAGCGGGGCGCCGCCGCGGAGCTGCTGCGCTCGCCGGGCTTGTGGCTGGTGCTGCTGGCCGCCGGCACCACCAACACCGCCTTCAACTGGGGCGTGGCCACCGGCGACGTGGTGCGCGTGGTGCTGCTGTTCTATCTCATGCCGCTGTGGGCCGTGCTGCTGGCCCGGGTGGTGCTCAAGGAGCCACTGACCCTCATGGCCGGGGTGCGCATTGCCCTGGCGCTGGGCGGCGCCCTGGTGGTGCTGGCGCCCTCGGGCGGCGGCTGGCCGGTGCCCCGCACCCTGGCCGACGGCCTGGGGCTGCTGGGGGGGCTGACCTTTGCCTTCAACAATGTGATGCTGCGCCGTCAGGCGGCCAGTAGCGCGGGCGCTCGCGCCCTGGCCATGTTCAGCGGCGGGGTGATCGTGGCGGGCGTGTCGGCCTGCATCATGGCCGGGCGCGGACTGGTCGGCTGGCCGGCCCTTCCGTCCCTGCTGTGGTGGCTGCCGCTGCTGGGCATGGCGCTGCTGTTCTTCGCCTCCAACATGTCCTTGCAGTACGGGGCGACCCGCTTGCCGGCCAATGTGACGGCGGTGGTGATGCTGACCGAAGTGCCGGTGGCCGCGTTGTCCGCGCTCTGGCTGGGCGGCGGTTCCCTGAACCTGCCCACGGCCGTGGGCGGTCTGGCCATTCTGGCGGCCGCCATGCTGGCGGCGTGGGAGCGTCGGCCGGGCTGACCGACCCCTGCTCACAACCTTGTGCGGACACTGACAAGCTCCCCGCGCTACGATCGCCGCATTACGTTGGGAGAGGATTTCCATGAGCCAAACAGCATTTGACTTCGACGCCGTCAGCATCACCGGAGAGGCCGTGTCCCTGTCGCAATACCGCGGGCGCGTGATGCTGGTGGTCAACACAGCCAGTGAATGTGGCTTCACCCCGCAGTTCAAGGGTCTGGAAGAGCTGTGGCGGGAATTCCAGGCGCGGGGCCTGGTGATCGTCGGTTTTCCGAGCAATGAATTCGGCGGCCAGGATCCGGGCAGCAATGAAGACATCGCCTCCTTCTGCCAGCTCAACTATGGCGTGAGCTTCCCGATGATGGGCAAGACCAAGGTCAACGGTGCGGAGGCGCATCCGCTGTGGCGCTGGCTCAAGGGCGAGAAGCCCGGCATCCTGGGGACGCAGGTGATCAAATGGAACTTCACCAAGTTCCTGGTGGGCCGCGACGGTCAGGTCATCAAGCGCTACGCGCCCAACGACACCCCCGCGAACCTTCGCGCTGACATTGAAACGGCGCTGGGGCGGTGACCCGCCCGCATGGCGCAGCGCGCGGCGACGGGCGCACGGTCCAGCTGGCGCCGCCACGGCGGCTGCACTGGCGTGCCCATCTGGCGGACGCGGGCAAGCGCGTCCCTAGATCGGAGACGGCCAAGCGGCCAGCACGACAAACGCCGCGACCGCCAATGTGATGACAAGCGCTGTAGCCGCAGTGGCCTTGAACGGCGGAGCCAATGTGAGGCGCATGGTATCCCCCTGACGAACTGAGGTGATCCGCAGGTCGGCGCCGCGCGGGAAGCGCGGAGCGACTTCTCCTGCCAGCAGAGTGCCCGATGCGTGCCGCGCCTGCCACCCCTAAGCTGTTGACCCTGATGGAGGGCGGGCTTTGGTGCACCGGACTCGTGCAGGGGACCCGCTGCCTCAGCGGATGGCCGTCAGACGGATCAGCTCCGGCGGCTTCACCAGCCAGCCATCGGCCTGCGCTGCAAAGGCCTGGAAATGGGGGGATTCGCGGTGGGCTTCCAGCGCCAGTTCGTCCTTGAACGATTCCCGCATGTAGAAGGTGCCTGACACATCGGTCAGCTCGAACAGCTGATAGTCCAGGCAGCCGGGTTCCAGCCGCGTCGGCATCACCAGTGCCTGAAGGGCGTCGCACAGGGCGTCCCGCATGCCCGGACGGGCCTGGAGGACGGCGATGAAGCTGATGGGAGGGGCAGAGGAAGCGTCTTGAGTCATGATGAGCCGGGGAGGAGAGAGGCAATGGCGGCCATGCTAAGCGCACGGCGGATGTCCCCGCACCCCCTTGGAGGGAGACAGTTTCAATGCAGGATTGAGGATGGATCGGGCACGGCGGGACGAGAGCCTGGCCGATGGCCCTGCCGTCCCGCCCCTGCGGGAAACCGCTGCCCCGTCTTCGCACATCGCTGACGGCGCCCCCACCCGACAGTCGGCTGGCTGACCTAGCATCGGTGGATCTGTCCACAGAAGGTGAAGGTGCCCGCCCATGTCGCTGCCCGCGCTCCGTCTTCCGATCGCCTCGCTGTCCGGCCTGTCGCTTCGCCCGCTGGCCCGGTTGAGGTCTGCCCCGTTGTCCCCCCAGCTGCTTGCCGCCTTGTGCCTGAGCGTCGGTGCCGCGTCGGTCCACGCGCAGACGGGCGGCACGTCGGCTCCCGCCAGTGCCACGACCACCGTCAGCGCCACCTCGTCCATTCCGCTGAACGAAGTCCAGGCGCTGGCCGCCCGAGAGCAGCCTGCGATGCTCAAGACGCTGCAGCAACTCGTCGAGATCGAATCGGGCAGTTCCGACCGCGAAGGGCTGGAGCGCATTGCAACGGTCATCGCGCAGCGCCTGAAGGAGCTGGGCGGGGAGGTCACCATGCTGGAGCCCGGCAGCGACCTCTACCGGATGTTCGACACCCCCCAGAAGCCAGGCCCGATGGTGCAGGCCCGGTTCAAGGGCGGCGGTGGTCGCAGCAAGGTGCTGCTGATTGCCCACATGGACACGGTCTACCCGCGCGGCATGCTGGCGCAGCAGCCTTTCCGCATCGAGGGCCAGCGGGCCTACGGCCTGGGTATTGCCGACGACAAACAGGGGGTGGCCACCATCTTGCATGTGCTGGCGCTGCTGAAGTCGGTGGGCTGGAAGGACTGCGGCGAGATCACTGTGCTGATCAATGGAGACGAGGAGATCAGCTCTCCCGCGTCCCGCCACCGCATCACGCAACTGGGCAGCGAGCATGATGCAGTGCTGTCCTTCGAGGGCGGCGGGGGCCCGGACGGCCCGGACACGCTGCGGCTGGCCACCAGCGGCATCGGCGCCGCCACCTTGACGGTCAAGGGCCGCTCCTCCCATGCCGGCGCCGCCCCGGAGCGGGGCGTGAATGCGCTGTATGAGCTGTCGCATCAGGTGCTGCAGGCCCGGGACCTGTCCGATCCCAAGGTGGGACGTCAGGTGCATTGGACGGTGTCGAAGTCCGGGGTGGTGCGCAACATGATTCCGCCCAGCGCGGAAGCATCGGCCGATGTGCGGGTGGAGCGGGTGGAGGACTTCGACTGGGTCGAAGCCGAGCTGCGCCGACGCATCCAGAACAAGCTGCTGCCGGAGGCGGAGGTGTCACTCAGCTTCGAGCGCCGCCGCCCGCCGCTGCACGCATCGCCGGCGTCCCGGTCCATGGCCGAGCGGCTCCAGTCGCTGGCCGCGGAGCAGGGACTACCGCTCACGGTGAAGGACGTGCCCACCGGCGGGGGGACGGACGCGGCCTTTGCGGCCGCCGCCACCCAGGCGCCGGTGGTGGAGGGTTTCGGTGTGCGGGGCTTTGGCGCGCACAGCACTCAGGCGGAATTCGTGCAACTGGACAGCATCGCGCCGAAGATGGTGCTGGTGGCACGCACCTTGATGATGCTGGGCAAGCAGGACCGTTCGGGGACCCAGGCGTCCAAGCCCTGAGGGCCTGGATGCCGACGCGTCGGACCGCGCTCAGGCCTTCGGATAGAGCAGCATCTGGGTGCAGCGGAACAGCGCAATCGTCTTGCCGTTGTGGGTGACGAGTGCGTCCCACACCTGCGTGGTGCGGCCCATGTGGACGGCGGTGGCGCGGCACTCGATCACCCCCTCCCGGGCGGTGCCCAGATGGTTGGACTTCAGCTCCACCGTGGTGAAGCTCTGCGCACCGTCTGGCAGGCTGGCGATGCAGCCATAGCCGCAGCAGGTGTCGGCCAGCGTCACCACGCTGCCGGCGTGCAGATAGCCGTTGGGCGCCATCACGGCCTGGCGCACCGGCATGCGTGCCGTCACTTCGCCGGCGCGGACCTCGAGAATCTCGATGCCCATGTGGCCGGGGAGGCAGGCCGCGCCACGTTCGTTGAATGCCTTCTGATCAATCATGGATGAATAGGTCTCTCAAGTCTTGGGCGCCGCAGCGCCATGGGGACATTGTCGGTGCTGGCGACCCCGGTCCGGATCCCTCCCCGGGGCGACGCGAAGAGGGACCCCTTTCGAGCGATGGCCGGGTGCCTGCCGGACCTGGGGATAATGCGGATCGGCCCTTTGTCCGCATCGTGGAGATCAGCATGTTCCAGCACGTCGACGCCTACCCCGGCGATCCCATCCTCAGCCTCAACGAGGCCTTCCAGAAGGATCCCCGCACGGCCAAGATCAACCTGTCCATCGGCATCTATTTCGATGACGACGGGCGCATCCCGATGCTGGACTCGGTGCGCCGCGCCGAACTCGCCGTGGTGGAGCAGGCCGGTGCACGGCCCTACCTGCCAATGGAAGGCGCTGCCAATTTCCGTGCCGAGGTCGGCAAGCTGCTCTTCGGTGCGGACAGCGCCGCGCTGCGGGAGCAGCGGGTGGCCATCATCCAGGGCGTGGGCTCTTCGGGTGGCCTGAAGGTCGGTGCCGATTTCCTCAAGCGCTATTTCCCGGACAGCAGCATCTATCTGTCCGATCCCACCTGGGACAACCACCGCGCCGTCTTCGAAGGCTCCGGCGTTGAATGCCGCACCTATCCCTACTACGACGCCCAGACTGGTGGTCTGCGTTTTGACGACATGCTGCAGGCCTTGTCCGAGGCACCGGCCCGCAGCATCGTGCTGCTGCATGCTTGCTGCCACAACCCCACCGGCGTGGACCTCACCCAGTTGCAGTGGGATGCCCTGATCCCGGTGCTCAAGAGTCGCGAACTGATTCCCTTCCTGGACCTGGCCTACCAGGGTTATGGAGACGGCCTGGAAGCCGACACCTTCGCCATCCGCGCGCTGGCCGATGCCGGCCTGAGCTTCCTGGTGGCCAACAGCTTCTCCAAGAACATGAGCCTGTACGGCGAGCGCTGCGGGGCGCTGTCGGTGGTCTGCCCGGACGCCGCGCAGGCGGCCAACGTGCTGGGCCAGCTCAAGTTCACCATCCGCCGCAACTATTCCAACCCGCCGCAGCACGGCGGCCAGGTGGTGGCCAAGGTGCTGTCCGACCCGCAACTGCGCACGCTGTGGGAAGGCGAGGTCGAGGAAATGCGTGAACGCATCCTGGCCATGCGCAATGCCCTGTTCGACGTGCTGTCGGCCAAGGTGCCGGGCCGCAATTTCGACTACTTCCTGACCCAGCGCGGCATGTTCAGCTACACCGGCTTGAGCCCGGCGCAGGTGGACCGGCTGCGTGAGGAGTTCGGCGTCTACATCCTGCGCTCGGGCCGCATGTGCGTGGCGGGCTTGAACACCCGCAACGTCGAGGCGACGGCCCACGCCATCAGCCAGGTGATCTGACGCCACCAGGCCTCCCATGCCGGGAGGCCCTGCATAGGCCCCAGTTATGGGTGAGGCCCTGGCTTTCATTGGCTGATCCCGCCGCAACTCCTTACCCTGCCGGACAGTTCAGGAATGTCCGCAGGGATGAAACAAGTCGTTGTGATCGGTGGAGGGGTCGTGGGGCTGACGACGGCCTGGGCGCTTGTCCAGGCCGGTCACCGCGTGACCCTGGTGGAACGCTGCGAAGGGCTGGCGGAAGGCGCGAGCCGCGCCAATGGCGGACAGCTGAGTTATCGGTATGTGTCGCCGCTGGCCGATGCCGGGGTGCCGCTCAAGGCCCTGGGCTGGTTGCTGGACCGCGACGGGCCGCTGCGTTTCCGCCCGGACGGAAGCCTGGCGCAATGGCGCTGGCTGGCCGCCTTCCTCGCGCGCTGCCGGGGCGACGTCAACCGCCGCACCACCGCCCGGCTGCTGGCGCTAGGCGCCTTCAGCCAGCAGAGCTTCATGACCCTGCAGCGCGAGGCGGCGCTCAATGCCATCGAATTGCGCACGCCTGGCAAGCTGGTGGTCTATCGCAAGCCCGAAGGCTTCGCCCGCGCGGCTCGAAGTGCCGACGGGCGCGGGCCCGAACGGGCCTTGTCCCGCGACGAGTGCCTGGCACTGGAGCCGGCGCTGGGCGACTGCGAGACCCCGTGGCTGGCCGGCGGCATCTTCACGGCGGGCGAGGCGGTGGCCGACTGCCATGCGCTGTGTCTGCAACTGGCGCAGCGCCTGGCGCAGCATCCTGGTTTTGCCGGCGTGGTGCAGGCGCAGGCGCTGGGCTTTCTGATGCAGGGGGATCGGGTGGTGGCCGTTCGTACGTCCACCGGCGAGATCTCCGCCGATGACGTGGTGCTGGCCGCGGGCCTGCAGAGCGCCGCGCTGGCGGCCCCGCTGGGCGTTCGGCTGCCGCTGTATCCGCTCAAGGGCTACAGCCTGTCGGCGCCGATTGCCGGACATCATCGTCCGCCCACCGTGAGCGTCACCGATTTCGAGCGCAAGACCCTGTATGCCCGCATCGGCCAGCAACTGCGTGTGGCCGCCATGGTGGACCTGGTGGGAGAGGACACCCGCCTGGACCCGGCGCGCCTGGCGGCCCTGCAGCGCACGGTGCGGGCCAGTTTTCCGAAGGCGGCCGACTATTCACGGGCCGTGCCGTGGGCGGGCTTGCGTCCGGCCACCCCCAGCGGCGCGCCGATGCTCGGGGCCACGCCGGTGCGCGGCTTGTGGCTCAATGTGGGGCATGGCGCACTGGGCTTCACCTTCTCCTTCGGTTCCGCACGGATCGTGGCGGATCTGGTCTCTGGCCGACCCAGTCCGCTGGGCCTGGACGGGCTTGACCTACGAGCGGCCTGAATGCCGCGTGGACGTGTCATGAGCGGCGACTGGCTGCTGCCCCCGTTGTTGCCCGACGCCTGCCTGGGCGTGATCGCGCCGGCAGGACCGCCCCGGGAGGGCACGCTGACACAGGTGCTGCCGATGATGGAGCGTCTGGGATGGCGCACAAAACTGTTCCCGGGGTGTGCCGGGCCGGCGGTGCTCGGTCATCTGGCGGCCAGCGATGAACAGCGTGTGAAGGACCTGCATGCCGCATTCACCGACCCTGAGGTGGATGCAGTCATCGGCTTGCGCGGGGGGTACGGCTGCATGCGGCTGTTGGACAAGCTGGACCTGGCGCTGCTGCGGACCAGTCCCAAGCCCTTGATCGGATATAGCGACCTGACGGCCCTGCATGCGGTGCGGCAGGGCCGGATCGGCTGGCACGCGCCGATGCCGGCGTCCGACTGGCATCGCGGCGAGGAAGGATGGGCGGACGCGCTGGCACTGACGGCCTGCCTGCAGCAGGGCCTGAGAGCCGGCGACGTACTGGGGCCGACCCCGGTGCCGCATCGCTTGAATCGCAGTGGTCCGGAGGTGCGCGGCCCGCTCGTCGGAGGCAACCTGGCGGTGCTGGTGGCCTTGATGGGAACGCCCTTCATGCCGGACCTGCGTGGGGGAGTGCTGTTCCTGGAGGACGTCGGCGAGGACCCCTACAAGATCGACCGGCTGCTCTGCCAATTGCGACTGGGCGGCCATCTGAATGACCTGGCCGGCGTGGTGCTGGGCAGCTTCAGCGATGCCGATGCACCGGACGAGGTGCTCGCGGACTATCTTCACCCGCTCGGCATGCCCGTGCTGGCGGCCTGGCCAGCGGGGCATGCGACGCCGAATCTGCCGTTGCCGCTGGGGGCCACCGTGGTGATGGATGCGAACGGGCGGACTTTGAAGGTGCAGCCGGCCCGGATCGCGGGCGCTTGACCTCAGGAATTCATTGATTCGGCGCAGTCATGCGACCCGGCTGGCAGCAACGCCGCCAGCCTGATTGCCGGTCGTGTTGGCGCAAGCTCAGATGGCCAGTCCGCCTGCAATGTTCAGCGCCTGACCGTTGATATACCCCGCCGAAGGCCCGGCGAGGAAACACACCGTTTGTGCAACTTCCTCCAAAGTCGCAATGCGCCGAATCGGATGCATATCGAGAATCGCGTCGCGGTTTGGAAGTTCACCGGCCACCTCAGCGGCCATGTCGGTCGGCATGATGCCGGGCTGGACCACGTTGACGGTGATGTTGCGGCGTCCCAGGTCGCGCGCAATGCCTCGGGCGTATCCGGCCAGGGCCCATTTGGTCCCGGCGTAGTCGGCAACGCCCGGGAATGGAACCGAGGCACCGAGCAGTGATCCGATGAAGATGATTCGGCCTCCGTCGGTCAATCGAGGCGCAGCGGCTCGGGTGTTGGCAATCGTCCCCATGACATTCACTTGCCACTGGCGGTTGTACTTCTCACCGTCCAGGTCAGGATCGTCCACCAGATGGCCCTGAATGGCGATGCCGGCGTTGTTCACGAGGATGTCCAGTTTGCCGAATTCCGCAAGGACGGCATCGATCAAAGGCTTGGACGATGTCAGGTCAGCCTGGTCGCTCTTGATCGCAATGGCCCGTGTGCCTTGGGCCTTGAGCGTGTCCACGACAGCGGCCGCCTTGGCCGCCGAGGCGGCATAGCTGATGGCCACGTGCGCGCCCTGATCGGCAAACGCTTGTGCCAGTGCGGCGCCCAGACCGCGGGATCCGCCGGTGATGAGAACGACCTTGCCTTCGAGAGTTTTCTGCATGAATGAACCTGTCTGATGTCGAGGCCTGCACGGTATCCGTGCAGGCGCTCCACCAGTACTCCAGCGTTCAGACTGACGACTATTCCTGGCAGGAATGACGGTGCTCAATGCGCGCGCAGGCCCGGTTCCTCATTGGCCATGCGGGTCAAAAGATCGATGAAGACGCGCAGCCGATGAGGCAGGCGTCGGCCACCGGAGGTGACGGCATGGATATCCCGCGGAATCGGCTTGAACGCCTGCAGGATGGGCACGACCCTGCCTTTGTCCAGGTCCGCCTGGAACATGGCTTGGGCGTCGTGAGCGATGCCGATCCCGGACAGCACCGCCGCTCGAATGGCCTCGGCATCGTTGGATCGAACGTTGCCGCTGGGTTCGATTTCCAGCGGCCCTGCCGGCGTTGCGAATCGCCACGCCAATGCGCGGTTGTTGGCGTAGCCGGTCACCAGGTTGTGGAAACGCAGCTGTGAGGGATCTTGCGGAATGCCGTGCTGCGCGAGGTAGGCGGGAGTGGCGACGGTGCAGAGATGCATGCTCCCGATCTTGCGTGCGATGAGGGATGAATCACTGAGCGTGCCGATCCGCAGGGCCACGTCGATGCCTTCCTTGATCAGGTCGACATGCCGCTCCGACACCGACACTTCCACAGCGATGTCGGGAAACTCTGAAAAGAACGCGGGCAGTCGAGGGACGAGATACATCCGGGCCAGCGCGGGCGGCACCGCCACCCGCACCAGACCTGCGGGCGCCACGTGACCGCGCCCGATCCGGCTTTCGGCCTCTTCGAATCCCGCCAGCAATTTCACGGCCGAGTCGTAGAAGTCATAGCCCGCTGCCGTGGCGTGCAGACCGCGCGGCGATCGGACAAACAGGCTCGCTCCCAGATGCGCTTCGAGCGCCGAGATCTGCTTGCTCACGGCCGGCTGACCGATCCCCATCTCCTGCGCAGCCCGTGTGAAGCTGCCGCTTTCAAAGACGCGGACGTAGAGTTGAAGGGTGGAGAACCGGTCCATCGGATGATGCGGGAGGGTAGGGTGGATGGGTCATAGAGCAGCCCGGGCGCCATCAGCAAGAGGCAGCGGAATCGTCGGGCGACCTGCTTCGGCGATTGTCAACGCGCAGGGCCTCTCGGGCGATACCCAGCAGGCGAACGCATGAAGGCCTCGGTCTCACGACGTGAGAGACCCATGCCCGCGCTTTCCTCGCCAAATCATCGTCAGTTTGAGCGCTTGCACTGCGCCGGCTCCCCACCAACCGTACACCGAGGCTAGCCATCGCTTTCATTTAGCGAGAAACGCCTCCCCCCCGGACGTACACTGACGACCTCACCCCACTACTGCTTTCGCCCCATGGACAGCCGAGAGAGCAGCCGGTTGACGGCGCCTCTGGCCTTGCGCGTGGCGAAGGGCGCCGACTCCCGGCAGATAGCCGACGCGATCGGCGCGATGTGGACCGACCTCGAGCTCACCCTGCAGCCCGTGTTCGGCCGACGCGGCGTCGCGGCCCTGTTCAAGCGTTCGCTGCACCGCACCGCTTCCCGCCATGTCTGGCTGGAGGCCGCCAAGGTCGCCGGCGAGGAAGGCGTCTGCGGCCTCCCGGAGCTCCAGGCGCTGTTCGCCGCCCAGCCGCCCGCGCAAGCCCTGGAGGCGGGAGGCATGCTTTTCATGACGTTCCGAGAACTGCTCACCTCGCTCATCGGTGCCCAGTTGACCGAACAGCTGCTGCAAGCCGTCTGGTCGCCCTCTTCAAGCGCTCCTGCAGCGCAGGATCCCAAGCCATGACAACCAAAGTGACGATCAACAGCCTGGCCACGGGAGTGCCGGGCCTGGACGACTTGCTGGGCGGGGGGCTGCCGGAGTTTTCCTTCAACCTCATCGCCGGCCAGCCCGGCTGCGGCAAGACCACGCTGGCCCACCAGATCATGTTCTCGCTGGCCACGCCGGAGCGCCCCGCGCTTTATTTCACCGTGCTGGGCGAGCCGCCGCTGAAGATGCTGCGCTACCAGCAGCAGTTCTCCTTCTTCGACGCCGCCGCCATCAACCGCAGCGTTCGCTTCGTCAACCTCTGCGACGAAGCCATGGCCGGCGACCTGGACGGCGTGCTGGCCCGCATCACCGATGAAGTGGCCGCGCACGAGCCTGCCTTTGTCTTCGTCGATTCCTTCCGCTCGGTCGTCCTGGCGAGCAAGGAGGACGGCAATGGCCATGCGCAGTTGCAGCGCTTCATGCAGCAGCTGGGCATGCTGATGACCAGCTGGCAGGCCACCACCTTCCTGATCGGCGAATACTTCACCGATACCGACGCCAACCCCGTCTTCACCGTGGCCGACGGCCTGATCTGGCTGCGCCAGAGCGTGCAGCGCAACGCCATGGTGCGCAAGATGGAAATCATGAAGATGCGCGGCCAGCCCTCGCTGCCGGGCCTGCATGCGTTCCGCATCACCGGCAGCGGCCTGCAGGTGTTCGTGCCCGCCAAGGCGGCCCCGGCCACCGACCCGGAGACGGCCAGCCCGCGCCTCCCGATGGGCGTGCCCGGCCTGGACGAAATGATGGGCGGTGGGCTGCCGCGCGGCTATTCGCTGCTGGTGGCCGGACCGTCGGGGTCCGGCAAGAGCATTCTGGCGGCGGCGTTTTTGCAGGCCGGCGTGCAGGCGGGCGAGACCGGTGTGCTGGCCGCCTTCGAGCGCCGACCCACGCGGCTGCGCAATCCGGCCTTGGCCCAGGCCATTGCGCAGGGCCACATCGGCCTGGTGGAGAGTCACGCCCCGGACATCTCCATCGAAGAGATCATGCAGATGCTGAGCGCCGAAGTGCGTCGGCTGAAGGCCAGCCGCGTGGTCATCGATTCGCTGTCCGGTTTCGAGCTCGCACTGGGCCCGTCCTTCCGCGAGGATTTCCGTGAATCGCTGCTGCGCCTGGTGACCTCGCTGACCGCCATGGGCGTCACGGTGCTGATGACCTCGGAGCTGGAAGACCGCTACACCGACCTGCGCTTCAGCCCCTACGGCACCGCCTTCATGACGGACGCCATCATCGTGCAGCGTTATATCGAGGTGGACAGCCGGCTGCGTCGGTTGATGGCCGTCGTCAAGGTCCGCGACAGCGCCCATTCCGACGAGTTGCGCGAATATGCCATCGGCCCCGACGGCCTGCGCATCGGGGAACCGCTGCCCTTGCAGGAAGGTCTGCTGGGCGGTCGCCCTTCGACCCGGGGGCGACAGCCGCCGGTCCAGACGGTCTAGCTAGCGTCCAGACAATGGTGGTCCACCATGCACCCCGAGCAAGAGCCCGATTCGACCCGGCGCCAGGCGCTCCAGGAAGAGATGGCGGTCCTCATGGGCAAGGTGGCCGCAGCCCGCGCCGAACTGGCTGAGGTTCAGGCTGACCTGGCGGAGGCCCAGTCACAGATGGGCAGTCATCAGATGCATCAGCTGCTGGCCGCCAACGAGCAACTGGTGCTGGACGCGATGCGCTCCCGCGGCGCCGCCGAGTCCACAGCGGAACTGGTGGCCGAGCTCACCCGCAACAGCGAACTCGACCCGCTCACCCGGCTTCCCAACCGTCTGCTGCTGATCGACCGCATGGCCCAGGGACTGACCCACGCCCGGCGTAACCAGGGCCGGCTCGCGCTGCTGTTCCTGGACCTGGATGGCTTCAAGGAGATCAACGACAGCCGCGGACACCTGGTGGGTGACGAGGTGCTCTGTACCGTGGGGCAATGCCTGGTGGACGGCGTGCGGGGCGAGGACACGGTGTGTCGCCTGGGGGGCGACGAATTCGTGCTGCTGCTCACCGAGGTGGCAGAAGTTGCGGACGCAGGGCTCGTGGCCGACAAGCTGCAGGCGTCCCTGGCGGCGCTGGCGTCTGCGGGGCGCGTCCCGTCGCCGGTGTCGGCCAGCATCGGCATCAGCGTCTATCCGGACGACGCCAGCAGTGCCGAGCACCTGATCGACGCGGCGGATCGTGCGATGTACGCCAGCAAACGCGCCGGAGGGGGATGCCACCGCTTCTTTTCTGCGCTGCAGCCCCTGTCGCCGGAGGAGCCTCCTGCGCCGGACGCACCCCCCACCCGTCAGGACGAGCGCAGTGTGAACCTGCGCGATGCCAATGAACGGCTGGTGTTGTCCGCGATGGCGGCGACGGCGGTGGTGGAACAGCAGGATCAAATGCTCACTGAACTCAGGGACGCCGCCAAAAACAAGGACGAGTTCCTGAGCGTGCTCGGTCACGAGCTGCGCAATCCTCTGGCTCCGCTGCTCACCATGCTGGACGTGCTGCGCTTGCAGGGCGGCGGTCACGACACCGTGGAGCACGCCAGCATGCGCCGCCAAGTCCGCCACATGATCCGGCTGGTGGATGACCTGCAGGACGTCGCCATCATCGCCTCCGGCAAGGTGGGGCTGTGCATGGAGCGCGTCCCGGTGGCGCATGTGGCGCATCAGGCCATCGCCCTGGCCCAGCCGATGATGGAGCAGCGCAAGCAGCAGTTTGCCTTTCACCCTTCGTCGGAGGCGATTTCCTGCTGGGGCGACCCGGTCCGGCTCACGCAATGCGTCTCCAACCTGCTCCTCAATGCCGCCAAGTACACGCCGCCGGGAGGCGCCATCAAGCTGACGACGCGCCGGGAGGGCGTCAAGGCGCTGATCGCGGTGGAGGACAACGGGCGCGGCATCTCGGCAGCCGCGCTTCCCGACGTCTTCAACCTGTTCTTCCGGGTGCGCGTTGATGGGGGGGCGATCACCGACGGCCTGGGTGTCGGGCTGGCCCTGGTGCGCAGCCTGGTGGCGCTGCACGGCGGCTCGGTGTCCGCCCACAGTGCAGGCATCGGCCAGGGCAGTGAATTCGTGATCCGTCTTCCGCTCCTGGGCGAGGACGATTCCGCGGCACCTGCGGACAGCAGCGCTGCGCCCGTGAACGGTGTCCAGTAGCCCCCGTCCTGTTGTCCCCGTTCAGCGGCAAGGCGTGTAAAGCCACTCAGAAAGCGGCACCCTGTCCCCGCACACCGCTACATTAGAAGACTGTCGGGGCACGCTCGATCCAAGAACGCCCCCTTGCCTCCCTTGCTTGAAGCGCCACCGGCGGAAGCGTCGCCCCTGACGGGACAAGTCCTCTTCACGAGGTGTTCCTTGACGTCCGACCGCTCCCCACCCCCTGCTGAAGACGCCACGACGGCATTGACCGTTGCAGACCCTGGCGCCCGGCCCCGCGCCAGATCCCCCATGTTCGACGAGCATGCCGAGCTTCAGCGCCTGGGCGCAAAGGCTGCCGCGCGCGGCGAGCATGCGCTGACGAATCCGATGCTCCATTCGGCCAATCAGCCGGATGCGACCGGCGAGAGTCCCAAAACCTGGTCCGATCGACGCGATGCGTGGTCGCGGGGGCATCTCGCCCAGCAGATCGATGTGCCGCGGGCGATGGAGTCGGCCTCTGCGGTTCGCGAGCCCGCGCAGGACCAGGCGCTGTTCGGCGTCACCCGGGTGATGACGTTCAATGGCTCGATCTCCCTGACAGCGGCCAGCGGCTTCTTCTTTGAGCGGGACGGACGCCTTTATCTGATCACCAGCCGTCATGTCCTCTTCGACGCCGCAACGGGTCACGCCCCCGACCGCATCGAGATCGAGCTGCATACCGATGCGCGCGACCTGACCCGGATCGGCGTGTTGTCCGCGCTGCTGTATCGCCAAGGCAAGGCCGAGTGGATCCAGGCGCAGGACAGCGCCGGCCCGGTGGACGTGGCGGCGCTGGCCTTGGACCCCGCGGCCCTGCCGGACGGGGCCCTTGTGCGGGCATTCACGCCGGCGGATCTTCCAGAGGACTCGTTTGGCGTGGAGGTGGGGGACCGTCTGGTGATCCCCGGTTTCCCGCTGGGGTTCTTCGACACCCTTCATCACCTGCCCGTGGTGCGTCAGGCCGCAGTGGCCTCGTGCTACGGCGTCCGGTTCCAGGGCGCGGGCTACTTTCTGACGGATGCCCGCATGCACCGGGGCTGCAGCGGCTCGCCAGTGCTGGCGATTGCCGCGGATGGCGGCGCGACCGGGCAGCGCTGGCGGCTGCTCGGCATTCATGCCAGCCGCATGGACATGGCGAACCGCAACAGCGAACTGGACGAGTCACTGGGCTTGAACTGCGCCTGGTATGCGGATGTGCTGATGGTGCTGACTGCTGGGCCGTTGCAGGCGGAGCAGTCGGTGGGGACTACAGGCCTTGTATGAACAGGAGAACTTCATGACTTCCATGACCAAGACGGCATTGGCATCACGACGCCCCGACCTGCAGGAGAGGATTCTTCAGACGGTGGACCTGCTCAACCGCCGGCTCGCCAGCGAGATCCCCAGCGAAGACATCGACGACTACGTGGCCCTGCATTGGCTGGAGTGGAACGGCGGCGGCCTGCGGCTGACGACCACGGGCGAGAACATCTGCAGTCAGATGCGGTCGATGCTTGCGAAAGCTTGAGGCACGCGGCTGCCGGCCCTTTTGCATGACTACCTGCTGCCGAATGCGTACTTTCACCGCACCATGATCCACGCGCTGCTGCTTCAGGCTGGAGTGCGAATTGGCAAAGGCGACTTCGAAGGACCGCGGTGCAATCAGTGGTCAGACGGCCTCGGCCCTTGATACGTCCCAGGTCGTGGTCCCAAAAAGCCGAGCGACGCAGCTAGTTGTTTCGACTGCACTGTCCTCTTCAGTTAAACTCACGCGCAAGTGGATTGGGGGTTCCCGGTCGGCGCTACAGCCTCGGTGGGTTCATCGGGGCTTTTCGCTTTCTGGGGCGGATAAAGAACCAGTCCCACGTTGTCGTACCCCTGGCCAACCCTGGAGCGGCCCCCTTCGCAGAAGAACTTCGTCTTCAATAGGTCGAACGCCTGGTTCCGTTGACCTGGACGTAGGTAGCTCAGGCCTACGGGCCGTGCCACCAAGTCGGCGAGTTGCAGGCCTGCCAAATTGGTTTTCTTGTCGGCGAAGACGATGTGAAAAGGGAGCGGGCCAATTTGCGCCCCCTTGCCGCTACAGATGCGGCGGAACTCCAACTCCAGCTCGCGATCTTCCTTTTTGCCACGGCACTCCACGACCACATGGGTTTGCAAGCCCTGTTGGCTCTTCTCGGCGAGGAACTCATGCAAACGCTGAAGGCAGAGGTCCAGCGCGAGGTGATATGGGTTGGAGGCCAGGCCATCGTTTCGACTGAGCCGCGCCTTGTCGACCACACAGGCGATCAGGACGAAGTTGCTCTGCGCCATGATGTCCGACAGCCAGAACATGAATTCGTCCCGCTTGGGGCGATGGCTCAAGAAAGCAAAGTCGCCTTTCTGCTTGCGTATGTCGGTCTCGTGCAGCACCACGCTGTCATGGCCGAAGTAGTTGAACTTCAGCTTCTCGATGGCCGGGACGATCTTCTCGCTGTAGTGCCGTTTATGAAACACGCACAGAGCCAGGACGAAGACTGGGTAGCCCGCATCGATGCTGGCGAGTGAGTGGTCTCCGCTTTCATCCACGTAAACAACGTAGTCGCTGAAGCGGCGCTCTGGAGCACCTAACCATGGTGCCGTGGCGGTCGGTGACTCGACCCGAATGGGTTGAGCGGCCTCGAACAGGGGATACTGGCTGCCTCGTGTCGCCATGGCTTGGCTCAACTTCCTCACGGTGGGCTGGAATGTCGTAGGCACCTCAGTGGAGGTGCCGACACTCCCCGGTTCAGCGAGCGCTCAGGCGAGGTCGTTCAGCTCGCTCCCTCACTTGAAGTCGTACTTCACCGACACCGCCAAGGTCCGCCCGAACGGGTCGGCCACCCGCGGATCCCAGCCAGCACCCGCCACATCATCCACGTCATGGTGGGTGAACGGCGGATTGCGGTCGAGCAGATTGCGGATGCCCACCGTCAGCGTCGTGTTCTTGAATCCGCTGTAAGTCCCGAACAGATCAAACGTGGTGTAGCTCGCCACCCGCGTATTGGCTGTGGCCGGCAGCACGCCCTTGGCCGTCATGTCCTGGTCCATGTAGCCCGACTTGTAGATCGTGCTCAGCGTCGCACTCCAATTGTCTCGGGACCAGGTCAGGTCGGCATTGAGCTTGTCCCGCAGATACAGCGTGCGAGTGGTGAATTTGCCCACATAGTCCACCAGCGGTTGCCCGTAGATCGTGCGTTCCTTCGCCTGCAGCATGTGCGTGCCATTGACGTTGGCCAGCCAGGTGCCCGTGGCATGCTTGAACTGATAGCTCAGGCCCCAGTCGATGCCGCGGGTGGTGCTGTCTGCCGCATTGATCCAGCCCGCCTGCACCAGCGTGGCATTGCCGCTCGCATCCCGCTGGATGCGATCCGAGAACAGCGAGTAGTTGTTCAGCACGTCCCCCACCGTCAGCTTGCGGATCCGCTGATCCAGATCCACACGCCAGTAATCCGCAAACGCGTTGAAGTTGGCGAACGGCGACACCACCACGCCAAACGTCCCCTGCTTGGACTTCTCCGGCTTCAGATTGGGATTGCCGCTGTCGGTGTAGTCCAGCCCGATGATCGAGCACTGCGTCGGGTCCGACGGGCAGCGCACCGGGTCGCTCCAGGTGCCGGTGTAATCCCGCGGCGCCGTGTTGGGGCTCAGTTGCTGGAAGCTCGGCGCCTTGAAACCGGTGTTGTAGGAGCCGCGGAACAGGATCATCTGCGCCGGCTGCCAGCGGAAGCCCACCTTCGGATTGGTGGTGCCGCCGATCTTGCTGTACTGGTCATGCCGCAGCGCCAGTTGCAGGTCCAAGTCCTTCAGCACGGGGACCGCCAGTTCCCCATACACCGCAGCAATGTTGCGTGACACCTTCGGCACCGCGGTATTGCCCGGGCACAGCAGGACGTCTCGCGCACCGGCGGTCAGCGACGAGGTGCAGCTGAAGCCGTTGGCATCCGGCGCAAATTCATAGGTCTCGTGCCGCAGGTCGACACCGGTGGCGAACTGCACCATGCCGGCGGGCAGGCGGAACAGGTCACCGCTGATGGAGCCGTCCAGTTGCTGCAGCGTGGTCTCGCCCCCTTGCAGGCGGCCGCGGGCCTTCATCGACTCGATCAGGTCCATCGCCTGCTTGCTCTGGGTCTGCCCCGGCATCACAAACGGATTGATCAGGCCCTGGCTCAGCGCATTCACCAGCGGCGCGGTGTAGACATAACCGTCGATCAGATTGGAGTAACCCTTGGCGCCGGCGATGGAGGCGCCCAGCTTGTAGCTGTAGGTGCCAATGTCGCCCTCAACACCGGCCAGCAGGCGAGAGTTTTCGTCGACGTTCTCAATGACCCGGTTGCCGAAATCCTGCGCCCGCCAGCGATAGGCGATCGGCTTGGTCGGATCGAAGTCGGTGACGCCGTAGTTCTTGAGGTTGAGGTAGTAGGGGCCATTGACCGGATAGAGCGTGCCGGTGCTGGCCGACGTGCTGAACTGCGCGGGCGTCAGCTCGGCCTTGACCCGGTTGCGGGAGGCGGTGATTTCCAGGAAGGCCTCGGCACTGTCGCTGATCTTGAAGGTGGTCCGGCCCACCAGGTTCTCGGCCTTGCGGGGCGCGGCCAGCATGAACTGGCTGCCGTAGTCGGTGTTGCACAGGTAACGGCCACTCGCATTGTTGGCCGCCTTGGTGGCCGCGCTTGCGGAGGCCGGCGTCCACAGGCCAGGCTGGAACTGCACGCCGTTCGTGACCTGGTCGCAGGCGCCTTGCAGGCTCAGCAGGTTGATGCGGGTGTACTTGACCGCATCCCCGCTGCCGGTCACGGCGGAGCCGCTGCCCAGGGCTGTTCCGGTGCCGTTGATGATGTTGGCAAACGGGCTGCTGGACGAGTTGGGCGACAGACCCAGCGCCGGATTGAAACCGGTCGCCCAGTCACGGTCTGAACCGCGCAGGATCGAGTTGTCCGTCAGGCTCAGGCTCACCATCATGTTGTAGCCGTCGCGCTCCAGCGAACCCCAGCCGCCGGTGATGGACGCCTTGCGCTGCTGGCCGCCGCCGGACTCGAAGGGCGTGGACGCGTCCAGGCTGACGCTGGCGCCCTGGTAGTCGCGCTTGAGGATGAAGTTGATGACGCCGCCCACCGCATCGGTGCCGTAGATGGCGGACGCGCCGTCCTTGAGGATTTCCACGCGCTGGATGGCCGCCATCGGAATGGCATTCAGGTCCACCGCGCCGCCGCTCATGCCGGAGGTGGAGACGCGGCGGCCGTTGAGCAGCACCAGCGTGCTGCCCGGGCCCAGGCCGCGCAGGTTGGCACTGGCGGTGCCACCGGTGAGCCGGTCGGTGTCCGCCCCGAAGACGTTGTTGTTGGAGGTGGCGTTGTCCGCGCCGGTGCCGTTCACCCCCAGTTGCCGCAGCATCTGCTCGGCGCTGGTGATGCCTTTACGGGCGAGTTCCTTGTCGGTGATGACCTGCACGGGCAGGGCGCCTTCATCCTTGAGCCGCTTGATGCTCGAGCCGGTGATCTCCACACGCTCGATTTTCTGGGCTTCCTGAGCCCAGGTGGCGGCATGTGCCCCCAGACCCATGACGATGAGGCAACGAGCGAGCGGCTTGAGTTTCACGACTTTCTCCTGGTCAACGATTCCGGCGCGGTCGGTCCTGGGACACGCCTGCGCTGTCAACGACGTGGCGGTGCGGCCGGCCCGGGCCGCCCGCCGTTCTGGCTTGCGAGCTGAAAGCATGATCAAGCACACCGTCGCTCCACTGACATAGGACCGTCACGAGTTTGTTGTGTACGCCACGATGAATGCTTGTCGTCTGTGTATAACCGGACGGAATGTGAAGGCGCGGGACCGATAAAGTCCGGGTCATGCAAGCCCTTCGACCGACCGTGCTCACCTCGCCCGCCGCCACCGCCGAGCGCCCGGCGCAGTCCGCACTGGCCTCACCGGCCGCACTGGTCGCATTGACCGCGTTTGCCGCCCTGGCCCTGAGCGGATGTGCCGTCATGCCCGGCGGCGAGCTGCCACCGCCGGTCGCCGCCGTGCACGCCGCCACCGGCGTGCCGCTGAGCGCCCTGGCCGTGGTGGCCTATCCGCTGAACCAGCCGACCCGTGGCCTGCGCCTGAATGCCGACCGGCCGATGCAGGGCGCGTCCACCATGAAGCTGCTCACCGCTGCCGCCGCGCTGGACCGGCTGGGTCCCAACAGCCGCGGCCGCACCGAGCTGCTGGTGGATGGAGACCCGTCCGCCGCTGCGACCTCCCCGGCGCCGGACGGTCATCTGCGCACGCCGCTCTACCTCAAGGGCGGGGCCGACGCCGACCTGGACTGGTCGGCGCTGTGGCTGATGCTGAGGGAGTTGCGCGAGCGTCAGGGCGTGTCGGCTCTGGACGGTGGCGTGGTGGTGGACCGCACGATGTTCCGCCCGGCCCGCCCGGAACTGGGCGCCCCCGACTTCGATGAGCAGCCGGAGTTCCCCTACAACGTGATCCCGGACGCGCTCAATCTGAACGGCAGCCTGCTGAGTTTTGATCTGCGGTCCGATGGCCAGCGCTTGCAGGTGAGCCCCTTCCCGGTATTCGGCGGCCTGGACATCGACGCTGCGCAACTGGGGCTGGCGGACATCCCTTGCAAGGACTGGGACGACCATTGGCGAGTGCCGCAATTCCAAGCGCCGACGCTCTCGCAGCCGCAGCCGCAGCCGCAGTCGCCGGAGCCGGTCACGCCCGCCGCTCGCCTGACGCTGCGCGGCAGCTTCCCGCGTGACTGCCAGGTGCGCCAGTTCCTCAACGTCCTGGACCGCCAATGGACCACCGCCCAGGCGATCCGTCAGCTGTGGACGTCCCTTGGCGGCACGCTGACCGGCGAGGTCCGGGAAGGCCAGACCCCCGCGCAGGCCCGTGTGCTGGTCCGCCACCAGGACCGCCCGCTGGCCGAGCTGCTGCGCCCGGTGCTCAAGGCCTCGGACAACGCCACCACCCGCCTGATCTTCCAGCGCCTGGGCGCCGCCGCCGCTCAGCCAGGGGAGGACACCCTGCCGGCCGCCCAGCGGGCGGTGAAGGACTGGCTCAGCACCCAGGGCGTGGATCCAGCCGATGTGGTGCTGGAAAACGGCGCGGGCCTGTCCCGCATCGAGCGCATCAGCGCGGCGAAGATGGCCACGATGCTGGCTTCGGTGCAGCGCGGCCGCTACGGCCCGGAGTTCCTGGCCACGCTGCCGGTGGCCGGGGTGGACGGCACGCTGGCGCGCCGCTTCAAGGGCACACCGGCAGAGGGCCGGGCCCGGATGAAGACCGGCACGCTGCGCGATGTGGTGGCCCTGGCGGGCTATGTGCCGGACGCGTCCGGACAGCTGTGGGTGGTGGTGGCCGTGATCAACGATGACCGGGCGTCTGCGGCGCGTTCCACTCTGGATGCGCTGGTGAGCTGGGTGGCGGCGCACTGAGCGCGGACGCATTGAGGGACGGCTGCGCCTCGTCATCCGCCGGAAACTCGTCGGTGACGCCGATCCGCCACAGCAGGGCCCGATAGCCGCGATCCCCCAGCCGTTCCCACTGCCAGCGTCCGATCCGCGCCAGTGCCCAGGGCTCCAGGCTGCGCACGATCCAGGCACCCAGGGCGATGGCGCCCAGCCCATACACCCAGTGCGCCAGTTGCAGCAGCACCTGGTCCCCCTGGATGCGGCACACCTGCCACATCAACAGCATGCCCAGGCCCAGCAGCAACAGGGCGGTGCCCACCCACAGGTGCAGCCAGGTCCGCCAGCCATCGCGTCCGGAGCCGCTTACCGTCTCCTGGGCGCGCTGAAGCGGGTCGTCCCCCGGCGTCGGCAGGGCTAGGGCCACCACGCCGGTGGCGCCGCGCATGGGTCGCTGGGCGTGGGCGCCGGACGCCGGCAAGGGATGCCGCTCATGTCGCAGACGCAGCCGCACCGCCAGAGGTCGCAGCAAGCGCAACACTCCCACGATCAGACCCACGCCCAGCAAGGCCAGGGCCGCCGTGGTGCTGGTGCGGCCGCTGCCGGTGCCACGACCGTTGCCGCTGCCGCTGCCGCTGCCGCTGCCGGGCGCGACCGCTGCGACATCCTCGCGAGCGTCGCCGTCCTTCCCCCACTTCAGCAGGTAGCCTGACCATTCGTCAGCCCGCTTGAGATGCGCCAGGTAGCTGGCCATCTGATTCGGCTGCACATGGTCCGACAGGCTGATGAACTGCTGGGTCAAGGTCAGCCGGCGGCCGTCCCGCAGATAGCTGCGCTTGAAGCTGAACTGCTCGTCGTTCACCTCCATCTGGCCGGACTGCTGCGCCAGCGGGGACCATTCCGACGGCAGCAGGGCCTGCACGGTCATGTCCAGGCGGCGCGGATGGATGCGGGCGAGCGGATGCTCTCGTTGTGAGAGATCCGGCTGCGTGAGCATGCTGTCCATCTCCGGCGTGGCCAGGGGCGCTTCCAGGGGGGCGCCCCGGCCGCTGCCCCGGCGCCACAACTGCCTGATCCGGTAGTGTTCGGTGAGGGTGAGGATGTTCTCCTGCGGATCGTCCTCCCACCGCATCGGCTCGGCCACCTCGATGTCCTTGAACGACCGGGCGTAGTAGCCCAGATTGAGCTTCTGCAGCCGCTCCAGCCGACCGTCGCCGGAGCCGAATTCCATGCGCATGGCCTCGGCCGCGGCGCCGAAGTAGCGGGTGATCACCTTGTAAAGGACAGGCTCGTTGGCGCCTCCCCGCAGATCAAAAGAAGCGCTGATCTCGCGGCGGTCCACCACGGAGGGCGCTGTCTCGATCGCAATCAGTTCGGTCGTGGTGCGGTCCACCACCAGTGCCTGACCGAAGTTGGCCTGCACCAACTGGCCGAGCGACCCGCTCTGCGGCGCGCGTGTCGGGTCCAGCCAGTAGTTCTTGCCATTCCAGCGGGCCAGCACGATGGCATGGTCAAAAGCGCCGGGGGACGGCTGCAGCTGGTCCAGGTGCTCGCGCAGCTCGGTGTTGACCAAGGCCACCCAGGCCTGCACGCCCAGGCCTCTCAGCAGCGCCACGGTCAGCAGCGACTTGTCCTTGCAGTCCCCGAAGCGCTGGGCCAGCACCTGCTCCGGCCGACGCGGCGCATGAGAGCCCGCGCCGATGGACACCGACAGATAACGCACCTGTTCCTGCACCAAGCGAAGCGCCCCGGCGATCTGGGCCTCCTTTGTGTCGTGGCGCTGCTTCAGCTCGTCCAGCACCTGCTGCACCGGTGCCGCCGGTATCAGGGGCAGTTGATACAGCGGGGTGGCCCAGCGGGCCACGGCGCCCCAGTCCTCGAATTCGGACCAGCTCACACGCGCATAGGGCATGAACCATGAGGGCGTGCCGCTATCCAGTCGCAGGGCCGTGCTGTCCTTCACCTCCCACTGCCATTCCTGCTCGCCATCGGACAGGAAGCGACGCTGGACCTTCACGCCCGGCGAGGTCTGGAAGGTCGGAGCACGACTGGCGGGCATCAGCAGACGCCCATGCAGATGGGCGATCTGCACGCTGAACTGCAGGTCCCCGCCGCCGAACTGCCGATTGCCAAACACCGGATTGCTGCCTCGCACCGTGTAGGCGTACTCCAGCACGTCTCCGACCCGCAGGTCATCCAGGGTCAGCAGCAGGGTGCGGCTGCCGTCGTAGACCCCCTTTTCCAGCTGGGTCTCGCGGTCCAGCCAGCGGGCACGGGTGTGCGACTGCCAGGGCAGGACCTGACCCTGGCGGTAGATGCGCAGATGGTGGAACTGCACGCTCTGGTAGGCCGGGTTGAAGCTCACCTCGATCTGGCCGCTGCTGTCCAGGCCACGCTCGGTGCGGATGCGATCCGCGCGGTGCCGGTAGTTGAAGCGGTCGTTGGAGGTGACACGGGTCTGCTGGTCCACCAGCAGAAAGTCCACGCCGCTTGCATCGGCGGGCAGGCTCTTGTCGAGCGCCGGTTCGATGGGGGTCACCCAGGTGGGCACCGGGGTCATGGCCGGCATGGGGGTGCTGCGCGCATTGGCATCGCCCTGGGCGACCGTGCCCGGGCGGGACGCTTCGGCGCCGGACTGCATGCCCTGGGTGCCGGCCATCGCCGTCCCCGTCATGGCCAGCCCGCCAAGCCCGACCAGCCCGACCAGGAGGGCCAAAGCCGTCTGGACCGCGAACGACGCGGCCACGGCGGAGGACGCCAGGGCGCGGCGCAGCCCCGTGGTGTGTGGTGTCATTGTTCTCTCTCTCCCGAACCGAGCATGCTAACGGCCGGTCGACCCGGGACGGGACTGCGCGGCCCACCCGGAAGAGGGAACTTGCGTCAAAACCTCACGGCGTTGGAGCGGCGTGGCCGCGCTTGCGCCGTCAGCGCTGCACTGCGGTCAACGCACCGCTGCAGACAGCAGCCGGACCGTGCCCGCCCCGGCATCGATCTCAGCCGCTTGCCCGATCGGCACGGTGAACTTGCGCCGGATGTGGCCGATCATCGCGCCGCGATAGACCGGCACGTTCAGTGGCAGGAAGTAGTCGTCAAAGACCTCGTCCAGCGTGAGCGTGCCGTAGCCCTCGCCCGGTCCGCAGCGGGTGAACTTGCCCAGCACCACGCCGGCCAGTTGATCCAGCGCCCCGGCCAGCCGCAGCGTCGAGAGGCAGCGGTCCAGCCGGTAGATGTACTCGTTGGTGTCCTCCAGGAACAGCAGCGCGCCGCGGCAGTCCGGGAAAAACGGCGAGCCCGCCAGCGACGCCAGCACCGTCAGGTTGCCGCCGATCAGCCGCCCCTGCGCCACACCCGGCCGCACGGTGGTGATCCGGTCCTCGGTCTGCACCAGGTTGTCGCCCTTCTCGTCGACGTTGCGCAGCACATCCGGCGCGCCGTCCATCACCACCGCCTTGAAGTGCTGCACCGAAAAATCGTTCCACTCCGAACTGGCCACCGGGCTGTGGAAGGTGATCAGGCCGGTCTGGCGGTGGATGGCATTGACCAGGCTGGTCAGGTCGGAGAAGCCGCCGAAGAACTTGGGCTTGCGGCGGATCAGGGCGTAGTTGAGCTTGTCCACGATGCGGTTGCAGCCCGAGCCGCCGCTCAGGGCCAGGATGCCGGCCACCGAGTCGTCCGCGAAGAAGTCGTTGATGTCGCCGGCGCGCTGGGCATCGGTGCCGCCGAATTGCCCGTAGCGGGCCTGCACATGCGGCCCGAGCTTGACCTTGAACCCCAGGGCCTGCAGCGATTCCACCGCGATGGCCAGGGGTTCCCGCTCATAGGTGGCATTGGCCGGACTGACCAGGCCGATGGTGTCCCCAGGCTGCAGGCGCCGTGCGCGCAGGGCGGTCGGGGTGTCGGTGGACATCGGGGGACGGGCCGAAGATGCAGCAGATGCAGCGGTTGCAGCGGTTGCAGCGGTGGCGGCCAGCGAGGCGCCGGTGGCGGCCAGGGCGGAGCGCAGAATCTGGCGGCGGGAGGAAGTCATGCGGTCTCCTGGACAGGCGAAGGTCAGATCACCAGCGGCAGCGTGCGGCGGACCACGTCTCGGTCGCCAAAATCAAAGTGCCACCACTCGGTGGGTATGGTCTGGAAGCCGGCGAAACGCATCGCCGCCCGCAGCCAGCCCCGATGCGTCAACTGCGCGGCGGTCAGCCCGCCCTGGGCCAGTTGCTCGGCCTCGAATTCCGGATGGGACGCCGGGGTCATCTCGTCAAAAGCGGTGCCCATGTCCAGTTCCCGTCCCTGGGCATCGAGCAGGGTCACATCGACCGCCATGCCGAAGGAGTGGATGGAGCGGCGCGCCGGATGCGCCAGGTATTTCGTCAGCGGCGTGCCCTCCAGCTCGGCCCACAAGGCCTCCTGCACGCGCTGCGGCCTCAGCGCATCCAGCACCACCAGTTGCACGCCGCTGTGATGGCGGGCGAGCCAGTCGGCAGCGCGGGCCAGCGCATCGGCGGCTTCGCGTCTCAGATAGGCGCAGTCCAGGCCGCCGTAGACGGCGCGGCCAACGAAGTTGTCCGGCGTGGCGTAGCGCAGGTCCACCGCCACCCCGGGCACCGACAGCAGCGGCTGGAACTCCGGATGGTCGGCGATCTCTTCACAGGCAATGGTGCGTTCGGTGAGGCTCATGGGCGGTCCGGGGTGTTGGAGGGCGCGTGGGTGGGTGGGGGCTCGCCTTCAGGCCAGGCTCTCCAGATTGCTCCGGGCGGCATCGCGCAGATACGCCACCAGCCGGCGCGCCGCCTGCGCCAGCGGTGCACTGGCCGAGGTCAGCAGGTAGAGCTGCACCGACATGGTCGGCGCCAGCGGCCGCACCCGCACCCGGCTGCGGTCGGCGGCCGCGGCGGTGAACGGGTCCACCACCGTCATGCCCACGCCGGCCTCCACCAGCGAGCGGGCCAGCTGATAGGTCTGCACCGTGATGCGGCTGTCCAGATGCTGGCCCAGGGCCTCGCCGGCATGGTGCAGCATCTGTCCGAGCGGGTCGTCTTCCGCCATGGCGATGAGTTCGGATTCAATGTCCGCCAGCGGCAGCGGTCCTTCCCCTTGCGCTTCCGGGCTGCTCAGCGGGCACAGCGCCATCAGCTCCCCGGCGGCCAGCACCTCGGTCTTGATGCCCGGATGGCGCGGGTCGTGCAGGCTCAGGGCCAGGTCCGCTTCGCCCAGCAGCAGCGCGGAGACGATCTCCCGCGTATGGTGGGTGCTGAGATGGCAGCGGCTGCGCGGGAAGGCACGGGCCCAGTGGGTCATGGCGGCGGGGATGACCGTCACGCCCAGCGCCGGCGTGGCCATCAGCCGCAGCGATTCCGACTCGCCGGCGCGCAGGTTGGCCGCCAGGCGCCGGATGGACACCAGGTCGCGGTTGAGCTTGTCGATTTCGACGAACAGCCGCTGCGCCTCCGGCGTGGGATAGAGCTTGCCGCGCACCCGGTCGAACAGCGGCATGCCCAGCTGCAGTTCGCAGTGCTGCAGCACCTTGGTCACCGCCGGCTGGGAGATGTGCAGCAGCTGGGCCGCCCCGCTGATGGTGCCCGCCTGCATGATGGCGTGGAAGACCTCGATATGGCGCAGCCGCATGGTGGCTTACTCTCGGTAGACGTTCTCGAACACCACACCGCCATTGGGCTGCATGCGAAAGCCTCGCACGTCCAGGCTGGTGGGAATGTAGACCGTGGAATGCGCCATCGTGATCCAGGGGCGTTCCCGCTTGAAGATCTCCTGGGCCTGCTCGTACAGCGCGATCCGTCGCGCTGCATCGGGGGTGGCCCGGGCGGTGTTGATCAGGCGCTCGAAGTCGGCATTGCAGAACTTCACGCCGGTCTTGTTGGTGGCGCAGCTGAGGTTGGGGGACAGGAAGTCATCCGCGTCCCCGTTTTCGCCGGCCCAGCCGCTCATGTAGACCGAATGCTCGCCGGCATTGGCCCGCTTCAGATACTCGCCCCATTCATAGGTGCGGATCTGCGCCCGCACACCGATGCGGGCCCAGTCCTGCTGGATCAGCTGGGCCATCAACTGACCGTTCGGATTGGTCGGGCGGGTGACGGGCAGGGCCCACAGGTCAAGGTCCAGCCCGTTCGGATAACCCGCCTGCCGCAGCAGCTCCCGGGCGCGGGCCGGGTTGTATTCATTGCGCAGGCGGGTGTTGTAGCCCGGGATGGCCGGCGGAAAGGGATTGACCGCCTGCATCGCATCCCCGCGCGGGAACAGGGCGCGAAAGATCGCATCCCGGTCCACGGCAATGTCCAGCGCCTCGCGCACCAGCCGGTTGTCCGTCGGCGGCTTGCGCAGATTGAAGGACAGGTAGGAGATGTTCAGGGCCTGGATCTTCATCAGCCGGATGCGGTCGGCATGCCGGTCCAGCGCGGCCACGTCGATGTCGCGCAGCGGCGAGGTGATCTGGCATTCACCGGCCAGCAGCTTCTGCACTCGCACCGCGGCTTCGCGGCTGATGGTGAAGATCAGTCGCCGGGTTTTCTGCGGCGTGCCCCAGTAGTCCGGATTGGCCTCCATGCGGACCACATCGTCCTTGGCATAGCTGCGGAAGCGGTAAGGGCCGGTGCCCACCGGCAGGCGATTGATCTGCTCGGGTTGGCCGTCCCGCAGCAACTGGGCGCCATATTCCGCTGACTGGATGCCGGCAAAGGCCATCGCGAAGTAGCTCAGGAAGGTGACGTTGGGCTGATGCAGCGTGAAGCGCACCGCCATCGGGTCCAGCTTCTCCACCGACGCCACCGCCTTGGCCAGTCCCAGGTTCTGCGGATAGATGAAGGGGGCGGGGAAGGCCTTGTTGAACGGATGGTCCGGGTTCAGGAAACGGCCGAAGGTGAACAGCACGTCGTCCGCATTGAAGTCGCGGGTGGGCGTGAACCAGGGGCGCTGGTGGAAATGCACCCCGGGGCGCAGGTGGAAGGTGAAGACGCGGGCATCCGGGCTGATCTCCCAGCGCGTGGCCAGCGACGGTTCCAGCGCAGTGCCGCCGCGTTCAAACCGCACCAGACCCTGGAAGATCTGGTTGTTGACGTTGTTGGTGCTGGCCGAATCCCATAACCCGGGATCGAAGCCTTCAGGGCTGGCGTCGGTGCAGTAGGCCAGCGGCTTGTCCGCCGGGGGGGCGGCATGGGCGGGCGCTACGGCGAGGGTCCAAGCGAGTCCGAGCGCTAGCCCAAGTTGCAGCCCAGCCATCGCGCGTCCGCCGTCCAGCCTGGGACGCCGCTTCAGCATCGCAGGCCTCCAGGGCGACAGCACCGCAGGTGCCTCACGGCGCTGGGCTGGGGACTGTGCTGGAGCTTGAGACGAGTCGGGTTGGTGCATGGAAGGCGGCGGGCGGCGCGTCATTGTTGGAACGGGTGCGAGCCGGTCACAACTGAATTGGCACGGTTTAACCATAACACTGGGTTATGCCGCCTGGGAGGGCGGCTGGCGCGGCCTGCGCACGTGTGCCAGGCTGCGCAGGTGTCAGAGCACGTCGCAGGCGACCTGCCGACCCTCCACCGTGCGCAGCTCGGGCCGGACCTCCGCGCAGCGCGCGACCGCCCGCGGGCAGCGCTGGTGGAAGGCGCATCCGCTGGGGGGCCGCAGCGGCGAGGGCAACTCCCCGCGGATGGGAATGCGCACCCGGCGGTCCGCCGCCCGCAAAGACGGCGTGGCACTGATCAGGGCCTGGGTGTAGGGATGCAGCGGCTGGCCGAAGAGTCGCTCGCGCGGCCCTTGCTCAACGACGCGGCCCAAATACATCACCATCACCTCATCGGCCACATGCTCCACCACCGCCAGGTTGTGGGAGATGAACACATAGCCGGTGCCGTGGGTCTCCTGCAGGTCCATGAAGAGGTTCAGGATCTGCGCCTGAATGGACAGGTCCAGCGCCGACGTGGGTTCGTCCGCCACCACGATGCCGGGCTGCAGCATCATCGCCCTTGCAATGGCGATGCGCTGGCGCTGACCGCCGCTGAACATATGGGGATAACGGCGCAGATGCTCAGGCCTCAGGCCCACCTGCTGCGCCAGGGCCTCCACCCGCTCGCGTCGTTCGTGGGCCGTCATCCGGGTGTTGATCACCAGCGGCTCGGCCAGTGTGGCGGCAATCGTCTTGCGCGGATTCAGCGCGGCATACGGGTTCTGAAAGACCATCTGCACCTGGCGGCGCAGGGCCTGTTGCTGGTCCCGTGTATGGGGCCCCGCCACATCCTGGCCCTGGATGAACAGCCGACCCGCCGTGGGGGTCTCGATCAGGGTCAGGGCGCGGGCGAGCGTGGACTTGCCGCAGCCCGACTCGCCCACCACGGCCAGCGTTTGCCCGGCCTGCAGCGTGAAGCTCACGCCCTCCAGCGCCCGCACGGTGGCCTTGGCTTGGAACCAGCCCTGGCTGACGCTGTAGTGCCGGGTCAGGCCCTCGGCACGCAGCAGCGGCGACGACAGCGGTCCGATCGGGTCCGTCATGCGCGCTCCTCGCCAGCGCCGCCCGCCGCAGACCCGGCCAGCGGGAAGAAGCAACGCACCCCGGCCTCCAGCGGTGGACGTTCATTGCGGCACCGGTCCCGCACCTGCGGGCAACGCGGCGCAAACAGGCAGCCGGCCGGACGATCACCCGCCCCCGGCACCATGCCCGGCAAGGCCGGCAGGCGGCGGGCGCCGTGGCTGTGCTCCGGAATGGCGGCCAGCAGCGCCGCGGTGTAGGGATGTCGCGGCTGCTCGAACACCTGCGGCAGCGCACCCGTTTCCACCACCTGGCCGGCATACATCACGGCCACGCGCTGCGCCATCTCGGCCACCACCGCCAGGTCATGGGTGATCATCACCAGCGCCATACCGTGCTCGCGCTGCAGCCGCAGCAGCAGGTCCATCACCTGGGCCTGGATGGTGACGTCCAGCGCGGTGGTGGGTTCATCGGCGATCAGCAATCGGGGGCCGCAGGCAATCGCCAGGGCAATCATCACCCGCTGGTTCATGCCGCCGGACAGCTCATGCGGATAGGCCCCCAGCCGTCGCTCAGGGTCCGGGATCTCGACCTGGCGCAGCAGCTCCAGCGCCCGTGTCCGCGCCGCCCGGCCGCTCAGGCCCAGGTGATGGCGCAGCACTTCCTCGATCTGGAAACCGATGGTGTAGCTCGGGTTCAGGCTGGCCAGCGCATCCTGGAACACCATCGCCATGTCCCGGCCGATGCATTGGCGTCGCTGCGCCGGCGGCATCGTCAATAAATCCTGGCTGTTGAAACGCAGAGCCGCCGCGCTCACCTGGCCCGGTGCGTCCACCAGCCCCATCAGGGCCATCATGGCCACCGACTTGCCGGAACCCGACTCGCCCACGATGCCCAGCACTTCCGCATCCCCGACGCTCAGGTCCACGCCGTCCACGGCGGTGAAGCTGCCGAAGCGCACTTGCAGTTGCGAGATCTCCAGCATCAGCCCACCCGCTTGAGTCGAGGATCCAGCGCGTCCCGCAGGCCGTCGCCGATCAGGTTGACGCTCAGCACCGATGCCAGGATGGCCAGGCCCGGCAGGGTCACCACCCAGGGCGCCCGCACGATGTAGTCCCGCGCGGAGGACAGCATGGTGCCCCATTCCGGCGTCGGCGCCTGCACGCCCAGGCCCAGGAAACCCAGGCCGGCCGCTTCCAGGATGGCACTGGAAAAGCCCAGCGAAGCCTGCACGATCAGCGGCGCCAGGCAATTGGGCAGCACCGCCGAGAGCATCAGGCGCAGGGTGGAGGCGCCGGCCAGACGGCTGGCGGTCACATAGTCCTTGCCCATTTCGGCCAGGGCGGCGGCGCGGGTCAGCCGCACGTATTCCGGCAGGCTGCCGATGGCAATGGCGATCACCGTGTTCAGCAGCCCCGGGCCCAGCACGGTGATGACGCAGATGGCCAGCAGCAGACCGGGCAGGGCCAGCATCACATCCATCACCCGCATCACCGCCGGGGACAGCCAGCGCGGATGAAACGCCGCCAGCAGGCCCAGCAGGACGCCAGGCACCACCGACATCAGCACCGACGCCAGGCCGATGCCCAGCGACACCCGCCCGCCGTGCAGCAGGCGGCTCAGCAGGTCGCGTCCGACTTCGTCGGTGCCCAGCGGGAATTGCCACTGCCCGCCGTCCATCCAGATCGGCGGCAGCAGCATCTGCATCCGGTACTGATGCACCGGGTCATGCGGCGCGATCCATGGCGCCAGCAAGGCGGCCAGGGCCATCAGCAGGAAGACGACCAGGGCCACCAGCGCTCCCCGGTTGGCAGCGAAGGCCAGGGCGGCTTCCCGCCAGAGGCCGGGCGGTGGGCTCTGGCGGGGCTCGGAGCGGTCCGCGTCCTGCGGCATCGGGCTCTCGCCCGGCAGGGGGCCCCGGCTCATCGTCCCCCCCGGATGCGCGGATTCACCACGCCATACAGCAGGTCCACCAGCAGATTGATGAAGATGAAGCAGCAGGCCGAAATCAGGATGCCGGCCTGCACGACGGGATAGTCGCGTCGGGCGATGGCATCGATCAGCCACTTGCCGATGCCGGGCCAGGAGAAGATGGTCTCGGTGAGCACCGCGCCCGCCAGCAGGCTGCCGACCTTCAGCCCGATCACCGTGATGACCGGAATCAGCGCATTGCGAAGGCCGTGCACCAGCACCACCCGCGCCGGGCTCAGACCGCGCGCCCGGGCGCTGCGCATGTAGTCCTCCCGCAGCACTTCCAGCAGGCTGGAGCGGGTCATGCGGGCGATCACCGCAGCATTGGAGGTGGCCAGCACAGCGGCCGGCAGCAGCAGGTGGCGCAGGGCCGACCACCAGGCGCCGGGTTCGGGATGCAGTGCGGCATCGATCAGCATGAAGCCGGTCACCCGCACCACGTCGTATTCCACCGCCACGCGGCCGGACACCGGCGTCCAGCCCAGCCCCACCGAGAAGGTCATGATGAGGATCAGCCCCCACCAGAACACCGGCATCGAATAGCCCACCGTCGCCAGGCCCATCACGCCCTGATCCAGCCAGGACCCGCGCCGCAATGCTGCGGCCATGCCCAGCGCCAGCCCGATCACGATGGCCACCAGCAGCGCCATCAGGGCCAGTTCCGCCGTGGCGGGGAACAGCGCCAGGAACTCCCGCGACACCGGCTCATGCGAGACCAGCGACTGGCCCAGGTCTCCCCGCAACAGCCCGCCCAGGTAGTCCAGGTACTGGCGCCACAGCGGCTGGTCCAATCCCAGCTCCCGCATCATCCGGGCATGGGTGTCCGCATCCAGCGCCCGCTCGCCCATCATGATGGCGACCGGGTCGCCCGGCACCAGACGGATCAGTCCGAAGGCCACCAGCGTCACGCCGATCAGGGTCGGCAGCAGCGTGGCCAGGCGCTTGAGCAGGAATTGGAACAAGGGGGTCGGGGTCCGCGGGCGACGGCGTCGAAATCAGTAAGGGGATCGATTGTCGGTGGCGGCCGGCACCGGCAGGCGCGTCACCATGCCGCCGGGGGTGGTCACCACATCCAGCAGGGCTGCGGTTTCGGCGTCCATGTCGCCCGCCGAATTGGTCGGGCGGTACTTCATCTGGAAGGTGGCGATGACCTCGCGGGTGGCCGTGTCCATCACCCCCGTTTGAGGCGTCTGGTAGCCGACCTGGGCGAGCTTTTGCTGGAACCAGGTGACGTCCGGCAGCGGGACGATCTGGAAGACCGAGCGGCGCACTTCCAGCAGTGACGGATCCGGCCAGGGGACCAGGCCGGCATCGGCCAGCTGCCGCCAGGGGAAGGCCGGGCCCGGGTCCTGCTTGCGGCCCGGGGCGATGTCGTTGTGGCCGAGGATGCGGTCGGGCCGGATCTGGTGACGCTGCACGATCTCGCGGACCAGGCGGATGACTTCATCCACCTGCGACTGCGGATAGCCAGCGTAGAGGCGGCCGGCCGGTGTTTCGGTGAAGCCGGGGTTCACGATCTCGATGCCGATGGAGGCCGAGTTCAGGTTGGTCGCACCGGCCCAGTAGCTGGCGCCCGCATGCCAGGCGCGGCGGTTTTCATCCACCAGCTGATAGGTCTTGACCGGGTTATCGCTGACCAGATAGTGGGCCGAGACCTTGCCGCCGGTGGTCAGGACCTTGAGCGACTTGTCGAAGTCGATGGCGGTGTAGTGCAGGATCAGGAACTGCACGCGGCTGTCCTGGTTCTCCGACACATGGGTGCGGTCGATCCGCGGGGTGGGCGTGGCGCAGGCCGCCAGGACAACAGCGGCGGCGAGGGTGAGCAGGCGGGTGCGGAGGTTCATGGGTGATGCAGTGGGGCAGACCGTGTGCTGCGCAATGTAGCGGAGACTGCGGCGCGCCGGGCGGCCGACAGGGCGGTGTCCGGTTGCGCAAGGGTCAGGGACAGGTGAAGGGGCAGGGCGGAGCGAAGGCCGGTGGCGATGGCCGGATGCAATTGCAGCACCCGACCGGCGGCGCTGATGGGGCGCGGGCCCAGGCGGCTGCATAGCGCCAGCGCCAGCCGGGCCAGTTCGGTGCCGGCGCGGTGCAGCAGGGTCAGGGCGTCGGCATCACCCGCGTGGGCGGCCTCGCCGACGGCCAGGGCCAGTTGACCCAGGCTGCCGCGACGGGCGGCCGCATCACCCCCGTAAAGGAACTGGCGGCTGAGGGACCAGTCGGCGCCGCCCAGGCGCTCGAACAGGCGCCGGGCCAACAGCGACTGCTGCCAGGCACCCGGCGCCGCGTCTTCACGGCGCCAGACCAGGGCCAGGGCCTCGCGGGCAATCCACAGGCCCCCGCCTTCATCGCCGATCAGCGGGCCGCGGCCGCCGGCGCGGTGCAGGACGCCGTGCCCATCGATGTGCGCGGCAATGGCGCCGGTGCCGGCGTAGACCAGGTGACCTTCCCCAGGCTGGAAGAGGGCATGCCAGGCGGCGGCGATGTCGCTGTCGCAGCGCACGCTGTCCGGGGGCAGGCCGAGGTGCTGAGTCAGCAGGTCGCGCAACTGGCGGCCGACGGGACCGTCGGGCTCCCCGAGGCCCGTGATGCCGGCCTCCAAACCGTGCAAACGTCTCGCACCCGGTCCCGGTCCGAGGGCGGCGCGGACTTCCGCCGCCAGGGTCTGCAGGGTCTGGGCCAGCGTGACGCGCCCGGCGTTGCTCTCCAGCAGCAGCGCGGTCAGACCGCCCACGGCCCCGCGGGCGATGCAGGTGCCATCGGCCAGGGCCAGGCACCAGCGTGTCTGGGTGCCGCCCGCATCAAGGCCCAGGCCCACCACCGAATGCGTCTCCGGGCCGGTCATCGTGACATCCCCAGGGCGCCACGGCGGGCAAGGCGGTGGCCGCGCAGAACCGGGGGAGGGCTGGCCAGCGGGGCTGGCGGGACGAGCGTGTCGGGCGTGTCGGGCGTGTCGGGCGGGACGGGAAAGGCGGTAGGGCTCATGGCGGTCCGATCGAACGCCAGCGTAGGCGGGGTCAGGGCGCCGCGCCACTGTCAATGAGGCGCGAGGGTATGAGCTTGAGTGATGGGTGGGGAGCGGCTGATCCGCGCGCCCACGAAAAAAAACCGCCCCGGCGAGCCGAGGCGGTTGTTGCGTCCGAGGCCGGACCTGGACACCGAACAGCGGCGGTGGCCGCTGCCCGTGTCCGAGTCCGTCAAAGGCTTCAGAAGTCGGCGCTCAGGCCGATGGAGGTGAAGCGGGGGGCGCCCAGGTAGTAGAAGACCGTGCTGGTGCGCGAGCCGTTGTAGGGCAGCGCGTTGGTCTGCGAACCGCTCGGGTTGCGATAACGCGTGTTGCCGATGTTGCTCACGTTCAGACGGATCATCACGTTGCTGGCCCAGTTGCCGATGTCGCCAATCTTGTAGCCAGCGTCGAAGTCGCCCACGGTGTAGGCCGGCACTTCCTCGTCGTTGGTCATGGTGGCGTACTGGTGGCCGGTGCGCTTGACCTTCAGGCGGCCGTAGAACGGACCGTATTCATACTGCACCGACAGACCCACCATGGTGTGCGGGGTCAGCACGTAGGTCTTGCCAGCCGTCGGCAGTTCGGCGCCAGTGGTGCTGGCCGTACCCGACTTGCCGGTCACCAGGTTGTCCTTCAGCTCGCTGTGTTGCACGGTCAGGGAACCGTAGGCGGAGAAGCCCTTGAACACACCGGTACCGGCTTCGAATTCCAGACCGCGAACGTTCACACGGCCGGCGTTGATGTTGGCCGAGAAGTTCGTGTTGGGGTCGAAGGCGGTGGCCTGACGGTTCTTGAAGTCAGAGTTGAAGAACGTGGCCGACAGCGACAGGTCCTTGCTCTGATAGCGGTAGCCCAGGTCCGTCATGATCGACGTTTCGGGCTTCAGCTCGGTGATCAGGCTGACGTTGCCATTGGCATCCGCCTGCACGTTGATGGACGACGTGGAGTTGGCGAAGGCGTAGTTCGGCGGTGCGCGGAAGTTCTTCGACACGTTCAAGAAGACCTGCTGGCTCTTGGTCAGGTTGAAGCGCAGGCCGGCTTGCGGCAGCACGTCGTCGTAGTCGCGCTTGAGCTTGTAGTTGTAGGCGAAGCTTTCGTTGGCATTGCCGGTGAAGTCACGCGTGACATGGGGCGTGCGAACGCCCAGGGTCAGCATGCCGCGGTCGTCCATGAAGGACCAGTTGTCCATCACGTAGGCCTGGTAGGCGGTGCTGACGGTGTACCAGTCACGGCCTTGATAGAGCGAGCCGTCGGCGCGGGTGATGTTGCCCGAATCCAGCCACACGCTGGCCGGGTTGCCGTTGTTGTCGACCGTGACAGCCGGCTGGGTCTGACCATGGCGGGCACGTTCGAACCAGAAGCCCAGGCGCAGGTTGTGGTTGCCCAGCTGCGTGTTCACTTCGGTGGTCACACCCGGACGGAAGGTCTTGGTGACGCTGGCGCGGGCCACGGTGATGGTGTCGAGCGTATCGCCGTCGCCGTTCAGGTCCTGCACGCCGTTGACCTTGCCGGGGGCGCCGGCGTAGAAGGCGTTTTCCTTCAGCGTGGTCTGCTGCGTGCCGCCGTTGCCGTAGCCGTACCACAGGTAGGGCTGGACCTTCAGGTAGGTGTCAGCGGCCAGCTTGAACGAGCCCGACAGCGACACGATGGCGTTCTCGAAGGGGTTGTTCGACAGCTTGTAGAAGGCGGGGCTGGGCAGGTAGCCGGTGGCGCCTTCGTTCTGGGCCGTACCCTTCACCGGGGTGATGTGGCCGGGGAACTTGGTCGAGTAGTCGCCGTAGTAGCCGTATTGCGCCAGCTGGGCGAGGCTGGGGTTGTAGATGTTGCTGTTGATGGCGCGGTTGTACAGCACCGAGCCCAGCACCTTGTTGTCGTCGTTGATGTCCCAGCGGAAGGCCGCATCCACGTGGTCCTTCTTGGCCTGGCCTTCACCCTTCCACTTGTCGGCTTCGGTGTGCGAGTAGCTCACGAACACCTTGGCGCTGTTGTTGAAGAAACGGCCGGTGTCGTAGCGCAGGAAGGTGCGGGTGAGGCTGAGCTGACCCAGGGTCTGGGTCACGCGGACGCGGCGCTTGTCCTCCGGGTCGCAGCTGGTGATGGTCACATTGCCACCGGTGGCGCCAGCGGCGGGGGAGTCGGAGTCCGGGCTGCCCTGGTTCAGCGACTGGGTGCAAAGGTTTTCCTGGTCCGCGTATTCCTGCGGATACACAGCGAAGTTGCCGGAGTCGTTCACCGGCACGCCGTTGATGGTGAAGCCCATCTGGTCGGAGTTGAAGCCGCGCACCGTCAGACCGCCGCCGTAGAGGCCCGTGGCGTCATAGCTGAAGGTGTTCACGCCAGGCAGCAGGGCCAGGGCTTGATAGGGGTTGCCGGTGCTGCGGTCCTTTTCGGTGGCGGCACGGGTCACGGTGCTGCGAGCCTTGGCAGCGTCTTCGTTCAGCATCTGGCCGGTGCCCAGCTTGCCGCCTTCGCCGGTGATGACGATGGTGCCCAAACGGACGGTGTCTTCCTTGGCGCGGGGAGCGCCATCGTCTTCCGTCTGATCAGCCTTCTTCTTGGCTTCCTGGGCCATGGCCGGCATCACCACTGCCATGGCGGCGGCGGCGGCCAAAGCCGTTTTGCTGAAACCCAACCACTTGTTCTGACTCATTCTTGCGCTCCTGTGCGACGAACCGATTTTTTGAAAAGAAAACCACCGAATCCGCGGCTGCAATGGAAGGCATCCCTCGCCCCTTCCGGACCGTTCGTGCAAACCTTTGCGGCTTGAAAGCCCGCAAACGTTTTGCATCTGTTCTCGCGGCCCGAAATTCCCGACCGCCGGCCTCTATCAACCAGCCACCCTCTACCTTGTGCGAGGTCGTCCCACGACCTCTGCTTAATCTCAAGCAAAAAGCCTACCAGTCGAGTCACTGCCCAGCAATGCGACCAACACCGTCGCACTAGGGTTTGCTCCTGTCCTGCTGACTTTGTGCCAGCGGCGGAATTCCGGCTCACCGGAACCCACCTCGGCGATTCACGGACGCGAGTCTCCCGGTGTGATGTTGAAGGTTTGTGACAAGAAATGACAGGAAACCGGGGATGAGGACGCGCCGCAACAGTGGGCTGCGATGCCCATGACTATTGGCATCTCTGTCCCTGCAAAACGCCATTCAAGAGGGTTTCCTCGGGGGTTGAGAATCGCCCCTAGAGACGCTGCGACGTTGCGCGGAATCGACAGATTTCAGCGCGGTTACAGCCGCTCAGACCACGAAGGTCGCCGCAGGTCCTTCGGCATTCAGTGCGTTCAGCGCGCAGGCGATCAGGGTTTCTCCGGGGTCCGGGTCGGGGACGCGTCCGCTGGGCGGGACGATCTCCAGACGCCAGGCAGCATCGCCTCGGTGCGCAGCGCGTCGCCATAGGGCGAAGACGCGGGCGGGTGCGCCATCCTGGGTCACCAGTTGAAGCTGCCCATCCCGCAGGCGCAGCAGTTGGACCGGTCCGCAGGCGGGCGCGGTGAGCCACGGCGTTGCAGGCGGCAGCGCCGGTTGGGCGTAGACGCCCTGGCGCAGTTGCTGGGTCAGGCCCATGCGGTTCTGCGCCAGCGGCACCATGCTGAAATGCAGATGCCCGCCGGAGACGGGCGGGGTGCGGCAGATCTCGATCTGGGCGGAGATTTCATCCGGCGCCCATCCAGCCGCATCGGTCACGGCGCGGCTGGTGAAGAGGCCTGGCCAGACATGGCGCTGCTGGGCATTGAGCCCCTGCCAGGCCCGCAGCAGCGTCTCGAAGGCCTGCGGTTTCTGGGCCCGCGGCCAGTACAGCTGCGGCGCCAGGTAGTCCAGCCAGCCACGGGCCAGCCACAGCTCCACGTCGGCATACAGCTTGTCGTATTGGGAGAAGCCTTCAATCCCCGCCGGCCGCAGATCGGGCCGGGGCAGTCCGAAAGGGCTGATGCCCAGCCGCGCCGTGGGACGCAGCTCGCGCACCAGCGCATGCAGCTGCTCGACCAGCCGGTCCACGTTGTCCCGCCGCCAGTCGGCGCGGCTCAGGCGTCCGCCCTGGGCCCCGTAACGCGCCCAGCTCGCCTCATCCGGGAAGTCCACCTCCTGTTTGGCGGCGTCCTGGACCGGATAGGGATAGAAGTAGTCGTCGATGTGCAGGCCATCGACCGCATACCGGCTCAGCAGATCGCGGCAGACCGCCAACGTGTGTGCCGCGGCCTCCGGTTCTCCGGGATCGATCCAGAGCTGATCCCCATAGCGCTTGACCCACTCCGGACGGGTCCGGCTCACATGCGAGGCCGCCGGCGCGGACCGACCGCCACTTTGTCGCGCCCGATAGGGATTGATCCAGGCATGCAATTCCAGCCCTCGGGCATGCGCCTCCTCCAGCCACACGGCCAGCGGGTCGTACCCAGGCGACTGGCCCTGCACCCCGGTGAGGTATTCGCTCCACGGCTCCAGCGTGGACGCATACAGCGCATCCGCGCTTGTGCGCACCTGCAGCACGACCGCATTCAATTTCAGATCCACGGCCGTGGCCAGCAACTGCCGGATCTCCGCCTTCTGCTGCTCGGCCGGCAGCCCGCGTCGGCTGGGCCAGTCGATATTGGCCACGGTGGCGACCCACACGCCGCGGAACTCGCGCGGCACCGGCGGCGGGCCGTCCGCCGGCTCGGTGGTCGGCGGGACCGGACGGGCCGCAGACGCGCATCCACCCAGCACCCCGGCGCCCGCGGTGAGAGCGGGCCAGCCCAGGGCTGCATGGATCAGATGTCGCCTTTGCATGGTGTCAGGTGTCCGGTGTCAGGTGTCCGGTTGAGGGGAAGGTCGGGTCCATGTCGGAGCCAAGCGCACGATACCGCGCCCGGCCGCAGGTCCTGCCGAATCAGGCCTCAGGCTGTTTCTTCCCGAACTCATCCGGCACCCGGATCAGTGCCGTCATCACCAGCGACGGCACCGCCGCCACCAGCACCCAGAGGAAGAAGTTCAGATATCCCAGCTGCGACTGCAACCACCCGCTCCACATGCCCGGCACCATCATGCCCAGGGCCATGAAGCCGGTGCACAGCGCATAGTGGGCGGTCTTATGCGGGCCGTCGGCCACCAGGATCATGAACATCAGATAAGCGGTGAAGCCCAGCCCGTAGCCGAACTGCTCCACGGCCAGCGCCGCGCAGATGGCCCAGAGCGAGCCGGGGTGGCTCCAGGCCATGGCGACAAACACCACATTGGGCAGATGCATTGCCAGCACCAGAGGCCACAGTGCCCGCTTCAGCCCCACCTTGGAGATGATCCAGCCGCCCAGCAAGCCGCCCAGCGTCAGCGCCACCAGGCCCACCGTCCCATACGCCAGCCCTACGGCCTTGTTGTCCAGACCCAGACCGCCGTTACTGGCAGGATCCAGCAGGAAGGGCGTGGTCAGCTTCAGCAGCTGAGCTTCCGGGAACCGGTACAGCAGCAGGAAACCGATGATCACCACCAGCCCCGGCTTGCGGAAGAACTCGCCGAAGATGGCAAAGAAGTGGTGCCACTGCCGCTGGTCTGGCGGTGGCGGATGATCGGCCACCGGGCGGGGCAAGCGCCAGGCATGAAAGCCGGCCAGGGCGATGAACACTGCGGCGCACAGCGCCAGCACGACCTGCCAGGCATGTGCCCAGTCCTGCCTCTCGTCATGCAGCTCGCCGGCCAGCCAGACCATGCCGCCATTGCAGGCGATGCTGGCCAGCCGGTAGAAGGTGGAGCGCACGCCCACGAAGGCGGCCTGCTGGTGCTGGGGCAGGGCCAGCATGTAGAAGCCATCGGCGGCGATGTCGTGGGAGGCGGAGGCAAAGGCCATCAGCCAGAACATGGCCAGCGAGAGCTGGAAGAAGCGGTCCATCGGCAACGTCAGGGCGACAGCCGCCAGCGCAGCGCCCATGCCCAGCTGCAGCAGGGTGGTCCACAGGCGTTTGGTGCCCAGCATCTCCACCAGGGGCGACCACAGCGGCTTGATCACCCAGGGCAGATACAGACTGCTGGTGTAGAGCGCCACGTCGGTATTGGAGACCGACATGTTCTTGTAGATGACGGTGGAGAGCGACATCACCACCATGTAGGGGATGCCCTGCAGGAAGTAGAGCGATGGCACCCAGCCCCATGGGGAGGATGTCGCGGGCGCGGGCGCGGGCGCGGAGGAGGGAATGGGCTTGGATCGGTTCACGGCAGCAGACGGGTCCGGCATGGATGCAGTGTCTCACCCACCGGGGCCGGTCACCGGAGAGGGCGCGCGGCCGTCCCGCTCAATGCCGGGCCAGCGCCTGGCGCACGCTGCCGGCATGCGCCTCCAGCAGCCGCAGCGCCTCCTGCGCCGGCAGTTGCTTGAGCAGCATCACCACCGCCGTCTTCACGCTGAAGTCGCAGGTGGCCAGGGCCTGCCGCGCGCTGGCTTCATCGACCCCGGCCGCGCGCATGGTCAGCGCCACCGCCCGCCGCACCAGCTTGGCATTGGTGGCCTTCATGTCCACCATCAAATTCCCATAGACCTTGTTCAGCCGCACCATCAGCGCCGTGGAGAACGCATTGAGGGCCATCTTCTGCGCGGTGCCGGCCTTGAGCCGGGTGCTGCCGGAAATGATCTCCGGCCCGGTGTCCAGGAGGATGGGATGGTCGCTGGCGGCCAGCACCGCGGTGTCAGGATTGTTGGCCAGGCCGATGCACAGGCACCCGGCCGCACGGCCCGCTGCCAGGGCGCCCAGCACGTAGGGGGTCTGACCGGACGCCGCAATGCCCAGCAGCACATCCTCCGGCGTCGGCGTCACCGCTTCCAGGTCGCGGCGCCCCTGGCCCTCGTCGTCTTCCGCGCCTTCCACGGCAACGAACATGGCGGACGCGCCGCCCGCCATCAAGGCAACGGCCCGTTCACCGGGCCAGGAGAAGGTCGGGGTGAGCTCCACGCTGTCCAGCACCCCAAGCCGACCGGACGTTCCGGCACCGGCATACAGCAGACGTCCGCCAGCGGCGATGCGCGGCAGCGCGGCGTCCACCGCCGCGGCGAGGGCGGGCGCGGCCGTCCTGACGGCGTCAAGCGCGGCCTGCTGATCCTCCACCAGGGCGGCGACCAGCCGCGCGCTGTCGTAGAGGTCCAGGTCGGGATGCCGCTGGCTGGGGGTCTCGGTGTTGAGGATGTTGAGCATGGCGAGGCCGACTCTAGTCCCAGGGCCGGCCGCTCGCCAATACATCCCGCCGGTGCCCTCATAACCGGTGGCTATTCATGGCCGCACCATGCCGCAGTCGTGGCTCAATGCGGGTTCAGCCAAGCATCAGAGTCGGCTCTCCGCCTGCACCACCGCGTCGATGACCTCCGCCAGACTCACCGGCCGCGGCGACGCATCCAGCTCCACCAGCACCAGGTACCCCCGGTCCTGACCGCCCTTGGTGAAGGCCTGCAGCAGGGCCAGCTGGTCGCTGTGGACCATGGTGCCGCCGGCATCCCAGTACTCCATGGCCACCATGCAGCCGTCCGACGGTGTGCCGGGGAAATAGCTGTTGCCCTGGTAATAGCGAGGGTCGATGGTGCTGCCATGCATCAGCATCTCGTCCCGACCGGCCAGGCCCGCCAGCCAGGCTTCCTGCAGCGGCGCGTACTCGCGCCAGCTGGCCGGCAGCAGGGCGCGATAACGGTCGATCGACCAGCCGGGTTCATTGGCGCCGGGCTTGCGCTGCTCAAAATCCGCCACGCTGGCCTCTACCGGCACCTTGGAATGCAGATACGGTGTCGGCCCGATCCACACATTGGTCGCCGCCCGCCCCGCACCTTGAATGGCGAACAGCCCTTGCGGCGTATTGCCCAGGGTGAGGGTGCCCGGCAGGCCACTGCTGGACAGGGCCAACTGGGCGATGTTGAACAACCCCCCGTCACTGCGGCGGACAAAGCGTCCATCGGCCTGCCGCACCAGGGCCAGGCCCATCTGCTGCCGACCCGGACGCTGGAAGCTGAACACCACCGGGAAACCGGGCCGCACGGCCAGCAGGTCGGCCAGAGGGGGCCGGGCGGGCTGCGCTAGCCCCTCCGCCACAAACAGGGCCTGGACCAGTGCCTGCATCCGCGGCTCCGACGTTTCGCGCTGCATCACCTGCGAGCGCACCAGCGCCAGATCCGCCGCCTGGCGCGTGCGCAGCAGCGTGTAGGCGGCGATGGCGAATTCCCGGGGCGTGGTGAGCCGGGGGAGGAGGTCCCGCAGCAGCGGCGCGGCGTCTTGCGGATAGAGCGTGTAGGCCGCCGTCAGCAGCGGGCGCTGCACGTCCACCGGCTGACGGTCCAGGCCGGGGAGGGCGGCCAGCAGGGCGGGGCGTGCGGTGTCCTGCTCGATGTTGTAGTGCGCCACCAGACGCAGGCCTTCCGCCAGCTCGCGCAGGGCGGCGGTGTCCTGCGGCGCATTGCGGGCCGTGCCGACTGCGCCCCGGATGCGGGCCCGGTCCAGCTCCAGTCGATCCCGTGCCTGGGCGGCACTGCCGACGGTTGATTGGAATTGCGCGGGCCGCAGGGCCTGCAAGGCGGCGGGGCTGAAATCGGCGGACGGTGAGGTGGGGCGTCCGCCGGGACCTGGCTGTCCGGGCGCGGGCGCCTTGGTGGCGCAGGCGGCCAGGAGCGCGGCGGCCAACAGCGGTGCCCAGCGCAGCGGGCCGGCGGCGCGGGGCGCCGACCGCGAGGCCGACGGACTGGCGAAGAACGGCTTGGCGAAGAACGGCTTGGCGAAGAACGGTCTGGCGGAGAGCGGCCTCGCGAAGAGCGGCCTGGCGAAGCGGGACGAAGGAGCGGGCAGGGAGCGAATCATTTGTCGGGCTCGGAGGTCGCAGGGGCCGTCGGCGTCATGGGAGTCATTGAAGCATGGCGGATCAGCAGCGCATTGGCCAGCGGTCGCAGCGACGGCTCATTGAAGGGTCGCCCCGTCACACGCTGGCCTTGCAGCAGCAGCGCGGTACTGCCCCCGCCGTCGAGGTTCAGCCCCTGCATCACGCCCTGGGCGCGCATGCGCTGAGCCAGCTCGGACAAGGTCATGCCAAGCGCCTCGACCTGTCGGCCTTCGACCAGGACCATCGTGAGGAACCGACGAGAAGCGTCCAGGCCGACGGCGGTTCTCGGGTGACGCACCTTGCAGAAATTGCACGAGGCATCGTCGGACGGCTTTCGGGCCACGCCGTCCCGTATCAACCAGGGCGTGCCCGCGACCGCCAATCCGCCGGGCGGCGGCGCTGGCACGGGCGGCACCAGCTGCATGTCGCAGCGCTGCTGCTCGTCGCAGTGCAGCAGGGGACTGTCCGCAGCGGCCAGAACCGGGTTCCACGCCTCCCCCGCCGACACGGTCCAGCCGCGAGGCTCGAACTGGCGGGTGAAGAACGAGGCATTCACCGCCGCCAGCGCCCGCGTGGCGCCTTCGAACTGGTCGAGCGTGCGGCCCTTGTCAGGAGGCGGGGTCAGGGTCAGGACCAGCGTGGGGTCTTGCAGATCCAGTCGCAGCCAGTGCAAGACCTGCCCCGGCGTGGCGACGTCCTTGGCATAGAGCAGCCCGGTGGCGCCGTCCACGGAGGTCCAGGCCAGTGGCGTGGGGCTCGTCGCGGTCGTCGGAAGGTCCGCGGGCGCCATGTCGGCAGGCGCAGTGTCGGCGCGCGCCATGTCGGCCGGCGCGAGACCCGGGGTGGCGCAGCCGGTGAGTGCCGCAGACGCCAGAGCGGCAACACTCAGCACCGCGGTCGCCATCCGCCGACGGAGCCTGTCGCCGATCAGGTCGGGGGACGGAAACAACGCACTGTCGGGCAGCAAAAAGCGACGGGCCATGGCGGCGATTCTAGGGAGACCCGGGCACTCCGTTTGCCGTACCGCGCGGCCTTCAAGGGAGTTTTCAGTGAAACATTCGTGTCCACCCGGCCTCGGCGCCGTGATTGCAATGGGAGGCCTGATCGGCACGGTCGGGATGGGGTCCTGCCTGGCGCAGGGCCTGACCCCGTCCGCCGACGCCCAGGCGCCTGCGTCCGTGGCGTCCGACCCAGCCGCCGCTGCCGAGCCTCCCCTGACGGCCGACGCCTGCACCCGCATTCCGGACGCCCGCGACCGCCTGGCCTGTTATGACCGCGCCCATGGCCGCCGCCTGCCGGAGCCGGTCACGGCGCCCCCCACGCTGGGCGGTGTCGCCACCAACGACATCGCCGTCGTCCCCGCAGCCGTCAGCAACCTGCCGGCTGCCAACGACACCCGCGACCCCTGCACCAAGCCGTCCGGCCCGCCCAGCAGCGCCCGGGACTACCTGGGCTCAACCCTGGCCGAGCGCTGGGAACTCTCCTGCAGCGACCAGTTGCCGGCCTTCATCCCGCGCCCTTACAAACCGGTCTACCTGCTGCCGGTGTCCTGGACCTCGCGGGCCAACCAGACGCCGCGCAATTCCGAATCGCCGGACAACGCTGCAGTCGAAGCCCTGAACCTGGACAAGAACGAAGCGAAGTTCCAGGTCAGCCTCAAGTCCAAGCTCTGGAGCCTGAATGACCACGGCACCCTCGCGGTGTGGGGCGGCTACACCCAGTCGTCGCGCTGGCAGGTCTACAACAGCAAGATCTCGCGGCCCTTCCGCGAAACCAACTACGAGCCGGAAATCATCCTGACCCACGGCATGGGGGTGGCCCTGCCGTTTGGCTGGACCGCCCGGATGGCCAGCGTCAGCCTGAACCACCAGTCCAACGGGCGCGCCCAGCCGCTGTCGCGCAGCTGGAACCGGGTCATCGGTGAACTCAGCCTGGAGCGCAACGACACCACGGTGGCGCTGCGCCCCTGGGTTCGCATCCATGAATCGTCGGCCGGTGACGACAACCCCGGCATTGAGGATTACATCGGCCGCGGCGAAGCGCTCATCACGCAGAAGTGGAACCGCCATGTGTTTGCCCTGCAGGTGCGCCACTCCCTGCGCGGTGGCGAACGGTCGCGCGGCTCGGCCCAGTTCGAATGGGCATTCCCGATTGCGGGCGGACTGCACGGATATGCCCAGCTGTTCAGCGGCTATGGGGAGAGCCTGATCGACTACAACTTCCGCGAAACGCGTCTGGGGCTGGGCATCTCCGTCGTCGAGTGGAAGTGAGCGTCCGGCTGTTGCGTGTGCCGGAATGCATGAATCGGGGGGGCTTTCCAGGCTCTCCCTGATGGCGTCTGCGGGCCAGCCGGGCTAGGCTGGCTCGATGGCTCATGTACTGGATGGGTGCGTGCTCTGGGTGGTGGACTACCGCCTGGACGGCAGACCCTGCCGCTGGATACGCGCCCTGCGGGTCGTGTCGCCGCCGCATGCCCTGATTCAGGAGGAACTGGACGAGCTCTACGGCAGCCGTGCCGAGCTGGTCGAGCTGCGGGCGGCCACGGAGGAAGAGCGGGTGGCCTTCATTCGCGGTGAGCCGCCGCCCAAGCCTTGATGGGCAGACTGCTGCGCCCGTGCAACGAATCTGGGCGGAATGCGGAACGAATGCCACGCTCGCCCCACCGGACCGCGATTGGTAACCCGGACGATGCACTGCCAAAGGGACCCCGGCGCCACAATGCCTGCGCGTTGACGAACGGCTGAAGGCCGCTGCCGTCGTTGTTCCTGTTCTGTTGGTGGTCCCATGTCGTCTTCGTCCCCGCGCCTGTTCTCCCTGGCCTGGCCCTTGTTCCTGGAGTTGTGCCTGAACATTGCCGTCGGGCTGGTGGGCACCATGCTGGCGGCCCGGGTGTCGGACGCCGCAGGGGCCGCTTTTGCGCTGGCCAACCAGGTGGCGGCCACGCTGTTCATCCTGTTCCGGATCATCGGCGCCGGCATCAGCGTGGTCATCACCCAGGCCCTGGGCAGCGGCAGTCGCCCGGTGGCCGACGCCACCGCACGGGCCGCTTTGGGGGCCAGTTCCTGGCTGGGCGGCTCCACCGCGCTCCTGGCCTTGGTGTTCGCCGGGCCGCTGCTGCAATTGATGAATGCCCCGGCCTCGGTGCTGCCGTTGGCCCAGCCCCTGTTGATGGCCCTGGCCCCGGCCATGATGTTCGACGCCTGGAATGCGTCCATGGCCAGCGTCATGCGGGCCCATCTGCGCAGCCGGGACACGCTGGTGGTGCTGATCGTGATGCAGGTGGTGCAACTGGCCCTGTCGGTGGTGCTGATGCCCCGGATCGGCCTGACCGGCTTTGCCCTGTCGCTGCTGCTGAGCCGGGCCCTGGGCCTGCAGTTGCACCGCTGGCTCTGGCGGGAACGCCTGTCCCTGCGCCCGTCCTGGCCGGACTGGTGGCGCCTGCCGCGCAAGGAACTGGCGGCGGTGCTGCACATCGGCCTGCCGGGCGCCGCTGAAAACATCGCCTACCGGCTGGCCTACATGGTGAGCATTGCGGTGGCGGGACAACTGGGCGCTTCGGCGCTGGCCGCGCACAGCTATGCGTCACAGCTGATGTATTTCGTCTTGCTGCCCGGGCTGGCCACCGGCTTTGCGGCGGAGATCGTTGTCGGCCACCTGATCGGGGCGGGGCAACTGCATGAAGCGCATCGGCTGGTGCTCCGGGCGCTGGCCCGGGGCCTGGCCATCAGCGTGGGGGTGGCCTCGGCGATGGCGCTGGCGTCCCCCTGGCTGCTGCATCTGTTCACCCAGGACCGCGAGATTGTCCGGACGGCGGTGGTGCTGATGGCCCTGACCATCATTCTGGAGCCAGGCCGCACTTTCAATCTGGTGGTGATCAATGCCCTGCGCGCGGCTGGTGATGCGCGCTACCCCGTGATGGTGGGTGCCGGGTCGATGCTGGTGGTGCTGGCGGGCGGCAGCTGGCTGCTGGGCGAGGTGTTGGGGCTGGGGCTGGTCGGCATCTGGATCGCCTACGCGGCGGACGAATGGATCCGGGGCCTGCTGATGTGGCGGCGCTGGGCGCGCCTGGGATGGGTGCCGAAGGCGCGGGCGGTCCACCGTCGGCTGCAGCGGTCACAGGCCCATTGATGCCGTCAGCGTGCGTAGCCGCTGCAGGTTGGTGGCACAGATCTCCCGGAAGGCGGCGCTGATCCGCGGGTCCTGCGTCGCACGGTCCCAGAACACCGTGGCGGCCTTGGCGGCGGCGGTCCAGGCGGCCGACTGCGCGGGCAGTGGCAAGCGCGGCTGGTAGGTCCAGGTCGGCAGTTCCACCCCCCGCACCGGGGCATAGGCCATGGGCAGCATGTCGTAGACCGGGGCGAGCGCGAGCGACGCGGATGGGGCGTCCCGCTTCGGGATGAAGGACAGGTTGCCGTCATGCATGTCGGTATTCCCGATCAACTGACCGAACCACCACAGCCGGCTGACTTGATCGACTGTGTCGCGGGTCAGCCACTTCATCGGCTGCAGAGCGGCGAGCGCGTCGGGCCAGGACTTGCCCAGTTGCCCCAGCACGGCCGCATTGAGGGCGAACCACGACACCACGGGGGAGCGGCCGACCACGCCGTGCCGGTCGAAGCGGTCCACTTCCAGGAAGGTTCTTCCCGCCCCTTGGAGGATGCGGGACCGGGACGCCGGGAGGCCCAGGGTCTCGGCGACCACTTGGGCCGCGAGGTGCTCGCAGATCAGCAGATCCGCCCAGCGCTGCGCGCCGGGAGAGGCATCGGCGCCGGAGAACTTGACCAGCACATGCTGCGCAGTGCCGTCGGGGCGCTGGCGCAGGGCGGTGAATTTGGGGAACTCGCCGCCGGCGGACGATCCGATGATGCCTGTTGATAGCGCAGCCGTCGCCAATTGAGCGAAGTCGTCGATCACTCGCTCTTCTGCAATCCCGAGCTTGCTCGGCTCTGACTGGACCGCCTGCACGTGATCAAGCCAAAGGCGGCAGGAGGCCTCACCCACCAGGAGGTTGCCCGGTAGATCGTCTCCAAGCACCGACATGACATGCAAGGCATCGTCGTCTGACCAAGTGGTCGGATCCTCCGTGACTTGAAGGACCGCTGCATACCGTCGCGCAAAGTGCCGACCGAGGAAACCCTGCGGGCGCATATCCTGAAGAAAGTAGGGCAGACCTTCGAACCATCCATCTGCCATCGAGTCGTCCAGCGGCCAATCTAACGGCCGCAAAAATTCGACTGCTGTTCCATCCGGATGCACCCGCGACAGTTGCGCGACTTCCTTGGCCAAGCCGGTCGAGTCAATCTGGAACAGTGGCAGCGGGAGCGTCGAGCCGCGGAGGGGTCGGCGAGCGGCATAGGTCGTTCTTCTGGCCTGGCCCAACGAGATGAGCTCACTGCCCGCGAGCTTGACGTGTCTGTTGAGCGTTGCGCGGCTCACCCCAAGCGTCGACGTCAGTTCCCCGGCCTGCATGGGGCCGAGACGACGCAAAATGGTGGTGATGTCCATGAGACGATTAGTGGCTGTCTAACTCATTGAATTAAAACATATTTATCTCTATATTGCATTGGCTATGAAACGATTTGCGAAACGATTTCTACACCACCTGTCCCCGTAGGTATCGGGGCGCGGAGTCGTCGGTTGGCCCACCCCCTATGATCCGCCCCGCGATGGTGTACCTCCCCAAGCGCCTGGCCCTGCTCCTGACCACATTGCTGGCCGCATCGGCGCTGATCTTTGTGGCGCTGGACTGGCTGCCCGGCAACGCAGCCCAATTGGCTCTTGGCCCCGACGCGACCCCCGAAGCGGTGGCGGCTCTGGAGCGGCAACTGGGCCTGGACCAGTCCGCCTGGGTCCGTTATGGCCACTGGCTGAGGGGCCTCGTGCGCGGCGACATGGGCGTCTCGTCCGCCTATGACGGCACGCCGGTCGCCTCGCTGCTCCTGGAACGCCTGGCCGTCACCCTGCCGCTGTCCGCGCTGGCCATGGCTCTGACTGTCGTGCTGGCCCTGTCCGCCGGCTGGTGGGCCGCCAGCCAGCATGGCCGCTGGGGCGACCAGGTGGTCATGGCCGCCACCCAGCTCGGGCTGGCCGTGCCCAGCTTCTGGCTGGGCATGTTGCTGGTGCTGCTGTTTGCGGTGAAGTGGCAACTGCTGGCCGCCGGCGGCTTCCCCGGCTGGAGCGCGGAACTGGGCGGAGGCCTCTGGCCCGGACTGCGGGCGCTGTTGCTGCCGGCCGTCTCACTCGCGCTGGTGCAGGCGGCCATCCTTGCCCGCATTGCCCGCTCGGCCCTGCTGGAGGTGGCGCAGGAAGACTTCATGCGCAGCGCCCGGGCCAAAGGCCTGAGCCGCCGCGCCGCGCTGTGGCGGCATGGACTTCGCCACGCGGCCATTCCGCTGCTCACCCTGGGCGGCCTCCAGTTCACGAACCTGCTGGCGGGTGCCATCGTCATCGAGAACGTCTTCACCCTGCCGGGCCTGGGCCAGCTGCTGGCCAAGGCCATCGCCAACCGCGACCTGGTGGTGGTGCGCAACGGTGTGATGCTGCTGACCACCCTGGTGCTGGTCCTCAATCTGGCGGTGGACCTGCTGCACGGCTGGATCGACCCGCGCCTGCGCACCCGGACCGTCGCATGAGCCGCCTTCGTCTGACCCTGGGGCTGGGCATCACGGTGCTGATGCTGACGGTGGCCGTGCTCTCCCTGTTCTGGACGCCGTATCCCCCCGACGCCATCGACATGAGCCAGCGTCTGGCCGGCCCGAGCAGCACCCACTGGCTGGGCTGCGACCAGCTCGGCCGGGACCAGCTCAGCCGCCTGATGGTCGGGGCGCAGAGTGTTTGGCTGGTGGGGCTGGTGGCCGTCGGGCTGGGGCTGGTGGGTGGGACGGTCCTGGGCCTGGTGGCCGCCGCCTGCCGGGGCTGGGTGGAAGCGGTGATTCTGCGGGCCTGCGATCTGGGCTTTGCGTTCCCCGCGCTGCTGCTGGCCATCGTGCTGGCGGCAGCCCTGGGGCCGGGGCTTTTGATCGCAATGGTGGCCATCGGCCTGCATGCCGTGCCCAGCTTTGCCCGGCTGGTCAATGGCAGCGCCAAGAGCTGGTGGTCGCGCGATTTTGTGCAGGCTGCGCGCGTGGCGGGTCTGGGGCCATGGCGCATCACGCAGGCCCATGTGCTGCCGCAGCTCACGCCGCTGCTGATCGTGCAGGGGACAACCCAGTTTGCGCTGGCGGTGCTGGCGGAGGCGGGTCTGTCCTACCTGGGTCTGGGCGCACAGCCGCCGCTGGCCAGCTGGGGGCGCTTGCTGGCGGAAGCGCAGACGTTGATGTTCGAGGCGCCGCAGTTGGCCATCGCTCCCGGCGTTGCCATCACGCTCGCGGTCCTGGGCCTGAACCTGCTCGGGGACGGGCTGCGCGACTGGCTGGATCCGAAAGGGCTGCCGCGATGAGCGACCATCCCTTCAAGTCGGGCCTGGGCGTACCCACGCCCGCACCTCTGGCCGTACCCACAGCGTCCGCCGCTCCTTCGATGGCAAGCCCATCCCCGTCCCCCTATCCATTGGCGACGCTCCCGGCGCGGCTCCTGGACGTGCGTGACCTCAGCGTCTCCCTCCCAGGTCCCAAGGGCACGCGGCTACAAGCGCTGCGCCATCTGGACCTGACCCTGGACCGCGGCGAAAGCCTCGCCCTGATCGGCGAATCCGGCAGCGGCAAGACGCTGACGGCGCTCACCCTCATGGGGCTGCTACCGCCGGGCGCCGAAGCGGTCGGCCATGTCGCATTGGACGGTCAGTCGCTGCTGGCCCTGGACGAAGACACCTGGTGCCGGTGGCGCGGCCGCCGCGTGGCGATGGTGTTCCAGGAGCCCTTGACCGCGCTGAACCCGCTGCAAAAGATCCTGGCGCAGGTGATGGAGCCCATCGTCCTGCACCGTCTGGCGCCGGACCGGGCGACCGCCCGCGAGCGTGCGTTGGCGCAACTGGCGCGGGTGGGCCTGGATGCAGCGCATGCCCAGGCCTATCCCCATCAGCTCTCCGGCGGCCAGCGGCAACGCGCCTTGATCGCCATGGCGCTGGCCGGCGAGCCGGACCTGCTGATCGCCGATGAACCCACCACGGCGCTGGATGCCGTGCTGCGGGTTCAGATCCTGGATCTGCTGGAGTCGCTGGTGAAGGAGCGGGGCATGGGGCTGCTGCTCATCTCTCACGATCTGTCGCTGACCGCACGCCGGGTGCAGCGCCTGGCTGTCCTGTACGGCGGCCGTCTGATGGAGCAAGGCGTGGCGACCGAGATGCTGGCCCGGCCGCTGCACCCCTACACCCGCGCCCTCTGGGCGGCGCGGCCCCGACTGGGCGCCGGGCGCGACCAGCCGCTGCAGGTATTGCCGGGCGGCGTGCCGTCGCTGGCGCAGGTGGGGCCGGGATGTCCGTTCCATCCGCGCTGTCCGCTGGCCCAGGCGCGCTGCGCCGTGGAAGCGCCGCCGTGGACGGGCCGCCTCGCTTGCTGGGAGGTGACCGAATGACGCAAGCGCCGACCTCGCCGGTCCAGCCGACGCCGCCCTTGCTGGAAGCGACCGACCTCAGCCAGCGCTACGGCGGCCGGGAGGTGCTGCGCGGCATCAGCTTCCAACTGGCCGCTGGTGAGTCGCTGGGCATCATTGGCGAATCCGGCGCCGGCAAGAGCACGCTCGCCCGCTTACTGATGGCCCTCGAACGCCCGGCGCAGGGCGAGGTTCGCTGGTCCGGCGACACCGTCCATGCGCTGCCGGCCCACGCGCTTCGCGTCCGCCGCGCCCGGGTGCAGATGGTGTTCCAGGACCCCTACAGCTCGCTGGACCCGCGATGGCGTGTCGGCCGCAGCATCACCGAGCCGCTGCACCTGTTGTCCATGAGCCCCGACCAGCGCGCGCAGCGTCTGCAGGAGGTGCTCGCCGCCGTGCAGCTGGAGCCGGACGTCGCGCAGCGCTTTCCGCATCAGTTCTCCGGCGGCCAGCGCCAACGCCTGGCAATTGCCCGCGCCCTGGTCACCCGGCCATCGCTGATCGTGGCGGACGAGCCGCTGTCGGCGCTGGACGTGTCGGTGCAGGCGCAGATCCTCGCCCTGTTGCGGGACCTGCAGCGCCGCGAAGGCATCAGCCTGGTGCTGGTCAGTCACGACCTGCCCGCGGTGGAGGTGCTGTGCGAACACGCCTTGGTGCTGCGCCAGGGCGAAGCGGTGGAACACGGACCCACGCGGGAAGTGCTGGGCGATCCCCGGCATGCCTACACCCAGGCCCTGCTGGCCGCTTTGGCATGATGCGTCCCATGGACCGACGTCGATTCACCCTGGGCGCTGCCGGCATGGCCGGCCACGCCCTGAGCCCGGCACTGCTGGCCGCCGCCCCTATCGCCTCAACGGCCTCCATGGCCTCCACCGCCCAGGCCCAGTCTGCGGCCCCGACGGCCACCGGTGGCGGTGCGGCCGGTCGCCCGGTCATCCTGGGCATGACCCTGGAGCCCAACACGCTGGACCCGACCACCGGCGCGGCCTCCGCCATTGCTGAAGTGGTGCTCTACAACGTGCTGGAGCCTTTGACCAAGGTGGCCGAGGACGGCAGCGCCACGCCGCTCCTGGCCACAGCCTGGACCGCCAGCCCGGACCAGAAAACCTGGACCTTCCAGCTGCGCCCCAAGGTCCGCTTCCACAACGGCGAACCTTTCACCTCCGCCACGGTGCGCTTCAGCTTCGAACGCGCCGCCGCCGACAACAGCCTGAACAAAGACCGCCGCGTCTTTGCCAACATCGCCAGCCTCCAGACCCCCGATCCGCTGACGGTGGTGCTGACCCTGCGCCAGCCGGAGCCGGACCTGCCCGCCCTGCTGGCCCAGGCGACCGCGGTGATGGTGGAGCCGCGCAGTGCCGCCGGCAATGCCCAGACCCCGGTGGGGACCGGCCCTTACCGGCTGGAACGCTGGCAGCGCGGCGCCAGTCTCAGCCTGAGCGCCTGGCCGGACTACCGGGACGCCGCGTCCATCCGGGTGCCGCGGGCGGTGTTCCGTTTCATCGGGGAGCCGGCCGCCCAGGTGGCGGCGCTGCTGGCGGGGGATGTGGATTGCTTCCCCCGCGTGGCGGCCGCCCGGGCGCTGTCCCAGTTCAAGGCCCAGCCTCAGCGTTTCCAGGTCATCACCTCCTCGTCCCGGGCCAAGACCATCCTGGCCATCAACCATCAGCGGGCGCCGCTGGGGGACGTGCGGGTGCGCCGCGCCATCGTCATGGCGCTGGACCGCAAGGCCCTCATCCAGGCCAGCGCCGACGGCTTCGGGGTGCCCATCGGCAGCTATGTGACGCCGGACACGCCCGGTTATGTCGACTGCACCGGCATCAATGCCTACGACCCCGCCGCAGCCCGCAAGCTGCTGGAAGAAGCCAAGGCCGTGGGCCTGGCGCTGACGCTCAAGCTGCCGCCGGTGCCGTACGCCCGCCAGGCGGGCGAGCTGATCGTGGCGCAACTGGCCCAGATCGGCCTGAAGGTGCGCATCGAGCAGGTCGAATGGGCCCAATGGCTCTCCGGGGTCTACACCAGCAAGGCTTACGACCTGACGGTGATCTCCCACGTCGAGCCCTACGACTTCGGCAATCTGGCCCGTCCGGGCTACTACTGGGGCTATCAGAACCCGGAGTTCAATGCCCTCTACCAGCGGATGCAATCGACCGCTGACCCGGCCGAGCGCCTGCGTCTGTTCGCCGACGCCCAGCGCCTGGTCGCCCAGGACGCGGTCGCCGGTTTCCTCTACCAGCCGCAGTGGATCACGGTGGCCAAGGCGCCGCTCAAGGGGGTCTGGAAACGGTCCCCGCTGTTTGCCAACGACCTGTCCCGGCTGAGCTGGTGACTTTCACAGTGCGAATTGCACGTTGCAGATGGATGCAGTCCGATGCGGTCTCACCACAGGGGAAGCCCCTTGAATGAGGGTGCTGTGGCCTGCTTATCGGCTGTCACATGCCGACCATCGGCCAAACGGGCTTTTCCCCTACAGTGGCGTCCCTGGCGGGTGCTAGCCTGCCGGGTTCGGAGTGGAGAGCCGCATGCCGTTTGAATTGCCCGAATATTTGCAGCCGTTCCTGTTGCCCTTGCTGATTGCGGTGCCGCTGGCCGTGCTGATCTGGATCATCACCGTCCGCCGCGGCGACCATCGCGACCTGGGGGTGCCCCCGCCGCCAGCGCGTCCGCACCCGGACAGCTTCCGCACGCCGCCCGCTTCGCCGCGCGCGGCGACGCCGGTGCGTGCGCCTGCCGTGCCGGCCTCGACCGACCCGGCCGACCGCCTGCCGCTGCTGCTGGTGGACGATTCCGCCGTGGTGCGCGCCAAGCTGCTGAAGCTGTTCAGCGACGCGGGCTACGAGGCCCAGACCGCCAAGGACGGCACCGAAGCGCTGGAGCTGATGAGCAAGACGCGTTTTGGCGTGCTGCTGACCGATCTGGAAATGCCCAACATGGACGGCTTTGAGCTGATCAAGTCGGTCCAGGGCTCGCTGGAGACCGAAGACCTGCCCATCATCGCCATCACCGGCCATGAGGAGCTGCATGCGCGTCTGCATCAGATCCAGGGCCTGTATGGCATGTTCCACAAGCCCTGGAACGACCGCGAACTGCTCAAGCGGGTGGACACGCTGTCCACCATGCGTCGGATCCAGGCATGACCGTTGGGACCTGGCTGCGCCGTGGCGCAGTGTCGGCGGGGGTGCTGGCGGCGCTGGTGGCGGCTGGCGCCACCTGGCACCTGCAGCGCAAGCAGCCGGTCCGAGACGGGGAACTGCAACTGCCGGGCCTCAAGGCGGCGGTGCAGGTCCAGTATGACAACTGGGGCGTGCCTCACATCGAGGCCGCCAACGAGGACGATCTCTACCGGGCCTTGGGCTACCTGCATGCGCAGGACCGTCTGTTCCAGATGGAGATGCTGCGGCGCCTCTCGCGCGGGGAACTGGCCGAGGTGCTGGGGCCGAAGCTGGTCGAGACCGACCGGCTGTTCCGCACCCTGGGCATCCGGGAGAAGGCCGACCGCATGGCTGCGCAGGTCACGGCCGCCAGCCTCGCGAAACCGGGGGCCATGCGTGCGCTGCAGGCCTATCTGGACGGCATCAACCACTATCAGGCCACCCGGCCGGCCCCGCTGGAATTCGAGGTGCTGGGCATTCCCAAGCGCCCCTACACCATCGCCGACACGCTGAGCGTGGCCGGTTATCTGGCCTACAGCTTCGCAGCGGCGTTTCGCACCGAGCCGGCGCTGACCACCATCCGCGACCAGTTGGGCCCCGACTATCTGCGCATCTTCGAGCTGGACTGGAAACCGGGCGGTGCCCTGCCGGCCGAGCTGCCGGTGGCCCGCAGCAGCGCCCGGCCGCCCGACTGGAGCGCCACCATGACCCGCCTGGCCGCCCTGAGCGACCAGGCCACCCGGCTGGCCGGTGTGCCGCAATTTGAAGGCAGCAATGCCTGGGTGGTGTCGGGCAGCCGCACCGCCAGCGGCAAGCCCTTGCTGGCCGGGGATCCGCACATTGCCTATTCCGCGCCCGCCGTCTGGTGGGAGGCGCATCTCAAGACGCCGCAATACGAGCTGTACGGGCACCATCTGGCGCTCACGCCGATGGCGCTGCTGGGCCACAACACGCGCTTCGGCTGGACGCTGACCATGTTCCAGAACGATGACGTGGACTTCGTGGCGGAGAAGGTCAATCCGGCGCAGCCCAACGAGGTCTGGGCCGGCGGTCGCTGGGTGGCGATGACGTCCCGGCAGGAGGTGCTGAAGGTCAAGGGCCAGCCGGACCAGGTGATCACCCTGCGCCGCTCGCCGCACGGGCCGATCGTGAACGACGCCATTCCCGGCGACAAGGGCAGCCGCCCGATCGCCATGTGGTGGGCCTTCCTGGAAACCGAGAATCCGGTGATGGAAGCCTTCTACCGGCTCAACCGCGCCGACACGCTGGACCAGGCGCGCACGGCGGCATCGATGATCCATGCACCGGGCCTGAACGTGGTCTGGGCCAATGCCGCTGGTGACATCGGCTGGTGGGCGGCGGGCAAGCTGCCGATCCGGCCGGAGGGGGTGAACCCGTCCTTCATTCTGGAAGGCGCCAGCACCGATGCCGACAAGCTGGGTTTCTATCCGTTCGAGGACAACCCGCATGAAGAGAATCCGGCGCGGGGCTACATCGTGTCGGCCAACTTCCAGCCGGATGCCGTGCGTCCGGTGCCGGGTTACTACAACCTGGAAGAACGCGGCCGCCGCCTGGATGGTCTGCTGAGCCAGGGCAAGCGCTGGGATCTGTCCAACAGCCAGGCCCTGCAGCTGGACGTGCAGACCGACTATGGGCAGAAGGTGCTGCGGCCCTTGATCCCCTTGCTGCGTGCGGCGGCGTCGGGGGAGGAGCAGCCGCTGGTGGAAGCGCTGGCCCGGTGGAACGGTGCATACCGGTCCGATGGCCTGGCGCCGGTGCTGTTTGTGCAACTGGTGCAGGAGCTGCTCAAGGCCACGATGAAGGACGAGCTGGGTGAGGTGCAGTTCGAAAACCTGCGCCGTACCCGCGCCCTGGACCATGCGCTGCCGCGACTGGTGCAGGATGCGTCGTCACCGTGGTGGGACAACCGCGCCACGCCGCAGCGTGAGACGCAGGCGGATATCGTCCGCCAGGCCTGGAAGGCCGCGCTGGCGCACCTGCGCCAGACGATGGGGCCGGAGTCCGAATCCTGGCGCTGGGGCCATGTGCACACGCTGACGCATGAACATCCGCTGGGCCGACAAAAGCCGCTGGATCTGCTGTTCAACGTCGGCCCGTTGCAGGTGCCGGGCGGCCATGAGGTGCCCAACAACTTCGCTCAGCGAGGCGGCGATGCGCCGTGGTCGGTGGTGTATGGACCTTCCACCCGGCGGCTGATCGACTTCGCCCGGCCGCAGGAGGCGCTGGGGGTGAATCCGGTGGGCCAGAGCGGTGTTTGGCCGGACTCGCACTATTCGGATCAGGCCGAGCTGCTCGCCAGTGGCCAATACCGGCGCGAGTGGATGGCGCCGGCGGATGTGGCCGCGCATACGGAAGGGCGGCTGGTTCTCAAACCTTGAGGGTTGGAGACGGGGGCACATTCATAGTGAATGATGAATGGCGCCGGTCGAAACCACGCCGACGACTCAATACCAGGGCTTGGGCAGCGCCTCGGTTTCCAGGGCACGAATCACCGCAGGCCGCTGCGCTACCCGGTCGAGGTAGGCGCCCAGGACCGGACGGGCACGCGCGGGATGCGTAAAGCCCCGGGTCCAGCGGCATAGCATGAAGGCCAGCGGGTCCAGCAGGCTGTAGCGTTCGCCCAGCAGCCAGGGCCCGCCGTGGCGTTCCAGTTCAGCCTCCAGCAGGTCCAGCTGCCCGCCGATGCGAGCTTCCGCCTGCGCCTTCACCTCCGCAGTACCGGCCGTGTTGCCCTCGGCCACCCAGCGCTCGGGGTAGTAGTAGGCGATCAGGGACGGCTGCAAGGTGTTGGTCAGCCACATCAACCACTTGTAGGTGAGCGCGCGCTCCTGCGTGCCCAGCGCCGGCACCAGGCCGGCGGCCGGATGGGTATCCGCCAGGTGCAGCAGGATGGCGGCGGTTTCGTGCAGCACCAGATCGCCGTCGCACAGCACCGGCAGCAGGCCGTTCGGATTGAGCTTCAGGAAGTCGGCCGACTTGTGCTCGTTGCGGTTGCGGTCCACCAGTCGCAGCTGGAAATCCACGCCCAGCTCCTGCAGCAGGATGTGCGGTGCCATGCTGGCATTGCTGGGAAAGTAGTGCAGTTCGATCATGGGGCAGGGGTGCGGGGCACCACAACGGCGATAGGGAGATCATCGCATTGGACACGGGCGCCCCTGGAGCAATGGATCTTTACCGCGCGGATACGGCCCCCCGTAGACGAGTCGTCCCGGCTTGGCGTTGAATAACGACCTGAACTTGTTGGGCCGCTCACGGCATTGCAATCATGAGCCCTTATCGTTGGTTGATTCCCGTCACCCTTGCACTGGCGTCTGGCCTGGCCGGTGCGCAGGACCGCTGGCATGGGCCTGGCCATTGGAGCGGACCCCGCACCAGTGTGAGCATCGGGTTGAATTTCGACTCCCGCTACCACCATGACCACTACTACCCGGCCCCGGGCTATGTGGCGCATGGGTTGCCGCCGGGCTCGACGTATGTCGGCGGGCGTTACTGGTATGGCGGCGGCGTCTGGTATGAGCCGTGGGGGCCGCAGTTCCGGGTGATCGTGCCGCCGGTGGGGTTGGTGGTGCCGGTGCTGCCGTCGGCCTATGTGACGCTGCGCATTGGCGGCCTGCCGTATTACTACGCCAACGGCATCTATTACAGCGCGGCGCCGGCCGGGTATGTGGTGGTGGCGCCGCCGCCCGGGTCGGAAGTGGTGCCGCAGGCGCAGGTGGCCGTGACACCGCCGCCGAAGCCGGACCCGATCATCTATCCGCGCAATGGGCAGAGCGCCGCGCAGACGGAAGCGGACCGACAGGAATGCAACCGCTGGGCGACGACGCAGCCCGCGGCGATGAACGACGCCAACATCTTCAACCGCGCCGTCGAAGCCTGCATGGACGGCCGCGGCTACAGCATGAAGTAGGGGCCCCCGCTGGCTCAGCCTAGGGCTGAGCCAGACTGCCCCCCGAGGGGGCGAGGGGCCGCCTTGGGGCGGCCCGGTGCAATTGACGGCCCCCGCTGGCTCAGCCTAGGGCTGAGCCAGACTGCCCCCCGAGGGGGCTAAGGGGCCGCCTTGGGGCGGCCCGGCGGCGGCCCCCTTCGGCGAACTTGCAGACCCGCTGGAACGGCGCTGCGCGCGTTTCAGCGACTTCGTGCGTCGAGGAGGCTTCGGGGGAGGTTGCTGAATGAGCGGTGATGGGGCCGGGCCTGGGCCTTCATAGCGTGCAGCCGGCGTCGATGCCGACGGGGGCGCTGGGCGTGGCGCTGACCTGCACGCCGTAGCGCTCGGCCGTCATGTGGGCCAGGATGGACAGGGCAATCTCCGGGGGCGTGCGGGCTCCGATGTGCAGGCCCACCGGGCCGTGCAGGCGCGAGAGCGCCGCATCATCCAGGTCAAAGTGCTCCTTGAGACGGGCGCGGCGTTTGGCCTGGTTGACCCGGGAACCAATGGCGCCAACATAGAACGCGGGGCTTCGTAATGCCTCCATCAGCGCCAGGTCGTCCAGCTTGGGATCGTGCGTCAACGCCACCACCGCCGTGTGGCCGTCCGGCTTCAGGGCCGTCACGACATCGTCCGGCATGTCCCGCGTCAGCGGCACGCCCGCCAGCGACCACGGATAGTCGTCCCGCGGGTCGCACACCTTCACCTGGTAGTCCAGCGCCAGCGCCATGCGCGCCAAATAGTCGCTGAGCTGGCCCGCGCCAATGATCAGCAGCCGCCATTGCGGCCCATGGTGCGTGATCAAGGCCTCGTCCGTCAGTACCAGGCGGTCCGCCGCATCGCCGCCATGCTCGCCCGGCTCCGACAAGGTGACCGCACCCGTGATCAGATCGAGCCGTCGCACCACCCGCTCACCACGTCCCAATCGCTCCAGCAGCACATGCAGCGCCGATTGCGGCCCCAGCGGCTCCAGCATCAGCTCCAAGGTGCCGCCGCACGGCAGGCCAAAACGCTGCGCGGCTTCCGCGCCGACCCCGTAACGCACCAGCTCCGGTCGCTCCAGGCGCAGAGCACCCTCGCGGATGCGGGCGATGAGGTCGTCCTCGATGCAGCCGCCCGACACCGACCCCGCAAGAGTCCCGTCCTGTCGCACCGCCACCACCGCCCCGACCGGCCGCGGCGCTGAGCCCCACGTGCGCGTGATGGTGCCCAGCACCACCCGTTGATCCGCATCCAGCCATTGCTGCACCTGGCGCAGCACCTGCAAGTCCATGTTGTCCATATCCGAAACATATCCAATTCCGCGGATGGCCGCTTGAAACCTTCGAGCAAGCGCTGCATCACTCCCCTGAGGAGGACAATCGCCCCATGCCCACCCTGACCCTCCACGACGACCTGACCGTGCCGGTGCCCCGTGCCACCGCCTGGGCGTCGCTGCACGATCTGCCGCTGCTGGCCCAGGCCCTCGGCGAAGCCCATGGCGCCGAGGCGTCATTGACCGCCCAGCCCGATCCGGCCGGCTATCGCCTGACGCTGCCTGGCTTCGAGGGCCATGTGCAGCTGCTGGATGTGGAGCGCCCCAGCCGCCTTCGGTTTCGCTTCGACGGACACGGCGCCACCACCGGTGCGGTCCAAGGGCAAGTGCAATGCCGCCTCGAATTGCTGGGCGATGAGCGCACGCTGCTGCATTGGTCGGTCGTGCTTCAGACCGAGCAGCAGCCGACCGGGTTGAAGCTGCGCAGCATCACCGCCCTCAAACGACAGCTGCAGGCGCTGGAGAAGGTGGTGCGTCAGCACCATGCCAGCCATCTGCCGGTCCCTGTGCCGCCGGTGCGCAAGCCCTGGCCGCAGCGTCTGCTGGACTGGTACCTGGGCTGGTTCGCGGGCATGTTCAACGGCACGCTGTATCCGCTCCCGAAGCCCAAGCCACCCCGGGACACGGCGCCAAAGTAAGCCTCAGGCGTTGGGCACGACATTCGCGCCATGCCAGGTCGGACGGATGCCTGCAGGTGCGCCGCTTGCTCCACGCAGCCCGACCGCCCGTCGCCGGAGGTGGGCGAGGAGCGCCACCCGGCTGGGGCATTTCCACCCACCCCCTTTAGAATCACGCCCATCTGACGGCCACCTTGGGTGGCCGCTGTTTTTCCTGATCGTTCTTTGCCATGGCCGCCGCCCGTCTTTTCCCGCTGGACGCCCTCCGTGCCGTCGCAGCGCAGCTGATCGTTTTGCACCATCTGTCCGCTTACGGCCCGATCGCCGAAGCGATGCACAACCTCTTTCCGCTGCTGACGGGCTGGCTCTTCGACTACGGCCGCATGGCCGTGCAAGTTTTCCTGGTGCTGGGCGGCTACCTCAGCGCGCGCGCCCTGTCCGCGCAGGAACCCCATCTTCATCAAGCCGCACCGGCTCTGCTGGCGCAGCGCTACTGGCGCCTCGTGCCGCCCTTCATGGCCGCCGTCGTCCTGACGCTGCTGGCCTCCTGGCTGGTGGAGCCGCTGCTGCCCGAACTCGTGCCGGCCCAGGTCGAGGCCTTCCAGCTGCTGGCCCATGCACTGCTGCTGCACGACCTGCTCGGCGTGCAGGCGCTGACCGTCGGCGCCTGGTATGTGGCCATCGACTTCCAACTGTTCGCCTTGCTGCTGGGCCTGATGTGGGCCTTGCGCCGCCTGCCGCTGCGCCGCAGCCTGCGCCAGTGGCTGGCACCGGTGCTGGTGGGCGTGCTGTGCGCGGCCTCGCTGCTGCACTTCAACCGTGTGGCCGCGCTGGACGCCTATGCCATCTATTTCTTCGGCGCTTATGGGCTGGGGGCCTTGCTGTTCTGGTGCCAGTCCTGGCCGCTGCCGTGGCGCCGCGCCGCGCTGGCCGGCATGGCTGCGCTGATGGTGTCCGCGCTGGCGCTGCAGTTCCGCGAGCGGCTGGTGGTGGCCGGCGCGACAGTGCTCGTCGTGGCCCTGTGGAAGCGCGGCCAGGGACCCGTCTGGCTGCAGGAGCGGGTGCAGGGCTTCGCCCGCCATGCCTACGCGCTGTTCCTCATCCACTTCCCGATCTGCCTGCTGGTCAACGCGCTGTATGAGCATCGCGCCGAGAGCCCGGCGCCGATGCTGGACGCGCTGGCACCACTCGCGCTGCTGGCCGCCTGGGCCCTGAGCAATGTGGCGGCACTGCCGTTCTATCACTGGGTGGAAGCGCCGTTGCTGCGCTGGCGCCCTCGGGCGGCGACGCTGCCGCGTGGTGGCGTGACGGCCCGCTGAAGGGGCCGCGCTGAAGGGCCCCGCTGATGCGCCTCAGGGCTGGGGGCTGACGCTCACGCCCAGTCTTCGCGGGCGCTGTCCTGCCGCTGAAGGTCGGCCAGCGTCTTGCCGGGTTCGTCGCGGAAGCGCTCCTCCAGCAGTTCCAGCTGCTGCACCCGGTCAACCCGGAAGCTGCGGAAGTCCTCCCGCAGCTCGCACCAGGCCGAGAAGGTCCACACCGGTCCCCAGAAGAAGCAGGCCAGCGGTCGCACCACCCGCGTGGTGGTCTGCTCATTGAGATCGAGATAAGACAGCCGCAGCTTGTTGCGCGACTCGGTGGCCTGACGCAGCTGGGTCAGCCGCGCCCGGGTGGCTTCATCCAGGCCACGCTGCAGCGCATAGACCGTCAGGCTTTCCGCCGCCGCCCGGGCGGTCCCCGGCAGGACTGCCAGGATCTTGCTCAGCGCCTCTTCCGCCCGCTGCTCCAGCACCGCATCCAGCTGTGGCTGCGCCAGCCGCACCGCGGCCACCAGCGACTGCGCTTCCTCCGCGCTGAACATCAGCGGCGGCAGTTCAAACCCGACCCGCATCCGGTAGCCGACACCCGCTTCCCCGTCGATCGGCACGCCTTGTTGCTGCAAGGCGGCCACGTCCCGGTAGACGGTGCGGATGGACACCTCCAGCCGCTGGGCCAAAAAATCAGCGGTGGTCAGGCGGCGTCCGCGGATGAGTTGGACGATCTGGAACAGGCGGTCGGCGCGGCGCATAGCGGCATTGTCAGCGAACGCTTTGACCGAGGAAGGTCGTCATCCCATTACTATCTGTGGCATGAATGCCGAATTGCCTCATGTCTTGATCGTTGGGTGCGGCTTCGGTGGCCTGGAAGCCACCAAGGTGCTGGAAGGCGCGCCGGTGCGGGTGACCCTCATCGACCGCAGCAACCATCATCTGTTCCAGCCCTTGCTCTACCAGGTGGCCACCGCCGGTCTGTCGGCGCCTTCAATTGCCTCCCCGATCCGTCACATGCGACGGCATCAGCGCAACCTCACGGTGCTGATGGCGGAGGTCACCGCCATCGACAAGGCCCGGCGACAGGTGCACCTGGGCGACGGTCAGACGCTGGACTACGATCATCTGATCGTCGCCGCCGGCGCGACTCACAGCTACTTCGGCAACGACCAATGGCAGGCCTACGCCCCCGGTCTGAAGACCCTGGCGGATGCCTTCAAGCTGCGGGCGCGGCTGCTGAGCGCCTTCGAAAAGGCCGAGACCCTGGCCGACCATCCTGCCGAACGTGAGGGCTGGCTCACCTTCGTCGTGATCGGCGGCGGACCGACCGGGGTGGAGATGGCGGGGACGCTGGCGGAGATTGCCCGCCACACGCTCAAGGACGAGTTCCGCCGCATCGATCCGAGCCGCGCCAAGGTGCTGCTGGTGGAAGGGTCGGACCGCGTGTTGGCCGCCTTCAAGCCGGCGCAGTCGGCCCAGGCGCAGGCCCAGCTCGAGCGGCTGGGGGTCACGGTGCGGACGAATTCGCGCGTGGTGGGCATTGACGAGACGGGCGTGGAGCTGCAACGGCCCGATGGCCAGCGCGAACGCATCGCCTCGCACACCAAGGTCTGGGCAGCGGGGGTGGCCGCGTCGCCGCTGGCGCGCACGCTGGATGTGCCACTGGACCGCGCCGGCCGGGTGATCGTGGATGAGCACATGAACATTCCGGGCCATCCGGAGGTCTATGTGGTGGGCGACATGGCTGCGGCCCACAGCCAGGAGAAGGATGGGAGCCGCAAACCGGTGCCAGGCGTGAGCCCAGGCGCCAAGCAGGCCGGTCGCCACGCGGCGCGGCAGATTCTGGCGCGCATGCAGGGGCGCTCAGAGCCGGCGTTCCGCTACCGCGACTACGGCAATCTGGCCACCATCGGCCGAAAGGCGGCTGTTGCGGATCTGGGCACGATCCAGTTCAGCGGCTTCTTGGCGTGGCTGTTCTGGCTGTTCGTGCACGTCTATTTCCTGATCGGCTTCCGCAACCGCGTGCGGGTCTTCGCCGACTGGGCCTGGGCCTACTTCACCTTCCAGCGCCATGCCCGCATCGTGGTGGAGCCCCAGCATCAGGGCGATCCGGACGAGGCCTGATGGACCGACCTTCCGCGGTCAGCCCATCGGCGAGCACAGCTCCACCAGCGTGCCATCAGGGCAGCGCACATAGGACACCACCTGACCCCACGGCTTGGTGACCGGCTCCACAAGGCCCTGCGCGCCGGCGGCCACGGCTTTGACATAGGCGCCGGCCACGTCCTCGGTGGTCAGGCCGATTTCCATGCCCAGCGGTGCCCCGTCGGACGCGCGACGGTAGGCCTGCCCCAGGTTGTTCTGTGCGGCCTCGTGGCTGGCGAAAGCCAGGGCGGTGCCGCTGTCCGTCTCCACTTCGCCATAGGTGCCCGATTCATGCAGGAACCGCCGCGGCAGACCGAAGGCGCGCTCGAAGAACTCGAGCGACGCGTTGACATCCGCCGTGTAGACGATGGTGTAGGCAAATTTCATGTTGTGACTCCCTGGGGTTGAACGGTTGTCCCTCAGCTCTGGGGCGCATCCGTGGCGCGGATCATGACGGCCGGCTGCTGACAACGCATTGGCAGCTATGCTGTGCAGATGTCCAGTATTAGCTTCGAGCCTCAGCGCCTGCCCAACGGGCTGCTCTGGGTCGCACGTCCGGCGCCGGGGCCGCAGGTGGCCGTCCGTGTGGTCTACCGCACCGGTGCCAAGGACGACCCCACCGGCCGCTCCGGCCTCACCCACCTGACACTGCGCATGGTGGCCGGCGCCAGCCGCTACCTCGACCCCGGCCAGTTCAACCGCATGGTCGCTCAGGCCGGTGGCACCACCGTGCTCGACATGGACGAGGACTTCGCCGCGCTCCAGACCGTCGTGCCCGGCCACCATCTGGAGCGCATCCTCTGGGCCGAAGCCGAGCGCATGAGCAATCCGCGCCTGGAGCCCGACATCCTGGACCGTGCCCGCGCACAGCTGCAGCAGGCGGTGCGTCAGCCGCTGATCCGTCCTTACGGTCGGCTCGACCCGGCCATCCTGCGCAACGGCTACCTGAGCCATCCCTATCAACGCGGCGCCGTGGGCGATCCGGATCAGCTCAAGGACCTGGACATCGAGGCCGTCCGCAGCTTCCACGCCGGCGCCTTGCGCTGCGACCGCGCGCTGCTGGTCATCACCGGCCCCTTCGACGAAGCGACGCTCTCACGCTGGGTGATGCATCACTTCGGCTCGATCCGGGCGCCGCTGGTGCCGCCGCTGGAGAGCAAGGAGGTCAAGGAGCCCCGCCGACCGCAGAGCCAGACAGTGAAAATCTCCCTGCCGCAAGCCCCGCTGCCCGCCGCCGCGCTGGTGTGGCAGGCACCTCGTGCCGACGATGCCACCACGCCGCTGTGGCAGGTCGCCCATGCGCTGCTGGCACGCGGACGCTCCGGCCGCCTGACCGACACCCTGGTGGACGAACTGGCCGTTGCGCATCAGCTCAGCCTGCGCCTGTTGCAGCGTCAGCAAGCCGGCCTGCTGGTGGCCCAGGGCCTGGCGGCGCACGGTCAGACCGCAGCACCGCTGGCCCAGGCCCTGCAGAACGAAGTGCTGCGCCTGGCGGATGAGCCGGTCAGCGACGAGGAACTGGACAAGGCCAAGGCCCTGCTCAAGCGCGACTGGCAGGCCACCGAATGGACCGTCGACACACTGGCCCGCAGCCTGGGCACCGCCTGGGCCGTGCGGGGCGATCCGCAGGCGCCGGCGCGCGATGCCGCCGCCTGGACCCGCGTGCAGGCGCGGGAGGTGCAGCAGTTGTGGCGCACCCAGATCGTCCGCACCCCGGTGCTGACGGTGCTGGCCGATGTGGCCGGCGCTGCGGCGCCGGGTGCTTCCGGAGTGGTGGTATGAGTGTGAAGCGACGTGACTTGATGCTGGGCGCCGGCCTGGCCGGTGCCTGGCCGTTGCTGGGCGCCCGCACCCAGGCGTCCAGCCCCGCCGGCACTCCGGGAGGATTCGAAACCCCGCCGGAGCTGCCGCCCGCACCGGCCGTGCCGTCGCTGACTTTGCAGCAGGCACGGCTGTCCAACGGCCTGCGCCTGATGGTGCTGCAACGCCCGGGTGCCGTCCGCACGTCCATGCGTTTGATCGGCGCAGGGGGCTGGCTCAAGGACCCGGCCGGCCGTGAAGGTCTGGCCGAGGTGGCCCTGACGATGCTCGCCCAAGGCGCCAGCCGCGGCAACGAAGCGATGGATTCGGCGGACATCGCCTATGCCTCCGACCTGCTGGGTCGTCCGCTGCGGCTGGACCTCTCGCCGGGCACGGCTGAAGTGGCGCTGGAAGCCCTGCCGGACCAGTGCGACGACGCGGTGAGTCTGATGGCCGACCTGGTGGGCGCGCCCACCCTGACCTTCGAAGCCCTGGAGCATGTCCGCAGTCGCGCCCAGGACGCCCTGCTGCTGCGCCGTGCCGATGCCGAGCAGCTCGCCCCCTGGGCCGGCCGTCGGCTCTTCTGGGGATCTGCGTATCCGCTGGCGACGGGGGCTTCGCTCAAGCGCCTGCGGCGCGACGAGGTGCAGGCCTTCCACCGCCTGTACTGGCAGCCCGACCGCACCCAGTTGCTGTTCTGCGGCGACCTCACCCTGGACACCGCCCGCCAACTGTCCGAGGACCTTTACGACGATTGGCGCGCGCCGAAGAACCCTCCCGCAGCCCTAACCGCCCGCACGGCTGACAAGGGCGTGGCCGCCGCAGCGCAGCCGGCCTCGCTGGCCCGGCTGATCCCGCTTCCGCGGGCGCTGGGCTGTCGCGTGGTCCTGCAGACGGCCGTGCCGCGCGGCACGCCCCCGGCGCTGCGTGCACTCGCCCGCCATCTGCTGCAGCAGCGGCTGATGGAGGCCATGCCCTGGCCCTGGCGCAGCGATATGGAAGCGCCCGGCGGCCCCATCTGCTGGCGTCTGAGCCTCAGTCTTGCGGCCGAGGCGGTGCCCGATCTGCTGGCCCAGGTCCGCGAGCAACTGCCCAAGCTGGCCGAGGCCCCGGTCACGCCGGAGGACCTGGCCATGGCCCAGGCACTCGCCCTGGGGGAATGGCAGACCCGGCTGCAGGCCGCCCCGGACGCCCTGCTGGCCGAAGCGCTGGGTCAGGGGGACCTGGACGACGTGCTGCAGTGGCCGCAGCGGCTGCGCGCGGTCAGCGCGCCGGTGCTGCAGCTGCTGCTGGCCAGCAGTTGGCGGGAATCCCGCACGCAAGTGCTGCTGGTGGGCGAGGCCGGACCGCCTGAGCCCCTGCAGCGGGCATGGCCGGGCTTGAGCGTGGTTAGAATGGCGGCAGTCATTGGGGAGTAGCCGCTGCACCCATTCAGCAGACCCGCGTCAACAGACTTGAGCCTTCGGGCTCATGGCGTGTGGTAGCCAGGAACCTTTGGGTTCCCAGCCTGGCGAGACCTTTGACCATGCCCCCCGGGTTGCGGCCGGGGGAGGGCATGGTCATTGGGTTCTCGGCCGCTGAGTGTTTTCATGGAAGCCTTCCTCATCTCCACCGGCCTCGTGGCCCTCGCCGAAATCGGCGACAAGACCCAGCTGCTGGCCTTCATCCTGGCGGCCCGATTCCGGCGCCCCATCCCCATCATCTTCGGCATCCTGATCGCCACGCTGGTGAACCACGCCTGCGCGGGCGCGATCGGTGCGTGGATCACCCATCAGGTGTCGGCGCAGGTGCTGCGCTGGGTGCTGGGCGTGGGCTTCATCGCCATGGCCGTCTGGACCCTGATCCCCGACAAGATCGACGAAGAAGAGACCGGCGGCCGCTTCAAGCTGGGCGTGCTGGGCACCACCATCGTGGCCTTCTTCCTGGCCGAGATGGGCGACAAGACGCAGATCGCCACCGTGGCCCTGGCCGCCCGCTTCAACGACCTGTGGCCCGTGGTGGCCGGCACCACTTTCGGCATGATGGTGGCGAACGTGCCGGCGGTGCTGATTGGCGACAAGCTGGCGCACAAGCTGCCGGTGCGCCTGGTGCATGGCATTGCCGCGGTGATCTTCGCCGTGCTGGGCGTGGCCACGCTGCTGGGCGCGGGCGAGTCGCTCGGCGTTTAAGACGGCTGCGAGCCCGCCTCGGGTGGGCTCAGCGCGTGCAGGCCTGGCGCACCGCCCGTTCCCAATCGGTCATGAGCTGCTCCGCGCGGTCCCGTGACATGGTGGGCAGGAAGGTGCGCTCGGTCTGCCAGTTCTTTCCGATGTCGCCCGTGCCCCGGTAGACGCCTGCCGTCAGCCCGGCCAGATAGGCCGCGCCCAGGGCGGTGGTCTCGATGACCTTGGGCCGCACCACCGGAATGCCCAGCAGGTCGGCCTGGAACTGCATCAGCAGGTTGTTCACGCAGGCGCCGCCGTCCACCCGCAGCTCGCTCACCGGTGCGCCGCCGGCGGCCACCGCGTCGCGGCTCATCGCCTGCAGCAGCGCGGCGCTCTGGAAGGCGATGCTCTCCAGCGCGGCCCGTGCAATGTGGGCCACGGTGGAGCCGCGGGTCAGCCCCACGATGGCGCCGCGCGCTTCCGCGTCCCAGTAGGGCGCGCCCAGTCCGGTGAAGGCCGGCACGAACATCACGCCGCCCGCATCGGGCACGCTCTCCGCCAGGCCCTGCACCTCGCCGCTGGCCTTGATGGCATTGAGCCCGTCCCGCAGCCACTGCACCACCGCACCGCCGATGAACACGCTGCCTTCCAGCGCGAACTGCGGCGTGGTGGTCGGCTGCGCCGCGCTGGTGGTGATCAGGCCGTTGCCGCTGGTCTGGAAGCGACCGCCGGTGTGCATCAGCATGAAGCAGCCGGTGCCATAGGTGTTCTTGGCCATGCCGGCCTCGAAGCAGGCCTGGCCGAAGAGGGCGCTCTGCTGGTCACCGGCGATGCCGCCGATCTGCACCGGCGCCCCCAGATGGTCGGCCGCCGCCACCCCGAATTCATGGGCCGACGGATGCACCTGCGGCAGCACCGACTTTGGAATGCGCAGCAGCGCCAGCAGCTCCTCGTCCCAGCGGTTCTCATGCACATTAAAAAGCATGGTGCGGGCGGCATTGCTCACGTCGGTGACATGCACCTCGCCATGCGTCAGCTGCCAGATCAGCCAGCTGTCGATGGTGCCGAAGGCCAGCTCGCCGCGCTCGGCCTGCTCACGGGCCTGCGGCACGTTGTCCAGAATCCATTGCAGCTTGGTGCCCGAGAAATATGCGTCGATCACCAGGCCCGTCTTGCGCTGCACCAGCCCGGTGTGGCCTTGCTCCCGCAGCGCCGCGCATTGCGGCTCGGCTCGTCGGTCCTGCCAGACGATGGCGTGATAGACCGGCTGACCCGTCTTGCGGTTCCACACCAGCGTCGTCTCGCGCTGATTGGTGATGCCAAGCCCCTTCAGGTCAGCGGCTGACAGGTGTGCCTTGGCCAGCACTTCCCGCGCGGTAGCCAGCTGCGTGTCCCAGATTTCCTGGGCATCGTGCTCCACCCAGCCGGGCTGCGGATAGATCTGGCGGAACTCCCGCTGCGCCATGGCCACGATGCGGCCCTGGGCGTCGAACACGATGGATCGTGAACTGGAGGTGCCCTGGTCCAGGGCCAGCAGGTAGGTCATGGTGTGTCTCGCTCTGTTGTTGTGATGGGGCGGTCGCGCAGTCGCTGCGTTGCGGCTTGCTTGCGTTGCTGCGGCGCCGCCCTCGGGTCTGATGCAAGCGGCTCAGTCTGCCACCACCAGCTCCACCCCGGCGTCCGTCATCAGGGCGGGGAAGGGCTCGGGGGGCGGGGCGTCGGTGAAGAGGGCATCGATTTGCTGCAGCCGCGTCACCTCGGCCATCGCGGGGCGGTTGAACTTGGTCGCGTCGGCCGCCACCCACACCTCGCGCGAATGCTCGACGATGGCCCGCGCCACCATCACCTCGCGGTAGTCGAAGTCCCGCAGGCTGCCGTCCGACTCAATGCCGGAGATGCCGATCAGGCCGATGTCCACCTTGAACTGACGGATGAAGTCCACCGCCGCTTCGCCCACCACGCCGCGGTCGCGGTGCCGCACCGAGCCGCCCACCATCACCAGCTCGCAGTCCGGGTTGTCGCTCAGGATGGTGGCCACGTTGAGGTTGTTGGTGATCACGCGCAGGCCCTTGTGATGCAGCAGCGCGTGGGCCACCGCTTCGGTCGTCGTGCCCAGGTTCAGGATCAGCGAGCAGCCCGCCGGAATGCGCGCTGCAATCGCGCGGGCAATGCGCGCCTTGCCGTCCGCCTGCAGGGCCTGACGCTGACGGTAGGCGATGTTTTCGGTGGTGGAGGAGGGCACACGCACCCCGCCATGAAAACGCGCCACCAGGCCGGCTTCGGCCAGCCGCTGCACATCGCGCCGCACCGTCTGCAGGGTGACGCCAAAGCGCTCGGCCAGCGCTTCCACGCTCACCGAGCCACGGGCGCGCACCTCCTGGAGCAGATCGTTCTGGCGGGGATTCGGATTCATGGCGCGCAGACTAAAGCGAACCAAAACGAACACGGCACCGGGTTATCCCTGGTCTGAAACGCGGCGAATCGCGCTAAAAAGAAAAAAGAAGAACACATGCGCGTGCCTTGCGAGGTGCGCCAGGAGACACCGTGACCGCAAGTCCCGCTGCTGCATTCGAAAGCTCTGCGCCGCCCGCGTCCTGTGACGTGCTGGTGGTGGGCGGAGGCATCAACGGCGCCGGCATCGCCCGGGACCTGGCCGGACGGGGCTGGTCGGTGGTGCTGGCCGAGGCCTCTGACTTCGCCGCCCACACCTCGTCCTCGTCCACCAAGCTGATTCACGGCGGCCTGCGCTACCTGGAGTACTACGAGTTCTCGCTGGTCCGCAAGGCCTTGCAGGAGCGCGAAGTGCTGCTGCGCAGCGCGCCGCACATCATGTGGCCGCTGCGCTTTGTCATGCCGCATGACGCAGCCATGCGACCGGCCTGGATGATCCGCATCGGCCTGTTTCTCTACGACCATCTCGCCCGGCGCGAAGTGCTGCCCGGCTCCACCGGCGTGAACCTGCGCCAGTCGCCGCTGGGCCAGCCGCTCAAGGCCCAGTACACCCGCGGCTTCGTCTATTCCGACGGCTGGGTGGATGACGCCCGCCTGGTGCTGCTCAACGCCCTGGATGCGCGGGACAAGGGCGCCAGCCTGCACACCCGCACGACGGTGGTGTCGGCCCGCCGGCAGGCCGACCATTGGCTGGCCACGCTGCGCGGCCCGCAAGGGGAATTCAACGTGCGGGCACGGGCCCTGGTCAATGCCGCAGGCCCCTGGGCCGAGAGCTTCCTGCGCGAGCATGCCCAGTCCGCCAAGACCGAAGCGCTGGCCACCAAGAGCCTGCGCCTGGTCAAGGGCAGTCACATCGTCGTGCGCCGGGCCTATGAGCATGACCATGCCTACATCTTCCAGAACCCCGACAAGCGCATCATCTTCGCCATCCCCTACGAAAACGACTTCACCCTGATCGGCACGACCGATGTGGAGTTGCCGGCCGATGCGCTGGCGGGTTTCGGCAAGGCGCAGATCGAAGAGAAGGAAGTGGCCTACCTCTGCGAACAGGCCAGCCGCTACTTCGCCAAGCCGCTCACCCTGGCCGACGTGGTCTGGACCTATGCCGGCGTGCGCCCGCTGCTGGACGACGCGTCCGGCGACCCCTCCGCCGTCACCCGCGACTATCTGCTGGAGCCGCATTCGGACGGCGGCGCGCCGCTGCTGAGTGTGTGGGGCGGCAAGATCACCACCTTCCGCAAGCTGGCCGAAGATGCGGCCGACATGGTGGGCGGCATGCTCGGCGACCGCCGCGCCGCCTGGACCGAATCGTCCTACCTGCCAGGCGGGGATTTGCGCGAGTGGATCGGCGCCCCCAAGCGCCCGGACACCGACTTCCAGCGCCTGCTCACCGCCCTGGGCCAGCGACACGCCTGGCTGCCGCCCGCCCTGGCCCACCGCCTGGCGCGCGCCTATGGTGGCCGCATCGGCCGCGTGATTGGCGCTGCGGAGAACCTGAACGACCTCGGTCCGGAAATTGCCCCGGGCCTGCACGAAGCCGAACTGCGTTATCTGGTCCGCGAAGAATGGGCGCAGTCGGCCGACGATGTGCTGTGGCGGCGCTCCAAGCTGGGCCTGCATTACACCGAGGCGCAGCGCGCCGCGGTGCAGGACTGGTTCCGCCAGCACGCTCCTTCCACCCTCCCTGACAACAACAACATGCAAAGAGACAGGTCATGGAGCTGAGTCTGCACGGGATCAGCCACCGTGTCGGGGCCCAGCCATTCCTCTATCCGCTGGACCTGCGTCCGGCCCCTGGCGCGGTCACCGTGCTGCTGGGCGCCACGCAGGCCGGCAAGACCACGCTGATGCGCCTGATGGCGGGCCTGGATCGTCCCACCGAGGGGCGGGTCGAGGTCGACGGCACCGACGTGACCGGCTGGCCGGTCCGCCAGCGCGATGTCGCCATGGTCTACCAGCAGTTCATCAACTATCCGTCCATGACGGTGCGGGACAACATTGCCTCGCCGCTCAAGCTGCGCGGCAAGCTGGACCGCGCCGGCGTTCGCGACCGGGTGGAGCAACTGGCCCGCAAGCTGCACATCGAGATGCATCTGGACAAGCTGCCCGCGCAGCTGTCCGGGGGCCAGCAGCAACGCGTGGCGCTGGCACGGGCCCTGGCCAAGCAGGCGCCGCTGATGCTGCTGGACGAGCCGCTGGTGAACCTGGACTACAAGCTGCGCGAGGAACTGCGTGACGAGCTGACCCAGCTCTTCGCAGCGGGCGATTCCACGGTGATCTACGCCACCACCGAGCCGGCGGAGGCGCTGATGCTGGGCGGCTACACCGCAGTGATGGACGCCGGTGAGCTGCTGCAATACGGCCCCACCGCCGAGGTCTTCCACCGCCCTGCGTCGCTGCGGGTGGCGCGTGCCTTCAGCGACCCGCCGATGAACCTGCTGCTGGCGCAGGGCCTGGGCGACCGGCTGCAGCTGCTGCCGGGCCTGGACCTGATGCTGCCGGGCCAGGGCGCCGTGACGGTCGGCGTGCGCGCCAATGCCCTGCGGGTGCAGGCGCAGCCCGGGGACATCGCGCTCAAGGGCCAGGTGGAACTGGCAGAAATCTCGGGCAGCGACACCTTCGTGCATGTGCGCAGCGAAGTCGGCGACCTGGTGGCGCAGCTCACCGGCGTCCATGACTTTGGCCTGGGCACGCCGCTGACGCTCTACCTGCAGGCCTCGCAGGTCCACGTGTTTGACGCTGCCGGGCTGCTGACGCGTGCGCCCGAGCGCCGGGGAGGCCGCTGATGGCACGCATTGATCTGGATCTGGCGCATGCCTACCGCGCCGACCCGCGCAGCGATGACGACTATGCGCTGCTGCCCCTGCGCATGAGCTTCGAGGACGGCGGCGCCTATGCGCTGCTGGGCCCCTCGGGCTGCGGCAAGACCACCATGCTCAACATCATCTCCGGGCTGCTCAAGCCGTCGCAGGGGACGGTGAGCTTTGATGGCAAGGTGGTGACCGACCTGACGCCGCAGGCCCGCAACATCGCGCAGGTGTTCCAGTTCCCCGTCATCTACGACACGATGACGGTGGCGGACAACCTGGCCTTCCCGCTGCGCAACCGCGGCGTGGCGCCGGACCGGATCCGCGCACGCGTGGGGCGCATCGCCGAGATGCTGGAACTCAGCGGCCAGTTGAACCAGCGTGCCGCAGGGCTGTCGGCCGATGCGAAGCAGAAGATCTCGCTGGGCCGCGGGCTGGTGCGGGAGGACGTGTCGGCGGTGCTCTTCGACGAGCCGTTGACCGTCATCGACCCGCATCTGAAGTGGCAGTTGCGCCGCAAGCTCAAGCAGATCCACCACGAACTCAAGCTCACGCTGATCTACGTCACCCACGATCAGGTGGAGGCTTTGACCTTCGCGGACCAGATCGTGGTCATGACGCGTGGACGGGCAGTGCAGGTCGGCAGCGCCGCGGCTCTGTTCGAGCGCCCGCAGCACCGCTTTGTGGGCCACTTCATCGGGTCGCCGGGCATGAACTTTCTGCCGGGGCGTTTCCATCCGGAAGGGGTGCTGGACGTGGCGGGGCAGTCGATGCGGCTGCCGCGAGGCCTGGCGCCGGAGGCCCTCGGCGCACTGCGTGACTTCACCCTGGGCGTGCGTCCGGAATACCTGTCGCTGGCCGAGCCGGGCGCCGAAGGCGTGCTGGATGCCACCGTCACCCAGGTGCAGGACCTGGGCACCTACTGGTTGCTGACGGCCTCGCTCGGCGAGCATGTCGTGAAGGCCCGTCTGCCCGCCCAGGCGCAGCCGCCGGCGGTCGGCGCGCACATCGGCCTGCAGGTGATGAATGCCCACACCTGCTTCTACGGTGCGGACGAACAGCTGATGCCGTCGCCCCTGTCCGTGGACGCGACCGTGACGAAGGAGACCACCCCATGAAACCGGTCAATCAGAAAGCCTGGTTCCTGGTGCTGCCGGTCATCATCTGCGTGGCCTTCTCGGCCATCCTGCCCTTGATGACGGTGGTGAACTATTCGGTGCAGGACATCATCTCGCCGGAGCGCCGTGTGTTTGTCGGCACCGAATGGTTTGCCGCAGTGATGCGGGACGAGGAACTGCACGGCGCGCTGCTGCGCCAGCTGGGCTTCTCCCTGGCGGTGCTGCTGGTGGAGATTCCGCTGGGCATCGCGCTGGCGCTGTCGATGCCCGCGCAGGGCTGGAAGGCGTCAGCGGTGCTGGTGCTGGTGGCTTTGTCGCTGCTGATTCCCTGGAACGTGGTGGGCACCATCTGGCAGATCTACGGCCGGGCCGACATCGGTCTGCTGGGCGCCGGCCTGAAGGCGCTGGGCATCGACTACAGCTACACCGGCAATGCCACCGATGCGTGGCTCACCGTGCTAGTGATGGATGTGTGGCACTGGACGCCACTGGTGGCACTGCTGTGCTTTGCCGGCCTGCGCTCGATTCCCGATGCCTACTACCAGGCCGCGCGCATCGACGGGGCCAGCAAGCTGGCGGTGTTCCGCTTCATCCAGCTGCCCAAGATGCGGGGCGTGCTGATGATTGCGGTGCTGCTGCGCTTCATGGACAGCTTCATGATCTACACAGAGCCGTTTGTGCTGACCGGCGGCGGCCCCGGCAATGCCACCACTTTCCTCAGCCAGTACCTGACGCAGAAGGCGGTCGGCCAGTTCGACCTGGGCCCGGCGGCGGCGTTCTCGCTGATCTACTTCCTCATCATCTTGCTGCTGTGCTTCATCCTCTACAACTGGATGCAGTCGCTGGGGCAGTCACAGCAGTCGGAGGCCGCCCATGGATGAGCGCCGTTTCAAGAAGAGAAGCCTCTTCCTCATTCTGTACTTGCTGTTCGCGCTGTTGCCCATCTACTGGATGGTCAACATGAGCTTCCGCACCAATGAGGAGATTCTGTCCAGCTTCAGCCTGTGGCCGCGCGAGTTCACGCTGGCCAGCTACAAGACCATCTTCACCGACCCGGCCTGGTACAGCGGCTACATCAACAGCATGATCTATGTCGCCATCAACACGGTGATCTCGATCAGCGTGGCGCTGCCGGCGGCCTATGCGTTCAGCCGCTTCAGCTTCCTGGGCGACAAGCATGTGTTCTTCTGGCTGCTGACCAACCGCATGACGCCGCCGGCCGTCTTCCTGCTGCCCTTCTTCCAGCTCTACACGACGCTGGGCCTGATGGACACGCACCTGGCGGTGGCGCTGGCGCACCTGCTGTTCAACGTGCCGCTGGCAGTGTGGATTCTGGAAGGCTTCATGAGCGGCATTCCGCGCGAGATCGACGAGACCGCCTACATCGACGGCTACAGCTTCCCCCGCTTCTTCCTGACCATCTTCCTGCCGCTGATTAAGGCGGGTGTGGGCGTCGCCGCCTTTTTCTGCTTCATGTTCTCGTGGGTGGAACTGCTGCTGGCCCGTACGCTCACGAGCGTCGATGCCAAGCCCATCGTGGCCACCATGACCCGCACCGTCAGCGCCTCCGGCATGGACTGGGCGACGCTGGCCGCGGCCGGCACGCTCACCATCGTGCCGGGCGCCATCGTGATCTGGTTCGTGCGGCATTACATCGCCAAGGGCTTCGCCATGGGCCGGGTGTGAGGAAGGGATGAGACATGTTTGACTGGATGGTGTGGACCCTGCCCGTGGCCGTGTTCTTCGGCTGCGTGGTGCTGATGCTGGTGGGCATGACGGTCTGGGAGATCAAGTCGCCGACGACCCTGCGCAAGGGCTGGCTGCCGCTGCGCACCACGCGCGGGGACCGGCTCTTCATCGGGCTGCTGGTGGCGGCCTATATCAACCTAGCGTTTGTTGGCCTGGGCGAGAAGATGATGGGCTGGTTCCAGCTGGAGGCGGAGCCTACGGTGTGGATCAGTTTTGTCGTGTCGATGCTGGTGCTGGCGCTCATTCTGCGCAAGGGCTGAGGCGGCATCGGCATCAGGAGCAGTGGTTGTATCGGGATTCGGTTCCATCTCCCCCGGAGCCGCCATCCGTCCTCATCGGGGGATGCTCAATGAGAAGAAGGAGACAAGCGTGAACAAGAGCAAGTATTCCGCGCTGACCCTGGCCGCTTTGCTGGCCCTGGGGGTCCACAGCGCCTGGGCCGGTGAGGCGGAAGCCAAGAAGTGGGTGGACAGCGAGTTCCAGCCGTCCACCCTGGCCAAGGACAAGCAGCTGGCCGAGATGAAGTGGTTCATTGAGGCGGCCAAGAAGCTGCAGGCCAAGGGGGTGAAGGAGATCTCGGTGGTGTCCGAGACCATCACCACCCATGAATACGAGAGCAAGGTGCTGGCCAAGGCCTTCACCGAGATCACCGGCATCACGGTCAAGCACGACATCATCCAGGAAGGGGATGTGGTGGAGAAGCTGCAGACCTCGATGCAGTCGGGCAAGAGCATCTATGACGGCTGGATCTCGGACTCGGACCTGATCGGGACCCACTACCGCTACGGCAAGATCATGAACCTCACCGACTACATGGCCGGTGCGGGCAAGGAATTCACCAATCCGGACCTGGACCTGAAGGACTTCATCGGCACCAGCTTCACGACGGCGCCGGACGGCAAGCTCTATCAGCTGCCCGACCAGCAGTTCGCCAACCTGTACTGGTTCCGCGCCGACCTGTTCGCCCGCAAGGACCTGCAGGACAAGTTCAAAGCCAAATATGGCTACGACCTGGGCGTGCCGCTGAACTGGAGCGCTTATGAGGACATCGCCGAGTTCTTCACCAACGATGTGAAGACCATCGACGGCAAGCCCATCTACGGCCACATGGACTACGGCAAGAAGGACCCGTCGCTGGGCTGGCGCTTCACCGATGCCTGGCTGTCGATGGCCGGTGCTGCGGACAAGGGCATTCCCAACGGCATGCCGGTGGACGAGTGGGGCATCCGCGTGGCGGACGACAAGTGCACGCCGGTGGGTGCGTCGGTGTCGCGCGGCGGTGCGACCAATTCGCCGGCGGCTGTGTATGCGCTGACCAAGTATGTGGACTGGATGAAGAAGTACGCGCCGAAGGAAGCCACCGGCATGACCTTCGGTGAATCCGGCCCGGTGCCGGCCCAGGGCCAGATTGCGCAGCAGATCTTCTGGTACACCGCCTTCACGGCCGACATGACCAAGCCGGGCCTGCCGGTGGTGAATGCGGACGGCACGCCGAAGTGGCGCATGGCACCCGGACCGAACGGCCCGTACTGGAAGCCGGGCATGCAGAACGGTTATCAGGACGTGGGCAGCTGGACCTTCTTTGCCAACCATGACCCCAACCGCACGGCGGCGGCCTGGCTGTATGCGCAGTTCGTGACGGCCAAGACGGTGAGCCTGAAGAAGAGCATCCAGGGCCTGACCTTCATCCGCGACAGTGACATCCGCAGCGACTACTTCACCAAGAACGCACCGAAGTACGGCGGCCTGATCGAGTTCTATCGCAGCCCGGCGCGGGTGGCGTGGACACCGACCGGCAACAACGTGCCGGACTATCCGAAGCTGGCGCAGCTGTGGTGGAAGAACGTGGCGCAGGCGGTGACCGGTGAGAAGACGCCGCAAGCGGCGATGGACACGCTGGCCGATGAGATGGATGCGGTGATGGCCCGCCTGGAGCGAGCCGGTATGGCCAAGTGCGCGCCGAAGCTGAACAAGAAGGAAGACGCGAAAAAGTGGCTGTCCGACAAAGGTGCACCGTGGGCCAAGCTGGCCAACGAGAAGCCCAAGGGCGAGACCATCGCTTATGACAAGCTGATCAGTGCTTGGAAGGAAGGGCGCGTGCGCTGATTCGCAGCGACGTTGCCAGAAGAGGAGCCGCGTGAGCCGAAGGGCCACGCGGCTTTTTCAATTGTCGGTTCCGATTCGTTTGTTTCGGTTTGCTGGTAACTGTGCTAGTCTTGCCCCATGCCACAGACTAAACACCAATCCGCCCGGGTCGCGCAGCGGGCCAGCAAGCGCGCCACGTTGCCTGTAGCAGCGCAGGCTGCTGGAATGGCGTTCGCCCAGACTGGCCCGGCCATCTCCGCTACCGAGGCGCTCAACCTCGCCCTCGAGGTGTCCAGGTTCACCTACGGCGCCCTTGGCTCAAGCGCGAAGAAGTCCACGAAGGACGTCAAGGTGAAGGCGGGCTCCATCATGACTGGCCACACCAGGAATGCTGCCCCTGGCCAGACTCCTGACACCGGCATCGTTGCTGCCGAGCCCTACGCGAACTTCCAGGTAACCGGTCGTGCGACGAGCCCTGCCCAAGACGAAGAGTTGGACTTCTTGATCCAGCGGCTCAAGGCAAAACTGCACGACGTGGGCGTGGTCTCCACTGCCAAGGTTCGACTCCGGCCTGCGCACGAGCCCGAACGGCGGCTGAATGTGGAGTTCTATCCTGACCCTGCCGAAAAGGGCGTCGTGTTCCTGCGCGTGTCTCCAGCCGGGCCCGACGAAGGGGGCGACATGCCGATGGTGGCCGGCGCTCCAGTTGAGCAATTGGTGACGCCCCAAGAAGTCGCTCAAATGCTGGGAGTCAGCAGACCTTACGCCGCCAAGCTCTGCGACAGCAAAGTATTCGGGCACGTCGAGGTTTCGCAAGGGGGGCACCGGAAGGTTGCGCTCTCCCGCGTACAGGCCTATATCGCCGAGCGTCAGGCCATGTCCTCGGCCCTCGATGAAATGGCCGAACTCACACGCGCCGCTCAAGCACAAGATGCGGCGAAGGTAGCTGGGCTTCGCAAGGCCTCAGGAAAGGTGTGGGTCAAGACTAAGGCCGCTGGCAAGAAATGACGGTCTCCAACAAAAAGAAGGCGGCAGCACAAGCGGCGCCGGGGACAAAGGGCCAGAAGCAGCCGGGTGACCTGAGCGAAGCTCTTGCGAGAGCGCCCAGCGCCAGGACTTGGCCGACTGAGACGGACAGCGCGTTACGGGCCATGTTGCGTCGTCTCAAGCACCCGAAACTGACCCAGACCGACTTGCTGGACTACATGGTTGGGAGTGGCTGCCCGCTATTCGCTGACGAGTTGGCAAAGCTGTGGGGATACGCCTTGGTCGACGAGCTGACGCCCGCGCGCCAGGAGCAATTGCCGAAGTCCATGAAGCCTGCGGCACCGCCCAAGAAGGCCGCCGCGCCTAAGGGGTCCTGAGTGATTGTCAGTTTGCAGTCTTCACAAGTTCAACCTCATCGACAACCATCTTCCACTGGTCGCCGTCTTGATAGGGCGGCTTACTGACCACAAAAGTGGTGGCCATTGGGCCAATCCCGACCTCGAAGTTGTCGCCTACAAAGCCTTTCAGCGGTCCCTCAACCGAAGTGGACACGCTACCTTCCAGCCTTTTGTACCTGACTGAACCGTCCTGAGTGATGAGCAGGTACATGGTCGTTTGCTGCCACTCCCCAACATACGCCGCCTTCTCCTGAGGAACGGGGTTCCCGCATCCGATCAACGAGGCGAGGAGAGCCAGTGCAAACAGCAGCTTCGAGAGTCTCATGGGTGATGTCCATTTCGATTTCTGCGTTGTTCTCGTCGAGAGGCGGCGAGTCGTTGGCTCTCCGTTCGAGCGAGCGGGAGTAGGCTGCGCCTTGCCAGCAAGGTGCCAGCCGCCAGCCACTGACAGCAATGTTCGATTCAACCCGCGCACAGGCGTGACGCCATGGCTCGGCCGGCGCAAATGTATCGCGTGCTGCCAACCGGGCCAAGGTGGTTTGCCATACCAGGTCCAGGTGTGCCCCCGCGATAAGCAATTTGGGGCCGGACCACTGCTGCGTGAAGCCACCAATGCAGCCTCGTCAACATGCCTTGCGGTGGCGCCTGCACTCGTCGATCTCAGGGGAGACCAACGCGCCAAGCTTTGGCCAGAGCAGCCGCCAGGCCTTTGCATTGGTGATTCATCAGGATGCCAACATAACTTTGAGGGTCAGCAGGTGGGCGCCGGAGTTTTTGCCTGCACGCTTCAACGACTGCAAGCACCGCTTTGGGCGCTTCAGCGTAGAGCCTGTCCAGGTAGGGGCCGGGCGCCATTCGTCGGATGGGCGTGGCCGAAAACGCGCGGGAAGGAAAGTCGCGCAGGTTCTTGGTGATCAGTCCGATCGTGCGGCCTGGCCAGATTTCGGTGGCCAGCTTGAAGGCAGCTGCGGCGACATGCCTGTCCTTGATGTGGACTGTCTCGAAACGCCCCATGTGCCGTTCAAAGTCCGCCACTTCCCAACCTGGGACCGCCGCTCTCATGCCCTCAAGGCAGCGACGAACCGCGACAGGATCCGCCTGCGCCTTTGTGATGACATTGGCCGTCCATTCCCGCTCAATCTCCCGCGTCCAATGCACCTGAATCACCCGAGCCATATGGAGATGAATCATCAGATCCCTGAGGCGAGGCGCGAAGAGCACATTCGCATCCAGCAAGGTCACACGCGGGCAGTCTGGGTTGGAAGAGGTCAGGCGTAGCGGCATGGGGTCAAGGACGTCTGGATCGCTTGGGCCTTAGTGCTTCGGCTTCGTCCTCGTACAGTCCGAGTGCTTCTGTGGCCGACATCATGTCCTGCACTCCCTGCAACTGCCGGTCCTGCGTGTCGCGCAGATAACGCATCACCTGGGCCTTCACCAAGCGGCGGTGCCCCCCTTCCGTCCGACGAACGGGTCCCAGTGCCCCGGAATCCGCCAACGCATTCAGGTGGGTCCGTGACACATGGAGCAGCTTGGCCGCGGCCTCACTGGTGACCTCTTCAGCCTCCGCCAGAACGGGCGCCGACCCGCTCGTTGCCAATGGAAGCGGAGCGAAGGTGTGTCCTGCCACGGCCTGCACCTCTGCCGCCGACAACAGATGCGCCAACACCGCACGATGCTGCCGCGCGGAGGCCTCGTTGCTCAGCAGCCTTGCAATGAATGCCTGCTCCAGCATCCCCGGCATCTGCGAAGCCACTGCCTCCACCAGTGCCTGTCGAGATTTCGAGGCGGGCCCGCGCGTACTGCTGATCTGCTCCTGGACCAGTTGGGTGACCTTTGAGACCAGACTTCGGCTCAGTTCTTCCAGCGCAAACTGAATTCCTTCAAGAAACTGGCGCTCCAGCACGCCAGGCAGAGCAGAGGTGAGTGGGGTCGTCATCAAAATCTCCCAAGTTGACCCCAGTCTAGGAGAAATCGACAAATACGACAAATCCGACGAAATCGTCAAATTCAACGGAACTGCAAGAAGTCCCACCGCTGAACCGGTCACCCGGCTTATGTCACCATCCCCCCATGCTGAAAACCCTCAAAGACCTCTTCGACATTCTCATGTCGCCCGAGTCCGTGGCCGGTGCGCAGGGAGCCGGGGATGACCACGCGGTACAACTGGCGGCCGCTGTGCTGCTGGTGGAGGTGATGCGGGCCGATGCCGGGCTCGCCGTGGCAGAGCGCACCGCTGTGCGGCGCGCCCTCGTCGAAAAATTCGTGCTCACGCCGGACGAAGCGGATCGCCTCGCGGAACTGGCAGAAGGTACCGCCCGCCATGCCACCGACCTGTTCGCCTTTACCTCCCGCATCGATGCGTGGGACATGCCCCGCAAGCTGCGGATGATCGAGCTGATGTGGGACGTGGCCTATGCCGATGGCCGGCTGTCGGACCATGAGCGCCATGTGATGTGGCGCATCGCCGATCTGCTGCACATCCCGCAGGGCGCCTATGTGCATGCTCGCATGCGGGCGCGGGAAGCGGCCGGCCTGCCGGCGGAGAGCGGCCCCGCCGTCCCCGGCGAGCCGAACTGACCTCAAGATCGAGGCGCCCGGACCCCCCGGACCACCGGGTCCGTCCGCGACGCCCGGACCGCCCAGCATGCCGGGGCCGCTGAGCCCACCCAGCCCGCCCCCGCAGCCACCGAAGACGCCCTCAGCGCGTCTGGAACACCACCCGCTCCGCCAGCTCCCGCGGCGCAACCTTCAGCCGCTGGATCTGATCCAGCAACTGCGCCGCCCGCTCGCAGCTCACCACGCCGGTGGTGTCGCCGCTGGCGTCGTCCGACCAGAGCCGCGACAGCAACCCGGGCGCTTGCGCCCCCAAGGTGCGATAGACCACTTCCAGCTCCAGCCGCGACGCTTCACCCGCCCGGTTGCGCGACGGTGGATCTTCCTGCGCCGCGTTGGACAGCCAACTGGTCTCCCAGGCCATCACCTCCTGCGGCATCAGTCGCCGGGTGGCCGGCGATCCGGCGAGCCACGCCTGACAGGTGTCGGCACCCAGAGCCTGCATCGCCCGCAACTGCCCACGCACCACCTGCAAATAACGACGGCGCGACTCCGACGAACCGGAAATCAGCAACTGCCGCACTTCAGGCGCAATGGCCATCTGGGCCGCCATCTGCGCCCCGTCCATTTCCTGCTCGGTCCCCGCCAGTGCCAGCCGCGCATTGCGCATCTGGGTGGCCGCGCGGTTCAGCGTGCCGGGGAAACGTTCATCCAGGTGAAACCACACCGGGTTGGACTTGAAGGCCGCCACATACTCCGACAGCGGCGCCGGCTCACCCGGCTTCGGGCCGTCAGGCAGCGCCACGTCCATCGTCTTGGGCGGCTCCTGGATCAGCTGGTGCCGCACCAGATCGTCCGCGCTCGGGTACCACATGCTGCGGGACGGGGTCTTCAGCGTGCGCTGAATGTAGTCCTCCGGCAGGTCCATCTTGCGATAGGTCTCGGCCAGATGCTGGTTGGCGATCTCTTCAAACGCCGGGTTGTAGGTGCCGGTGGACGCGCGATGGAAGCCCAGCTGGGCCCCCGGCATCAGCTGCCGCTGATTGCCCGCCAGGAACAGCAGCGTGCAGGCGCTCTGGCAGTCCCCCACGGCGCGGGTGGTGGCGCCACGCTTGCGCATGAGCACCACCATGTCTTCGGCTTCGGCCAGTCGTCCGCCCGGCGACGCCAGCTCGAACGACTTCACATTCGGCGCCGTCTCCAAAAGCTTGCCCATGCGGCGGGCGTCACCCATGCCGATGGGGCCCTGGAAATGCAGCGTATGGCCGTCCGAGCTGATCTTCATCTCAGCCTGGCCGATGGGGTCGATGCCCCGGGCCATCTTCCAGAACTCCGGCACTTGCGGAATGAAGCCGATGACCAGCGACGCCAGGATCTGCAGGGCGCTGAGGAACAGAATCAGCCGTGCCAGGAAAGCCCACAGCAGCGAGCCGTTGGCATCCACATACCCCCGCACCGAACGCCAGCCCCCCACCGTGCACCAGGTGTCCAGGGCCAGCATCAGCGGCCAGCCGATCAGCATGGCGATGCTGCCGGCCTGCAGCGCGTCGCCCTTCATCTGGATCCAGCTCATGACGCCGGTCAGCGCGGCCATCAGCGGCAGCGCCAGCAGCACGTTGTTCACCCAGAAACTCTGCGCCAGGCTCTGCTCGCCGCGCCAGTGCGTCACCGCATAGTCGGCCAGCAGGCCGCGGCCGCTGGGGGGCAGGGGACGGCTGCGTTCCACCGACGTGCGGGACAGGCGGTCATGCCAGGTGCGGCCTTCGGCATCCAGCTTGGCCCACCAGAAGCCGGCGAACAGCGGCAGGGCCGAGATCAGGTAACCGAACCAGCGGATAAGCGCCTGCACCGGCGTCGGCCGACGCCCGCTCTGGGCGTCCACCACCTTCACCCCGGCGATCAGCTTGCCGGGCGTGGCGCCCTGCCAGGCCCAGAAGAACACGCACATGACCAGGGGCAGCAGCCAGTTGATGGCCAGCGTGCCGGGCCGCAGGTCGTCCCAGCGGCTCACCGGATTCCCGTAGACGATCCACATCAGCACGGCGCTGCCCACGGCCCACAGCACACCGTCAATGACCATGGCCAACGCCCGCGTGGACGGTGCTGCCGAATGATTCCTCATGTTCTCTCTTCCCCCTCGAACCAGGGGGGAAGTGTAGTGAACCGGATCGAGGGTGCGTTCCTGCCTCTGGGGGATGGACGATCAATCCGTCACAGCGCTGGGGCGGACGCTCAGTCCCAGAGGAAGCGCTTGTCCGGGTAGACCACGCTGTAGCTGGTGCGCAGTACCACGCCGTCCTTGAAGTGGACGTTGAAGCGCAGCAGGTAGCCGTTCATGTCCGGGGGCACATTCCAGTCCCAGACGTCCTCGCCACTGTTGCGGAAAAACACGCGGCTGCGCTCCCGGCCCAGCATGCGGGTGACCTGCTCCGGCGTCATGCCGGGCTGAACCTGATCGCGCTGCGCCGGGGCGAGCGCGTCGATGGCGCTGACAAAGCGGTCCTGCGCATCAAGCCGGACCATGTAACAGGTCTGGCCGAAGGGCTGGGTGGCGTACTCCAGCGTGCGGCCGCCGTCGGCCTCGGGCCACACGCGGCTGGGCTGACCGTAGTACTGCACCAGCTCGGCGCCGGTGCTGACGCCGGGGCGCAGTCGTTCGTCCTTGATCGGTGTGGCGCAGCCGGTGAGGCCAGCGGCCAGGACCGCCGCGAGCAGGGCGCTGCTGATGACGGCTCCGAGCTGTTGCATGGGTCGAGGTCCTTCAGTCTGGTGGGTGGGGAGGAGGGGAGGGAAAGAGGCATTGTGCGCCGCGTGGCAAGACCCGGCTGCGCACGCGGCCAGTGGCCGACCGCGATCAACCGTTCTTCGCCAGCCCCAGCACCGGCGAGAACAGGTATTCCACGATGCGTCGCTCCTCCAGCACCAGGTCGGCCTGCAGCGTCATGCCGGCGCGCAGCGCGTCGGGGCGGCCCTCCAGTCCGGGCACGCCGTCGTCCAGGCTGACCAGCACGCGGTACACCGGCCCGGCGGCCTGCTGACCCATGGGCAATTCCCGCGGATCGACCGCGGAGCGGGACACGCTGATCACCCGGCCCCGGCCGATGCCGAATTTTTGATACGGGAAGGCATCAAACCGCAGCCGCACTTCATCCCCGGTCTTCACAAAACCGATGGCGCGGCTGGGCGCGAACAGCTCCACCCGCAGGGGCCCTTGCACCGGCAGCAGGTCGGCCACCAAGGTGCCCGCCCGAACCGATGCCCCGGACTCCACCCGCACGTTGCCCACGCGGGCATCGATGGGCGCAACCAGTTGCACGCGACCGCGCCGCACCGCTTCGGCGTCCCGCTGCGTCAGCGCGGCGAGCTTCTCGCCGACTTCCGCCAGCGCCGCATCCCGCTCGCTGCCGATGCTGCTCAGCTCATGGCGGGTGTTGCGCAGCGTGGTGTCCCGCGCCAGCATGTCCTGCCGCACGGATTCGCGGCTTTCGGTGATGGAGAGCACCGCGTCTTCCAGCTTGTCCGCATCGCGACGGGAGAGATAGCCCTGACGCGCCAGGTCGGCCTGGTCCTGCACCTGACGCTGCGCAAGGGCGGCGCGGCGGTCCAGGTTCTCGATCTGACGCCGGTACTGGACCAGCTCCGCCTCCAGGCTGCGGATCTCCTCCTGCAGGCGCGCTTCCCGCTGCTGATAACGGGCGCGGATGGCGTCGCGCTGCTGCTCCAGCTGCTGGCGCTCGCGGTTCAGCCCGGCGATCAAGCGGGTGGAGAGGGATTGGCCCTGCTCCAGTTCCCCGTCCAGCCGCAAGGTGGCGATGGGGGCACCACGGTTGATCCGGTCGCCCTCCACCGCCTGGAGCTGTTCCACCACGCCGTCCACCTGCGCCTCGACGCGGATCACGCCGCCTTCCGGACGCAGCCAGCCGGTCACTGTTTCCCGGCGCGCATAGGTGCCGAAGAACAGGAACACGACCACCAGCACAAACACCAGCACCACCACGGCGGTGACCCAGCGGGCACCCGCAGGCACCTGCAGCAGGACCTCGCCGAGCAGCCGCTGCCCGCGATGTTCGATCGCTTCCTTGCGGAACAGGGACTTGGTGCTCATGTCAGGCGGCCTCGCTGGACGGGTGAGGGGCGGCGCTGGCGGCGCTGGCGGGGGGGCCACCTGCGGCTTCGGGCTTCGGCTCAGCAGCGGGCTCGTCGCCAGGCTCCGCAACTTCTTGCCCGCCCGGTTTCTTCCGCTCGATCAGCCGGCCGCGACTGAGCTCAAACACGCGCGTGGCGCGGTCCACCAGCTCCGGCCGATGGGCCACGACGATTCGGGTGATGGGCATGTCCTGCACCAGATCCGCAATGCGCCGCTCGGCCTGCGGGTCCAGATTGGCGGTGCCCTCATCCAGGAACAGCACGGACGGGCGCCGGTACAGCGCCCGCGCCAGCAGCACCCGCTGGCGCTGACCGCCGGAGAGCGTGCTGCCCATGTCGCCCACCATGCTGAGATAGCCCATGGGCATGGCCTGAATCTCGTCATGCACCGCGGCGGCCTTGGCGCTTTCCACCACGCGGGCCATGTCCAGTTGCGGGTCGAAGAAGGCGATGTTGTCGGCGATGGTGCCCATCAGCAGGCCATCGTCCTGCTGCACCACGCCGATGGCCCGGCGCCAGGCCTGGATGCCGAAGGACTGCATCGGCATGCCGTCCACCAGAATCTCGCCCTGGGTGGGCGGCAGCAGGCTGAGCATCAGCTTCAGCAGCGTGGTCTTGCCGCCGCCGGAGCTGCCGATGATGGCGACGTAATCGCCGGGCTCGATGTCCAGCGAGATGTCCTGCAGCAGCATTGGCTCGTTCTGCGCATAGCGGAAAGCGACGTTGCGCAGGCTCAGGGCGCCGCGCACCTCGCGCTCGGGCAGGGCCGAAGCGGCGTCGAGGCCGGCTTCGCGCGGGGTGGTGACGATGTCGGCCAGCCGCTCCATGTGCAGGCGCAGCAGGCGGAACTGCACCATCTGCCGCACCAGCGCTTCCGCCCGTTCCCCGAATTGATTGCGGTAGAGCAGGATGGCGAACAGCATGCCGGCGCTGAGCTCATTGGTCATCACCCGCTGCGCGCCCAGGTACACGACGACCACCAACTGCAGATTGAACAGCAGGCTGCGGCCAAAGGTGGTGCCGACTTCGACCTTGCCGCTGCCCAGCGTGGCATTGACGACATTGGCGAAGTGATTGCGCCAGACCATCTCGCGCTGCGCTTCCCGCCCATACAGCTTCACCGTCTTGGAGGCGCGAATGGATTCGATCAGATAGGTCTGCGCCTCCGCCTGAGCGATGAGCTGTTCTTCCTCGCGCTGACGGCGCAGCGGATACAGGCTCAGCACCACCAGCACATACAGCAGCATGGAGGCCAGCACCACGCCGCCCAGGGCGGGGCTGTAGAGGAGCAGCAGGGCGGCGGTGGCGAGGGTCATCACGCCGTCGATGGAGGCGGTGACCACCGACTGGGTGAGCGCTTCCTGAATGGGCCGGATGGCGCCCATGCGCGAGAGGATGTCGCCGACGATGCGCTTCTCGAAGAACTCGGCCGGCAGGCGCAGCAGGTGGCGCAGCACATTGCCGGTGAGCTGGAAGCTCATGGCCTGGCCGAGCTGCAGCACGGTGAAGCTGCGCAGCGCTTCGGTCAGGGCCTGGAGGCCATACATCACGCCGAAGCCGATGGCCAGGACGAGCAGGAAGTGCTGGTCCATGCGGGAGACGGCGTCGTCCATGGCCAGCTGCAGGAAGGCCGGCGCGGCCATGGCGAACAGCTGCAGCATGATGGAGAGCACCAGCGTCTGCAGCAGCGGGCCGCGCCAGCCGCGCACGCGGGTCCACAGGTCACGCATGCGGGCGCGGATGCGGACTTCGACCGGCTTGAAGTGATTGGTGGGGGTGAGTTCCAGGGCGACGCCGCTGAAGCTTTTGGACATCTGGCGCGGGTGGATTTCGCGGATGCCCAGGGCGGGGTCATGAATGATGGCGACGTCGCCGCGGAGTTCGCGCAGCACGACGAAGTGATTCATGTCCCAGTGCAGGATGCAGGGGAGCTGCAGCTTGTTGAGGTGTTCAGGCTCCAGGCGCAGGGGGCGGCAACCGAAGTCCAGGCTGTCGGCCATCTTGACGATGTCGGCCATGGTGGCGCCCTTGAGGGAGAGGGCGTAGCGCTGGCGCAGTCCGTTGAGATCGACCTTGTGGCCGTGATAGGCGGCGATCATGGCGAACGACGCCAGGCCGCATTCCGCGACTTCGGACTGATGAAACATCGGCAGCGCTCGCCTGCCACGCATCCAATCAAAGGGATTCAACAGCGGTCTCTTGGGTTGTGCGGGGAGGGCGGGGCTGGGGACGCTTTAAACGGAAAAGGGTCGCGGGGGACGCGACCCTTGGCGAAGGGGTGTCATCTCGGCGGAGCCGGACGGCGACTCGATGTAGGTACTGGGGATTAGCGGTGCAGATCAGGTCGGCGGCTGAAAGCCGTCATTAGTGATTTGCGGCCCGCCAGAGACGGACGCGATCTCTTCCAAGCTTAGCTCGGTGATGGCGGTGTCTTGTTCGTAAAGGGGTTCCGAATCGTGGTGTTGTGATGCGTCTTGCTTCATGCGCGCTCCCTAAAAAACCGTTCACAAGTATGCGGACTGGGGCCTTCCAGCGTCAACGCATCCTCAAGGGCATCGCACTGGGGTTGTTCCCAATGCGGATCAGCTTCGCAGCGGCGCCACAGCGGGCGGAGGAATCACGCCGTCATTGGTCACCTGTGGCCCACCAGCAACCCACTTCACCTCTTTCAAGGACAGCTCAACCACCGACGGGGCTGGCGCGGGCGTTGTCGGGGCCGTGGTGTTTTCCACTTCAAGTTGCTTCATGGCTTTTCCTCACATTTGGGTTCAGGAGAACGAAGGCTGACTTTGTCGCCGGTAGGTGAAGCTATCGCCTCACTCAGTGGGCCCAATAGGGCCAGCAACAAAGGGCGGCGGGGGCAGGAGACCGTCGTTAATGATCTGCGGGCCACCCGACACGGCGAAGATTTCGCCAGAGGTGAGTTCGCGGTAGATCAGCATCCCGCCTTCGGTGGGCGGAGGCGGCGCTTCCAACGCCATCGCACTCGGCTTAGGGCAGGGATCTGGCGATGCATTCAACTGTTGAATGCGCTTCTCGTTTGGCTTCATACGATCTCTCCGAATTAATTGATGACGCTAGCCTGCGTAGCACCTTGCCGACAGGCTTGGATGTGGAAGTACGGCTGCTCCGCCATATCTTGGTGCTTGTTCAGTTCGTCGCCTCGACGAGCTTCGGCTCCGGGCCACTCCGCCATTGGTGACCCGAAGACATCAAGCTACCGAGGTCAGGTCAGTCAATGAAACGTTAATCAGTTCTGAATCTGGTGTCTTGATCCTGCTTCGCAGTGTCAAAAGAATTCTTCCTTCACCGTTCTTCTTTTGCTCGGTAATGAAGCTCGATTATCTTGGTCCGGGAATGGCCCGCCAATCTTGACAAACCCGCACACCAGTTGGGGCAGAGAAGTGATGAAGCAATGGCAGCCTTGCCTGCCTTGCACCCAAGCAAAGGAATTCAAAAGACGTCTGTTGGGCTTTGCGGGTAGGGCGCTACTGGGCTTTTCGAAACGGAAATGGGTCGCGGAGACACGACCCTTGGGGTAGGACATTTCTTCATCACATCGCCGTGCAGGGACCTAGAGCTAGCGGGCCTAGTGGATCAAGAACGCGCAGCGCCGAGACGCCTTGTGTCCCATGAAATCAATCCCCGCCGCCGCCGTTTGTCACGTGAGATCCGCAAGTAGCGGCTTCGACATTCTCAGACCCCAATTCAGAGAAGTCCATGTCTTAGTCCGCGTCGACGCAATCAGGCCGCCAGCGAATTGGGAATGTCGCAAATGCAGCAATAAGGGCGGTCAGACGCCTTTGCGGGCTTCATCCGTGAGGTGTTGACGGCGGAGTGATGTCGTCGTTGGTGATTTGAGGATCGCTGCTCGGATAAATGTTGTCTACGATCTCAGGATTGGAGAAAAGCAGAACCACACCTTTCGTTGACACGAACGACGTTGGCATACCAAAGCGAATCGAACTCGTGGCGTCGGCCGGGCAGAAATTGCCGTTGTTCATACCGGGGGTTCCCCCGAGGCTGCTGAAGGACGCCCCGATGAGCGTAAGATCTGAGTCGTCTGCCTCAGAAAATATGCATTCGCCCGTGGTCTTTGGCACGCTGAATGCGGAGCCTTGAATGGGATTGTTCCCTTGCTTATCTGAAAAGTAAGAGCAAATAGCAAATTTGCCGTCTGGGCTGGGAGTTGCGCGAACGAAAAATACGGATGGCATAGGATCTCTCTATCTCTCTCGTGGTTGATTAATGGGGAGTCAGTCCGCCGGCGACGCCGCCAGCCACTGTGAGGCTTTGATCACTTCTTCTGTATCCGCCCTCCCCAGGCAGGATTGGGCCTCAATCCAGCTACTAGTGATCTTCTGATGAACGGCAATCAAACGTGGCATTTTTCCGATTTCCCCTGCGAGCGATTGGCAGATCAGCCTGCGTTTTTCGAAATAGGAAGGCGTCCTCGGCAGGATTCGGACAATCGACATAGCGGCGTCCGAGTACGCCATCAGCACCCTAACGTCCTTGGAATTGGCTCCATTCTCAGTGGAGAGCCCATGCAGTACATTCTCCATTAGAATAAGCGCTTCATCGAGTCTGCCGACAACTGCCAATTCCTTGCCAAGACCCACGTCTGATTGGTATCTCTGTGCGAGGATGCCGCCGCTTTTACTTTGGCCTGCGACGGAGTCCCATTCGTTCTTCAACGCTATCCACTTCTTGAGCCTTTCTTGATGATCCGCTGATTCAGGAGCGTATTCGAGTTGGAGCGCCTTGGATCGTAGCCAGTTCATTCGCCAGTTCTTGTTGGTCGGATCTTGGGCTTGCAGAGCATCCATCAGCTTTACGGCTGCGTCCACGTGTTTGACGGTGGCAACGTGGTTTCCGAGCTTGAAAGAAGCAATAGCTGCCCAACGATGCATGATCGCCTCGCGATATGCCCATAGACCATTGGGAGGCGCATCGCGCCTAACATCTTGAATGACTGCGATCGCTTCAGTGAACATTTGCAGTGCTTCGGGAGTTTTTCCCTTCCAATCCAATGCGGTAGCCAGCCAACTCATACTGTCCGCAAGTTCCATCCGCAATGCAGGAACTTTTTCCTTGGGCGCTTTTTCCAGCACCTTGCGTTTGAGTTCGATGGATTCACGGAAGCTTCCTGCTGCGCCATTAATATCAGCGCTCTCTAGTTTGACCGAGCCGAGGCTGTTCTGAGCATATGAAAGCTCAGCTAACGCGTCTAGATTGTCAGGCTCCGACTCGAGCCACTCTTTCGTGTCCGTGACGTATCGCTCGATTGCGGGAAGCGCCCGGTTGAAGTCTCGTTTGACGAAGTAGGAATGCCCCTCCCAAAACGCCGCCGCCCCCTGCGCCTTGTACCAAGCCCCCGCCATCTCTTTACTCGGCGGCGGCCCTTCCAGCAGTGCCTGCGCCGCAACCAACGGCTCCCGCGCCCCTTCCATATCCCGCTTGGAAACCCGCACCTCCCCAAGCACTGTCAGCGCCTTCGCCCGCTGCAACCGCTCCTGCGGACTCAACCCTTCATTTGCTGACAGATACGACAGCGCCTTCGTCCCCACACTGTCCAGCAACTCCAAGCGCCCAATCGGCCGCAGCTTGTCCGCGAACTCGCCCAGCATGAAGCTCAGCAGGTCATCCGCTTGCTGCCTCCGCTGCTGCGCCTGATGCTCCGCCTGCTCAGCCCGGTGCGCCTGCACCACGCTGAACGTCGTCAGCCCCAGCAGCGCAAACACCGCCACCGTGCTCGCCCCCACCGCCAGCCGATGCCGCCGCACAAACCGCCCCAGCACATACAGGCGCGTATCGGGCCTCGCCGTAATCGGCTCATGCTGCAACCAACGATTCAAATCCGCAGAGAACTGCTCCGCATTGGCATAGCGCTCCGCCGGAGACTTCTTCAGCGCCTTGGCCACAATCGTGTCCAGGTCGCCCTTGAGCAGCTTGGACTGCCGCGCAATCACCGGGTCCAACTGCCCGCTGGCCACTTCCGACAGCCGTTTGGGCACCAACTCCACCACCGCCTTGAGCCGGTCCAGATGCGTCTGCGTGTCGTCCGCCGTCGGATGTCGCCCGCCCAGCAATTGATAGAGCAGCACCCCCAGCGCATACACATCGGTCGCCGTGGTCACATCCCCTTGCTGGATCTGCTCCGGCGCCGCGTATTGCGGCGTAAATGCACTGCCCGCCAATTGCGTCAATTCCGTAGCCGCCGCCGGCTGCGTGGCATCGTCCATCAGCTTGGCAATGCCGAAGTCCAGCAGCTTCACCTGGCCGTCTGCCGTCACCAGAATGTTGCTGGGCTTCAAGTCCCGATGCAGGATCAGCCGCTGATGCGCATGCGCCACCGCCGCCAGCACATCCAGGAACAACCGAATGCGGGCCTCGATGTCCAGACCGTGCACATGGCAATACCGGTCAATCGGCAGACCATCCACATACTCCAGCACCAGATACGGCTGATGCCCGGAATGAACCCCGGCATCCAGCAGCCGTGCAATGTGCGGATGGGACAGCCGCCCCAGGATCTGACCTTCCCGTGCAAAGCGCCCGTTGTCCCCCTTGCCGAAGAGCCCGGCCTTCAGGAACTTGATCGCCACCTCGCCCTGGAACCGACCGTCCGCCCGGCGGGCCAGCCACACGGCGCCCATGCCGCCTTGCCCGACCTCACGCTCCAGCTGATACGGCCCAATGGACTCCCCGGTGAGATCCAGCGCCGCAATCGGCTCCTCGCCTACCGGCGCGGCCACCCCGCCCATCTCTTCCGCCGCCGGCCGCCCCATGAAGCCCTGCGCATCCAGCGCCTGGTGCTGAGCCAGCAAGCCCTCCAGCTCATCCGCCGTGGCGGCATCGTGCGCGCGCAACTGCGCCAGCCAGCGCTGACGGTCCTCTTCGTCCCGGTCCAGCAATTGATCCAGCAGCGGACTCAGTGCAATCCAACGTTCTTTGTCCAGAGCGTCCATGGGCGTCTCGGTTGATTCTTATCTGGCGCCTCCTCAGACGCCCCCCGCATGTGCAATGGCCTCTACCGGGCCTCTGTTCTTCTCAATCAGGCAATGCCGTCAGTGTGCAAGCCTCAATCTTTCAGGCTGATGGAGAGAAACAGCCGTGCCTTCTGCCAATCGCGCTGCACCGTGCGTTCCGTCACGCCCAATGCTTCGGCGATTTCCTGTTCCAGCAAGCCGCCAAAGTAGCGCATCTCCACGACCTGGGCCAGCCGGGGTTCCACCTCTGCGAGTTCATCCAGCGCTTCATGAATGCGCAAAATCCCGTCGTCCGATTGCGGCCCCATGTCGATGACCGCCGTGTTGAGCGTCAGCGCCAACTGGTCGCCGCCCCGTCGCTCTGCGCGCCGTGCCCGCACCACGTCAATCACGACATTGCGCATCACCCGCGCCGCATACGCCAGGAAGTGCCGCCGGTCCGGAAAACTCTTCGCCTGCGCCCCCGCCAACCGCAGCCACGCCTCATGCACCAGCGCCGTGGTGTCCAGCAGCGTCACGCTGCCCGACAAGCGCATCCGCTGCCGCGCCAGCCGCTGCAATTCCCCATAGAGCTGCGACACGACCTCGTCGGCGGCCTTCCGGTCGCCTTGGCTGGCCGCTTGCAGCAATTGGGTGATCTCCGTCATGGGTGCGGACTCTACCGGGACTGTATGAATCTGTTACATGTGACCGGTCCCGTTGACGACCAATAGCGCACGATCTGACCCCCAATCAAGGGTTTTCACTGAGCAAATTCTTGTCGGTGAGATGTCGGGTGGCGCCTCGTGCCTGCGTTTTGATAAACGAGGGCACGACTTTGAGATGTGGCAAGGGAGGCCGGATGACACGGGCTGCTATAGGCAGGTTGTGCCCTCACCTTGTGCGCGGCAGAGAGGGAACTGCACACAAGGGCGTGGAGTCCCGGTCCGGAGTCGATCAGATGAGTTCGTCCAATTCAAGCGCTGTGGCCTGTCCGGAGGAGGGCAGCCCTGGGGATGCCGCAGCGGCCAAGCCGTTGCGTCAGGTCCCGGCGCTGAGCATTCCCCGAGTGGATTCCATCGGCGAATTCGGGCTGATGATCACCCGTCAGCTGACGCAGTGCCGTCGCTACGGCGCCAAGCTGGCGGTGATGTGGCTGGAGGCCGAGGCGGTGGAAGCCCTCCAGGCCCCGGTGCCGGAGGACGAGTTGGCCACCTTGATGACCGCCGTGGGCCGGCGCCTGCGCAGCCGGGTGCGTGGCACCGATGCGGTGGTGCAGGTGGGCGACAACACCTTCGCGGTGCTGCTGATCGATGCTGGCGCGCCGGAATCCGACATCGTGCGCCAGCGCCTGCATCACGCGCTGGGCGGGTCGTACGGGGTGGGAGACAGCCACCTCATGCATGTGCGGCTGCAGATCGGCGCTTCGGCATTCCCCGAAGGCAGCACCCGGGGCGTGGAACTAGCCCAGATGGCGCGGGACAACCTGCGCGCCCGCGCCGTCTGAGCACATCGATCAAGGCGCCCCGTTCAAGCCACACCAATCAAGGCACCCCGTTCAAGGCATCACCCGCAGCACCTCGCTCCACGGCACCAGCTTGAAGTTCTGACGCCCCAGCGGCCAGCGCTTGTGGCCGTCCTGCACCACCAGCAGGCCCTCGCCGTACGGCCCGCCGAGGTTCGCGGCGGTCACGTCCAGCCCGTCGGTTTCCGACACGGCATCAATGCCCAGCGCCGCATTCAGTCCCACCCGGAAACGCCCCCGCACGGCATGCGGCGGTTGTGCATCCAGCACCACAAAGCTGTCGCTGCCCTGGGCCGACACCACCAGCCACGCGCCCTTGGCGCTGCGGTGTACGGCCATGCCTTCCACATCCGCGGTCAGCACGTCGCCCACCGGCAGCACCAGACGCGCCGCGCCCATGCGGCCGTCCGCGTCCAGCGCCAGGCGCCACAGGCCGCGCTTTTCCTCACCGATGAAGAGCTGCTGCCCGGCCTCGTCCACCACGCAGCCTTCGGGCTGGGTGTCCAGCCGGAATTGGGCGACCGGTTGACTGGTCCAGGTCGTGCCCTCCCGGTTCAGACGCAACTGCTGCACCCGCCCATCCTTGTCATTGACGAAGATGTCCAACCCGCCTGCGGGATTGCGGCCGCTGCAGATGCCGTACACGTCGTCGAGACCGGTGGGCAGCTCGGCAGCGGTGGTGAGATGACCGTCGGGATGGATCTGAAAGACCACCACCGTCTTGCGGTCCCGCTGGGAGGCCACGGCCAGGTCAAACGCGCCCCTGCCATAACGAAGCCCCTGGCGCAGATCCACGTTGTTCACGCGGCCGACCAGCAGGAACTGCGTCTCGCGGCCTTGCAGGTCGTAGACGCTCAGCCCCAGCTTCTTGTCGGTGCCCAGAATGCGACTGGCCGCTGGCTTGCGCGGATGCACCCAGATGGCCGGGTCGTCCGCCGCATCGCCGCTGCCGCGCACCGGCACGGTCTGCGCACTGGGCTGAACGACCGGAATGGCCACCGGGCGCTCGCCTGCGTGGGCGGACATCCACAGCGGCAGGTCCGCGGGCGCCAGACCCGGTGCCACCAGTCGGCGCTCATGCCGCTCCGCATCGGCGCTCTGGGCCCACAGGCCCACACCGGCCTCGGCCACATAGAGCCGGCTCTCCTCGTCCCGCACGGCGCAGCCCTTGGCGTCGGGCACGCTGGCCAGGCGTCGCATCACCGGCGACCGGGCCGGGCCGCTCGCGACCTGATCGTCCACCAGCCACTGCTCACCGATGCCGTCGTCCCCCAGCACAAAGGCCTGCAGCAGCGGCTGCGCGGGCGGCAGGTACAGGCACAGCGCCTCCAGGTTGAAGGCGGGGCCGTCCCACCGGCGGCGTTCCTCCAGTCGGTCCTGCCGGGCCTCGATCAGCCGCAGCGCGCCGCTGTCCGCGTCCTGCACCAGGGCCACGGTGCGGCCATCCGGCAGGCGGCGCTGGTCCCAGCGCTTGGCCCGCATCGGCATCTCGGCCTGCACATGGCCTTGCGCGTCGAGCAGACGCAGGCCGGACTTGGCCAGCTCCAGCGTCTGGCCCTGTGCCTGTGCCGGTGTGATCCCGGTCCAGGCCGCCAGGCAGGCCGTCAATGCGCCGACGACCCTCCAGCGACGGCCCATCACCCCGGTGCGATCTTTTGTGATCTTGCTCAAGCGCCGCTCCTTCAGAACATCGCCAGCTTCACGCTGACCTTGTAAGCCCGGCCATAGCGCTCGTACTGGACGTTGTGGGCCTTGTCGCCTTGGTAGACGTAGTAGCGCTCATTGCTGAGGTTGAGCGCCTCCAGGTTCAGGTCCACGCCCTTGACCAGACGGATGCGCATCGACGCATCCAGCTGGTTCTGCGTATCCACGCGGCGGTCTTGCGATGCGTCCAGCACGTCGCCCACCTCCAGCAGGTAGGGCGACTTGTGGTTCAGCGCCAGCCGCGCAGCGAAGGCCGGCGACTCCCAGCCCAGGCTCAGGTTGATGCTGCGGTCCGACTGGCTGGGCAACGTGATCCGACGCGAGCTGTAGACCCCGCCGTCATACGCCCCGATGCTGGCCCGCGACCGCACGAAGCTGCCGTTGGCGCCCAGCACCAGCCCATTCCACGGCGCGGGCAACGTGGTCAGCGCCTGGCTCCACGACAGCTCCAACCCACGCACCGAGGCCGCGCCGCCGTTGGCATAGGTCTCGACATGGCTGAAGCCCTCCCAGCCCGGCGTGCCGGCCAGATCGGTCTGGAAGGCGAAATTCCGGATCTGCTTGTGGAACACATAGGCCGACACCGCGCCATCACGGCCCAGTCGGCGCTCCACGCCCAGGTCCAGGTTGCGGGAGCGCAGCGGCTTGAGCTGCGGGTTGCCCAGCGTCGCTTCGTCGCCGTCCACCGTCAGGCCAGGGCTGAGCTGGTCAAACGACGGGCGCACCATGGTGTGGGTGACGGCAGCGCGCAGCACCGTCTCACCGCCCAGTTGCTGGCGCAGCAGCAGCGCGGGCATCCAGCGGTGGGTGCTGTTGCGGGTGCTGGTGGGCGTGAGCTTGTCGTCCACCGAGGACATGCCGTCCGCCTCGAAGCGCACCCGCTCGCCGCGCACGCCGGCGATCCATTGGGTGCCGCCCTGTTCCAACTTGGCCTGCAGATAACCGGCGTCGGTGCGCTCGCGCATGGCGTAGTCGTTGACCTCGGAATCCACCGGGTCACGGAAGTCCTTCAGCGAGGCGGCATACAGGCCGCGCACCGCGCCCGGATCCAGGGCGGGACCGAAGGAGGTCCAGGGGTAGTCCACTGTCTCGCCGGTGAGGAAGTTGCCCATCTTCAGCTGCGCCGAAGTCAGGTTGTAGGGCGCCTTCTTCAGCAGCTTGGCGGTGGGGGCGAACACTTCCTGCGCGTTGTCCTTGTTGCGTCGCGTGGCCTTGAGACCGGTCTTGAGATCGAGGTCCCAGCCCGCCACGTCGAATTCACGCTGCAGGTCCAGCTTCACATGCCGCACCCGGTCGGTGGCGTGGCTCTGCTCCATCTTGGCCTTGTTGAAGCTGTACTTGCTGGGGTCGTTCAGGCCGGCCACCGAGGTCGGCATCGGACGCTCGGTGCTGGTGTAGCCCAGGCCGGTGAAGTCCGCGGTGAACGCGGAGGAGCTGAGCGTGTCGGGTTTGTCCTCGCTGGCGCGGCCGGCGCCCACTTCGGCCCAGGCCTTCCAAGGGTCCTGCGTCCACTCGGTGCCCAGCACCACGGCGGAGGACTTGTTGATCTCCCGGCGCTGCTTCACACCGCGGCTGACAGTGCCAGCGCCCAGTTCCCCCGGTGCCTGAGCAGTGGCAAACGCCACCTTCATCGACTGGCGGTTTTCCTGGTCGGTGAAGCGGCTGCTGAAGCTGCGCAGGTAGAAGCTGTGGCTGGCGTCCGGACGGTAGTCCAGGTTCAGGGCGGCACCCAGCCGCTCGCGGGTGATCTCGTAGCGGCGCAGCTCGAAGCTGCCCAGCTTGCCATCGCTCCAGTCGCCGCCGGTCTCGACGTTGTCGCTGGCGAAGCGGCGTTCATCGGCGGACAGGGCCACCGCCAGGCCCAGCGTGCCGCCAGCAAAGCGGTCGGCAAAGGCCACCGAGCCGCGGGGGCGTGTCTGGCTGGCATTGGCATCGTGGTTGACGCCCGCTTCCAGGGTGAACAGGCGGCCCGGCTGGTCGAAGGCGCTGAGGGTGCGCACGGTGACGGTGCCGCCCAGGGAGTTGGCGTCCTGGTCGGGGGTGAGCGTCTTGTCCACTTCCAGCGATCGGATCAGGCCGGCCGGCACCAGGTCCAGGCCGGGCGCCCGGCGGTCGGACTGGGAGGCCGGTGCCACCGCGCCGTTGATCGTGACCATGTTGTAGTCCGGGCCCAGGCCGCGCACGCGGATGAACCGGCCTTCGCCCTGGTCCCGCTCTACCGACACACCCGGCAGACGGGCCAACGCTTCGGCGGCATTGTTGTCAGGCAACTGGCCGATGCCGTCGGCATGCACCACGTTGACGATCCCGGTGGCGGCGGTCTGCTTGTCCAGTGCGGAGCGCAGGGCGGCGGCCTGGCCGACGGTGACGACCGTGTCCAGCTTCTGGGGGCTGCCCGAGCTGTCCTGCGTGCTGGCGGCCTTGGCGTTGCCAGCCCCCGCGGTGGGCGCTGCCGTGGTCGCACCCGTGACTGCGGCAGGGCTCGAAGCCGATGCCGCAGAGGCAGCCGCTGCGGGCGCGGATGCGGGCCGAGCAGGCGCTGTCTGTTGGGCGAGTGCCGGGCTCAGCCAGAGGCTGGAGAGGCAAAGAGCCAGCAGGGTGGGGCGGTGCGGTGCGTGCATGGAAAGCGGTCCAGGAGTCAGCAATGGGGGCGGATGTTGGGAACCCCGCATGGCGCTTGCGTGACAGTGCGGCATCCGCGCCATGCCCGTTGCCGTACAGCGCATCCGGCCCGCCGCCGTGAGCTCTTTGCACCCCCCGCCGGGCGGGCGCCATGAACTGTCACAAACCCTCCCTAGCATCGCCCGCCATGAAACTTGTCCTGCCGCGCCCGCCGCTGGTGCTGGCCCCGGTGGCCGGCTCGCGCCATTTTGGTCACGGGCTGATGTTGATGATGTGCGGCATCACCTGGCTGTTTGCCCACTGGGCGCTGGCCAAGCCGGTGAGCGCCTGGCGCTCGATCGACATTCTCAGCGAGTCGCTGGTGGTGGGGATGTTGTCGTTGTGGCTGGTGCAGCTGCGGGCCAGCCGCCCCGGCGGACGGGTCACCACCTGGCTGTGCCTGGGCCTGTCAGGCATGCTGATGGGCGGCTGGGCCGACCTGATGGATGAATTCTGGAAGCTGCCGCGGGACTATTCGCTGCTGCTGGGCATGGAGTCCTCCTTCCAGCTGATCGGCATGATGGGGCTGACCTGGGGGCTGCATCTGTGGCGCCAGGAGCAGCTCGCGCTCAATGCGCTGCGCAGTGGACGCGAGCGAGGCTACCGGGAACATGCGCAGATCGACCGTCTGACGCAGCTGGGCGACGGCGCCTATCTGCTGGACCAGTTGCGCCAGCAGCAGTATCGCGGCGAGCCTGCGCTGCTGGTGATGCTGGGCTGGTCCGACCTGACGTCCCTGTCCCGCCACCACGGCCTCGCCGAAGCCGACCGCCTGCTGCAGGCCACCGGGGCTCTGCTGCTGCTGCAACTGCGGCCCGGCGACCTGCTGTGCCGCTATGCGGCGGATCGCTTCGTGGCGCTGCTGCCGCAGGCGGACCGGGCACTGCCGCAGGACCTGCTGGCGGCGATGAATGCCCATGTGCATCCGTGCGCGGACGGACGCACCCGCGCACGCCTGGAGGCCCGCATGGCGCAGTCGATGCTGGACCCGGCACTGGATGCCGAGGCGCAACTGCTGCGACTGGTGGAGCAACTGCGGTGAGTGAAGCGCTGGCCCAGTTGCGCAGCAGCCTGCCCGCGGGCCAGCCGCCGCACTACGGCGCGGACACCGCCTTCATTCCCTGGGCCTACCAGGGCGCGCTGCTCGCGGAATTTGCTCACAGCCGCGGCTTGAGTGCCCAGGAATGGTTGACGCCGCTGGGGCTGTCGCCCGGACAGTCCTTGTCGCCCCGTCAATTGCTTTGCATGCTGGCGGCCTTGCAGCGGGAGGCGCGCGATGTGGGTTTTGTGCTGGGGTCCCTGAGCCTGCCCGGCCACTACGGGCTGGCCAGCCAGGCGCTTCAGCAGGCCACGGATCTGCGGCATGCCCTGCAACTGCTGTGCGCCTATGCCGCGCGGCTGTCACCCCTGCTCACGCCGCGGCTGCTGGAATGCCGCGACGACCTGCTGCTGATCTGGACTCCGGCCTGCGGTGCCCCCGCGCCCTTGCAGCCTCTGCTGGTGGACATGCAGATGACGGCGGTCACCGCCATGGCGCGATGGCTGGGTGGCCGCGCATTGCCGTGGCGCTTCAGCTTCAACCGCACCCGCCCGCGGGAGCTGTCCCAGCATGCGGCGCATCTGGGCACCGATCTGCAATTCGGCTGCCAGGTGGACGCGATGCGGCTCTCGAAAACCGAGGTGCTGGTGCCGTGGACGATGAATGCCCGGCCGTCCAGCATGGCCGCCAATGCGCTGGCCCAGGGCGCCGATCCTCAGGCCCTGTGGCGAGGCCCACTCGCGGCGCTGGACGACTGCCTGCTGGCCGCGCTGGGCGAGCCGCCGACGCTGGAGGCTTGCGCACGCCGCTTCGGGGTGAGCCCGGCGACGCTGAAACGGCAACTCGCTCAGTTGGGCACGCACTATCAGGCGCAACTGGACCAGGTGCGGGCCCAGGCGGCGCTGTTCCTGATGACGGAACACGGACAGCGCGCTGAGAGCGTCGCCCGCTCGCTGGGGTTTCACGACAAGAGCAATTTCCGGCGCTCCTTCCGGCGCTGGACCGGGATGACGCCGGGCATGCTGTAGCGCCGGTCCGGACACCAGAAGCCGCACCGACGCCCCCGCATACCAAGCCTGCAAGGGACCGCAGTGCCCGCCCGGGCCGCGCCTTGGCATGTGCCTACACTACGCCCATGCCGCCCGCGTTCGAGCATGCCGAAGATCACGCCCACTACCGCCGCCCCGCTCACCGGGACGGGGTGGAGCTCTACCGTGCCCACATCCTGCGCCACAGCTTCGAGCCGCACACCCATGAGGCCTACGGACTGGGGGCCATCACCGAAGGCGTGGGTCGCTTTCGATGGCGCGGCGGCGAGCATCTGGCGCCCAGCGCCAGCCTGATGCTGATGAACCCCGACGACATCCACACCGGCCAGGCCGCCACGCCGCTGGCCTGGGGCTACCGCATGGTCTACCTGCAGGAGTCCATGCTGACCCGGCTCTACGGCGGCCCCGCCTGGCGCTTTGATGCGGCGGTGGCTCTGGATGCTCCGTCCGCCACCCGCGCCGCCGGCCTGATCGGAACGCTGTGGGACGCCCGCGAGCCGCTGGCCTTTGACAGCGCGCTGCTGGATCTGGTGCAGGTGCTCAGCCGCCATGCCCACCGCGCGCCGGTGCTGCGAGACGGCGCCACGCCGCGCTTTCAGCCGGTCATCGACTACATGCGGGCCCACCTCGACCGCAGCCTGGATACCGACACCCTCGCCGCCGTGGCCGGTCTCAGCCCCTTCCATTTCCTGCGCAGTTTCAAGGCCTGTCACCATGCGACGCCGCAGCAGGCGCTGATGGCCTTGCGCCTGAACGAGGCCAAGCGCCGCCTGGCCTGCGGTGACACGCCGGCGGACGTGGCCGCCGCCGTCGGACTGACCGACCAGGCGCATCTCACCCGCAGCTTTGCTGGACGTTACGGCCTCACGCCCGCGCGCTATCAACAGCAATTGGGTACAAGACCCCGGCGCTGACCCACAGGCACACTGCCAGGCATGGGGATCGGACTTCTTTTTGCATGGACCGCCGGCCTGATGTGGGGGCTGGTGTTCGTGGCACCGCTGCTGCTGCCGGACTATCCGCCGGTGCTGCTCACCGCCGGCCGTTATCTGGCCTTCGGCCTGATTGCATTGCCGCTGGCGCTGCTGGACCGGCGCGAACTGTCCCGGCTGAGCCGCGCGGACTGGTGGGCGGCCTGCCGGCTCAGCGCCGTCGGCAATTTTCTCTACTACCTCACGCTGTCCGCGGCCATTCAGCGCGCGGGCGGACCGCTGCCCACCATGCTGATCGGCACCTTGCCGGTGGTGATCGCGCTGTGCTCCAACCGTCGCAATGCCACGCGCGACGGGCATTACCGCTGGTCCCACCTGGCGCCGGCCCTGCTCTTGATGGCCGCCGGCATCGCCTGCGTGAATCAGGTGGAGCAGGCCACCGTGGCCGAGGCGGATCGCGCGCGTTATCTGCAAGGGGCGCTGCTGGCCTGCGTGGCCGTGGCTTGCTGGACCTGGTATCCCATCCGCAATGCCGACTGGTTGCGCACCCACACCGACCGCAGCCCGCGCGCCTGGGCGACGGCCCAGGGCCTGGTGACCCTGCCGATGGCGCTGCTGGCCTTCCTGGTGATCGGCGGGCTGCACGCGGCCGGGGTGCCGGTGCTGCCTGCGGATTTCGCGCTGCCGGCCGGTCCACGCCCATGGGCCTATGTGGGGCTGATGCTGGCGGTGGGGCTGCTGGCGTCGTGGCTGGGCACCTTGTGCTGGAACGAGGCCAGCCAGCGGCTGCCGACAACGCTGGTGGGGCAGCTCATCGTGTTTGAGACGCTATCGGCGCTCGCCTATGCGCAGCTGCTGCGCGGGGAGTGGCCGCAGCCGGTGTCGGTGGCGGGGGTGGTGCTGCTGGTGGCCGGTGTGTGCTGGGCGTTGCGGCTGAAGACGGTGCGGCCGATGGCGGCGGCGTGAGGGGCAAGTGTGGGTGTTGCGCCGTATTGCACCAGTGTTGCGCCGGTCATGCGCCGGTGATCCGCATGTGACGCCCAGGTAAATCCGGGCCGCAGAGGATGTCAGCGGCAGGCCGACTCTGCACAATGCGTCATGCCTGTGAACCGCCGACACTTCCTCCGCACCACCTCGCTGTCGATGGTGGCCGCCACCGCTGCCGCCACCTCCGCCGTGGCCTGGGCGCAGACCGGGGCCGATCCCGGCGCCCCGGGACGCGGCGCAACAGGGCGTCGTATGGCGGGTGGCGATCCTGGTGAAGCGCCCGGCACGCAGAGCCGCAGCGCCGCCGGGCCCGGCATCGTCACGCAGGGCGTCTGGCGCGATACCGGGCGCGACCGCGACATCCCGTGGCGCCTGCGGCTTCCCGACACCGCGACCGCCAGCGGCGCGGTGCCGCTCATCCTCTTCTCCCACGGCCTGGGCGGCAGCCTGGACGGCGGCGCCGAATGGTCCCGCGCCTGGGCCGAGGCGGGTCTGGCGACCCTGCACCTTCAGCATGCCGGCAGCGACCGCGCGATCTGGGCCGGTGGCCTGCGAGCCGTGAAGGCGGCCGCCAGCGTCGAGCAGTTGCTGGCCCGGTGTCGCGATGTCCGTTTCGCCGTGGCGCAGTTGCTCCAACTGCAGCAGGCCGGTGACGCCGGCTGGGCCCGCATCCGTCCGGATGCGCTGGGCATGTCCGGCCATTCCTTCGGGGCGCATACGACCCTGGCGGTCGCTGGCCGGGCCTTCCCCGCCCGTCTGGGCAGCGAGCTGGCGGAGCCCCGGTTCAAGGCCTTCGCCGCCTTCAGTCCGGCCGCCGGATCCAACCCGGACGGTCTTCGGACCATCACCCGCCCGATGCTGTGCATGACCGGCAGCCTGGATGGCGACCCGCTGGGCAGCGAGCGCTCCGGCGACTACCGGCGCGCGGTCTATGACCATCTCCCGCCGGGGGCCAAGGCGCAGCTGTGGCTGGAGGGCGCGGACCACCAGACCTTTGGCGGCAGCGGTGAAGTCGGTGCCGGACGGGCCGCGCGGCTGGCGGGTCGCAGCCGGCCGGAAGCGCCGGTGGCGCTGGCGGACCACCATTCAGCGGTGATCCGCTCGGTCACCACCGACTGGTGGCGGGCCTGGTTGCTCAAGGATGCGGCGGCGGAGCAGCGGCTCAAGTCGCCGCAAGGTCTGGCCACTGGCGACGCCTGGCAGCAGGGCTGAGTCGTTCAGAGTCGGGGTGGGCCGCGTCCGCGTCCGCGTCCGACTTGACTGCCTTGACCGCCTCGCCAGCAGACGTCGCTGAGTTCCCTGCCATCATCGACATCGCCTGGACCTGCTCCCGCGCCAGTGCCCCGATGCGCCGCAGCGCGTCCGGATGTTCGGGTCGCCAATGTCCGCCCACGCCCAGCCGGATGCAATGCCGAAAGCGTGTGCTCGCCGAAAACATCGAGCCTGGCGCAATCACGATGCGCTCTGCCAGACAGCGCTCGTAAAGCGCCCCGGAATCAAAACCCTCCGGCAGTTCCACCCACAAGGTGAAGCCGCCGGCCGGTGCGGACACGCGAGTCCCGCGCGGAAAGCTGTCCGCAATCAGCGACCGGGCCTGATCCACCCGGGCCGCCACCGTCGCCCGCAGCGTGCGCAGGGCCGCACCGCCGCCGGCCTGGGTCAGCAGGTCGGCCAGCGCCAGCTCCAGCACGGGCGTTTGCGCGCCGGACTGAACCGCCTTGGTCCGACGCAGCGCATCGCTCCAGCGACCCGCTTCCACCCAGCCCAGTCGCAACCCAGGTGCCACGGTCTTGGAAAACGAGCCGCAGATGATCACGTGGCCCGAGGTGTCGAAGGATTTCACCGCGCGTCGCTTGTCTTCCTGCTCACACAGGTCGTTGTAGAGCACGTCTTCAATCAGCGCGATGTCGTGCCGGGCCACCAGGGCCGCGAGCCGCTTACGCTCCGGCACCGGCAGGCTGGCGCCCAGCGGATTGGACAAGGTCGGCACCGACAGCACCGCCTTCACCGGCTGCGTCTCCAGCGCCAGCTGCAAGGCCTCCAGCGACAGGCCGTTGCGCGGATGGGTGGGAATCTCCAGCGCCCGCAGATGCAGCGACTGCAGGATCTCGAGGAAGCCGTAATAGGTGGGCGACTCCAGCGCCACGATGTCGCCGGGCTTGCAGACGGTGCGCAGCGCCAGGCTGATGGCCTCCATGCAGCTGTTGGTCATCACCACCGCCTCGGGCCGCAGCACGCAGCCCAGGCCCAGCGCATGGCGTGCCACGGCCCGGCGGGTTTCCTCCATGCCGCTGCCCAGCGGATAGTGGCACAGCAGGTCACGGTGGCGGGTGGCCGCACGGGTCACGGCGCGGCGGACTCGTTCCTGGTCGAACAGTTCCGCGCCGGGACAGGCGGCACCGAAGGAGAGGAAGTCCGGGTCCTGCGACAGCGCCATCACCTGGGAGCCCAGATGGTCCAGCTGCACCATGCGCGAGGCGGAGTCCGGGGCCGACGCCTGCGGCTCAGGCAGCCGCTGAGGGCGGGCCGCCACGAAGTACCCGGAGCGCGGCCGTGCCTCGATCAGCCGGGCGTCCTCCAGCCACCGGAAGGCCTGGACGGCAGTGGAGAGGGACACACCATGCTGCCGTGCCAGCGTCCGCACGGACGGCAGCCGCTCACCGCGCTTGAGCGTGCCGGCACGGACCGAACGGGCCAGTCGGTCCGCCAGTTGCAGATAGAGGGGCAGGTCAGGGTTCTCCATGACGGAGATTCTGTATGGTCGGCCGCCCGGGGGACCAGTACAGATCAGGCGCAAGCTGGCCAGCACAGAGGCCGCCAGTCAGTCGGCTGTGTGCCGTGGCCTGGCCATCGGCTGTGGATGGCGGGCCGGCGCGCGGCTCCCTATCGTGGCTGCATGCAGCTCAAACCCCGCCTGTCCCTCCAACGTCTGGCCTTCCCTCGGCTGTCCTCCCCGCCCCTGGCCCGGGCGCTGTCGGCGATGCACAGGATCGCTCGACCTCTTCAGGCGCAAGCGTCTCAGACGCGCCCTCCACCCGTCGCCGCCCCCGGCGTCCGCATGCTGGACTGGCCGGCGGATGGCTTGTGCAGGCCCTTGCAGGTCCGGGGGAAGGTGCGGCTCACCGCCATCACCGGCCGCCTCTGGATCACCCGCCCCGGCTGGCCGCAGGACCACTGGTTGCTGCCCGGCGACAGCCTGGTGATGGACGCGCAACAACGTGGTCGGCGCCACCCTATCTGGGTCAGCGGGGAGGGCGAATATCGCATCACCATAAAGTTGGAACCAATTGTTTAAGTCGTTGCTCTACCTGGATTTGGGGCTATAAATCGCGCTCGCATCATTTCAAGTCAGTTAACGGATGTGGGCGAACCGTTACAACACGGGTTCCATATCTCCAGGGAGGACAGTTCAATGACTTTGCCCGCAACTTTGCGGCGCGCCCGTCTGGCCGTAGCCGGCGCGGTGGCGATTTTGGTTCTGCAAGCCTGTGGCGGCGGTGGTGGTTCGGACAGCGGCGGCTCGACGCCTCCGCCCAGCGGTTCCGGCAGCGCCAGCGTTGCGCAGCAGTGCTCCCCCAACAATCTGGAAGCGGCCGCCAGCCTGCGCACGGCCAGCCTGACGACCGAGAAGACCTGGGTCCGTGCCTACATGGACGAGGCCTATCTGTGGCGCGATGAAGTCCCCACCGTGGACGCATCGGCCCCCCAGTACAGCGGGACCGACGTCGGCACCGCGCTGGACGCCTACTTCACCGCACTGCTGACCCCCAAGCTCACGGCCAGCGGCAAGTACAAGGACCAGTTCAGCTTTGTGATGTCCACCCGCGAGTGGAATGCCCTGTCGGACTCCGGCGTGGTGCTGGGTTATGGCGTGGAATGGCATCTGAAGTCGGCCACGCCGCCGCGTCAGATCCAGGTCGCGTATGTGGAGCCCAACAGCCCGGCGGCTGCGGCCGGCGTGCGGCGGGGTGACACGCTGGTCACGGCCGACGGCGTGTCGGCGGATGACGGCACGGCCTCCGGCGTGAACGTGCTCAATGAGGCGCTGTTCCCCACGCGCACGGCCACCAGCCACCGTCTGGTGCTGACGCCCAGCGGCGGCGGCACCCGGGACGTCACCCTGGTCTCGGGCAACGTGACCAAGACGCCGGTGCTGCAAACCCAGGTCATCACCGCTGCGGACAATGCGAAGGTGGGCTACATGGTCTTCAATGACCACGTCGCACCGGCCGAGGCGCAGCTGATCACCGCCATGCAGAACTTCAAGACCCAGGGCGTCTCCGACCTGGTGCTGGACCTGCGCTACAACGGTGGCGGCTACCTGTTCATTGCCAGCGAACTGGCCTACATGATTGCCGGCCCGGATGCGACCACTGGCAAGACCTTCGAGCAGCTGCGTTTCAACAGCCGCCGCACCTCGGACAACGCCAGCAGTGCCGCGAAGACCGAGTTCTACAACACCTCCTGCAATCTGGTGAACGGCAACTGCAGCGGCACGCCGCAGCCGCTGCCCACGCTCAACCTCAAGCGTGTGTTCGTGCTGGCGCAGGAAGGCACCTGCTCGGCCAGCGAGGCCATCATCAACGGTCTGCGCGGCGTGGATGTGCAAGTGGTGCTGGTGGGCGGCACGACCTGCGGCAAGCCGTATGGCTTCACCGGCAAGGACAACTGCGGCTACAGCTACTTCCCGATCGAGTTTGTGGGCACCAACAACAAGGGCTTCGGTGACTATGCCGACGGCTTTGTGGCGGCTGGCACCGGCGCGACCGGCGTGCCGGGCTGCTCCATGATCGACGACTTCTCGCGCGAGCTGGGCGACACGTCGGAGCGCATGCTGGCGGCGGCCCTGCAGTACCGCGCCAATGGCACCTGCCCGGTCAAACCGCTGGGCAGCAGCGACCGCGCCACGGCGCTGTCCGCGCGTGCGTCGTCAGACAGCGTCGCGCTGAGCCTGAATCGGCTGGCCGCGCGCAGCAACCGCATCCTGGGCGGACGACAGTAAGCGTCTGAGCCGAGAGGTCGGCTCAGCCAAAGAGAAAGGCGCTCATTCGAGCGCCTTTTTTTCGTTCCAGTGATCGGGTCAGAGCTTGGGGATGCGGATCCGGCTGATCATCAGCGACCCCGACACCGCAAACATCAGCACCAGCGGGTGCAGCACAAAACCGCCCAGCTTGAGTTGCCCGAACCACAGGGCGTCGCCGATGGCGCCCTGAGCGGCGGCCACCCACATCACGATCACCAGCAGCAGCGAGGTCGGAATCGGCGTGCCCTCGAAATGCGACACCTTGCCGGATTCAGAACTGAGGCTCTCCGCGGTGATGTTGTAACGCGCCAGACGCGACACGCCCGCCGCCACGAAGAAGCCCAGGATGATGCGGTCCCACAGGCCCTGCATGCCGCAGCCGTAGGCGATCACCGCCGGGGCCACGCCAAAGGAGATCACGTCGGCCAGGGAATCCAGCTCACGCCCCATGGCGGAGCTCTTCTGGCGCCAGCGGGCGATGCGCCCGTCCAGCACGTCAAAGATCAGGGCGGCGGGAATCAGGCCGCAGGCGTAATACAGATGCAGCAGTTCACGGTTCTGAAGGTAGGTCATCACCGAGAACAGGGCACCAACGCCGCAGAAGGCATTTCCCAGCGTGAACCAGTCAGCGAGATGGAACTCGCGGATCATCGAAAAAGGCTTGGGTCTGTTCATGTTGCGAGCATAAGCGAAGGTCCAAGCCCTGCGCGGCAAGGGCCGGTCCTGCCCCCGGGGACGGTCCTCAGCCCTCGTTGCCGGGGGCGGGACCTTCCTGCACCGGTGCGGGCGCGGTCGTCAGCCGACGCCAGGCCTTGCGGCCCAGGTGCCGGGCCAGTAGCGGCATCGGCATGCGCAGCCAATGCGCCCGTACGTACAACGCCAGTTCCGCCAGACCCTGACCCGGCAGGCGGCAGCTGTCGTGCGGGGGGCGCAGGGCGCGGCGGTAGGCGGCGTCGAGCACCGGCTGGGTCCAGCCCCGGACCTGGGGCGCCAGCGCGTCCGTCACCTCGTCCGGAACCGGTGTGTTCAGCCAGCGTCGGGTGTAGCGCAGCGCCAGCGCCAGCGGGCCCGCCAGGCCGATTCGCTCGGCGCGCTGGAGCAGGCGCGGCCAGAACCCCTCCAGCGCGCTGAACTCGCGGATCAGCGCATCGAGGTCGAACAGATCCCGCAGCCCGTTGGGCAGCTCGCCTTCATGGAAGAGATGGGTTGCGCTGTGCAGCAGCATGTCTTCCGGCGGCAGCACAAACAGGCCGGGATGACCCGGCAAGGCACGGGGATGGTCAAAGAGTGCAGCGGTGTTCAGCGGCGTGCGCGCCGTCGGAGGCAGCAGGCTGTGATGCACGTCGAGCGAGGTGCCGCGACGGCGATGGTGCAACGGCGGCAGCTCATGCATCCAGTCGCGGTAATAGCGCTGGTCGTAATCGTCCAGGGAATCGAAGTCCCAGCCGTGGACCATCAGCGCGATCTCGGCGCGGGGCAACTGCGCGGCGGGCAGCAGCAGGTCGATGTCGGTGAACATGCGCCCGGGCGCCGGGGCATGGCCGCCCAGCGCATAGGCCGCCCCCTTGAGCAGCACCACCGGCCCGGCCAGCTCGGACAGTGCCTGCGCCAGAAACCGGGCTTCGCGACTGAGCATCTGCGCCTGCCGCTCGGACAGCAGCAGCGCCGAGCGCAAATGCGGCTGCACCGGTGCGGGCAAGTCGTCCAGCCAGCCGCCCGAGCGGGCCAGATGCGCCAGCTTGCCGGCCAGATTGGCCCGCCGCGCCTGACGCAGCAGCAAGTCCCACTCCGTCAGGGACAAGGCCGGCGCCAAGGCGGGGGCGAGCAGCACCCGCACCAGCAGCGGCTGATCGGGCGCCGACGAATGCTGCGGCGCGGGCAGAGCACCGGCCTGCAACTGCGCGCTCATGCCGCCCCCTCAGCCAAGGCGTCGAAGTGGCGCACCGCTTCATCCAGCCGGCTGTATGCAAAGCGGTAACAGCCGCACTGGTCCACCAGACGGCCCACCGCCTGGAAGCCGGCCTGGCCGTGCAGGTCGTAGTTGAAGCTCTGCTCGGCCAGGGTCATGAAGGCCTGGGCCCGCTCAACGGGCATCAGCTGGGCCGGTTGGTCCGCCTGCCAGGCGGGCAGCACCACCCAGGCCGGATGGGCCGGCACGCTGCGGCGGTCGATGGCGTCCTCCGGTGCCCGCACCAGCGCCACCGTGCCCTTGGTGGTGTTGGGCATGGACGCACTGAAGCGGGCCTGCGGCGCAAAGGCCTTGAGCAGCGGGATGGAGGCGTTCTTGAGATTGATCGGCCGGGCCATGCCGTGCAGCAGGCCGGTGCGCAGATCCAGCAGGCCCAGCTCGTCCGACAGCAGGCGCCAACCCCGGTGAGCCAGCGCCGCGCACAGCGTGCTCTTGCCCGAGCCTGGCGGGGCCGGCATCACCAGCGCCCGTCCGCCGCGCTCCAGCACGGCGGCATGGATCAGCAGGTATTGATGGGCATGGGCCGCAATGCACCAGTTGATGCCCCACTCGAGCATGGCCAGGGCCTGCGCGCCGGGCAGCGGGGTGAACGAACGCTGGCCGTCGAACCAGAACTCCGCCCGTCCCATCAGCCGCGACCGCCAATGCGGGCTGCGCAGCACCGCCACATGGAAGTCGATGAAGTCCTGATCGGGCACCAGCTCGAAGCGGTCGTACAGGCTGAGCAGCTCGTCGGCCAGATGCGGCAGGTCGGAGCGCACCTTCACCGAAAACGGCGCGAGTCGCAAGGCCAGGCCATCGGTGCGCAACTGGCGGCGCACATCGTCCCGGGACAGCTCGGCGAGTTTCACGTCCCGGGCTCCTGCACCAGCAGTTCGATGTCCACCAGGCGGCGCAGATGCAGATCCAGCAGGTCGGCCAGGACTTCGGGGGAGGGCGTGTCGTCCCAGTCCACGTCGCGGGTCAGGCGCAGCAGCAACTGGTCCCGCGTCATCGGCGTGTCTTGCAGCCATTCCGCCAATTGCGCGCCGAGCGCGGCAATCAGGTGGGTGTCACCGCTGGCGGGATTGAAAAACACCGCATGCTGCTCGCCTTCCCAGGCGCGCAGCACCTCAGACACGGGATGTGCGCAGCGCCACGTCGCCGTGAGCGCCATCAGCTCACAAGGTAATTGCTGTAGAGGTAGCTGCGGAAGTCGGCTTCCGTCCAGGCAGCGGTGCTGCCGGCGTTGTTCGGCTTGAAGCTGTTGGGTCCCAGGGACGCCATCTTCACCAGCATGTCCTCACCGGTGGACGACACCACGCACTGCGCCACGTTGTGACCGGCGAACAGCGTGTTCAGGCGGGCCACCAGCATCATCGTGGCGTAGCTGCCGGCGTTGGCCGCAAACAGATCGGACACCTTGGCGGACGAGGACACATTCTTCAGGCCGCCCGGGAAGACCTTGGCCACCGTCAGATTGTTCTTGCAATAGCTCACCGAGCGGCCGGCATACCAGTAGGCCGCCACGAAGCTCCAGGGCGGCGAGGTGGAGACGGCCGAGCGCACCGAGTTGTTCACCCAGTTGCTGATGGTCCAGCATTCGGTATTGCTCAGCACCGCAGCGGCCGCACGGGCCTGGACGCTGGCGCCGCCGTTGCGCAGCACCGCCGAGCCCCAGGCCGAGGTGGTGTTGCAGTGCCAGGCCATGACCGGACGGCTGGCCAGGGTCAGACCCACCGGCACGCCGGCCTGCAGGAAGCGGCGGCGGCGCGACGACATCATGGGAGCGCCCTTCGGCGTCGGGGCCGAGGGCTGTGGTGAGTCGCTGCTGTGGTGATCCATAAGCTCAGCTTTCGAGTGCACGTGCCCTTCAAGCGGGGCGGATGCTCAAGCCGCCCACGGTTTGCGGGCTGCGATGGAAGTGTTTCATACAAGGCACGCCGACGCCAAGCCGGTGCACCCCTTGAACGGGTGGCGCCCGTTCTACCTAATGATGGGGATAAGTCAGTGCTGGCTCACGCGGTATCCGTGCAGGACTGCGGATCCAGGGCAGACGGGAGCTGCTGCTGGACCCAGGCGCAGGCAGAGGGGAGCGTGTCGAAGGCACCAAAACGGCGTCCGTGTCGCCGATACATGGCTTCAATCAGGGGCAGCATGATGTCGCGGGCCTCCACCTCAGGGGGCACCACATAGGCCACGGCCAGCGGGGTTTGGCCCAAGGCGGCCATCTGTTCCAGGAAGCGTTCCATCTCTTCCATGGTTTCCGGCGACGTGATCATGCTGCCGGAAAGCTCCAGCACATAGCCGAAGGCCGCCGGCGGCGGATTGGACTGCATGAGGTCGGCCATGGCCCGGCTCAGGCCCAGCACGGCTTCCCGATTGAACGGGCCCTGGGCGCGGAGCCGGATCAGTGACCCGTCGCGCCAGAGCTCGATCTGCCCATGCGCCTGGAACGGGCCCGGCACGAAGGCTTGGATGTCGAGTTTCAACGCGTATGTCCCCAGTTGTCAGCCCGCCATCTTCGGCGGGCCTGCCGCAAGCGGCAACGGGGGTGCGCCGTACGACCGGGTTCAGTCTGCGGCGTCCTCCACACAATCGCGATCGGCGTCGGACGCCTGAGGCGCCTCGTCCAGGTCGTCCTCCACCAGGAAGCCGCCGCTCTGGTGCGCCCACAGCTTGGCATAGAGGCCCCCGGCCGCCAGCAGGCTGGCGTGGTCTCCCTGCTCGACGATGCGGCCCTGGTCCATCACGATCAGGCGGTCCATGGCGGCGATGGTGGACAGCCGGTGCGCAATCGCCACCACGGTCTTGCCTTCCATCAGCCGGTACAGGCTGCGCTGGATGGCGGCCTCCACTTCCGAGTCCAGGGCGCTGGTGGCTTCGTCCAGCAGGAGGATGGGGGCGTCCTTGAGCATCACCCGGGCGATGGCCACCCGCTGGCGCTGCCCGCCGGAGAGCTTCACGCCGCGCTCACCCACGTGGGCGTCGTAACCCTTGCGACCCTTGGGGTCGGTCAGGCCGTCGATGAAGTCCTGGGCCTCGGCGCGGGCGGCGGCGGCGCGCATGGCGTCCTCGGTGGCGTCGGGGCGGCCGTAGAGCAGGTTGTCGCGCACCGAGCGGTGCAGCAGGCTGGTGTCCTGGGTCACCATGCCGACCTGGGCCCGCAGGCTGTCCTGGGTGACCTGAGAGATGTCTTGGCCGTCGATCAGCACCCGGCCCCGCTCCACGTCATAAAAGCGCAGCAGCAGGTTGAGCAGCGTCGATTTGCCGGCGCCCGACCGACCCACCACGCCGATCTTCTCGCCGGGGCGGATGTGCAGGGACAGGCCTTGCAGCACCGGTTTCTTGCCGCCGTAGCTGAAGTCGACTGCGTCGAAGTGGACCTCGCCGCGGCTCACGGTCAGCGTCTTGGCCTGAGCGGCGTCGGTGATGGCGATGGGGCGGGACAGGGTGGTGATGCCGTCCTGCACGGTGCCGATGTTCTCGAACAGGCTGGCCATCTCCCACATGATCCAGTGGGAGATGCCGTTGAGCCGCAGCGCCATGGCGGTGGCAGCAGCCACAGCGCCGACGCCGACCTGGCCCTGGGTCCACAGCCACAGCGTCATGCCGGCGGTCGCAGCGATCAGGCCCATGGACAAGGCATGGTTGACGATCTCGAAGCCGCTGATCAGCCGCATCTGCCGGAAGGCCGTGCCCAGGAAGTCCTGCATGGCGCCACGGGCGAAGCCGGCCTCGCGCTGGCTGTGGGAGAACAGCTTGACGGTGCTGATGTTGGTGTAGGCGTCGGTCACGCGGCCGGTCATCAGGCTGCGGGCATCGGCCTGCGCGGCGGCAGCCTTGCCCAGGCGCGGCACGAAGTAGATCAGCGCCACGACATAACAGGCCAGCCAGCCCAGGAAGGGCGTGAGCAGCAGCAGATCGAAGCTGCCCACCACGCCCAGCATGGTGATGAAGTAGATGCTGATGAAGACCAGGATGTCGGTCACGATCATCACGCATTCGCGCACCGCCAGCGCCGTCTGCATCAGCTTGGCCGAGACCCGGCCGGCGAATTCGTCCTGGTAGAAGCTCATGCTCTGGGCCAGGAGATGGCGGTGGAAGTTCCAGCGTAGCCGCATCGGGAAATTGCTGGCCATGCCTTGGTACTTCACCAGGGCCTGCAAGGCGATCAGGACCGGGCTGGCCAGCAGGATGCCGCCCAGCAGCAGCAGGTGATGACGCTGGGTGGACCACCACTGCGCGGCGGGCACGGCGCTGAGCCAGTCCACGACCGAGCCGAGCATGGAGAACAGCAGCGCCTCGAAGGCGCCGATGGCGGCGGTCAGGACGATGAGGGTCAGCAGCAGGCCGCGGATGCCGCGGGTGGCCGCCCAGACGAAGGGAAAGAATCCCTGCGGCGGCTGCGGAGCCGGGCCGGTGGGGAAAGGATCAACGAGTTTTTCAAACCAGCCCAGCACGGCTGTCTCCCGAAGCGATGGTCACCGATGCGTGGCCCACGGGTGCGGCCTGGGGCCGACTGTGGGCGAAAACCGGCAAGCCTACAGGAGTGGGGTGACGGGTGGCTAGTGCGTGGGATGAATGGCGGGTGGAGGGGGCGAATGGACGGGGAAAGCTCCGTCACGGCGGGTTTTGATCGTCCCGGGTCGGCGATGTCACCGCTGCAGTGACAGATGCAGCGAAGGCTGGCGACATCAGCTCTTTGAGGGTCGGCCATTTCTTCTCCCAGAACGGCCCGGGGGGAATCAGAGTCGGATCGATGGCATCGGCCACGTGCACCCCATAGCGCTTCGCGACTTTGCGTCCGGCATCTTCGATCGCCAGTCGTTCGATCAGGGAGACGATCGGCTGCAACGGACTCCGTCCCGAACCGATGTCGGCTGCGGCAGACTGCGCAGACAGCTCTCGCAGATACGCACGTACCACGCTGATTGCGAGCCGGAGCTGCATCACGCCTTGGTTGTTGCCTTTGTCGGGCAGTGTGTGGAGGTTGGCAAGACGACTGCGAAGGACATCCAGCGGATGCATGACAAGGAAAGACACCTCGCCTCGTGTTGCCCGGATAGCGTTGGAGCGGACCGTCGCGGGGTTGAGGCCCACAACGGCCCAAAGCACGTCAACATTCAGGATTTCGCCGGGCGTGACTTCTCTGTAAGCCTGTCCGACCAACGCTGTAATTCGTTCCTTTGCCTGTACATGGATCGCCCCACCCAGCACCCTCGCGTAACGTTGCAAGCTTGCGACTTCCGTGGGGGAAACGGTCAGAAAATCAACGTCACGCGAAATAGCCGCCACGTCGTCGGGTACGTCCAGTCCGTAGCGCTCGACCCAAACTGCCAGAGCCTGCCCGCCGATGAGAACATCGTCGCCAGCGACACTGACAAGTCGCTCGAAAACGTCGCGCGGAGTGACCGCTTCTTTGGCGGGAGGCTTCACCAGCCGTTCCCGACCTGTCCGAACTCAGACGTTTCACTGGCGGTGAAGCTGTACCCCTCCAGATCACCTTCCTGAACAGCCCATAGGCTGCGCGCGGATCGCAGGCCGGCTGAGACCTCCTCTGCGTCCTTGAGCTGACGCTCTTTCAGCAAGGGCAGCCCGAGGTCATCTGCATGTCCTCGGCCGAGTGCTGCGGCCACGAAAGCATTCGCAGGGGCACCGTTGCCGAGGAGCTCCATGGCCGAGGCGGCTGAAATGCCCGCAGCATCCAGGGCAGCGCCAAGCCTGGCCCAATACTCCATTTGCTGCGAGAGTGGGCGTCCAAGTGCTTGGCTGGCCTGCTGAGCCAGGGAGTACAGATCGTCTGAGATGCGAATTGACTGCGCCATGGGTAAATTCTATGTGGCAGATTGCCACATCACAAGGCTGGCGAAGCGTAAACGCAGTCGCTATCGAAGCGCGTCACGTCTTTGCCCACTGCTATCGGCCTTCCTGTCGGGCAGTTCGTCAGTCGACGGATAGGACATCATGCGCTACAGCAGAGCCTGAAGTTTCACCGTGGCCAGTTGCGTCACCGGTCCAAAGTGCAACCAATGTCAACTCGAGCTCGGGCCGTATGCTGGCGACGACTGCCCCCCATCTGAAGACCGCGGCGCACGACGGCGCTGGTGGCAGAACCAACCGCAACACGTGACCATTCCAGTGCTCCTCATTGAAGGCTATGCGCCAGACGAAATCCTCGCAATGCCGAACGAGGAACTCCGAGCGATCGTCCTGAGCGACGAGCCACTCGTCTTCAGGGCGGGCTCTGCCAATTTGCTTGGGCGGTTCAGGGTTGAACGGGGTGCGCTTGTCATAGAGCTGGCGCATATCGACGGAGGAGGTGAAGGTGCTCTGCCTGCATTGGCTTCGCTGGCACGCAGATACGCCGCTCGCGAACAGCTTGCTTGCATCGACTGGCGCGTTCACGCGGTGCACTGTGCAAAACCAAACCTCAAGCTGCGTCGGGTGCTCGAACGCCGGGGCTTCAAAGTCGTTTCCGTCCGTGGCGTTGGCGAGTGTTATCGATTGGTCGAAGCGCTGACCTGAAGTGAATGGCGCCCCGCCCTGCGCGGAACGCAGCGCTTGTCTGCGACCCACTTCCGATCCGGACTCTTGACGTCGATCCACCGGGCCTTCAGGCAAAATCCATAGCATCGGGGTGAGCCTGGCGTCAGGCCAGCAGCGAAGCACCCCTTGAAAATGGAACAGCATCAATGGCACTGACGAAGAAGGGCGAGTTCTGGTACGGGACCACGTCAGGCGACACCCAAGCCGAGCTGCGCAGCTACAGCATTGCGAACGGCTACGAGGCTGTCCGGTTTGCAGCGTCCAAATGCGATTGTGGGTGCCGGACCTTCGCGCTGCAGAGTGATGAAGAAGCCGGCGTCGCCATCCGCACCTGCACCGACTGTGGCCAGGAACACCTGATGGGCGACAGCGCGGACTACATGGACGAAGCCGCGCCAGAGACACACGAGTGCGTGTGCGAGAACGAGGTGTTCGAGCTGATGTCCGGCGTCTCCGTGTACGAGGGGACCCATGACGTGCGCTGGTACTACATCGCCTGCCACTGCGTGGAATGCAATCTGGTGGGCGTTTTCGCCGACTGGAAGTGTGAAGCCGGTGATGCCGCCGCCTTCCTCGCCAAGGTCTGAGCTAAAGAGTCCGACAGAGCCCGACAGAGCTCGAGAGCGATCAAGCTCGACCGCCGGCAGGAGTCACCCAATCAATGGCACAACACTCACATCCGCCCGCAGTACGTCATCGGCGCGGACAACGCCGCGCAGTGCTTCGAATTGCATCCATTCTCGTAGGGGTCACTGCGGTCATCGCCGTTGCAGCGTCGGCCTACACAGTGTCGAAATACGAGCGAGCATTCGAAGCCACATCCCTTGGTCAAAACAAGGATCAAGTCCTCGACCGCTTCGGCGCACCTGGCGTCCGCGAGACCCAGGACGCGCCATTCACTCGATACGCGGTACGGCCTTGCGAAGCTGAATGTGCTGAACGCCTCTGGTGGGAGCACCCGGTTCTGAGAGGCATGGAAGCGTGGTCCGTTGAGTTCAACGCGCAAGGCACAGTCACCCACACCGCGCACTGGGTGTCGCCGTAGCGCGCTGCGCTGAATCAGGACACGAGCGGTGCCGAGCGATTGAGTCGATCCGGGCCCGTCGCAAAACGGCGGGACTTGCCTGCACCGTCCTTGCAACTCATGATGGGACGTCCCCCACCCCACTCCCAGTCGCCATGCACCAAGGCTCCTGCCACTGCGGCGCCGTCCGCCTTCGACTCCCGTCGACGCCCACCACTGCGACGCTGTGCAACTGCTCTCTGTGTCGCCGCATCGGCGGTCCGTGGGTGTATTTCGAGTTCGGCACCGTCCAGATCGAAGGTCATCCCGAGCACACCGTCGCCTACGTGCAGGGCGACCGCACGATGAGCACCATCCATTGCCGCACCTGCGGCTGCGTGACGCACTGGGAGCCGCTGCCTCCTACACCTGGCATGCGGCACGGCGTGCACCTCGGCAATTTTGATCCTGCGCTGATCGCGTCCGTGCCGGTGCGGCGATTCGACGGGGCGGATACATGGAAGTTCCTCGACGAGGAGCAGACGTCCTGACGGAACTCGGGTGACCGCTCGCCAGTGCTTACCGCATCGGCCTCAAACCCTGTCCCGCCCCACCCACTGCCGCCACCGATCCGGATGCTCCGTCATCCACCCCGCAGCCGCCTCATCCGGTGTCTGCCCGCCACGGCTGATCGCATGGTCCAGCGCCGAGACAATGCCATTGGACAAACGCATCCGCTCCAGCGCTTGCACCGTTTCATCGGGCAGGTCCTGCAACCGGTCTTCCCGCGCCAGTAGCACCGCCTGGTCCACCCCGCCGAACAGCTGTCGCGGGTCCTTCAATTCGCGGATCTGATGCCGGGCATGCAGGAACTGCGGATGCCACAACGGCACCACCCGCCATTGCTGCTCGGCCACCGCCCGCTCAAAGGCCGTGAAGCAGTCTTCCTCGGACCCCGTCTGGAAGCGATAACCGGCCTTGCTCAGCCCGTAATCCTCCATGGCTTTCATCGAAAACCGCGTGATGCCCGCGCCCGGCCCAATGCCCTGAATGACCGGATGCATGCGCGCTCGGACGTCCGGCAGCGTCAGGTCCTGAATACTCCCCACCACCGACGGCGGCACATAGTCAGGGACGCCCCAGAACGCATAAGGCTGGTAGTGCAGGCCCAGCGCCCGGGTGGGCACCACCTCTTCCACACGCGCCCGATAGACGCCATGGCTGGCATTCAGCCAGGCCGACGCCACCATATCGACCGCCCCCGCACGCAGCAGATCGAAGCAGGCTTCATGCAAGGCGAACTGGCGCTCCACGCGGTGGCCCAACCGCTCCAGCAGCGCCGTGACCACGGCGGCGGTGGCGCGATGAAAACTCAGGTCAATCACGCCCAGTCGGATGGGCGTGCGTTCGGCGGCGGCGGCGCCTGTGGCGCTGCCGCTCAGAAGGGCGGAAGCGGCGCTGAGAAGGACGGCGCGGCGTTGGTTGCCAGTCATTGCAGATCTCTCCAGTCACCGTGCACATCACGGTGTGTCTGGCGATCATTCCCGGTGCCGGTCCTTCAATGAAGCCGACACGCCGGGAAACAGTCTCGACGCCTGCTTGAAACCGGCGCCGCAAGCGTCCCTCACGCCGCCCTTCAGACAGCCCTTCCGACAGCCCTTCTGACAGCGCTTCTGGCCGATCTTCAGCGCGTGCCCGTCCCGGACGCAGCAGCAGGAGTGGACGAGGGGGGCGTCATCGTCACCGGCAGCGGACGCGGCAAGGGCAGCACCTGCCCCTGCGACTGCGCCGGTGTCGCAATCCCCAGGATGCGCGACAGCGTCGGCGCCAGATCCACGATCTCCACCCGCGCCTTCACCTCTCCCTGCCCCACCCAGGCCGGCCCCCAGGTCAGCAGCGGCACATGGTTGTCGTACTCGTAGGGTGAACCATGGGTCGTGCCGGTCGGCCGGCTCGAGAACATGTAGCCCTGCCGCGGCACCAGCTGCAGCGGCGCCGCCACGTCCGGATGCCAGGAGCGGCGCATCTGCGCCAGGTAGGGCGTGGTCGTATCGTCGCCAGCCAGCTGGGCGCGTGTGAACGCGGCCTGGACGCCCGGCACCTGCTCCGCCAGCGTTTTCGCTGCCGCATAGACGTCGTCGCTGCGCAGTCCCTTGGACTGGATCAGCTTCTCATCAAACAGCAGCCCGGTCGCCGAGAAACTGGTGATCCAGCGCCCTTCGCCGAAGCGCTCCGACAGGCCCTTGTTCAGGCCGGCAATCAACTGCGCCGGATTCACCCGCCCGGCATCCCGGCCCTGGCGCTGCGCCCATTCCGGCGTGTCCATGAAGCCGTGATCGGCGGTCAGCGCCAGCATGTAGTTGTCGCGTCCGACCCGGGCGTCCAAATACTGGAAGAAGCCCTGCAGATATTGATCCAGCCGCAGCAGATGGTCGTGCGACAGCCGCGACTCCGGTCCGAACGCATGGTTCACATAGTCATGGCTGGACAGGCTCACGCTCAGGATGTCGGTCTGGTCGTCCGCACCCAGTTGCTCGCCTTCAATCGCCGCACGGGCAAATGCCAGCGTCAGCTCGTCGCCGAAAGGCGAGGGCAGCAGCCCGGCATAGAACTTGGGCCCCGGCTTGTCCAGCCCGGCACCCATCATCGCGGGCAGGCGGTTGCCGTTGCCCTCGTTGCTTTGCCAGGGTTGACCGTCCGGCGCGCTGCGGGCATAGGCCGATTCCGGCAGCAGCAGCGTCCAGGACTTGTGGAAGAAGGGGTCGGCCGGGCGCGCCTGGTTGAAGGCGTCCACCCAGGCCGGATGGCGGTCCATGTAGTAGGTGGTGGACGCGAACTCTCCATCACTGCTCATGTACATGTAGGCAGTGCCCTTGTGGCCGGCCGGCAGGATGGCGCCGCGGTCCTTGCCCGAGATGCCGATGACCTTGGCACCCGGTCGCACCGTCCGCAGCACGTCGCCCACCGTTTCCGCCTTGAAGTTGGCGGGGCTGGTGCCGGCGTGGGGATCGGTCTCGTGGTTGATGTAGCGGTAGCGCGTGTCCTCGGTGTTGTAGACCGGCACGCCGGTCTTCGGGTCGCGCCACTCATTGCCGATGATGCCGCTGCGCTGCGGGTAGGCACCGCTGAGCATGATGGAGTGGCCGGCGGCGGTCACGGTGTAGCCATGGCCGTAATAGGCATTGGAGAACCAGGTACCACGGTCCAGGAATCGACGGAAACCGTCCGGCTGGAGCTGGTCCCGATAGCCCAGCACCTGGCGCAGCGGCAGGCCGTCCACCGCCATGAAGACGATCAGCTTGGGCGGACGGGCCGCGGACACCGCTGTGGCGGCGCCGCCCGGCTGGGCCGACGTAACCGACGTGGCCGGTGTGGAACCGCCCCCGGATGAAGCACCGGCGGAGCCGGAAGACAGGGCGGAGCTGGACGGTGCCGGGCTGCCACAGGCGGCCAGGGCCGCGAGCAGGGGCAGCACCAGCCAGGAGCGGCGGGTCTGTGTCATGACGGGGGAGGGTGAGAAAGCCGAAGCGGTGAAGTATGGCCCGATCGGGCCCCGTCGGCGTACCGGACAGGGGGACTGCCCAGGTCCACTGGGCGCTCAGCGACAGCGTGCCACAAAAGGAAAAGGGCCGGTCCCCACATGGGGACCGGCCCGTTCCGTTTTCTGATTGGATCGCTTGCGCGCTCCCCTCCTGTTATTGGGAAGGGATTGTGCGGGCGCCCGGCAAGCTTCGTGCCGGGGTTTGCCCGAGTAGGACGCCTCCAGACGCGACTTCTTTCTCGATTTGGCTGCCAATCGCGACCCAATGACGCAGGAAAGCGACGTTTTCTGGCCTTCTCAAGGCATCAGCGCGTCGTCCAGCACCTCGATCCAATGCCGAACCGGCGTCTCGCAGCCCGCTTGTAGATGCTGGATGCACCCCACGTTGCTGGACACGATCACATCCGCCGCCAAAGGCGCCAGCGCCTCCAGTTTGCGGTCCCGCAGCTGCTTGGACAGCATGGGTTGCAGTACCGAATACGTGCCGGCCGAGCCGCAGCACAGATGGCTGTCCATGGGCGCGACCGACACCTCGAACCCCAGCTCCCGCATCAGGCCTTCCACCCCACCCCGGATCTGCTGACCGTGCTGCAAGGTGCAGGGCGGGTGATAGGCTAGGCGCGGCCGCTTCCCACCCGGCCGCAGTCGGCGGGCCAGGGCGGGCGCCAGCGACGGCAGCATCTCGCACAGGTCACGGGTCATGGCCGACACCTTGGCCGCCCGTTCGGCATAGGCGGGGTCATGCGCCAGCAGCCGGCCATAGTCCTTCACCTGCACGCCGCAGCCGGAGGCGTTCATGACGATGGCTTCCACCGGCTGGTTGTGACCGTCCACCATCGGCCACCAGGCGTCGATGTTGCGCCGGGCATCCTCCAGCCCGCCATGGTGGTCGCCCAGATGGGCTCGCAGTGCGCCGCAGCAGCCGGCTTCGTCAGCCACCAGGGTCTGGATGCCGGCAGCGTCCAGCACCCGTGCGGTCGCCGCATTGATGTTGGGATGCATGGCCGGCTGCACGCAACCCAGCAGCATCAGCACCTTGCGCGGGCGGCTGTGCTGCGGCCACAGGTGAGCCCTCGCCGGTGGGCGGGCGGGCACCTTGTCCCGCAGTGCAGCGGGTACAAAGGGCCGGAAAGCCTGGCCCAGCCGCAGCGCCGGCTTGAACAGCGAGGAGGTCAGCCCCTCCTTCAGCAGCCAGCGCCGCAGCCGCTCCTGCCGCGGGCGCTCGACCTTGGCGTCCACCACCTGGCGGCCGATCTCGACCAGTTGCCCGTACTGCACGCCGGACGGGCAGGTGCTCTCGCAATTGCGGCAGGTCAGGCAGCGGTCCAGATGCTGCTGGGTGGCGCGGGTGGGCTGGGCGCCCTCCAGCACCTGCTTGATCAGGTAGATGCGGCCACGAGGGCCATCCAGCTCGTCGCCCAGCAATTGATAGGTGGGGCAAGTGGCGGTGCAAAACCCGCAGTGCACACAACGCCGCAGGATGGCCTCGGCGGTCTGCCCTTCGGGGGTGTCCTGGAATTCCGGGGCGAGATGGGTCTGCATCAGGGAAGGGTCCGGGGCGATGGGGTCGGGGAGGGGAAGGGGGACGGGAACGGGAAGTTCATGTCGGCGCCTGGGCTCAGAAGTCCGGATAGAGGCGGCCGGGATTGAAGCAGCCGTTCGGGTCGAATTCCGCCTTGAGCTGGCGATGAATGCGCGCCAGCGGTGCCGACAGCGGGGCGAACACGCCGGCGGACTTGTCCTGCGCCCGGAAGAGCACCGCATGGCCGCCCACCGACGCGACGGCCTCTCGCAGCTGCGCGGGTGCCATCGGCGTCACCACCCAGCGCTGGGCGCCACCCCATTCGATCAGCTGTTCACCATGCAGCGACAGCGCCGGCGCCGTGGAGGGCAGGCTCAGTCGCCACAGGCTGGCGCCGCCCTGCACGGCGCGGCTGGCGCCCAGGAAGAACTCGTCGCTGTGATCCCGGAGGCCGGTCCAGAACGGCGCGGCCATGGCCTCGGGAATGGTGTCGCCGCCCAGGCGCTGCAGGGCTGCGCGCACGGCCGCGTCAGCGCCGCAGAGCCGCACCACCAGCGCACCGTCCCACCAGGCGGTGGCGTTGATCGGCAGCGGCTGGCCGCCCCAGCGGTTCATCTGGAGCAGGCCCTGGTCCTGCGCAAGCTCGAAGCGCAAGGTGGCCGTGGCGACGGGGCGGGGCAGGACCTTGAGCGTCACCTGGGTCATCAGCCCCAGCACGCCCATGGCACCGGCCATCAGTCGGGAGACGTCATAACCGGCCACGTTCTTCATCACCGTGCCGCCGAAGTGCAGGCAGTCCCCGCGGCCATTGATGAGGCTCAGGCCCAGCACATGGTCGCGCACCGCGCCGGCGCTGCCGCGGGCCGGGCCGGACAAGCCGGAAGCCACCATGCCACCGACGGTGCCAGCATCGCCAAAGCGCGGCGGCTCAAACGCCAGATGCTGCCCGCAGGTGGCCAGCAGCGCTTCCAGCTCGGTCAGTGGCGTGCCCGCCGCCGCCGTCACATACAGCTCGCTGGGCTCATAGGCCAGCACGCCGCTGAGCGCCCGGGTGGACAGCACATCGCCGCGCGGCTCGCCCCCGTAAAAGCGCTTGCTGCCGTGGCCCTCGATGCGCAGCGGCTTGCCTTCCCGCACCCGGGCCTGAAGGCTCTGCACCAGCTCGGTCAAGGCCTGCTGCGACAGCGGCGCCGCGGTGGGCGCGGGGTTGCCGGCCGTCGATCCGGCAGGGATGTGAGCGTCCAGCTCCACAGAGGCGCTCATCAGAATCGCTCCAGCTCGGGGAAGGCCAGCAGGCCGCGTTTGACATGCATGCGGCCGTACTCGGCGCAGCGCTGAAGGGTGGGAATGACCTTGCCGGGATTGAGCAGGCCCGCCGGGTCGAAGGCGCGCTTGAGCGCCAGCATCTGCTCCCGCTCCTCGGGCGAGAACTGCACGCACATGCTGTTGAGCTTTTCCACGCCCACGCCGTGCTCGCCGGTGACCGTGCCACCCATGGCGACGCTGGTCTCCAGGATGTCCGCGCCGAACTGTTCACAGCGGGCCAACTGGTCGGGATCATTCGCATCGAACAGGATCAGCGGATGCAGGTTGCCGTCCCCCGCGTGGAAGACGTTGGCGCAGCGCAGGCCGTATTTCTTCTCCATCGCCTGGATGGCCAGCAGCACGTCGGCCAGTCGCTTGCGGGGGATGGTGGAGTCCATGCACATGTAGTCCGGGCTGATGCGGCCGGAGGCGGGAAAGGCGTTCTTGCGGCCGCTCCAGAAGCGCAGACGCTGCGCCTCGGTCTCGCTCACCTCAATGCGGGTGGCGCCGCTGGCGCGCAGTACGGCGCTCATGCGGTCGATCTCCTCGGCCACTTCTTCGGGCGTGCCGTCGCTCTCGCACAGCAGGATGGCTTCGGCCTGCAGGTCGTAGCCGGCATGGACAAAATCCTCGACCGCGGCCGTCATCGGCTTGTCCATCATCTCCAGCCCGGCGGGAATGATGCCGTCGGCAATCAGCGCGGCCACCGCGTCGCCGGCGCGGCGAAGGTCGTCAAAACTGGCCATGATGCAGCGCGCCAGTTGCGGCTTGGGGGTGAGCCGCACGGTGACCTCGGTCACCACCGCCAGCATGCCTTCACTGCCCACCAGCACGGTCAGCAGGTCCAGTCCGGGCACGTCCAGCGCCTGGGACCCGAACTCCACCGGCTCCCCTTCCACGGTGAAGCCCTTGACCTGCATCACGTTGTGCAGCGTTAGGCCGTACTTGAGGCAGTGCACGCCGCCGGAGTTTTCCGCCACATTGCCGCCGATGGTGCAGGCGATCTGGCTGCTGGGGTCCGGCGCGTAGTAGAGCCCGTGGGGCGCCGCTGCCTCCGAGATGGCCAGATTGCGCACCCCGCATTGCACCCGCGCCGTGCGCGCCAGCGGGTCCACCGACAGGATGCGGTTGAACCGGGCCAGGCCCAGGGTCACGCCCATGGCATGCGGCATGGCCCCGCCGGACAGGCCGGTGCCCGCGCCGCGCGCCACCACCGGCACTTTCAGCGCATGGCAGGTGCGCAGCACGGCGGCCACCTGCGCTTCATCCTCCGGCAGCACCACCACCAGCGGTCGTTCGCGGTAGGCGGTCAGTCCGTCGCATTCATAGGGTCGGGTCTGCTCGTCGCTCCACAGCAGGGCATGGGCGGGCAAGACGGCCGACAGGGCCCGCACGACCTCGGCCTGGCGTTGGGTCCGTTCGGCAAGGCTGACGGGCAAGGGCGCATTCATGAGGGGACTGTACCGGGCAGGCGGAGGGCTGGGTGCTAGGAAAACTCGGTGGACCGGGTCATTCCGGCGACGCGGCCTGTCCTCCGTCGAGGAACACGGTCAGCACTCCGGTATAGCCGTGCAGCCGGGCATGGGCAATCTCGCCGTTGGCGAAGAAGCCGACCAGCGGCACCTCTCCCAGCGCATGCTGCACCCATTGGAGTTCCGCCGACGGCGCCCCGAAATGCGGACCGCCGCGCCCGGTGCAGCTGATGTACAGCGCACCGGCCATCGTGGCGCCCAGCTCTTCGGCATCGGCCCGGATCTCGGTGCAGATGCGCACCAGATCCCGCCGTGCCGCTTCGGGATTGCGTTCACAAAAGCTCAGCAACTCCCCGTCGCGCAATTGCTCGGCCACCGCGACGCCCCGGCGGGCAGGGTCCAGGCCGACCAGATGGCGTACCCGCACCTCCGGGCCGTAATCCTTGCGGGCACCGGGGGCGTCGCTCAGGCCGACCAGGGTGCGCCGAAACAGCGGCATGGCCTGACGCAGCGTGGTGGTCTCGCCGGTGAAGGCAGGTAGCTTCAGGTCTTCCAGCAACGCGTCCAGGGCGGGGCGTCCGTCCAGCTCGGTGGCCAGGGCCCCGTCGCTGCCGGTCACCCGCCGCTCCCGGCCCAGCGGCTGACAGCCCTGGCTCACCCGGGAGATCCAGCGCACGCCGTCCCGCAGGGCCAGTCCCGACAGACCGCCTTCCACGACGCCATCGGCAATCTGGATGGCCTGCTGGCGGCCGCTGACCAGGCCGCCGAAGACATAACCGCTGGATGAACGGTCGGCCAGCTCGCCGATCAGCTCCTGCAGGTCCGGGGTGCTGCCGTCGGCATGCAGCAGCAGGCTGCGGGCCTGCCAGTCGGCGGGCAGGGGCGAGCGGCCGGAGAAGATGCGCCATTGGTCGGCGGGGAGATCACACATCAGCAAGGCCAGTGCCGGGTCGCCAAAATATTCGGCACCGCCTGCGCAGACCGCCAGGGCGGACGCGCCGACGAAGCCGCAGCCGGGCCAGCGCTGGCGGGCGTCCTCCAGCAGGGCGTCGGCCTGGGGCAGGTAGTCCTCGCTGATGTAGAGAAAACCGAGCGTCAGCGGCCGGTCGCCGCGCTGCCCGTCAATCTGGGCGGCGGCGAGCGCCATGGCCATGTGCGCATCGGGATGGGTGGCATGCGCCTGGAAAAAACGAGGCATGTACGGCCCTCGGAATAGGCAGTCTTGAACTGTACGCCCGCGGCGCTCAGTTGCCGCGGCCGCGACTGGGGGCGGACCCCTTCTTTGCGGTGGCGATTGGCGGGGTGGTTCGTGCAGCGGTCCGTGTTGCGGTTCGTGTCGCCGCTTGGGGGGCGGCAGCGGTCTTGGCGCTGGCGGGCTTGGCTGACGGCGTCTTGGCTGCTGGTGTTCTGGCGATGGGGGCCTTCTTGTCTGCAGCCGCTTTCTTGCCGCCCGCAGGTGCAGTCGCTGCCGCACGCTTGGCGGGGGCGGCGGGCTTGGCGGCGCGCGCCGCCGAGGGAGCGCTCGCGGAGGCCTTGGCTGCTGCGGATGCCTTGGACTTTGCGGGCGTGGCTGTCTTGGACTGGCGCGGCGCGGACGTCCTGGACTTGGCGGGGGCCGTGGCGGGCGTTGCCGGCGTGGCCCCGCTGCCTGCACTCCTGGACCGCTTCGCCCGGGAAGCGGCAGCGGCCCCCACGGCGTCCATCGACGCCACGGTCGCCGCCTTGGCCGCCTCGGCCACCTTCACCGCCTGATTCATCATCTCGGTGGGCACGGTGGCGGCCTTGCGCAGGTGGTCTCCCGCCGCGTCCAGCCCCTGCTTCATCAGATGGGTGTCCTTCATCGCCTGCGCGGCGATCTGCGTGAATTGCTGGGTCAGGGCGTTCCACCACTGCATCGGGTCCACGCCCAGTGGCGCGGCCTTGGCACCGGCGGTGCCGCCCGAGTGGGCCGCGTCGCGTTCGGCGCCGCCGCCTGCTTCAGTCGCCGTAGCGCCTTTGCTGTCGCCGCCAGACTGCGGACCCGCGGCCTGACTTGCGGCCGGTCCCGCCCCATGTCCGTGCGCAGGGGCGCCGGTCGCCTCCGTCTCATCCTCATCCAGCGCCGCGTCCTGATCGCCATCGCGGTCGTCATCCCCGAGCTCGTCATCCCCGAGCTCCGTGTCCTCATCTTCCGACCTGAGCCCGGCCGTGGAACGAGGGCTGGGAGCCGCAGGCGCAGGCGGCGTCATGCCGCTGGCCCGGGCCGCCGCCGACGTGAAGGCCGACATGCCCGGCCACACGGATGCCGCCCGGGGCGATGACTCAGAGGGGGCGGACGGCTCGGACGGCTTGGACGACGCAGGATCTGCCTGCGACGCTGCACCAGCGGCCGCTCCCCAGCTGGCCCCGGCGGCCGCCGCAGCGGACCGCATGGCCCCCATGGCGGCGCCCAGGTCCGGCATGGCCGGCATCTTCAACGCCTGCTGCAGGTCCGTCATCGGCACCTTCAGCGCGCTGAGCGTGGACAGCGTCATCTTCTGCACTTCCAGGGCCTGGACCGTGGTGGCCAGCATGCGGGCGTTCTGTTCCAGCCAGAACTGCACGGCCCGCAGTTCCTGGATGCGCTTGTCCAGTTCTTCCGGGTTCAGCGTGGGCGCGACCCACTGGTTGAAGCCGGGCATCGCGGCACCGGCGTTCTTGACCAGACTCTGAAGAAAGTCGAAACCGGGCACAAAGGCCCCGAAACTCTTGTCGGACATGTGGACCTCACGTTGGCGGGTGCGTGGCCCATCCTACGTCTTCCCGGCGCCCATGCCGGGCTGGGGCCGCATCGGGTGCAGCCGGCCCAAGGCGGCGAGCCCCGATCAGGGCGCCATGCGGTTCAGGTCGCTCCAGCCCGTCCACAGAATCTGGATGCCGATGCACAGCAGCACAAAGGCCATCAGCCGCATCATCACCGTGGTCCCCACCTCGCCCAGCCGCATCAGCAGCCGCCCGCCGTTGCGGAAGATCAGGTAGATGACCGCCGCGGTGATGGCCGCCCCGATGGCGGCAATGCCGGCGCCCATGACATAGGGCAGCGGCTGGCGCGGGAACTGCGCGCCCAGCGCAATGGCCGCGGCAATGCAGCCCGGGCCGGTGGTGAGCGGAAAGGTGATCGGGAAGAAGCTGCGGCGCACGATTTCCGACTCCGACAGGTCGGCGCTGGCGTCCTCGGCAATGGCGGTCTGCACTTCGTCCGCCTCTTCATGACGGGTCAGCATGGTCCAGGCGCTGAAGGCCACCAGCAGTCCGCCGGCCACCCGCACCACCGGCAGCGAGATGCCGAACAGGTCCAGCACATAGGTGCCCACCAGCATGGACGCCACGATCACCACCCAGCCGTTGATGGCCACCTGGCGGGACAGGCGCTTGAGCACCCGGTCGTCGTTGCCGGCAGCGTCGATGACGATGGGCGCCACCCCCACCGGGTTGATGATGGGCAGCAGGGTCAGCGGCACCAGGAACAGGGCCTGAAGGATGGATGCGAGGGAGGCCAAGCAGAGCTCCGGAATCGGTTGAGGATGCAGAGAGGGACGGACAGCGGGGCAGTGTGCCGCAAACCGGTCACTTCGCGGGGGCGGGATGTACCTGGGTGACCTCGAACCCCTGCTGGCGCAGCAGCACGGGCAGCGCCTTGGGGCCGGTCATGTGCAGCGCGCCCACCGCCACCAGCAAGGACTGGCCCTTTTGGTGAAGTTCGGAGATGCGCGCAGCCAGATTGGGGTTGCGGCCATCGTTCTCGCGGGCTAGAGCGGCGCGGTCGCGGGCGTCCTGGACGCAGTGGCACCAGTCCTCGTAACGGCTCAGGCGTCGCAGGTCGCCGCGCTCCCAGGTGGACACCAGGTCGCCGAGCATGCGTCGCAGCTCGGCCGGCCGCTCCAGCTGGCGCAGGCCGGCGCGCAGTTCATGGCGGGCCTCGTCCGGGTCTTCGGGCAGCAGGGCCGAGAGCTGGCCCTGCAGGGTCTCCAGGGCGATGACCGGCAATTGACGCTCGCGTGCCCAGCGGCTGAGCAGCACTTCCTGGCCGTACTGCACGTCCAGCCCCAGGGCCCGCGCCTGGGCCAGGGTGAGGGTGCTCAACTGCAGCAGTGGATGCATCGAGGCCAGGGCTTGCGCCGGCAGGCAGGCATTGCGGGCCTGGGTCTCGAGGCGCTTTTGCAGCTGCGCGTCGATGGGCAGCACCGGGGTGGGCGGCATGGTCCAGGCGGTGGTGTCCAGCGGGTCCAGCTCCAGCGCGACCGCATCGACCTGGTCCAGGGCGGCCTTGAGCCGGGGCCCGGGCGCGGCCCAGGCCGGGCGGCCCAGGTGCAGGCTGGCATGCAGGTAGGAGGTGTGGCCGTCGCGGGTGAGGGTCCAGAGGATGCCGCGGTCTTTCGCCTGGGCTTGCAGTTGATCGGACGGAACCGGTGCAGGGGCCAGGTCCGCCGGGCAACGCGTCGCCGACGTCGGGGCCTCCTTGGCCGTTTGGGCCACTTGGGCCGCCTGCGCGGGCAGGGTCCAGGTCATCAGGGCGGTGCCCAGGACAGCCATCAGGGTGCGCACGCGGCGATGCGCAGCGGGGAGCGCCGGGGGGGCCGGGAGCGCGGGTAGAGCGGATAGCGCGGATAGCGCGCGTCGAGCGCGTAGAGCGCGGAGATGGGGCAACAGCTGCATGGGCGGGACGATGCCACAGTTCTGCGGCGCCGGGCGCGTCGAGTGCGCCTGTGAGTCAGGACAGGGTGCCTCCCGCCGGCCGGAAACCCACCGAACGTCGCTGGCGGACCTCGGGCTTGACCCGGTGCTCGGCCTCCAGCAGTTGCAAAAACTCATCCGGCTGCAAGGGGCTGCCCAGGATGTCGGCCTGCTGCCGCACGGCGGCGAAGTCCCCCAGGGTCAACTGGTCCATGGCGGCCAGCCGCTCGGCATCCTGCGGCCTGGCGGGCTGGCCGACCTCCAGCTCAAAGAGGCGCAGCCGCTGCTCCGGGCGCATCGGCAGGAAACGGATCTTGAAGCTGAACCGGCGCAGGGCCGCCTCATCCAGATCGTCAAACGCATTGGTGGTGCAGATGAAGATGCCGGCGAACCGCTCCATGCCGGCCAGCATCTCGTTGACCTCGCTCACCTCGTAATGACGCTCGGCCCGCCGACGGCTGCGCAGAAAGCTGTCGGCCTCGTCCAGCAGCAGCACGGCCTGGTCCTGGGTGGCGGCCTCGAACATGCGGGCCATGTTCTGCTCGGTCTCGCCCACGTACTTGCTCATCAGGTCGCTGGCCAGGCGCACCATCAGTGGCCGCTGCAGTGCATCGGCCATGTGCTCGGCCAGGGCCGTCTTGCCGCTGCCCGGCGGGCCGAAGAAACACAGGCTGCCCATGCCGCGGCGGCGCAGCGCCTCCACCAGCTGGGGCAGTTCGAAGCGGGCTTCGTAGTGGATCAGCTCCAGGCCGTAATGCGCCGGCCGCGGGCGTTGCAGCGGCTGCAGGTCGCCATGGCCCAGAGCCTTGTCCGCATGGGCGAGCTGGCGCTGGATCAGAGCCTCGTTGTGGGAGGCACAGGCGCCGCTCCCGGCCAGTCGGGCAAAACGGACCGCCGTGCGGACCTGGGCCGGTGTCAGCCCATTGCGCTCCGACAGCCGCTCGGCAAACCCCTCCGGCACCGGCAGCTCGGCCAGCGCCTTGCGCACCAGACCCAGACGGGCGCCCGGGGGTGGGCTCTTGAGCTCCAGGTGATACTGAAAACGCCGCCGGAACGCCGGGTCGATGTGCTCGATGCGGTTGGTGATCCACACCACCGGCACCGGATTGTGTTCAAGGATCTGGTTCACCCAGGCCTTGCCGTTCACCGCCATGGGAGGGGGCAGGTCCAGCGCGGCGTCCAGCCGGGCCATCAGGTGGGCGGTGTCGCCGCTCAGGTGCGGGAACACGTCTTCCACTTCGTCGAACAGCAGCGCCACATCGCCGCTGGACTTGAGGAAGACCTGGCTGATCTGCAGGGAGCGGTAACGGTCCCGGCCGCCCAGGGCATTGCCGTCGCGGTCGGCATATTCCACCTCATACAGGCTGAGGCCGGCTTCCCGCGCCGCCACCTTGGCCAGTTCGGTCTTGCCGGTGCCGGGCGGGCCGTAGAGCAGGATGTTCACACCGGGCTGCCGCTCCTTCACCGCATTGCGCAGCAGGGTGGCCAGCACGTCCAGTTCCTCGGCCATGAACTCGAAGTCCTGCCGATGCAGGGCACTCTGGCTGACCGGGCGGGTGAAGACGGCCATCAGGTCCTGCGGGTCGCGGTATTCGCGCATCAGCACCGGCGGCAACTGGTCGCTGACCTTCATCAGGTCGGACAGGTCGGTGATGTTGTGCTCGGCGATCAGGTTCTCCACCATGCCCACCCGCTCCAGCCTGGAGCCGCTGCGCAGCGCCTCGGCCAGCTCGCGGGGATCCACCCCGGCGACCTCGGCCAGCGCGGCAAAGGCCTCCTGCGCCGTGTTGACCTTGAACTCCACCAGCGCGCCGCGCAGTTCCCGTTGATAACGCGCCAAGGTGCCGTAGAGCAGCAAGGCCCGCTCGGCCGCATTGAGCTGCAGCAACTGCCCCAGCGCCGCAATGTTCTGCTGCACCAGGGTCGATTCGCTGCGCAGTTGCTGCTCCAGCGTGTCGCAGGTGCAGGCCAGCAGGGTCAGCAAGTCCTTGGGGGCGTCCTTGATGAATTCATCGAGGTAGAAGAAGACCGTACCTTCCGCGAAAGGGCCGCGCCAGATGCCGTGCCGCGCCAGAAAGGCGGTGTCCGACAGCGCCTCCTGCCCGGCCCACATCGAATGGCCCTCGCAGCGGCGCGCGAGATAGGCCCGCAGCCGCCCCAGCACCGGCGGCGGCCAGACCAGATGACGGGCGGTGAGGGAGAGCAGGCCGGAGAGGTCTCGCCGGGCATTGAAACGGCCGGCATGGCGGACGGTGAGCGTGAGCACGAAGTGCGAGCACATGCGGTCCAGGACCGGGCTGCTGTGAAAGCCCGGAGAGAACAGCGGTGTGGAGGCGCGCTTCGCCATAGGCTGTCGGGTCCCTTCAACGGCCTGTTCAATGGTCCCGACATGCGGGCGCTGCTGGATACTGAACCAGGCAGCGGCGCGCCGCAAGCCCCGTGGAGGAGGGGCTTCAGTGCATCACCACCGGCTGCTGACCCATGTTGGCGTATTGGGCGATGAAGGCGTCCAGGTCGTCCACATCCGGACCCTGTTCGATCAGGGCTTCCACCCCTTCCTGGAACTGCTGCGCCAGGGCCCCTTCAATGAAGATTTCCTTGCGGCTGAACTTGTCCACGATCTCGAAGCCATCGCGCTGCAGCGGCGGGTGATCGGGGTGAGGCTGGTCACTCAGCGACAGCGAGACCGGTACATCGAACTGAACCACGATGTAGCTGGGTGAGTCGTAGAGCATGTGCATAAGTACTCCTTCGTTGTAGGAGTTATGGCCCGATACGCCGGTTTTCAAGACCCGACACCCTCAACCCGGCCATGACCCATGGTCGCAGAACTTCTCCCGCCCGTTTCAGCCCAATGTGGCGCTAATCGCACGCCCAAGCGGGATAGTTCACGCTTCGCGCGGGGCAGTGAGCCGCCGCGCCTGTCGGGTTCCCAGCAAACGGAGCGCCCGGCTCGGGGGCGGGCGCCGCTCCCGGGTGACAATCCCCCGGTGGATCCCGTCTGCACAACCCTTTTTCCCCTGTTTCCTCCCCGATGAAACTTGCCACCTACCGTGATGGGTCGCGTGATGGCCAACTGGTGGTCGTCTCCCGCGACCTGAGCCAGGCCTGCTTCGCCACCGGCATCGCCACCCGGCTGCAGCAGGTGCTGGACGACTGGAATTTCATGGCGCCGCAGCTGGAGGCGCTGTCCCAGTCGCTCAACCAGGGGCGTGCCCGGCATGCCTTCAGCTTCGACCCCCGGCAGTGCCTGGCGCCCTTGCCGCGCCCGGCGGCCTGGCTGGCGGGGGAGGCCTATCCGGCGCATGGCGCCGCACTGCGTGAGCGCGGCATTCCCGTCCCTGAACGGCTGAGTGGCCCCTTGATCCGCATGGGCGGCGCGGAAACCCTGCTGGGTCCGAATGACACCCCGCCGCTGCGCGGCGTTCCGGCCCTGGAGCCGGAGCCGCAGCTGGTGGCGGTGCTGGGGGACCTGCCGGCCGATGCCGTCCCATCCCAGGCGCTGGAGTCTGTGCGACTGCTCACGGTGGTCAATGCCTGGGTGTTGCGCACGGTGCAGCAGGAAGAATTGACGCAAGGCTGGCCGGCGTTGCACAGCCGTCCGGTGTTGCAATGCGCGCCGGTGGCCCTCACGCCCGATGAACTGCCCGGTGCCTGGTACCTCGGTCGGGCGGCCCTGCAGCTGCAGATGCATCGCAATGGACGCAAGCAGCCGCTGCTGGACGCCAAGGAGGGCATGGCGTGGGGCTTTGGTGAGCTGATTGCGGAAGCGGCCCGTCGCCGTCCGCTGCGGGCCGGCACCCTGGTGGGGGCGGGCATGCCTGGGGGCGCTGCGGCCATGACCCTCAAGGATGGGGACAGCCTGCGCATCGATTTCAAGCTGGTTGAGGGCGCCAGCCCCTTCGGCGCGATCGACATGGATCTGGCGGAGCCGGTCAACGCGGCGGATGATGCCGCTGCGGACGACGTCATCGACGCGGCCAATACGCCCGACGTGCCCGACGCCCTCGAGGATGCCCGCGATGCCCGGGATGCCCGCGATGCAAGCGACGCGCTCGATGCCGGTGAAGACAGCCAAGTCGGCGGTGACGTCGAACGCGAAGCCCTCGAAGACGAAGCGCCTGTCCAGGGCGCTGACAGCCCGGAGGCAGCCCCGCCCCCGCCCCCGCCTACTCGCCGCAAGGCCGGCAAGACGCCTGCCTCGCCCGCCAAGTCCGCCAAGCCCGCCTCGCAAGGAGACCAATGATGCAACGACGTGACCTCTGCGGCTGGCTTGGCGCCAGCCTGACCAGCCTGACCGCCCTGAGCGCGCTCACCCCGAAACAGGCGCTGGCCTTCAACCTCACCGAGGGCGATGCCGCCTCCGGCATTCGCGAAGCGCTGGAGCGCGGCGCCCAGTCCGCCTTGAGCAACCTGGGCCGCACCGACGGTTTCCTGGGCAATCCGCAGGTGCGGATCGAGTTGCCCGGCAGCCTGCGCGACGCTGCCCGGCTGCTGCGCACCACCGGCCAGGGCAAGCGACTGGACGATCTGGTCACCGCCATGAACCGGGCCGCCGAGCAGGCCATGCCCGAGGCGCGGCAACTGCTGGTGAGCACCGTGCGCAACATTTCGGTGGAAGACGCGCTGCGCATCGTGCGCGGTGGCGACAACGCCGTCACCCGCTTCTTTGAAGACAAGACCCGGGAGCCGCTGACCGGCCGCTTCCTGCCCATCGTCACCAAGGCTACCGAGCGTCAGTCGCTGGCCGACAAATACAACGCCGTGGCCGGCAAGGCCGCCAGCTTCGGCCTGGTCCGTCGCGAGGACGCGAATCTGCAGTCCTATGTCACCGACAAGGCGCTGGATGGCCTCTACTACATGATCGGCGAGGAAGAAAAGAAGATCCGCAAGGACCCGATCGGCACCGGCAGCGCTCTGCTGCGCAAGGTCTTCGGCTGACGCGGACGATCCAGCTGCGTCGTTGCGGCCCCTTGCAGCGGGCGGTCATGCGGCCTCGCCGCGAAGGCTGCCGCCGGCCCTGGCGAAGGCTGCGGAGGACGGCCCCCGGCCCTGATGCCACCGGGGGCTGGACAGGCTTCCTACAATAGCGGCATGAATGCCTCCACCGTTCGCTACACCCGCGGCGCGGCCCTGCCCGCCATCCTGCAACAGCGCATTGCGGTGCTGGACGGCGCCATGGGCACGATGATCCAGCGCTACAAGCTGACCGAGGAGGATTTCCGCGGCAGCCGCCTGGCCGATCATCCCAAGGACCTCAAGGGCAACAACGACCTGCTGGTGCTGACCAAGCCGGAGGTCATCTCGGAGATCCACCGCCAGTACCTGGATGCCGGCGCGGACATCATCGAGACCAATACCTTCGGCACCACCTCCGTGGCGCAGGAAGACTACGGCCTGCAGCATCTGGCCTACGAGATGAACGTGGCGGCCGCCCGCCTGGCCCGCGAGGCCTGCGACGCCTACAGTACGCCGGACAAACCCCGTTTCGCGGCCGGCGCCCTGGGCCCGACGCCACGCACCGCCTCCATCAGCCCGGATGTGAACGACCCCGGCGCCCGCAACGTCGATTTCGACACCCTGCGCGCGGCGTATTACGAGCAGGCCAAGGGACTGCTGGAGGGCGGGGTGGACCTGTTCCTGGTCGAGACCATCTTCGACACGCTCAATGCCAAGGCCGCCATCTTCGCACTGGATGAACTGATGGAAGACACCGGCGAGCGGCTGCCGGTCATCATCTCCGGCACGGTGACGGATGCGTCCGGACGCATCCTGTCCGGACAGACGGTGACCGCCTTCTGGCATTCGGTGCGTCATGCCCGGCCTCTGGCCATCGGCCTGAACTGCGCCCTGGGCGCCGCGCTGATGCGGCCCTACATCGAGGAGTTGTCCAAGGCCGCGGACGACACGGCCATCTCCTGCTACCCCAATGCGGGCCTGCCCAATCCGATGAGCGACACCGGCTTTGATGAGACGCCGGACGTGACCGGCCGTCTGGTGGGGGAATTCGCCAGCGCGGGTTTCCTCAACATCGCCGGCGGCTGCTGCGGGACCACGCCGGACCACATCCGCGCCATTGCGCAGAAGGTCTCGGCCTACCAGCCGCGCCGCTGGGGCAGCAAGATGTTCTCCGGCCTGGTGGCCGAAGCTCAGTAAAGCTTCATCAGCGCGTCCATGTGGACGCGCAGTCGCATCTCATGCGGGGCCAGGCTGGCCGTGATGGCGTTGGCCGGCACCCGGGTGTCGCGGATGACGGGCGAGGTCAGCGGCGTGCCGCTGCGGCCCACCAGCGCCGCCACGGTCGGTTCATTGGCTGCGTGGCCGCGCTTGAGCACCATGGCTTCCTCCCCGCTGGACAGTCGCACCAGCGACCCGGGCGGGAACAGGCCGATCGCCTTGATCAGCGCCGCACCGGCTTCATCCGGCGCCTGCTGCTCGTCCAGATAGACCGCCCGGGCGGCCTGCGCCGCCGACAGTGGTCGCCGTCCGCGGCGCGGGCTGATGCGGGCGCCGTAGACATCGATGCGGCGCAGCAGTCGCGCCATCAACTCACCCTCGGAACGACCGGCCAGCGGACCGGGACCGGCCTCGTGATGCAGGCGCACCGCCGTCAGCCAGGGCTCATCGTCCACGCCCATGGCCAGCAGCAACTGGGCCGAGCGGTCGCCGTGGCCGTCCAGGGACTGTCGCTCGCTGGCGGCCAGGGTCCCGGTGCGCAGGGCCCACTGGTCCTGGTCGCGGCTGATGCTCAGGTTCATCGTCAGCGCCGCCAGGGACAGCACCCGGCGCCGCGCTTCCCCCCAGCCCAGCTGGCGGGCGGTCATCTCGGCCATCACCACCGTGAGCAGCGCATGACGGGCGCTGTAGTCCATCGGTTCCAGCCCGGCGTCATGAATCAGCAGGGCCAGGGACGAATCGGCCTGCGGATGCATCCGCGCCAGCACCCGGTCCAGCAATTGGGACAGGCGCACCAGAAAGTCCGGCCGGTCGGGGTCGCGCAGCAACTGCTGGGTCTGGGACTGGATGTCGCTCCAGGCGGCGGTCTCGCTCAGTGGTGCCGCACGGGCCGGACGCTCGGGCCGCAGATCGGCATGGAAATCGGTCTGGGCCTTGGCCAGGGCGGCCAGCGGCGCGCCTTGCAGCATCATCGTGTCCAGCTTGTGCGCCAGTGCGCGCTGGTATTCCTTGGTCTCGTGCACCTGCACAAACGGTCCGCGCGCGATCAGGTCCCGCACCTGCGGCGTGTCGGGCAGCGGATGGCCGGCGGCGAACAGCAGATGGCCTGCCGCATCCCGCAAGGAGAAGGACAGCATCTGCCCCACCCGCAGGCTGTGGGGAGGTAGTTGGACGAGTTCCACGGCGGTGAGGGCACGTGCCGGCAACGCCCCGTCGGGCTCCCTCTGCCCGGATGCGTCCCCTTCGTGCCAAAGTTGTCGTTATGGTGAAGTTGTCGGCCAGCATACGCCTGCACTGAAGTGGGGGAAGCCCCATCCCCCCTGAAACTGGCCCCCAACCGGTAGAATGCACGCCGATCCGAGGAGCGTTGCGATGGGCCGATACCAATGGCGCCCACCAGGCTCGGACGGGCGGCCCGCACCTTGCGGCCGCACAAGAACGACGCTCACCGACCCATGTCTTTCCAGGGGTGGCGGTGAGTTGCGCGGCCCCAGGTGTTTGTCTGACTCCATCGAGGCTGCCATGTCCGCCACCACGCCTGCCAACACGTCCGCCAACACGTCCGCCACTGCCGCTTCCTCCATGCCCGTCGGACCGATGAAGCTCTCCGGCCTGGAGCCCGTGCAGATCGGCGCTGGCACGCTGTTCGTCAACATCGGCGAGCGCACCAATGTCACCGGCTCCAAAGCCTTTGCCCGCCTGATCCTCAACGGCCAGTTCGAGGAAGCCCTGAGCGTGGCGCGCCAGCAGGTCGAGAACGGGGCCCAGATCATCGACATCAACATGGACGAGGCCATGCTGGACAGCAAGGCCGCCATGGTGCGCTTCCTCAACCTGATCGCCTCGGAGCCCGAGATCGCCCGCGTGCCCATCATGATCGACTCCTCCAAGTGGGAGGTGATCGAGGCCGGGCTCAAGTGCATCCAGGGCAAGGGCATCGTCAATTCCATCTCGCTCAAGGAAGGCGAGGCTGAATTCCGCCGCCAGGCCCGGCTGATCCGCCGCTACGGTGCCGCCGCCGTGGTCATGGCCTTCGACGAGGCCGGCCAGGCCGACACCTTCGCCCGCAAGACCGAGATCTGCGCGCGCGCCTACCGCCTTCTGGTCGATGAGATCGGCTTCCCGCCCGAAGACATCATCTTCGACCCCAACATCTTCGCCATTGCCACCGGCATCGAAGAGCACAACAACTACGCGGTGGACTTCATCAACGCCACTCGCTGGATCAAGCAGCATCTGCCCGGTGCCAAGGTCAGCGGCGGCGTCTCCAACGTCTCCTTCAGCTTCCGCGGCAATGAGCCGGTGCGCGAAGCCATCCACACCGTGTTCCTGTATCACGCCATCCAGGCTGGTATGGACATGGGCATCGTCAATGCGGGCATGGTCGGTGTGTATGACGAGATCCCCGCCGACCTGCGCGAGCGGGTGGAGGACGTGGTGCTCAACCGCCGGGACGACGCCACCGAGCGACTGCTGGAGGTGGCCGAGTCGGTCAAGGGCGCAGCCAAGGACGACAGCGCCAAGCTGGCCTGGCGTGCTGGCGATGTGGAAACGCGGCTGTCGCATGCGCTGATCCACGGCATCACCGACTTCATCACCGAGGACACCGAAGAAGCCTGGCAGGCCATCCGCGCCCGCGGCGGCCGGCCGCTGCACGTGATCGAAGGCCCGCTGATGGCCGGCATGAATGTGGTGGGCGACCTGTTCGGCGCCGGCAAGATGTTCCTGCCTCAGGTGGTCAAGAGCGCCCGGGTGATGAAGCAGGCCGTGGCCCATCTGGTGCCCTACATCGAGGAAGAAAAGCGTCAGCTGGCGGCGGCCGGGGGCGACGTGAAGCCGCGCGGCAAGATCGTGATCGCCACCGTCAAGGGCGACGTGCACGACATCGGCAAGAACATCGTGACGGTGGTCCTGCAGTGCAACAACTTCGAAGTGGTGAACATGGGGGTGATGGTCCCCTGCCAGGACATCCTGGCCAAGGCCAAGGTGGAAGGCGCCGACATCATCGGCCTGTCCGGCCTCATCACGCCCAGCTTGGAAGAGATGCAGCATGTGGCCGCCGAGATGCAGCGCGACGACTACTTCCGCATGAAGAAGATTCCGCTGCTCATCGGCGGCGCCACCACCAGCCGGGTGCACACGGCGGTGAAGATCTCGCCGCACTATGAAGGGCCGGTGGTGTACGTGCCGGATGCGTCCCGCTCGGTGGGCGTGTGCTCCGACCTGCTGTCCGACGAACGCGCCACCCGTTTCATCGACGAGCTCAAGGCCGATTACGAAAAGGTGCGGGACCTGCACGCCAACAAGAAGCAGGCGCCCCTGGTGACGCTGGCGCAGGCCCGGGCCAACAAGCTGAAGCTGGATTTCGACAGCTACCGTCCGCCGGTGCCGCGTTTCATCGGCAAGCGCCAGTTCCGCAACTACGACCTGGCCGAGCTGGCCCAGCACATCGACTGGGGGCCGTTCTTCCAGACCTGGGACCTGGCCGGCCCGTTCCCGGCGATTCTCAAGGACGAGATCGTCGGCAGCGAAGCCCAGCGTGTGTTCAGCGACGGCAAGCGCATGCTGCAGCGGATCATCGAAGGCCGCTGGTTGACGGCCAGCGGCGTGATGGGTCTGTACCCCGCCGCGCAGGTCAATGACGACGACATCGAGATCTACACCGACGAGTCCCGCAGCGAAGTGCTGATGACCTGGCGCGGCCTGCGCATGCAGTCCGAGCGGCCGGTGGTGGACGGCGTGCGCCGCCCCAACCGGGCCCTGGCCGACTACATCGCGGCCAAGGGCACGGTGCCGGACTACATCGGCCTGTTCGCCGTCACCGCGGGCCTGGGCGTGGACAAGAAGGAAGCCCAGTTCCTGGCCGACCTGGACGACTATTCGGCCATCATGCTCAAGGCCCTGGCCGACCGTCTGGCCGAGGCCTTTGCCGAACGCCTGCACCAGCGGGTGCGCCAGGAATTCTGGGCCTATGCGCCGGACGAGGCGCTGAGCAACGAGCAGATGATCCAGGAGGCCTACCAGGGCATCCGTCCGGCGCCGGGCTATCCGGCCTGCCCGGACCATCTGGTCAAGCGCGACCTGTTCCGCGTGCTGCAGCCGGAGGACATCGGCATGGCCTTGACCGACGCCATGGCCATGACGCCGGCGGCCAGCGTCAGCGGCTTTTACTTCTCACATCCGCAGGCCAGCTATTTCAATGTGGGCCGCATCGGGGACGACCAGGTGGCGGACTGGGCGGCGCGCATGGCGCTGGACCAGGCGGACGCCCAGCGCGCGCTGGCGCCGCTGCTGGGCTGAGCCCCACGGCCGGGGCCCGGGGTCCGTGGCGCGGGCCCGGTCCTCGCAGCAGCATGCAATCTTTGTTTCAGGGCGCAACGGTGGTCCTCCGAGGGAACAGGGGCTGCGTTTCCTGTTTGTGAAAGATGTCAGACGCCCCGCAGGCACACCAAATGCCGGGGGACTTGGCGGAGGTTTTTGGAGCGGTTTCAGGCCTTTACAAAGCCGACGTTCTGGAATCCGCCCGGTCTGTAACAGCGTGGCATCCTTCGCTCATACCCAGAAAACGGGAGCGCAAGCTTCTTGGGGAACAACCATAAGAGGTAATCCATGGCGATGAGTAGCAACATGAAGATGATCGCCGGCGCTGCCGGTGCCGCAGTGCTGGTAGCCGCCGCCTACATGGCCGGCAGCCATCGCGCCGCCGCGCCGCAGGCCGCCGACACCCCCGCCGTGACCACCGGTGCCGACGAAGCCAAGAGCGCCAAGCTGGCCGCCAACGAGACCGTGGCGCCGAAGAGCAATCAACAGCAACGCTCGAGCGGTTCCAACACCGGCGACAACGGCGGCTACGCCGGCAACGGCAACAACAACGCCGTGGCCCAGGAGCAATCCCGCCTGTGCTCGGAATGCGCCACCGTGCTGTCGGTGCACCAGGAAAACCGTGAAGGCAAGGGCACCGGCATCGGCGCTGTGGGCGGTGCCGTGGTCGGCGGTCTGCTGGGCAACCAGCTGGGCGGCGGTACCGGCCGCAAGGTCGCCACGGTCGGTGGCGCCGTGGCCGGTGGTTTCGCGGGCAACGAGATCGAAAAGCGCACCCGCGCTTCCACCGTCTGGGTGGTGAAGATGCGCAATGCCGACCAGACCGTGCGCACGATGGAATTCAGCCACGCGCCCGACGTTCGTAGCGGCGACGTGGTGCGCGTCAGCAACGGCCAGCTGGTGCGCCAGTAAGCCGGCGGAAGCCGACGGGTCATGCGGCGACCTCAGGTCCGCCGCACCCCGACCCCATCCACCCCGCGATGCGCAGGCACGCGGGGTTTTTTCATGGCGCGGCGCTGATGTGGATGTCCTGCAGCGGCTCGCCGGCCAGACGCTGGCGGTGGGCTTCTCCAAAGGCCCGCTCCAGGTGATGCGTGAAGCGGGGCGCGTCAAACAGCGGCGTCACGAGGCGCTGTGAGTGCAGCTGGGCGCGCAGCGCTGCCAGCTCCGCAGGTGCCAGGGCCAGACGCACGGCGGTGTCCACATAGGCTTTGGCGTCCTCGGCGATCAGCTGGGGCAGGCCGGCGGCAGTCAGCAGGCTCGCGGCCATGCGTGCGCAGAAGGACTGGCCCCGCTGGGTCAGCACGGGCAGGCCCATCCACAGCGCATCGCTGGCGGTGGTGCCGGCGTTGTAGGGCAGGGTGTCGAGGAACAGGTCGGCATGCTGCAGCCGCTCCAGATACTGCTCGCGCGGCGCCCGGTTCGCAAACACCAGCCTGTGGGCGCCGATGTCGCAGGCTTCCGCATGCCGGCGCAGGTGGCCCGCTGCCTCTGCGTCTTCTTCCAGCAGCCACAGCACGGCGCCGGGCACTTGTCTCAGGATATCGGCCCAGAGCGCAAAAACGGCGGGAGTGATCTTGCTGGGGTTGTTGAAGCAGCACAGCACCAAGGCGTCGTCCGGCAGACCCAGCTCGGAGCGACTGATGTGCAGCGCCGGATGCGGCCGTTGCCGGTCATTGGCCTGGTAGGACGGCAGCACCATCAGATGCTCGTCGTAGCAGGCGCGGGTGTCGGGGGTGACCAGCACCGGGTCGCTGACCAAATAGTCGTAGTGCGAGGTGCCGGAGGTGCCCAGGTAGCCCAGATACAGCACCTGCACCGGGGCAGCCCGCTGCGCAAAGATGCCGCTGCGGGCGCCTTCGGTGAAACCGGTCAGGTCCACCGCCACGTCCACCCGCAGTTCGCGGCAGGCCTGCGCAATCTCGCGGTCGGAGAGATGGGCGGCGTCCAGAAAGCCGTCCACGCCTGCGCGGATGCGCTGCTGCATCGGGTCGTCCAGTGGCAGGCCGTAGTTGACGGCCAGCACCTCGAAACGCTCCCGGTCATGCAGCTCCAGCACCTCCGCAATGAGGAAGGCCACCGGATGCATTCGGAAGTCCCGGGAGATGTAGGCCACCCGTAGCTTGCCGGCTTCTGCGCCGTGGCCGGACGCCGCGGTGGTGAGCGCAAGGGGCTCGGCGGGGCCGGGGACGGCGGTCTGCATCCACAGACGCGCGGCCGCCTGATGCGCAGCCGGGTCGTCCACCAGGTTCTGCAGGATCAGCGGCTGCACCGTCTTGTGCTGCTGCGCCAGCCCTTGCAGCAGCGCGGCCACCCGCGCGTCAAAATCCTGCCAGTCATACAGGTGCATCGCCGTGTACAGACGCAGGCCCGGCAACCAGTCCAGCTCGGGCCGCAGTGCCTGCAGCCGCTCAAAATCTGCCAGAGCAGTGGAGAAGTGACGCTGCAGCAGTTCCAGGTTGGCCCGGTTGTGCAGCGGCTCCACCGCATCCGGTTGCAGCTGCAAGCCGGCGCTGAAGGACCGCAGGGCCTCGTCGGTGTGTCCGGATTGTTTCAGCGCGATGCCGCGCAGGTTGTGCAGCTCCACCTCCTTCGGGAAGCGGGTCAGCAGGGTGGCGGTCTCGTTCAGCACGTCCTGATGCTGACCCAGCGACAGCAGCAGGCGCACACGCTCCACGGCGGGTTTGGCCGCCTCGGGCGCGCTCTGGATGGCGCAGTCCAGGGCCATCAGTGCGGCCTGCGGCACGCCCGTGGCCTGGTAGGACTGGGCCAGCGCCAGATAGCCGGCGGTGTAGCCGGCATCCGCGGTGAGCGCTCGCTCGAAGGCGGGAATGGACTCCGCCGGGCGTCCCAGTTCCAGCAGCGACACGCCCCAGTTGTAGGCCGCCCGCGCATCCTGCGGGGTCCGCTCACTGGCCTGCTGGAAGCACAGACTCGCGCCCTCCCAGTTGCCAGCGCCCGCCAGCAGATTGCCCAGACGCAGGGGGAGCGCACCGTCCGCCGGGAAGCGCGCAGAGGCGGCCACCAGCAGGTCGGCCGCTTCCTGCAGCTGGCCTGAACGCTCGAGCGCGGAGGCCAGCAGGGGATAGGCCTCGGCATAACCGGGCTCGTCGCGCAGGACTTCGCGGAAGCCTTTGACCGCCTCGCTCCATTGCTGTCGCTGGAATGCGGAAGACGCTCTCTTGAGCGAAGCCTGGGCGCGGCTGGATCGGGGCAAGGCCATGAGGAGGTTCCGCGAAGCGATGCGTACATGGTAGCGAGGCGCGAAGGACTTCGGTTTTGGCTAGGATGGCCGCGCAACCTCCCGTTCTCTGGTCCACCCGGCCTCACCGGTCTTTCAGTCCCAACAGCCTCTCGGAGCCCTCATGCAAGTCCCCGCCCTGTTCCATCTGGCCTATCACGTGCGCGACCTGGACGACGCCCGGGCGTTCTACGGTGGCCTGCTGGGCTGCACGGAAGGCCGCAGCACCGACACCTGGGTGGACTTCGACTTCTTCGGCCATCAGATCTCGCTGCATCTGGGCGAGCCGTTCAAGACCACCAACACCGGCCGTGTCGGCGACCATCTGGTGCCCATGCCCCACCTGGGGCTGGTGCTGCCGATGCCGGCCTGGCGGGCGCTGGCGGACCGGCTGGAATCGCAGGGCCTGGACTTCGTGCTCAAGCCGCAGATCCGCTTCGCCGGTCAGCCCGGGGAGCAGGCGACCATGTTCTTCCTGGATCCGTCGGGCAATCCGATCGAGGTGAAGGGGTTTGCGTCGATGGACGGGGTTTTTGAGTCCTGATCACCGTCGCTGGGTGTCCCGGTGCCGCTCGCCTCATCGGATCCGTTGACAACACGAGCACCCCACAGTTCCGAGTCACCGCATTCGCGCCGCCGGTGAGTCGGCGGTAAGTCGGCGGTAAGACGCCTCAGGACAACATCGCGCCCGAACAAGGCCCTCCGTTGTTGTCACCCCTCTAACGACTCCCCCAATCCATGATGACCGACCACCGCTTTCACAGCTCCCTTGCCGACCCCAGCCTGGGTCGCTCTCTCGCAGAGGGTGCAGCGCCTGCCTTCCGCCCTTTGCGCAGCCCGCTGCGTGTCACCCTGGGCACGCTGGCCGGTGCCGTAACGGCCGGGGTGCTGTCCGTTGTCGCTCCGGCCGTCTGCGCACAGTCACAGGTGGCGTCTCCTTCCGCCTCGGAAGGGTTGGCCGGCGGGCAGTCCCAATGGGCGCTGGGCATCGGCGTCGGGGTGCGCGAACGGGCCTACCTGGATGCGGACCGCAAGGTCAACGCGCTGCCGCTGCTGTTCTATGAGAACCGCTACGTCCGCTTCGCCGGCACCACGGTCGAGGGCAAGCTGCTGAACCATTCGCTCTCGCCCACCCAGCGCCTGACCGGCGGTCTGCTGCTCAAGTACGTGCCGGACGGCTACAAGGGCAGCGACTCGCCGGCCCTGTCCGGCATGGCTGAGCGCAAGGGCGGCCTGATGGGCGGCGTGGGCCTGGGGTGGCAGACGCCCCTGGCCAACCTGGGGCTGGAATGGACCAGTGACCTCTCCAGCCACAGCAAGGGCCAGCGCCTGCAGGTCCAGGTGGACCGCCGCTTCCAGATGGGGGCCGCCAGCTTCACGCCCCGCCTGGGCGCGCAATGGATGGACCGCAAATGGGTGGACTACTACTACGGCGTGCGGGCCAGCGAAGCGCTGCCGGGTCGGCCTGCGTATGAGGGCGATGCCGGTGTGGCGCTGGAAGCGGGTCTGCGCATGGACTATGCCCTGCAGCGCCAGCATGTCATCTTCCTGGACCTGGGGCTGACCCACCTGCCCAAGGAAGCCACCAACAGCCCGATCGTCGAGCGCAGCAATCTGCCGCGCGTGTCGGTGGGCTACCTCTACCGCTTCTGATGCGAGGCGCATGAACCGGATCGCCCTGGTCGAGGACCATGCCCGCCTGGCGGACCTGGTTCGCCAGAGCCTGCAGGCCGCCGGCATCCCGACGGATGTCTTCCCAACGCTGGAAGCAGCTTGGCGCGGCTTGCAGGCCATCGACTATGGGGCGCTGGTCGTGGACCGGGGCCTGCCGGACGGCGACGGGCTGAATCTGGTCCGCCGTTTGCGGGCTGCAGGAACGGGCACGCCCTGCCTCATGCTCACGGCGCGGGATGCCCTGCATGACCGTGTGGAAGGCCTGGACTCCGGCGCCGACGACTACCTGACCAAGCCCTTCCCTATGGAGGAACTGGTCGCCCGTGTGCGCGCGCTGCTGCGGCGGCCGGCGGCGCTGCAGTCGGACCAACCGGCTTTTGCCGACATCCATTTGCAGATGGAAGAAGGCCGGCTGGGCTGCGGCGAGGAGTCCATCAGCCTGTCGCCCAGCGAGCAGCAGATCCTGCTGGCGCTGGTCAGGCAAGAGGGGCGGACGGTGCGTCGCGGCACGCTGGAAGCGTCGGCTTGGGGGCTGTCCGAGGCGGTGACACCCAATGCGCTGGATGTGGCCTTGCATCGGCTGCGTCGCAAGCTGCTGGGCATCGGGTCGCGCCTGCAGATCGTCAACATCAGGAACCAGGGCTATGCGCTTCGGGAAGATGATCCGCCCTTGTAGCCTGCGTGCGCGGCTGATGGGCATGTTTGTCGGTGGGCTGCTGCTGAGCATGGGCCTGATGGCGGTGGTGCTGGCCTTGCTGGCCAAGCCGTTCAGCCAGCATCTGCTGGATGCAGGCGTGCAGCACTGGGCGTCCGAGGTGGCGCAGTATGTGCGTCTGGACGCGCAGGGGCGACCGGTGGGCATCGATGACCGCCATATCGAGCCCTGGCTGTTCAGCAGTCTGTCGGAGGAAGCGACGCTGCGTGTGGTGGATGCGCAGGGACGGGTGGCCTACAGCTCGGACCGGAGCAACGCACAGGCACTGGGCCCGGAGGGCGCCCTGTTTGACAGCACTCGCAAGGCCTTCTCCCTGACGCGCGACGGCGTGGCCATGCATGGCGCCACCACGCCCGTTCCGCATGCTGAGGGACGCTGGTGGCTGCAGATGGCCATCAGTGACCGGATGGTGCTGCGCATGCGGTCCACCTTCGGCATGCCGGCTTTGATGAAGGGCGTGGTGGGCAGTTGCGTGGTGTTCATGCTGATCTTCTTCCTCACCGTCCACCTGACCTTGCGTCGCGCCTTGCAGCCGCTGCGCGAGGCTTCGGCGGAGGCGCGGCGCATCACGCCTCGGACGCTGGACCAGCGTCTCTCGGCCGATGTGCATCCCCGCGAGATTCAGCCGTTGGTGCAGGCCTTCAACCAGACCCTGGAGCGACTGCAGCACGGCTTCCGGACACAGCAGGAGTTTCTCTCCAGCGCTGCGCATGAGCTCAAGACACCCTTGGCGCTGATCCGTGCGCAGGTGGAGCTGGGCCCGGACGACGAGCGCCGGCGATACCTGCTGGAGGACGTGGACCGCATGGCCCGGCAGGTGCAGCAGCTCCTGATGCTGGCGGAGGTGAGCGAGCTGCAGAACTACCGCATGGAAGCCATGGACCCGCGCGGCACCTTGCAGGAGGTGTTCGACTACATGAGCCGCGTGGCTGACCGGCGCGGCGTGCTGCTGGGGCTGCGCATGGCGGACGACCTGCGCCAGTGGCAGGCGGACCGGGGGGCGCTGTTCACGCTGTTGAAGAACCTGCTGGAGAACGCGATTCAGCACAGCCCGACCGGCGGGGTGGTGATGCTGGTGGTGAACGTCGATGGATTCGTGGTGCGCGATGAGGGGCCGGGCGTACCGGAGACTCATCTGCTGCGCATGTTCGAGCGGTTCTGGCGCGGGCCCGAGCGGCGGGAGGAGGGCGCCGGGTTGGGGTTGTCCATCTGCCGTGAGATTGCGATGGCGCATCGGTGGCGCTTGACGGCGCGCAATACCGGGCAAGGGCTGGAGATGGCGGTGGATCTGGCCGCTTTGGAGGAGCCGCTGGAGGGGGGCTGGGACGGGCAGACCATCGGGGCGGGCGAGACGCGCCGGCGGATGCCGCCGGTGCGGGTGCAATCCACATCGCCGGGGAAGGCGATGTTGAATGCGCTGTTCTGAGCGCTCGGCGCGGGTTGCGGCTGAACCGTGCCAGTTATAACTGGCATTTCTGGCAAAAAGTTGGGTGTTTGCAAGTTATAACTGGCACGACAATTTCGAACCGTGCAAGTTAAAACTTGCAAACCAGTGGTTTTTGCCGGAGCATGCAAGTTATGACTGACGTGGCTCGACTCCCCGACGAATTGGGGCTGATCGTCAAATCCCGCCGCGAAGCGCTTGGGCTGTCCAAAAAGGAACTGGCAGAGCGCTCCGGCAAGGTGCGGGAAGTGATCTACCGGCTTGAGGCGGGTGAGGACATCACCGTGTCGTCGCTGTTTTCCGTGCTGCGTGCGTTGGGCCTGGCGGTGCGGGTGGAGCGCGCCGGCATGCCGACCATGGCCGAAGTGCGCGCCCGGTTCGACAGGGATGAGGACGATGCTCCCTAGCAAGATTCGCGAACTCTCCGTGGCCATCGGCGATGTCGCCGCGGCCGGCCAGTTGCTCAAGACCTCGGTCTATGAATTCAGGTATCTCCATCCGGAGCCGGACCAGGCGGAAGTGGCGCTCTTCATGCCTGCGGCCGAGCAACTGACCTGGCAGGACGGCGACCTTTTTCCGCCGATGGACCAGAACCTGCCAGAAGGTGACTTGTTCCATCGCATTCGGGAGATGTTTCCCAAACAGCCGATGACGCCGATGCATCTGCTGGCCCTGGTGGGTGCCAACGGCATCGGTCGCCTGAGCTATCGCATCCCAGGGGCGGAGTCACCGACCGCGGGACGGGTGCTCAGCAAGCAATCGCTGCTGTCCCTGAAGTTCACCCCTGAGGTGTTCGATGAGTTGGTCCACGCCTATCTGAGTACGGGCGCCGGGATTGCGGGCATGCAGCCCAAGATCATGATCCCGGACCGCCCGACGGTGCCGATCCCCTCTTTGATCGTGAAGGCGGCGGGTGAGGCGTATCCGGGGTTGGTGGCCAATGAGTATCTGTGTCTGAAGGCTGCGCAGCGAGCCGGTATCTCCACCCCCAATGTGGCGCTCTCAGACGACGGACAGCTGCTGGTGCTGGACCGCTTTGACGTCGTGGAACATGCGGACGGACGGGTCGAGCGCTTGGGATTCGAGGACATCGCGGCTCTGGCAGGCCGCCGCGTCAGAGATGTGTTGTCCGACCGGAAATATGAAGGCAGCTATCAGCGGATCGCCGAACTGCTTCAGCAACTCGGTCTCTCACAGGCGTGTCTGACGCGGTTCTACGAGCAAGTGGCGTTCTCGGTGATGGTGCGCAATGGGGATGCCCATCTGAAGAACTTCGGCGTGCTCTATCGGTCCGGCAGCGACAAGTGGCTGTCCCCGATGTTTGACGTCGTCACCACCTCGATCTACCGCTACCGCCAGTCTCCCCAGGGGCCCGAACTGGAGGACCGCACGCTGGCTCTGAAGATGTTTGCTGGCAGGCATCAGACCAAGCGATATCCCACGACGGACGAGCTGCTGGACTTTGGTCGGCGTATCTGTGGCGTGGGGCACCCCGAGAAGATCATCAGTGCCATTGCGTCGGCCATGAGCGACACGTTGGCAGAGGCCAGAAGCGACGACCGGGTGCCTTCGGCACTGCTGGTTCAGATGCAGGAGGTGTGGGAAAGTGGCATGGGGCATGCCTCCTGATCATTCGTGGCACCACCGTGTGCGGAGCCCGCTGTCCCGGAACTGCTGACCCGGGCTATCGGTTTCGCTACGCCCGATCTGCAACGCCCGGCCTGCAACGCCGTGCCGCTAATCTCGACCCGGCAAGGCCCTGCGCCATTGAATGGATTCCGAGACATGCACCGGCAGGACCTCTGCACTACCCGCCAGGTCTGCGACCGTGCGAGCCATGCGAAGCACGCGGTGATAACTGCGGCCTGACCAGGCGAGGCGCGACGCTGCCTTGTGCAGCAGCGCCTCCGCTTCGGGCGTGAGGCGCAGATGCTGGTCGAGCTGACTGGACGGCAGCTGCGCATTGATGCAGCCTTGTCGAAGCACCGCGACCGCTCGTGCCGCAGCCACCCGCGCCGCCACCTGGCCGCTGGTCTCGCCCTCGGACGCGGCGGCCAGCACGCGCGGTGGCAGCATCGGCACTTCCACCATCAGGTCGATGCGGTCCAGCAAGGGGCCAGAGATGCGGCCCTGGTAGCGGTCGATCTGCTCTGGGGTGCAACGACATTCCTTGGTGGGATGGCCCAGGTGCCCGCAGGGGCAGGGGTTCATCGCTGCAATGAGTTGGAACTGGGCTGGGAACTCCGCCTGGTGGCATGAGCGGGCGATGTGGATGCGGCCGGTTTCCAGCGGTTCTCGCAGGGCTTCGAGCGCCAGTCGCTGAAACTCCGGAAGCTCGTCGAGGAACAACACCCCGTGATGCGCGAGCGTGATCTCACCGGGGCGCGGCGGCGACCCTCCGCCGATCAGCGCGGCGGCGGACGCGCTGTGGTGGGGAGATCGGAAGGGGCGCTGCCCCCAATGCTCCGGCTTGAACTGGCCATTGATGCTGAGCACGGCTGCGGAGGCCAGCGCCTCAGGCTCGTCGAGGGGCGGCAGCAATCCGGGCAGTCGTCGAGCCAGCATGGACTTGCCGGTACCGGGAGGGCCGACCAGCAGCAGGCCAAGCCCGCCTGCGGCCGCCACTTCGAGCGCGCGCTTGGGCCCGGTCTGGCCCTTGACGTCGCGAAGGTCATGGATCTCCATCGACGGGAGCGGCGGTGTGACCAGCACGCGGGTGAGATGCGCGTCGCTGTTGGGCTGCAGAGCCTGGACGATCTCCAGCAGATGCGCGGCTTCCCGCACGATCAAGCCTTGCAGCAACGCCGCTTCAGCTGCACTGCCACGCGGCAACAGCAGCTCACGTGTGAGGCCGCTGGCGCGCAGGGCCAGCGCCATGGCCAGCGCGCCGCGAACCGGGCGGAGTTCCCCCGAGAGCGCGAGTTCACCTGCGCATTCCATGCCGGGCAATCGCTGCGCATCGACCTGACCGCTGGCGGCGAGCAGGCCCAGCGCAATGGGCAGGTCAAAACGCGCGCCCTCCTTGGGGAGGTCTGCGGGTGACAGGTTGACTGTGATGCGTTTGTTGGAGGGGAACTCCAGGCCGCTGCTGTGAAGCGCGGCGCGGACACGTTCGCGGGATTCCTTCACCTCGGTGTCGGCCAGGCCGACGAGGGTGAAGCTGGGGAGGCCGTTGGCGAGGTGGACTTCAACATCCACCGCGGCTGCGGTCAGGCCGGTGAGGGAGCGGCTGTGGGAGACGGAGAGGGACATGGGGAGCACCGTGGCGCCGAAGGGGCGGGGTGCTCAGTCTGGCGAGATGGCAGCAAGGAGGCGATCCCGATGAAGGGGTCGCACGGATGGGGGGATCGCACCGGCGGGAAGCGCGGCACCATGGATTCGATTCAGCCCAATGCTGAACGCGCAACGGTTATGCACTCCGATTTACAGGGGCAACTTCACTATCGTTTCGTCAGCAGCGCAGGACTGCGCCAACTGATGGTTTGATAGTCGCCCAGCCCTTGTTGCGTTGGGCTTGAAGGGAGGGGTACTACTCGTGCGCGCTTATAGCGACTTTGCCCACACTGCGAATTTTCATTGAGGGCAAAGGAATGAGGATCCTCCGGATATGCGCGCGTGCAATGGCTTCTATGTCGGTTGTGTTTCTGGGTGCGTGCGCTTCATTACAGGATGCGAAAGAAATGAAGGCGTCCGACTTGGAACAAGGGGCTGTGGTCGTTCTGTCTGTATCTCACGACTTGCAGGCGCAGGGCGCCGCCGATGCGATGTTCTATATGGATGGCGGCGCTCACACGAGTGGTGCGCTCATGACCTCGTTGCGTAAATCTTCCTGGCTGCCCTCTGGGCCAGAAAGTGATTTCCGTACCCGGTATGGCGGTCTCTATATCCTTCATCTCAAGCCGGGACACCACGTGATCGATAGCTGGCAGATCTACAGCGCTGGGGTACGTTATTCCTCCAAGGCCCCACCACCACCGCTTGAGTTCGACGCAAAGGCGGGTGACGTGCTGTATCTCGGAAATCTTCATGCCCGATTGCTGCTTGGAGGCCGCACGCTCTTTGGCGGACGAATGGCCCTCGGCGGCATTCCTGAAGTGCGTGACGCGCAGGTCGAAGACATCCCCGTGGCGGAGAAACAGATGCCCGCCCTCAAGGGCAAAATCAAGGTGGCACTGCTGCGGCAGGGCCCGTGGCTGGCATCCGGAGATACTGGGGAATTGAAGAGCATCGTGGAGCCTCTTGCGGTTCCACCAGTGCCGAAGAAGTGAGCTTGGCTCGCCCTCGGCCTGAGTGTGGGCCGGCGATGTGAGGTCGCAGTTGCTCCAATCGGTCCCGGGTCTCCTGTGCTGCGGGCTGGTTCGGGAGTCTGCGAGTGAAAGGTTGACCGTGATCCACCCGATGCGCCCCCTCAACAAGCAACGCCGCAGCCTTGTCCGTCTCGCCGCCGCATGGTCGTTGGGTCACGCGAGCGGCCTTTCTCTTGCCGCCCCGGGGACATCCCAAGACGTGCACCCGGCCATGGGTTTCACCGACCTGATGCCCGCCTTCTGGAAGCCCTACGACGAAAGCCAGACACTCGTTGCCACCGACCGCGTCAAGCGCCTGATGGCCGAGTTCTTTGAACCGAATGCGGCGGCGTACCGGCTCGCAGGCGTTGCAGTGACGCCGCAAAAGGTGGGGGCCTGGCTACGCACCTTCGACGACATCTCCGACGCTACGCGGAGTTTGCACCGCGCGTTTGCCGCCATGTATGCAGGACAGCAAGCGCAGTTCAAGCAGGCCCTGCCCGATTTCAGGGTGGAGGTCTCTCCGGTGTGGCTGATGCCGTCCCTCTTCTTCTTCGATGCCCATCTGGAGCCTCAGGGCCCCGGTCAGCCGCTGCCGTTGTTCTTCGCCCCCGATGGCATCGTGCGTTACCACGGCCCGAATGCCAATCCGGCGGTGCTCTTCGCGCATGAATGGTTTCACTGCTACCACGCGCAGCGCGCGCCCTTGATCAGCCTGGACCCTCGGCCCCGGGTGCATGAAGCGTTGTGGGTGGAGGGCCTGGCCACCTATGCAAGCGAGCAGATCCATCCGGACGCAGCCCTGACGCAGGTCTTGCTGGACGATGCGCAGCTCGCAGCCACTCCCCCAGCGCTGCTTCGAACGGCGGCTCGCGCCGTGCTCGAGGTCTGGGACCGTGAAGACCCCGCTGCCTCCACGCCCTTCCTGGACATGGGTTATCGAGGCGCCTGGCCTCCGCGTGTAGGCTACTACGTCGGCCTGCTTGCAGCTCGCCAACTGGGACAAAACACGTCCTTGCAGGCGATGGCGGGATGGGACCGCGGGGTCCTGTCGAAGCAGCTTCGACCAATCGTCGAAGCGCTGTCCCGCAGTTGACCGGCAACCGGCATCCCCGCCCAGTCCAAGCGACAGACTGGAACTCGGGGATGTGACATCACTGTGCTCTTAATGCCCCACCGCCCGCGGCCCGTTGAACGTCCGCGGCACCCCGCCACGCCGATCCAGCACCCCGCTCCAGGTCGTCAACCCCAGCGACACCAGCACCACCAGCGACCCGATCCACGGCGTGTGCATCAGCCCAAAATGCGTCACGATGAGCCCACCCGCCCACGCCGCGCCGGCAATGCCCAGATTAAAAGCCGCGATGTTCAAGCCGGACGCCACATCCACCGCCTGCGGCGCCACCCGCTCCGCCTGTTGCACCACATACACCTGCAGCCCGGGCACATTCCCAAACGCCACAGCTCCCCACAGCAGCACCGAGCCCACCGCCAGCCATGGATGCGGCGCCGTGAAGGTCAGCAGCATCAGCACCGCGGCCAGCAATCCGAAGATGATCTGCAGGGCACGAATCGGCCCCTGGCGGTCCGCCAGCTTGCCGCCCCACAGGTTGCCCACCGCCACAGACACGCCATACACCAGCATCACCCACGCCACCGAGCTGGGCGCAAAGCCGCTGATGTCCTGCAGGATCGGCGCCAGGAAGGTGAAGGGAATGAAGCTGCCGCCGTACCCGATGGCGGTCTTGGCATAGACCAGCAGCAATCGCGGCTCCGCCAGCACCCGGGCCTGCTGCGCCAGCGAGGCCGGCGGCGTGTGTCGCAGTTTCCCCGGCACAAACATCGCGCTGCCGATGATGGCAACAACGCCCAGCGCCGACACGGCCAGGAAGGTGGCTCGCCAGCCAAAGTGCTGCCCGATGAAGGTGCCCAGCGGCACGCCGGTCACCAGCGCCACCGTCAAGCCGGTGAACATGATGGCGATCGCGCTGGCGGCCTTGTCCTTGGGCAGCAGGCTGGTGGCGATGGTCGAGCCGATCGAGAAGAACACCCCGTGGGCCAGGCCGGTCAGCACGCGCGCCACGACGAGGGACTCATAACCTGGCGCCTTCCACGCCATCAGATTGCCGACGGTGAACAGCGCCATCAGCGACAGCAACAGTGTCTTGCGTGGCACCTTGCCGGTCAGTGCGGTCAGCACCGGGGCGCCGACCGCTACCCCCAGCGCATATAGGCTGACCAGCAGCCCGGCGGACGGCAGCCCAACGCCGAGGTCGGCAGCCACCGTGGGAATCAGGCCAACGATCACGAACTCGGTCGTGCCGATGGCAAAGGCGCTGAGCGTCAGCGCAAGAAGGGCCAGAGGCATGAATCACTCCAGGGAAGATGTCAGGGCTGGAGTGTGGGCATCGGATTGATTCCGAAAAAGCCGTGATCAGGCAGAATTCCTTTGACCCGGAGTCAACAATGAAACTCAGCCTCGAAGAACTGCTGGCCTTCACCACCGTGATCGACAGCCGCTCCATCACTGCCGCCGCCGAGCATCTGGAGCAGACGGTCTCCGGCATCAGCCGCGCGCTGGGGCGTCTGGAGACCAAGCTGGGCACCACGCTGCTGCGTCGCACCACCCGCAAGCTGGAGCTGACGGAGGAGGGCGCCGTGTTCCTCGCCCATGCGCGGGACATTCTGGCCGCGGTGGAGTCCGCCGAATATCAGATGACCATCCGCCATCAACGCCCGGCCGGGCGGCTGCGGGTGAATGCGGCCTCGCCCTTCATGCTGCATGTGGTCGTGCCCATGGTGGCGGACTTCCGGGAACAGTTCCCGGACATCGAGCTGGAGCTGCACAGCAGCGACAACATCATCGACCTCATCGAGCAACGCACCGATGTCGCGCTGCGCATCGGCCGCCTGCGGGACTCCACGCTGCATGCGCGCCCGCTGGGTAGCTACCGCCTGCGGGTGCTGGCCGCGCCGTCCTATCTGGAGGCCCATGGCCGGCCGCGGCGGGTGACCGACCTCGCTCGACATTCGCTGATCGGCTTTACCCAGCCGGAGACGCTGAACCATTGGCCGCTGCGTCATGGGCAGAGCAACAGCTTCGAGATCAGCCCCACCCTCAAGGCCTCCAGCGGCGAGACGGTGCGGCAACTGGCGCTGGCGGGGCAGGGCCTGGCCTGCCTGGCGGACTTCATGACGGAGCAGGACCGACGCAGCGGCGCGCTGGTCCAGCTGCTGGCCAAGGACACGGTGGAGGTGCTGCAACCGGTGAATGCGGTGTACTACCGCAACACGCCGCTGTCCGCGCGGATTCAGTGCTTTCTGGACTTCCTGGCGGCGCGGATGGCGGCACCATGAAGAAGGCCCTCCCGGCCGCCATCCTGAGGGATGGGACCGGGAGGGCCGGTGGGTCTCGTCAGGGCCTGATGAAAGGCCTGACGAGGCGCCCAACGAGTGCGCCGGTTAGCGCGCCTGCTCCACGCGCTGCGCGTTCAGGCCATCCGACACCACCATCTCGAAGCGACCACCGGTCGGCAGCGCGCTGGTGTCCAGCGTGGCCTGGCCGCCCTTGAGGTCCTGCGCCAGGTTCAGGCGGCGGGTGCCGTCGGTCCAGGTCACGCTCAGGAACGGCGTGGCTTCCGCATCCCAGCGCAGCACGGCCTGTCCACGGGTCTCCTGCACCTGCACCACCGAGCGGCTGGTGCCCGCGGCCAGCGAGCGCTGACGTGCATTGATGGCACGGGCGGCGACCTGGGTCAGGGTGCTGCCGTCGCGCAGCACGCTGATGCTGGCGATGTTGTCCACCTTGGCCACCAGCACACGGAAGTGCAGCAGTTCGCCCTCATGGTCCAGCGCCTGCGGCGTGAAGGCGTAATCGATGATCTGACCGGCCACCGTCTGCAGACGCAGCACATACGGGCCGCTGGTCGTTTCCGGCTTGGACACCAGCGTCTTCACCGGATTGATCTCGATCTGCTTGCCGCGGATGCTGCCGCTGATCAGCAGCACGTCCTGGTCCGGTGCGTTGGTCACCGAGGCTGCCTTGGTCGTCGGGCCGTCCGCAGGCGTCAGGAAGGTCTGCATCAGCCGGTAGTTGTAGTCGGAGAACACCACGCCGCCGCAGTAGCTCATGATGTCGTGCCGGTCGGTCGGGCGCGGATCGTAGAAGCTGTTGGTGTCGGACAGGAAGCTCCAGATGTAGCGGCCCGGCTTGCCCAGGTTGGCGTCCGGATACGGATACTTCGGATCCGGCGAGCCGGCACCGCCGCAGGCCGCATGCGGCAGCGAGAAGTTGTGGCCCAGTTCATGGGCCACCACGTCCCGCACCGTGTCCGGGGCGCTGGGCATGTCGAAGCCGACCGCCGAGTTGCCGGGCATGTAGCCCAGGCCGGCCAGACCCCAGGTGCGCTTGGGGATGAAGCCGAAGTAGTAGTCCTGACGGGCCGCGCGCTCCAGCGCATGCAGGTCGGACAGCTCACCCAGGATCTTGCCGAAGGCGTCGCTCCACTGGTCGTCCGTCGTCGGCAGGGTGGTCACGCGGGTGGACACGTAGGCCGGGTGGGCCTGACCGGTCACCGTGGCCACCGGGAACAGGGCCCGCAGGTGGGCGGTCTGGTCGGCAGGCAACTGGCCGCTGGTGCCGGCAATCTTCACCGAGATCGGGATGAAGCGCATGGCGGTGCCACCGCCCACACGCGGGGTGAAGGTCTGTGCGCCCACACCGGCCACATTCACCGTGACCTTCAGACCGGCCTTGACCAGCTCGGCCGGCACGGTGACGGTGTAGGAATCATCAAACGAGGGCACGGCCGACACGGTGGTCGGCAGGCCGCGGCGCGGAGCGGCCAGGGTCAGGTCGCGGCTGGTGCCGTCCACGGTGTTCTCCACCTTGGCGGTCGCGGCCGGCATGGTGGCCGGCGATGCCGGTGCGGTCACGTTCACCTTGAGCAGCGCCGGCTTGCCGGCCACCAGCACCAGCTGGTCGTCATTGCTGCCATACAGCATGGACTGCGCGAACTGCACGGAGGCCAGCGTGGCCTGGCTGGTCGGCGGATTCGGTGCCGGTGCGGGGGCAGGCGCCGGGGCAGGGGCAGGGGCAGGGGCCGGAGCGGGCGGCGGCGTCACCGTCGGCGGCGTGATGCGCACCGAGGAGACAACGTCGTTGAAGCGGGAAGACACCAGCGTGCTGGTGCTGGAGGTGACCGTCAGGACGCGGCCGCCATAGTTGATGTCGGAGAACAGCTCCACCTTGTAGCCGGCGGGCACCTTCAGCGAGGACACGCGGTCGTTCCAGGCGCGGCCGATCCAACTGCTGCTGCTGGTCAGGCACAGGCTGGCGCCGGCGTAGTTGATGTGCTCATAGAGGCACACCTGCGGCGCAGTGGCAGCAGCGGTGCCGGAGCCGGCGCTCTTGCGGGCCTCCTGGGTGGCCGCGTCGCCGGAAGTTCCGCCGCCGCAGCCGACCAGCAGGCCTGCCAGGACCAGCGACAGGGACAGGGGATGCAGACGGAGCGTGCTGGGCGCGCAGGCAGCGCGCGGAAGGGACACGGACATGGAGACTCCTTGAACAGGGACGTGACTGGGGCGCCGCAAAGCGTGCAGGCGAGCCGGGCCCGGCAGTGCGGGCGACAAGCGCCATCCCCGGGCGAGGCGCGATTATTCGGAGCAGACGCCCCTGAACGGTGCAACGGGGATTGCCGATTCGTAAGCGGCGGAAAGCGGTTTCAGGGCGCTGGGGGCGGGCGATTTCGGGGCATGGCTTGACGACGCAGGCCCTTGCGACGGGCTCGACCCTGCAAGCTGCGGTGCTGGCGGGCCGGGTGGTCTGCAACCACTGGCACCCGCGGGACGCGTCACGCCGTTAACGCTGTGTTGCTTCTTGGTTTCTGGGGGTGTCGTCGGCGACACAGGGCAGAGAGGGGGGCTGTCGCGACTTCTGGGGACGGTCAGGCCGCCTGCGACACTTGGCGCTTCATCCCGTCAGCTCTTCAGCGCTTCAGACGCTCAGGACCCCACCATGGCCATCCTTGAACTCCGCCCCAACTGCGAATGCTGCGACACCGACCTCGCCCCGTCCGCCGCGGCCTACATCTGCAGCTACGAATGCACCTTCTGCCCGGACTGCGCGCAAGGCGCGCTGGCGGGCCACTGCCCCAACTGCCTGGGCAATCTGGTGCTGCGGCCGATCCGGCCCGAGGGTGGGCCAGCCGGTGGCCTGCGCAAGCATCCGGCTTCAACGACGCGGGTCGTCAAGCCGGGCGGTTGCACCCAGACGCCGGATCCCCGTCTTGCCCGCTGAGCGCCGCTTAAATGAAAAAGGGGGAGCGAGGCTCCCCCTGCGTCCAGGTCAGACCGTGTAACCGCTCAGGCCGTCCGGCCCGACCCGCTGACGGCCTGGCCGTCGATCACGGACGCCACACCGGCGTGGTCTTCGGATTCACGTCGGTGGACAGGCCCACCGTCGAGGTCGCGTCCACAAAGCCGGAGCGGTAGCCGCTGGACAGGTTCAGACCCACACCGCGGTACTCCACATCCCCGTGCAGGTTGAGCGTGCCGGACGCTCCCTGGCTGGCTTCGAAGAAGCCCAGCGGATAGAAGGTGGTGCGCACCTGGGCCGAGCCGCTGACGTTGAAGGTGTTGTTACCCCACGGGCTGCCGCTCATGCCGATGATGCTCAGGCCGCCGACCACGGCATTGTCCGAGACCGCCCCGTTGACCACGATGGCCTGGTCTTCGATGCGCGCATTGCCGGTGGCCCGGCCGCCAGGCAGGATGGTGGCGTAAGGGCCCACATAGACGGTGGTCGGTGTGGAGGTGGGCGCGCAGCCGCCGCCATTGCTGTGGCGTGCGGTACCGGTCGGGCACAGATCACGCTTGCCGCCCTGGAAGCCCTGCGGCCAAGCACCGGCCAGTTCCACCATGTAGCGGTAGCGGTTGATCGAGCCATAGGCCTGGTCCCAGGTGACGGTCTTGAAGACCGACGGCGTGGCCACGACCACCAGGAACAGCGGCTCGCCCGTGCTGACCTTGAAGGTCAGCTCGCCGTCCAGCCCCTTTTGCAGCGCGCTGTAGCGGGACGCGGTGAACTGCGTGTTGGTGGCCACCAGGCCCCAGCGGAAGTCCGCATTGGCGCCGGTCTGGTCGATGCCGCGGAACTTCACCGTCACGGTGGTGGCACCCGCTTCCGGATACAGCCGCACCACGTTGTAGCCCAGGCGCTGCGGCGAGCCGTAGTAGGGCGACACAAAACGCCGATTGGTGGCCCAACTGGTGTCCAGTGCCTCCAGCGGCATCAGGCGACGCATGCGCTCGGCCCGGTCGGTCAGCGTGATGTTGCCGTAGCTGTTGCGGAAGGCGTCCGGCGTGGCCTTGTAGTCCCAGGTCACGTTGTGCAGGGCCCATTCGCCGAAGAAGTCGTTGAGCTGGGAGAGCGTCCAGCCGCGGGCCTTCTGGATGTTGGTCAGCGGGTCGGAGCCTGCGGTGGTCCAGATCTGGGTGACGGCCTCGGGACCATAACGATCCTTCAGGTACTCCATGAACTGCCAGTTGCAATAGCGGTCCCGGGTGGAGCCCAGGTAGAGATGCGGCGCATTGGGCAGCATCTCGGAGCAGTGCACATCGCTCTTGTATTCCGGCAATTGATGCGGGGTGAAGTTGGCGTGGCTCTCGAAGATCCAGCCGCAGGTGTTGGCACTGTTGCAGGCCATGCCGCCATTGTTGGCCGCCCAGGACTGCCAGCCGTGGGTGAACTCATGGGTCAGGCCCCAGTGGTCCTTCAATGCGGCCGGTGCGATCCACATGCCCAGGTGCAGGTTGCGCGAGGTGTCCACCCAGGCGCCGCCGGTCAGGCCCCAGCCCGAGTGGATGTGGATGGCCGGCTTGATCTTGTCGGCCTTGTTGTAGAAGGGCTCGGGCATGTACAGGCTGGCGCCGAATAGCGAGCCCCAGACGGTGTTTTCGAGCGTGTTGACGGCCAGTGTGAGGTCGGCGTCCGACACGGCTTCGTCGGAATAGAACGCGAAGTGCGCGCTTTCCTTCACCAGCTTGAAAGCCGCCTGGTCTGGATTGGGACCGCCGGCCCGCCAGGTGCCAGGGGTGACCGCCGGCGCCGTGGGGGTGCCGGAGTACCAGGTCGTGAGGGTGGTGCCTGCGTCAACGACGCCAGCCGTGGGCGCCGGTGCAGGGGCTGGGGTGGGGGCCGGCGCCGGTGCAGGGGTGGGAGCAGGCGCGGGGGCCGGCGTGGGTGCAGGAGCGGGTGCCGGAGTCGGCGCCGGAGCTGGCGCGGGCGTCGGTGCCGGTGCCGGTGAAGGGGCCGGGGTCGGCGCAGGGGCGGGGGCCGGAGCAGGCGTTGGCGCAGGCGCGGGCGCAGTTGCCGAGGTGGTGGCGCAGAAGCCGACGCTTTCGTTCTTGCCCATCGGCGGCACGATGCGATTCCAGGCGATGCCCTGCAGCGTGAGCAGCTTGCCCTGGGCGGACCATTCCGCATTCCACACATTGCTGACCGTGCCCTCGATCTGCAGCGTGCCGCTCCAGGTCATGGACGTGGGGTTGGGATTGGTCACCTTGACGGTGGCGCAGTAGCCGCCGCTCCACCGGTTGTTGACCGTATAGCTGAGCATGGCGGGCAGGGCCGCGTGGGCGGCGCCGACCCACAGGCCGGCCAGCCCCAGGGCAGCCGCCAGGGATTTTTTCTTGAACATGGAACCTCCGCTGTTGAACATGACGCTTCGGTCGCTGGCCCGGCTCGCTTGCATGGACCGTTTGCCATGTGCCGTTCATTCACGGTCAGGCACGCACCTGCCACGCCCCGCTGCCGGGCCTCGCAGGCACGGCAGGTGGGGCGGACGAGGGGTCTCGGTCAGCAAGTGCGACGCCTGGCGTCCCGTCAGGGGACGATGGCGTTCTTCTGTGTCGGATGGGCTGGCTTCAAGCGCCGGTCGCATGTTCGTTGAAGCCGCCACGGCCGCCGCTGCAGCTTCGTGAGAAACCGTAATCAGGACTAGCGTCTTGGGCGCGGAGCCACAGGGGTTCAGCGCAGGGACGCCAGGGGGCGGTTGCAACTGGTCCCTGACTGGACTGCTTCACGGTTGGACACACTCCCGCGTGTCCACCGCTGTCGTCAATTCACGGTGAACTGCAGATTGGCCGAGACGAAGCTGATCGGCACAAAGGTGCCATTGCCCACGTACTGGAGCTGCAAGGCGTCGTCACGTCCGCCGGAGACGAAGCCGGTGACGCCGGTGGTGGTGTAGGCCCGACGCACACCGCCATACAGATCGACGTTGAACTTCCCGGCCAGCAGCGTCTGCCCATCGGCCGAGCTGGCCACGGAGGTCCACGCCCCCGTATCCGCCGTCGCCTGCCAGTTCTGGGCGAAATCCGTGGATTGATAGATACGGCCAGCGTCCGTCACCGCCACCACGTAGCGGCCGTCCTGCGAGGTTGTGATGCCGCGCCAGTTGCGGGCACTGTCGCGACGCTCCCAGGTGGCCCCGAAGTCGGTCGAGGTCCAGATGTAGCCGGTATCCACCGTGGCATACAGGCGTGTGCCGTCGGCGGAGGAGGCCAGGCTCCACCAGTACTCATTGGTGGCCCGTGCCGTCCAGGTGCTGCCACCGTCGGTGGAGACATAGAGCTGGTCCCCATTGGTGCCCGCCACCAGCACCTGGCCATCGGACGACGAACTGACGGCCCGGAAGGCCCGGTTGGCTTCATGGAGTGTCCAGGTGGCGCCACTGTCGTGAGACACATAGATCCCATCCAGATAAGCGGCTGCCACCAGGCGGGTGCCGTCCGCTGAGCTGGCAATGGCGGCCCAGGCGCGGGCACTGCCGTCATCGGTCCAGTTGATGCCGCCGTCGGTGGAGAGATAGATGGCGCCGCCATTGCTGCAGGCGGCCAGCTTCATGCCGTCGGCGGAGCTGGTGACGGCCGACAGCGTCGGACCCGTCTTGCGCAGCACCCAGCTGCTGCCGCCATCCGTGGAGACATACAGATCGCCCGAAGCCGCCACGGCGACCTGCCGGGTACCGTCGCTGGACATGGCCACGCCAGACCAGCTCTCCGTCTGGTTCTTCGCCGTCCAGCTCAGGTTCGCGCCGCCTGGCAGGGCTCGGGTGCTGATGCGCTGGCCGGCGTTCTGGGCCACGGTCCAGGCGCCGGTGCCGACGCCGGAGATCTAGATGCAGTCGCCAAGCGCGGGAGCGGCCGGCAAGGTGATGGTGACCGGGGTGCTGGCATTGGCCAGATAGCCGGTGTTGGACACCGCCTGCACCGTGCCGCTGGTCACATTGACCCATTGCGTATCCGCAGGTGCCGCGCTGCAGAGGTAGGTGGTGCTGCTGACCTCGGTGACGTTCAGCACGCCATCGCGGTTGGTATCCAGGCCGGACTCCACCCGTTGTCCGCCATAGGTGCAGTTGGCCCCGGAGGCTTCCGCACTGAGGGCCATCAGGCTGTTGTAGCCGGCGCTGCCGGTCGAGCCCGTGGCACCTGTGGCACCCGTCGAACCCGTGGGACCTGTGGCGCCGGTGGGGCCGCTGCACACATAGCTGGTGCTGGTGACCTCGCCGCTCTCCAGCACGCCGTTGGCATTGGTGTCCAGACCTGCCAGCACCGCGGAGCCGCCTTCAGTGCAATGGCTGCCGGCAGGTTCCACCTGCACCCGCACCAGGGCAGACAGACCATTGCTGCCCGCATTGCCGGTGGAACCGCTGGAGCCGCTGGGTCCCGTCGCTCCAGTCAGGCCATTGCACACGTACTGCGTGGACGTCACTTCGGTGTCGGCCAGTACGCCATTCGAATCAATGTCCTTGCCGGATTCAATGCGCACGCCTGCCGTCGTGCAATGACTGCCGGCGGGCTCAGAGGCCACCCGCACCAGAGTGGCGAAGGTGGTGGTGCCGCTGGAATCGGTGTCGGTGCCGGAATCGCTGCCACCGCCACAACCACTGAGCAGCGCGGCAGTCGCCGTCAACATCAACAGGGTCAGCAGGAATCGACTGTGGCCGGAGCTCCGGCGCAAGACAGCCGGTCCGCCGGCACAAGACGTGGCCCCATTTGGGAAAGGCAGCAGGGATTCCATGGCAATCCGATCAAGGAGAGAAGCTCCGACGCTTCGTCGGGAGATTCAAAGCGCTCCGTTTGCGAAGCCCGTGAGTATCAACAAGCGTCGGCCAATCGGCGAGAGCATTCATGCAACAGTTCTCCTCCGCCCCATGCCAAAGCGCATCAGTATTGGCCCGAATCGGGATACTCCCCCCATGAATCAGGGGGCCTGGGACAACACTTTGCATCGCCGGGTCGGCCTTGTACAGCGCGGCTCTCGTCGTGGCGCCGTCACTGTGACTCGCGAATTCGCCAGCCGATTTAGACTCCCGCCCATTCAAGAATCATCCGGGAGCGGGCCAGCATGTCGCTGACCATGGAGGGAGTGCTGGCCCTGGCGCCAGATGAATCGTCGGCCAAGGCGGCCCGCGGTCTGACGTCGCCGGCCAAATGGCCGCTGCTGGGTGCCAGCGAGGCGGCGCTGTGGGGGGAATGCCAGGGCAGCGGCTCCAAGCCCTACCAGACCCAGGTCGACCTCAGCGGCCCCGCCTTCAAATGCTCCTGCCCCAGCCGCAAGTTCCCCTGCAAACATGGCCTGGCCCTGCTCTTGATGCGGGTGCAGACGGCCGCCAGCTTCACCGCCTCTGAAGCTCCGGCCTGGGTGACCGACTGGCTGGCGTCCCGCCATGAGCGCGCGGAGAAGAAGGAAGAACGGGACCGGGACGCGACCCGCCGCGCCGAAGAGCGTGCGGCGCAGCGCGCATCTGGTCAGGGCGAGGGTCAGGGCTCGGGAAAGGGCGAGGGCGACATTGCCGCAGACGACCCCTCACTGAAGCGCGAAGCGCAGCGCTGGCAGCGCATCGAGGCTGCGGCCCAGGAGTTGCAACGCTGGTTGGGGGATCAGGTGGCCCGGGGCTTCGGGGCGCTGGATGACGGGGCGCTGCAGGGCTGGCGCACCATGGCCGCCCGGATGGTGGATGCCCAGGCGCCTGGCCTCGGCCAACGCGTATTGGCAGCGGCCGATGTGTGGCGCCAGGGCGCGGACTGGCCCGAGCGCATGATCTCGCGACTGGGCCTGCTACAACTGGCGACCGAGGCCTTGGCCCGCCGCGAACAATTGCCGCTGCCGGTTCAGGCCGACCTGCGCACCCTGTGCGGCTGGCCGCTGGACCAGGCGGACGTGCTGGCCAGCGGCGAGCAGGTGGAGGACCGCTGGGCCGTGCTGGCGGCTTTCACCGAAGAACGGGAGGGCCGCTTGATGGAGCGGCGGGTCTGGCTGCAGGGCGAGCGGACCGGCCGTCGCGCCTGGCTGCTGGACCATGCGCATGGCGGCAAGGGTTTCAACGGCTTGTGGGTGCCCGGCAGCGGTGTGGCGGCCACGCTGTCCTTCTTCCCCTGCGCGAGCCCGCTGCGGGCCCTGGTGCAGCAGCGTCAGGACGATGCCGATGTCCTGAGCCTGCAGCCGATGGGGCAGATGCCGCAGCAACTGGCGCTGCCGCGCGAGGGCGCCTCGCCCCATGGTGCGGATCAGGCCCCGGAGGTCCACCCCTGGGACGGGGAATGGCAAGGCGTGGCCGACCGCGTGTCGGCCCACCCCTTTGTGCAATTGCATCCGATGGTGCTCACCGATGCCACGGCCGTGATGTCGCAGGCCGGTCCGACCTTGCAGGCCGGCTCCTCCTGCGTGCCCCTGGCCATCGGCGAACAAGAGCGCTGGCTGTTGATGGCGGCCTGCGGCGGGCATCCGATGACGGTGGCCGGTGAATGGGACGGCGAGCGGTTCCGCCCGCTGACGGCCTGGAGTGGCGCGCAGCGCCCGCCGCTGTGGATCAGGAGTCAGGCATGAGTTCATGGGCCCCATTGCTGCCGACCCTGATGGTGGGCACTGAGCGACAGGTCGGCCCGCTGCCGCAATGGCCGGGTGAGGTGGGCGCGCTGATCGCCAAGGCGGGCGTCGATGCCAGCGGTCCAGCCACCGCCGTGCTGCGCGCAGCCGCGGTGCTGGCGCCTTGCCTGCTGGCGGGCGTGCAGCCGCAGCCGGTTCTCACGCCACTGCCGCCGCCGGCTGGAGAGGATCACCGCCCGGTGGCGCCGACCGACGTGTGGCCCCTGCTGCACTGGGCCCTGCAGGACGGCCCAGCGCGGTTGCACCTGCTGGTCATGCATACGCTGGCGGAGGCCGGTTATCGCCTGCCGCCGGGGCTGTTGCCCCTGGCGCTGGATCTGGGACGCCGCTCCACCGCACTGCGCCCGGCCTTGATGCCTGCACTGGGCGAGCGGGGCCTCTGGCTGGCCGCACAGCGGGAGGAATGGCGGTGGGCCGCCGCGGCCAGCGGCGAGGTCCCGACCGAAGCCCACTGGACCGACGGCACCCTGGAGCAGCGACGCATCTTCCTCCGTCATGAACGCCAGACCGCGCCTGCCGCGGCCCGTGCGCGTCTGGCGCAGGCCCTGACCGAGCTCCCAGCCAAAGAGCGGGTGGAACTGCTGCCGGTGCTGCAAACCGGCATCGGGCCGGAGGATGAAGCGCTGCTGGAACGTTGCCGCGCCGATCGCAGCCGAGAGGTGCGCGATCTGGCCGTGCAATTGCTGATGCAGGTGGAGGGCGCTGCCCACACGCAGCGTGCGCAGTCCCGTCTCGCTTCGCTGCTTCGCAACACCGGCACCGCCGCCACGCCCATCTGGACCCTGGACGCGCCCGCCGCGGTGGCCCCTGACTGGGAGGCGGACCAGATCGTCCCCGTCCGGCCGCAGCACGACAGCCTGGGGGATCGCGGCTGGTGGCTCTATCAACTGGTGCGCCAGGTCCCGGTGGGCTGGTGGACGGCTCACACCGGTCTGTCGCCTACGGAGCTGCTGGCATGGGCTGCCCGCACCGACTGGGCCGAAGCGCTGTCGCGCGGTTGGCTGGAAGCGCTGGCGGGCACGCGGGAGCCCGACTGGGCCGAAGCCTTTCTGGAGCTGCTTCATCCGAACGCGGCCGGGCGGACGCATCCGCTGGCGTCGCGCTCCGCCCAGGTACTGCAATGGCTGCCGCCCGAGCGCCGCGAGCGGTACTGGCAACGCCATGTCGACGAAGCCCGGTTGCCGCTGGCCGTGCTGCTGTCCGCCTGCCTGGACAGCCCGTCACTGGGCCTGCCGCTGTCGCAGGCCATGAGCCGGCTGGTGCTGGCCCGGGCCCGCGACGGCAAGCTCAAGGACGACTACGGCGCCCGGCCCCTGCTGGCCGAGTTTTGCGCCGTGATCCACCCCGACTGTCTGGACGAATTTGCGACCGTGACCCAGCTTCAGCGGGACGGCGAAACCCCCTCCCATGCCGACGCCATGACCGCCGTGAGCCAGGCGGTGGCCCTGCGTCGCGCCCTTCATCTTCTGCCCCGGTTGACCTCGAGGACCCCATGACGACATCCAATGCCTCCGTACTGCGCCGCCATGCCGAGGAGCAGTTCGCCGAAGAACTGCATGAGCTGCAGCGGCACGACCAGCGCCCCCGTCCGGACAACTGGCGCCTGTCCCCCTGGGCGGTGCTGCGCTACCTGATGGGCGGCGCGCTGGACAACGGGTTTCAGATCAGCCCCAAGTACATCGGCAATGAACGGCTGATGGAGATCGCGGTGGCCACCCTCGCCACCGACCGGGCCCTGCTGCTGTACGGCGTGCCGGGCACCGCCAAGTCGTGGGTGTCCGAACATCTGGCCGCTGCCGTCAGCGGGGATTCGACCTTGCTCATCCAGGGCACGGCGGGCACCGGTGAAGAGCAACTGCGCTATGGCTGGAACTATGCGCAGTTGCTGGCCAACGGTCCGTCGGAGCAGGCCCTGGTGGCCAGTCCGCTGATGAAGGCCATGCGGGCCGGCAAGATTGCGCGGGTGGAAGAGCTCACCCGCATCCCGGCGGATGTGCAGGACTCGCTCATCACCGTGCTGTCGGAAAAAACCCTGCCGGTGCCCGAGCTGGGCAGCGAGGTGCAGGCGGTGCGCGGCTTCAGCGTGATCGCCACCGCCAACAACCGCGACAAGGGCGTGAACGAATTGTCCGCCGCGCTCAAGCGGCGCTTCAACACCGTGGTGCTGCCGGTGCCGGCCACCGAGGACGAGGAAATCTCGATCGTGATGAAGCGGGTCACCGAGATGGGCGCCGCCCTGCAACTGCCGGCCGAGCCGCCTGCGCTCAAGGAAGTGAGACGGGTGGTGCAGATCTTCCGTGAGCTGCGCAATGGCAGGACGGAGGACGGCAAGACACAGCTGAAGTCGCCCAGCGGCACCTTGTCCACGGCGGAAGCCATCTCGGTGATCAACAGCGGCATGGCGCTGGCGGGCCACTTCGGGGACGGCGTGCTGAGCCCGCGCGATATGGCCGCGGGCCTGCTGGGCGCGGTCGTGAAGGACCCGGTGCAGGACCAGGTAGTCTGGACCGAATATTTGGAGACGGTGGTCAAGGAACGGGCTGACTGGAAGGACCTGTATCGGGCCTGCCGCGAACAGGTGTGACGCCGGTGAACGAGACCCCCATCGACGCGGAGGAGGGCGAGCCCGGAGTTGCCGCTCCCGCAGAACTTCACTACTTCGGCGTGCGGCATCACGGGCCGGGGTGCGCCCGCAGTCTGTTGCGCGCACTCGAGAGCCTGCGGCCGGATTGCGTGCTGATCGAAGGTCCGCCGGAGGCCGATGGGCTGGTGGCGGATGTCCTGGCGGCGGACATGCAGCCGCCTGTCGCTTTGCTCACCCACGGTGTGGACGAGCCGGGGCGAGCGGTGTATCACCCGTTTGCGGAGTTCTCGCCGGAATGGCAGGCGCTTCGATGGGCCGCGTCGGCCGGCGCGACCGTGCGCTTCATCGACTTGCCGGTGGCCATGGGACTGGCGCTGGAAAAGCAGACGGAGACGGAAGCGGAGTCAGAGTCGGAGTCGGAATCGGATGCGGCGGAGACAGCGGCTGAGGCTGCTGCTGCTGCTGCTGCTGCTGCGGCGGCGGCTCAGGCTGAGGACCCCAAGGGCGACACCGAGCCGGCGAAGGATCCAGCAGCACAGACGCAGCCAGCGGCCACGCCCGACCCGGATCGCCGCGAGGACCCTCTGGACTGGCTCGCGCGCGCCGCCGGTTATGCAGACGGCGAGGCCTGGTGGAACCACATGGTGGAGGAGCGCGGCGACGGCGAGCAGCTGTTTGCCGCCATCGAGGAAGCCATGCTCGCCGTGCGGTCCGAGCTGCCGGATGACGATCGCCTGTCGCCGCAGCGCCTGCATCGCGAGGCCCTGCGCGAGGCCCACATGCGGCAATGCATCCGGGCGGCCCGCAAGGAGGGCTTCCAGCGCATCGCCATCATCTGCGGCGCCTGGCACCTGGGCGGGCTCAAGGCCGAGGTCACCGTCAAGGCGGATCAGACCCTGCTCAAGGGGCTGGCCAAGCTCAAGGTCACCAGCACCTGGGTGCCCTGGACCTACCGCCATCTGGCCTGGCAGAGCGGCTACGGCGCCGGCATCCAGTCGCCCGGCTGGTATGAGCATCTGTGGCGCAGCAGCCTGGACCCGCGTTCGCGCGCCATCGGCTGGCTGGCCCGCGTGGCCCGCCTGATGCGGGACCGCGACCTGGACTGCTCCAGTGCCCATCTCATTGAAGCGGCGCGCCTGGCCGACACCCTGGCCGCCCTGCGCCAGCGTCCCGCGCCGGGGCTGGAGGAACTCCACGAGGCCACCCGCACGGTGATGACCCTGGGCGATGACGCGGTGCTGGGGTTCATCCGGGATGCGCTGATCATCGGGGACCGTCTGGGCCAGGTGCCGGCCAGCGTGCCCAAGGTGCCGCTGCAGAAGGATCTGGAGCAGTTCCAGAAATCCCTGCGCCTGAAACCCGAAGCCACCCAGAAGACGCTGGACCTGGACCTGCGACAACCCAATGACCTGGCGCGCAGCCATCTGCTGCATCGCCTGTCGCTGCTGGGCGTGAGCTGGGGCGAACTGGCGCGGGTGGGTCGCTCCTCCCGTGGCACCTTCCATGAAGTGTGGACGCTGCAATGGGAGCCCGGCTTTGCGGTGCGGCTGATTGAAGCCAGCCGCTATGGTCAGACGGTGGCCGCCGCGGCGACCGCCGTGGTGGCTGAGCGCTGCGGCGCCGCAACCGCGCTCGCCGATCTGGCCGAACTGGTCGATCAGGTCTTATTGGCCGATCTGCCGCAGGCCGTGGCCGTTGCGGCGCAGGCGCTGCAGGACCATGCGGCCGTCACCGGGGATGCCAATCAGCTCATGACGGCACTGCCGCCGCTGGCCAATGTGTTTCGCTACGGCAATGTCCGGCAGACCGATGCCACGCTGGTGGGCCAGGTGTTTGACGGACTCGTCGTGCGGGCGGCGATCGGCCTGCCGCTGGTGGGCCGCTCCATCGATGATGCGGCGGCCGAGCAATTGCGGCAGGAACTGCTGGCGGCCCATGCCGCGATCCGGCTGCGCGACCCCGGGCGTCAGGAAGAACCGGCGCGTCAATGGCAGCGGGCCATTCGCCATCTTGCAGCCTCGGGCGGCGTGCATGAACTGCTGCAGGGCGTGGCCACCCGGCTGATGCTGGATGACGGCGTCCTGGCGGCGGACGAGGCTGCTCAGGCGCTGTCCCTGCATCTGAGCAGCGGTGCGGAACCGCTCAAGGCCGCCGCCTGGCTGGATGGCTTCCTCAACCGCAATGCGGTGGTGCTGTTGCATCACGACGGCGTGTGGCCGCTGGTGGACCAGTGGCTGGCGGAGCTGAGCGAGGAGCATTTTGTGCGGGTGCTGCCGCTGGTGCGGCGGACCTTCTCCGCCTTCGAAGCCGGCGAGCGACGGGACCTGGGCGCCCGTGCGGCCCGCAAGGGGCCCTGCGCCGGTCAGCCGGTGGCGGCCATTTGGGATGAATCTCGCGCCGTGCGGCCCCTGCCGCTGCTGCGCCAGTTGCTGGGAGTGACGCCATGAGTGCGCCGATCGACGAGGCAGACCGGCTGCGCCGCTGGCGCATGGTGCTGGGCGGAGAAGCCGAGCAGAGCTGCGGCAGCCTGAGCGGGGACGCGCAGGAGATGGACCAGGCGCTCAGCGCGCTCTATGACGAGCAGGGCCAGGGCCTGTCCGGTGAGCGGCGCGGCGGGCGAGGCGGCTCGGCCCCGAGAGTGGCCCGCTGGTTAGGCGACATCCGCAAGTACTTCCCCAGCAGCGTCGTGCAGGTGCTGCAGAAGGACGCGCTGGAGCGGCTCCATCTGCGGGACATGTTGCTGCAGCCGGAGATGCTGGAGAACGTCCAGCCGAATGTCCATCTGGTGGCCAGCCTGATCGCCCTGTCGGGGGTGATTCCGGCGGGGACGCGGGACACCGCCCGCCAGGTGGTGCGACGTGTGGTGGACGACTTGATGAAGCAGCTGGAAGAGCCGATGCGCAGCGCGGTCACCGGCGCGCTGGACCGCAGCCAGCGCAACCGCCGCCCGCGTCTGGCGGAGATCGACTGGCACCGCACCATTCGCGCCAATCTGCGTCACTGGCAACCCAGCCACCGCACCGTCATCCCCGAGACCCTGCATGGCTACGGGCGCAAGGCGCGGCGGCCGCAGCGGGAAGTGGTGCTGTGCATCGACCAGAGCGGGTCGATGGCCAATTCGGTGGTGTATTCGAGCATCTTCGGCGCAGTGCTGGCCTCGTTGCCGTCGGTCAGTACCCGGCTGGTGGTGTTCGACACTGCGGTGGTGGACATGACCGAGCAGTTGAATGATCCGGTGGATCTGCTCTTTGGCGTGCAGCTCGGCGGCGGGACCGACATCAACGGGGCGGTGGCCTATTGCCAGTCGCAGATCCGGGAGCCGCGCAACACCATCCTGGTGTTGATTTCGGATCTGTATGAGGGCGGGGTCGAGCAGCAGTTGCTGCGGCGGGCCTCGGAGCTGGTGGAGAGCGGGGTGCAGTTCGTGACGCTGCTGGCGCTGAGTGATGAAGGCGCCCCGTCCTATGACCGGGCGTTGGCGGCCAAGCTGGCTGCCCTGGGCGTGCCGTCGTTCGCCTGCACGCCGGATGCGTTCCCCGGGCTGATGGCGGCGGCGATCCGGCGGGACGATGTCAACGCCTGGGCGGCGGGGCAGGGGATCGTGACGGCGGCCAAGGGCGGATGACACACGCCGCGCCCGACGAGTGGCGTGTGCGACCTGCGACCTTGGCAGGACACAAAACGGGCGAAAACCGCTGAAGTCGGCGCCAAAACGCTTCAAAAGCGGTGCCTGGACGACATTGAGCGTGCGTGCCGCCGCTTTGTGGGACGTTTTGTTTCAGTTGACGGGGCGAAGGGGCCCCGATGTGGGGCTGAAAGTGCTACACAGTCGCTTTTTCCCCGCCCGGGCCGCAGGCCCGATAATCGCGACCCCCGGATCACCCGGATCCGGGTCTGTTTTGAGAGTCTGATGAACAAAAGCGAACTGATCGAAGGCATCGCCACCAAGGCTGGTGTCACCCGCGTCGTGGCCACGTCCCTGCTGGACGCCACTCTGGAGACCATCACCGAAGCGCTCGCCAAGGGCGAGACCATCGCGCTGGTCGGCTTCGGCACTTTCAAGGTCGGCGACCGTGCTGCCCGCACCGGCAAGAACCCCGCCACTGGCGAAGCGCTGGAAATCCCGGCCGCCAAGGTGGCCAAGTTCACGCCGGGCAAGGCCCTGAAGGACGCCGTGAACAAGTAATCAAGCCTGGCTTGATTCGAACGCCCGCCTTGTGCGGGCGTTTTCATTGGGGCGTCGCCTTTGGCGGGGTTCTCATGGGAGGCCCGCCTTGCGTGGGCCTTGTTGCTTGCCCCCCCGCTCAGGGCAATCCAGTGACCCACGGAGGTGATTGCGCCGGCGACTTCGATGCGCAGAATGGCTTGCACCGCACAGAGCATCAGGCGTTCATCCATGAAGTTTTCCAAGCCTGCCCTGAGTCCTCAGAAACTCATTGAATTGATGGACCAAAGAGGGCTGCCACTCATGGCCCCTGCTGAATTGGAAACTGCTCGCCAAGCGTTACGCCGCATCGGCTATTTCAGGCTCAGCGGCTTCATGGCCCCATTCATCCACGGAGCAGGGACCCGGCGGCATCACTTCAAAAGCGGCGCCACGATCACCAGGATCGTGGATCTGCATGACTTTGACGCTGGGCTCCGAACCCTCTGCATGGATGCGCTCGGGCCTATTGAGGTCGCGGTTCGCGCATCCATCTGTGACCATCTATCGCGAACCTACGGCCCTCACTGGCCCCTGTCTGCGACACCGTTCAAACCGGGCCGACACTCGGGCAACCTTCAGGCGCTGGCGGATGCGGTGAAGTTTGATCTCGAACGTCAGCAGCCCAGAGGCAAAGCGGAAGATCTGCCTGCATTTCTGGAGCGGTATTACGCCAAATACACCGATCTCTCCACCCGGATGCCACCCGGGTGGATGGTGGCCGAATGCTCGAGCTTCCGCACCTGGGCATTCCTGTTCGGGGCACTGACGTCCCCGGAGCAGAAGCAGATTTCCGACGCCTGGCGGTTTCCCAGCGGTCAGCGTATTGACCACAGCGTTCTGGGCAGTTGGCTTCATTCCTTGAGCATCTTGCGCAATCGATGCGCGCACCACAGCCGGATCATTCACAAGCTCTTTCCATTCCCACCCGCGGCACCGAAAGATCCCAGCGTGGCACCACTGTTGAACGGTCGGCGCACCGACATCAGGACGCTTCTTGTCGTGATGGCATTGCTGATCAGGAGCGTTGACCGGGGCTCGATCTGGTCTCGCAGGCTATTTGGCTTTCTAGAGGTGCACATGAGCAGCGTGGATATCGGGAGCGCTCTGGGCTTCGAGTCGCAGGGGCTTGCCGATTGGCGCCATGACCCGCTCTGGTCCATTTGATGGGCGCTGACGACCGGGCTCAAAACCGCCAGACGTAAAAAAGCCTCGCTGATGAGTGCCATTTGCACAGCATCTGCGAGGCGTTCCTACCGCCGAAGCGAATACGGAGCCAGCCCTGGTGCGCTCCCATCGGCGATCGGTGATTCAAATCGGGATGGGTCTTCACGGCCTCTCAACCGTAAAAAGCGTGGCGGCGTTGTTGCGGGTGACTTTACCCACTGACGGTCTCGAACGCGATCCTGCATCGCTGGGCTTACCTAGCGCTGTACCGACCGAATCCAGTAGGTACCCCACCCTTTTCCGGTGAGCCCCGCGCTCGCCGTGCAGGGCCGCGCTTGACACACTCAGCACCCCCTTGGGGCGGCGCAAGGGTTAACCACAAGCCCCAAAACGCACAGCCCTGGTGCGTTCCGACGCATCTCGGGGCAGGTTTTGCAACCGCCCGTGGCGTTGTGAGCCGGAATGGGGCTGGCACAAAAGCTGCAAAGCCTGCTGCGGATTCGGAGATCGTCCACCCCCACAAGTATCAGGAGCCCGCATGAAGCCCATTCTCGCCGTCATCGCAGTTGCCACCCTGGCCGCCACCGCCGCCCCAGCGTGGGCCGATGACCTCTCCTACAACCTGAGTGTCACGTCCGACTATCGCTACCGTGGCATTTCGCAGACCCGCCTGAAGCCGGCCCTGCAAGGCGGCATCGACTACGCCCATCCCAGCGGCTTCTACATCGGCGCCTGGGCTTCGACGATCAAGTGGATCAAGGACTCCGGCGGAGATGCCGATGTCGAGATCGACACCTACCTCGGCTACAAGACCGAAGTCGCCAAGGACGTGACGGTGGACGTGGGCTTCCTGCGCTACAACTACCCGAGCAACAAGCTGCCCACCAGCGCCAACACCAACGAGCTGTATGGCGCCGTCACCGTCGGCCCGGCCACCCTGAAGTATTCCCACTCGGTGTCCAACCTCTTCGGCTTCGCCGACTCCAAGCAGAGCGGCTACCTGGACCTGAGCGCCACCTTCGACGTCGGCAGCGGCTTCACCCTCACCCCGCATGTGGGCCACCAGAAGGTCAAGAACAGCGGCGACTTCTCCTACACGGACTACTCGCTGACAGTGAACAAGGACTGGCAAGGCTTCACCTGGGGCGCCGCCTTCGTGGCCACCAGCACCGACGCCTACATCGGCGGCAAGGGCAAGGACCTGGGCAAGAACGGTCTGGTGGTCTCCGTCAAGAAGGTGTTCTGAACACCGCCAGCGCTGATTTCGAGGAGAGAGTTCATGAAACTGATTACTGCCGTCATCAAGCCCTTCAAGCTGGATGAAGTGCGCGAAGCCCTGAGCGCCATCGGCGTGCAGGGATTGACCGTGACCGAGGTCAAGGGCTTTGGCCGCCAGAAGGGCCACACCGAGCTGTATCGCGGTGCGGAATACGTGGTGGATTTCCTGCCCAAGGTGAAGATCGAAGCAGCGGTCGCCGAAGCGGTGGTCGAGCAGGTGATCGAGGCGATCGAAAACGCCGCCCGCACCGGCAAGATCGGCGACGGCAAGATTTTTGTGTCGCCGCTGGACCAGGTCATCCGCATCCGCACCGGTGAGACCGGTCAGGACGCGCTGTGATCACGCGGCACCCCCGCTGATCCTTTCGAGCCGGTCGTTGCCCAACACATCCCCTCACGTCCCGGAGCGACGCTGACGGCGCCGCCCAGAGAACCTCCACATTGAGAGAGTCCGACATGAAGAAACTGCTTGCCTGCCTGGCCCTGGCCACGGCAGCCCTCACCAGCCTGGCCCCTGCGGCCATGGCGCAGGATGCCGCCTCCGCGCCGGTGGCCGCCGCTTCCGCGGAAGCCTCGGCGCCTGCTGCTGCCCCGGTGGCCGCTCCTGCGGCGCCTGCGGCCTCGGCCCCGGCGGATGCGGCCTCCGCCGCCGCCGCGCCCGCACCGGTGCCCAACAAGGGCGACACCACCTGGATGATGGTGTCCACCCTGCTGGTGATCCTGATGACCGTCCCCGGCCTGGCCCTGTTCTACGGCGGCCTGGTGCGCAGCAAAAACATGCTGTCGGTGCTGATGCAGGTCATGGTGACCTTCTCGCTGATCGTTGTGCTGTGGACCCTCTACGGCTACAGCCTGGCCTTCACCGAGGGCAACAAGTTTATCGGCGGCTTTGACCGGCTCTTCATGAAGGGCATCTGGGACAACGCCGCCGGCACCTTCGCCAACGCCGCCACCTTCAGCAAGGGCGTGGTGATTCCGGAGATCGTGTTCGCCGCCTTCCAGGCCACCTTCGCCGGCATCACCTGCTGCCTGATCGTCGGCGCCTTCGCCGAACGCATCAAGTTCACCGCCGTGCTGGCCTTCATGGTGCTGTGGTTCACCTTCAGCTATGCCCCGATCGCCCACATGGTCTGGTTCTGGATGGGTCCGGATGCCTACACCTCGGCGGCCGTGGTGGATGAGATGAACGGCAAGGCCGGCATGCTCTGGCAGTGGGGTGCGCTGGACTTCGCCGGCGGCACCGTGGTGCACATCAACGCCGCAGTCGCCGGCCTGGTGGGTGCCTACATGGTGGGCAAGCGCATCGGCTACGGCAAGGAAGCCTTCACCCCGCACAGCCTGACGCTGACGATGGTGGGTGCCTCGCTGCTGTGGGTGGGCTGGTTCGGCTTCAACGCCGGCTCCGCCCTGGAAGCCAACGGCTTCGCCGCCCTGGCCTTCATCAACACGCTGGTGGCCACTGCTGCGGCCGTGCTGGCCTGGTGCCTGGGTGAAGCGATGTTCAAGGGCAAGGCCTCGATGCTGGGCGCTGCCTCTGGCGCCGTCGCCGGCCTGGTGGCCGTCACCCCGGCCGCCGGCAACGTCGGCATCGGCGGTGCGCTGATCATCGGTTTCATCGCCGGCTTCGTCTGCCTGTGGGGCGTGTCGGGCCTGAAGAAGCTGCTGGGCGCGGATGACTCGCTGGATGTCTTCGGCGTGCACGGCGTGGGCGGTATCGTCGGCGCCCTGCTGACCGGTGTCTTCAACTCGCCCAACCTGGGTGGCCCCAGCGCTGTCGGTGACTGGGTGACCGCCTCCATGATCACGGGCGACGCCTACTCCATCGCGGCCCAGGTGTGGACGCAGGCCAAGGCGGTCGGTGTGACCATCGTCTGGTCGGGTGTGGTGTCGGTCGTCGCCTTCAAGCTGGTGGATCTGGTGATCGGCCTGCGGGTGTCTGAAGAAGACGAACGCGAAGGTCTGGACATCACCTCCCATGGTGAGACCGCCTATCACAAGTGATGGCGGGGTCATCCACAACAGAGTTCCTGCAATGAACGGTTGAGCCTGCGGGTCACCGCCGCGCTCAAGTTACAGCCGCCCTTCGGGGCGGCTGTTTTTTTGTGGGCACGCCTGCCCCGGGTTTGAAGCGGGTGGGGGCGAGGGCCGCACCCGCCGCGCAGCCGCCACGACGAGTCGCCGGGTCTGCCCCTTGCCTTTGCGAGGGCCGCCCCCAAGTGCCAGCACCCAAGGATTGCTCAATGCCCCCGGAACTGGCGCCGGGCTGGACCGAAAGCTTCCCTAGAATCCCACTACCACCGGCTGCCCAGCGCCTCGCCCATCATGGTTCCACACCTCATCACCGCCCTGACCGGTCCCATCAACGAGCTGGAACAGCGCGTGCTCGAGTCCATGCCGGCCATCGAGCGCTGGTTCCGGCTGGAATGGATGGAGCACACGCCGCCGTTCTACAGCTCGGTGGACCTGCGCAACGCCGGCTTCAAGCTGGCCCCGGTGGACACCAACCTCTTCCCCGGCGGCTTCAACAACCTCACGCCGGAGATGCTGCCGCTGGCGGTGCAGGCGGCCATGGCCGCCATCGAGAAGATCTGCCCGGAAGCGAAGAACCTGCTGCTGATTCCGGAGAAGCACACCCGCAACAGCTTCTACCTGACCAATGTGCAGACGCTGATGCGCATCTTCAGCATGGCTGGCCTGAATGTGCGGCTGGGGACGCTGGACGACAGCATCAAGGAACCCACCGCCCTGCCGCTCCCCGACGGCACCAGCCTGACGCTGGAGCCGCTGATCCGCCAGCGCTCGCGCCTGGGCCTGAAGGACTTCGACCCCTGCACCATCCTGCTCAACAACGACCTGTCCGCCGGCATTCCGGACGTGCTGACCCATCTGCATGAGCAGTACCTGCTGCCCCCGCTGCATGCCGGTTGGGCGCTGCGTCGCAAGAGCCAGCATTTCCGGGCCTATGAGGAAGTGGCCAAGAAATTCGCCAAGCTGCTGGGCATGGACCCGTGGCTGATCTACCCGCAGTCCGTGGCGGTGGGCGACCTGGACTTCAGCACCGGCCAGGGCCTGGACGCCCTGCAGGCGCAGGTGGACAACGTGCTGACCAAGACGCGGCGCAAGTACAAGGAATACGGCATTCAGGAAAAGCCGTTTGTGGTGGTCAAGCCGGACTCCGGCACCTACGGCATGGGCATCATGACGGTGCGCGATGCCAAGGACCTGGACGAGCTCGGCCGCCGCGCCCGCAACAAGATGGGCGTCATCAAGGACGGCCAAGTGGTCTCGCAGGTGCTGGTGCAGGAAGGCGTGGTCACCCACGAACGCATGCATGAGGCCGTGGCCGAACCGGTGGTCTACATGATGGACCGTTATGTCGTCGGCGGCTTCTACCGGGTGCATGCGGACCGCGGTGAGGACGAGAACCTCAATGCGCCGGGCTCCAGCTATGTGCCGCTGGCCTTCGCGCATTCCTCGCACCTGCCGGCGCCCGGGGAGAAGCCGGGGGCCAGCGCGCCCAACCGCTTCTACATGTACGGGGTGATCGGCCGCCTGGCCATGTTGGCGGCGAGCTACGAGCTGGAAGCGACCGATCCCGAAGCGGAAGACTACGCCTGAGCCGTGCGTGAGGCCGTGAAGTCGATCGACCATTCGGAGTCTGAGCTCCACTCGAATGAGTTGTCGGACTCGTCGAAGGGATCGGCGACCGGTCCGTCGATCTGAGGGTCGGCCAGACCTTCCTCGCGACTTGCCGCCCGACTTGCTGCTTGCAACTGCTGGAACTCGCGCGCGAGCCTATTGCTCATCATCCGCTGCAACTCATTCTGGACGGACGCCAGGGAGAGCTCGGAGCCGAATTGCAAGGTCTCATGAGACGCCCCGTACTGGGCGGGGTGTCTCTTCGTGGGGAGTGATTCCGAGAGATCCTGGTGAGCGGCCAGGACGGCGCTCAGGTGGGCCGGTTGGGCCAGGTAACGCGGATCCAGCGCCTGGAGGCCGCTCGCCGCCTCGGTCATTACGCGCGTGCGCTCCTGCAAGGCGTGAGCCCCTCGAGCGTTCCCCTCCGGCGCCTGTCGGAGCATGGACAGCAGGAGTGCCAGTTGACCCGCCATGGCGTGCAGTGACGCGCTTTGGCCAATGACACCGACCGGTGCACCCGGTGGGACTTCGGTCCGTAACCAGCCCTCCAGGCTGCGCAAGGCGATGGGGTCCAACAGCCCGGGGGTGGGGGAGACGACCTGAAACCGCCCGATGGGATGGTCTGCCGCAGTCTTGCGCGCCGGCGATTCATCGGGCATCGGGTCCGTCTGCTCCGACATCATCAGCGCACTGGCCCATGCGGTCTCGCTCCGCTGCTGGGGCGCCGACGACCACAGGCACAACTGCACGCCGCCGTGTCGGGTCCGGAAGCACAGGTCGCGTACGCTGCTGCCGTCAGGCAGCCACGGGACCCGCAGGTCCCCCAGCGTGAGCAGGTGCTTCACGTCGTGGTCACGCAGCACCCGCGCCAGCTCCCAGAGGCCGGCGCCCTCCTGCCCGGGGCAGCTCAGCAGCAGGAACTGCGGGCCAACGGGGAGCCGCTGGCCGCCGCGCAGCAGGTCCGGTGCCAGCGACAGCCTGGATTGAAGAACGCCGCCGTGGCGGTCCGCCGCGGAGATCGGGGCGCTGTCAAAGCAGGGGGCGACCGGTGCATGGAGCGGCCTGTGTCGCGCAGCGGTGAGGATCTCCTCGGCCGATGACTGGTGGGTCGCCTCCCATGCCGGTTTTCCTGCCGCCCTCTCTGCCGACTTGTCTGCGGCGTCGTCCGGGGACGACATGCACGCCGAGAAGGGATTGAAGGATCCGCAACACAGACTTCGCATCATGAGTGGCTACCTCAAAGCGTCACGGGACGACCCCGTGCCCTTCAGTAGGTCGGCAGCCACCTCACGGTTCCGACGGTGTCATGGCTCGTTCCTGTAGGGCCGTCTGGCCGGGTCGAGATGGGCTTCCAGCACCGCGCTCAGATGGGGCACGTGGCCCAGCATGGGGGGATGATGGTCGTGCAGCTCGGCAGCGGCTTGAAGCAATTGATCCTGCTGCATCCGCCGGGCATGCCGGTCATTCGGCACCATGGACGGTTGGGCTTCGCGCAGCGCCAGGGTCATGGCCAATTGACCGCCCATGGTCACTACCGGATCCGTGCGTCCGCCTGCCGCGCGTGGTGATCCGACCTCTGCCGCCAGGACCGCCACACGGGTGCCCGGGGGCAGGGTGTCGAGCCAGCGGGTCGCTTGACGCAGCGCGTCAGGGCCCATCAGGTTGTCGCCAAGCGTGGGCAGGTGCAGGCGCGTCATCTCCCAGCGGGTCGGCTGCCCGTTGGCGATGAGGGTCTCGTAGAGCTGGTCGCCCCACTGGTCCTTGGGCAGGCGCACCTCGGGCGAGGACACGAGCGAGGGCGAGAACGCTGACGAGGAGGCGGTCGGTGACGGGGCTGCCAGCCTTGGCGGCTGTTCAACGATGGTCAGCTGGCTCGACCAGCCCACGTCTTGCGGCTCAAAGTGGCGGGTCTCCAAGGTCCAGGGTGTATGCGGCAGGTGCGAGGTGCGCAGGTCGCTGCTGGACGGGGTGTAGGGTTGAATCCATTCCGTGTTCAAGTCCCCCAGGGTCAGCATATGGCGGATGTCGTGACTCTTGAGCAGACGCATCACCTCCGGCAGGGCCGCTTTGGCCCTTGGCGGACAGGCCATCAGCATGAGGGAGGGACCGATCTCGATGGTGCCCGACGCCCGGCTTCGGATGGCCGCCAGCGAAAGGATCTCCTTGAGGACCGTGCTGCAGCCCGGCGTTGTCAGAGGATGGGGGTCGATGTCGAAGACGCGCAGATGGGCGCTGCTGAGGCGGCCGGCGCGCGCTTCTTGCAGCGTTTTTTTTGCCGTGGTGAAGTGTTCGTTCAGCCAGGGCGGCATGGGCGACCGGGGCGCGTTCGGAACAGCGTCGCCCGCATCGGACACGTTGTCGAAGGGAGCGGTGGGCGTTGCGGAAGACAAACCGCGCATCATGGGCAAATACCTTGGAAACCAGCGGGACGGCCCCGCCGCCCCTCAGTCGCCTGCCCACCGGCCAGAGGTTCCAGGACTTGCCAAAGCCGACCGGCGACCCCTCAGGCCGTCAGCGGTGGCGGCGCGCCGGGCAGCTGCACCTCGGCCGCGGCCTGCAGCAGCAGCAGCTTGAAGCGGTCCAGCAATTCGCTGGGGCCGTCGGGCAGATGCCAGACCGACAGCGCGCCCAGGCCCAGGTCCACGTCATGCGGCAGCAGCCGCACGATGCCCTTGCCTTCGGCATCCACCGCCACATCGTGTGGCATGACGGCCAGCAGCGGCATCTCGCGCATCATGTTCAGCGACAGCATCAGGTCGCCGTTTTCAATCAGGTCGCTGGGCAGCGGCAGTCCCTTGGCCTGCCAGAGCCGGTCCACCAGCATGCGGGTGCGGGTGCCCGGCATGTGCCAGATCCAGCGCTGACGGCTGAGGGTTTCCCAGCTCAGCAGGCCCGCGTCAGCCAGCGGGTGCTGGGCGCTGATGGCCAGCCGCTCGGGCTGTTGCAACAGGGCCATGCGTTGCAGCCCCAGTGGCTCGTCCTGCGGCATGACGCGCGCAATGACCAGGTCCAGCTGTCCCGCCAGCAGGTCTTCAAACAGCGACCGCAGTGCATGTGTGCGCACGCTCACCGTGACCTGCGGGCATTCGCGCTTGAGGGCCGCCACGGCGCGGGGCAGCAGACGGGCCAGGGCGGCATTGGTGGCGCCGATGCGCAGCTCGCCAGTGGCGCCGCGCACCATGGAGGCGACTTCCCCGGCAGCGCGATGCAGGTCCGCCTCGATCTTGCGCGCCAGCGTCAACAGGCGGCGGCCCACCGGGGTGATGTACATGTGCCGCCCCTTGCGCAGGAACAACATCTGGCCCAGTCCCTGCTCCAGTTCGGCCAGCGTCTTGCTGACGGCCGGCTGGGTGACATGCAGCACTTCGGCCGCATGGCTGGCGTTGCCGGTGTCATGCAGGGCGATCAGCACCCGTGCATGCCGCAGGCTCATGCGGCGCACAATGAACTGCTCTGCGGCCTCGGGCGAAGGGGGCTGGTCGATCATGGGCGGTCGAAAAAAGGTGCGCAAGCGTACCCGCAAAGCGCGGGGCAGGCATGACAGGATGTGATCCGCCAATCGCCCGCGTCAATTCTTTGGCACTTCTGTTCCCCCGACGCAAGCCGAAGGACGTCACAAGGGTGGGGGTGTTGCGCTGCACAAATAGAAGCACACAATACGCACTTTCGACTTTTCGCGACCTTTCAACCCGGTCGCGAGCGACTCTGTGAGTTCACACCAAGCGGCCCGCTCGCCGTCCGCCCTCGCGGGCCTGACCATTGGCGCATTGGGTGTTGTGTACGGGGACATCGGCACCAGCCCCCTGTACGCCCTGAAGGAAGTGTTTCATGGCGGCCACGTGCCGCTCACCCATGACAACATCCTGGGCGTCTTGTCCCTGCTGTTCTGGACGATGACCATCGTCGTCTCCCTCAAGTACGTGCTGCTGATCCTGCGCGCCGACAACAACGGGGAGGGCGGGCTGATCGCCATGCTGGCCCTGGCCACGACGGCGGTGCGGCACAAACCCCAGCTGCGGCGCAGCCTGATGTTGGTCGGCCTGTTCGGGACCGCCATCTTCTTCGGCGATGCGGTCATCACCCCGGCCATGACGGTGCTGGGCGCGGTGGAGGGCATCGACGTCTACTTCCCGCAATACGACGACGCCATTGTCCCGATCACCCTGATCGTGCTGGCCGGGCTGTTCTCGGTGCAGCGCTTTGGCACCAGCGGCGTGGGCAAGGCCTTCGGCCCGGTGATGCTGGTGTGGTTCACCACGCTGGCGGCGCTGGGCGTGCCGCAGATCTGGAACAACCCGCATGTGCTGGCGGCCATCAACCCGCTGTATGCCGCGCGCTTTTGCCTGGACTACGGCTGGGTCGCCTTCGTGGCCCTGGGTGCCGTGGTGCTGGTGGTGACCGGCGGCGAGGCGCTTTATGCGGACCTGGGCCACTTCGGCAAGAAGCCGATTCGCATCGCCTGGTATGGCTTTGTCATGCCGGCCCTGGTGCTGAACTATTTCGGCCAGGGCGCCCTGCTGCTGGACCGGCCGGAAGCCATCAAGAACCCGTTCTACCTGATCGCCCCGTCCTGGGCCGAGATCCCGCTGTTCGCACTGGCGACGCTGGCGGCCATCGTGGCCTCCCAGGCGCTGATCACGGCGGCCTTCTCGGTCACCAAGCAGGCGGTGCAGCTGGGACTGCTGCCGCGCATGCGCATCCTGCACACCTCCGTGCGGGACATCGGTCAGATCTATGTGCCCTTCGTGAACTGGGGCCTGTTCGCCTTCGTGGTGGTGGCGGTGGCCTTCTTCGGTTCGTCCAGCAAGCTGGCGGGTGCGTATGGCGTGGCGGTGACCATCGACATGACCATCACCACCATCATGACCTTCTTTGTCATCCGCTTCGGCTGGGGCTATCCGCTGGCCCTGTGCATCGGTGCCACCGGGGTGTTCTTCGTCATTGATGCAACCTTCTTGGCCTCCAACCTGCTCAAGGTGGCGCACGGCGGCTGGTTCCCGCTGATGATCGGCGTGGGCATGTTCACCCTGATGCTGACCTGGAAGCAGGGCCGGCGTCTGCTGTCGGACAAGCTGCGGGAAGATGCCATCGACCTGCGCAGCTTCCTGGAAGCCGTCTTCATCAACCCGCCCACGCGGGTGGTGGGCACGGCGGTGTTCCTCTCCGCCGAGCAGGGCACCACGCCCAATGCGCTGCTGCACAACCTCAAGCACAACAAGGTGTTGCACGAGCAAAACCTGTTCGTGAGCGTGCGCCACCACGAAGTGCCGTGGATCGGTTTCGAGAAGCGGGTGGAAGTGGAAAGCCTGGACAACGACTGCTGGCAGGTGACCCTGCACTTCGGCTTCAAGAATGAACCCGACGTGCCGGAAGCCCTGCGCCTGCTGGAAGAGCGGGGTGTGCATCTGGACGAGATGGAAACCAGCTACTTCCTGTCGCGGGACATCGTCATTCCGACCATCGGCTCCGGCATGGCGCTGTGGCGGGAAAAGCTGTTTGCGAGCATGCACCGCAATGCGGCCGCGGCGGCGGACTTCCTGCACCTGCCCACCAACCGCATCGTGGAGCTGGGCTCCAAGGTCGAGATCTGAGACCCCTGCGTCTCACCGCCGGCGCCTGAGCAGGGGCGCCGGCCTGGGTATGCTTGCGCCACCATGCAGCGCGCCCTGAAAGACCTGTCCCTCTCCGCCACCGTCGCCGGCTTTGTGGCCGTGCTGGTGGGCTTCACCAGCTCGGTGGCCATCATTTTCCAGGCGACCCAGCAGCTCGGGGCCACGCCGGCCCAGACCACCTCCTGGATGTGGGCGCTGGGCATGGGCATGGGGCTGACCAGCCTGGGCCTGTCCCTGTGGACCCGCCAGCCGGTGCTCACCGCCTGGTCCACGCCGGGCGCGGCGCTGCTGGCGGCGACCTCCGGCGTGCCCATGGCGGAGGCCATCGGCGCCTTCATCGTCTGCGGCGGCTTGATCGTGCTGTGCGGCATCACCCGCGCCTTCGAGCGCATCATGGACCGCATCCCCATGGCGATTGCCTCGGCCCTGCTGGCCGGGGTGCTGGCCCGCTTCGGCCTGGATGCGGTGCGGGCCACACCCACCGCACCGGTGCTGGTCGTCGTGATGCTGCTGACCTATCTGGCGGGCCGCCGCTGGTGGCCGCGGTATGCCACGCCTGCCGTGCTGTTGGCCGGGGTGGTCGTGGCCGGCCTGCAGGGGCAGTTGCAGCTCGGGGAGGTCCGCTGGGAATGGGCGATGCCGGTGTGGACCACGCCCCGCCTGAGCCTGACCACACTGATCGGTGTGGGCTTGCCGCTGTTTCTGGTGACGATGGCCTCGCAGAACCTGCCGGGCGTGGCGGCCCAGCGGGCGTCCGGCTACCAGACCCCGGTGTCCGCCAGCATCACCGTCACCGGGCTGGCCACCGTGCTGCTGGCGCCCTTCGGCGGTTATGCCTTCAATCTGGCGGCCATCACCGCCGCCATCTGCATGGGGCGCGAAGCGCACGAGGATCCGGCGCGTCGTTACATGGCCTCGGTCATGGCCGGGGTGTTCTATCTGCTCATCGGCCTGGCCGGCGGCGCGGTGGTGGGCCTGCTGCATGCCTTCCCCAAGGCGCTGGTGGCGGCGGTGGCCGGGCTGGCGCTGCTGGGCACCATCGCCGGCGGGCTCTCCGCCGCGCTCAAGGAAGAAAAGCATCGCGATGCGGCCATCCTCACCTTCCTGGTCACCCTCTCCGGCCTCAGCCTGCTGGGCATCGGCTCGGCCTTCTGGGGGGTGGTGGCCGGCGCGGTTTCTCTGATGGTGCAACACTTCAGGCAACGCTGATTTTTTCCGGAAGCCGCTCATGAAGATTCTGTTTGTCGCCGACCCGCTGTCGACCTTCAACACCTACAAGGACTCCACCTTCGCGATGATGCGCGAGGCCGCCCGCCGCGGGCATGAGGTCTGGGCCTGCGAAGTGCCGGCGCTGATGTGGGTCAGCGGCGGCCGGGTCACCGCCCGGGAAGCCTTGCGTCTGGTGTTGACGCCCGAGGCCGTGGCCAGCCAGGCCGGCACCAAGCTGGCCGTGTGGCATTCGATCGAGGAGCGCCGCGCGCTGGCCCTGGCCGATGTGGATGCGGTGCTGATGCGCAAGGACCCGCCCTTCGATTCCGAATTCTTCTACGCCACTCATCTGCTTGAGCAGGCCGAGCGCGAGGGCGCCAAGGTCTTCAACAAGCCCGCCGCGCTGCGCGACCATCCCGAGAAGCTCGCCATCCTCGAGTTCCCGCAGTTCATCTCGCCCACGCTGGTGACCCGCTCGGACGCCGCCATCCGCGCCTTCCATGCGGAGCATCAGGACATCATCCTCAAGCCGCTGGACGGCATGGGCGGCATGGGCATCTTCCGCGTCAAGTCGGACGGATTGAACCTGGGCAGCATCATCGAGACGCTGAACAAGCAGGGCGCCGAAACGGTGATGGTGCAGCGCTTCGTGCCGGAGATTGCGCAGGGGGACAAACGCATCCTGCTGATCGGCGGCCAGCCGGTGCCCTATTGCCTGGCCCGCATTCCGCAGGGCAGCGAAGTGCGGGGCAATCTGGCCGCCGGCGGCAAGGGCGTGGCCCAGCCGCTGAGCGACGGGGACCGCCGCATCGCCGAGGCGCTGGCGCCCATCCTGGCCCAGCGCGGCTTGCTGCTGGTGGGCCTGGATGTGATCGGCGACAAGATGACCGAGATCAATGTGACCAGCCCGACCTGCTTCCAGGAAATCATGGAGCAGACCGGCTTTGACGTCGCCGCCACCTTCATCAATGCGCTGGAGCAGGGCGTGGCCGCCTTGAAGTCCGGAGAACCCTCATGAGCTTTGAACTGATCAGCGAACACGCCAGCTTCGGCGGCGTGCAGCGCTTCCATCGCCATCTCTCCCAGCAGATCGGCCTGCCGATGCGCTTTGCCCTGTATGTGCCGCCCGGCGGCGCCAAGGGCCTGCTGGTGTTCCTGGCGGGGCTGACCTGCACCGAGGAAACCTTCACCATGAAGGCCGGCGCCCAGCGGCGTGCCGCCGAACTGGGCCTGGCGCTGCTGATGCCGGACACCAGCCCGCGCGGGGAGGCCGTCGCCGCGCTGCCCGGCGCCAGCGAGTCGTGGGACTTCGGCATCGGCGCCGGCTTTTATCTGGATGCGACCCAGGCCCCCTGGGCCCAGCACTTCCGCATGGAAAGCTACCTGATGAAGGAGCTGATTCCCCAGGTGCAGGCCGAACTGGGCCTGGATGCGGCCCGCACCGGCATCAGCGGCCATTCCATGGGCGGGCACGGCGCGTTGACGCTGGCGCTGCGGCATCCCGGTGCATTTGCGTCGCTGTCGGCGATTGCGCCGATTGCCGCGCCCAGCCGCTGCCCGTGGGGCGTCAAGGCCTTCACCGGTTATCTGGGGGCTGACCGGGATGCCTGGCCGGCCCATGACGCCAGCGCCCTGATGGCGGCCCAGTCACGCGCGCCCTATCCGGGCGGCATCCTGGTGGACCAGGGGCTCTCCGACAAGTTCCTGGTGGAGCAGCTCTATCCCGAGGCGCTGGAATCGGCCTGTGCCACCGTCGGCCAGGACCTGTTCCTGCGCCGCCACGACGGATACGACCATGGCTACTACTTCATCGCCACCGTCATCGAGGACCATCTGACCCATCACGCACGGCTGATGGGGTTGCAGGGCCGTTGACCGCCCGCACCGGTTGCTGGCGGTGGCCGGCGGCGGCTTTGTAGCGGCGCACGAAGGCATCGATCTCCGCGGGGTCGATGACGTCCTCCAGCCGGTCGAAGCCGTCGGGTGCACGTTCCTCGACCATGTCCAGGATGTAGTCCAGGCCTTCCTGACGGTTCATCTCCACGATGCGGGCGCACAGCGGGCGACGCTCGTCCTCGTAGGCGGCCAGGGCCGCTTCCAGGCGCTGGGCGTCGGCGGGCACCGCTGGGGCGGCGGCAGACGCGCCAGCCCCGGCGGCCGCCCCGGCCTTTGACAACGGCCCGCCCGACTGCGGCTGCAGGCCCTGCAGCCGCAGCGCCTGGGCGATCGCCTGCGCATCCATGATGGCCTGGGTCGCACCGTTGGAGCCGATCGGATACATCGGATGTGCGGCATCCCCCAGCAGCGTGATCCGCCCCTGACGCCAGCGGGGCAGGGGATCGCGGTCCACCATCGGCCATTCCAGCAGTTGATCGGCGCCCTGGATCACGCCGGGCACATCCAGCCAGTCAAAGCGCCACTGGCCGAAGGTCGGCAGCAGGTCGCTCACCTGTCCCGGTTTGTTCCAGTCCTCCCGCCCGGGCGCGGTCAGGCCGCCGCCCAGCCCGTCCTCGCGCAGGCGCAGGTCGCAGATCCAGTTGATCAGCTGCAGGCCGTCGGGCCGTGGCGGGGCGATCGGATACACCACGAACTTCGCCCGCCGGTGGCCGGCCTGCACCATGGTGCGTCCATCCAGGAAAGGGCGGGCCAGGGTGGTGCCGCGCCACATCATCATCCCGTTCCAGCGCGGCGCCCCTTCCTGCGGATGGAACTGGCGGCGCAGCGCGGAATGGATGCCATCGGCGCCGATGAGCAGGTCGGCGCGGCGTTCGCTGCGGTGGCCGTCGCTGTGTTCGATCTCGGCGATGACGGCGTCGCCCTCGTGGCGGGCTGCCACCACCCGCTCGCCGGCATGCAGCGCGTCGGCGCCGAGCCGTTCCTGCGCGGTGCGCCACAGCATCATCTGGAAGTCGCCCCGGTGAATGCTGAACTGCGGATGGCTGTAGCCGCCGCCCAGGCCGCGGGCGTCGCGGTAGAGCGGCTGACCATGACGATTGGCGAACACCAGCGCCGCGGTCGCCACCGCCATGCCCTGCAACTGCGGCATCAAGCCCAGGCTGTCGAGCACCGCGACCGCGTGCGGCAGCAGGTTGATGCCCACCCCCAGCGGCTTGAGCTGCGCCGCGGATTCACAGACCTGCACCCGGTGACCGTCCCGCTGCAGCGCCAGGGCTGCCGTCAGGCCACCGATGCCGCCGCCGGCGATCAGGATGTCCATGCATGTCTCCGTCGTTCTTTGCGGCTCAGGGTAAGCGAGATAGTTGCAGTGCGCAACAGTATCTAAGCTGAGGTCATGGATGCCGCTGACACGACACCGCCTGCTCGCCGCCCGACCTCTCGACCGACGACTCCACTGACGTCTCACACAAAGCCCCGCACGAAGCCCAGCCCCGTGGCCATGGGCTCAAACCCCGATGCCGCGGCCGCAGCGACCGCTGCGACCGAAGCCCTGCTGGTTCGCGTGCCGGGCCTGGACTACGGCGTGCTGGACCAGCTCCTGGGCTATGCGCTGCGCCGCGCCCAGAACGCGCTGTACCTGGACTTTCACCGCGCCACCGCCAAGGCCCAGGTGAGCCCGCAGCGCTTTGCCGCGCTGGTGCTGGTGGGCCGCAATCCTGGCATGCGCCAGGGCGTGCTGGCCGAGGCCATGGGCCTGCATCGCAGCGGCGCCCTGCGGCTGACCGACTGGCTCACCGACCGCGGCTGGGTGGAACGCCGCGACGACAACACCGATGCGCGCCGCTGGGGCCTGCACCTCACCCCGCAGGGCCGACGCATGCTGAGCTCGCTGGAGCGGCAGGTGCAGGCGCATGACCAGGCGCTGATCGACGCGCTCGGCGATCAGGCCCCCGCACTGCGCCAGGCGCTGGAACGGCTGGCCGAGGTGGCGACGCGGCATTGCCTCTGAGGACCGACGCGGCGCGGACAGTCACCCATGCCAATGCGGCGGCCGCAACAACAGCGGGAGTGGCTACCGCTGATGGTCCAGCCGCCATAGGTGCCACAGCCGCCGCAGGAAGCGTCGCAGCCCCAGTCGCTGGCCCAGTCGGCCCCGACAGAATTCGATTCCCAACACAGCGCCGGTCACAGGCGCACGACAGGAGACAAGGCAATGAAGGACATTGTGGACAGGTCCGATGGGACCACGGCGGGTGGCATCCACCGGCGTGAGCTTGGCTTTCGGATGGCCGCCCTTGGCGCCGCACTCGCGGGTCTGGGCGGCTCGGGACGCGCCCTGGCGCAGGCGGCCATGCCGCGCATCCTGGTCGGCTTCCCGCCCGGCGGCTCGGTGGATGTGTGCGCACGGCGGGTGGCCGAAGCCTGGCGCGGTCGTCTGGCCGAGACGGTGCTGGTGGAACAGCGGGTGGGTGCCGGCGGGCGGCTCGCCATCACTGCGCTCAAGGATGCACCGCCGGACGGCGGCACCCTCCTGATGAGCCCGTCCTCGATGTTCACCATCTATCCGCATGTCTACCGCAAGCTCGCCTACAAGCCGGAGATCGATGTGATTCCGGTCTCGCCGGTGGCCAATGCCACCTGCGGTTTCGGGGTCGGTCCGATGGTGCCCGCAAGCGTCCGCACCCTGGCGGACTTCGTCACCTGGGCCAAGTCGCATCCTGAGCAGTCCGCCTATGCGTCGCCTGCAGCGGGGGCCATGCCGCACTTCCTGGGCGACCAGTTCCAGCGCGCCGCCGGCATCCGGCTCACCCATGTGCCCTATCGGGGCGCCGCGCCCGGCCTGCAGGACCTGATGGGCGGCCAGATCGCCTCCGGCTGCTTTATCCTGGGCGACTTCCTGCCGCACCTGGCGGGTGGTCGCATCCGCATCCTGGGCGTCACCGACCAGCAGCGCTCGCGCTTTGCGCCGGACGTGCCGACCTTCGCGGAGCAGGGCTTCGCCGGCATCCAGGGCGTGGAGACCTACGGCCTGTTCCTGCCAGCCCGCACCCCGGCCACTGTGGTGGACAAGGTGTTTGACCTAGCCCGGGTGGCGCTGCGGGAGAAGCAGGTGGTGGAGGGCCTGGCCAAGCTGGGGTTCGAGCCGCTGGTGCTGGCTCCCGCCGACTATGCGCGGCGACTGGCGAGCGAACGGACCAGCTGGGGCCCGATCGTGCAGGCATCGGGGTTCTCGTCGGACGACTGAGCGGGCGCGGGATCGGGGACAATCACCCCATGGCTGTCCTCTCCCTCACCAATGCTCATCTGGCCTTTGGCCACGTCCCTCTGCTGGACGGGGCGAACTTCGCGCTGGAAACCGGCGAACGCGTCGGCCTGATCGGCCGCAACGGCACCGGCAAATCCTCGATGCTCAAGGTCCTGGCGGGCCTGGAAAAGCTGGACGACGGCCTGCTGCAGCTGCAGCAAGGCCTGACCAGCGTCTATGTACCGCAGGAGCCCGCGCTGCGGCCCGAGGCCAGCATCTTCGATGTGGTGAGCGAGGGCGTGGCGGAGCACAAAAGCCTGCGCGCCCGGTACGAAGCGCATGACGAGAACGACGACCTGGGCTGGGTGCAGGAACGCATCGAGCAGATCGGCGCCTGGAACTGGGAACAGCGGGTGGACGAAACCCTGCATCGGCTGGGCCTGGATGCCAATCGCCGGGTGGGGGAACTCTCCGGCGGTCTGAAGAAGCGGGTGGCGCTGGCGCGTGCGCTGGTGGCGCAGCCGGATGTGCTGCTGCTGGACGAGCCCACCAACCACCTGGACCTGGACGCCATCCGCTGGCTGGAAGAGCTGCTCACCAGCTTCAAGGGCTCGCTGCTGCTGATCACCCACGACCGCGCCTTCCTGGACAACGTGGCCAACCGCATCGTGGAACTGGACCGCGGTCAGCTGCGCGGCTACCCCGGCAATTTCGCCGCCTTCCAGGCCGCCAAGGCCTACGAGCTGGAAAACGAGGCGCTGGCTAATGCCCGCTTCGACAAGCTGCTGGCGCAGGAGGAAGTCTGGATCCGCAAGGGCGTCGAAGCCCGTCGCACCCGCAGCGTGGCGCGGGTGCAGCGCCTGCAGCAGATGCGCCAGGACCGTCAGGCCCGCCGGGATGTGCAGGGCAAGGTGCGGCTGGATGTGGCCACCGGCGAGTCCAGCGGCAAGATCGTGGCGGAGCTGGAGAAGGTCAGCAAGCGCTATGGGGACCGGGACATCGTGCGCGAGTTCTCGGCCACCATTCTTCGCGGCGACAAGATCGGTCTGGTCGGCCCCAACGGCGCGGGCAAGACCACGCTGCTGAAGATGATCCTGGGGGAGCTGCCGCCGGACAGCGGCACGGTGCGCATGGGCAGCCGGCTGACCGTGGCCTACTTCGACCAGATGCGGGACGCGCTGAACCTGCAGGCCACCTTGGCCGACACCATCAGCCCGGGCAGCGAATGGATCGAGATCGGCACCCAGCGCAAGCATGTGAAGAGCTATCTGAGCGACTTCCTGTTCTCGCCAGCGCGGGCGGATTCCCCGGTGTCCAGCCTCTCCGGCGGTGAGCGCAACCGGCTGCTGCTGGCGCGCCTGTTTGCCCGTCCGGCCAACGTGCTGGTGCTGGACGAACCGACCAACGACCTGGACATCGAGACGCTGGAGCTGCTGGAAGAGTTGCTGGCCGAGTATGACGGCACCGTCTTCCTGGTCAGCCATGACCGGCGCTTCCTGGACAACGTGGTGACCTCCACCATCGTCAGCGAAGGCGACGGCTTCTGGCGCGAATATGAAGGCGGCGTGGAAGACTGGCTGATCCAGTCGCGCCGGGCGGCGGAGATCCGTGCCCGGCAGGCCCCCGCGGCAGCGGCTGCGCCCACACCGGCACCCGCGCCTGCGCCGGCCCCGGTGGTCGCCACCAAGCGCAAGCTCAGCTACAAGGAGCAGCGCGAGCTGGAGGAATTGCCGGCCCGCATTGCTGCGCTGGAGACGGAGCAGGCGCATCTGCATGCGCTGCTCAACGGCACCGATCTGTATGCGCAAGGGGCCGCCCGCATCAACGAGGTCACCCAGCGGGTGGCGGAGATTGATGACGAGCTGCTGGGCTTGATGGAGCGATGGGAAGTGCTGGAGGCGAAGTAAGCCTTCAGCATGGCGGATGAGGCGGCCCAACCGCGCTGCCGGTGATTCGCCAGGCGGCGGGCTGCGCCACTCAAGTCGCTGCGCGGTTGTGCCGCAAGGCAGTGCGACTGCCGTTGGCGCCACATCCGCTGAGGTCTGCTCAGTTCCGCACGGTGAGGCTGCCCAGGCCCTCATAACGCGCGGTGACCGTGGTCCCCGGCGCCAGGTCCAGCGCCACCCGCCAGGCGCCGGTGGTGACCACGCTGCCGGCCGGCAGGGTCTGCCCGTTCCGGGTGGCGGTCTTCACCCAATGGGCCACCGTCCAGCCCGGATCGTTCAGCCCGTGACCGCCCACACCGGCCAGAGGGGCGGCGTCCCCGATCTGCAATTCACAGGGCTGCTGCTGCCAGTCGCGGGACGGGTCCCAGCGTTGCCAGGCACCCAGCGCCAGCGCGCCGTGGGACTGTGCATCGGCCAGCCGCAGCAGCGGGTCGGCCTTCATGCCACCGGCCCAGCGGGAGCTGATCCATTCCACCGCCACGCACATCGCATCGATGAGCTCATCGGTTTCGCCGGGGGCCAGTCGCGCGGCCATGTCCGGCGTCACGTCAACGCCCAGGCGCAGCGCAATCTCCGCTTCCGCGCCGAACAGCCGCAGGTCGCTGAAATCGCCGCCATTGCGCAGTCCGCGCACCTCCCGCACGCCCATCGGCGCGAGCGGGGAGTGGCCCAGCGGGGCGGTCCGTGAACCGCCGCCGCATTTCCAGAATTGGTGGCGGCCCGGCGGTGTCCACTGCAGGCGGCGCGACAGCACCTCCTGCGCCGCATAGGCCGCGGCTTCGTCGGGCAGCGACCAGTCTTGCTCTTGGAGGACCTGGCCGCGGGTCCACGCATCGGCCAGCGCCTGGCCCAGGGCCTCGGCGCGGGAAGGGGTGTCTTGGTTCATGGCGCCGATCTTAGGCGCAGCGGCCGAAGCCACGCACGCTGGCCCGCCTTCCGCCCCCCACTGTGTTCAACGGCGCAGGCGCTCCACCGTCTCGCCGAGTGCCCGCCAGAACCGCGCGTCCTGCGAGGTGGCGAAGTTGATGCGCATCAGCGTGCCGGGCTGCCGCGTCGGGCTGAACAGAACGCCGGGGGCGATCAGCCAGCCCTGATCCATCATCGGCTGGGCCAGCCGCTCAGTGTCCACACCCACGTCCACCCAGCCGAACAGGCCGGCCGGCGGTGCGGCAAAGCGCAGTCCGGACTCCTCCACCAGCCGCGTGCAGCGCTGACGAGCCGTCTCCAGCCGGGCCGACACCCGCTCCGCATGCCGACGCAGCAGCCCCTGCTCCAGGCACAGCGCCACGGCGCGGTCCATCAGCGGACTGGTGGTGAGCGAGGCCAGCAGCTTGAGCTCGGTCAGTTGCGCGATCCGGTCCGGGCTGGCCGCCACAAAGCCCACCCGCCAGGACGGCGACAGCATCTTGGAAAAGCCCGACACATAGACGGTGCGCTGCAACTGGTCCAGCGCCGCCAGGCGCGGGGCATGGTTGGGCGCAAAGAAGGCATAGGTGTCGTCCTCGACGATCAGCAGGTCGGCCTCATGCGCAATGCGCAGAATCTGATGGGCGCTGGACAGGCTCAGCGTGGCGCCGGTCGGGTTGTGCAGCACCGACACCGTCACATACATGCGGGGCCGGTGTTCCGCCACCAGGCGGCGCATGACGTCCAGGTCCGGTCCCAGATCGCCACGCGGCACCGGCAGCAGACGCATGCCGGCCTGGGACAGCCGCGCATATTCAATCGCCCAGCCGGGGTCGTCCACCAGCACCGCATCCCCCGGCTTGAGGAAGGCCCGGGTGATCAGGTCCAGCCCGTGGGTCGCGCCCACCGTGCTCATGACCTGCGAGGGCGCCGCCTGCACCGACAGGTCCAGCAGGCGCAGCGACAAGGCCTCGCGCAGACGCAGATCCCCCAGCGGATCGCCGTAGCCCGACAGAAGGGCATCGTCCGCCTGACTGGCCAGGCGGCGCAGCGTGCCTTGCAGCAGAGGCAGGTCCAGCCATTCGGCCGGCAGCGTGCCCAGGCCCGGGGAGCGTCGGGCGTCCGCCTGGAACATGCCGCGGATGAGGGCGCTGGCATCCACCGGCTGCGGCAAGGGGGCCGCTGCGGGCGCCGCGCCCGATGCAGGCAGCCGGGCCGGCTGCGGCCGGGTTTCGCGAACGAAAAACCCACGCTTCTTGCGAGCCTCCAGCAGACCCTGCGCCAGCAACTGGTCATAGGCCGCCACCACCGTGTAGGGACTCACCCCGTGATGGCGCGCACAGTCCCGCACCGACGGCAGCCGCGCCCCCGGCAGCAGCAGACGCTGATGGATACGGGCCGCAAAGCGCTGCGCCAGCTGCTGGGCCAGCGGTTCGCTGGCATTGCGCGACAGGACGGACGGTGCCGTCGGGGTCGGGGGCGAGACTGTGCTGGTGTCCATGCCAATACAGATGAAGCACTGATGTGGACCAGTGTATTGGTTCTGTGCTGGTCGCGGCCACTAGACTTAGCGTTCGAGGCGCTATTGCGCCAGCTTTGACGTCGGAGACATTCCATGAACCGCAGCCCCTGGACGCAGGCCCGTCGTGCCGCCCGCATGAACCCGTCCATCATCCGAGAGATCCTCAAGGTCACTGAGAAGCCGGGCGTCCTGTCCATGGCCGGGGGGCTGCCGTCGGCGGACACCTTCCCGGTCGAGGCCATCCAGGCCGCCTGCGACCGGGTGCTGAGCCATCAGTCCAAGGAAGCGCTGCAATATGCCGCCAGCGAAGGCTATGCCCCGCTGCGCGACTGGGTGGCGCAGCGCGTGAATGCGCTGGGCCTGAAGGCCACCCCGGACCAGGTGCTGATCACCAGCGGCTCCCAGCAGGGCCTGGATCTGGTGGGCAAGCTGCTGTGTGATGCGGGCGCGCCGGTGGCGGTGGAAACGCCCACCTACCTGGGCGCGCTGCAGGCCTTCACGCCCTATGAGCCGCTGTTCGCCAGCCTGGCCAGCGACGACCAGGGGCCGCTCCCGTCCGCCATCGAGGCGCTGCCGCACGATGCACCGGGCACCCGCTTCAGCTACTTGCTGCCCAACTACCAGAACCCGACCGGCCGGGTGATGAGCCAGGCGCGTCGTGAGGCGGTGATGGAAGCCTCGCGCCGCGCCGGCGTGCCGGTGGTGGAAGACAACCCCTATGGCGACCTGTGGTTCGACCAGCCCCCGCCGCAGTCGCTGAGCGCGCTGTGGCCGGAAGGCAGCCTCTATCTGGGTTCCTTCTCCAAGGTGCTGACGCCCGGTTTCCGCCTGGGCTACATCGTGGCCCCCAGCGAGCTCTATCCCAAGCTGCTGCAGGCCAAGCAGGCCGCCGACCTGCACACCCCCGGCTTCAACCAGCGCGTGGTGCATGAGGTCATCAAGGACGGCTTCCTGGACACCCACGTGCCGCGCATCCGCGCGCTCTACAAGGCCAACCGCGACGCGATGGCCGACGCCCTGCGCCAGCATCTGCCGCAGGGCTGCGACTGGCGCAGCCCCGAAGGCGGCATGTTCTTCTGGATCCGTCTGCCGGAGGGCCTGGATGCCATGGCGCTGCTGCCGCGCGCGGTGGATGCCGGCGTGGCCTATGTGCCGGGTGCCGCCTTCTATGCCCATCAGCCGGATCCGCGCACGCTGCGGCTGTCCTTCGTGACGCTCACCCCCGCGCTCATCCGTGAAGGCGTGGAGAAGCTGGGCCGCGTGCTGCATGAAGCCCTGGCAATGGCCGAGGCTCCGACGCCGTGAACGGTCACGGTTGAACCCCGCGAGCGGTAGCGTTTGAAGGCAGCGAGCGGTGTTGGCTCGACCGCTCTGAGCGGTCCGCCCCTGTGAGCGGACTGACGCCGTTTCCATTGTCCAGAAGAGGAAGCCCATGACCGAGTTGCGCCGTTTCGTCCAGGTGGACGTGTTCACCAGCGAGCCCCTGCTGGGGAATCCGCTGGCCGTGGTGGTGGATGGCGCCGGCCTGAGCGATGCCCAGATGGCGGCCTTCGCCCGCTGGACCAATCTGTCGGAAACCACCTTCCTGCTGCCGCCAACCGACCCGGCGGCGGACTATCGCGTCCGCATCTTCACGCCCGGCGGGGAGTTGCCTTTCGCCGGTCATCCCACGCTCGGCTCCGCCCATGCCTGGCTGGCCAGTGGCGGCGACCCGAAAAAGCCCGGCGAGGTGGTGCAGGAATGCGGCATCGGCCTGGTGCGAGTGCGGCGGGAGGCCGGGCGGCTGGCATTCGCCGCACCGCCGCTGCGACGCGAAGGTCCGGTTGCCGAAGCGAACCTGCGCGCGCAGGTGCTGGCGTCGCTGCACCTCCAGGACCAGGACCTGCTGGACCTCGTCTGGGTGGACAACGGCCCCGGCTGGATGGCTGCCCGCCTGGCCTCAGCGGACGCCGTACTGCAGCTGCACCCCGATTTCAATGTGATGCGGGGACTCAAGTTGGGCGTCGTTGGCGCTTATCCTCCAGGTTCGCCGCAGGAATTCGAAGTCAGGGCGTTTGTGCCGACGCTGGGCGTGCCGGAAGACCCGGTCACCGGCAGCCTCAACGCAGGTCTGGCACTATGGCTGCAGGGCGCCGGTCTGGCGCCTGAGCGCTATGTGGCCGCCCAGGGCGCCGCCCTGGGGCGAGCCGGTCGAATCCATGTGGCGAGGGAGGGTGCGCATTGCTGGATTGGCGGCGATGTGACGCCATTGGTCCACGGTCAGGTGAGGTTGTGAAACCATGAGCATGGAAGTCGATCATCTCGTCATTGCCGCAAGCACTCTGGAGGAGGGGCGCAAGTGGTGCGAACAGGTGCTGGGTGTGTCGCCCCAGCCGGGCGGACAGCACGCCTGGATGGGCACGCACAATCTGCTGCTGAACATCAGCGCGCCCAACTACCCCCGTTGTTATCTGGAAATCCTGGCCATCGACCCGTCAGCGGCAGCGCCTGAGCGCGCCCGCTGGTTCGATCTGGATCAGCCGGCCGTGCAGGCAAGGCTCCAGGAAGGACCTGGCCTGCTGCACTGGGTGGCGCGGGTGCCCAATCTGGATGCCGCCCTGGCCTATTGGCAAGGGGAGGGCGTGGATGCCGGTCAGCCGGTGGAAGGCGCGCGCGGCGATATGCGCTGGCGTCTGGCCCTGCGTGAGGACGGCCGCCGGCTTCGCAAGGAAGGCCTGCCCACCCCGATTGAATGGAGCGGCACCGGCCATCCGACCGACAAGCTTCCGGAAAGCGGCGTGCAACTGCTCACGCTGGAGGCCCGCGATGGCCTGGTCGCCACGCTGTCCACGCCCAAGGGCGAAGTGACGCTGCAGGCCATCGAAGCCACGCTGGACTGAGCGGTCTCATGTCCACCCCACCTGCGTCGCGCGTCCTGGGTCGCGCCGGCTCGATCAATGTCCGCAAGGTGTTGTGGACCGGGGTGGAGCTGGGGCTGCCCCTGCAGCGGCTGGATGTGGAGGTGAGCAGCGAAGCCTTTCGCCAGCTCAATCCCAACCAGATGATGCCGGTGCTGGTGGAACAGGGGCCGAGCCCGGGGCGGACGACGCCCTGGGGCGAGGTCGCCTTTGCCTTGTGGGAGAGCAACACCATCTGCCGCTACCTCGCGCAGCGCGAACAGCGTTTTGATCTGCTGCCCGCCGATCCGCAGCGCCGGGCCCAGGTCGAGATGTGGATGGACTGGCAGGCCGGTGAGCTCAACAACAGCTGGCGGTATGCCTTCATGGGGCTGGTGCGCCAGAGCCCCGCGCATCAGGACGCGTCGCAGCAGGCGGCCAGCGTGGCGCAATGGAATCGCCACATGGCCATGCTGGAGGCGCAGTTGCGCAGCAGCGGCGGGCCCTGGGTGCTGGGGCCGGTGTTCACCCTGGCCGATGTGGTGCTGGGGCTGGCCACCCATCGGTGGCGTGCGGCGCCCCTCCCGCATGCGGCGCTGCCTGCGGTGCAAGCCTATTACGAACGTCTGTGCGAGCGTCCCGGCTTTGTCCAGCATGGGCGGGATGCGGGGCCCTGAGCAACGGTCCATGGCCAGGCTGCCGAGCCATCCGCCTGCTCGGGCGTGTCCCAGGCCCGGGTGACACCGGGGGACACCCGGAGACAGCCTAGAAGCAGCGGGAACCGCCCGTCGCCGACTAGAGAGGTCAACCATGACCATTTTGGACGCCGCTGGCTAAACTTCGCCTCGTGGACACACCCGAGATATCGATCCTCTGCCCGGACTCCCCCGCCTTGTGGGAACAAGCCCGGCAGATCATTCACGATTACGGCCAGAGCCTGAACATCGAGCTGGACTTCCAGCATTTCGACGAGGAACTGCGCGCGCTGCCCGACCACTATGCCGAGCCGCAAGGCGCCCTGTTGCTGGCGCTCGTGGACGGCCAGGTGGCCGGATGCGGCGGCTTTCGTCCGCTGCCCGACAGCGACTACCCCAATGCCTGCGAGATGAAGCGGCTGTTCGTGCGTCCAGCCTTCCGTCGCTTCGGCCTGGGCCGCACGCTGGCGCATGCACTGATCGATCGGGCGACTTCGGCGGGCTACTCCACCATGCTGCTGGACACCCTGGACGACATGGAGGCCGCCCGCGACCTTTATGACAGCCTCGGTTTCACCGAGATTCCCCCGTACTACTTCAATCCGATTGCCGGGGCGCACTATCTGAAGGTGGAGCTGGACTGAGGCAGCGGCCCGGTTTGCGTGCCTGACGGCTTTTGAGTGCCGTCTGCACCATCAGGAAGCCACTGAGGGGGCCGCTGATGGTTTCGCCTGGTTTCCGCCTTAGCATCGGGGCATGTCGACCCCCACCGCCTCCGCCGCCTTGCCCGCCTCATCGCCCGCCGTGGGCGCTCCCGCCATCGAACCGGTGACGCTGACCCCGGCGCTGCTGGGGGAGTCCCCGTTCTGGCATCCGCGCGAGCAGCGGCTGTACTACCTCGACATCCCCGGTCATGCGCTGTTTCGCTGGTCCGAGGGAGACAGCGCTCCGCAGCGCTGGGACCTGAACAGCGAGCCGGGCTGCATCGCTCCCCTGGAATCGGGCGGCCTGCTGGTGGCCCAGCGCAACGGCCTGTGGCGCATGGACCCGGACCGCGGCGAGTACGTGCAACTGGCCGACGCGCCTTACGACGCCACCAAGCGCCGCTTCAATGACGGCAAGGCCGATGCGCAGGGGCGCCTGTGGGTGGGCACCATTGATGATGCGCGGCAGCCCGAGTCGGCCTTGTATTGCTTCCGCGACGGCCGCTTCGAGGTGATGCAGGACGGCATCACGTCGTCCAACGGTCTGGCCTGGAGTCCGGACGGCGCAACGATGTATTGGGCCGACACCAAGGCCCATGAGGTTTATCAGTTCGACTTCGATCAAAAAACCGGAACTTTGGGCGACCGGCGCCCGTTCCTGAAGTTTCCGGTGCGAGCCGAAGGACAGCCGCTGTCCACTTACGGCGGTCGTCCGGACGGTGCCGCGGTCGATGTGGAGGGCTGCTACTGGATCGCCATGATGGAGGGGCAGCAACTGCACCGCTTCTCTCCGACGGGGGAGCGTCTGCAGACGATCGAGCTGCCGGTGCGCTGCGCCACGATGCCGGCCTTCGGCGGCGCTGACCTGCGCACCATCTTCGTGACCACGGCACGGGAGAAGCGCAGCCCGGAAGAGCTGGCGGCCCAGCCGCTGGCCGGGTGTGTCCTCAAATTCCACGTGCCGGTGGCCGGTCTGCCGGTACAGTACGCCCGTCTGGAGTAAGCCGGTCTGTCCTCAGGCCGGTGACGCTGAACAAGCGTCCGCCCCGGGAGGGGCATGAAGGTCCTCGAAGGCTGCCTAGTCGTGGATCGCACGCGCTGTCAAGTTGGTGCGTGATGGCGCATGACTCGCTCTGTTAAGGGGCAGTAAGGACAAACCACATATAATCTCGCGGATTTGCCGCACGGACCCTCATTCAGTTGTGAAGCACCCACTCCCGCTTGACGACCTGACGAATGAAGATGCGGGCGGCGAACAGGCTTTCAAGCCCCTGACAGCAGAAGAAGCGGCGGCCCTTAGGCCCAAGCTGACAGTGCTCTCGCCCTGGCTCCTGGTGGGCTGGCAGGCGGTTGCGGGGGCGGTGATGGTGCTGCTCTGGGGGCTGTGGTCCCAGGAAGGCAGCAAGGCCTGGTCGGCACTTTTCGGTGCCCTCTCGGTTGTGGTGCCCGGTGCCTTGATGGCATGGGGAACCACCCGGCGATCCGCCATGAATCCCGGCACTGCGGTGCTGACCTTCATGGTGTGGGAGCTGATCAAGATGTTGTTGGCGGTCGCCATGTTGGTGGCGGTCGTCCTGCGGTACCCCGCCTTGAGCTGGCCAGCCCTGCTGTCAGCCCTGGTGGTGTGCCTGAAGGCAAATTGGCTGGCCTTGCTTCGGCAGGGTCGAATCAGAAAATAGCGACGGAAAAACAACCATGGCAGCAGAAGGACACGCGCCGACTTCAGGTGAATACATCACCCACCACTTGCAGCACTGGCAGAAGAACTTCTCGTTCGAAAACGCCAAGCAAGTGGGCCCGGTCGATTTCAGCGTTTTCAATTTCGATTCGCTGCTCTACACGTCCGTGCTGGGCCTGGCCACGCTCTTCGTGCTGTGGCTGGCCGCGCGTCGCGCCCATTCCGGCGTTCCCGGCCGCTTCCAGGCCGCTGTGGAAATCCTGGTCGAGATGGTCGACAACCAGGCCAAGGCCCTGATCCACAACGAAAAGAGCCGCGCCTTCATCGGCCCGCTGGCCCTGTCCGTGTTCGTGTGGATCTTCTTCATGAATGCCATGGACATGCTGCCGGTGGACTTCCTGCCGTCCGCCTGGACCGGCTATGTGGCCTCGACCGGCCATGACGCGCACCACGCCTACATGCGTGTCGTGCCCACCGCCGACCTGTCCACCACCCTGGGCATGTCCACCTTCATCCTGCTGCTGTGCTTCTTCTACAGCATCAAGATCAAGGGCCTGGGCGGCTGGGGTCACGAGCTGATCTCCGCGCCGTTCGGGGATCACTGGGCCCTGTACCCCTTCAACTTCCTGATGCAGATCATCGAGTTCATCGCCAAGACGGTGTCTCATGGCATGCGACTGTTCGGCAACATGTTTGCCGGCGAACTCGTGTTCATGCTGATCGCCCTGATGGGCGGCGGCTGGGCCCTGACCGGCACCGGCATCGGACTGGCCATCGGCCACGTTCTGGCCGGCACCGTCTGGACGCTGTTCCACATCCTCGTGATCACGCTGCAGGCCTTCATTTTCATGATGCTGACGCTGATCTACCTGGGCCAGGCGCACGACACGCACTGACCCGGCGGACCCGGCAGCTCATCTCGAAGTTCTCTCAGTTCCCTTTCCCTTTTCTTTCAAACTAACTCTCTCAGGAGCAAAACATGGAAAACATCCTCGGTCTGGTCGCTCTGGCTTGCGGCATCATCGTTGGTCTGGGCGCGATCGGCGCTTCCATCGGCATCGCGCTGATGGGCGGCAAGTTCCTGGAATCGTCGGCCCGTCAACCCGAGCTGATGAACGAACTGCAAACCAAGATGTTCATTCTGGCCGGTCTGATCGACGCCGCGTTCCTGATCGGCGTTGCTATCGCTCTGCTGTTCGCTTTCGCCAATCCGTTCGTTCTGCGCTAATTCCCCTCGAACCTTTCACGACTGAAAGGATCGTGCCGTGAATATCAACGCTAGCCTGTTCATTCAGTGGATCCCGTTCTTCATCCTCGTGTTCGTCACGATGCGGTTCATCTGGCCGCCGATCGTGAAGGCGCTGGACGAGCGTGCGGACAAGATCCGCGCCGGCCTCGCCGCCGCTGACCAGGCCAAGGCCGAACTGGCCTCGGCCAACAAGAAGGTCGACGAGCAACTGGCCCAGACTCGCACCGAAACCACCAAGCTGCTGTCCGACGCTGAAAAGCGCGGCGCCAGCATCGTGGAAGAGGCGAAGAAGCGCGCGGAAGACGAAGCTGCCAAGATCATCGCTGCTGCCAAGGCGGAAGCCGAACAGCAGTCGGTGCGTGCCCGTGAGGCCCTGCGCGAGCAGGTGGCTGCACTGGCCGTCAAGGGTGCCGAACAGATCCTGCAGCGCGAGGTCAATGCCAGCGTGCATGCCGAATTGCTGAACCGTCTGAAGACGGAGCTGTAATCATGGCTGAACTCGCAACCATTGCCCGTCCCTACGCCGAGGCGCTGTACCAGGTGGCCTCCCAACAGGACACCAAGGCCTGGCAGGCGCAACTGTCCGCGCTGGCCCTGGTCGCCCAGGACAGCGCGCTGCGCCAGTTCGCCGAGGACCCCAAGGTCAGTCCCGACCAGGTCTACCAGGTGATGGCCTCCGCCGCGAATCTGCAACTGCTTCCGGGCGTTCAGAACTTCGTGCGCGAGGTGATCGCCAACGGTCGTCTGGCGGCGCTGCCGGCGATGGTCCAGCAGTTCCACGAGCTGGCCAACGCGGCTGCCGGCGTGGCCGATGCGCACATCTTCAGCGCCTACCCCATCGAGCCGGCTCAGCTGGCCGAGGTGGTGGCCACGCTGGAGAAGCGCTTCGGTCGTAAGCTGGAAGCCCACGTTGAGCTGGAGCCTGGCCTGATCGGCGGTATCCGTGTGGTGGTCGGCGACGAGGTGCTGGACACCTCGGTGAAGGCCCGTCTGGAACGCATGAAAGTGGCGCTGACCGCTTAAGGCCCCACGGCCTTTTGCGGACAGCCCGACTGCCAAGATCCCCCCGATTCACCCTGGTGTCCTGCTTCGGCAGGATGCCGATGGGAGCAAGCAATGCAACTGAATCCTGCTGAAATTTCCGAACTCATCAAGAGCCGCATCGAAGGCCTGGGCGCTTCGACCGACGTCCGCAACCAGGGCACCGTGGTGTCCGTGTCGGACGGCATCGTGCGCGTGCACGGCCTGTCTGACGTGATGCAAGGCGAAATGCTGGAGTTCCCCGCTGCCGCTGACGGCAGCCAGACCTTCGGCCTGGCGCTGAACCTCGAGCGCGACTCCGTCGGTGCCGTGATTCTGGGCGCCTACGAGCACATCAGCGAAGGCGACACCGTCAAGTGCACGGGCCGCATCCTGGAAGTGCCGGTCGGCCCCGAACTGATTGGCCGCGTGGTGAACGCCCTGGGCCAGCCGATCGACGGCAAGGGACCGATCAACGCCAAGATGACCGACGTGATCGAAAAGGTCGCGCCGGGCGTGATCGCCCGTCAGTCCGTGGACCAGCCGGTGCAGACCGGTCTGAAGTCCATCGACTCGATGGTGCCGGTCGGCCGCGGTCAGCGCGAGCTGATCATCGGTGACCGTCAGACCGGCAAGACCGCCGTGGCCATCGACGCGATCATCAACCAGAAGGGTCAGAACATGACCTGCGTCTACGTTGCGATCGGCCAGACGGCTTCGTCGATCAAGAACGTGGTGCGCGCTCTGGAACAAGCCGGCGCGATGGACTACACCATCGTCGTGGCCGCGTCCGCTTCGGAATCCGCCGCGATGCAATACGTGTCGGCCTACTCCGGCTGCACGATGGGCGAATACTTCCGTGACCGTGGCCAGGACGCCCTGATCGTTTATGACGATCTGTCCAAGCAGGCCGTGGCCTACCGTCAAGTGTCGCTGCTGCTGCGCCGTCCTCCGGGCCGCGAAGCCTTCCCCGGCGACGTGTTCTATCTCCACAGCCGCCTGCTGGAACGCGCTGCCCGCGTGAACGCCGACTACGTGGAAGCCTTCACCAAGGGTGAAGTCAAGGGCAAGACGGGTTCGCTGACGGCTCTGCCGATCATCGAAACGCAAGCCGGTGACGTGTCCGCCTTCGTTCCGACCAACGTGATCTCGATCACCGACGGCCAGATCTTCCTGGAAACCAACCTGTTCAACGCCGGTATCCGTCCCGCGATCAACGCCGGTATCTCGGTGTCGCGCGTCGGTGGCGCTGCCCAGACCAAGCTGATCAAGTCGCTGTCCGGCGGTATCCGTACCGACCTGGCCCAGTACCGTGAGCTGGCTGCCTTCGCGCAGTTCGCCTCCGACCTGGACGCCGCGACCCGCAAGCAGCTGGACCGTGGTGCCCGCGTGACGGAACTGCTGAAGCAGGCTCAGTACTCGCCGCTGTCCATCAGCCTGATGGGCGCGTCGCTGTACGCGGCCAACAAGGGCTTCATGGACGACATCGAGGTCAAGAAGGTGCTGGCGTTCGAACACGGTCTGCACCAGTTCCTGAAGACTTCGCACGCTGCCCTGCTGCAAAAGCTGGAAGACGCGAAGGCCATGGACAAGGACGCCGAAGCCGAACTGAACGCAGCGATCACTTCCTTCAAGAAGTCTTTCGCCTGAACATGACCCACCCCCGACGCATCCCTCATAACCCGGCCTCGGCCGGGCGCGGGGGGCGCTCCAGCCGCAGCAATGCGGCCTTGTCGGGGAACTGAAAGGAGAAATCATGGCAGCAGGCAAGGAAATTCGCGGCAAGATCAAGTCGGTCGAAAACACCAAGAAGATCACCAAGGCCATGGAAATGGTCGCCGCTTCGAAAATGCGCAAGGCGCAGGATCGGATGCGCGCGGCCCGTCCTTACGCGGAGAAGGTGGGCAACATTGCCGCCAACCTCGCCAAGGCCAATCCGGAGTACCGCCACCCGTTCATGGTGGCCAATCCGGACGCCAAGACGGCGGGCTTCGTGGTGGTCACGACTGACAAGGGCCTGTGCGGCGGTCTCAACACCAACCTGCTTCGCGCCACCACCAACAAGCTCAAGGAGCTCGAGGCGGCTGGTCAGAAGGCAGACGTGGTGGCGATCGGCAACAAGGGTCTGGGTTTCATGAACCGCATCGGCGCCAAGGTCGTTGCGCATGCCACGCAGCTGGGCGACGCCCCGCAGCTGGAGCGCCTCGTTGGCCCGGTGAAGACGCTGCTGGACGCTTATGCGGAAGGCAAGCTGTCGGCGGTCTATCTCTGCTACACGCGCTTCGTGAACACCATGAAGCAGGAGCCGGTGGTGCTGCAGTTGCTGCCCCTGACTCAAGAGTCGCTGGAGACGGACGCTGCGGGTCACGCCTGGGACTACCTGTACGAGCCGGACGCCCCGACGGTCATCAACGAGCTGCTGGTGCGCTACACCGAAGCCCTGGTCTATCAGGCCGTGGCGGAGAACATGGCGTCCGAGCAATCGGCCCGCATGGTGGCCATGAAGGCCGCGACCGACAACGCCGGAACGCTGATTGGTGAACTGAAGCTGGTCTACAACAAGACCCGCCAAGCCGCCATCACCAAGGAACTGTCGGAAATCGTCAGCGGCGCCGCCGCCATCAGCGGTTGACCGGCGAGAGATCGCAGGCAACGCATAGATTTGAATTGAAGGAACGAAAAAATGGCTAACACTCAATCGGTGGGCAAGATCGTTCAGTGCATCGGCGCCGTGGTGGACGTGGAGTTCCCGCGTGACCAGATGCCGAAGGTGTTCGACGCCCTCAAGATGGAAGGCTCGGCCCTGACGCTGGAAGTGCAGCAGCAGCTGGGCGACGGCGTGGTCCGCACCATTGCGCTGGGGTCGTCCGACGGCCTGCGCCGCGGCACCGAGGTCTACAACACCGGCGACATGATCCAGGTCCCGGTGGGCCAGGCCACCCTGGGCCGCATCATGGACGTGCTGGGCAACCCGATCGACGAGCGCGGCGACGTGTCCAGCGTCCAGACGGCTCCCATCCACCGCAAGGCCCCGGCCTACGACGAGCTGAGCCCGTCGCAGGAACTGCTGGAAACCGGCATCAAGGTGATCGACTTGATCTGCCCGTTCGCCAAGGGCGGCAAGGTGGGTCTGTTCGGTGGCGCCGGCGTGGGCAAGACCGTGAACATGATGGAGCTGATCAACAACATCGCCAAGGCTCACTCGGGTCTGTCGGTGTTTGCGGGTGTCGGCGAGCGTACCCGCGAGGGCAACGACTTCTATCATGAGATGTCGGACGCTGGCGTCGTGAACCAGGAGGACCTGAGCAAGTCGAAGGTCGCCATGGTCTACGGCCAGATGAACGAGCCTCCGGGCAACCGTCTGCGCGTGGCACTGACCGGCCTGACCATGGCCGAAGCCTTCCGTGACGAAGGCCGTGACGTGCTGTTCTTCGTGGACAACATCTACCGCTACACCCTGGCCGGTACCGAAGTGTCCGCGCTGCTGGGCCGTATGCCTTCCGCCGTGGGCTATCAGCCGACGCTGGCGGAAGAAATGGGCCGTCTGCAAGAGCGCATCACCTCGACCAAGGTCGGTTCGATCACGTCCATCCAGGCCGTTTACGTG